>CAVRLW010000013.1:0-32706 GCA_963722145.1 uncultured Actinomycetota bacterium | reverse complement strand
CGAGGTGGACGGGGAACTTCCACCACAGGCTGAAAGACTGAGGGCTGCCAACGTCAGCACTGCTCCCGCAGCGAACAGGCCGCTCCTCATGGAACGGGGTGCTTTGGAACTCAACATTGAATCTCCTGGTGTTTGAGGCCTTCACTGGCCTCGACAACGATGTCATGTACGATGTAAGCAGCATCACACCGGAGAGTCAATAGATGCAAGTTAGAAGGAGCGATATTTTTGACAACGATGTCCGATCGTAGCCAGCCGGCCCTTTCCGCCAGTCGTCCGACCATGCGCCACGTGGCTGCCCTTGCCGGCGTCGGAATTAAGCCCGTCCCCCGCGTGATCAACGACGAACCTGGCGTGTCGGACGCCACCCGGGAAAAGGTGCTCAGCGCTTCGCGGGCAACTCAACCCCCAGCTGGACATGGCCGCCGGAAGCCTGCGCCGCGCGGGCAGGCGAACACTCTCGTCGGGCTCCTGCTGCCGAGTGTCTCCAACCCATTCAGCGGCGAGATCAACCGGGCAATAGAAGATGCGTTGGGGGCCAGGGGGATAGCGGTCTTTGCCGCGAGCCTCGATGATGACCCCCGGCGGGAGCAGGCCATCGTTACAGCGTTCCTTGGCCGGCGCGTCGATGGGCTCATCCTCACGCCGATCGCCCGAAGCCAGGCGTATGTAATCCCGGAGCATTCCCGTGACCTGCCCTTGGTCTTCATCGACCGTGAGCCGGTAGGGATGGAAGCAGACGCCGTCGTGACCGACAACGCCGTAGGTGCCGCGAGTGCGGCCGCTCACCTGATCAGCCGGGGCCACACCAGGCTCGCCTATCTGGGGGACCGCACCGACATCCAGACCGCGCGGGAACGCCGTCGGGGATTCATGGACGAGATCGGCCGGCACGGCATTCCCACCTCAACGGTTCCTGTCCGTGAAAACCTTCACGACGAGGACTCGGCGAGGCTGGCCGCGTTGGAGCTTCTCACTGCCGGGGAACCGCCGACCGCGATCTTCTCCAGTCAGAACCTCATCACTTTCGGCGCCATGCGTGCCCTCAGAGAGCTCGGGCTCAGCAAACGCGTGGCGTTGATAGGGTTCGACGACTTCACGCTTGCCGACATGATGGATCCCGGCGTGACAGTCATCGCCCAGCACCCCGAGCGGATCGGGAAGCTGGCAGCGGAGCGGCTGCTGGCCAGGATTGACGGCGACCAGCAGCCTCCGCATACCTATGTTGTCCCGTCTGAGCTGGTGCAAAGGGGCTCCGGGGAACTCCGCCCTCCGGCCTGACGCCGGGGAACTTCCTGAACAGTCCGCCGAAGATATCGACCTGAAAGGGATCATGATGACCAAAACCCTGTACGCCGAGTTCACCGCCAAACCCGGCAGCGAAGCCCGCGTCGCCGAGATGATGCTCGAACTGACCGGCACGTCCGCCAGGAACCGGGCAACGAACTATTCCTTCCCTATACGCGGGAAGAAAATCCCCGGGAGTACTTTGTCTTCGAGGTCTACCGTGACGAAGCCGCATTCCAGGAACACATCCGCGCCGATTACGGCGCCAAATTCAATGAGGAGTTGGCCCGCCACATCGAAGGCGACGCCTCGGAGCTGACCTGGCTCCTGCCGGTGGAATAGCCCGCAGCCACGTCTCCGACAACCCCCCGTTCATGGGAGCTGCGTCCGGCCCCCCTTGGAGGGGCTGAACGGAACCGCGGCCCGGAAAAGAACCCTACAACCGTCCGTTGGTGGGGAACTGTCTGCTGCCACAGTCCATCCACTTCACCTGTCTCAGCGGGCGGCGGTGCCCCATGCTTAGGCCGCTCAGAAACCGTTGACTTGTCTGATGGACATAACTTAGTGTCCTTCGCACTGACAACGTTGTCTATCGCAGACACGCGCAACGAAGGGCGAAACAAGCAGATGAAGAGAACGACCACCCGCAGGACGCACGCCGTTTCTGCACTGACACTCGCGGGACTGACGCTCGCCGCGGCACTGGCAGGTTCCCTGCCGGCGTCAGCCGCGACAGGCCCCGGGGACGAACCCTACCGGCCGGCCATTCACTACACGCCCGGAAAAAACTGGATGAACGACCCCAACGGAATGGTCTTCCACAAGGGCGTCTACCACCTGTACTACCAGCACAACCCCTCCGGCAACACCTGGGGGAACATGTCCTGGGGCCACGCCACCTCCAAGGACCTTGTCCACTGGCAGGAGCAGCCCTGGCGATCTCCACCGACGCCCAGCAGGACATCTTTTCCGGCAGCGTCGTAGTGGACAAGGACAACACCTCCGGTTTCGGCACGAAAACGAACCCGCCGCTGATCGCTATCTTTACCAGCGCCTACAAGGACGCCTCTGCGCACCGCGGCCTGCAGGCACAGTCCCTGGCCTATAGCCTCGACGACGGCCAGACCTGGACCAAGTACTCCGGCAATCCTGTCCTGAACCGGAACTCCGCCAACTTCCGGGACCCGAAGGTCTTCTGGTACGACAAACCCGGCGGTGGAGGCTACTGGGTCATGACCGCAGTGGAAGCCACGGAGCACAAGGTCGTCCTGTACAGGTCCGCCAACCTCAAGGACTGGACCGCGTTGAGCGAATTCGGGCCCGCCAACGCCACCGGCGGGCAGTGGGAATGCCCTGACCTGTTCCCCCTGGCCGTGGACGGCGACAAGAACAACATCAAATGGGTCATGGTGGTCAACATCAACCCCGGCGGCGTGGCCGGCGGCTCCGCCGGCCAGTACTTCGTGGGTAACTTCGACGGCACCACCTTCACCTCCGAAACCACCAAACCCGTAGCTACGCTTCCTCCCGGCACGGTCCTGGCCGGATTCAACGACGGAACCTACAACGGCTGGACCGTGAACAACGAACCAGGCAATCGGAAGAACGGCCCCTTTGGTGACGCTCCCGCAGCCGGGGCAATCGGCGGGCAACAGGCCGTCTCGGGTTTCACCGGAGCAGGCCTCATCAACTCCTTCAACGACGGCGACTGGCCGCTTGGGTCCATGCAGTCACCAACGTTTACGGTGACCGATGACTATTTGAACTTCCTCGTGGGCGGCGGCAAGCACCCGCGGGTCTCCGACAAGCTGGACAACACCCCACCCGAGGGGGAGCTGACGTTCAACGGCTTCGAGGTTCCCCCGGGGACAACACTGGCCGACGCCGGCTGGACCGGAACCGGCGACCTCACCCCCAATTTCCAGCCCTCCGCCAGCGGCGGGGACTTCTACATCGGGGCCAAGCGGGTTAACACCTTCGATACCGGCACCGCACCGGGCGATGACCGGCAGGGCACCCTGACGTCACCGGAATTCCCCATCACCAAGAATTTCATGAGCATGCTGGTGGGCGGCGGCAACCGCTCCGCGGACTCCGGACAGATCCTGGCCGTCCAGTTGCTCATCAACGGCAGTGTGGTCCGCTCCCTGGCAGGAGATAATGCCGGAATCCTGAACTGGAAGGGTTGGGACGTCTCCGAATTCGCGGGACAGAATGCACAGTTGCGGGTCGTTGACCAGGCTACCGGCGGGTGGGGACACCTGACCCTTGACCATGTCATGCTCACCGACACCGCCGCTGTTCCCAGGTCCGATGAAGAATCCGTGAACCTGGTAATCAACGGACAGGTGGTCCGCACGGCCACCGGAAACGACAGTGAAACGCTCGACTGGGCGTCATGGAATGTCAAGGAATTCGTTGGCCAACAGGCACAAATCAAAGTCGTCGACAACAACCGATTCGGCTGGGGGCATATCCTCGCTGACGAGTTCATGGCGAGCTCCACAGCAGCGACAACCCGCCTGCAGTCCTATGACTGGCTGGACTACGGCCGCGACTACTACGCCGCCGTGTCCTTCGCCAACATGGCCGAAGACAACCGGGTCATGCTGGGCTGGATGAACAACTGGGACTACGCCAACGCCATCCCCACCAACCCGTGGCGCAGCGCCATGTCACTGCCGCGGGAAGTGAAACTGACTCAGACCCCGGAGGGTCCCCGACTCACCCAAAGCGCCGTAAAGCAGGTGGACAAGCTGGCCCAAAAGCCAAGCTACTCGACCAAGAACGGCATCCCGATCGCGGAGGGGACAACTCCGCTGCCCGCGGCCGCGTCCGGTCAGGTCCAACGAGTCGATATCACCTTCGCGCCGGGCACGGCCAAGAGATCCGGCATCACCGTGCTGGGCGATGGAACATCAGCCACAGTCATCGGCTTCGACGCCACGACCGGGAAGCTCTTCGTTGACCGCACCAACTCCGGCAACACCGCGTTCCACCCGGCATTCGCTTCCATCGAGGACGCCCCCGTCACCCTGGACAAGAAGGGCAACATCACCATGCGCATCTACCTCGACCGCTCATCAGTAGAGGTGTTCGCCCAGGACGGTCTGCGGACCATCACGGACCAGGTCTTCCCCAGCGACGGAGCCGACAAGATGGCTCTCTTCGCAGAAGGCGGGATCGCCCAGCTCAAGTCACTCACCGTGACACCGCTGGAAAAGGCAATGTTCCTCCCGGAAAAGAAGTGACCCAGCCCATCGCCTGACCTGCTCCCCTAGGAGTTGGAGCTGGAGGGACTGCGCACGGTATTGCACCGGGCTCAGTCCCTTCAGCTCGTCCTTACTGAGGTCGTCGTACCGGCGTCCGAAACTCGAACTTTCGTCACAGGCATGACGGCTAGCAATTGACCTCAGTCCTGAGGTCGCGGATCGCGGCCTCGACATTGGAGGCTTCGTCCCGGAGGGAACTAGCTGCCTGAGTCAACGTGGCGTTGTCAGGCACTGCGGCGACGGCGGCATTGAACTTGGCTTCGGCCGCCTTGACGGCCTCCGCCCGTTGCTGGGCGAGGTTCTCGGTTGCCTTGACCAGATCGTCATACGTCTTTGCGACTTCCTCCTGGGCCGCGCGGACCTGCTCGATTGTGGCGTCAGGCTTCAGCGTGTCCTTGAAATTTGCCAGAGCTGCGGCATGGGCATCGACAGCCGCGCAGACCTGCGACACGCTCGCGGGCGGGCTCGTGACGGTCACGGTCGGACTGGGCGTGGCCGCCGGTGGGCTGGTTGGGCTGCATCCGGTGAGCAGCGCTACGGTGGTCCCAAGTGCGATGAATCCCAAGAGGATGGCGTGGGGTTTCGACATTGGAAGTTCCTCTCCCAGCTGGGGTGTTGCCTCCGGGCATCGGGGCCATATTCATCCTCCGCCTGGAGGCGTGCGCGGACCTCATCCGCCGGGGGTGAAATGGGAGGGCGAAATGGGTGTGTGAAATGGGTGGGAATGCACGGCCAGCCGGCACGGGCCAAATGGCTCTGTTGGGACCGGGCCAACGCGGGTATAAATGGTTGTGCCACGGCGGACGGGTCCTCCGCGACTGGTGTTGGAGCCGGGGCGGGCGGTCCAGGGCGGGACGTTGGAACTTCCCTGGGCCGCCGCGGGGCTGATGCGGTTCGCCGCTAATACTGGGACAGCTCACCGGAACGGCCGGGGACCAAGCGATATTCGACGGGATCTTCGGCTCTGACAGATCGGTGGCGCGGCCGTGTCCGCCCGGACGTATGCTGTTTTCATCGGTAAAGCAGAGAGCTGCGTGCTTTGATCTCGAGCGTGGAACATGACCCAAGGAACTGCAAGAGACGGCCGGCAGGATCGTCATGCCTCCTTCTGGGAGCTGCACTTCAACGACCCGGATGTCGGTGCTTTCCTCAGCGAGGCCGTGAGTGAGTTTGTCGACGACATTGGTGGTCCCGGCCGCGGGATCAGCTGGGCAATCACCCTGCTCGGGTCCGCGGAGGCCCTCACCCTTACCGCGGGCAGCGCACCGGCGCGGGCCGCGGATGAGGCGCAGCGATCTTTCGACGACGGGCCGGCCCGCACCGCGGTTCGCAGCGGTGAATTTGTGTTCGTGGGCGACACGTCCCTGGAGCGCCGCTGGCCCGGGTACGCCAGTGCCGCCGCAGCCTACGGAGTCCGGTCGCTGGTTTCCGTTCCGCTGGTCCCGCAATCGGTATTTCATGCCGCGGTGAACCTGTACGCGCCGTGGCCCCACGTCTTCACCAGCGCAGACATTACTGCAGCGGCCCGACTGGCCCGCCACTTGTCCCGGGCACTGCGTTTGGTCCAAGAGGTGGCGCTGAGGTCCGGAAGCAGCGCCGATCTCTCCTCGGCGCAGCTCTCCCGGGCACTGGCCGGCCTGGCGTTGCGGACGCTGGTGCGGGAGTACGGGTTAAGTGAGGAGGGAGCCCTCGACTATCTTCGGAGCGTCGCGGGCGGAGCTACGCGGGAATCAGCCGGCGGCACGGTCCATGTGCTGGTGCCCGATGCCGTTCAGGGCCAGAACGTGACCCAGTCCAGTCCTTATGCCGCGGCACCGCACGGCGCGGACACGCCTCCCGTCCGTCGACGGCGGCGCAGGACGGGAACTCCGGCCTAGGCTGACGTCGGCAGGCGCTCAGCGACCCGGCAAGCACCGCTCAGCCTGGGCAGCGGTTAGGCAGCGCTGGCGTCTTCTTTCCCGTGGGCATGGTCCGGGCGGAGGATCTTCAGCGCGCCGGCCCAGGCGATCACCTGATCAAACAGGGTCTGCAGACTCGTCTCCGCGGCGGCCGTTGGGATGAAGGTGCGGTAATTCGCGAACTCTGTGGCCAACGGCAGCGCAACCTGGGCCCGGACGTCCGCCATCTGCAGCTCTGCCGCGACACCCCGCAGGTGTTCGACGGCGCGGAGACCTCCGCTGCTTCCGTAGCTGACGAACCCGGCCGCCTTGTTGTTCCACTCCTTGTACAGGTAGTCCAGAGCGTTTTTCAGTGCCCCGGGGATCGAGTGGTTGTACTCGCCGGTGACGAAGATGTAGCCGTCGAATCCGTTAACAGCCTCGGACCAGGCCTTGGTGTAGGGCTGGCTGTACCGGCCGAAGGAGGGCGGCAGCGGCTCGTCGAGAAGCGGGAGCCGGAAGTCGGCGACGTCGAGGACGTCAAAGGTGGCATCGCCGCGTTCTGATGCCCGGGAACTTACCCAGTCAGCGACGGCCTTTCCGAGGCGTCCGGGCCGAGTGCTCCCGAGCACGATAGCGATGCGGATCATGGCGGGCTCCTTTCCGGAAGATTTCTTGCCCACAATCAGAACAACAACCCGGACGGCTCGAAACTTCCGGAACGGCCGCCACCTCCGGATTCGGGGGCTAAGGCGCGACGCGCCGGTTTTCCGGCAGGACCCGCCCGCCGCGCAGGACCGTGACGAGTTCGAAGCCCGGGTCAACAGCGATGATGTCGGCGCGCATTCCGGCCCGGAGGCTTCCGACCTCGGTTTCCAGGCCCAGGACACGGGCAGGGACCAGGGTCGCCGCCATGACGGCATCGGCCGGACTCACGCCCGCCGCGATGGTGGTGCGGACAACTTCCAGCAGGGTCGCCGTGCCCCCGGCCAGGGCGCCGTTACTCCTCAGGGTGGCCACGCCGTCGTGCACCACAACATCTGAGCCGCCGAGTTCGTAGTCGCCGTCGGGCAGCCCGGTTGCCGCCATGGAGTCCGTCACCAGCGCGATGCCCTCGGCCCCGACCAGGTCAAACACCATCCGGACCGTCTCCGGGTCGAGGTGGACGCCGTCGCCGACGAGCTCGACCACAACCGTGCCGGCGGCCGCCAGCCGCAGGCACGCGGCCGCCGGCCCGGGACTCCGGTGGTGCAGGGGAGGCATGCCATTGAACAGATGGGTCACCGTGGGACGGGCCCGCGGCCCGAAGCCCGCACGGGCCGCGGCGCTGGCGATGAGGTCCGCCGCTTCCGCCAACGAGGTGGCCGCCAAGTGGGCATCGGCATCGGTATGGCCCAGCGAGGGGGTGACGCCGTGGTCCGTGAGAATCCGGAGCAGTTCACTGGCGCCCGGCAGTTCGGGGGCGTAAGTCATTGTCTGCAGGGCTCCGCCGGCGGCCGCAAGCAGGTGCCGGAGCAGTTCAGGATCGGGGTCCCGGAGCCAGCGGGGGTTCTGCGCTCCGCAGCGGGCGGAGGAGAGAAAGGGCCCCTCGGAATGGATTCCTGCGATCAGTCCCTCGGCCGCCAGGACCTTGAGCACGCCGATCGACCGCAGCAGCTCATCGCCCGGGGCGGTGACGAGGCTGGCCAGCAGGGTGGTGGTCCCGTTGCGGTGCAGGAAGTCCACAGCCTCCCGGCAGGCCCGGTCATCCCCGGTCGGGAACCCGCCGCCCGCGGCGCCATGGCAGTGGAGGTCAACAAGCCCGGGGAGCAGTGAACTGCCGTGCGGCAGCGGGAGCTCCTCCGCACCCGGGAAATTCGCGGCGTCAAAGCCGCTGCTGGGTCCCGCGTAGGCGATCCGACCGCCTTCCAGCGCCACCACGGAGTCCGGCGTGCGGGCACCGTCCGTGAGGAGGGCACCCCGCAGGAGGTAGGCAGGAGGGAGAACGTCGTTGTCGGAGTCTTCGAGGGGCAGGAGCATGGTGCTTGGTTTCTGTGTGGCGGGCGTTAGCGGATGGCTGCGGCTAGTTGAAGCCTAGCTTTGCTCGGTGTCGACCTTCGTCATACCCCGGGCATGCGCCTGGGGGAACGGTAGCAGCAGCGGATTGCGGCTCCCCGAACCTCAGCCGTTTTTCTTCCAGCGCTTCGGCCACGACACGTTCAGCAAAATCAATCCGAGCAGGAGCGAGTCGACTGTCATAACTGCCGCCATAAGGTAGGCCCATCCGACCATCATGGCTTGCCCGCCGCCGGGCGGCCCGAAGTTCGCGTGTGTAACAGAATGTCCATGACGATCTCCTGACTTGGCCCCCCAGTCACTCGATATTTCACCAAGTGTGCCATCACGTCGTCCCGGACGGAACGGCATCGCTCCCCGGCTCAAGCTTTTCACAAGCCCATGAGTGCGTTGCGGGCGAATCAAATGTTTAGGCGGTCTTTGCCATCGCGTAAGCCAGGGTGGCGTAGGCCAGGGCGCCCGACATTTCCTGGAGCAGTTCCGGGTTGGTGTTGGCGATGGTGTCGCAGGCCTCGTGGTAGCAGGGATCGAGGTCCTTGCCGGCCACCCCGCCATAGGACTGCACCTGGGCCTGGGTCTTCCGTTCCACATCCCCGGTGAACAGCCCGCCGCCGGGAATGCCTGCCTCCAGGAAGGCGTCGTAGTCGGAGCCGCCGTCAAAGGGTGTGGTCTCGGCCGGCAGCGCGTTCTCCTCGAAGTAGCGGAAGAAGATGTCCTCGATCGCCTTGGACCCGGCCGGGCCGGCGTTCCCGAAATCCGTGCCGTCCCCGTCATGCACGGAGCGCACGCCGTTGGGCGAGGCCGCCATGTCCACGTTCAGGTTCGCCGCGGTCTGGCTGATCTCGGCCGTGCTGAGTTCGTCGACGTAGTGCTGGGACCCGTAGAGGCCGTCCTCCTCGCCGCCCCAGAACGCAAACCGGACCCGGTTGACCGGCGTGATCCCGGCCTCCTTTATCCACCGCGCGGTCTCCAGGACCGCAGCCACCCCGCTGGCGTTGTCGTTGATGCCCGGGCCCTCCTGCACGGAGTCCAGGTGCGCGCCCACCACCACGGTGTGCCCGGCATCGCCCCCGGTGTCGGCCAGGATGTTGAAGGACTCCACCCTCGGCTTGCCGCGGCCGTCCCCCCGGAACGAGAAGGTCTGCCGCACCGGTGCATACCCGGCGGCGCGCAGCTGTTCCTCGACGTAGCGGGCCGATTCCTCATATCCGGACGTGCCCGAGGCCCGGTTGCCGCCATTGGCATCGGCAACGCGCTGCAGCGCCTGCATGTGCCCCACCATGTCCCGGGACTTGAACGCCGCCAGCACCGTGCGCGCATCCACCGTGCTGGCGGGAGCCAGCTGTGGCACTGCAACACCGGGACTGGCGGACTTGGCGGGTTTGGCAGATTGGCTCGTCCCGCCGCCGGACTTGCTCGTGGCGCTGCCGGACGGGGTCCCGGAAGTACAGGCCGACGTCGAGAGCAGGAGCAGGGCGAGGACCGAGGGGAGTACATGCTTGCGCAGGGTGATCATGCTGGGAGCCCATCACTAGTCGGTACAAGGTCGCTTGCTTCCGGCTCGATGGGTCAAGACGCTCGCCACTGACGCTCCAGTAAGTCGCGGCCACCCTCGCCCGGCAAATACTCCTATCAGGTCGAACCATTGTCGTTCTTGCGGCTGTATCTTCAATAGCGCCCTGCTGTGAACTTGCTGTGCAAATCGGGCCACGTCCGTGCCGCAGCTTCGTTGTTTCTTAAAGCAATACAACTGTTGACTAGTGAGCAACTTCACAGTTACAGTTGCGAAACCGAAAAGCCGCCGGCAGGCGGACTCGAGATCTCCAGGTGGAATGGATGGCGTGCGCGAACCGCCGCTGTCCCTTCTTCTTTCTTCCTGCGCTACACGCAACCACACGCACCGCACCCCACCACGCCCGCAATCCGGCGCGCCTTCTTTCGGCGTGCCCGCGTACATGAGAGGCACTGTCCCCCATGACAGATTTCCGTTCCACTCCCTTTGACCGCAGGCAGCTCCTCAAGGCGGCAGCGCTGACGCCGTTTGCGGGTCTGGCGCTCTCCGGCTGCGCGGCGAAGCCCGCCGAAAGTGCCGCCGCCAACAAGACGGTGACGGTCACGTCCTATGGTGGCTCCTACAACGACCAGCTGACCCAGACGATCCTGGACCCGTTCTCCAAGCAGTCGGGGATCCAGACGACGCTGCTGGCCAACACCAGCCTGGCCGCGCTCAAGGCCCAGGTCCAGTCCGGCGACGTGCAGTGGGACCTCGTGGAAATCACGGCGCCGGAATATGAGGTGGCCGTGGCCGAGGGGCTGCTGGAAAAGTTCGACTACGACATCATCAGCGACAAGGGCCTGCCGGGCTACGCGAAGGCCGAATACGGCATCAAGTACCTGAGCTTCCTGTTCGTCATGGCGTGGGACCAGAAGGTCATTTCTGACGCGCAGGCCCCGAAAGACTGGGCCCAGTTCTTCGACCAGGGCAAGTACAACACCAAGCGTTCGGTGTACAACCAGCTGTCCGACAGCTCCGTCCTGGAAGCCGCACTGCTGGCCGACGGTGTCCCGTTCGACAAGATCTACCCCCTCGACGTCGATCGGGCCCTAAGAGTCCTGGGCGAGCACCCGGGCAAGGACCGGCTGCTGTACCACGCCGCCAACCAGGAGCCCATCCAGCAGCTCACCTCCGGCGAGGTCTCCCTCTCCACCAGCTTCAACAACCGCATCAACGCGGCCCGCAACGACGGCGCGAAGCTGAACTTCTCCGCCGAAAACGCCGTCCTGGCCGGCGACTACTTCGTGGTGCCGAAGGGCGCCAAGAACAAGGAAGCGGCCTTCAAGCTGATGAACTTCATGTCCAACGACGCCGAGGCCGGCGCAGCGTTCGACAAGGTCACCAACCTGACCCTGGCCAACACCCCGGCGCTGGCCAAGCTGCCGAAGGAGATCGCGGACACGCTTCCCACCAGCCCCCGGCTCGCGGACAAGATCCTGGTCCGCGACGACAAGTGGTGGTCGCAGAACCTGAAGAAGACCGAGCAGCAGTTCAAGCTCTGGCAGGCCAGCTGAGATGAGCAACGCAACTCTGGAGCGGCTGCGGCCGCGGGGCCGCGGAGCGCCTCCCGGCGCTGAACCAGCACCACGACGGCGGCGCAGCGGCTGGTGGCTGCTGCTGGCACCGATCCTTGCCTTCGACGTCGTGCTGTTCCTGACGCCGCTGGGCAAACTGGTCGGCGCAAGCTTCGCCGACAACGCCTACCAGCGGGTTCTCGAGGACCCGCTGGTGGTGCGCGCACTGGTCAATACCCTGACCATCAGCCTGGCGAGCACCATTGTCACGGTGGTGCTCGGCTACGTCATCGCCATGGTTCTGTGGCGGGCCGGAACCGTCACCCGGGTGATCCTGTTCGCCGTCGTACTCCTGCCGTTCTGGACCGGCATCCTGGTGAAGAACTTCGCCTGGGCGGTCCTGCTCCAGGACAACGGCATTGTGAACGCATTCCTGCAGGGAATCGGGCTTACAGGTGCGCCGATCCCGTTGCTGCACAACCGGTTCGCCGTGATCGTCGGCATGGTGCACTGCCTGCTGCCGTACGCGGTCTTCCCGATCTTCTCCTCGCTGACATCGATCGACGACCGGCTGGGGCTCGCGGCCCGCTCGCTGGGCGCGCGGGAAGGATCCGTCTTCCGCAGGATCACGCTGCCACTGAGCATGCCCGGCATTTCCGCCGCCGGTCTGCTGGTCTTCATCATCAGTACGGGCTTCTTCATCACGCCAGTGGTGATGGGCGGACCCGGCGACATGATGATCGCCAACCAGATCGACTACTACGCCCGACAGCTCACGGACTTCTCCGGGGCCGCTGCGCTGGCCGTCATCCTGACGGTCATGGTCAGCATCCTCGTGGCCATCTACCAGCGCGTCCTTAGGGCAGGAGGCCAACATGAAGACAACTAATCCGCAGCAGCGCCTGCTGGCGCTTCTTTCCATCCCGGTCTTCCTTTTCCTCGTCATTCCGACGGCGATTGTGGTGCCGGTGGCGCTGAACGACAGCCGCTACATCACCTTCCCGCCGGAGGGGATCTCCTTCGCCGCCGTGGCCGGATTCTTCGCCGACCGGGCCTGGACCTCCGCCCTGACGGCCAGCCTCCAGTCGGCGGCGATAGCCGTCGTGATCGGTGTGCTGCTGGGCGCCACCGCGGCGATCGGCCTCCACGGGCGCAAATTCCCTGGCCAGCCCGCAGTGGTGGGTCTGATCCTCGCGCCGATGATCGTGCCGACCGTGGTGCTCGCGCTGGCGTTCTACCAGTTCTTCATCTCGATCGGCATGGTGGGCAGCATCGTCCCCATCGGCCTGGCGCACGCGGTCATCGCGACCCCCTATGTGTACCTGACCACCCGTGCCAGCCTCGCTGGGCTCAACCCGGCCCTGGTCCGGTCGGCGCAGAGCCTGGGGGCAGGTCCGCTCTCCGTCCTGCGGCACGTATATCTGCCCATCATCCTGCCCGGCCTGATCTCCGGTGCGCTTTTCGCGTTCTCGGTCTCCATCGACGAGACGGTGATGTCCCTGTTCATGCAGTCCCCAGGGCGCCACCACCTTGCCGGTCAAGATGTTCACGGATATCCAGTTCAACCTAACCCCGAAGATCGCCGTGTCCTCCGCCCTGCTGGTCAGCGTGGCAACAATCGGGCTATTGCTCCAGGTCATGTTTGTCCTCAAGCGCCGTTCTTCAACCCGGATGCTGCCGCTGGCCGTGTCCGCACAAACGTAAGGAAAGTCGATGACCGCATCAGTGATTTCCGCGGAGTCAATTCCGGGGACGGGGAGGGCCGCCCAGGGCGCCATTGAGCTCCGCCAGGTCAGCAAGCACTACGGCGACGTGGTTGCCGTGGACGAGCTGGACCTGACGGTCCAGCCCGGGGAGTTCGTGACCCTCCTGGGTCCCAGCGGCTCCGGCAAGACCACCACCATGATGATGGTTGCGGGGTTTGAAGAACACACCGCCGGAACCGTTCTCATCGACGGCAGGCCCGTGGACTCGCTGCCACCCCGGGAGCGAAACCTCGGTGTCGTGTTTCAGAACTACGCCCTGTTCCCGCACATGACCGCGCTGGAAAACGTGGAGTTTGCGCTCCGTATGAGGAAGGTGCCGCGCGCGGAACGGCGCCAGCGCGCGGAGGAAGCCCTCGACCGTGTGGGGCTGGGCAAGATGGGCGGCCGGAAGCCGCGCCAGCTGTCCGGGGGACAGCAGCAGCGTGTGGCGCTGGCCCGGGCACTGGTGTTCAACCCGGCGGCCCTGCTGCTGGATGAGCCGATGGCGGCCCTGGACAAACGCCTCCGCGAGCAGATGCAGGAGGAGATCAAGACCCTGCAAAAGGGCCTGGGCATTTCCGTGCTGTTCGTGACGCACGACCAGGACGAGGCCATGGCCATGTCGGACCGGATCGTGGTGATGAGGGACGGGAAAATCGTGCAGTCCGGCCCGCCGGAGGAGGTGTACAACCACCCCCTCACCGACTGGGTGGCCAGCTTCCTCGGCGACACGAACCTCATCCCGTGCACCATCGTGGAGCGAAACGGCGAGGAGGCAGTGGTGGACCTCGGCGGCCTGGGCCTGGCAAAGGTCCGCGACCGCGGGGCAAGCGGCGAGAACTACGCCGTCTCCATCCGCCCGGAGCACCTCAAATTCAGGACACGGGCTTCGGCGGGCAACGGATGCACGGCGACTCTGGTGTCCTCCACGAATCTGGGCGCCACGGTCCGCCATCGGCTCAGGGCCGGCGGCCACGAACTCCAGCTCCGTGAGCTGAGCTCCGACAGGGTCGCCGGGCTCCTGCCCGATGAGGAGCTATGGGTGGGCTGGGACGCGGACAAGGCCCAGCTGCTGGTACTGGAGTCCTGATCCCGGAAGGCCGGTAGGGGTTGGGCCGGTTCCGGATTCTTTCTTCGGGGGACATGCCCTCCTCTGGCGTCCAGGGATGGACATAAGCCCACTATGTCCATCCCTACGCCGCACCGGGGGACATGTCCCCTCCGGGCGTGGGGACATGTCCACGGGCAGGCGCGAGGGCGGGCCCAGGGGAGTCCCGACCAGCCGCTGTTTTGCGGTCCGCCACGCGCACCGGGGCCCAAAGCCCTGGCATGGCAGGGCCGGCCCTACAATGGTTTCGATGATGCCAGGACATATAGCAGCTGCTGATGGAAAGAACGTGCTGAGCGTCAGCGCGGGCATCATCACATCTGTCTGGCAGCCCGGCTCGGTTGTTGATGTCCACGACGCCAGGGACGCCATGCGGGCCGTAGCGCAGATCAGCGGCGGAACCCCGATGCCGATGCTCTCCGAAATGACGGACGTGGAGATCAGCGCGGCGGCCAGATACGAGTTCGCGCAGACAACAGGGGTTCTGGCGATTGCCGTGCTTGGATCCAGCACTGTGGATCGTGTGATCGCGGCGGCAATGAGCCGGCACACCCGGTACCCCCACGAGTTCTTCACGTCCAGGGACGACGCCATGGCCTGGCTGAACAACTTCACCTCCAACGGCGGCCAGCCCGGCGGTCACGCGGACGGCATTTCCGCCCTGGCCTGACAGTTCCGGCTACTCGGTGCGGTTAGGCCGTGTCCACCGTAGTAGCTGCCTCGGCCTCCTTGACCTGCCGGTTGGTCGCAGCCCAGCTCGCCAGCAGCCGCAGCGCATCCTCCGACGCGGATCCGGGCTCGGCGTTGTAGACCAGCAGGGACAGCCCGGCGTCGGCCGAGACGTCCATGGCCTCGAACATCAGGTGGAGTTCCCCCACCACCGGGTGGTGGAAGTGCTTGAGCCCGGTGTAGTGCTGGCGCACGTTGTGTGCGGCCCACAGGGTGCGGAATTCCTCGCTCCGCGTCGATAGTTCGCCTACCAGGTCGGTCAGCCCGCGGTCGTACGGGTCCCGGCCGGCCTCGGTACGCAGGATGGCGACGGTGTCGTTCGCCGCACGCTCCCAGTCCGGGTAGAAGCTGCGCGAGCGGCCGTCCAGGAAGATGAACCGGGCATGGTTGGCGGGGCGGGCCGGACCCGCATACATGTCCGAATACAGGGCGTAACCCAGCGGGTTGGCCGCAATGATGTCCATGCGTCCGTTCCGCACAAAGGCGGGCGCGTTAGTGATGGCGTTCAGCGTCAGCTGAATGCTCCGTCGGACTGACTCCGCGGGACGGGGACGCCGGCGGGTCCTGCTGCCCGGCGCTGCCGCCCGGGCCAGGTCGAAGAGGTGGGCCCGTTCGGCGTCGTCGAGTTGCAGAGCTTTCGCCACCGCATCCAGCACGCCCTCCGAAACCCCGGACAGGTTTCCCCGCTCCAGCCGGGTGTAGTACTCGACGCTGACGCCGGCCAGCATCGCGACTTCCCCGCGGCGCAGCCCCGGCACCCGGCGATTGGCGCCGTAGACCGGCAGCCCCGACTGCTCGGGGGTGATCTTCGCCCGGCGCGAGGCAAGGAATTCGCGGGTCGCGTCTCGATTGTCCATGCCATCAACGTTAGGCCTTACGGCCCCCTGAGGGAGACCCTGCCAGTACCCCTATCAGCAGGGACTCCCTCACCGTTGCGAAGACGGGTTTGATGGATGGTGTTCCGTTGAACAACCCCCAACGATCGACCAGCAGGAGATTCATTGCTTACCGTCAACGCTTACGCATCACCTTCCGCGACCGAGCCGCTCGCCCTCACCACCATCGAGCGCCGCGACGTGGGCCCGCACGATGTCCTGATCGAGATCAAGTTCGCCGGGATCTGCCATTCGGACATCCACACCGTCCGCGGCGACTGGGGCCAGCAGTCCTACCCGCTGGTCCCCGGCCATGAAATCGCCGGGATCGTCACCGAGGTCGGCTCCGCCGTGACCAAGCACACCGTCGGCGACCGGGTCGGCGTCGGCTGCATGGTCAACTCCTGCGGCGAGTGCGCCAACTGCCTTGCCGGCGAGGAGCAGTACTGCCTGGCCGGGATGACGGGCACCTACGGCGCTGTCGACCGTGACGGCACCATCACCCAGGGCGGCTACTCCACCCACGTGGTGGTGGCCGAAGACTTCGTGGTCACCATCCCGGAGGGCATCGAGCTCGACGTCGCCGCGCCGCTGCTGTGCGCGGGCATCACCACCTACTCGCCGCTGAACCACTGGGGCGCGGGCCCCGGCAAGAAGGTCGCCGTGGTGGGCCTGGGCGGCCTGGGCCACATGGCCGTCAAGATAGCCCACGCCATGGGTGCCGATGTCACCGTCCTTTCCCAGTCGCTGAAGAAGCAGGAAGACGGGCTGCGCCTGGGCGCGGACCATTACTACGCCACGAGCGATGAAAACACCTTCACGGAACTCGCCGGCAGCTTCGACCTGATCATCAACACCGTCAGCGCCGCGATCGACATCAGCTCCTACCTGCAGCTGCTGTCCCTCGACGGCGCCCTGGTCAACGTCGGCGCACCCGCGGAACCGCTCCCGGTGAACGTGTTCTCCCTGATCATGGGGCGCCGCTCCTTCGCCGGTTCGGCGATCGGCGGCATCCGCGAAACCCAGGAAATGCTCAACTTCTGCGCTGAGCACGGCCTGGGCGCCGAGATCGAGGTCATCCCGGCCGCGAAGATCAACGACGCCTACGAGCGCGTCCTGGCCTCCGACGTCCGCTACCGCTTCGTGATTGACACGGCGACCTTGAACTAGGACGCAGAAACCAGGCCCCGGAGCCAGCGGGACGCGGAGCCCATCAACACCCAGACAAACACCTGTGAGGAAATGACAGTGGAAATCCAAGCCAAGAAGCCAAGCGTCAAGGGACCGGCGCAGATGTTCACCGGCGACGTCTGGTTTGACGTCATCGCGGCCCCGCAGCCCGAACCGTCCCGCATGCGCGTCAATGCGGTGCACTTTGCCCCGTGCGCGCGCACGGCCTGGCACTCGCACGCCGTCGGGCAGACCCTGCACGTCACCGAAGGCGTCGGCCTTCTCCAGGCCCGCGGCGGCGAAGTGACGGAGATCCGCCCCGGCGACACGATCTACACGCCGCCGGGCGAATGGCACTGGCACGGCGCCGCGCCGGACCATTTCATGACCCACCTTGCGATGTGGGAAGCCTCCGCCGAGGGCGCGGAGTCCGAGTGGGGTGACCTCGTCACTGACGAGGAATATAACGGCACCAAGTAACACGCCTGCGCTAGAACCTCCGGTCCTGCCGGTGCCGGGACCCGCCGCCTGTACGGTTCCCGGCTAGGACCCCGGCGCGGCCGGAACCATCCAGAAACCCGCGACTTCGCCGGCCCCGGGCCCGGTCATGAGGCGGTAGGCCCGGGCCTGGACCGGGCCGGCCGCAAGCTCCACCTGTGCTTGGGTGGCCTTTCCGCAGTCGAGAGTCAGTTCGAGCTTCCCCCCGTCCCGGAGGCCGTCCTGGGAGATCGAAATACTAGTCGGTGCACCGACACAGGCGGCGGTGACCGTGTACGTCCCCTTCGACAGGGCCTTGACCGACTTGCGCAATCCGGCGCCGCCGATCCCGCCGACGCCTTCCATGACGATCCCGCCCGGCCGGGCGCCGAGGACTGCTCCGAGGTCATCCAGGTTGCGCTTCTCCGCGGTCGCGGCTCCTGGGTCCACCGGAGGCAGCGAACGTGCCGGCCGGCCGGTCCTGGTGGGCGCCGCCGTCGGATCTGATACGTCGTCGGGGTATTCACACCCGGCCAGGCCTGCTGCCGTACCGGCCACAGCCAGCAGCAGCGCAGCGGCGCGCATCCAGTGTCTTCCCCGCCCGTATTGTCTGCCCAATGATTCGCTCAGTGACATGCCCCGAGCCTACTGGCAGACATGCGGGCACCGGCGCGTCGCCGCTGGTGCGCCGCGCCGGCAAGCACAGGGCACGCCCAAGCGGCGCCCGCCGTCGGCTGTTGGTGAACTGGTATTGGTGAACTGCCTATTGGTGAACTGGTTATTGGTGAACTGGCTATTGGTGAACAGAGAAAACTGCAGCGAAGTAGATCGTGGACACGAGCGCCAGGGCAGCGATGCCGTAGCCGATCATGAGGGCGGTGAGCGCCAGCCCGCGTCCCCGCTCGCCGCGTGTCTTGATCTGGTTGAGCGATGCATGGCCGGCACCGACGGCGAAAACGGCGAGAACCGCAACGCTGGCAACAACGGTGCCGATCACGGCCAATCCAGCCAACGCCAGCGCGGCAATGGCCAGACGGTTGTAGCGCGTGCTCTGGCGCGTTTGTTGCTCAGACAATCCCATGAGTCCCCTTTTCTCACGTAGCTGGGACGAGTCTAGTCCGACGGTTCACAGCCGAGGGGATCCGTCAGGACGCGGCATGGGTGTTCGTGCCCTATTGCCCCGGGGGCCGGTACGACGGCGTCTTGGTGGCTGCCTCGTCGAGATCCTCCGGTGTCATGAGCGGCTTCAGGTGCAGGTTCACGGCACCGGTGGAATTGATCATCAGCGACAGGGCGACGGCGTTGGCCTGATCGGGGATATCGAAGACCCCAACGACGTCGGTCTCCCCGAAGGCGTAGTAGAAGCTTTCGAGTGAGCCGTCCACGGACTTGAGGGCCTCGACGACCGCATCACGCCGCTTGGTGCCGCCCTCACGCATGAGGCCCTTGATTCCGTCGCCAACGTAGTTCGCTTCGAACAGATATTTGCTCATCGTTTTTCCTATCCTGTGACGCCCAGGACATCGGCCTCCGAAGCATGCCCGCTCCCAATAGTGGAAGGTCCGGGGCTGGTCCCCAGAGTGGGGGCCTGCCCACATGCTAGGCCCTTCCACTCCACCCATACAACGGTATTTTGGCAGGCCCCGAGCGCGCCCTTTGGGCAATCCGGCCCTACCGCCAGCCGGAGGACTGGAACATAATCGCCGTATCAACCCCGTACGGACAATGGAGGCGATCGACGTGTCTGTCTATACGCTCGGAATCTGGCTGGTGCATCCCGGCCGCGAGAACGATTTTGTGCAGGCCTGGCGGGACTTGGCCAGGAAAACGAAGGAGGATTTTCCCAACGCCAAAGCCGTGTTGATGCACGACCGCGACGTCAAAAACCGTTTCATCAGCACCGGTCCCTGGGAATCCCTGGAACAGATTGAGCAGTGGCGGGATTCTGCCCTGTTCAAGCAGAGCGTCGAGGCAATGAAGGACATGCTGGAGCATTTCGAGGCGCGCACCCTGGACGAGGCCGCCAGCATCGGCTGGGACGCGACCGATATGTGAAATCCCCGGGAATCGGTAGCCGCCGGCTGCGCGGCGAAGCACGTTCCCGCAGGCTATTCGGCCTCCAGTGCCTCAAATACGGCAGTCAGCAACACATCGTTCCGGCCCCAGACGGGATCAAAGATCTCCACGTACCAGGCATCCGCGAGGACGAGGGCCAACGTCTCGTTGGTTTCGGCCGCCCAGTCTCTGAGTTGGTCTTCCCCAACCGGCCCCTCGCTGCTTCCAAGCACGGTCACGACGTCGTCATCCTGGACGGTCACCGGAATAGAGGCGCTGCTGGTCTCACCTGGGGCGTGCGCGACCGTCACCAGTCCGGTCCGGGTGGACAACGCCAGGAGCGCCGATGCCGTCGCTGGGCTGCAGAAGGCCGTCACGTAGGCGCGCTGCGAGAGGCCCCCGGCCTGAACGCCCGGCTGCGATTCCTTGGTGAAGAGCCCGTTGCGGTTGAGCCGGGCGAGCTCTCCGGCGATGGCCGTGGTCTCGTCGTCGAATCCGGGCGAGAAGACTCCCGGCTGATATTCGCTGTTGCCCTCCAGCCAGCGGGCGGTCAGTTCGCCGGCCGCCGGGATGGTGGTGGCCTGCCGCCAGACTTCGCGGTCCGCGAGAAGCCGGCCGAAGCTGTCCCGTTCCGTGGTGAACCTGACTTCTGACATTTCAGGCCTCCTTTGCTGTGGACTGCGGCGTGGACTGCGCTGTGGGCTGCGGTGTGGGCGTGTGTCTGCGGGGCGTGGTGCTGCAGGAGGAGGGACAGCCGTTCGCAGCTGACCCGGAGCGCCTCCAGTTCACGCCGGCTGTAGTCCTCGATGATCGCGTTGATCCGCTCGGCGAGGTGCTCGTCGTCGACCTCGAACTCGTGGGTCAGCGTGACCACGGAGAGCCCGTCCGCCGGCCGGATCTCCCAGTCGCCGCCGAGCTCCCGCAGCGGAGGTTCGAGGTCCGAGCTGGTGGAACTCGGCGCGGTGGCTGGCGGTATCAAAGACGCGCCAGCAGTGGCTCGAACTGAGCGAGCCGTTGGACACTACCGACGTGCGGAGCTCGTGCGCGGCGTCGTCTCCGCTGACGCGCTCGGAGTAGACCGTCAAGCCGTCGAGGTAGGGCCAGTGTGAGGCGTCACGCAGCATGCTGAAGACAAGGTCCGCCGGAGCGTCGATGCCGAGCCGGTGCGTGGTCCGGTGCGTCCTCTGGTGCGTGCTCACTGACAAGTTCACCCCTCCTGTGTCGTGCTGTCGCCCTGCAGGTCTTCTATGCAGGCTAGGCCAGTTCGGCCCGCCGTGAACAATTCCTTCCCACCACGTCACGCAGGGCAATCTTCGGTAACACTGGGCGTCCGCAGGCCGCGTCCGCGGACGCCGGATGAACGGGTATTACCGCCTGTATCCCTTGGTTTCACCCCGTTTCGCGGCGCTTTGACCGGCATTTAGCGCGCCCCGGATAGTTGCTGGCACCAGCACCACGACCCCCACTTTCAAGGAGAAACCATGTCCAGTCTTTCGTTCAAATCAGGCGTCGCCGTCGCGTTGGCGGCCACCACCGTCCTGGGTCTCGCGGCCTGCTCCGATCCCGGTGCCGCCGCCGCTGCCGGCGGCACTTCGGCGGCGCCGTCGTCGTCCTCCGGCGTCAAGCAGTTCAACCTCTCTCCGCAGCAGGACCGCACCAAGGCCACGGTGGATACCGCGGCCGCCGCGCTCGTCCCGGATGCCATCAAGAAGGACGGGAAACTGACCGTGGCGGTGAGTCCGTTCGCGGCGCCGCTGGCCGTTTACGCCACGGACAACAAGACGCCGGTGGGCAATGAGGTGGATATCGCCGTCGCACTGGCCGAGTCGCTGGGCCTGGAGGCGGACATCGTCCCGACCGCGTGGGCAGACTGGCCGCTCGGCGTCGATTCCGGCAAGTACGAGGCCGTGCTCTCCAACGTCACCGTCACGGAGGAGCGCAAGCTCAAGTTCGACTTCGCCAGCTACCGCGAGGACAAGCTCGGCTTCTACGCCAAGGCGGACAGCAGCTATCACCAAGGTCGAGTCGGCCCCGGACGTCGCCGGCAAACGCGTGATCGTCGGCTCCGGCACCAACCAGGAGGCGATCCTGCTGCGCTGGGATGAGGAGAACAAGAAGAACGGCCTCAAGCCTGTGGAGTTCCAGTATTTCGACGACGACTCCGCCTCCCAGCTGGCCGTCCAGTCCGGCCGGGCGGACCTCACCTTCGGCCCCAACGCCACCGCAGCCTACAAAGCCGCCACCGACGCCAAGACCAAGCTGGTGGGCCTGGTGGACGGCGGCTGGCCGCTGAAGGCAAGCATCGCCGTCACCACCAAGAAGGACAACGGGTTCGCCGCCGCGGCCCAGGCCGGACTGAACCACCTGATCCAGGACGGCAGCTACGCCAAGATCCTGGACCGCTGGGGGCTGTCCGAGGAAGCCGTAGCGACGTCGGAGCTGAACCCGGCGGGCCTGCCGAAGAAGTAGCCCGCCGCCTGGAACGTCGATTGCTCCGTAGCCGCCCTTCTGGGCCTCGAATAGGGCGGTTACGGAGCAATCGATGGTGTTTGCCTAGGTCTGTGCCGTGACTGAGCCCGTCTCGATGCCATTCTCGATGTTCGCCTCGGCCTCGTGGGGAGCGCCGGCGGCTGCGCCAGCGGCTGCGCCGGCCGCCTCC
The DNA here is from genome assembly GCA_963722145.1 of uncultured Actinomycetota bacterium. Classification (GTDB taxonomy): domain Bacteria; phylum Actinomycetota; class Actinomycetes; order Actinomycetales; family Micrococcaceae; genus Arthrobacter. The sequence continues at coordinate 10,328 of CAVRLW010000013.1, read as the reverse complement.
GTGCGCGCCGGGGTGGCCAGCCCGAGGTTTTCCCGCAGCGTGCTGCCCGCGTACTCCGTGGGGTACACGCCGCGTTCCTGCAGTTCCGGCACGAGGTGGTTGACGATGTCATCGAGTCCGGACGGGATGAGCCACGGCGAGATGTTGAAGCCGTCGACGGCGCCGGTCCGGGCATACTCGGCCAGCCGGTCCGCCACCTCGGTGTAGGAGCCGGTGAAGGTGGAGTCACCGCGGCTGGTCTTGGCCGAGACGAACTGGCGGATGGACAGGCCCTTCTCCTTGGCCTCGGCCCGCCACTGGTCGGCCAGCTGGCGGGCCTTGGCGCCGTGGAAGCCGCTGCCGCGGGTTTCGGACGTTTCCTCCACCACGGGATCGATGTCCGGCAGCGGCCCGTCCGGATCGTAGCCCTGCAGCTCCCGGCCCCAGAACTGCTCGAGGTAGGCGATGGCCTGCTGCGGGCCGATCTGCAGGCTGCGGACCCAGGCCTTCTTGTCGCGGGCCTCCTGCGGCGTGGCGGCGAGGATGAACTCGCTGGCGGGCATGATCTTCACGTCGTGGGCGTCCCGGCCGGCCCGGAGCGTGCGCTCCACGATGTCGCGGCGGAAGTCCAGGGCGTCGTCGAGCTGCGGGTGCGCGGAGAAGATGACGTCCGCCTGCCGGGCGGCGAAGTCCCGGCCCTCGGGCGAATCGCCGGCCTGGAACAGCACCGGCCGGTACTGGGCGCTGCGCGGCAGCCGCGGAGTGACGTCCACGGAATAGTGCTGGCCGCTGTGGCGCACCCGCCGGACAGCGCCCTCCGCCGCCCACCGGTCAGCGGAGGCGGAGCCTGCGATCGCGTCGTCGTCCCACGCGTCCCAGATGCGCTTGGCGGTTTCCACGAAGGCCTCGGCGTGGGTGTACCGGTCGGCGTGGTCCAGGTAGCCGCCGCGGCGGAAGTTGGCCCCGGTCCAGGCGTTGTCCGTGGTGACGATGTTCCAGGCCGCGCGGCCGCCGGAGAGCAGGTCCAGGGTGGAGAGCCGGTGCGCCAGGTCTGCGGGGTCGTTGTACGTGGTGTTCTGGGTGGCGACCAGGCCGATGTTGGTGGTCACGGCGGCGAGGGCCGCCAGTGCGGTCTGCGCGTCGGGACGGCCGGCGACGTCGAGCGCGTGCGGGCGGCCGAGGTGCTCGCGCAGCCGCAGGCCTTCGCCGAGGAAGAACGCCGCGAACAGGCCGCGCTCGGCGGTCTGGGCGATGCGCCGGAACGATTCGAAGTCGGTCTGGGAACCGGACTCGGCCGTCTTCCAGATGGTTCCGGAATTGACGCCCTGGAAGAAGACGCCCAGCTGGAGCTGACCGGACGGGGTGAATTTAGACGGCGTGAATTCGGGGTGGGTGCTGTGGCTCATGGTGGACTCCTTAGTTTTCCGCGCCGGGGGCAGTTGTTCCGGCTGTTATGGCGGCGTACCGGCTGGCGGGCCGCGCCAGCCCCAGCTGCTCGCGGAACGTGGCGTCCGGCGTGCCGTGGCGGCCAGGAGCCCGCGGCGGCGCAGCTCAGGCAGCACCAGCCGCGACAGTTCCTCAAGATCCGTGTCCAGCACGGCGGGGTGCAGGCGGACGCCGTCGGCCAAGGCCAGCACCTCGGTGAGCAGTTCGGTCAGCTCGGCCGCCGTCCCGACGAACCGCGCACGCGGGCTCTGCCACGCGGTGTGCGCCGTTCAGTGCGGCAGCCGCTCTGCGGCGGCCTGGCCGCGGGAGTCGCAGCACGACGTCGAGCTCGGCGATCAGCGCAGGTCCACGCCCGCCGGCGGCGAGTCCTGCCCGCGTGGCCGCGAGCTCGGCGGCCAGCAGCTCGGGCGTCGGGGCCGAGACCAGGAGCGCGTCGGCCGCCCCGGCCGCGACGGCTTCCGGGGGAAGCAGCCCGGCCGGGGCCAGCACTGGGAGCTGGCCCTGGAGCGGCCGCGGAATGATCGACGGACCCTTGATGGAATAGCTGCCGTTCTCGACGTCGATGTAGTGCAGTTTGTCGACGTCGAGGTAGCGCCCGGTGGGGACGTCGCGGATCACGGCGTCGTCCTCCCAGCGAGTCCCAGAGCCTGCGGCCGACCTCGATCGAATCGGCGGCCTCCCGGCGAGAGCCGCTCCCCGGGCACAGTTTCCCGTCCGACGGCGGCGGCATCGGCCGCGCTGGTGAGGCGGCCACCAGCCAGCCGGCCCGTCCGCCGGACACGTAGTCCAGGCTGGCCAGCTGGGTTGAGATGTGGAACGGCTCGGTGTAGACGGTGTCCACTTCCGGGATCAGTGCGATGGAGCGCGTGACGGGACCGGCGAACGCGGCGCGCTGCAGGGCGTTGAGCCGGGCCGCAGCGTCCGGGCCAGGCCGGTTCTGCTGATCCGGGTGACCCGGCAGGCCGGGGTCGGAGAACGTCGCCGCGTGGAACCCGGCAGACTCGGCGGCGAGCACCGCGCCGCGGAGGTGTTCCGGGTCCAGCCCGGACGCCGGTGCTGTGCGGGAAACCCGCCACGCGGCCGGGTGGCTGCCGGCGCCGTCGAGCTCCACGCAGCAGCAGGCCGTGTCCCAGGGGCCTGTCCTGGGCCGGTTGGGTGCTCATGATGCGTCCTGTCGTTCGTAGGGGATCTGTTCGCCGGCTTCGATGGCCACCGGCAGGCGGTTCTCGGCCGGCGGCAGCGGGCAGGTGGCGAGATCCGTGTAGGCGCAGGGCAGGTTCACCGCCCGGTTGAAGTCGAGCGAGACCGTGCCGTCCGGCGCCCGGCGCCGGCACGGTGAGCGAGCGGTTGGCCGCGTACGTGGTCTTGCCCGACGTCGCGTCCGTGAAGAGCACGGACAGCGTGCCCGGGGTGTGGCCGTTGAAGGCGGTGAGGCTCAGGTCCTCGCCGCGCAGCCGGAAGCGGATCTCGCCCGGGGCCTCGTAGACGTGCTGGATTCCTTCGACGGCGGCGCCCACGGTGGTGGGCCGCGGTTCGGCGAACGGGACGAATATTCCTGAAATGGCATATTCAGTGGTCGGGGGCGTAGGCCGGTGTGCCGCGGTAGCCGGTGAGCAGCGGATTCAGGGGATGCCGGGGCCGCACGACGTAGCGGCCGCCGCGTTTGGCGAGCTCGATCACGGTATGACCGGCGCCGGCATCCTCCACGCGCAGATTCAGCCCTTCGCGCTCGGGAATCGGGCCGAGGAACACGGTGGCTCCGGTCCCGTCGGCGTTCAGTTCCTGCCCGTCGCGAAGGACGCGTTCGCCTGCCCGCAGAACCAGGCGGACGGCGTCGTCCTCCACGCTCCAGGTGCCCGGCGCGCCGTCCAGGCGGGCGGGTGAGGAATCGAGCCAGTGCAGGTGGGTGACGGCGAGGAAGCCGTGGGGGTCGGCGCGGTGGCGTTCGTGCGCGGCATGCCAGTCCGCCCAGGCGGCCTGAAGTCCCGGTCGGGACTTCGGTCGAAGCTGGCGTCGGGACTGGTCGGTGGATCGGGTGCGGCTGCCGGGGAGCGGCCGTCGGTGTCAGTGGGTGTAGACATGGGAGCTCCTGTGGTTGTTGTGGTCGGCTGTGACGCGGGCGGCAGCGTCGGGTTCGGTGGCGACTGTTGTACCTGTGGTTGTCTTGCCAGCGAGGCTGGCCTCCGGCCGGCCGGCGTAGGGGTCGCCGTCGGCCCAAAGGGTGGTGGGCGCGGCGGCGCGGACGGCCGGAATGACCTCGAGGGCGAACCGCTCCAGGATTTCCAGCTGCTGGCCGAAGGGCAGCGTGGTGGGCAGCGAGATGGACTGCAGGTCGTGGCCGTAGAGCGCGTGGTAGCTGAGGATCTTGTCGATCACCTGCTCCGGGCTGCCCACCAGGGCCGGGCCCTTCGGCGACGGCGTGATCGATGTCCCGGTAGGGCGAGTTGTTGCCCGGGAACATTCCGGCCCGTGGTGAGGGCCTCGTAGACCGGGCCGAACTGGCGCTTCGCCTCCTGCGTGGTGTCCGCGATGAACACCCCGCCGGCGCCCGCTCCGGAGCCCAGGTACTGGTGCCGGGGATCGTGGCCGTGGCGTTCGTATTCCTCGCGGTAGTGGTCAATGAGCACCTTGTAGTTCTCCCGCGGCTGGATCGCGTTGGCCGTGAACAGCGGATCGCCCCACTGCGCCGCCAGCGCCGCCGAGGCCAGGCTCGTGGCGGAACCGTGCCAGACGCGCGGGGCGCCGGCGAAGGGCCGCGGCGTGGTGGTGGTGGGCTCGGTCAGCGCGGTGCGGAACGTCCCGGACCAGGTGACGTTCTCCTCGCGTCCAGAGCCGCCGGAGCAGGCCGTATTTCTCCGCGAGGAGCTCCCACTGATCCGCCAGGTCCAGGCCGAACAGCGGGTACTGCAGCACCTCGTTGCCCTTGCCGATCACGAGTTCCAGCCGTCCGCGGCTCAGCTGGTCGATCGTGGCGTAGTCCTCAGCGACCCGCACCGGGTCCAGCACGGACAGCACTGTCACGCCGCTCTGCAGCCGGATCCTGGCGGTCACGGCGGCGATGGCGGCGAGCACGGTGGTGGGGGAGGAGGAGATGAACTCGCCCGCGTGCCGCTCCCCGACCGAGAAGCTGTCGAAGCCGAGTTCCTCCGCCCGGCGCGCGGTCTCCACCACCTGGTTGAGCCGGTCCGCGGTGGAGACGATCTCCCCGGTGACGGGGTTCTTCAGGTGCGGGATGATGTCGAGGACCTGGAACTTCACTGTGTTTTCCCTGTCTCTGTTTTCCCTGCGGGGGCGGTCCCGAAGTTGGCCTCGGTGACCGTCTTGGACTCGGGCAGGGCTTCCTCGGAGAGCCCCCAGCGGTCCAGGACCTTGGCGTAGGAGCCGTCCTTGATCGCCGAGTTCAGTGCGTCCGTGATGGCCGGGGCCAGGCCGTTGCCCTTGAGCGTGGTGGCCGCAACCAGGGTCTCGGACGGCCAGCCGGCGTTGACCTTGCCCACCACTTTGAGGTCGTCGCGGGTGTTTTCGCGGTACGTGACGGACGGGTAGGGCGCGAGGTTCAGGTCCGTGCGCCCGGAGGACAGGGCCAGGATGGTGTCGGCGTCGGAGGAGTAGTACTGCAGCACCGCCGGCGCCTTGCCCTTGGCCTCCAGCTCCTTGTTCCAGGCGATCAGGATCTTCTCCTGGTTGGTGCCCGAGCCCACGGAAATCTTCAGGCCGGAGATGTCATCGGACCCCTTGATGTTGTAGCTGGAGCTCTTCTTGGCCTCGAAGCCCATGTACGCGGCGCGGTAGCTGGAGAAGTCGAAGAGCTTCACGCGGGCCGCGTTGATGCCCACGTTGGAGAACACGGCCTCGAAGTCGCCCGACTGGGTCTTCAGCGGCCAGTTCTCCCAGGACGTCACCTGGACCTCCAGCTCCAGGCCCAGCTTGTCCGCGACCAGCTGGGCCAGGTCCACCTCGACGCCGATCGGGGTCTTGTCGTCGGTGGCATGGAAGGACAGCGGAATCGCGCCCGCCGTCGTGGCCACGGTCAGCTTGCCGTCCTTGCCGATCAGCTCGGGGACCTCAGCGGCCAGCACCGCGTCCTTGCCGGCCCGGATGCGCTGCTGGTCCGGCGAGGTGTTGTAGACGACGCCGTTGCGCGCCGCCGCCGTCGCCGGCTGCCCGCCAGCGGCCGCGGAGGCGCCGGGATCTGCGCAGGCACTCAGTGCCAGCGTGCCGGAAAGGGTGCCGATGAGGACGACGGCGGGAAGCGCCGCACGCTTCCGCCGGGGACCGGTACTGGGGCGGGCGGTGCGGAGGGCGGAGCTGATTGCCATGGGTGTTCCTTAGATGTTGAAGGCGGGTTCGATCACTTTGGAGAAAAAGCTCCGGGTGCGTTCTTCGCGCGGGTTGGTGAAAATCTCCTCGGGTGCTGCCTTGCTCGACGATCTGGCCCTGGTCCATGAACACCACCGTGTCGGCGACGTCGCGGGCGAAGCCCATCTCATGCGTGACGATGATCAGCGTGGTGCCGGACTTTGCGAGTTCGCGGATGACGTCCAGGACCTCGTTGACCAGTTCAGGGTCCAGGGCCGACGTGGGCTCGTCGAAGAGCAGGATTTTGGGGTCCAGGGCCAGGGCCCGGGCGATCGCGACGCGCTGCTGCTGGCCGCCGGAAAGCTGGCGCGGATAGGCGCCGGCGCGGTCCTTCAAGCCCACCCGGTCCAGCAGTTCCAGGCCGCGTTCGCGGGCCTCTGCCTTGGAAGACCGGGGTTTCCCGGCGCGCGGCGCGACGACCGGCGCCTCGGTGACGTTTTCCAGTGCGGTCAGGTGCGGGAAGAGGTTGAAGTTCTGGAACACCATGCCGATCTCGGTGCGCTGCTTCAGGATTTCCTTTTCGCGCAGCTCGTGGAGCCGGCGGCCCCGGACCTCGTAGCCCACCAGCGTGCCGTCGATGGCGATGAATCCGCCGTCGACCTTTTCCAGGTGGTTGATGGTGCGCAGGAGGGTGGATTTGCCGGAACCGGACGGGCCGACGATCACGGCCACGCCGCCGGGCTCGACAGTCAGCGTGATGCCCTTGAGGACTTCAGTGGCGCCGAAGGACTTCCGGACCTTGGTGATTTCCACGAGGCCGCGGGTGGTTTCGGCGTCCTTGACGGCGGGGGCCGCAGGGGTTTTGGTGGCTGCAGTGCTCATCGGGTGCCCCTTTCGCTGTAGTTTCCGGGTAGCGGGCGATGGGTGGCGAAGAATTTGCGGGCCTTCTGCAGCGGCGTCAGGGGCAGCGTGCGGACGGCGCCCTTGGAGTAGTGCCGCTCGATGTAGTACTGGAAGACGCTCAGCACCGAGGTGATCACGACGTACCAGAGGGTGGCCACGAGCAGCAGCGGAAGGACCTGCTGGGTCCGGTTGTAGATGACCTGGACGGTGTAGAACAGCTCGGAGTAGGCCAGGACGTAGACGATCGAGGTGCCCTTGACCAGCCCGATGATCTCGTTGAAGGCCGTGGGCAGGATTGCCCGCATGGCCTGCGGCAGGACGATTCGGGTGGAGCGCCGCCATGCCGGAATGCCCAGGGCGGCTGCGGCCTCGAGCTGGCCCTGGTCCACGGAGAGGATGCCGCCGCGGATGATCTCGGCCGAGTAGGCGGCCTGGTTCAGGGTCAGGCCAAGGACCGCCGCGCGCGAACTGGCTGATCAGGGTGGTGGTCTGCGACCTCGAAGAAGCGGACGTCCGTGAAGGGGATGCCCAGGCTGATCTTCTCGTAGAGGTAGCCCAGGTTGTACCAGAGCAGCATCTGCACCAGCAGCGGCGTGGAGCGGAAGATCCAGGAGAAGGTCCAGGAGACGGAGACCAGCAGCGGGGACGCGGAGAGCCGCATCAGGGCCAGGATGAACCCCAGGACGAACCCGAGCACGCCGGAGATGGCCGTCAGCTTGAGGGTCTCCAGCAGGCCATTCACTATCGACTGCGCGGTGAACCATTGCGCCACGACGCCCCATTCCCAGCGCGGGTTGGTGGCCAGGGACCAGGCGATGCCGGCCACGCCCAGGGCCACGACGGCGGTGCCCACCCAGCGCCACGGGTGCCGGGCCGGGACCAGCCGGTAGTCGGCGTAGTCGGTGGCGGCCTTCCGGCCCGCCGAGGCGGCGCCGGCGGTGCCGGCAGTGCCGTCGTCGGGTGCCGGGTGCGCGGTTCCGGCCGGTGTGACGTCGGGTGCCGATGCGACGCCGGCGGACGCCGGCACCGGGGCGGTCTGCGCCACCGTGGTTGCTGTTGAACTCATGCGCCACCTCGCTTCTTCCAGTTGCTGTCGGGGGTTCGGTTGGCTGCCAATCTAGGGGCCGCCGGGAACGCGCGGCAAGGCGGCAAGTTGCATACGTTCACCAGGTTCGCACGGCGTCATGAGTCGATTTCTTGCGCGATTTACGCGCCGTTACGTGGAGTGAACGGCCGTGACCGGCGCCTCGACCCGCCGCCGTTCGGGCTGCCTAGCATGAGGGCACCGCAGCGCTCCGAGCACCGTCCCGACAGGAGTCCGCCATGCCAGCGAACGCCCCTTCCGTGGTCTTCATTGGCGGCGGTCCGCGGGCGGCCGGGCTGCTGGAACGGCTGGCCGCCAACCGGCCGGAACTTTTCGACGGCGCCCCTGGATATCCACGTCGTGGAGCCGTACGAGCCCGGGCTCCGGCAGGATCTGGCGCTACGACCAGCACCCCGGGCCTGATGCTCAACTCGGCAGCGGCGGACGTCACCATGTTCACCGACTCCTCGGTGGCTGCGAGGGCCCGGCCGCGGACGGGCCCGGGCTCGCCGGCTGGGCCGCCGGAGTGCTCGACGGCTCCATCACGGACGTTCCGGAGCTTCCCGCGCGACCTCCGGGAGCAGCTGCGCGCCCTCACCGGCGCCACCTTCCCCACCCGGCAGCTGCAGAGCCAGTACCTGGAGTGGTTCTTCCGCCGGGCCGTCGCGGCACTCGGCGGGACGTCACGGTCACCGTCCACCGGACACCGCGGTCGGCCGTCGAGCGCGCCGCGTGAACCGTCCAGCAACCGCGTGCGACGACGCCGGCACGCACCGTCGTGCGGCTGGCCAGCGGCGGGACGTGCGCGCCGACGTCGTGGTCACCGCGCTGGGCCACACGGACTCGCAGCCGGACGCCGCGTCCGCGGCGCTGGGCCGGCTTTGCCGCCCGGCACGGCGGGTTCCATGCGGCACCCAGCTACACCACCGACGTCGACTATTCACCCCTCGCCCCCGGCCAGGACGTGATTGTCGCCGGCATGGGCCTGGCGTTTGTGGACCTGCTGGTCCTGCTGATGGAAGGGCGCGGCGGCACGGTTCGAGGAAACGCCCGACGGCGGCCTGCGGTACTTGCCGTCCGGCGCGGAGCCGCGGCTGTGGGCCGGGTCGCGGCGCGGCGTGCCCTACCACTCCAAGATTTCCGCCGCCCTGCGCGGCGAGGCCCGCCGGGGAGCCTGCGGTTCTTCACCGCGGACGCCGTGGACGCGCTGCTGGAGCGCACGCGCGAGCTCGATTTCCGCACCCACCTGTGGCCCCTCATCGCCAAGGAAGCCGGCTACGGGTACTACCGCGAACTGTTCACCGGCAGCCCGGAGCGGGTCAGCACCGGCTGGGCCGGATTTCGCCGGCCGCTTCGCCGCCGCTGGACTGGTACAGCCCGGACCGCGAGGAGCTGGTGGCCGCAGTCCGTCCCGGACACCGGCCTGCACCTGGACCTCGAACGCCTGGACCGGCCCTTCGCCGGGCGCAGTTCTTCGCGGGCCACGCCGAGGTGCAGGACGCGGTGGCCGCGTACATCGAGCACGACCTCGAGCTGCGCGACCGGCCCGGACCATCCGGAGACGCTGGCCCTGTTTATCGCGCTGCTGAAGGTGTACATGGACCTGGGCCGGCTGGTCCCGGCCGAGCGGCTCAATGCCCGGTCGCAGCAGGCCGTGCACGGCTGGTGGCACGGATTCTTCAGCTTTGTGGATTCCGGGCCGCCGCCGCGGCGGCTGCGGGAGATGCTGGCCCTCCACCGGGCCGGGCTGCTGCAGTTCCTGGGCCCGGGGCTGAGCGTCGACGGCGGACGAGTCCACCGGCGAGTTCGTGGCCACGTCGCCGCAGTCAGGAGTTGCCGTGCCGGGCCAAGGCGCTTCATCGAGGCCCGGCTGCCGGCGCCATCCGTGGCCCGGTCGCTGCAACCCGCTGCTGCGTCGCTGCACGCCGCCGGGCTCGGAACCGAGCAGCAGCTGCTCACGGCGGACGGCATCCACTCCACCGGGCGAGCTCCTGGTCTCCGGCGCGCACCGAGCTCGTGGAGCCCGGCGGGCGGACGCCCGGACCGGCTCTTCGGCGTCGGGCCCGGGACCTCCGGCTGGGGCGCCGGCGCCTTCGCCCGGCCCGGGCACCAACGCCGCCCCGTTCCGCGAGAACGACGCCCTGGCCCGGAGTATCCTGACGCGTCGCGGCTGGAACTGGCTTCGTCCGCGCAACCGCCACCGCAGCCGCCATCGGCACCAGCCGCCGTCGGAAAGGCTCGAAACGTGGACCAGCCACAACCGGCCCCGGCACCGGACGCCGCCGGCGCTCACCGTCCTGAACCTGCCCATGCACGATCCGCGGGTCCGGCCGCTCCTGGACGAGCTCGCCGTGGAATACGACTCCCGCTACGGCGACCTGTTTGGCCGCGGCGCGGCGGCCGAGGAACTCAACCGCTACCCGGCGGCGGAATTCGCGGGCCCGGGCGGGGCGCTGCTGATGATCCAGGAAAACGGCGAGTCCGTGGCCGGCGGCGCGTTCCGCCGGTACGACGCGGACACGGCGGAGTTCAAGCGCATCTGGACCCATTCGGCGCACCGCCGGCGCGGCCTTGCCCGCATGGTCCTGGCCGGAGCTGGAGGCGCTGGCGGCCCGCC
>CAVRLW010000012.1:0-16385 GCA_963722145.1 uncultured Actinomycetota bacterium | reverse complement strand
GGTGTTGCGCAGCCCGGCGGCGACCCCGTTGACCGTGATCAGCATGGCGCGCTGGAGGCGCTCGTCGATCTCGGCGCCGGACATGCCCGCAGCGGCCTCGGCCCGGACGCGGCGCAGCAGTTCCACCTGCAGGTAGCTGATGGGGTCGAGGTACTGGTCCCGGATCTCCAGGGAGCGCTTGAGGGTGGGCTGGGCGTCGAGGATCACGTGCTCGCCCGTGAGGTTCTGGATTTCCTCGACGGTGAGCTCGTACTCTGCCCGAATGGCGCGGAACAGGTGGTGCAGCTCCTCCGGGACCAGGGTGGAGACGTAGTAGCCGGCAATGTCCATGTCCGTCTTGGCCAGGGTCATCTCAACGTTGGAAAGCACCGAACGGAAGAAGTGCCAGCCCTCGATCATCTCCTTGAGCAGGGCCGAGTTTCCGGCCTCGCGCGCGGCCTTGAGGCCGGAGCCCACGCCGAACCAGCCCGGCACGATCTGCCGTGACTGCGTCCAACCGAACACCCACGGGATGGCCCGCAGTCCCTCAAGTCCGGCGCCGGAATCGGGCCGCTTGGACGGACGGGATCCGATGTTCAGGGATCCCAGCTGCTCCACCGGGGTGGAAGCCATGAAGTAGGCGGGCAGGTCGGGGTCCTCGATCAGCGTGCGGTAGCGCGCAAACGCGGCGTCGGAGACGGTTTCCATGACGTGGCCGTAGCGCACGCGCTGGTCCTCCGAGGTGCGCGGGGCTCGGTGCAGCGCCGAGCCCTGCAATACCGCGGCAAGGGAGAGTTCGAGGTTTTCGCGGGCCAGCTCCGGCAGGGAGTACTTGTCCGAGATGACCTCGCCCTGCTCGGTGAACTTGATCTCGCCCTCGAGCACGCCGTTGGGCTGGGCCATGATGGCATCGTAGGTCGGTCCGCCGCCGCGGCCCACGGAGCCGCCGCGGCCGTGGAAGAGGCGCACGCGGACGCCGTGCTTCGCGGCCACGTCCCGGAGCTTGCGCTGGGTCTTGTAGATTTCCCACTGGCTCGTCATGACGCCGGATTCCTTGTTGGAGTCCGAGTAGCCGAGCATGATCTCCTGCACGTCGCCGCGGAGCCGGACCAGTTCGCGGTAGGACGAATCAGAGAGCAGCTGGTCCACGATCTCGGCCGAGGCGCGCAGCTCGTCCACGGTTTCCAGCAGCGGCGCGAAACCGATCTTGGCGTAGGGCGCCTCGCCGAAGAGGTTGACCAGGCCGGCCTCGCGGGCCAGCACGGCCGCGGCCAGGACGTCGTCCGCGCCGCGGGTCATGGAGATGATGTAGGTCTCGATCACGTCGGGGCCGTAGGTGCGCAGGGCACGCCGGATCTCCCGGAAGACGTCATACGTGCCGTCAGCGACGCCGTCGAGCTTGATCGGGTGGCCGGAGAGCGGGCGGCGGGACGCGAGTTCGGAGCCCAGCACCTCGAGCCGCTCGGCGCGGCTGAGTTCCGCGTACCGGACACCGGGGCCGCCAAGGCGGTCCATGAGCTGCCCGACGGCGTCGTGGTGGTGGTCGGCGTGCTCGCGGATGTCCAGGGTGGCCAGGTGCAGGCCGAAGGAGGCGATGGCGCGGCGGACGCGGGACAGGGCGCCGTCGGCGGCGAGGGCAGCGTGGTGGTTCCGCAGCGACCGTTCCAGCAGGCCGAGCTCGGCGAGGAGCTCAGCGGTGGCGGTGTAGTCCCGGCCGGGCTCGTGCGCGGATCCGGCCGCGACCCGCCGGCCGGTGTTGATCAGCTTGGCCTTGATGCAGGTGAGTTTGAGCCGGTACGGCTCCTGCGCGTTCAGCTCCAGGACGCGGCGGTCCAGGCCCGGCAGGTTCCCCAGGTCGACGTCGATCGAGTCCAGCAGTTCCTGGTCCGCCCCGGCCAGTGCGGTGGAGTTGGACAGGATGGAGATGAGTCCGTCGATCAGGCCGATGCTGATCCGCACGGCGTGCTGGTTCTGGATCTGGAGGATTTCGCGGGTAACGGCGGCGGTGACGTTGGGGTTGCCGTCCCGGTCCCCGCCGATCCAGGAGCCGAAGCGGATCGGGGCCTTCTGCGGCGGCAGCGTGACGCCGTGCTCGGCGAGCAGCTCGGAGAGGTCCGAGAGCATTTCCGGCATGGCGTCGCTGAGGATTCCGGTGAGGTAGTAGATGGCGTTCCGGGCCTCGTCCACCGGGGTGGGCCGGACCTGGCGGAGCTCGTCCGTCTGCCACATCTGGTCGATCACTTCGGACAGCTGGCGGTCCTGGCGGCGGCGCGCGGACGTGCCCTCCGCCGTGGATTCGGACAGGATGTCCGAGAGCCGGCGGATCTTGTCCAGCACGGAGCGGCGGGAGGCCTCGGTGGGGTGCGCGGTGAAGATGGGACGGACGTCGAGCTCGTTGACGACTTCCTGCAGCGCGGAGTTGCCGGCCTGGTCCGCGATCTCCTCAACGGCTTTGGCGAGCCAGCCGTCCTTCTCCTGCCGGGTGCGCAGCCCGCGGACCCGGTGGACCTGCTCGGCGGCGTTCGCCAGGTGGAAGTAAAACGCGAAGGCGCGGACCAGATCGGTTGCCTGGTCCAACGGCAGGGAGCCGAGCAGTTCGCGGACCTGGGCGACGACGTCGTACGAGCTCCACGGCCCGGTGGCGTCGGCCCCGCCGCGGGCGGCCTCCTTGGATTCCTTGGTCAGCAGGCGCACCTGCTCGACGAGGTCGAGGAGTTCCGGCCCATGCTGGCGGACCAGGGATTCGCCGAGGAGGGTGGAGACGCGGCGGACATCAGCCCGGAGTTCGGCGGCAAGATCGGTATCGGAATGCATTGCAGTGTCAGCCATGGAAACTATCTTTCGAGGGTTCGACTTGGCTCGTACACTGCGCTGGATACTGTGAGCCTGATTACTTCTTCCCATGGGATGTTACCCGCAGGCACTCGCCGGCCGGAATTCCGTCTCAGATAGTGTCAGGCCCCGCCGCACCGCCCCACCTCGGTCCACGGCTCCCAACTGACTCGCAGTTGTGGGCCGTTTTGGACGTCCAGAACGGCCTCAGCTGCGAGCCAGTTGGGTTTCAGCGCGCGATCTTGAAATTGAACTCGCCGGTGCCCAGCGCGCCCCAGATCCGCAGCCAGATCGGCAGGATCATTTCCGCGCCTCGGGCACTGGTGATGTCCCCGAGGTCAATCACGTCGCGGTGACCGAAGCCCTTGAGGAGTTCCGTCACGGCGGCTTTGGCGTCGGCGTCGTCCCCGGAGACGAACACCGAGTGGTCCCCGCCGGCCACGCGCGCCGGATCCACCATCACCGACGCCGTCATGGTGTTGAGGGTTTTCACCACCCGCGACTCGGGGAAAGGCCCGCTGGATCTCCTCGCCGAGGCTGTCCGTGTTCACCGGGTTCAGCGACGGCGGCATGCCCTGCGAGAAGTCCAGCGGGTTGGCGATGTCCATGATGACTTTGCCGGCGAGGTTCCGGGTGCCCGCGGCGGCGAGAGCGGCCAGGGAGCCGCCGCCGTGGGTGGCGTTGACGACCAGCTCGGCGCCGGCCGCGGCGTCGGCAAAGGCGGCGAGGCCGATTCCGGTGTGCGCGGCGTGCCACTGGGCGAACGGCGCCGTACCCATCCTGTCCGGCTCGGTCCGGGCGAGCGTCGCCTCGGGTCGCGGGTGCCGATCACGACGTCGTGCCCCAGGCCCGCGAGTGCGCCGGCAATCGTGCGCCCCGCCATGCCGGTTCCCAGTACTGCAATCTTCATGGCGTCCTCGTTTCCGCTCACCTGGAGCTCCGCCCGAAACCCGCGGGTAGACAGATCCGTCTACCCTTGGTCACGACGCTAGCAGACACGATTGTCCGCAACAAGGCATCCGGGGTCCGGCGACAACCCTGCGCGGACAGCATGCGGGCGGGCGCGGCCCGGAATCAGCCCGGAAGCGGCCCGGAATCAGACGCCGATGTAGACAGACTTGTCTGTGTACGATGGTGTCATGACGCTGCCAGCAGCCACGGCCCCGCCGGCTGCCCGCATCCCCGCCGGGCATGCCAGGGAGAAGATCCTGGCCACGGCCTTCCGGCTCTTCTACGCGCACGGCCTCCGGGCCGCCGGCATCGACACCATCATCGCCGAGTCCGGCGTCGCGAAAGCCACGTTCTATAAGTACTTTCCGGCCAAGGACGACCTCATCCTGGCCTATCTGGAGAAGGTCGACGGCATCTGGACCGGGCAGCTTCATGCTGCCGCCGAGGCCGCCGGCGAAGACCCGGCCGCGCAGCTCGTGGGCCTGTTCGATGCCCTGACGACCGCCTGCCGGCGCGACGGCTACCGCGGCTGCGCCTTCATCAACGCGGCCGCCGAGTCGGCCGCGGGCACCCGGGTCCACGACCGGACCGTGGCCCACAAGCAGCAGATCCGCGCCTGGATCCGGGACCTGGCCGCCCGCGCCGGCGCCCGGGACCCGGACCAGCTCGCCCGCAGCCTGACCCTGCTGCTCGACGGCGGCCTGGCCAGCGGGGTGCTCGACGGCGACCCGGATGCGGCCACCGCCGCGGGGGCCACCGCCGCCCAACTCGTGGCTGCCAGCCTCGGCAGCTCCCCCAGCGGACGAAGCGGCGGACGCAGCAGCGGACGAAGCCTTAGAACAGGCCCCGAAGGAACCCTTGAAGGAAACTCTGGAGGAACCCCATGAACAGCACTGAGCCCGCCGCCGACCCGCAGCTTGCCCGCTGGCAGCGCTTCCGAAACAGCCGCAACACCGCCCTCGCCAGCGACCACGGCTGGCTGACGCTGACCTCGTTCCAGTGGCTCGAGGACCGGCCGGCCGCCGTCGAACTGGCCCCCGGGTTCTGGTCCACGGACGGCACGGCGGCGTCCCTCACCGCCGCCGCGTCCGACGGCCTGACCCTCGTGGAAACCGGCGAACCCGTGGACGGGACCATCAGCGCCGTGCTCTCGGACGAGGAATCACTGATGTGGGTCCAGTACGGCGGCGACGACGGCCGCCAGGTGGTGGTGGAGCTCGCCATGCGCGCGGACAAGTACGCCATCCGCACACGCGACTCCCAGTCCCCGGCTTTCATGGAGTTCGACGGCGTGCCCACCTTCGACTACCGGCCGGACCTCGTGGTCGAGGCCCGGTTCGCGCCCTATCCCGAGCCCGTGGATGTCCCGATCGCCACGGCAAACCCGCTCGTGGACGGGGTCCACCGCTCGGTCGGTGAGCTGGTGTTCCGGCTTCCCGGCACGGACCACGAGTTCCACCTGCAGGCCGAGGAGGAGAAGCTAGGGGCCCTCACGGTGACGTTCCACGACGAGACCAACGGGGCAGCCCCGCCGGGACAAGCAACTGCCGAGTGGCGGAAGGTCTCCACGACAAAACCCCGCGTCGATTCATCCGGAAATGCCACAGTGGTCCTGGACTTCAACCGGGCCATCAACTACCCCAGCGCCTTCACCCCGTACGGCACCTGCCCCATGCCGGTGAAGAACAACAGCCTGGACTACCGGATCGCGGCCGGCGAGAAGGAACCCGGCATCTTCTAGACGGCCTCTTTTAGACGATTGCGGACACGCCGGTGACGGCGCGCCCCGTGATCAGGGTGTTGATCTCGAACGAGCCCTCGTAGGTGTAGATCGCCTCGGCATCGGAAAAGATCTTGGCCATCCGGTAGTCGGTGACGATCCCGTTGCCGCCCAGCAGGGACCGGCCCATCGCCACAGTTTCGCGCATCCGGGCGCTGACATAGGACTTTGCGAGGGCCACCTGCGGCATGTCCGCGGCGCCCTGGTCCTGCAGCTGCGCGATCCGGACCATCATGCCCATGCTGGCCACGGCGTTGCCGAGCATGGTCACCAGCTGCTGCTGGACCAGCTGGAACTTCGCCAGCGGGCGGCCGAACTGCTGGCGTTCGACGGCGTACTGCCGGGCGACGTCGAACGCCGCGAGCTGCTGCCCCACGCCCTGCCAGGCCACCATGATCCGGGAACCGCGCAGGAGCTCGTTGGTGTCCTCGAAGCTGCTGATGCCGGCGAATCGGTCCGTTTCGGCGACGCGGACGTCGGTGAAGACGATGTCGGCGTTCTGCACCGTGCGCAGGGCAATCTTGTTCTCGATCCGGCTGCGGCTCACGCCCGGCAAGGTGGCGTCGACGATGAAGCCGCGGATGCCGCCGTCGGCCTCGTCCCGGGCCCAGACCAGCATGTAGTCGCAAAACGTCCCGTTGCCGATCCAGCGCTTGGCGCCGTTGAGCAGCCAGGCGTCGCCGCCGTCGGCCGCGCCGCCGGGGACCCGCCGGGCCCGGGTTTCCATACCGCCGGCAACGTCCGAGCCGTGGTCCGGTTCGGTGAGGGCAAAGGCCCCGGTGGTGCGCAGGTTTGCCGCGTCATCGAGCAGGCGCGCCTTCTGCTCCTCGGAGCCGAAGCCGTAGAGCGACTCCACGAAGAGGTCGTGGTGGACCAGGAAGAAGGTGGCGAGCGAGGTGTCCACCCGGGTCATCTCGGCGATGATGATTCCGGCGAACAGGTTGCTGTAGCCGCGCTGGGCGGGGGCGCTGAGCTCCAAGGCGGCCAGCTTGGGCAGGATGTGGGCCGGGAATTCGGCCTTGTTCCACCAGTCCGTGGCGAAGGGGGCGACCTCGGCGGCCAGGAACTCCCGCAGCTGCGCCAGTTTGTCCCGCTCCGCAGTGCTCAACAGGGATTCGTAGTCGAAGAAGTCCGCCGTAGGCAGCCCCGCCACAGACGGTGCGGCCACAGACGGAGCGGCCGCGGCGGCCAGCCCAGAACCGGTCATTTCGGAGCCGGTCATTTCAGAACTGGTCATTTCGGGCCCATGCGGATGGCGCCGTCGAGGCGGATGGTCTCGCCGTTGAGCATGGCGTTCTCCACGATATGCGCGGCGAGGTTCGCGTATTCGGCGGGGCGGCCCAGCCGCGAGGGGTGCGGCACCTGTTGGCCCAGGGAGTCCTGAGCCTCCTGCGGCAGGCCGGCCATCATGGGAGTCTCGAAGATGCCCGGCGCGATGGTGACCACCCGGATCAGCGAGCGAGCGAGTTCGCGGGCGATCGGCAACGTCATGGCGGCGACAGCGCCCTTGGAGGCGGCGTAGGCGGGCTGGCCGATCTGGCCGTCGAACGCGGCAACGGAGGCGGTGTTGATGATGACCCCGCGTTCACTGCCGCCCAGTTCCGTGGCGGCGGGCTCGGTGGCTGCCATTGCGGCCGCGGCGAGGCGGATCACGTTGAAGGTGCCCACGAGGTTGATCTGGATGACGCGGTTGAAGGCCTCCAGCGGGAGCACGCCGTCGCGGCCCAGGACCTTGCCGGGGGTCGCGATTCCGGCGCAGTTGACCACGATGCGCAGCGGGCCGAGGGCGGCGGCGGCATCCACGGCGGCCTGCACCTGCACTTCGTCCGTGACGTCGGCGGGGACAAAGACGGCCGTGCGGCCGCCTCCGCCCGGCGAGCCGCCGGCTGGGGCGGCACCCTCTCCAGCGGCGCCAGCGCCTGCAGCGGCGGAGGCGTTCAGTTCGGCAGCAGCGGCGTCCCCGGCGGAACCCGGCAGGTCCACGAGCACCACCGACGCACCGGCGTCGAACAGGCGCCTGGCCGTGGCCGCTCCCAGACCCGAGGCCCCGCCCGTGATCAGCGCGACAGTACCCTTGATGTCCATCCATCCTCCTTGATGTGGAACCGAACCCCGGCCGCGAAGCCTCGACGCGGGCGGCGCCTGAGCAGCCGCCCGCGGGGAACATTAGTTAGTGAATGTTAACTGGAATGCGGCCATTGCGCACCTTTGGCCAGAAAGCCGGACGGCGCGCTCACGATAGCGGCCCGGGCGGGTTTCCGCGATTAGGCTTGAGCAATGACCCGAGCCGACGCCTCCGCCCCCAACTGGTCCTTCCGCGCGGACGAGGCCGCCCGCTCGGTGACCAGGCTTTTCGGGCAGCGGCTCTTCTTCCTGCCGGGGACCCACATCGCCGCGATCCTCCGCCCGTCGGGCCGGCTGAAGAACCTGTCACGGCCCTGGCACTACTGGTGGCAGGCACACTACCTGGACTGCCTCGTGGACGCCGGCCGCCGGGAACTGGGCTCGCCCGGGCGTCCGGGCGCCAAGTTCGACGGCGAGAACCGGCCCAGCGCCGGCCACCTCGCCTCCCGGCTCGTCACGGGCATCCGGCTGCGCAATTTCCTCACGGTGGTCAACAACTACTACGACGACATGGCCTGGCTGGCCCTGGCCACGCTCCGGCTGGACAAGCTCGCCGAGGACACCCGCAAGCACACCGGCCGGGAACGCAACGCCAAAGTCCTGCAGAGCCTGACCCTGCAGTTCGACTCCGCCTCCACGGACGACCTCGGCGGCGGCACCTTCTGGAGCACGAAGCGCGATTTCAAGAACACGCCCGCCACCGCACCCGTGGCCCTCTACTACGCGCGGACCGGCAACCGGGCCAAGGCGCAGGCGCTGCTGGACTGGCTGGACGCCCGGCTCTACGAGCCCGGACAGGGCCTCTACCGGGACGGCCTGCGGATTTCCGGAACGGGTGGTGTGGTGCTGGAAGAGACCATCTACACCTACAACCAGGGGCCCGTCCTCGGGGCACTGCTAGAACTCGGCGGCGAGGCGAACCTCGGACGTGCGGCCGCACTGGTGGACGCCGTGGCGCGCAACCTCACGCACCCGGCCCCGCTGTTGGGGCGCACCGCTGCGGTGTTGCGCTGCGAGGGATCAGGCGACGGCGGACTCTTCACCGGGATCCTCGTCCGCTACCTGGCCCTTGCCGCCGTCGACGAAAGGCTGCCCGCCGAAACACGGGTCACGGCGGCGGCACTCGTGAACGACACAGCCGAGGCCCTCTGGGAAGGCCGCCGGATCCTCCCGCCGCAGGACCGCCTCGCGCGCCCCGGCAGCCACCTGGTCTTCTCGGACAGCACCGAACTGCCTGCACGCCGCAGCTATCCGGAGGGCGCCGCCGTCGAGCTGTCCACCCAACTCCAGGCCTGGATGGTGCTGGAGGCGGCCGCGTCGATCGCTCCGGCGCCCGCTCGGTGACTAGAAACCAATTACGTCACGCAACAGTTTCGTAATTCATGTGATCCTGATCACTTAATGGCACTTCGGGTTGGTCGCTTAGGTTTGGCTAACCTACAGTCTTTCGTAGTGAGCATGCCCTAACTTCCCCGCTCACAGGGGTCAGGGCACCGACGACGAAATCCTTGCAGAAAGTAGCCCCATGAAGATCCGCAACAACGCACTGGCAGGCATCGCCCTGGCAGCCACAGCCGCTCTGGGCTTGGCCGCCTGCGGCTCCGGTTCGGCTGCCCCGGCGGGCAGCAGTGCAGCGGCTGGCGGCTCGTCCGCCGGCGAGATCACGGTCTATAACGCCCAGCACGAGTCCCTGACCAAGGAGTGGGTGGACGCCTTCACGGCCGAAACCGGCATCAAGGTCACCCTGCGCCAGGGCGGCGACACGGAAATGTCCAACCAGATCATCCAGGAAGGCCAGGCCTCGCCGGCGGATGTCTTCCTCACCGAGAACTCCCCCGCCATGGCCCAGGTGGAAAACGCCGGCCTCTTCGCGGACGTGGACAAAGCCACCGTGGACCAGGTCCCTGCCGAGTTCCGTCCCTCCACCAACAAGTGGACCGGCATCGCAGCCCGCTCCACTGTCTTGGTCTATGACAAGAACAAGATCAGCGCCGACAAGCTGCCGAAGTCCATGCTGGACCTGGCCAACCCCGAGTGGAAGGGCAAGTGGGCCGCCTCGCCGTCCGGCGCCGACTTCCAGGCGATCGTCTCGGCCCTGCTGGAACTCAAGGGCGAAGCTGCTACGCAGGCATGGCTCAAGGGCATGAAGGAAAACTCCAAGGCATACAAGGGCAACAGCACGGCCATGAAGGCCGTCAACGCCGGCGAAGTGGACTCCGCCCTCATCTACCACTACTACTACTATGGCGACCAGGCCAAGACCGGCGAGAACTCGAACAACGTCACGCCGTACTACTTCAAGAACCAGGACCCGGGCGCATTCGTCTCCATCTCCGGCGGCGGCGTGCTGAAGTCCTCGAAGAACGCCGCAGCGGCCCAGTCCTTCCTGAAGTTCATCACCGGCAAGAAGGGCCAGGAAGTGCTCCAGAAGGGCACCTCCTTCGAGTACGCCGTCGCCTCGGACGTCCCGTCCAACGACAAGCTGGTTCCGCTCAAGGAACTGCAGGCACCCACAGTGGATCCCGCCAAGCTCAATTCCGCCAAGGTCACCGAGCTGATGACCCAGGCAGGGGTTCTGTAGGAGCAGTGACCAGCAAGCTGGCGGTCCCCGGCACGTCCGGGAACACGACGACGGCGGGCAGGGGCAAACGCCCCCGCCCGCCTTTCGGCGTCTCTGCCGTGTCCATCATTGCGGTCCTGATCGCAGTGTTTTCCCTGGTGCCCCTGGCCTACGTGGTCTTCATGACGGCCTCCACCGGCTGGGACACCGCCGTCGCCCTGATCGTCCGCCCGCGTGTGGGCGAACTCCTGCTGAACACTGTGCTGCTGACCGTGCTAACAGTGCCGCTGTGCCTGGTCCTGGGCGTCGGCGGCGCGTGGCTGGTGGAGCGCACCAGCCTTGTGGGCCGGAAGTGGTGGGCCGTGCTGCTCGCCGCCCCGCTGGCCATCCCCGCCTTCGTCAACAGCTACGCCTGGGTTTCCGCGGTGCCCTCCCTCGGCGGGCTGTGGTCCGGGGTCCTGATCGCCACCCTGTCCTATTTCCCACTCGTGTACATCCCGGCCGCCGCGACGCTCAGCCGCCTGGACCCGGCGATCGAACAGTCCGCCGCCTCTCTCGGGCTTGGCGCGTGGCGCGCGTTCTTCCGCGTGGTGCTGCCGCAGCTGCGCATCGCCATGACCGGCGGCGGGCTGCTGGTCGCGCTGCACCTGCTGGCCGAATACGGGGCGTTCGCGATGATCCGCTTCGACACCTTCACCACCGCGATCATGGTGCAGTACCAGTCCACGTTCAACGGGACCGCGGGGAACATGCTGGCGAGTGTCCTGGTGTTCCTGTGCCTGATTCTGCTGCTCGTGGAGGTCCGCAGCCGCGGCACCGCTAGGTACGCCAGGATCGGCTCGGGCGCCCAGGCGCGCGCCTTGCGCCTGCCCCTGCACGCCTACCAGTTCCCCGCCCAGCTATCCCTGATCGCCCTCACCGGGCTGGCATTCGGCCTTCCGCTGGCATTTGTGCTGCGCTGGATCATCGCCGGCGGCCCGGAAATCTGGGCAGCCGAGGAGTTCATGCCGGCCCTCCTGCAGACCCTGGCCTACGGCCTTGCGGCGGCCGTCGTCACCACCGTGGTCGCGTTCCCAATGGCCTATCTGGCCGTGCGCCGTCCCGGCTGGTTCAGTAAGTCCCTGGAGCTGTCCAACTACGTCACCAGCTCCATGCCCGGGATTGTGGTGGGCCTGGCCTTCGTGACCGTGAGCATCCGGATGGTGCCCAGCATGTACCAGACCTCAGTGCTCCTCATCGCGGCCTATGTGCTGCTGTTCCTCCCCCGGGCCCTCGTGAACATCCGCTCGGGGCTGTCCCAGGCCCCGAAGGAACTCGACGAGGCCGCCCAGGTGCTCGGCAAGCCGCCGCTGCTGGCCTTCCTCCGCGTGACCCTGCGCCTCACCGCCCCCGCCGCGGCCGGCGGCGCGGCCCTGGTGTTCCTGGGGATTGTCAACGAACTCACCGCCACCCTCCTGCTCTCGCCCAACGGAACGCGCACCCTCGCCACCGAGTTCTGGAGCAAGAGCAGCGAGATCGATTACGCTGGCGCCGCCCCGTATGCGCTGCTGATGATCTTGATCTCGGCGCCCATGACCTACCTCCTTTTCCAGCAGTCCAAGAAAGTAGCCGGACAGTGACCGATGTTTACCCGTCGCGTGAGGCCCCCTCGCGTCTCCCCGAGCCGCGGATCGCGGCTTCCGTGGCTACCAGCACCAACAGCCACCTGGAAATCGACGCGGTCACCAAGAACTTTGGGCCCCAGGCCGTCCTCAAGGGCGTCAACCTCTCCGTCGCAAGGGGCGGAACGACGGCGATCGTGGGACCGTCCGGCTCCGGCAAGACCACGCTCCTGCGCCTGATTGCCGGCTTCGAACACCCCGACACCGGCAGCATCTTGCTCAACGGCAGCAAAGTGGCGGGAGAGGATGCCTGGGTTCCCGCCCACAAGCGCCACGTCGGCTACGTGGCCCAGGACGGCGCCTTGTTCCCGCACCTGACGGTCGGGCAGAACATCTCCTTTGGCCTGGACGCCGGGCAGCTCCCCGGCGGGCACCGCGGCGTCAAGGCGCGGGTCGGCGAACTGCTGGAAATGGTCTCCCTGGACCCGGCCATGGCCAAGCGCCGCCCGCACCAGCTCTCCGGCGGCCAGCAGCAGCGGGTCGCCCTGGCCCGGGCGCTGGCCCGCAAGCCCGCGCTCATGCTGCTGGACGAGCCGTTCTCCGCCCTGGACGCCGGCCTGCGGGTGGCCACCCGCCGCGCCGTGGCCCAGGTCCTGAAGGACGCCGGCGTCACCACGATCCTTGTCACGCACGACCAGGCCGAGGCGCTGTCCTTCGCCGACCAGGTGGCTGTGATGCGCGGCGGCAGGCTGGCCCAGATCGGCAACCCGTTCATCGTCTACACGCGCCCGGCGGACCGTGCTACCGCCGAGTTCCTGGGTGACGCTGTGATCCTGGATGCCTGGATGGAAGGCTCCCTGGCCACGTGCTCGCTCGGCGGGATCCCCGTGCGCCGCCCGCCGGCCCAGGGCCGAGTCCAGCTGATGCTGCGGCCCGAGCAGATCCGCATTTCCGAGGACGGCCCCATCCGCGGCACGGTGGTGGACACCGACTACTTCGGCCCCGAGACCACTGTGCGGCTTCAGCTCCCCGTCCCGCCGGTCCTTGCCGCCGGCGCAGTCCCGGACCACCGCTACCCCGGTGGCGGGGAAATCATCACCATCCGGCATTGGAACGCCTCCATCGCCCGCCCCGGCACGGAGCTGCGGCTTCGCGTGGTGGGCGAGGCCGTGGCCTTCCCGATGGATGAGCAACAGTCTCCGTAAACGTGCTCTGGAGATAGGGTGGGCGGATGACTGTTCAGCCAGGCCTGCACCGCCAACACTGCTCCGTTGCCGCCCCCACCCAGCTGTGGCTTGATCCGGACGGCCGCCTGGCCGGCGAGGTCAAACCGCCCGGCGCCGGCGACTCTGCTGATCCGGCCGGGTTCACCGGACTCCTGCACGGCGACACCCGGATGCTGTGCCGGGCGCTCGTTCGCGTCAACGGCCTGGAACCCGA
Source organism: uncultured Actinomycetota bacterium (assembly GCA_963722145.1). Classification (GTDB taxonomy): domain Bacteria; phylum Actinomycetota; class Actinomycetes; order Actinomycetales; family Micrococcaceae; genus Arthrobacter. The sequence continues at coordinate 3,118 of CAVRLW010000012.1, read as the reverse complement.
ACCGGCAGCCGTCGAGGCCGAGCCCGGCGGTGTCCTGCGCGTCCGGGGCCTGGTCCGGGGCATCCCGGGACCCACGGAGGATCCCGCCGTCGAGCTCCTCCAGACCTGGACCGTGACGCCGGGCGTGGTGCGGCACACCCTGCAGCTGCGCACCTCACTGGATTCCCTCGACGTCGAAATCGAGATTGAACTCGCCGCCGACTTCACCGACATGGCCCAGATCCGCCTCAGCCGCTTCCGCGACTCATCCGGGCCGATCTCTGCCGACCAGTCCGCGCTGCGCTGGAAGGAGGGTGGCAAGACCCTGGCGGTGGCGGCCGCCGGCGCTGTCACCCCCGAAGGGCACCTCGCCTGGCGCGGAACCCTGGGCCGGGGCCGGCCGTTCGAGGCCGAATGGCAGGCTGTCCTCACCGATGACGACGACGCCGTGGTGGCGGCCCGCCCGCCCGCGGCCCGGCAGTCGCGGACCGGACCGGCCGGGCCCCTGGGCCTGCTCCTGGATAACTCCCTCGATGAAGTGGCCGGGCTCCGGCTGGCCACCCGCCAGCTGCCGGACGCCCCGTTCATCGCCGCCGGGGCGCCCTGGTACTTCACGCTGTTCGGACGGGATTCGCTGTGGGCGGCGCGGCTGCTGCTGCCCCTGGACACCGGCTTTGACACTGGGCTGGCGGCGGGCACACTGCGCGCACTGGCGGCCTTCCAGGGCACCCGGACGGACGCGGCGGCCGCCGAGGAACCCGGCAAGATCCTGCACGAGCTGCGGTCCAAGGAGCTGGTGCTGGAGAGCCAGGGCCTGCGCCTGCCGCCGGTGTACTTCGGGGCCGTGGATTCCACCCCGCTCTGGCTTTGCCTGCTCGGTGAACTCTGGCGCGCCGGCCGGGACGACAACGCTGTCCGGTCACTGCTGCCGAACGCGGCACGCGCCGCGGAGTGGCTGCTAGCCGCCGGCGCAACCGGGCCGGACGCAGCAGCGGGTAACGGCGCAGCGGGCAACGGCGGGTTCCTCAGCTACCGTGACGCGTCCGGGCACGGCCTGAGCAACCAGGGCTGGAAAGACTCCCGGGACGCCATGCAGTTCCGCGACGGCCGCCAGGCCGAGGGGCCGATCGCCCTGTCCGAGGTGCAGGGCTACGCGTACCAGGCAGCAATGGAAACGGCGGAGCTGTTCGACGCCTACGGAGAACCGGGCGGCCAGGCGCTGCGCGACTTCGCCGCCGCTCTCCGGCTCAGGTTCCGGGAGCGCTTCTGGGTTGAGGACGACGGCGGGCCGTTCCCGGCCATGGCCCTGGACGGGCACGGGGTTCCCCTGGACATCCCGGGCTCGAACATGGGACACCTGCTGGGCACGGGCATCCTGGACGCGGCCGAAGCCCGGATCGTGGCGGACCGGCTGGTGAGCCCCGAGCTGTTCTCCGGCTACGGCGTGCACACGATTTCGCGGCGGGCCGCAGGGTTCTGGCCCTTCAGCTACCACTGCGGCTCGGTCTGGAGCCACGACACCGCCATCGCGATCCGCGGCCTCCTCGCCGACGGTTTCATCGCCGAGGGACGCACCCTCGCCGATGGCCTGCTCGCGGCGGCAGCCTCCTTCGGGCACCGGCTGCCGGAAGTGTTCGCAGGGGTGCGGGCCGAGGACTCGGGCGTCGCGGTGCCCTATCCGGCGTCGTGCCACCCGCAGGCGTGGTCCTCAGCCTCGGCTGTCGTGATCGCGCAGGCAATGGGCGTCGGGCTCTGACGGGCCTGCCTGTGCCGTGCCTGCCTGTGCCAGGTCACCGTGGTCACGGCCGTCAGGATGGCGGTGGCGAGCGGGTTCCGGGACGCCACGAGTCCGTCGTGCACGGGCGCGTCCAGGGCGGCCACGCCGCTGTTCGACTGCACGGCGGCGAGAACGGTCCAGAAGATCGTCTCCCCTGCGATCAGCAGGCCCGCTGCAACGAAGAAAAGCTGCCGCTGGGACGGCAGCGGCTGTCGGGCAGGGGGTCGCGGGGCACGCTGGGCAAGGAGCATCGCCCAATCCTGCCAGCGGCAACTACCTGCAGCCCGGACGGCCGCTGGGAGTTCTCTGGAAACCCGAACGTCCGGGGCCCGCGGCTGCCGGCCGCGGGCCGGCGTTACGGTTCCGGCGTTACGGTTCCGGCCGTTAGAGTTCCGGGGGCCGCTTGGTCTGCGGGTACGGCGTTTCGAACCGGGAGAGCATCTCCACGAATCCGGCGATCTTCTTCTCCCGCGTGGAGGCCTGCTTGACCGAGTTGGTGCGGTAGATCAGGGCATACCGATTCACGGACGTCAGGACCTCGAACATCGCCTGGGCCCTGGGCTCCGCCGCGATGGCCGCGGCGAGGTCATCCGGAACCTCCGCCGTTGCCGCGCCCGAATAGGCGACCTCCCAGCGGCCGTCCGCCTTGGCGGCGGCGACGGCGGCCTGTCCGGCCGGGGCCATCCGCCCCGCCGACTCCAGGCGTTCAATCCGCTCCACGTTCCGCGCGGACCACACGCTCCTGGGTCCCCGCCGGGTCATCCGCTGGAAGGAGCTCTCCTCGTCCCGCCGGCGGCCCTGCCCGTCGATCCAGCCGAAACACAGCGCCTCCTGCAGCGCGGCCTCGTAGTCCAGCCCGGTCACTGACCCGCCCTTCTTGTGCAGCACGAGCCACACGCCGGGACTCTGCGCGTGGTGCTGCTCCAGCCAGGCGCGCCACTCGGCGGCGTCCTTCACCAGCAGTTCGTCAAGTTCAACAGCCATGGCACCATTGTGCACCGCGTGGCTGACCGGATGAGTGCTTTGGTGGGACGATAGCCGTGACAGCTGGAATCCGTCACAACCTGAGGAGCAACGATGCTGCGTGTCCGCCCGATCCACTTCACCTCCCGTCTTGATGAATGGGAGCGGCTGCTCACCGCCCTGGGTATGGTCAAGACCGTTGACGAGCCGACCTGGCGGGAATTCGACGCCGGCTCCGGCCGTCTCGCCCTGCACTTCGTCGAGGAGGGATCCGCCGAGGACGGCAACACATCCTTCGGCGTCGAAGTGGGCGATCTGAAGGAATTCGCCCGCCGGACCACGGAGGCCGGGGCACTCGAAGGCGGCACGGCCGCCGGCACTACCGCGGAACTGATCGAG
>CAVRLW010000011.1:0-532597 GCA_963722145.1 uncultured Actinomycetota bacterium | reverse complement strand
AGTACGCCCGCAAGGAGGCCGCCAGATCGCCAACGCTGTGATGTTCAGCGGGTACTCGGTGGGCGGCGTCGGCGCCTCGCTGCTCGCCATCAACCTCCTGCAGCACATCGACTTCCGCTGGATGTACGCCATCGGCGCCCTGCCCCTGGTCATCCTGCTCCCCATCGCCTGGAAGGTCCTGCCCGAATCGGTGGCGTACCTGGCCCGCAAGCAGCGCATCGAGGAAGCGAAGGCCACCGCGGGCCGCTACGGGCTGGTCTACTCGGACATCGTCACCGCCGAGGACGTCAAGACCGGCGCCGAGGCGCCGAAATCAGCCATGAAGTCCCTGTTCACCGGCAAGCGGGTCCGCTCCACCGTCCTGTTCGCGCTCGCGAACTTCTGCGGACTGCTGCTGGTCTACGGGCTGAACACCTGGCTCCCGCAGATCATGCGCCAGGCCGGCTTCCAGCTCGGGGACGCTCGACGTTCCTGCTGGTCCTCAATGCCGGCGCGATCGTTGGCTCCATCAGCGCCTCCGTGCTGGCGGACGAGATCGGCATCCGCAAAGTTGTCACCGGGTCCTTCCTCCTGGCCTTTGCGGCGATCTTCATGCTGAGCCTCCAGCTGCCGCTGGCGATGCTGCTCGTGATTGTCGCGTTCGCCGGCCTCGGCTCGGTGGGAACCCAGATCCTGTGGGTGGCTACCGCGCCACCCACTACCCGCAGTCCCTGAGTGCCACCGCCCTGAGCTGGTCTCTGGGCATCGGACGCATCGGCGCCATCGGCGGGCCGCTGATCGGCGGACTGATTGCCGGAATGGCCTTTGGCTGGCAGCTCAACTTCTACATGTTCGCGGCCTTCGCCGTGATCGGGGCCGTTGTGGTGTTCTCGGTGCCGAAGTTGACCGAAAAGAAACCTCCTGCGAGGTAGTCACGGAGCAGTACACAGTCCGGGGAGCCCATAACTCTTCGATAAAGGCCCGTCCCGCAACCGCGCGGGGCGGGCCTTGCTGTCTATCCTGAAGTGGATAGCTGCGGTTCGGGGGAAGCGGCTACGCCTATTTGCCGTCCGCCGAGCAGGGATTTTCGTGGCATTCGCAGAGTACGACGTCGTCATCCACCGTGACGCCATGAGCGTTTACAACTTCCTCCTGGACCAGGGTCACCTGCCCCTGTGGCGGGAAGGTGTCCGGAGCGTGGAGCTGCTCTCCGGCGCCGCGGGTGCCAAAGGTGCCGTTTACCAGCAGACCGTCGCGGGTCCAGGCGGACTCCCCGTAGCCGCGGATTTTGAAATCATCGAAGCCCGGACGGGCGCGGAGATCCAGTACCAGGTCATCGTCGGCCCGGCCCGGCCGCACGGCGGCTACTACCTCAGCACGGAGGGCCCCAGCACCCGGGTACGTTTCGCCCTGAACTATGAGCCCAAGGGATTCCTGGTCCGGATGACAGACCCGTTCCGCCGGCGGATGAAGGCCGAGGTCTGCCAGCTCGAGCGGCTCAAGTCCGTCCTCGAAGATATGCCCGCCGCGGAATAAACGGACGCCGGCCGCCGGAAGTCATACTGGGTCGCCCGCAGGGCCGTCCGTGAAGCCGGGCAGGGCGGTGTGCGGTATTTTTGAACGTGTGCTGATCTCTGACCGCGACATCCGAACCGAAATCGACTCCCAGCGGATTGTCCTCGAACCGTTCGACCCCGCCATGGTCCAGCCGTCCTCGGTGGACGTCAGGATCGACAAGTTCTTCCGGCTGTTCGACAACCACAAATACGCTCACATTGACCCGGCCGAGGAGCAGCCCGAGCTGACCCGCCTGGTGGAGGTGGAGTCCGGCGAGCCGTTCATCCTGCACCCGGGGGAGTTCGTCCTTGGCTCCACGTACGAGACGGTGACGCTTCCGGATGACATCGCGGCGCGTCTCGAGGGCAAGTCCTCGCTCGGCCGGCTCGGCCTGCTCACCCACTCGACGGCGGGCTTCATCGATCCCGGATTCTCCGGCCACGTCACGCTGGAACTGTCCAACATGGCCACGCTGCCCATCAAGCTGTGGCCCGGCATGAAGATCGGCCAGCTGTGCTTCTTCCGGCTTTCCTCGGCCGCGGAGCACCCCTACGGTTCGGGGGAGTACGGCAACCGCTACCAGGGCCAGCGCGGCCCCACGGCCAGCCGCAGCCACCTGAATTTCCACCTCACCGACATCTAGGCAGGCGGCAGGCCGGCCCTAGCGCCGCGACTCCGTACCTGCGGCCGCCTTACGCCGGGCCGGAGGCCCGAAAGCGGGCCCTCTCACGGGGCGGCGCAGGAGCCCGACCAGCGGCTCCACGAAACGAGCGGCCAGCGGCCCCACCATCGCCATGATCAGAACGTAGGCGGTGGCGAGGGCCGCCAGTTCCGGGGGCACCACGCCGGAGGCAACGGCCAGGCCGGCGATGACAATGGAGAACTCGCCGCGCGCGATCAGGGCGGCCCCGGCGCGGAAACGGCCGGGAACCCCGATCCCGGCCCGTTTGGCCGCCCAGAACCCGGTGATCATCTTGGTCGCTGCCGTGACCAGCGCCAGCAACAGCGCCCAGCCCAGGACCGGCGGGATGGACCGGGGGTCCGTGTTGAGGCCAAAAACAACAAAGAAGATCGCGGCGAAGAGGTCCCGGAGCGGCTCCAGGATGCGGGTCGCGCTGTGGGCGGTGGCACCGGAAATCGCGATGCCGAGCATGAACGCTCCCACCGCCGCGGAAACCTGCATGGCGGCGGCGAGCCCCGCCACGAGAAGTGCCGCGCCCAGCAGATTGAGCAGGAAGACCTCGGAGTTTTCGCTGTGCACGGCTTTGGACACGTGATGGCCGTGCCGCAGCGCCACCACCAGGACCGGGTGACGACGGCCAGGGAGATCCCCACGGTCTGCAGGCCCATCAGGAAGCTGACGCCGGCCAAGGTGGCGGTCAGAACCGGCAGGTACACGGCCATGGCGAGGTCCTCGAAGACCAGGATGGAAAGTACCACCGGGGTTTCCCGGTTGCCGATCCGGCCGAGATCGGTGATCACCTTTGCCGCGATCCCCGAGGATGAGATGTAGGTAACGCCGCCCATCACCATCGCCCCCACGACGCCCCATCCCAGCATCACCGCGAGCCCTGCGCCGGGCAGGAAATTGAGCAGCAGGTCCAGGACGCCGGCCTGCCAGGACCGCCGCAGCCCGGTGACGAGCTCGGCGGCCGTATATTCCAGTCCAAGCATAAGCAGGAGCAGGATCACGCCGATCTCGGCGGAAAGATGCGCGAACTCGTGCATTCCTTCGAGTTTGATGATGCCCCCTGCCCCGAAGAACAGTCCGCCCACCAGATAAAGCGGAATGGGGGACATGCCGATCCGCCCGGCCAGTCTGGCCAGCAAGCCGAGGCAGAAGACGACGGCCCCCAGCTCGATCAGGGTCAGCGCGAGCGGATCCATGCCGCTTATCCGTTGCGCAGGATGCCGGCCGCCGTGTCCAGGCCTTCTTGCGTTCCCACCGCAATGAGGAGGTCACCCGGGTGGAGGACGACGTCGGGCCCCGGGGAGGGCACGACCTCGCCTTCGCGCATGATGGCCACGATCGAGACCCCGCTGCGGGTCCGGATGCACGCCTTGCCCATCGGCTGGTTCTGGAAGGGCGACTCGGCGCTGATCGAAAACTGGCGCGTGACGATGCCCGGAATTTCCCGGTGGGCTTCGGAGAGTTTCATGGCGAGGCGCTGGCCGCCCAGGAGGTTGCCCAGGGTGGCGGCCTCGTCCGCCGTCAGCGGGATGGAGGCCTGGCAGGTGTCGGGATCGTCCCAGGTCGAGACGATGAGTTCCGTCTGGCCTTCCCGGTATTCGACAACGCCGATCCGGCGTCCGGAGGCAGTCATGAAATCCTTGCGCCGGCCGAGGCCGGGGAGGTCCGTCTCATCCACGTTCATAGCATCAGCCTAGTGCGCGAACCGGATTTTCGGCCGCCTCAGGCCTCGGGGACCACCGCGATTTCGGTCTGGTCGGGGGACTTGACCGGCAGGAGCACGAGCAGGCCCGCGAACAGCACCACCATGATGCCGAGGATGCCCCAGCGCTGGGCCTCGCCGGTTGCCACGAAGGGGGTGGCGACGGCGATGCACAGGGTGAAAAGGGCGGGGGCGAGGAAGCTCACGGCCCGGCCCGTGGTGGCGTAGAGGCCGAAGAGCTCGCCGGATTCGCCATGCGGGGCGAGCCGGGCGAGGTAGGCGCGGGAGGACGACTGGGCCGGCCCCACGAAAAGGCACAGCAGCAAGCCGAAAATCCAGAATGTGGTGGTCCCGGCCCAGTCCATGCCAAAGAACTCGTAGCTCCCGTTGCCGAGGACCAGGATCGCGGTGCCCGCGACCAGCAAACCGGCGAGGGACGCAATAATGACGGCCTTCGGCCCGATCTTGTCATCCAGGAAGCCGCCGAGGATGGCGCCGACGGCCGCAACGACATTTCCGAAGATCGCGAAGAAGATGACGTCCTTGAGTTCGAAGCCGAAGGTGCCGGCCGCGATCACCCCGCCAAAGGTGAAAACCGCTGCCAGCCCGTCCCGGAAGATGGCGCTCGCGAGGAGGAAGTAGATGGTGTGCGGGCTGGTCCGGTAGATCGCCTTGATACGCCGGACCAGCAGGCCGTAGGAGGCGAGGAACCCCAGGCCCGCACCCCGCTCGGAGCGTGGCAGCTCCGGCACCGCGAACAGCACGGGCAAGGCAAAGATGAAGAACCACAGGGCCGAGAACACTGCCACCAGCCGGATGTTCAGGCTGTCCGCGGTGGAGGCGCCAAACCAGTCGAAGCTGGGCTGGACAAAGAGCTGGAGCACAATCAGCAGCGCCACGATGCCGCCCAGGTACCCCATTCCCCAGCCGAAGCCGCTGACCTTGCCGATGTTTTGCGGGGTGGAGATCTGGGCGAGCATGGCGTTGTAGTTGACCCCGGCGAATTCGAAGAAGACGTTGCCCAGTGCTATCAGCGTGACGCCGAGGATCAGGAAGTCCGGCCGCGGAAAGACGAAGAAGCACAGCCCGGTCAGGAGCGCGACGGCGGCCGTGTTGACCCCCAGCCACAGCTTCCGCCGGCCGCCGGTGTCCGAGCGCTGCCCGGTGACCGGGGCCAGGAGGGCGACGGCCACACCGGCGACGGCCAGCGCGGCGCCCAGAACCGCCGAGGCCTGGTCCTCCCCGCCGAATGCCTTGGAGGTCAAATAGACGGTGAAAACGAACGTTGTCATGACGGCGTTGAAGGCAGCCGAACCCCAGTCCCACGCGGCCCACGCGAGGACCCTGCCCCGGTGCGAGACGGGGCTTCCCGATTCCAGTTCCGAGGGGCGCATGGCCTCTGGGGCGGCGGCAGTATTCATAGCCTGAATGGTAACCGGCCAGGGTGTCCTCCGAGAGGCAGCGTGCAGAGTCGTCGACGGGTTTTGCCAGGCATTCGTAAGCTCCGGCGTCGCTTTGGCTTCGAATTGTTCTGGCCCGGTTGTTCAGGGCCGGTGTCCCTGCCAAAAGAATTTGTACACGCTTGGTAAACTGTCGGCACCGAACCTAACAAATGACCCGCCTGCTCCAACTTGCTGACAATCGACATTCTGACGTTGCGGAGATACCAGTGATCACAGTCCTTGCCGTGCACTTTGCGGTGGCTGCTGTGGCCCCGCTGCTGTTCCGAAGGTTTGGCAGGAACTCGTTCTTCGCCCTGGCCGCGGTCCCCGCGGCCTCCTTTATCTGGCTGCTCCTGCAGCACGACGCAGTCTATTCAGGCACAGTCTATTCAGGTTCAGACGGGGCGATCACCGAAGTGGTGCCCTGGATTCCCGGGCTGCAGCTCGATCTCGCGTTCCGGATGGATGCCCTGGCCTGGGTCATGTCCCTGCTGGTGCTGGGAGTGGGTGCGCTGGTGCTGGTCTATTGCGCCCGCTACTTCGAGAACAAGGACGAGTACCTCGGCGGTTTCGGGGCCCAGCTCCTGGCCTTCGCCGGTGCGATGTTCGGCCTCGTCATCGCTGATGACCTCCTGCTGATGTTCATCTTCTGGGAACTGACCACGGTGCTGTCCTACCTGCTGATCGGCTACGCCCGCACCCGGCTGTCCGCACGGCGCTCGGCGCTGCAGGCGCTGGTTGTGACCACCGCCGGCGGCCTGGCCATGCTTGTGGGGCTCATCATCCTCGGTTCGACCGCCGGAACTTACCGGATCCAGGCCATCCTGGACGAGGCCCCCGCCCTGGTCGCCGGCCCCGCAGGCGGGGCCGTGAGCGCCGCCGTCGTCCTCATCCTCATCGGTGCGATCACCAAATCCGCACTGGTGCCCTTCCACTTCTGGCTCCCTGGCGCGATGGCTGCCCCCACCCCCGTGAGCGCCTACCTGCACGCCGCGGCCATGGTGAAGGCCGGGATCTACCTGGTGGCGCGGATGGCGCCCGGATTCGCGGAAACCGCGCCATGGCCGCCGATCGTGCTCGGCCTGGGCCTGGCCACCATGCTGGTGGGCGGCTACCGGGCCCTCCGGCAGACCGACATCAAGCTCATCCTCGCCTACGGCACCGTGAGCCAGCTGGGCTTCATGACCATGGTGGTGGGCCTCGGCACGCCCGAGGCGGCGCTCGCCGGGCTGGCCCTGCTCCTGGCGCACGGGCTGTTCAAGGCCACGCTCTTCCTGGTGGTGGGCATCATCGACCACCAGGCCGGGACCCGGGACATTCGCGAGCTCTCCGGGCGTCTACGGCTCGGCCCGGGCACTGGCGATCGTCGCGGCGATCGGCGCGGCCTCGATGGCCGGCATACCCCCGCTGGCCGGCTACGTCGCCAAGGAATCGGTGTACGAGGCCTTCATCCAGTACACCTCCGAGTCCGGAACCGGGCCCTGGCTGCTGGCCGGTGTGGTCCTGGGCTCCATCCTGACCTTCGCCTACAGCGCCCGGTTCATGTGGGGCGCGTTCGCCGTCAAGCCCGGCGTGGAGCCCACGGCCTTCAAACCGATCAAACCCGCTTTCCTTGCCGCGCCGGCGATCCTGAGCCTCCTCACGATCCTTTACGGGCTGTGGCCCGCCCCCGTGGACGGCTGGATCCAGCCCTATGCGGAGCTCTTTGTGGACGGCTCCACCGTCCTCGCCCGGGCACCTGGCGCTGTGGCACGGCATCACCCCGGCCCTGGGCCTGACCGCGGTGACGTTCGTCCTGGGCCTGGCCATGTTCTACGGCCGCAACGCCGTGGCGCGGCTGCAGTCGCTGGTGCCGGGCTGGATCGACGGCGACCGCACCTACCAGCACACGATCGGCGCCCTGGACGACGCCGCCGTCTGGATCACCGGCCGGACCCAGCGAGGCTCGCTGTTCTTCTACCTCTCCGTCATCCTGACCGTGGCCTTCGTCCTGCCGCTCTCGGCGCTGCTGCTGGCCGACAAGCCCCTGCCGGCCGATCTCTATTTCATCGATCCCGGCTCGCCGCTGCAGCTTGTGGCCGGCGCCGGCGTCGTGATCGGCGCCCTCGCCGCGGTACGCGCCAACAAACGGTTCCTGGCCGTCCTGATGGTGTCCGTCACCGGCTACGGGATTGCCCTGATGTTCGCGCTGCAGGGGGCCCCGGACCTCGCGCTGACCCAGATGCTGGTCGAGACCATCATCCTGGTGGCGTTCGTGCTGGCCATGCGGAGCCTTCCCGCGGGGCTGCGGGACCGCACCGGCGGGAAGTACCGGGTCATCCGCGTCGTGATCGGCCTGGCGTTCGGCGTCACCATGATTTTCGTGGCCATCTATGCCCTCGGCGCCCGGGTGGCGCCGCCGGTCTCACTGCAGTTCCCGCAATTGGCCTATGAGGGCGGCGGCGGCCTCAACGTCGTCAACGTGACCCTGGTGGATATCCGCGCCTGGGACACGTTTGGCGAGATCTCCGTCCTGGCCCTGGCCGCCACCGGCGTGGCCAGCCTCATCTTTGTCCGGGGCCGCGGCGACCGCATCCGGACGTCCGCGACGGTCGAGGAAGGGACGGTGGGCCGTCGGGCCGGAGCCAGGGGCAGCAGCCGGGACGATGCCGCACTGGCGATGAACCGGCGGTTCGCTGCCGCCACGCGCGACGCCTGGCTGGTGGCCGGCCGGACCCTGGCACCCGAACGCCGCTCGATCATCTTCGAGGTGGTCACCCGCCTGATCTTCCACTCGATGATCGTGTTCTCCATCTATCTGCTCCTCGCCGGCCACAACCTGCCCGGTGGCGGCTTCGCCGGTGGCCTCACCGCAGGCCTTGCCCTGACCATCCGCTACCTCGCCGGCGGCCGCTTCGAACTCCGCGAAGCCACGCCCGTCGGCGCCGGCACCCTGCTGGGGATCGGCCTGGCCACGGCGTCGGCGCCGGAATGACGCCGCTGCTGCTGGGCGGCCAGGTGTTCCAGAGCGCCATCGTGGAGCTGTGGCTGCCGGTCTTCGGTGACATCAAGTTCGTCACCTCGACCATCTTCGATATCGGCGTGTACATCGTGGTGGTCGGCCTGGTCGCTGGACGTGCTGCGCAGCCTCGGTGCGGAAATCGACGAGCACTTCGAAGAGCCCGCCGAGCCGTCCGAAGACGAGGACACCGCCGGGCTTGCCGCTGAGCCCGCCGACGCGGAACCCCCGGCGAGGCCGCCGACGCGGAAACCACTTCAAGGGGGAGAACATGAGCGTCAACCTGACCCTGCTGACGGTCATGGGCGCCCTCTACGCCTGTGGCATCTACCTGATCCTGGAGCGCAGCCTCACCCGGGTCCTGCTGGGCCTCATGCTGCTGGCCAACGCCACCAACCTGCTGATCCTCGCCACTGGCGGCTACTCCGGGCTGGCGCCGATCTTCGACAAGGACATCCCGGCGGAGGACTACAACGACCCCCTGCCGCAGGCCCTGATCCTGACCTCGATCGTGATCTCCTTCGCCGTCACCGCGTTCATGCTCGGCATCATCTACCGGACCTGGGTCCTGGCCCGCCAGGATGAGATCCAGGACGACGCCGAGGACCGCCGCGTCGCCGAAACGCCCAGCTTCGATGCCGAGGACGACTCCGTGATCCCGGCCGAGACTTCCGAGTTCCCGCTGGCCATGGTCGGCTCCGACGGCGCAGGAAATATCGACAAAGCCGCCGCCACGGCTCCCAGCCGCCCGGCGAGCAGCGAGCGGCACGGCCGCGGTCATGTCCGGTGACCGCCCCGTGAAGGCCGACAAAGCCGCCTCTGAAGAACAGCCCGGCTCCCTGAACGTTGACCCCAGCCCGGAAGGAGGCGAAGAGTGAACATCACCAGCTTTGCCCCGCTCGCCGTCGTACTCCCCATCCTGGGCGCCGCCCTGACGTTCCTGCTCATCCACTACCCCCGGGCGCAGCGCGCGATCAGCATCGCCGTCCTGACCCTGACCCTGCTGCTGGAATGCTGGTTGCTGGCCTCCGTCTGGGAAGGCGGGACGGCCGCGGTGAACATCGGCGGCTGGATGCCTCCCTGGGGCATCGTGCTGGTGGTGGACCAGTTCTCCTCGCTCATGCTCGTGGTGTCCTCGGCCGTGAGCCTTGCGGTGCTGATCTACGCAACGGGACAGGGCATGGCCGACGGCGACCGCGACGCGCCGGTCTCGATCTTCCACCCGACCTACCTGATCCTCGTCGCCGGGGTGTCCAACGCCTTCCTCTCCGGAGACCTGTTCAACCTCTACGTCGGTTTTGAGATCCTGCTGACGGCGAGCTACGTGCTCATCACCCTTGGCGGAACGGGCCCGCGCATCCGGGCCGGCGTGACCTACGTGGTGGTTTCCGTCGTGTCCTCGGTGCTGTTCCTGATCGCGATCGCCATGATCTACGGCGCCACCGGAACCATCAACATGGCGGACCTCGCCATCAAGCTGGCGGACCTCGACCAGGGCACCCGGACGCTGCTGCACGTCATGCTGCTGGTGGCCTTCGGCATCAAGGCCGCCGTCTTCCCGCTGTCCTTCTGGCTCCCTGACTCCTACCCCACGGCACCGGCCCCGGTCACCGCGGTGTTTGCCGGGCTGCTGACCAAGGTAGGCGTCTATGCGATGGTCCGCACGGAGACGCTGCTCTTCCCGGGGGACGCGCTCAATGCCCCGCTCATGGTCGCGGCGCTGCTGACCATGGTGGTGGGCATCCTCGGCGCCCTGGCCCAAAGCGACATCAAGAGGCTCCTGTCCTTCACCCTGGTCAGCCACATCGGCTACATGGTGTTCGGCCTGGCCATGTCCACGGTGGCCGGCCTGGGCGCCGCCGTGTTCTACGTCGCCCACCACATCACCATCCAGACCAGCCTGTTCCTGGTGACCGGCCTGATTGAACGCCGCGGCGGCAGCTCGTCCATGGACCGCGTGGCCGGGCTGGCCAAGCTCTCCCCGGTTCTGGGGGTCCTGTTCTTCATTCCCGCCATGAACCTGGCCGGCATCCCGCCGTTCTCGGGTTTCCTGGGCAAGCTCGGGCTGCTGCAGGCAGGCGTCGAGCTGGGCACGCCGCTGGCCTATGCCCTGGTCATCGGCGGCGTGCTGACCAGCCTGCTTACCCTGCTGGCGATCGCGAGGGTCTGGAACCGGGCGTTCTGGCGCAAGCCGCAGGACGCTGAACATCCCGATCCGGTGCTCCTGGCGGCGCCCGAAGACTCCGCCACCGGTGACCGGGCCGGAAAGACAAACGTGACCCTGCTGCCCCGCACCATGGTGGGCTCCACCCTGGGCCTGGTGGTCTTTGGCGTGGCCCTGACGGTCTTCGCCGGCCCGCTGTTCAGGGTGGCCGACCAGTCCGCCGAGGACATGCTGGACAGGTCCTCGTACATCCAGGCTGTGCTCGGCGAGGACGCGCCGGTGCCCCCGGTGCCCCCGGCGACCCAGCCCGGGCAGGCCCAGCCCGTCCAGGTCCAGGAGAGGCGACGAAATGAACCGCCGGAGGATCTCGCTGCGCCAGGAACTGCCGCTGCTGGTGTGGCTGGTCTTCGTCTGGGGCGCCCTGTGGCAAAACTTCAGCCCGGGCAATCTCCTCTTCGGCGCCCTGCATCGCCGTGCTCGTGGCGCGCCTTTTCTACCTGCCCCCGGTGGAGCTCGGCGGCCGCTTCAACGTGCTCCGCGCCGTCCCCTTCGCCCTCATCTTCCTCGGAAAAGTCGTCGCGGCAAGCTTCCAGGTCCTGTACCTCGCCGTGGCCCGCGGCCCCAATGTGGTCAGCGCAATCGTCGCCGTGCCGCTGCGGAGCCATTCCGACCTCCTCGTCACGGCCACCGGGCATGTGATCTCGCTGATTCCGGGATCCCTCGTGGTGGAGGTGGACAGGTCCACGTCCACGCTCTACATCCACGGCATCAACGTCCGCAATGCCGAGGACGCGGCCATGCTGCGCAAGGAGGTCCGGGACACCGAGGCCGGGCTGATCAGGATCATGGGCACCAAAGACGAACTGTCCGCACTCACACAGGAGATCGCCGCATGATGCAGACGGTCCTGACGGTGACCGCCGTCGTACTTTCCCTGGCCGCCGCGGGGGCGATTGTCCGGATCGCGCGGGGCCCCTCGCTGCTGGACCGGGTTCTCGCCGCCGACGTGCTGCTGGCCATTTTCGGGGCAGCCCTGTGCATCGACATGGCCGTCAACCGGCACCTCAACAACCTGATGCTGCTGGTGGCGCATTTCCCTCATCGGCTTCGTCGGCTCGGTTACGGTGGCCCGGTTCGTGGCGGAACGGAGGGAGAGCATCCGTGAATCCTGAAACACGTGATCGATGCCGTCTCCGCCGTGTTCATGGTGACCGGCGCGCTCATGTCCCTCGGCGCCGCCATTGGGCTGTTGCGCTTCCCGGACCTCATGAGCAGGATGCACGCCGCCACCAAGCCGCAGGTCCTTGGCCTGTTCCTGCTGCTGGCGGCCCTTGGCCTGCAGATGCGCACCTGGTGGGTGTGGCCCGTCCTGGTGGTGGCCTGGCTCTTCCAGCTGCTCACCGTCCCCGTGTCGGCCCACATGGTGGGCCGGGCCGGCTACCGGACCAAGCACCTGCATCCGGAACTGCTGAGCTCCGACGAGCTCGAGGCCGTAGTCCAGAAGGCGGCCCAGCAGGCGGCCAAGCACGGAGTGGACGACGACGAAGCCGGCCGCTGAGCCGCCAGGTGACCAGCGGTGTGACCAGCGCCGTGACCGGGGCTTCGGCCGGCGCCGCCGCTAGTCGAGTCCGGTCAGACGATGTCCTGGGTCTTGGCGAAGCGGGTGATGGCGCGCTGGGTGCCGCGGTTGGCGAGCACCTGGATGATGGCGCTGACCGATGCGGAGATCAGGGCGAACGTCAAGGCCGAGCGCAGCGTGGTGGGGACGTCGTCGTCGTGGCCCTTGGGCGGCTTGCTTGCCCGTGGACTTTTCCCAGATGGTGTCCACCAGCTTGGTGCCGGCAAAGCCGGCCAGGAGGCTGACGCCGGTGCCGAGCAGCTTGATGAGGATGTTCATTCTTCGGTCTCCTTGGGACGGGAACGGGGATTCCCCTAGCCTAGCGTTCCGGTGTCAGGACCATCCGCAGGGCCTCGACCACGAGTTCGTGGTCCGCCTTCTGGGGCAGGCCGGAGACGGTGACGACGGCGACGGCGCCCGTGCCGCGCACGTAAATGGGGAACGCTCCGCCGTGGGCGGCGAATTCCATCTGATCCCACCAGGCGTTGTCCTCGATCCTGCCGCCGGCAGCGCGGGCCCGCAGGCCCACCAGCAGGGACGGGACCTCGTACCGCAGGGCGGTGCGCTTCTTGGCGTTGATCCAGCGCTCGTTGTCCGGCGTGGCGCCGTCCAGCGCGGCGTGGAAGAGCACCTGCTCGCCTTTGGTGATGTCGACGGCGATGGGCAGCGAGCGTTGCCTGCCCAGCTCGACCAGGAGGAGTCCGAGGTCCAGGGCGTCGTCCTTGCTGAACGACGCGAACTGGAGCGCGTCCATCTCGGCCAGCACTCGGCCGATGAGCGCCGCCAGGGATCCCGGCGGCTGCGGCTCGCTCGAGTCAGGGTCGTAGTCCCCGGAGGGATCTTGTGTTGCTGGTGTGTGCGTCAAAATGATCCAGCTTTCCGGTGGGTGACGAGGCCGCCCGCTGGCGGGTCCGGGTGTCCGACACGTTGACTCTACCAAGAGGGGCGTTCCCGGCCGCGGTGGCCGTCGCTGTCCGGTCCCGGATTGTGACGGCGCACCACTGAAAACCCGGCCGTCCGGGTGTAAACTGAGCCAGCCCACAAGGGCGAAATAATTTACGACAGGGGAGCGCCGCCGTCGGGCATCGCCGGAAAAATCCGGGGAAACCTTTGGTGGGCGCTGAGAGTGCGGACAGCCGCAGACCCTCGAACCTGATCCGGTTAGTACCGGCGCAAGGGAGTCGAGTTCTCAGGGTGCGCGGAGGGCGGCGGAAGCCGAGGCCGGCCGGAGCACCCTCCCCTCCTGTTCCTCAGGAGGACGACATGACAGATATTTCAGCACAGCCTGGTTCCGCCAGCCCTTCATCCGCCCGGCGCAACTACAGCTGGCGTGTGGTGGACATTGTGGTGGCCGCATTGATCGCCGTTGCCGGCGGCGTCATCTTCTGGGCCTGGTCCCAGGGCGCGAACCTGATTTCGGCCCCGGTCAACGCGTTCTACCCGCCGCTGAGCGGACTCTACGCCGGCGGCTGGATGATCCCGGCGGTGCTGGGCATGCTCATCATCCGCAAGCCGGGCGCGGCGCTCTTCTGCGAAACCGTCGCGGCCACGGGCGAGCTCATCATGGGATCGCAGTACGGCACCACGGTGCTGATCTCCGGTGTTTTGCAGGGCCTCGGCGCGGAACTGGTCTTCGCGGCCTTCCTCTACAAGAAGTTCAACCTGCCGGTGTCCCTGCTGGCCGGAGCCGGCGCGGGCCTCTTCTGCGGCCTGAACGATTCCTTCCTGCCGTGGGGCTGGAACATCGCCTACGCAGCCGGCGACAAGCTCGCCTACATCGTCTTCACCACAATCTCCGGCGCAGTGATTGCCGGCGGACTGTCCTGGCTCGCCACCCGCGGCCTGGCCAAGACCGGAGTGCTGGGCTCCTTTGCCTCCCGCAAGGCCGCCACGGAGCCCGTCTTCTCCTGATCTCCTTCTCCGGAACCCGAGCACGGAGAACTCATGAGATCTTCAACAGGCGTCCGGCCGGCCGCCGTCACGGCCCGCGGCTGGGGCTGGCGGCACGCCGGAAGGCCCCGGCCCGCGGTCAGCGGCCTGGACCTGGACATCCGGCCGGGGGAGCGCGTGCTCCTGCTGGGCCCCTCCGGCGCCGGCAAATCGACGCTGCTCCACGCCCTGGCCGGCGTGCTGGGCGACGGCGCGTCGGGGCCAGCCGGCGACTCCGGCGACGCCGACGACGCCGAAAACACGGACGAGACCGGAAGCCTGCTGATCGACGGCGCCCCGCCGCGGGCGCAACGCGGCCGCGCCGGGCTTGTGCAGCAGGACCCGGAAACGCAGGTGGTGCTTTCCCGCCTCGGCGACGACGTCGCCTTCGGGGCGGAGAACCTCGCCGTCCCGGCGGCGGAGATCTGGCCGCGCGTGCGCGAGGCGCTCGACGACGTCGGGCTGGGCCGGCTGCCGCTGGACCACCCGACGTCGGCCCTCTCCGGCGGACAAAAGCAGCGGCTGGCGCTCGCCGGGATCCTCGCGATGCGGCCGGGGCTGCTGCTGCTCGACGAGCCGACCGCCAACCTCGACCCCGCGGGCGTCCTGGAGGTCCGCGATGCCGTGGGCCGCTGCCTGGACAAGACCGGCGCCACCCTGGTGGTCGTGGAGCACCGGGTGGGGGTCTGGAAAGACCTGGTGGACAGGATCGTGGTGCTGCAGCCCGGGTCCGCCACGGACTCCGGCGGTGTTGATCGACGGGCCGCCGGACCGGGTCCTGGCCGAGGCGCGGGACATGCTCATCGGTGCGGGCGTCTGGGTGCCGGGCTATGTCCCGGCGACGCGGTTGCGGCTGCCGGCAGCGGGACGCAGGGCAGCTCCTGCTCGCGGCCGAAGGGCTCGCGGTGTCCCGCGAGCGGCCGCGGCGGGCCGGGCTGCGCGACGGCTTCCGCACGATCGCGCCGCGGCCGGTCCAGTCCGGGGTTTCGGTCCAGGTCCGCGCCGGCGAGGCCCTGACCATCACCGGACCCAACGGCGCGGGGAAGTCCACCCTGGCGCTGACGCTGGCCGGCCTCCTGCGGCCCGTTGCCGGGACGGTCTCGGCCGCCCCGGAGCTGATTAGTCCCGCCACTGGCCGATGAGCGGTGGCGCCGGAACCGATCCGTACCGGTGGAAGGCCCAGCAGCTGATCGCCAGGATAGGCACCGTGTTCCAGGAACCCGAGCACCAGTTCGTCACCGGCAAGGTCCTGGACGAGCTCATGTTCGGCCCCCGCCACCTCGGCTACGGCGAAGACCGCGTGGACGAGCTGCTGGAGCGGCTGCGGCTGACCGAGCTCGTGGACGCCAACCCCTACACGCTCTCCGGCGGCGAGAAGCGGCGGCTTTCGGTGGCCACCGTGCTGGCGGCGCATCCGCAGGTGCTGGTCCTGGACGAGCCCACCTTCGGCCAGGATGCCAATACCTGGGCCGAACTCGCCTCGTTCCTGTCCGAGCTCCTCGACGCCGGCACCGCCGTCGTCTCCGTGACGCACGACGCCGAATTCAGCGCCGTCCTCGGCGGCACCGAACTCCGCCTCCGGCCACGGGAATCTGCCGCCGCCGATGCTCCCGGCCCGGATCTTGAGCTGCCCGAGGGGGCCTCGCCATGAGGGACGCACTGAGCCTGCGCGGCAACCATGCGCTGCTGACCCGCGCCAACCCGCTCGCCAAGTTCACGGCGGTCACCCTGATCACGCTGGCCCTGGCGCTGTCCATTGACTGGGTCTCGGCGTCGGTGGCGCTGGCCTTCGAACTGCTGCTCCTGCCGCTGGCCGGCCTGACCCTGGCCTTGCTGTGGCAGCGCGGCTGGCCGCTGATCCTCGCGGCGGCGCTGGGCGGCTGGAGCACCGCCATCCTGGCGCCCGACGCCGGATCCGTCCTGCTCGACGCCGGGATCTGGTCGATCAGCGCCGGTTCCCTGCAGCTGGGGATCGGCTTCATGCTCCGCGGGCTCGCGATCGCGCTGCCTGCGGTGCTGCTGATGAGCTGCACCGACCCCACAGACCTGGCCGACGCCCTGGCCCAGAACGCAAAACTGCCGCACCGGTTCGTCCTGGGCACCTTGGCCGCCATGCGGCTCGTCGGGATCATGGCCGAGCAATGGCAGACGATCGGCATGGCCCGGCGGGCCCGCGGGGTGGGCTCGAGCGGGAACCCCTATCAGCGGATCCGTGCCGCCCTGGGCCAGAGTTTCGGGTTGCTGGTGCAGGCGATCCGGAGCGCTTCGCGGCTCGCGGTGACCATGGAGGCCCGCGGGTTCGGCGGCGCGGCGCGGACCTGGGCCAGGCCGTCCACGTTCAGCGGACTCGACGTCTGGGTGCTGCTGGGCGGGCTCGGCATCGCGGCGGCCGCCGTCGCCGCTGCCCTCGGCGCGGGCACCTGGAACCTCGTGTTCCTCGCGCGCCAGTAGCCGGCGGCGCCCGCAGTTTCCGGCCGGCGCGGCCCGTCGCCCTCCGTCGGTTATCGCATGGTCCGGGTATTTGTGTGAGATTGGCACCATTCCGGCCGCCCTTGCAGCAATTGGTAACTCATGCGTGATATTTTCGGGGTATGACGCAACCGACTGCTGAACACGTAGGCATCCTGCTCCGCGAGGCGCGCGGGGCGAAGGGCTGGACCCAGGGACAACTCGCCGCCGAGCTGGGCACCAGCCAGAGCGCCATCGCCCGGATGGAGCAGGGCAAGCAGAACTTGAGCCTGAAGATGATCCAGCGCCTGGAGGCGATCGTCGGGCACAGCATCGTCAAGGTGGGCCGGCCCCAGATGACCCACCTCCGTGTCGAGGGCGGCCGCACGCTCGCCGGCGCGGTGGACGTCAACAGCAGCAAGAATGCCGGCGTCGCGCTGTTGTGCGCCAGCCTCATCAACCGCGGCACCACCACCCTGCGCCGGCTGGCCCGGATTGAGGAAGTCAACCGGATCGTGGAGGTGCTGACCAGCATCGGCGTCGAGTGCACGTGGCTCAACGCGAACGACCTCCAGATCCGCCGTCCCGCAGTCCTGGACCTGGCGTCCATGGATGTAGAGGCGGCCCGCCGGACCCGCAGCGTGATCATGCTCCTGGGCCCGCTGCTGGACGAGACCGACATCTACCGGCTGCCATACGCCGGCGGCTGCGACCTCGGCACCCGCACCGTGCAGCCGCACATGCAGGCACTGCGCCAGTTCGGCCTGAGCGTGGAGGCGAAGTCCGGGTTCTATGCGGTGCAGGCGCCGCAGTCGGACGCCCATGACCGCTCCTTCGTGCTGAGCGAACGCGGCGACACCGTCACCGAGAACACCATCATGGCCGCAGCCCACCGCCGCGGCACCACCATCATCCGCAACGCCAGCCCCAACTACATGGTGCAGGACCTCTGCTTCTACCTGCAGATGCTCGGCGTGGAAATCGCGGGGGTTGGCACCACCACGCTGGAGATCACCGGCCGCCCGTCGATCGACGCCGACGTCGAGTACTTCCCGTCCGAGGACCCGATCGAGGCGATGAGCCTCATCACCGCCGGCATCGTGACGAACTCGGAAGTCACCATCCGCCGCGTCCCGATCGAGTTCATGGAAATCGAACTCGCGACGCTCGAGCAGATGGGCCAGCGGCTCGAGGTCTCCGGGGAATACTTTGCCCGCAACGGCCGCACCCGCCTGGTGGACGTCACCACCAAGCCCTCGGAGCTGCGCGCGCCGGAGGACAAGATCCACCCCATGCCGTTCCCCGGCCTGAACATCGACAACCTGCCCTTCTTCGCGGTGATCGCCGCCAACGCCCACGGCCAGACCATGATCCATGACTGGGTCTACGAGAACCGGGCCATCTACCTGACGGAGCTCAACAAACTGGGCGCCCAGGTGCAGCTGCTCGATCCCCACCGGATTTACGTCAACGGGCCCACCAAGTGGCGCGCCGCCGAGGTGGGCTGCCCTCCGGCCCTCCGCCCCGCCGCCTGCCTGCTGCTGGCCATGCTGGCGGCCCGCGGCGTCTCGGAGCTGCGGAACATCTATGTCATTGAGCGCGGCTATGAGGACCTGGCCGAAAGGCTCAACACCATCGGTGCGAAGATCGACTATTTCCAAGACTAATTCCAGACTGAGGCCAAGCAACGCGGGGTCACTCCGCGCCCATCCGAAAGAAGGGCGGAGTGGCCCCGCGTTGGTGTAGGGGGCGTTTCTGCGGATCGTGACGCACAATAGATTCATGCGCACCTTCGGTGTGGAGGAAGAACTGCTGATAGTGGACCCCGAGTCGGGGATGCTGCTTGCCCTCGCCGACTTGATGCTGCCCATCCTGGTTCCGCCGAAGACAGGACGCCGCCGAGGTTCTTCCGCGACAGCAATCCGGTCCACGAGGGCGGCGCTGACTTCAGCTACGAACTCAAGCTCGAACAGATCGAGACCCAGACCCATCCCTGCCTGGACTACACGGAACTGCTCCGGCAGCTGAGGCGGGGCCGTGCCCTCGCGGACCAGGCCGCCCGGGCGCACGGCGGCCGCGTCGCAGCCCTGGCCACGTCGCCCCAAGGCTCCGCCACGCACCTGACGCCGAACCCGCGTTATATGACCATGCAGCAGCGCTTCGGGCTCACCGTCCGGAACCAGCTGACCTGCGGCCTCCACGTCCACACCTTTGTGGAGTCCCCGGAGGAGGGCGTGGCCGTGATGGACCGGATCCGCGACAAGCTTGCCGTGCTGATAGCCCTCAGCGCGAATTCCCCATTCTGGAACGGGGCCGAGACCGGATTCGAAAGCTACCGCACCCAGGCGTGGAACCGCTGGCCGGGGTCGGGGCCAACGATGATCTTCGGCAGCCTGCCCGTCTACCGCCGGGTGGTGACCCGGCTGGTGGAAAGCGGCGTCCTGATGGATGAGGGGATGGTCTATTTCGACGCGCGGCTGTGCCGGCAACATCCCACCGTGGAGATCCGGGTCGCCGATGTCTGCCTGCGGGCCGAGGACGCTGCCCTGATTGCCGTGCTGATCCGTGCCCTCGTGGAGTCGGCGGCGCGGGAGTGGAACGACGGCGTCGACCCCGCCCCGGTGCCCACGCTGCTGCTGCGGATGGCCGCCTGGCAGGCCAGCAACTGCGGACTGCGCGGGGAACTCCTGGACTTCGGAACCTTCACCCCTGCCCCGGCCGCGGACGTGGTCAGGGCACTCGTGGATTTCGTAGCCCCGGTGCTTGAGGAGCAGGGCGAGCTGGACATGGCGCGCGAGGGCGTCGAACGGATCCTGGCGGAGGGCACCGGTTCGCAACTGCAGCGCGGGCCGTTCCGGACGGGCGGGCTGCCCGCCGTCGTCGAACGGGCCGTCGAACTGACGACGCAGGGGTCTACACAGGGGACCGTCACCGAGGGGGCCGACGAACATTCGCCCCTGGGCCGGGTGCACCGGGGCTGACGGGGAGCCGGCAGCCTGAAACTGCTACGGCGCTAGACCTGCTTGAGTGCTTGGCCCAGGTCGCGGATCAGGTCCTCGACGTCCTCCAGACCCACCGAAAGCCGGACCACGCCGTCGCTGAGCCCGATCGCCGCACGGCCTTCCGGGCCCATCGCGCGGTGCGTGGTGGTGGCCGGGTGCGTGATGAGCGTCTTGGCATCGCCGAGGTTGTTGGAGATGTCGATGATCCGCAGCGCGTCCAGGAGCGCGAAGGCGGCCTGCTTCGCGGTGCGTCCCGGCGAGGGCGAAAGCTCCAGGGTGAGCACAGTCCCGCCGGCCTTCATCTGCTTCACGGCGAGTGAGTGCTGCGGGTGGGACGGCAGCAGCGGGTACTTAACCCAGCTGACCGCAGGCTGTCCCTCGAGCCATTCGGCCAGCCGCAGGGCGGAGGCCGAGGAATGGTTGACGCGCAGGGCCATGGTCTCCAGGCCCTTGGTGAGCACCCAGGCATTGAAGGCGGAGAGCGCGGGACCGGTGTGCCGCATCAGCTGCTTGACAGGTCCGTCAATGAATTCCTTGGTGCCCAGGATGGCCCCGCCCAGGACCCGGCCCTGGCCGTCGATGTGCTTGGTGCCGGAGTAGACGATCACGTCGGCGCCGAGGTCTCCGCAGCGCTGCAGCAGCGGGGTGGCGAAGACGTTGTCGACCACCACGGTGGCGCCGGCCGCGTGCGCCAGTTTGCTGACGGCGGCGATGTCGACGATTTCCTGCATGGGGTTCGACGGCGACTCGAAGAACACCGCCGTGGTCGGCTCGGACAGCGCAGACTGCCACTGCTCCAGGTCCGGTCCGTCTACGAACACCGTCTCGACACCCCAGCGGGGCAGGATCTCGTTGAGGATCACAAAGCACGAGCCGAACAGCGAGCGGGCTGCGACCACCCGGTCGCCGGCCGCCAACAGCGCGCCCAGGGCGGTGAAGACGGCGGACATGCCGGACGCCGTGGCAAAGCACGCCTCGGTTCCCTCGAGCAGCCGGAGCCGCTCCTGGAACGTGGCGACGGACGGGTTGCCGTAGCGGGAGTAGACGAAGCGCTCGTCCTCCCCGGTGAAGGCGCGCTCGGCGGCGGCGGCGGACTCGTAGACGAATCCTGAGTTGAGGAAGATTGGCTCGGTGGTTTCCTGGAAGCCGGTGCGGTCAAGGCCGCCGCGGACAGCCTGCGTGTCGGCGGCCCAGCCGGCGGCGTCGGGATTGAAAGTCACTTAAATCTTTCCGAGGTTGGTGGGCAGGCCGCGGTTTTTCCAGCCGTTGACGGTGCGGTCGCCAAAACGGTCGGTCTCGCCTTCGAAGCCCTCAAGAACGTTGTACGAGGTGTAGCCGGCGGCTGTCGCGGCCGTCGCTGCGGCGATCGAGCGGGCACCGGAGCGGCACAGGAACACCAGTTCGACGGCCGTGTCCTCGGGTGCCTGCCGTCTTAGGTGTTCCACGAAGAGCGGGTTCGGCGAGCCGCCGGCCAGGGTCCACTGGATGAAGAGCGGATCGTTTCGCCCTTCGCCTGCGGCCGCAGTGTCCGGGATGCCGATGTGCGCCCATTCGCCCTCGGTCCGGACATCCACAAGAATGGCCCCCGCCTCCAGCTTGGCCCACGCCTCATCCGGGCTGAGGTCTCCCGCGTAGCTCATGCGTGGCCCTCGAATGCCCCATCGGCCTCAAAGTCGTCGGCGTCGAGCTCATCAACCGCATTGGCCACGGCGGCGTCCGCGCTCGCAATCGCGGCCGGCAGGACCAGCGCCTGCGCCACGATCACGGTGCTGCCGTTGAAGCTGGCGGCAGGGCTTCCGTGCAGGACATAGCCCTCGGCCAGGGCGGCGGACACGCGCTCACAAAAGGCGCGGTCATCCGCGCCGGTGAACAGACGGTACGCCAGTCTTTCCGCGCCGGCGGGTGCTGCACTGGTTGCTGTGCCGGTTACTGCGCTGGGGGCGGCTGTGGTCCTGAGTACTTCGGGTACCGCGGGTGTGGACGTGTGGGGCACGACGGATCTCCTCTTTCACGCTTGCAGCTCGAATGGTCGATATGCCGAGTATTCACCTGAGGCACCCCGCCGCGAAAGGGAGGGTTGCCGACCGGCCAGTCAGGGCTTGGCACCGGTTCTCATTACTCCCCAAAAACGTAACACCTACGACGCCGGCCCGCACCGCCGCCGTCGTCATGTTCCGTAACCGGACCATGGCCAACCGCTGCCCAACGGCTGGTGCCGGCTGGGCCCAGCGTGGGGGCCGGCCGAGTAGTGGCGGGCTCCAGTTTCGGGTACTGCCCACTCGTGTGTGCGCTGACGTTTCGCCGTCTACTGGTGCGACAGGTCCTACGTCTCAGCTGGAGTTGCAGGTGATTCGAACAACCCGTGAATCGAGTCCTTTGTCCATCAACAAGTTGTCTGTGAATCGGCGGCCGGAACCGTCGGAGCCGCAGCCGCGGCCCGGCCGGTGACGGCGGAATGGAGTAATTGTGGGTCCGCGAATACTGGTTACCGGGATTGCAAGCGCCGCCGGCCGGACCGTCGCGGCCCAGCTCGAAGCCCGCGGTGTCCCATATCTCGGCGCCGACGCCCGCGCCGACGCCCGTCAGGCCGAGGACGCTCCCGCCGCAGCTGCGGTCAGGCTCCTGCCGGCGACGGACCCGGATATGATCCTGGACCTGCGCCGGCTGGTGGACCGCGAAGCCATCAACGTCATTATTCCGACCCTCACCGTGGAACTTCCGGTCCTGGCCGCGGCCCGAGCCGGATTCGCCCAGGATGTGCGGATCA
Organism: uncultured Actinomycetota bacterium; assembly: GCA_963722145.1. Taxonomy (GTDB): domain Bacteria; phylum Actinomycetota; class Actinomycetes; order Actinomycetales; family Micrococcaceae; genus Arthrobacter. The sequence continues at coordinate 510,300 of CAVRLW010000011.1, read as the reverse complement.
TCGTGGGCGACCCTGCCGCGGTGGCCCTCGCCAACGACCATCTGTTCACCACCTGGGCGTTGCAGGCTGCCGGCATTCCGGTGCCCCGATTCGCGGTTCCGGGCGACCTTGCCGCCGCGCCGGCATCCCTCGCCGGCCTCAGCGGCCCCGTGGTGGTCAAGCCGCGGGTTTTCAAAGGCTCCCATGGCGTCCACGTGCTGGCCGGAACCGCCTCCGTTAGCTGGAAAAACATGCCGGCGGGGCAACTTGTCCAGGAGTTTATCCCGGGCGCCGACTACGTGTGCCTGGTATTCGGCACCCCGGCACGCAACGCGATGGCGCCAGTGGCTGTGGTCCTCGAGAAGACCAGGACTCCGTATGGACACGCTGGCGGCGACGAGGTCAGTCGCAGGGTGCCGGCGAGCCAGGCCGGGGACGTGCGGAAGCTGGGCCTGGCCGCCGTCCGCGCGCTCGGCCTGACCGGGCCGGTCCAGGTCCAGATCCGCCGCCGCGCTGACGGAACCCCCGTGGTGCTGGGCGTCTGCGCGACCCTGGGGGAGAACAGCACATGGGCCCCGGAAATGCTCGACGCCGTGCTGGCCACCTTCATGCTCCCGGCGTTCAACCCGGCCTCCTTCCGCCGGTGCCCCGCAGTTCCCGCGGACGCCCTGGGGTGAGGCGCCGGGCAGGCAGATGGGGGCACTCCCAGCACACCCGGCCGCGAACGGCGACGGTCAGTGAATGATGAGATCGGATCCATGTCGGGCCCTGCGCGGACTGCCGGTCAGACTCCTGAATAACCGGATCAGCCCAACGGTCAGGGCAGTCACCAGGAGGAGGACGAGCCGCACGGCACCTGCCAGGAGCATGAGCAGAACTAGTCCGAAAATGAGGGGCAAACACAATATAAAAACGGCGACGAGGGTAGCGACATAGGCGAATGCGTAGCCAACAAGGGTTGCCTGATCCATTGGACTGCCGTTCATAACGAGAGGGCGATTCCCTGAATGCTGCCGATGCCTTCTGCAGCTGTGCGTCTTGTGGTCCCCGGCCACTTCCGCGGTTCCGGACAGCTTTGGGCCAAGCAGGATCCTGCGCCATCGGCTGTTTCGGCATCGGCTGTCACGGGATCGGCTCACCCGGGAGCCGTCCCGTCAACGACGTGCCCTAGGGACAGAACGGCGACGGCTCACGCGCCCCGCTCTGCGGTTCGCGTCTATGCTGGGTCCCCTGCAGGAGTTGCTCGAGTTTCACTTCAGCTTCCCGGCGCCGCTGACCAACCGTCCTCAACTGCCTGGTGGCCGGTGCCGGGGCTTCCGGAACATTCTTGGCTGCCGCGCCGCGCGCACTGCTCCGCGCGGACTGTTCCTGGCTCACGCTCATGGATTGATCGTCCCACTTGGCCACTGTGGCGGAAAGGGTCTTCTGGCCTTCCTGCAACCACGGCCGCTGTTCGGCAGTGGGTAACTATTCGATCGTGGCGAACAGGGCGTTGAGTTCGGCCGTGAGCTGGCGTCGCAGTTCCGGGGTGCCGATTTCCTGGCCGTCGATGTGGTTCACCGGGGCCAGGAGCCGGATGCTGGAGATCAGCCAGACCGCGTCGGCGTCCAGCAGGTCCTTCGGCTCCAGCGGGCCGTAGCCCAGCTCCCAGCCGGCAGCCTTGGCGGCGGTGAACAGGGCACCCTGTGAAGTGCCCGGCAGGATGCCGCTGTCCAGCTGCGGCGTGATGAGCCGCCGGACTGTGCGGACGCCGCCGGCGCCGTCGTCCGAGGTTTCCAGGTGGGCCAGCAGAACGGTCGACGTCGGTCCCTCCAGGACCCGGCCGTCCGCGGACGTGAAGATGACGTCGTCGGCACCGTGCCGGTGGGCGTAGCGCAGCGCCGCCATGTTCACGGCGTAGGAGAGGGTCTTGGCGCCGAGCAGGAGCCAGGGGGCGCGCTCGCCGACTTCGCTGTCGTAGCCGCGGTCCAGCAGGATGACGTCGATTCCGGTCTCGCGCTGCCGGCGGCCCGCGGCCGCGGGTGCGGATGCCTGGACCCAGCATGTGGGGGCGGCGGCGCCCTCCGGCCCGCGGGTGACGAGCAGCTTCACCACAACCTCGTCCGCGCCGCCCGAGGCCGCAGCGGGATCCTGTTCCCGGAACTCGCGGATGGCGGTTTCCACAGCCCGCCGCCAGGCGTCCTCGGCAGGAATATCCAGCTCCAGCAGCCGGGCCGAGCTGGCCAGCCGGGTCAGGTGCGCCTGGATCTTGCGGGGCCGGCCGCCCACGGCCAGCAGAGACTCGAAAACGCCGTCACCGCGGGTGGCGCCCAGGTCCGTGGCCATCAGCTGCGGCTGCGACGCGTCGGCAACGCGACCGCCGTCGAACTCCGGGTCGAGGAAGACCAGCACGGTCGCGTGCGCAGGAACAGGGGCAGGAGAGGTCATGGCTCCAGCTTAGTCGCGGTGGTCCCGGGATAGGATTTGCTCGTTGCCCGTTCCGGAACTGTTCCGCGGGCCTTGTACTTTGAGGGGTTCGCCTGTGCTGTGGCCATTTCCGCCGGCGGAATCTTTACCGTCCTGGGCGATTTTGATCCTGACGGTGATCGACTTCGCTATCCGCGTGCTGGCCCTGGGCATCATCCCCGGGAATCGGCGGCCCACCACGGCAATGGCGTGGCTGCTGGGCATCTTCATTGTGCCCATCCTGGGCCTGGCCTTGTTCCTGCTCTTTGGCAACTTCCGGCTCTCCCGCCGCCGCCGTGCCCAGCAGGAGGAGGTCAACACCCGGATCCGGGCCGGGACGTCGGAGCTGCAGGCTGTCGAAAGCCGCTACGGCGGACCCGAATGGGTGGGGTCAGCCGCTGAACTGAACAAGACGCTGGGATCGCTGCCGATGGTGGACGGCAACAGCGTGGAGCTGTTGCCCGGCTACCCCGACTCCATCAAGGCGATGGCCGAGGCGGTCCGCGGCGCCAAATCCTTCGTCAACGCCGAGTTCTACATCATGAGCTCGGACCACGTCACGGACGATCTGCTCACTGCGCTGGAGGAGGCCGCGGAGCGCGGCGTCGAGGTCCGCGTCCTCTTCGACCACCTCGGCACGCTCCGGATCAAGGGCTACCGAAGGCTGAAGGCAAGGCTCAACGCCAGCAAGATCCGCTGGCGGCCCATGCTGCCGCTGAGCCCGGTGCACGGCCAGTGGCGCCGGCCGGATCTCCGCAACCACCGCAAGATCATGGTGATCGACGGCGAGATCGCCTTCACCGGATCCCAGAACCTGATCGAGCCGTCCTACAACAACCCCAAGCACCGCAAGGTCGGCCGCGAATGGGTGGAGCTCATGGCCTGCCTGCGCGGGCCGATTGTCACCACGCTCAACGTGGTCTTCGCGACCGACTGGCTCAGCGAAACCGACGAATCCCTGGAAGAGCAGCTCGAACACGAGCCGGAGTCCCACCCCGGAAACATCACGGCGCAGGTGGTCCCCAGCGGCCCCGGGTTCATTACCGAGAACAACCTGCGGCTCTTCAACACCCTGATCTACTCGGCGCAGCACAAGATCTCGCTCTGCAGCCCCTACTTCGTCCCGGACGACTCGCTGCTCTATGCGGTGACCACGGCGGCGCAGCGCGGCGTCGAGGTGGAACTCTTCGTCTCGGAAAAGGGCGACCAGTTCCTGGTCCACCACGCGCAGCAGTCGTACTACCAGGCCCTGCTCGAGGCCGGGGTGCGGATCTACCTGTACAAGGCGCCGTTCGTGCTGCACGCCAAGCACTTCACCATTGATGACGAGGTTGCCGTGCTTGGCTCCAGCAACATGGACATGCGTTCCTTCTCGCTGAACCTCGAGGTCTCCGTGATGCTCCTCGGTGAGGACATTGTGCAGCGGATCCGTGCCGTGGAGGACACCTACCGCACCATCTCGCACGAACTCGTGCTGGATGACTGGATGAAACGGCCCATGACGGTCAAATACGTGGACAATGTGGCGAGGCTGAGCGCAACCCTGCAGTAGCCCGGCAATAGCCCGGCCGCGGAGGCGCAGCCGTCGGGGTCGACGGTTTTCGGGAACGACATCCTGAGGTCCTCAGCCGTGGGGGAACTCGGCGCCGAGCGCCGAGAGGACGCCGAACGCTTTGGTCCGGACTTCCTCGTACTCCTCCTGCGGGGACGAGTCGGCGGTGACGGCGCCGCCGACGCCGAGACTCAGTTCCGCGGTGCCGTCGCCCAGGGCGCTGATCACGAGGGTCCGGATCGCCACGGAAAGGTCGGCGGCCCCGTTCAGGGAGAAGTAGCCGATTGCCCCGGAATACACGCCCCGTGGCGCGGCCTCCAGCCGCTCCAGGATGGCCATGGTGCTGACCTTCGGGGCGCCGGTCATCGAGCCGGCAGGGAAGCAGGCGGCGACCGCCTCGGCCCGCGGCAGTCCGGGCCGCAGCCGGGCATCGATGGTGCTCACCATTTGATGCACGGTGGCGTAGCTCTCGATCGCACACAACCGGCTGACAGCCACCGAGCCCGGGACGGCGAAATGGCTGAGGTCATTGCGCAGCAGGTCCACGATCATGATGTTTTCCGCGCGGTCCTTGGCCGAGGACTCCAGTTCCTGCCGCAGGGCAGCATCCGCGCCCGGTTCCGTGTCCCGGCGGCGCGTGCCCTTGATCGGTTCGGCCCGCATCCTGCCGTCCGCGGCAATCTGCAGGAAGCGCTCCGGCGACGTGCTCGCCACGGCGAGCTCGCCGAACCGCAGGAAGCTGGCGAAGGGGGCGGGGTTGCGGCGCCGCAGGTCCAGGTAGGTCGGCCACGGATCCGTGCCCTGAGGGCCAGCAGGCGAGGCGGCGGTGAGCGCCGTGGTCAGGCAGACCTCGTACGTGTTGCCTTCCGCAATCTCACGCTGTGCCTCGGTGACCTTTGCCTTATAGCCAACCTCCGTGTCCCGGGCAGTGAATCGCGGGGCAGCGCGGTTGCCGGGGAGTGTCGCCGTGCGGCGCGGACCCGGGCGCTGCGGCGGGCGCCGAGGCTGCCGCGGCGACGGCCGCGCGGGCCACCTTGAGCCAGTCCCCGGCGTCGGGTGCGTCCAGGGTCAGCAGCCAGGCTGCGCCGTCGGCATGGTCAAGGACCACGGCGCGGCCGGCGAAGAGCAGGCAGGCGTCCGGGGTGGCGGCGGCCACGTCGTTGCCGCCGGTTTCGCGTTTGAGCTCATAGCCGAGGTACCCGAGCCAGCCCAAGGTGAACTCGCACGGGTAGGCCTCGGGCGCGCGGAGCGCCCGGCGCCCCCAAACGCCGTCGAGCCAGCGGAAGAACGGGCCGTCGGTGGTCACTGTGGCCTGGCCCGTGCTGACACGGGTCCGTCCGGAACTGTGCCGGACGGCCTGGCCGAAGCGGCCGCCGTCGTCGGCCAGGATGCTGAAGCGGCTGCGCTCCGCGGCTTCCGGGGCGAGGCCTGCCGGGTCGAGGGAGGAGTCGAGCCATACGGCGTTGGCTGAACCTCCGAAGAGCGCCGCAAACAGCTGCCCGGCCTCCGGTTGGGCGTCGATCCGCTCTGCCAGCAACTGCAGGCCAAGCCGGGCAGCGAGTTCGGGCAGCAGGGCGGGTGCCACTGCCGGGATGTACTGGAGGGCCTGCAGGACGTCGTCGGGGGCGGTGCCGTCTGCACGGTTGAGTACATGCACATCTGCGCGGGCGGGGACGTCGTCGGCCGCCAGCCACTCCGCTTCCTGGGCAGCCCACTGATCCCAAAACGGTTCGTAGGTGTCGCCGTCCCGGGCCAGCGCCCTGGCCCGGCGGTCGGCGTCGGAGGAGTCCGCCCAGATCACGGCGTCCAGCAGGGGACGTGCCGCCGCTGCGGCGGCGCCGACGCCCTCCACCAGGACGATTTCGGCAGGGCGTGTGGTGCGGGCGTCGCCGTCGTAGTGCCGCTCCCAGTCCCAGCTGACCCACTCCGCGCTCTCCCCGCGCCGCAGGGGCGAAAGCACGGTGGTGACGTAGCGTTCAATTCCGGCGGCGAGCCCGTTCCAGCCGGGATAGATGTCCTCGAGGTGGAAGAGTGAGACTTTGTGGTGTTCCCTGAGCCGCGCCGCCAGTTCGATGGCCAGGGTGGTCTTGCCGGAACCGGACCGCCCGTCGATTGCGATGATGACGGGTGCGGGGCTCATGAAATAGAGCGTACCCGCTGACCTTCGCTGCCGTGATGTTGCCCGTCCCGCCGCTGAAGCTCGGTGCGCACGTGCTGCACGATCCCCGGAACGGAGGCCCGGATGAGGTTCCATGTGGTGTCGAAGTCGGTGTGGCCGCCGTACCACGGGTCCTCGATGCCCTGCTCCAGCGGGTCCTTGTCCGCCACGGCGGGGTCGAAGCTGCGGAGCATGCGGATCTTGGCCAGGGACTCCTGGTTCGGTGCCGCCTGCCGGAGCCAGCCGTAGTGGTCGACGTCGAGGGCCAGGATCAAATCCCGGTTGGCGAACCATTGCGGCCGCCATTCGCGCGCCACGTGGCGGTCCGAAGCGATGTTCCGGGAGGTGAGTTTGCGCGCGGCCCGCGGATCGATGGGTCGGCCGGCCTCATACGCGGTAGTGCCGGCGGAATCGATCACGGCCCCGGTGAGGTGCTCGGCCCGGAATGCCTCCGTCAGCATGAGTTCGGCCATCGGAGACCGGCAGATGTTTCCGGTGCAGACCGCGATGATCCGGTACTGGCTCGACATTGAGGTCATAGCTAAGCATGAACGATCCCGGGCCTCTTGGCTAGCTGGTCTCCGCGGAGTATTACAAAAAATGTCAACCGATATTCAGTTTTTGTCATTGCCGGGTTCGACGGCAGGCGAGTCGCGTGCTGCCGGGCCAAGCGCAAGGTGCCGGAGCAGCGCGTCGAGGATCGGCAGCTGGCCCTTGACCAGCCTGGACCGGGCTTCGGGCTCAGCGGTCCACTCCGCGCGGTCGATCTCGGGGAAGCTGCTGATCGTGCCTGAGCCTCTCGGCCACTCCAGGGTGAAGGTGTTGCTCACGATCCGTTCGGGCTGAAAGTCCGATTCGGCCGTGAAGACCGTAATGACCTTGCCCGAGGGCTGGCGGAAGTCGCCGAGCCGGTGGTAGTCGGCAGCGGGTGCTGGAGTGCCGATTTCCTCCGCGAATTCGCGGTGCGCAGCCGTGAGCGGGTCCTCGTCGGCCGGGTATTCACCCTTGGGGATGGACCACCCTTGAGCCTCCTTGCGGGCCCAGAACGGTCCGCCCATGTGGGCTATCCAGACCTCAAGCTGCGGGGCGCTGCCGGATCGGGTCGGCGCACCGCCGGGCGGGGATGGACTCATTAGCCGGTAAAGCAGAATGCCGGCGCTCCGAACGGTCATGGCTCCTCCTGCCCCAAGGGTATTCCCCCGGCCCGGAATCAGGCCCGCGATCAGGCCGCCGGTCCCCATAGGGCCTTGCGGAGCAGCCCCTTGAGCGCCGCGATCTCGGTGCCGCTCAGGCCGGCCAGGGCGGCGGATTCAGCCTCCCGCGCCGCGGCCTCGGCCTGCCGGAAGATAGTTGCCCCTTCCGCGGTGGCTGAGACGATCTTGGCGCGCCGGTCCTGCTTCCCGGGCGCCCGGATCACCAGTCCGCGCTTCTCGAGCTCGTCAATCAAGGCCACGATCTGGCTGGGATCCAGGCTGAGGAATTCGGCCATCTCCCGCTGCGTGGGCTCCAGCTCGCTGTTGGCCAGGGCGAGCACCGAATAGGAGCGCTCCTTGAGGCCAAACCCGGCCAGCGCCCGGTTGTTCAGGACCGAGCCGGCGGCATGGAGTTTGGCCAGTAGGAAGCCCGCGTCCTGGCTGATGGTCGCCGCCTTGAGCTTTTCTGCCGGTTCAGTGTCCAGCTGTTCGTCTGCTTCGGTCGCCATGCCCAACTCCAATAGTCCAAAAAATAAATCATTGACTTTTTCAACTATCCATATTTTCATGGATGCAGAACAGCATCCCATGCCGCAGGGCCGGATGCACACGGTAGCTAGCAAGGGAGCGGCAATGAGCCTGTCAGGAAAAGTAGCAATCGTCACCGGAAGCGGCCGGGGCCTCGGCCTGGCCTACGCCCGGGAGCTGGCCCGCCAGGGCGCCGCCGTCGTCGTCAACGATGTGGACGCCGGCGTCGCTGCCGAAGCGGTCCGGACCATCGAGTCCGACGGCGGCCGGGCCGCCGCCGTAGTCGCCCCGGTGGGCAGCTCCGAGGTCGCCCGGCAGCTGGTGCAGGCAGCCGTCACGGAGTTCGGCCGGCTGGACATCCTGGTCACCAATGCGGGCATCCTGCGGGACAAGAGCCTGCTGAAGATGACGGACGAGGACTTCGACGCCGTCATCAACGTCCACCTGCGCGGCACCTTCACCTGCGCCCGGGAGGCGTTCGGCTACTTCAAGGAGCACGGCATTGCCGGCCGCATCATCACCATCGGCTCCCCGACCGGCCAGCGCGGCAACTTCGGCCAGACCAACTACGCTGCCGCGAAGGCCGGAATCGTGGGCATGGTCCGCACCTGGGCACTGGAAATGAAGAAGGCCGGTGTCACCGCCAACGCCGTCATCCCTGTGGCCGCCACCGTCATGACCAAGACCGTCACGTACTTCCAGAAGGCCGTCGAGGCCGACGAACGCGGCGAGGCCATGCCGGCCTTCTTCCGCCACGACCTCGGCTTCGGCACGGCCGACGACGTCGCCGGACTGGTTGCCTACCTCGCCTCCGATGAGGCGGCCGGAATCACCGGCCAGGCCATCGGCGCAGGCGGTGACCGGCTGCAGCTCTGGACCCACCCCGAGGCAGCCGCCACCGAATACCGCGAAGGCGGCTGGGCCTACCAAGACCTCATCGAGAACTTCGGCGTGCTCTTCGAGGACAAGCTGCAGAGCGTGGGCGAGGACTTCCTGCCGCTGCCGGAGGACCTGTTGCCCGCCGCCGCACCGGCGAAGGTCGGCTAGCCATGCCCGCGCAGCGCTACGAACTCGGCATCGACGCCGCCACCCTGGATGCGATCGACATGCACGTCCACCTCGAGGTGGACGGCCACGGCCACGGGTCCTTGCCCGCAACCCTGACCGAGGCCTCTGCCAAGTACTTCAAGACCGAGGACCGCACCCCGTCGCTGGACCGGATCGCCGAGGTCTACCGGGAACTGAACTTGGCCGCCGTCGTCTTCACCGTCGACGCCCGGACGCAGCTAAAGCACGAGCCCAACAGCATCCCCGAACTCATCGCTGGCGCGGCGCGGAACAACGACGTCCTGATCCCCTTCGGTAGCGTGGACCCGCGCACCGGGGCCGACGCCATCCAGGGCGCCAAGCACCAGGCCATCGACCTCGGCGCGCGGGGGTTCAAGTTCCACCCGAGCCTGCAGGGCTTCGACCCTTCGAACGAGCAGTTCTACCCGCTCTGGGAAACCCTGCAGGAGCTGGGCCTGCCGGCCATCTTCCATACTGGCCAGAACGGCATGGGCGCCGGCCTGCCCGGCGGGTACGGCATCAAGCTGGCCTATTCCAACCCGCTCCTGCTCGACGCCGTGGCCGCGGACTTCCCGGAACTGCAGATCATCATGGCCCACCCCTCGGTGCCGTGGCAAGACGAGGCCAACTCGATCGCCACGCACAAGGCGAACGTGTTCATCGACCTCTCCGGCTGGTCCCCGAAGTACTTCCCGGAGTCCCTGGTCCGGATGGCCAACTCGGTCCTGCAGGACAAGGTCCTGTTCGGCACCGACTTCCCCCTGATCACCCCGCAGAAATGGCTCGGCGCCTTCGCGGACCTGCCGCTCAAGGACGAGGTCCGGCCCAAAATCCTCAAAGACAACGCCGTACGACTGCTCGGGCTGGGTGGTTGAGGTGAGCGTTAGCGCAGCCCGGGCTTCGGGTTCGCCCGCGGCGGATACTGCCGCACAGGCCGCCCCGGCCGCGCAGGAGCGCCTCTACAGTGTCTGCGACTACTACGATGCCGAGTCCCTCCTCACCGACGGGGAGCGGAGGGTGCTGGGGCGGCTGCGGGAGTTCCTGGACACGCAGGCCCGCCCGCTCCTGGCCGACTACTGGGAGCGCGGCGAGTTCCCGGAGCAGCTGGCCCGGCCGCTGATCGATCTGGACCTCATGGAACCGGCGGAACTGACCGGCGCCCCGGGTGCAGAGCGAGTACCCGCCCGGGGCATCTACCAGGGGTTCCGGATCTTCGAACTCGCCCGGACGGACGCCTCGCTGGCCACGTATTACACGGCCCAGGCCGGGCTGTTCCGGACCGCCATCCGGGTCGGCGCCTCCGCGGAACAGCAGGCCGAGTGGATGCCCAAGGTCATCGACTTCTCGCTCAAGGGCGTCTTCTCGCTGACCGAACCGGAGTCCGGCTCGGATATCGCCGGAGGACTCGCGACCACCGCCCGCAGGGAAAAGGGGCGTAAGTCTGGCCTTGACGGCGACGCCTGGGTCCTGGACGGCGCCAAACGCTGGATCGGCGGCGCGGCAACGGCCGACGTCCTGGCCGTCTTCGCCCGCGACGCGGCCGACGGGCAGGTCAAGGCCTTCCTCGTGGACCGCGAGGCCGCGGGCGTGACCCTGGCGAAGATCCGCGGCAAGACCGCGCTCCGGATGATGCAGAACGCCCACATCACCCTCGACGGCGTCCGCGTTCCCGAGGCCAGGCGGCTCCACAACGTGAACTCATTCCGGGACGTGGCCGCGATGCTGCGGGCCATGCGCTCGGATGTCGCGTGGATCGCCACCGGCATCCAGGCCGGGGCCTTCGAAGCCGCGCTGAAGTATGTCGCGGAGCGTCAGCAGTTCGGCCGCCCGCTGGGCTCCTTCCAGCTGGTCCAGGAAAAGCTCGCCAGGATGCTTGGCAACCTGACCTCGTCGTTGTCCCTCGTGGTCCGGCTGACCGAACAGCAGGCCAAGGGCATCTACCGCGACCAGGACTCCGCCCTGGCCAAGATGCAGACGTCCCTGCTGATGCGCGAGACCGTGGCGCTGGCCCGCGAAGTGGTGGGCGGCAACGGCATCACGCTCGCGTCCGACGTCGCGCGTTTCCATGCCGATGCCGAGGCCGTCTATTCCTACGAGGGCACCCATGAGATCAATGCTCTGATCGTCGGCCGCGCCCTCACCGGCGAAAGCGCCTTCACCCGCTGACCCCGCCGCCGGCGCGTCCCGCCGCCGTCGTTCGACTCATCCAAACCATTACAGGAGCCAAAGATGCCCAACCTCGTCGTCGACTTCGACAAACTGCTCACCCTCGCCGGCACCGACCTCGGTGTGACCGACTACCGCGAAATCACCCAGGAACAGATCAACAAATTCGCCGACGCCACGGGCGACGACCAGTGGATCCACGTGGACCCGGAACGCGCCAAGGACGGCCCCTTCGGCGCCCCGATCGCCCACGGCTTCCTCACCCTCTCGCTCATCATCCCGTTCTGGGGCGAGCTGTTCGACGTCGACGGCGTCACCACCAAGGTCAACTACGGCCTCGACAAGGTCCGCTTCACCTCCCCGGTCAAGGTGGGTTCACGCATCCGCATGCGGGCCACCATCACAGAGGTCACCGAGGTCAAGGGCGGCGCCCAGATCAAGGTGACCAACACGATCGAGATCGAAGGCCAGGAGCGCCCCGCCGTCGTGGCCGAGTTCCTCGCCCGCTTCTACAAGTAAGCCGCTCCGGCCGCCCACCATCCCCCTGCCCACACCCCTCTGCCCAAGGAACAACGATGTCCCAAATTTCGCAGTTGCAAGCCATGGACGCGGGTACGCGTCGCCGTGAAGCACGGACCGTCATTGCCTCCAGCTATCTCGGCAGCACCATCGAGTATTACGACTTCCTGCTGTACGCCACGGCCGCCGCCGTGGTCTTTCCCAAGGTGTTCTTCTCCGGCACGGACGAGTGGGTAGGGGTGGTAGCCGCCTACGGGACGTTCGCCGCCGGCTATGTAGCGCGGCCCCTCGGCGGCATCATCTTCGGCCACTTCGGCGACAGGCTCGGACGCAAGAACATGCTGATCGTCTCGATGCTGGTCATGGGCATCGCCTCCACCCTGATCGGGCTGGTGCCCGACGCCTCGACGGCCGGAGCCTGGGGTGCCGTGTTGCTCGTTATCCTCCGTGTCTGCCAGGGCATTGCCGTCGGCGGGGAGTGGGGCGGCGCTGCCCTCATGGCGCTGGAGCACTCGGAATCGGGCAAGCGCGGCTTCGCGGCCTCGTTCGTCAACGCCGGAGCCCCCACCGGCGCGGTGCTGGGCACGCTGGTCATGGGCGCCTTCGCGGCCCTGCCCAACGAGCAGTTCCTGGCCTGGGGCTGGCGCGTGCCGTTCCTGCTGTCTTTCGTCCTGCTGGGCGTCGGCATGTTTGTCCGGCTCAAGGTCTCCGAAAGCCCCATCTTCAAGGCGGCACTGGAACAAGAGAAAGCCGAGCAGGAGCAAGCCGAACGGGACAACCTCCAGCTGCAGCGGACAACCAAGGGCAGCGCGCCGGTGCGCCGCGAGATTCCCCTCCTGCAGGTCCTTCGCCGGCCGAAGACCCTGATCTTCACCATGCTGGCCGGCGCTGCGGGTTTTGCGCTCCAGGTGGTGCTGGCCACGTTCTCCGTGACCTATGCCGTGTCCAAGGGCGCTGACCGGCAGGGAGTGCTCTACGCCTTCGCGGCGGCCTCCTTTGTGTCCATCGCCTTCGTGATCATGGGCGGCCGGCTCTCCGACAAGCTGGGGCGGCGGCCCGTGATGATCGGCGGCCTGGTGCTCTTCATCCTTTACCTCACGCCGATGTTCCAGCTCCTGTCCTCCAACAACATCGGGCTGATCTTCGTGGCATTCGCCGTCGGCCTCATGATCCACTCCACCCTGTTCGGCCCGCTCGCGGCGTTCGTGTCCGAGCAGTTCGGCACCACCTCGCGCTACACCGGCGCCTCGCTGGGCTACCAGCTCGCCACGCTCCTTGGCGCGGGATTCACGCCGGGCATCGTGGCGCAGATCTTCAAGGATTCCGGACAGAACACCGCCTCCGTGGTCTGGTACCTGGCCATCATGTCCGTCGTGTCGATCGTCTTTATCCTGCTGACGCGCGAGCCCAAGAACAACGATCTGCAGTCTGTCGGGTCCTGACCGGGCCCGCAGGCGCTACCGTCTAACTAGAAAGGATTTGCCGTGGAGAATTTTGGCATCGGCTCGTGGCTGCAACGGCGCCGCCCGAAGTCGGGCACCAAGATCGCCGTCATCGCAGGGGACAGGGAGCTCAGCTACGTCCAGCTCGCGGAACGTTCCAGCCGGCTCGCCAACGCCCTCCGGGACCGCGGCGTGGCCAAGGGCGACAGGGTGGCCTACCTGGGCGAAAACGATCCCTCGTTCCTGGAGACCCTTTTCGCCACCGGCCTGGCCGGGGCCGTCTTCGTCCCGCTGAACACCAGGCTCGCTCCGCCCGAAATCCAGTTCCAGCTCCGGGACAGCGGCGCGGTCCTGCTGGTCCACTCGGCGGCGCTCGCGGAGCTCGCGGAACGCGGCTCGGCGGAGACCTCGGTGGATTCGCGGATCGTCGTCGACGACCCATCTGTGCCCGCCAAAACAGTGCCCGAAGGCGGCGCTGACGGCGGCGACGTCGGCTGCGGCACGGCCGGGGGAACCGCCGTGGAGGCGTTGGAGGCCGTGATCGCCTCCGGTGCGGCGCTGCAGCCGGACGAGCCCGTGGGTCTGGACGACGCCGCCGTGATCCTTTACACCTCCGGAACCACCGGAAACCCCAAGGGGGCGCTCCTGACGCACGGCAACATCACGTGGAACTGCGTCAACGTATTGGTCGATTTCGACTTTGCCTCCACCGATGTGGCCCTCATGATCTCGCCGATGTTTCACGTTGCCTCCCTCGACATGGGCGTCCTCCCGACGCTCCTGAAGGGCGGCACCGTGGTCCTGGAAGCCAAGTTCGATCCCCGCCGGACGCTGGAGCTGATCGAGCGGCACCGTGCAACGACCATCAGCGGGGTGCCCACCACCTACCAGATGTTGTGCGAGCATCCGGACTGGGACGCCACGGACCTCAGTTCGCTGAACAAACTGACGTGCGGCGGGTCCGCCGTGCCCATGCGGGTCCTGGACGCCTACGAACGGCGAGGGCTGCGCTTCTCCAATGGCTACGGCATGACGGAGACGGCCCCGGGCGCCACCACGCTGCCGGCGGCCCGTTCCCGGGACAAGGCCGGCTCCTCCGGTCTGCCGCATTTCTTCACCGATGTCCGGGTGGCCGATCCCCTGGACCCGGCGGCAGGCCCCGCCGCGCCCGGAACCGTGGGGGAGATCCAGATCAAGGGCCCCAACGTCATCCACCAGTACTGGAACCGGCCCGAGGCCTCGGCGGAGTCCTACACCGCTGACGGCTGGTTCAAGTCCGGTGACATGGGCTACAAGGACCCGGACGGTTTCGTGTTCATCTCCGACCGACTCAAGGACATGATCATTTCCGGCGGGGAGAACATCTACCCGGCCGAGGTGGAGCAGGCGATCGCCGAGCTCGACGCCGTCGGCAGTGTCGCGGTGATCGGCGTGCCGGACCAGAAATGGGGCGAGGTGCCGCGGGCCGTGGTGCTGCTGCGGGAGGGGGCCCGGCTCACGGAAGAGCAGTTGCGCTCCCACCTGGAGGGCCGGCTCGCGCGGTACAAGATCCCCAAGTCGGTGGTCTTCGTGGACGAGATGCCCCGGACAGCGAGCGGCAAGATCCGGAAAGCGGAACTGAGGAAGCTCACGCCCGGCCACGTCTGACGGGCTCGCGGACGCTGTCGATGACATCCGGGCCCTGACCCGGATTGTGATCCGGCCCGCGACGACGATCGACCGCCGCCGGCGGCGCTTAGTGGATCGCGGCCAGCAGGATGCCGACGCCGACAAAGAGGCCGCCGAATGTCCGGTTCAGCACCTTCTGTCCGCCGGCGTCGCGGGTGAATCGCTGGAAGGACCGGGCGGCTGCGGCGAAGAAGAACCACATGACCAGGACGTCGATCACGATCACGGTGGCGGCCAGGACCACGTATTGCGGCAGCAGCGGCTGCTCCGGCCGGATGAACTGGGGCATGAAGGCCAGGAAGAAGACCACGGCCTTGGGGTTGAGCAGATTGACCCAGAGGCCGCGGCGGAACATGGAGAGGCCCGGTTCGTTGCGCAAGGCGGCGGCCTTTTCCTGGTCCAGGTCCGGTTTGTGCAGGAACTGCCGGATGCCCAGGTAGACCAGGTAGGCGGCGCCGGCGTAGCGGATCACGTTGAAGGCGACCGGTGAGCTCGCCACGAGCACCCCGACGCCGAGGGCCACGATCAGGATATGCACCACGAGCGCGGCCTGCTGGCCCAGGATGCCCCAGAGGGAACGACGGAATCCCGAGTTCAGGGAGTTGCTCATGGTGTTGATGGCGCCCGCGCCGGGAGTGAAGCTGATCAGGACGCCGGCGCCGGCCAGGGCCAGCCAAAGGGAGGGTTGCACCAGCCAAGTTTACGGTCCCGGCCGTGGCCAGCCTGATTGATGACGGGAGTCAGTCGCCGCGGAGGCCGTAGCTGAGGATCATGTTGCCTTTGCTGGTCTGCTGGGACGACTGCAGCTCCAGCCGGGTGAGGGGATCGCCGTCGTTGAACAGCCGCCGCCCGCTGCCCGCGATCACGGGATGGACGATCAGCATCAGGGTGTCGAGCTGGCCGGCGAACAGCAACTGGCGGACCAGCGAAATGCTGCTGAAGATCCCTATTTCGCCGCCGTCGCTGTCCTTCAGGCCCGCCACAAAGTCCTCCAGCGGGCCCTCGATCAGGCGCGAATTCTGCCACTCCAGCTCTCCGGCCAGGGTCCGGGATGCGACAAACTTCGGCAGCGGATTGATGAACCCGGCGAAGTCGGCGTCGCTTTCGGCGTTCGGCCAGTATTCCGCCCACTGCTGGTACCCGACGCGGCCCAGGATCGCGGTGTCGATGCGGCCCATCATCTCGCCCATCCCGGCGCCCAGCTCGTCGTCGAAGCTGTCGAATTGCCACAGGAACGGGTCTTCAACCACGCCGTCCACAGAGCAGAAAAGGCCGGCTGTCAATTTGCGCATGGGTTCTCCTTACCGGGGGTCTTCTAGTGCACCGTAGCCGCAGACGCGCCAGCAGGGAAAGGGAATGGCTGCCGAAAACTCGTTTGCGGCCGTCCCAGGATGGCTGTGCCGCCAGGATCGCGGGCCGCGCTGGCCGCCCGTGCCGTAGCCTTCGGTGGCCTGGGTTGAGGACGAGCTGGCCGTTGAATCGGCAGCCATCGCGGGGATGACCGATGCACCGACGGCGCATATGCGGCCTGGACGTGCCCGGAAGGCGAGTTAGGAGTTGGGAGGCCAGGAGGCATCGTCCCTGCGCCCTGACCTGCGCATTCATTGCCGAAAACGGTGTCTGGGCACTATGCTCGGCGGCGGGGGAGCCGCGAGCCGGCTCATAGACTGGGGGAAACAATTGAAAAACAAGACCATCCGCCTCGGCATCGCCAGGGCACTTACCGCGCTCGCGCTTACCGCGCTCTCGCTTGCCGGCCTCGCCGTTCCGGCGCAGGCATCCCATGAGTGGGTCGACCCGCCGAACATCGACTCCTGCGGCCCGGTGGTCGACTCAGTCAGGTTCTGCACGGCGCCGGACGGGCATCCGTACCCGGTGCTGGTCAACGGCGGCGCCGTCGCCGGCCCGCGGCCCGGCATCAGCGGGGCCCTCCAGGTCGGCAGCACCCTGACCGTTGTTGACGGTGACTGGGACCCCGCGGACGCGACGCTCACGCATCAGTGGCTGCGCAACGATGTGCCCGTCCTGGGCGCCACCGGCCCCACCTATCTGCTCACCGCGGCGGACCTCGGCAAGGGCATCCGGGTCAAGACCACGGCGGCAGCGCCGAGCTATGCAAAGACGACCCTGCAGTCCATCAAAACCGCCCCTGTCACGAACGCCGGCAGCACCGTCCCGTCCCTCGTTGCGGGGGGCGCTGGTATCGGTACATTAACACCCACCCGGATAGGCCCAGCCGCCTCGTGGACGCTGGGGGGTCTTTTACCGGGGCTTCGGTCATCCACCGCCAGTACCAGTGGCTCTGCGACGGCAAGCCCATCCCGGGTGCCACCGCGCACATCTTCGACCCGAGGGGCTGCCGTTCAACGGGGATGCTCAGCGTCAGGGTCACCGGTCACGCTCCCGGGTTCAAGCCGGCCACCGCGACCTCTGCACAGCAAAAGGTTTCTGACTTCGACCCAACCCCCGGCGCCGTGGTCACCGGCGGCACCGGCCTGGGGGACGTCCTCACCGGCGCTGATGATGTTCCCTGGACTTCCAGCCCGGGCGCGCACACCTACAAGTGGCTGCGCGACGGCGTCGCGATTTCCGGAGCCACCGCGCTGACCTACAAGATCACGGCCAAGGACCAGGGCCACACCCTGGTCCTCGAGTCCGGCGTTTATGACGACGCCCGCATCTACTCCAACGCGGTCGCCGTGCCGGCGGCCGCGGGGGTGGAGCTGAAGCAGTTGACGAACGTCACCAAGCCGGTCGTGACCGGGGACGCCGTGACCGGCTCTGTGATGAAGGTGTCCTCCGGGACCTGGTCCGTGCCCTCCGAGAAGCTGAAGTTCACCTACAACTGGCTGGACGTGACGGAAACGGCCCGCGGCTCGACTTTCACCCCGGACACCCCCCATGTTGGCAGGACCCTCTCCGTCCTTGTGACCGCGTCCGCCCCCGGCTACACCACCGCCCGGGTGAAAGTCACCACATCCGAGCCCGTGACCGTGCGTGAGTCGACGCGGGCCATTAGCGGGACCCTGACCGTCGGGTCGAAGGTGACCTTGACTCCCGACCCCTGGTATGACCGGATCGAATCGGACGTACACTGGCTGCGCGACGGCGTCCAGATCGCCGGAGCCTACGGCTGGAGCTACGTCCTGACGAAGGCCGACGCCGGCACGAAGCTCTCGGCCAGTGTGTTCCCGACTGCAACGGGCGGCATGTACCAGACGATCACCGCTTCGGCGAGGGTGGCGGGTCTGCCCCTGGTCTCGGCCACGCCGACGATTGCCGGCACCGTCAAGGCCGGGAATGTCCTGACCGTGCAGCGGGGCACCTGGACCTGGGGCACTGCCTTCACGTACCGCTGGCTGCGCAACGGCGTCGTCATCTCTGATGCCTATGCATCCACCTACAAGGTCCGGACCGCCGACAAGGGCACCAAGCTCACCGTCCGCGTCACGGGCTCCCGGTTCGGCTACACCACCGTCTCCCGGACCAGCGCGGCGCGCACCGTACAGTGACAATCGCACAGTGACACAGGCCGCTGACCAACGGCCTCCCCGGGCGCGCGGGATGCAATGGCCCGGGGAACGTTGGCCGGTCCGTCCCGGCTACCGCGCAGCCATGAAGGACGGCAGCCATGAAAGAACAGCATGAATCCTCTACGCAAAGCAGCGGCCCTGGCCCTGCTGCTGCCTGCCGCCGCCCTCATTGCCTTGACCGGCGCCGCTTCCGCCACCGCTGAGAATGTCACCGGCGACCTGGACACCGAAGGGCCGACCTCCAGCCCCACAGCCAGCCCGACCGATAAGTCGTACGCGGAGCCTGACATGACCGACGTCGCCCTGGCGGATCCGTTCGTGTGCCCCGACGGTCATGTCCACGTCTTCTACAACGACGTGGACGCCTGCGCCTCGGTCGGCCCCGACGGCGAGCCCGATCCGGCCGGGATCGTCCTGGACTCCAGTGGAGGAATCCTCCAACCTGCCGGGGAGATGCCGGCTCCGGTCCCAGAGGAGACCACCGCACCCACGGGTGCCGCGATGCCGGCTCCAACAGCCCCGTCCGCTGCGCCCGTAACGCAGGGGCCGGCCGAGGCCGCAGAAACCCCATCCGCGGCCGCCACGCCGGCTGCCCCCGCGGTCACGGCCGGTCCAGCCGCGGCCGAAAAGGCATCATCGGACTCCGGCCCGGCCGCCCTGGTGATTGTCGGGGCCACCGTGGCCCTGCTGCTGGCCGCAGCCGGGGCCTTCGGCTGGGAACGGCGCCGCGAACGCGCGGACACCTGAACGCAAAACCAATTACGGTCAAACTCCGCAGGCGAAGTGGCCGATCAGCTGCATGCCCGGTTCCGCTCACGCCCGGGCGATGACCTCGCCGTTGGGAATCAGGAACCAGCCGTCGTCGGTGGAGCCCCACCGGTGCCAGCCCGCGGAAATCCTGGCCAGGTCCGCCTCGCTGGCCAAGCCGTACTCGAGCGCCTGGTCGGCAAAGGACGAATGCAGCACCCGCTCGCCCCACACCCGGGCCTGCCAGCGCCGCTCATGCCCGGTGGCGTAGAGCCAGTTACTACTGGACGGCGCCACGTCCGTGAACCCGGCGGCCTGCGCCCAGGACACAAGCCGGCGTCCGGCGTCGGGCTCGGCGCCGTTACGGCGGGCGATCCGCTGGTACAACTCCATCCAGTCGTCGAGCTCGGGGATGGCCGGGTACCAGCTCATGCCGTGGAAATCGGCGTCGCGCACCGCCACGATCCCGCCGGCCTTGGCCGCCCGCCGCATCTCCCGCAGGGCCGCGACGGGGTCCGTGAGGTGCTGGAGGACCTGATGGGCGTGGACGACGTCGAACGACTCGTCCGGGAAGTCGAGGTCGTAGACGTTGCCGGTCGCAAAGTCGACATTGTCCACGCCGCGCTCGACGGCGAGGGCCGCGGCCTGGGCGATGATGTCGGGGGAGCGGTCCAGGCCCGTGACCCTGCCCGGTGCCACCAGCTCCGCGAAGTCGCATGTGATGCTGCCCGGCCCGCAGCCGACGTCGAGGACGTTCGCCCCGGGCGTGAGATGCGGGATCACGAACGCTGCCGAGTTCTCCGCCGTACGGGAGGCATGGGCACGGACCACCGACTCGTGGTGGCCGTGCGTGTACACGTCGTCAGGCTGCTGCGCACTCATAAGGGAACGCTACCCTCCCGCGATCGGAAAAGTGCAGACCCACCCAACTAGCTCGCAGCAGGGGCCGTTCTGGGCGCTCAAAACGGCCCCTGCTGCGAGCCAGTTGGGCAGCGTGCTTGCCGTTTCGGTCGCCGCGCGCAGGCAGGCAGTTTTTTGCGGCTGGCCGTCAGTTTTACCGCTTCCGGCGCCGGGGTTTCTGCGGATGAATGGAGGGGTGGAAATCTACAAAAGCAACAGTGTCGGTAGCAGCGCCAGCGGCAGTGCCAGCGGCAGCGGACTGGGCCTGTTCCGGGCCACAGGAATCTATGTCGGGGCGATCCTCGGCTCGGGTGTCCTGGTGCTTCCCGCCATCGCAGCCAAGGAGGCCGGCCCGGCATCGCTCCTGGCGTGGGCTGTCCTGTTGGTGTTCTGCATTCCGGTCGCCTTCAGCTTCGCCGAAATGAGCCGCCAGCAGCCCGACGCCGGAGGGATCGCCCACTTCGTCAAGCGTGCCTTTGGGCGGCGCGCCTCGGTGGTGGCCGGGTACCTCTTCTTCTTTTCGATCCCCTTCGGCGCCCCGGCAACGGCCGTGATCGGCGGCAATTACATAGCCCACGCCGTCGGCGGCGGCCGGGAAACCGCGGTCCTCGCGGCGGCGGTGATCCTGCTGGCCGCCTTCGCGAGCAACGCCGTTGGCATCAGGGTTTCCAGCCGCATGCAACTGGCGCTCATGGTGCTGCTGGTGGGACTGCTCGCGCTCGCCGTCGTGCTCGCGGCCCCGCACGCCAGGGCGGAAAATTTCCAGCCCTTTGCCCCGCACGGCTACTGGGCGGTCGGCGGCGCCGCGAGCCTGCTGTTCTTCTGCTTCGCCGGCTGGGAAGCCGTCTCCCACCTGGCCGGGGAGTTCCGGAACCCCGGGCGCGATCTCCGGCGGGCCACGTGGCTCACGCTGATTGTGGTGGGCGCGGTGTACATCGGCGTTGTCGCCGCCTCGGTGGCGGTTCTCGGCCCGGAGTTGCCCGCTACAGCGGTGCCGGTCGCGGCGTTGCTGGAAAAGGGGTTGGGCTCACTGGCGGCCCCGCTCACCGCGGTTGCCGCCGCCGTGCTGACTTTCGGCCCCATCAACACCTTTGTGGCCGGTGCCAGCCGGCTCGGGGCAGCCCTGGCGTCCGACGGCGTGCTGCCGCCCGCCCTTGCCCGCGGCGCCGGGCGCGGTCAGGTGCCAGCCGGAAGCCTGGCGACCTTGGCCGTCCTGACGCTGCTGTCCTTCGCCGCGGCCATTGCCGGACTCACCGACATGCAGTTCCAGATCGGGGCCGCCTCGGCCTGTTTCACGGCCGTCACCGCGTTTGGGCTGGCCGCCGGCATCCGGCTGCTGCAGCCGCGGACCGTCGCCTGGTACGGCGTGATCGTGGCGGCGGCCGTCATGGTGGCCGTCCTCCTCTTTAGCGGCTGGGCGCTCGGGGTCCCGCTGGCACTGGCAGCGGCCGCCGTCGGCGTCGGCAGGCGCTTCGGCCGGAGCCCGCAGCCGGTGGCGACACCGAACGTTGTGCAGCCGGAGGCGGCGGCTCTTGGCCAGCCGGAGGCTGCTGCGCGCCTGTGACGGCGCGCTGCGCCTCAGCCGGGGCGGTGCTCCGATGCGGGGCCGCGGGCGGCCTCCTCGCCGGCCCGGACGGTGGCATCGATCATGGAGTTCATGAAACGGGTAACAATCTCCAGTTCCCCCGGCGTGAAGCTCTCCATCGCCGCGCCCATGTGGCGGGCCAGCGGACGGAACATGGCGCCGCCGTCCCGGTAGGCCTTGGGGGTCATGCGCAGCTGCACCTGGCGACGGTCTGCGCCCTCGCGCTCGCGGACCACGTGGCCGGAACTGTGGAGCCGGTCGATCAGTGCGGTGGTGGCAGGGGAGCTGAGGTTCAACTCTTTCCGGAGCACTCCCGGAGTGACAATCTGGTCCCGCGCCGTGTGCCGCATGATCACGGCGAGGGCGTTGAGATCTGTACGGTGCATGTCATTGCGGCCGCCGGCGGAGTCCACGTAGCGGTTGGCTTCGAGGGTGAATTCCTGCAGGAGCCGGACAAGGGGCGGCGGGCCGGCCGCTTCGGGCGGGCCTGGGGTTTCGGATGGGCCTGCGTTTTCGGATGAGCCCGGCGATTCGGCTGACACGGCGGACCTCCTTCATCCCTTCATGCGGCCGAGACGGTCTGGCCGCGGCGGCTTGGCGCTGTCGACGGCGCCTTCCGGAGTCTACTGCAGTGTCTACTGCAGCGGCCTGCCGCCGGGTGTCCCTCCATCACTCTCCGGCACTTCGCGCCCGTAGACTATCTCTATGATGGAGATAGTCTACTATGGAGTTGAATGGCCGGTCTCCCACCGAAGCGCACCTGGAGGAGCACATGAAAACGACTTCGCCCACGACGACGCGCGTCCCCGTCTGGCTGCGTTGGCTGGTTCCCGCGGTGCTCGTCCTGGCCTGGCTGGCGATCGCCGGCGTCGGCGGCCCGACATTCGGCCGCTTGAGTGAGGTGTCATCAAACGATCAGGCATCATTCCTTCCCGCCGGGGCGGAGGCCACCGAGGCCGCGGACTGGCAGGCCAAGTTCCGGGACTCCAAGGAGATCCCCGCCGTGATCGTGGTCGAGAGCGACTCCGCCTTCACTCCGGCCCAGCTTCGCGAGGCGGCGGCACTCAAGGACAGGCTGGAGGCCCTGCAGGCCGGCAGTACGGTGATCGGACCCATCCCTTCCGAGGACGCCAAGGCAGTCCAGTTCGTGGTGCCGATTCCCTCCTCGGCGGAATTAAAGACGGTAGTCAAGGAACTGCGCAACGAGGTTAAGGCGTCCGCGCCGGCAGGAATGCAGACCTTCGTGACCGGACCGGCCGGGCTTACGGCGGACCTGGTGAGCGCCTTTGCCGGAATTGACGGCATTCTGCTGCTTGCGGCCCTCGGAGCCGTGTTCCTGATCCTCTTGATCGTCTACCGGTCCCTGCTGCTGCCCGTCATGGTGCTGTTCACCTCTGTGTTCGCGCTGTGCGCCGCGATCCTGCTGGTGTTCGGCATGGCCAAGAGCGGCTGGATCCAGCTGAACGGCCAAAGCCAGGGCATCCTCTCCATCCTGGTGATCGGCGCGGCCACCGACTACGCCCTGCTGTACGTGGCACGGTTCCGCGAGGCCCTGACCCACACCGCCGACCGGACGGCCGCCGCCCTCACCGCCTGGAAGGCGGCTTGGGAACCGATCCTGGCCTCCGGCGCAACCGTGATCATCGCGCTGCTCTGCCTGCTCTTCTCCGACCTCAACTCCAACAAGGCCCTCGGCCCCGTGGCGGCGGCGGGCATCCTCTGCGCGCTGTTGGCGGCCCTGACCCTGCTGCCGGCCCTGATGGCGCTGCTGGGCAGGGCGGCGTTCTGGCCGTTCCGGCCCAGGCTGCTTGCGGAAAACCAGCGGGAACCGGAGCTGGTCACCGGGCTTGAGGGCCAGAGGGGGCTCTGGCGGGCCACCGGTTCGCTGGTCGCCCGCCGGCCGCGCACCGTCTGGGTTGCCTCGGGCCTGCTGCTGCTTGTGGCGGGGGCCGGCATTCTGCAGCTCAAGGCCAATGGCGTAGCCCAGACGGACGTCATCCTCACCGCCTCCAACGCCGTCGACGGGCAAGATGCCCTGGGCCGGCACTTCGACGCAGGGTCCGGCAGCCCGGCAGTGATTGTGGCAGACCAGGCCGAGGCGCAAGAGGTGCTGGACCGGGTCAGGGCGAGCGACGGCGTCGGGGACGCCTACCTGCTGGCCGAAGGCGGCGTCCCCATCATGACCGGCGCCGCGGCCACCTCGGCCACCCCGGCCACGCCCGGTGCCCCCACCCCGGCGGTCCGGGACGGGAAGGTCCTGATCAACGCGACGCTGAACTATGCCGCGGACTCTACCGAAGCCGAAAGCGTTGTGGTGTCGCTCCGCCAGGAACTGACGGAGACTGACGGTGGCGTGTTGGTCGGTGGCGTGACGGCGACGGCCCTGGACACGAACACCACAGCCCAGCGTGACCTCGTCACCATCATCCCGGTCGTCCTGGGCGTGATTCTGGTGATCCTCATGCTGCTGCTGCGCTCGGTGCTCGCGCCGGTTTTGCTGGTCGCCTCCGTGGTGCTGTCCTACACAGCGGCGATGGGCGTCTCAGCCTTCGTGTTCAACAACGTCTTCGGTTTCCCGGGGGCGGATGCAACGGTGCCCCTGTTCGGCTTCGTCTTCCTCGTGGCACTGGGCGTTGACTACAACATCTTCCTGATGAGCCGGGTCCGGGAGGAATCCCTCAAGCACGGCACCCGGCCCGGCATCCTGCGCGGCCTCGGCGTGACTGGCGGGGTCATTACCTCGGCCGGGGTGGTCCTCGCCGCCACCTTCGCGGCCCTGGGCGTCATTCCGATCATGTTCCTGGTGCAGCTGGCCTTCATCGTCGCGTTTGGCGTCTTGCTGGACACGGTGCTGGTCCGATCCCTACTGGTGCCCGCGCTGGCCTACGACATCGGCCCGCGGCTCTGGTGGCCTGGCAGGCTCGGCCGGCCCATGAACGATGCCGCGGCCGGCGACGGCGCCCTGTCCTCCCGGCCGGCGTCCTCCCGGCCGGCCGAAAATGAGGAGGCCGGAGTCCGCTAGGCGGAACCGAATGCCCCAGCCGCCCTCACTGTCCGCCAGTCACCGTCCACCGTCCCCCACCAGGCGACGGTGGCCGCGGCTGCTTCGTCCAGCGGGGTCGGCGCCAGACCCAGGGCGGCCTGGCTTGCGGCGGAATCCATCACGAACGGGCGCTGGAACTGGTACAGCGTCTCTGACAGTTCCCGCATGTCGGTGGAAAATACCCCCATCGCCCGTAGCGCCCGGCCAGGGATCGCCCCGACACGCGGTGTCCGGGCCCCGGCCGCCCTCGCGAATGCCGCCGCGATCTCGCGCTGGCTCAGGGCGGGCCCGGTGGGCGCATGCCACACCCGGTTCCACACCTGCGGCTTGTCCGCCGCCGCGATTATGGCGGCCGCGAGATCCGGAACGTATGTAAAGGAATGCGGCTGGTCGGTCCGTCCGATCACCACCAGGGATTTGCCCGCCAGTACCTGCTTCACCATGCGCTCGCCGGCGTGTGCATTGCGGACCCTGGGTCCAAAGAAGTCGCCTGCCACCACGCTCACTGTGTCCGTCGCGGATGCCGCGCGGGCCGCGAGCAGCGCCGTCCGGACGCCGCGCTTGCCGCCCTGCGCCTGCCGCGGGCTGTCCTCGGCCATCGGCCGTTCCGGTGCGCTGTAGGAGTACAGGCTTTCCGGAAAGACCACGACGGCGCCCGCCGCGCCCGCCGCTGCAAGCACGTTCTGCTCGGCCGCCGGCAGTTCCCTGGCCCACACGTCGGCGTTGTACCGCGAGCCGTGGATGCAGTGGAAAACCGCCGTGGCGCCGTGGAAGGCCTCGCCGAGCCCGGCGGGCTCCGAAACATCAACCGACACTCTTTCGACCAGCGGGTGGGCGGGTCCGCTGCCGGACCTCGTCAGGATGCGTACGCGGTGGCCCGCCGCAGCCAGCTGTTCCGCGACGGTCCAGCCCACCGGGCCGGCTCCCGTGACGACATAGAGCTTGGACGACTGGCGTTCGGAGGCAACAGGTTCGGACATTTCGGTCTCCTTCGTGGTTATGAGAGCAGTGCTCTCCCATTCAGGATGCGACGTCAAGGCCGGCAAGTCAAGAGCGGTGCTCACATTTGTTGACAGTGCTCTTGTTTGTGAAATGCTGGACCCATGCCAATAAACAGGATTGAAGCTGGGACTGAAGCTGACATTGATACCGACGCCGACGCCGACGCCGACGCCGTTCCGGCGGCCGCCGCCGCGGCAGTCCGGCCCCGCACCCCGCGCGAGCGTGCCCGGGCCCAGACCGTAGCCGACATTGTCCGGCTGGGCCGGGAGCACCTGGCGCTGCACGGGGCCGCCGCGCTGTCCCTCCGCGCGGTGGCCCGCGATCTCGGCGTCGTCTCCTCGGCGGTCTACCGCTACGTGGAGAGCCGGGAGGAGCTGCTGACCCTTCTCCTGGTTGATGCGTACAACGAGCTTGGCGATGAGGTGGCTGCCGCCGTCGGGGCCGTGCCCGAAGACGATTTCGGCGGCCGCTTTGCGGCGCTGGGCCGCGCGGTGAGGGACTGGGCGCTGCGCGAACCCTCCCGCTACGCCCTGCTTTTCGGCAGCCCGGTGCCCGGCTATCAAGCCCCGGCAGAGCGTACTACCGGTCCCGGGACCAGAGTGATCATTGCCCTCATTGGAATCCTCGACAGCGCCTTCCGGGCCGGGCGGCTTGCCGCGCCCGGACGCCGGAGTCCTGCCGTGGCCGCGGGCCTGGCCCGGGATCTGGAGAAAATCCGGGCGGAGTTCGGTCTGGCGGTCCCGGATGACCTCCTGGCCCGCGGCACACTGGCCTGGACCTCAGTCTTCGGCGCCGTCAGCTTCGAAGTATTCGGCCAGTACGGCGCCGACACGTTCACTGCCCGCGAGGAGCTCTTTGGCCACCACCTCGCTGTGCTGGCCGACGTCGCTGGACTGCCAGCGGCCGGCGCTGACCTATGAACCAGGTTCCACTGTTGCCCCGCGGTGGCGCTCGATAGACTGCCCCTGCGCCCGCACGGGCGCGCCCGATGCGTCCAGGAAGGATCCATCCATGTCTGAACAGAACAGGCCCGAAGATAACAGGCCTGAAGAGAACGTGCCTGAAGAGAACGTGTCCGGAAAGGCGGCGTCCCGGAACGCCGATGCGGGGCCCGTGGAGGGTGAAGCGGAGGTCGCGGCGCCAGAGGGGCAGTACGTCGAGGGCGACTACGGCTCCGCCGGCACGGCAGGCGAGCTCCCTCCCACGGCCGTCGAGGGGGAGTACGCGGCCGGGGACTACGGTAGTGCCGGCGTGGCCGGAGCGGCCGTCGTCGGCGAGGTCGAGGGCGACTATCCCGAGGGCGACTACGGCGAGGGCGGGGTCTCCGGTGAGCCCGCCGGCGCCGCCGAGGAGGGGGAATATCCCGAAGGTGACTACGGGACCGCCGGAACGTCCCGTCCCCAGCAGGCCGACCGGCCGGCAGCGGGAGAGTCTGGCGACGACGACACCGCCGCGCGGGGCGACAGCTAGCGCGAAGGAAGAGGACCAGCCGGCGCGGGCGCCGGCTGGTCCGCGGCACGGGTCTGTGCGTGAGTGGTCTGCGCGCAAGCGGTCGGTGCGCAGGTGGTCAGTGAGCGGGTTGCGCGCAGTCGCGCGGGTTCGCGCAGGGCGAAACGCTGCCCGGGAAGCGTCAGAGGGGCTGAAATCCGGGGAATCTAGGCGGCGATGGGCTGCCGCGGGCCAGACTTGAAGCAAAGTTGAGTCGATGTCGCTCAACTTTGAATTGACTTATGTCCGGCTCTGGGTAAAGTTGAGTGTAGATCGCTCAATAACGGTCGGACCCATGCGGTTGATACCACTGTGGTCCGCGGCCATCTCCGCAAGATTCCAAGGAAAAGGAAGCATCCATGTCACGTGCAGTAGGTATTGACCTCGGAACCACTAACTCCGTCGTCTCCGTTCTCGAAGGTGGCGAGCCCACCGTCATTGCCAACGCCGAGGGTGGCCGGACCACGCCGTCGGTTGTTGCCTTCTCCAAGACCGGCGAGGTCCTGGTCGGCGAGATCGCCAAGCGCCAGGCCGTCAACAACATTGACCGCACCATCGCGTCCGTCAAGCGCCACATGGGCACCGACTGGACGGTCGCCATTGACGACAAGAAGTACACGGCGCAGGAAATTTCCGCCCGTATCCTCATGAAGCTCAAGAACGACGCCGAGTCCTACCTCGGCGAAAAGGTCACCGACGCCGTCGTCACCGTGCCGGCCTACTTCAACGACGCCCAGCGCCAGGCCACCAAAGAGGCCGGAGAAATCGCCGGCCTGAACGTCCTGCGCATCGTCAACGAGCCCACCGCAGCCGCCCTGGCCTACGGCCTGGACAAGGGCAAGGAAGATGAACTCATCCTGGTCTTCGACCTCGGCGGCGGAACGTTCGACGTTTCCCTCCTTGAGGTCGGCAAGGACGAAGACAACTTCTCCACCATCCAGGTCCGCGCCACCGCCGGTGACAACCACCTCGGCGGCGACGACTGGGACCAGCGCGTCGTGGAGTACCTGCTGAACCAGCTCAAGGTCAAGGGCATCGACCTGACGAAGGACAAGATTGCCCTGCAGCGCCTCCGCGAGGCATCCGAGCAGGCCAAGAAGGAACTGTCCTCCTCCTCCAGCACCAACGTCTCGCTCCAGTACCTGTCCGTCACCCCGGACGGCCCGGTCCACCTGGACGAGCAGCTGACCCGCGCCAAGTTCCAGGACCTCACCAAGGACCTGCTGGACCGCACCAAGAAGCCGTTCCAGGACGTCATCAAGGAAGCCGGCATCAAGCTCTCCGAGATCGACCACATCGTGCTCGTCGGTGGTTCCACCCGTATGCCGGCCGTGTACGAGCTCGTCAAGGAACTCGCCGGAGGCAAGGAGCCGAACAAGGGCGTCAACCCGGATGAGGTAGTCGCCGTCGGCGCAGCCCTGCAGGCCGGTGTCCTCAAGGGCGAGCGCAAGGACGTGCTGCTGATCGACGTCACCCCGTTGTCCCTTGGCATCGAAACCAAGGGCGGCATCATGACGCACCTGATCGAGCGCAACACCGCCATCCCGACCAAGCGGAGCGAGACCTTCACGACCGCGGATGACAACCAGCCGTCCGTGGCCATCCAGGTCTTCCAGGGTGAGCGTGAGTTCACACGCGACAACAAGCCGCTGGGCACGTTCGAGCTGACCGGCATCGCTCCGGCTCCCCGCGGCGTCCCGCAGGTCGAGGTCACCTTCGACATCGACGCCAACGGCATCGTGCACGTTTCGGCGAAGGACAAGGGCACCGGCAAGGAACAGTCCATGACCATCACCGGCGGCACCGCGCTGTCCAAGGAGGACATCGACCGCATGGTCCGCGACGCCGAAGAGCACGCAGCCGACGACAAGGCCCGCCGCGAGGCAACCGACACCCGCAACACGGCCGAGCAGCTCGCGTACTCCGTGGACAAGCTGATCGCTGACAACGCCGACAAGCTGCCCGAAGAGGTCAAGACCGAGGTCAAGGCCGACGTCGACGCCCTCAAGAAGGCCCTCGAAGGCACTGATGACGCCGCCGTGAAGACCGCGTTTGAGAAGCTGCAGGCTTCCCAGACCAAGCTCGGCGAAGCCATCTACGCCCACGCCGGTTCCCCCGACGGCCACGCCGGTGCGCAGGGTGCCCCTGCAGGCGAGCAGGCAGCCAGCTCTGACGAGGACATCGTCGACGCCGAAATCGTTGACGAAGACGAGAAGAAGTAATCATGCCGCACCACGGTAACGAAGAAGAGCACGATTCTTCCCAGAGCCGGCGCGAGGCCGAACAGCAGGAGAACGAGCCGCAGAAGCCGGTGATCCACGACCACCGCAAGGTTGATCCGAAGACCGGCCAGGCCCGCCATCCCGGCCAGGATCACGCCGCCGCGGCAGACTCGGACTCCGGTTCCGGGGACGCTCTGTCCCAGGCGGAGGACATCCTCAACAGCGTTGAGGTGCCGGCCGAGGAATCGGTGGCGCAGGGCGTTGACGCGGCCGCTGCGGAGGAGCTCAGGAACGACCTCCGCCGGCTGCAGGCCGAGTACGTCAACTACCGCAAGCGGGTCGAACGCGACCGTGCAGTGGCGGGCGAGATGGCCGTCATCGGCGTCCTGAACGCTCTGCTGCCGGTACTGGACGACGTCGACGCAGCCCGCCAGCACGGCGACCTCGCGGACGGTCCCTTCGCCGCGATCGCCGCCAAACTGGAAGCTGCGCTGAAGACGTACGGACTGGTCCGCATCGATGAGACCGGCGTGGAGTTCGATCCGACCATCCACGAGGCACTCATCCAGCAGCCCGGCACGGATATCGAAATCGACACCGTCAGCCAGGTGCTGCGCTCGGGCTACAAGTCCGGCGAACGCGTCCTCCGCGCGGCCCAGGTGATCGTGGCGGTTCCGGCGTAACGTCGCCTTCGCGGATGAGGGGGCCCCGCCCCTACGCGTGGTGACTTGGTCCTGACGGACCAAGTCACCACGCTCCGGCAGCGGATATTGGCCTTCCCAACACTCGCAAGCTCGTGTTGGGGCCCTCGGCCAGATCCTTAGATGCCACTCCCGGGCCCCCTCATCCGCTTCGGCGCAGTGGTTGTCTCGCCTAAGGTGAGATGAGCGCAGCGGAGCTCCGACTGATCCAGCAGAGCCCGCAACACAGAGAATTAGAGAGGAAACGCCATTGGCTAGCCAGGACTGGGTGGACAAGGACTTCTACAAGATCCTTGGTGTCGCCAAGGACGCTTCCGACGCCGACATCAAGAAGGCCTACCGCAAGCTTGCCCGGCAGCACCACCCGGATAGGAATGCCGGTGACACGGCGTCGGAGAAGAAGTTCAAGGATATCTCCGAGGCCTATTCGGTGCTCTCGGATCCTGATGAGCGCCAGCAGTACGATGCCATCCGGGCCATGGGTGGCGGCGCACGCTTTGCCCCCGGCGGAAGCGGCGGGGCAGCCGGCGGAGCTGGCTTCGAGGACCTCTTCGGCGGGCTCTTTACCGGCGGCGGCGGGCGCCATTCCGGCGGCTACAGCACGGCCGGCGGCATTCCGCCCGAGTTCGCCGATCTCTTCGGCGGCGGCGGATTCGGTGGCGGGGGCCAGTCCTTCCAGCGGGCTCCGCAGAAGGGCGCGGACCGCACTGCGTCCACGTCGATCTCGTTTGCCGGGTCCATCCGCGGCACCACGATCGGCCTGCGCGAACCGGACGGCGAGGTCATCGACGTCCGCATCCCGGCCGGAATCAAGGACGGACAAAAGGTCCGCGTCCGCGGCAAGGGACAGTACGCTGCAGCCGGCAACGGCGACCTGATGGTCACCGTCTCGGTCAAGCCCCACGATTTCTACGTCCGCGACGGCGACAACCTCCGGATCCACGTCCCGGTCTCCTTCCCGGAGGCGGCCCTGGGTGCGGATATTGAGGTTCCGACGATCGACGGCGACAAGGTCAAGGTCAGGGTTCCCGCAGGGACGCCCTCGGGCCGTACGCTGCGCGTCAAGGGCCGTGGCGTCAAGCACGCCAAAGCCACCGGTGATCTGCTGGTGACAATCGACGTCGCTGTTCCGCGGAAGCTGAACAAGGAAGCGGAGGAGGCCGTGAAGGCCTTCGCCGCGGCCACCGCTGATGAGGACGTCCGCTCGGGCCTGGCAGCCAAGGCCCGGCTCTAGGAACGGGATCCAGCCATGGCCATCGACTTCGATCAGCCGATCTTCGTCATCTCCGTCGCCGCAGAACTGGCGGACATGCACCCGCAGACACTGCGCCAGTACGACCGGATGGGCATCGTCTCTCCCAGCCGTGCCCCCGGCAAGTCGAGGCGCTACTCGCAGCGGGATGTGAACATGCTCCGCGAGGTCCAGCGGCTCTCCCAGGAGGGGGTCTCGCTGGAGGGCATCAAGCGGATTCTGCAACTGGAGAACCAGGTGGCCGCCCTGCAGCGCCGCGTCAGCGAACTGACTGAGGAGCTGGGCCGGCGTCGCCAGGCCGCCGATTCGCGGATCTTTGCCGCTGGAACTGCCGGCGACGTCGTCAGCCTGGCCCGTGGCAAGCGGCCGCAGGCGCGGTCGCAGGCGCTGGTGGTGTGGCGGCCGCGGGGCATCGACTAGGACAAACAACAGTGCCCGGGCAAGTAGCCGCAGGGGCGAACTGAGTACACCTGAACGGAAACAGGTAACCGGCCATCCGATAGTCGGGTACCTGATTTGCGTGACTTCCTGCCCGCGTCGCGCGTTGAATTGGAGTGTCAGAAAAGGCTGGCATGACACGCTCACAGCTCCTACGGGAAGCCCGGGCGCAGAGCCAGCGCAGGAGCAGCGTAGACGCCGGGGGGCATCGCATGCATGATTCAGCCGAGTTTGATCCGTCCACTGTCGATTCCTCGCGGTCTGATCCGCCACAGCGGGGTTGGTTCCGGTTGCAGCCGGCAACGTTGACGGGCACGCCGTGAGCCCGGGACTCCAGGCGGCCGTCCTGTTTGGCGGCTCCCTGCCAGGGCACGTCCTGATGTCCCTGGGACAGGCCCTTGTGGTCGTCTGCCTGTGCTTCGACTTCATCCGCGCAGTGTCCGTGCCGCGGTCCCACCGCCGGTATGTGGCCAACACCGCGTTCCGGACACTGGCCCTGCCTTCCATCCTGGTCATGGCCTTCAGTGTGCTCATCGATGCCGCCTCCGGCTCCTGGCAGAACGTCGGCGCCGGGGTCTTCGTCCTGGTTGCCGTGATCTTCCGGTGGCACCATGACGCCGACGAGGACAGTTGGTGGAAGGGCAAAGGCAAGGCCCTAGGCCGTTGGCTCCGGAACCGGGCGGCCTCCGGGTCCATGGTTGCTCCGGCGACGGCGTGAAATAGGCCTTGCTGTCCGGGTGTCCCAGGGTGTCCAATCCTTAACACAAGGCCCTGCGGGGCACGAGTGGATGCGACGCCGGGAGGTTCTCATGCCGTCGAAGGGCGCCAAGACCCCGTCAAGGGGGCCGGTCCGGGGTACATCTGACCTCCGGCGGGCCGACGCCAACGGCGTCGCGCCGCCGGAGCAGCCGGACAAGATCCGCAATGTGGCACTTGTGGGGCATTCCGGTTCAGGAAAAACAATGCTCACCGAGGCCTTGCTTGCCGCCACCGGAGCCATCACCCGTAAGGGCTCGATCGCCGAGGGCACTACGGTGAGCGACTCGGACCCCTCCGCCATCGCGCAGCAGCGTTCCGTGGCCCTGGCGGTAGTGCCGGTGACGGTCGGGGACATCAAGGTGAACCTGCTGGACACGCCGGGCTATACGGATTTCATCGGCGAGCTGCGCGCCGGGCTCCGTGCGGCCGATGCGGTGCTGTTTGTCGTCTCGGCCACCGACGATGTCGACGCCGCGACCACCGCGCTCTGGAGCGAGTGCCAGCGGCTCGGAATGCCGCGGGCTGTGGTCATCAGCCGCCTGGACCATCCGCGCGCGGATTTCGACGCCGCCGTCGCCCGCTGCCGCCTGGCATTCGGCGACTCCATCGTTCCGCTCTACCTGCCGGTCCGCGCGGAAGGTGCCGTAACCGGGTTATTGGGGTTGCTGACCGGGACGGTTTCCGAGTACGGTCCGGCGGGGCCGGCGCCGGCCACCCGGGCCGCGACCGGCGTCGAACTTGCCGCGGTGGAGTCCGCACGCGGCGCGCTGATCGAGGGGATCATTGCCGAGAGCGAAGACGAGACGCTCATGGACCGCTACCTCGGGGGTGAAGATATCGCGCCCGATGTTCTGATCGCCGATCTGGAGACGGCCGTGGCCCTCGGCTCCTTTCACCCGGTGCTGCCAACGTCAGCGGAGTCCGGGCTCGGCTTGGCCGAGCTGCTTGACGTTCTGGTGCGCGCGTTTCCGACGCCGGCCGAGCACGGCGTTCCCGCAGCCACGGACCTCGACGGGGCGCCCGCCGGCCCGCTGGGCTGCGACCCGAACGGACCGTTGCTCGGTGAAGTGGTCCGCACGACGATCGACCCGTTCCTCGGCCGGGTCTGCCTGGTGCGCGTCTTCTCCGGCGTTGTGCGGGAGGACGCCGCCATCCATGTGGGCGGCCGCGGAATGGCGGACCGCGGCCACGAGGACCACGACAGCGACGAGCGGGTCACACACCTGTACTCGCCGCTGGGATCGGGACTGCGGCCGGTGCCGTTCTGCGTCGCCGGGGATATCTGCGCGCTGACCAAACTGGGCGCCGCCGAGACCGGCGACACGATTTCGGCCAAGGAACTGCCGCTGCTGGTGGCCCCCTGGGACATGCCGGACCCGCTCATGCCGGTTGCCATCGAGGCTGCCACGCACGGCGACGAGGACGCCCTGGCCAGGAACCTGGGGAAGGTCACCGCCGGGGACCCGACGCTGCGGGTGGAACGCAACTCCGAAACCCACCAGCTGATCCTGTGGTGCATGGGCGAGGCGCACGCCGACGTCGTCCTGGGCAGGCTGCGCGACCAAGGCGTGAACCTGCAGACCGTCCCGGTGGTCACACCGCTGCGGGAAACGTTTGCCGCAGCGGCGGCCGGGCACGGGCGCTATGTCAAACAATCCGGCGGCCACGGCCAGTACGCCGTCTGCGACATCGAGGTGGAACCCCTCGACCGCGGCGCCGGGTTCGAGTTTGTCGACAAAACTGTTGGCGGGGTGATTCCCGGACCGTTCATCACCTCGGTGGAAAAGGGTGTGCGGGCCCAGATGCAGAAAGGCGTCTCTGCCGGCTTCCCGGTGGTGGACATCAAGGTCACGCTGATCGGCGGCAAGACGCACAGCGTGGATTCCTCCGACGCAGCGTTCCAGGCTGCCGGCGCGCTGGCCCTCCGGGAGGCGGCGGCTGCAACCCGTATCCAGTTCCTGGAACCGGTCTCGTCTGTGACCATCAGCGTTTCGGAGGACCACGTGGGCGCTGTAATGAGCGACTTGTCCTCCAGGCGGGCACGCCTGACCGGAACCAGCTCCGCCGGGGCCGATGGCACCGAGATCAGCGCCGAGGTCCCGGACCAGGAACTGTTGCGGTACTCGGTGGAGCTGCGGGCCCTGACCGCCGGCAGCGGCCGGTTCCGGCGCAGCTACCTGCGGCACGAACCCGTGCCGCAGCCGCTGCACTGATGGCCCCTCATACTGATGGCCCCCAATAGAGGGCAGTCAGCCGTTGATGACCTGCGGAACGCCGAGGGCCTTGAGGCCTTCGACGCCGAATTCGAGTCCGTAGCCGGACTGCTTGGCCCCGCCGAAAGGGACGCGGGGGTCCACAGCGCCGTGCTTGTTGATCCAGACGGTACCGGCCTCGATCCGGACCGCCACCTTCCGGGCCTCGGCTGGGTCGGAGGACCAGACGGAGGCGCCGAGCCCGACGTCGAGCCCGTTGGCCATGGCGACCGCCTCGTCCACGGTGCTGTACCGGATGATCGGCAGGGCGGGGCCGAACTGTTCCTCGGCGACGAGCGGGTTGCTGTTGGCGATGTCGGCCACGAGCGTGGCGGGGTAGAAGTGGCCGGGCTGGTCCGGGTCCGGGTTGCCGCCGAGCAGGATCCTTGCCCCGGAGTCGCGGGCGGCCTCAACGAGGCTCGCGACGATGTCGAACTGCTGGCGGTTCTGCAGCGGGCCCAGGACGTTGGCCTCGTCCAGGCCGTTACCCATCGGCATGGCACGGGCCACGCTGGTGAGTTCCTCGCAGACGGCGTCGTAAATGGCGTCGTGCACGTAGAGGCGCTTGAGCGCCGCGCAGGTCTGCCCGGTGTTGATGAACGCGCCCCAGAACAGGCCCTCGGCGATCGCTTTCGGGTCGGCGTCGGGCAGGACTATGCCGGCGTCGTTGCCGCCGAGCTCCAAGGTGAGTCGTTTGACGGTGCCGGCGGAGGATTTGATGATGGCCTTGCCGGTGGCCGTGGACCCGGTGAACATGACCTTGCCGACCGCCGGGTGTTCGGCCAGCCGCGCGCCGACTTCCCGGCCACCGGAGACCGCCGTGAGCAGGCCCTCCGGGAGTTCCTGGTTGAGGATTTCAACGAGGGCCAGGACGGACAGCGGCGTGAATTCCGACGGCTTGACCACCACGGCGTTCCCCATCCGCAGGGCGGGAGCAACCTGCCAGACGGTGATCATCATGGGCCAGTTCCACGGGCCGATCGCGCCGACGACGCCGATGGGCTTGTAGTGCAGTTCGGCGCGGGTTTCGCCGTCGTCCACCACCGTTTCCGGTTCCAGCGGCGTGGCGGCGGTGGCGCGGAGCCAGGCGGCGCAGGCGCCGACCTCGAAGCGGGCGTTCGGCCCGTTCAGCGGCTTGCCCTGCTCGCGGGAGAGCAGCCGGGCCAGTTCCTCGGCGGAGCGTTCGACGGCGTCGGCGGCCCTGAGCAGGGCCGCGCTGCGGGCGTCGTGGCCCAGCGCGGCCCAGGCCGGCTGCGCGGCGGCCGCGGCGGTGATGGCCTGCTCGAGGTCTTCAACGGTGTGGACCGGGGCTTCGCCGACCGGTTGCCCGGTGGCCGGGTCAAGAATGATCCGGGTCAGGCCGGCGTCCGGGATGATCGAGGCGAGAAGGGCGTCGTAGGTTTCCATGGGTACTCCACATCGAGTAGTTGAGGCACTGAGTCGTTGGGACACATGTCCGAGTGTCCTCCCGTGCCGGAGGTGCAGTCTTGTCTTTGCGCGAACTGCAGTTGACCCGGTGCGAATGATCGCCATGGCCCTGAAGGCCGTTGCGCTGGGTTCAATTGCGCTGGGGAACAACAACCGATCGCGGATCGACAAAAGAGTGACGGGTGTCACCTGCCATGCTGGATTTCACGGTGCACCACTGCCCGGGCCCCTTACCCCAGCACATTCCCCCCACCGCTCATGACCGTTAAGAAGGATCCAATGAGTATTTCGAATCCCGAATCCCGGACCGCAGAACCCGGTTCCCGCCAGGAACACTCCACTGCCCTGCGCGCAGGCAGCATCGGAGTCATGGGCATTTTGTTCTTTGTCCTGTCCGCGCAGGCCCCGCTGACCGGAATCGTGGGAGCGGCGCCGCTCGCAGCGGCGCTCGGCAACGGTGCCGGCGCCCCGGGCGCCTACCTCGTCGTCGGCATCGTTATTGTCATCTTCGCGGTCGGCTTCGTGGCCATGAGCCGGAAGGTGCAGACCAACGGCGCCTTTTATGCCTATGTCACGGCCGCGTTCGGACGCAAGGTCGGCGCAGGGGCGGCGTGGCTTGCCCTGCTGGCCTACAGCACGGTGCAGGCGGCGATGTACGGGCTGTACGGAGCGGCCCTCTCCGGCCTGCTGGCCTCCGCCGGGGTAGCTGTGCCCTGGTGGCTGCTCGCCGTGGTCACCATGGCCGGCGTCCAGGTCCTCGGATCCATGAACATCGAACTGGGTGCCCGCGTCCTTGCCGTATTGGTGGGCCTGGAAGTCGCCATCCTCCTGATGTTCGGATTCGCCGTGCTCTTCAAAGGCGGCGGCCCCGAAGGGCTGAACATCGCCGCCTCGTTCGCGCCCGAAGCCATCGCCAGCGGAGCCCCGGGAGTTGCCATCATGTTCGCGGTTGCGTCGATGTTCGGTTTCGAATCCACGGCCATCTACTCCGCCGAGGCCAAGGACCCACACCGGACCGTGGCGCGGGCCACGTATCTGTCCGTGGGCATCATCGCCATCTTCTTCTCCTTCATCACCTGGATGCTGGTCAGTTTCTACGGGCCCTCACACGTGGCAGATGCCGCGGGTGCCGCTTTGGAATCCGGGGACGCCACGTCTTTCGTGATCGGCCCCATCGTCGAAATGTTCGGGC
The DNA here is from genome assembly GCA_963722145.1 of uncultured Actinomycetota bacterium. Classification (GTDB taxonomy): domain Bacteria; phylum Actinomycetota; class Actinomycetes; order Actinomycetales; family Micrococcaceae; genus Arthrobacter. The sequence continues at coordinate 473,040 of CAVRLW010000011.1, read as the reverse complement.
CCTGGGCCGGCATCACTGCCGGAGTCCTGCTGGTCACCTCGCTGCTGGCAGGCATCATTGCCTTCCACAACGGCATCAACCGCTACCTGCATTCGCTGGCCCTGCGCGGCTCCATGCCGGCAGCTGTCGCCCGGACCAACAAACACCGTGCACCGGCCGCCGCGGCCTGGATCCAGACCGTGGTCGCGGCCCTGCTGGTGGCGCCGTTCGCCCTGTCGGGTCTGGACCCGGTGCTGACGCTCTTCTCGTGGTTCAGCGGACTCGCCGTCGCGGCGCTGTTGGTGCTGTACATGCTGTCCTCCCTCGCCGTCGTCGGCTATTTCCGCCGGGAGAAGGTGACCGGGCAGCTGTGGCAGACGTTCATCGCCCCGGTCCTCGCTTCGGCGCTGCTGGCGTGGGTGCTGTACCTGGTGGTCAGCAACTTCACGTCCCTCATCGGAGGAAGCGCAGAAACGGCAGTGGTGTTGCTGGTGGCTGTCCCCGCGGTGTTTCTCGCCGGAGTTCTGGTGGAGGTCCGGGTGGAGAAGCAGCTCCGGACCTCAGAGCTTGAGTTCGCCGGGTAGTCGACTCGGCGTAGGAGTTGAGGGGCGGTGCGGGACAGATCCGGCACCGCCCCTGTGCGTCCCGGCTGGCGGGCGCTGTCAACCGCGGTTGGTGTCAGCGGCAGGCGCTGGGCATGCTCAGGCGCCGCGCCGCCAGTCGCTGGGGGACTCGCCGAAGGCATCACGGAAGGAGCGGCTGAAGTGGGCCGCGTCCAGGAAGCCCCAGCGCCCGGCCACGGCGCCAACCGGCATGCCGCCCAGGAGCGGATCCCGCAGCTCGCGGCGCGCCCCTTCCAGCCGCTGGGTCCGGATCCAGCTCGCCACGGTGGTTCCGGATTCGTGGAAGACATTGTGCAGATGCCGGGTGGAAATGAAATGGGCCGCCGCGATGGAGGCGGGCGAGAGCAGCGGATCGGCCAGATTGGCGTCGATGTACTCGCGGACGGAGGCCGCCAGGAGGGCCTGGGGCCTCATGCGGTCCGGGGACATGTCCAGTTCCGAATGCAGCATCGTGGAGACGAGATCGAGGGCGTTCGTGGCGAGCCGGGACCCGCTGGGGCCGCTCAGCGCGTCCAGGTTTTCCGCGAGGTGGGCGATGAATGGCCCGACGATCGCGGCCAGGCCGCCGTCGGAGGCCATCCGCACGGCCGAAAGCTGCGCGATGCAGTCCGGCGGCAGGGACAGTGCGTCCCAGGGAAACATCACCACCATGAGCCGGACGTCCCCCTCGAAGGCAAGGGTGTAGGGCCGGCTGGTGTCGTAGATGGAGAGGTCCCCCGGGCGCAGCAGGGCCTCACGGTTGTCCTGGATGAGGAGCCCGGTGCCCTGCAGTTGGAGATTGAGCTTGAAATAGCGCTGGTTGGACTGCGCAATCAGGGCCGGTGTGCGGTGGACCTCATGGCTCGTGGAGGAGACTTCGACGACCGCCACACGGTCCAGCCTCCGCGCCCGCATGCGGCCGCGGAAATTGTCCGCATCCGTGCTCGACGCGGCCAGGGGAACGAAGGACTCCGCGACCAGATGCCTCCAGTGCTCGAACGAGGCTGCCGTGCTGGTGCGGACGTCCTGTCCGGCGGGACCGACGGACGGGCGGGCTGCAACTGCGGTCATCGAAGATCCTGACGCCGACGTAATTCGGGGACTGTGCCTGTCTTGGGGACTGTGTCGTGGGACACAGTCTCTTCAGGGTAGCGGCGCGGCCCGCCGATGTCATCTTTTTTCGACAACCGGCGAAAAAAGAATTCCCGGGCGGGCCTAGCTGCCCAACAGGGTCAGGAACCCCTCCAGCTGCTCGTTCAGCCCGAGCTCCACCTGTCCCTCGGGGGCGAGTGCCGCCGCGATCTGCGCGCCGAGGAGGAAGTTGAGCAGCTGCCCAGCCAGTGCTGCGTCGGCGACGGCTGTGGTGACGGCGCCGGATTGCCGCCCCTCGGCAAGGTGCTGACGGATGGCCGCGAGCCACTGCTCCATCGATTCCCGGTGGATCCGGGCCTTGCCGGGATCGTTGATGGCCTTTTGCCAGAACGGAATGACAATCCGGGCCTCGTTGATCCGCTCCTCATCCAGGGGCAGCACTTCGACGCAGAACGACCTCAGTGCCACGAGTCCGGACTGGCCGGCGGTGACCTCCGTGATGCGTTCGTTGGTGCGGTTGAAGACGTGCCCGAACGCGAACATCAGCAGGTCATCCTTTGTGGGGAAGTACGGCTTGAGGGCCCCGTTCGCGAAGCCGGCCTCGAGGGCGATTTCGCGCATCGTGGCACTTTCAATGCCGAGCCGGGCGATGGTCCGCCACGTCGCGTTGACGAGTTCAAGCCGCCGCTGGTCGTGGTCGACAATCTTTGGCACCGGGCAGCTCCCCAAAATATATTGCGTCGGACTCTTGTGGCACATCTTACGTTTCCGTATTCTCTACAACTATAGAAAATAAAGTTCTGACCCGCCAGGGTCACCGAACGAAGGCCCCAAAGATGCCCGTACAAACTGACACCCGCACTCCGTATAGCCCGTACAGCCTGGCCACGGGCGCCGAGATCACCGCCGTCCAAGGCATCCTGCGTGCCGCGGGTCTGCTGGGAGACACGCAGCGCATCGCGTACCTCGGCCTGGTGGACCCCGCCAGGAACGCGCCGGCCGACAGCGAAGACCGCCGGTTTCGGGTCTTCCTGCACGACGTCTCCGGTGGACGTCCGGCCGACGTCACCGTCTCGGTTTTCAGCGGCGCGGTGATCAGCGCCGTCGAACTGGACACGGCGCTGACCGGCGAACTTCCCGTCCTGGAGGAGGAATTCGAAGTCGTCGAACAGCTCCTGGCCACGGACGAACGGTGGCTCAAGGCGCTGGCCGGCCGCGGCCTGGACGTCAGCAAGGTCCGGGTGGCCCCGCTGTCCGCCGGCGTGTTCGAGTACCCGGAGGAGAAGGGCCGCCGGATCCTGCGCGGCCTGGCCTTCGTGCAGGATTTTCCGGAGGACAGTGCCTGGGCGCACCCCGTGGACGGGCTGGTGGCGTACGTCGACGTCGTCAGCCAGGAAGTCACGCAGGTCCTGGACACCGGCGTCGTCCCGATTCCCGCCGAACACGGCAACTACACCGATCCGGAGCTTACCGGCCCGCTGCGCACCACACAGAAACCCATCAACATCACCCAGCCGGACGGACCCAGCTTCACCGTCACCGGCGGGAACCATGTCGAGTGGGAAAAGTGGAGCGTCGACGTCGGCTTCGACGTCCGCGAAGGCGTGGTGCTGCACAACCTTGCGTTCCAGGACGGCGGCCGCAAGCGGCCCATCATCAACCGCGCATCCATCGCCGAAATGGTGGTTCCCTACGGGGACCCGTCGCCGATCCGGTCCTGGCAGAACTATTTCGACACCGGCGAATACCTCGTTGGCCAGTATGCCAACTCGCTGGAACTGGGCTGCGACTGCCTCGGCGAGATCACCTACCTCAGCCCCGTCATCAGCGACGCCTTCGGCAACCCCCGGGAGATCCGCAACGGCATCTGCATGCATGAGGAAGACTGGGGGATCCTGGCCAAGCACAGCGACCTCTGGACCGGCATCAACTACACCCGCCGCAACCGCCGCCTGGTGATCTCCTTCTTCACCACCATCGGCAACTACGACTACGGCTTCTACTGGTACCTCTACCTCGACGGGACCATCGAATTCGAGGCCAAGGCCACCGGTGTCGTCTTCACTTCCGCCTACCCGGAAGGCGGTTCCGAGAACATCTCCCAGCTCGCCCCGGGCCTGGGCGGCCCGTACCACCAGCACCTGTTCAGCGCCCGTCTCGACATGGCGATCGACGGCTTCACCAACCGGGTCGAGGAGGAAGACGTGGTCCGGCAGGCCATGGGCGAGGGCAACGAACGCGGCAATGCCTTCTCCCGGAAACGCACGGTCATCGCCCGCGAATCCGAGGGCGTGCGCGAGGCCGATGCCCGCAACGGCAGGACCTGGGTCATCACCAATCCGCAGTCACGGAACCGGCTCGGCGAACCGGTGGGATACAAGCTCCATGCCGAGGGCCAGCCCACGCTGCTGGCAGACCCGGCGTCCTCCATTGCCCGGCGGGCCGCCTTTGCCACGAAGGACCTGTGGGTGACCCGGTTCGCGGAGGAGGAGCGGTACCCTACAGGCGACTTCGTGAACCAGCACGCCGGGGGAGCGGGGCTGCCGCAGTATGTGGCACAGGACAGGGAGCTGGACGGCCAGGACATCGTTCTGTGGCACACGTTCGGCCTGACCCACTTCCCGCGTCCGGAGGACTGGCCCATCATGCCGGTGGACACGGTCGGCTTCAAGCTCCGGCCTGAGGGTTTCTTTGACCGCAGCCCCGTGCTGGATGTGCCCGCGAGTGCACAGCCGGCCGGCGGCCACTGCCACAGCTAGTCCGGCGCCGTGAGTGTTGCAGTCGGCGTGGGCCGCCGGGCCGGCACCATGCTTCATCCGCGGATCTGCGCCGCCGTGACGGTGGCGTCCTGCCTCACGCACCTGGGGCTTGCCGCCGGGAACCAGCACGGTACATGGCTGAACCTGCTCATGCTCGCCATGGTGGCTGTGTGCCTGCCGTGCGCCGTGCACATCTGGTGCCACGCAAGGGCCACCGCCCTTCGCCAGGTGATGGCTGCGGCGCTGGCGATGACCGGGGTGCACGCGGTCCTGCTCCTCGGCGCAGGCTCCGGCGGTGCGGGCCACGCCCACCATGGAACCGTGGCCGCGTCCGCCGCAGCGGCTGGCGCGGCGCCGTCGGGCTCCGGGGCGCTGCTGGCCGTCATTGCGCTTGAAATGACGACGGCGCTGCTCGCCGCGACGCTCCTGGCCCGACTCCGCGCACTGCCCCGCGGCTGAACAGCGTCAGTGGTTGAACAGGCCTCGGCCGAACAGCGTCAGTCGTTGAACAGGCCTGCCAGGTCCTCCGCGGTCAGCGCGCTGCCGGTGAGTGCGTCGCCTTCCATGACGTCGGCGAAGAGCTGGGATTTCTTGGCCTTGAGCGCCATGACCTTCTCCTCGATCGTGTCCTTGGCCACGAGCCGGTAGACCATGACGTTCCGGGCCTGGCCGATCCTGTGGGTCCGGTCCACGGCCTGGGCCTCCGACGCCGGATTCCACCACGGGTCCAGCAGGAACACGTAGTCGGCCTCGGTCAGGTTCAGGCCGAAGCCGCCGGCCTTGAGGCTGATGAGGAACACCGGCGCGGCACCGTTCTTGAACTCGTTCACGACGTCGGTGCGGTTGCGTGTGCCGCCGTCGAGGTAGCAGAACTCGATGTTCTCCTCGACCAGCCGCTCCCGGACCTTGCCCAGGAAGCCGGTGAACTGGCTGAAGATCAGCGCCCGGTGTCCTTCGGCCACCAGGTCCGCGAGCTGCTCGAACAGGACATCGAGCTTGCTGGAGCGCACCCCGGACAGTGAAGGATCGATCAGCGAGGGATCCAGGCTGAGCTGCCGGAGCAGGGTCAGCGACTGGAAGATGGTGAACCGGTTCTTGTTGACGTCCTCGATCAGGCCCAGGATCTTTTGGCGCTCCCGCTGCAGGTGCGTCTGGTACACCTTCTGGTGCCGCGGATTCAGCACGACTTCCAGGATCTGCTCCTGCTTGGGCGGCAGATCCCGGATGACCTGCTCTTTGGTGCGCCGCAGCATGAGCGGCCGGACCCGCCGCCGGAGCTTGTCCAGCTGCCCCTTGTCGCCGTTCTTCTCCACCGGCTTCTGGTAATACTCGGCGAACCGTTTGGGGCTGGAAAAGAGCCCGGGGGCCACGATCGAGGTCAGCGCCCAGAACTCCATCAGGTTGTTCTCCAGCGGGGTGCCCGTGATGGCGAGTTTGAAGGCGGCAGGCAGTTTGCGGGCGCACTGGTAGGCCTTGGACTGGTGGTTCTTGACGAACTGCGCCTCGTCCAGGACCAGCCCGGCCCAGGTCTGGGAGGCGTAGGCCTCGTAGTCGATCCGGAACAGGGCATAGGAGGTGATGATGATGTCCGCGCCGGCCATCGCCTCGGCCGGGTGCGAACCGCTCTTGGCGAAGGTTTCGCCGATGGCGCGCACGCTCAGCCCCGGCGCGAACCGTGCGGTCTCCGCCTCCCAGTTGCCCACCACACTGGTGGGGGCAATGACCAGGAACGGGGCGGTCCCGGCAGCAGGCCCCGCAGCGGATTGGTGCATCAGAGTGTGGGGCGGTCCCGGCAGCTGCTTCTTCTTGCGGCGCAGATCAGTGCCAGGGCCTGCACGGTCTTGCCCAGTCCCATGTCGTCGGCCAGCACACCGCCGAGGCCGTGGCGGTACAGGAAGCTCAGCCAGTTGAAGCCCTCCAGCTGGTACGGGCGCAGCTCGGCGTTCAGGGTCCCGGGCAGGGGAAGGCCCTTGATGCCGCCTTCCAGCAGGCCGCCAACGGACTCGCGCCACGCTGCTGCCTGTTCCTCCACGATGCCGAGGTGCGCGAGTTCGTCCCACAGCCCGGCCTGGAAGCGGCTGATTTGCAGCGGAGCGTCCTTGTCACCGGGATTGTCCTGCAGGGAGCGGGCCTCGTCGATCAGCGCCCGGAGCTGGTGCAGTTCCGGCAGGTCCAGCGAGAAGTACGCCCCGCTGGGGAGCAGCATGCGGGTCTGGCCGGCGGCGAGGGCGGAAAACAGCGCCGCGAAGGAAACCGGCTGGCCCTCCAGGGTGATGACGATGCCCAGATCAAACCAGTCCCGGCTGTCCGTCGCCTTCGTGGAGATCGCCACCACCGGGGCTTCTTCGGCTTCGCGGTAGTCCGCAATCTCGCCGGACGTGTCCACGGAGACGTCGGGGAGGTCGCGGAGCCGGGGAAGCACGTCCTCGGTGAAGGCGAGCGTGTCCAGGCCGGCCAGTTCTGCCGTGGCCGCCAGGCGCGGTGTGCCCCAGCCGCCGGTGGCGGATTCGCCCAGGGCCGGCACCACGTCCCAGGGCTGCCCTACTCCCTCAAGGATGCGCGCCTCGGCGGGGTCGTCCCGGTAGCCGTGATCACCCGGGTGCCGCCACAGCGGCTGCGCGGTGACGAGGTTTCCGGACGTGTAGTGCCATTCCCAATGCAGCCGGACCCGGTGGTCCGCCCCGTAGTTGGCCAGCAGGGACAAGGTGGGGACCGCAAGCGTGGGCAGCTCCACGGACTCATCGGAGGCGGTGACCCGGGCGGTCTGCTTGAGCTTGGGGTAAAAGCCGGTCAGGAAGCGGCTTTCGTCCCGTGCTGGGATGTGCAGGGTGGTCCCGCCCGTGACGAAGGTCAGCAATTCCTCACTGAGACCGCTTTCCAGCGGGGCAAGGGTGATGACGGGGTCGGTGGGGGCGATGCCGGGCAGGGCGTCGCCGTCGGAAGCCAGGAAGATCCCGTGCGCCGGGCGGCCGATGGTCCCGACCGACGCCGGATCCACCACCTCGCCTTCGACCGTGATGGTCGGCGCGAGCTCGAGCCCGCCGTCGTCCCCGCCGGAGCCGAACCGCGCCAGGTTGAGCCCGACGGCGGCAGGCTGCTCTACCAGCCGCACCGGCTCGTCGCCGCGGCTGTGGACCAGGGCGACGCCGATCTTCTTAGCCTGGGACAGCAGGCTCCACAGGTTCTTGCCGGCGTAAGTGTTCAGCCCCAGCCACAGTCCCGTGCCGGAGTGCTGGCGGTTCGCAACGGCGGTGTGCGAGGCGAGGAATTCCTGCATCCACTCAACATGCGCCTCATTGCATTCGCGCCGGTAGTTCAGGTAGCTCAGCGTGCTCCAGGAGACATCGCCGCGGATCCACTTGCCCTTGGCCCCCATGATGACGGGGCGTGCCTTGAGCTGGCGGACGCTGCGGAGCGGATCGCGGCGGCCTGTATAGGAGAAGTGCGGGGCGGGTTCCTCGACGTCGAACTGGAGCGCCAGCGGGGTGCCGTTGGCGGACGGCGTGATCCCCGGGTGGGCGATCAGGGGGCTAAGAGCCTGCTCCCAGTCGGCCATTTCCGGCGGCGCGGCCTGGCGGGAGAGCCGCGTGGACTCGGCGGGGGCCAGCAACTGCAGCCGGGTGGCCGGATTGTCTTCGGCCGCGAAGAGGAGGGCCGCCACGTGCTTGCAGTCCTTGCGGACCGGGCAGCTGCAGACGCCCACCGTGCAGCTCCAGCCGCCCGACTTCCGGACAAGCTTCGCCGTCGTTGAATAGGGCACGTCGGAACCGCCCCGCACCTTGCCCAGCAGCAGGCCTGTGGCGGCATCGAAGGAGATCCCGGAAACGCGGCTCCCCATGGCGTAAGCGAGCCCGGCCGCGAGGGAGCGGTCGTTGATCGCGGGAGTCTGTATTGCCAGTGCCGCACTCTCGTCCGGATGGGATGGCATGTGCGCGCTACTTTCGGCAGGTGGTCATCTGATCCATCTTACCGAGCCTGAAGGGACCCCGGAACTTCGCCTGTGCCCGCGGAACCGCCGCTCAAACTTCGCCTGACGTTCAACTGGGGCTCGGCTGCCCGCCGTGAAGACGGACCTACCGTGGAGAGGTCCGGAGTATCAGCAGTGCCAGCAGTAAGGATTCCGCATGACCAACGGTGTGCCCACCAACCAGTCCGCCCACAACTACCCGACCGTGCTGACCACGGAAAGCCTCAAAGGCGGAAACGAGGACGTTGTCGACGCGAACGTCAACGTGGTCAACGCCATGTTCGAGGAGTTGCTGGATACGGACGAGATCTCCCCAGCCGCGCTGCGCAGTTACTACGTGGACTTCTACCTGACGCAGGCGCTGGCCGGCGGATTCGCGCAGTACGTTTTCACCGCACCCGAACGCGAGGAAGTCGATCCCTACGTCCGGGACGGCCTGGCGGCCATGGGTGCCGCCGCGCACCTGGATCTCTTCAACCGCACGGTGGCCGCCTTCGGCGCCCTGACCGACACCGACGTCGACAGCTACCTCGACGGCGGCAGCAGCTGGACGGCCGAAGGCGACACCGAGGGCGACGAGCCGGGGGACGGAGTCTCCGACGCCGTTCGGCGCATCGAAGAGCTGGACGGGGAATTCGAGTCGATCCTCGAAACAGAGGACATCTCGGCACTGAACGCCGCGTGGCTGCTCGGCCAGGAGGACTTGCTGGTCCTTGCCGACGACGACCTCGACGCCCACATCGCCGGACGGGTGGCTCGGCTTCCCGACCTCGCGGAGCGCCAGGCGGCAGCCGCCGAGGAAGCCCTCCTGGACGCGCCGGAGTTCGAACAGATCATCAGGGAGCTGTGCGACATTGCCGGCCACAGCCTCGAGCGGATCACCATGGGCGATCCCAACTACGAGCACAATGGGGAGACCACCCTGGCCTGGCACTTCACCACGGAACAGGGCGAATTCCTCATGCTGGAAGACGACGACGAGGCCTTCATGCTTAACCCCCGGACCCAGGAAATCCTCGCAGCCGTGGAGTTCGAAGAGGCTGTTCAGTTTGAAGAGACAGTGGAGTTCGAGGAGGCCCGCCCCTAAGCGGCCTTCCCCGGTACAGCCGGCGTCTGCCCCCCAATCGCGCAGGCGCCGGCGGTGTACCGGGCCGGGTACGCCCAGTCCGATTCACCGGGCCCGGCGAACCGGACCGGGCGGATCCCCACCCTTTGGGCCTACGGCACTGGCGGCGCGGTGATCATCTCCCCGGAAGGTGCCACGAGATACCAGACTCCGCCGACGCCCTGGCCCGTGATGTCTCCCGCGGCCTGGTCCTTGGCGTAGTAGTAGATCGGCATCCCGTTGATGGTCACCTGCATCTTTCCGTCAGCCGTCTGAATGGTTCCAACCTTGCCGGTGACGCCTTCAACGGTGGGAGTCGCCGTCGTCGAAGTGACCGGGGGCCACGCCACCAGGCACTCGCCGGTGCAGGCGCTGGTCCCGGAGTCCTTCGTGTCCTTGGTGAAGTAATAGACGCTCAGTCCCTGGCCGGCCACCACGATCTGGCCTGCCTTGGACTCGGCCACCGTGAGCTCAGCAGCGGCCATGGTCGCCGGTGCGCTGGTCTCGGCGGGCGTGGAGGTGGCCGGGGCTGCCGTCGTCGGCGTCGTTGTGGTCGCTCCGCCGCCGCAGCCGGACAGTAGCGCGGCAAGGGCGAACGCGGACAAGCCAATGCTGAGGTGCTTCTTCATTGCTGCTCCTAGGCTCGAGCCAGCCCAACTCAGAGGCCGGCGCTACACGATACGACGCCATCGAGCGCGGAATGGTTCATCGAGCTGACCGGTTCATGTCGGGGCTGTCCTGGGGCACACTGAACTATTGGGTCCGCCCGTACGTCATACAGGGGCAGAACAAGAACTCGCGGGAGGTGGGACATGCCGCTGGACGAAGACGTCGTGGCTGCGATTTACCGCGACCACGGGACCGCCTTGAAGCGCTTCGTCCTCAGCGCCTGCCGGGATCCGCAGCTCGCCGACGACGTCGTCCAGGAGACCGTGCTGCGGGTGTGGCAGCAGGCGCCGCAGATCACCGGCAGCCTGCGCAGCTATCTGTTCCGGACGGCCCGCAACATCATGATCGACAACTACCGCAAGGCCCAGCGGCGCCCGCAGGAAGCCAGCGAACGCGACGTCCCGGATCTAACGGCAGGCGCCGGCGGCGCCGGACGCATCGATGACCTGCTCAACAAGGTCCTGATGGAAGAAGCGCTGCTGCGGCTCAGCGCGGAGCACCGCGAAGTCCTGGTTGCGCTCCACTACCGCCGCTACACAGTCCAGGAGGCATCCGCCCAATTGAAGATCCCCAGCGGCACGGTGAAGTCCCGGGCGTTCTACGCCGTCCGGGCCCTACGGACGATCCTCGACGAAATGGGGGTGCAGCGGTGAACGGGACCGAGCAGCATCAACTCCTCGGCGCGTATCTGCTCGGCGGGCTGGAGCCGGCCGAGGCCGCAGCCTTCGAACAGCACCTTGCGGTGTGCGCGGACTGCCGCCAGGAGCTGGACGAACTCGCCAGCCTCCCCGCACTGCTGGACGCGATCCCGGTGTCCGACGCCGTCGCGCTCACCGCGGCGGCTGCGGCCGCCCGCGAGCGGATGCTTGTTCCGCCGGAACCGGTACCCGTCCCGCGCCGGCTCCTGGACGAGCTCGCCGCCCGCCGCCGGAAAGTGCGGCGCCGGTGGTCGGCTGCCGTGGCCGCAGCCGCCGCCGCATGCCTGGCGCTGGGGATCATGGCCGCTCCGTTGCTGAACCAACCCGCCAAACCGGACGCGAGCTATTCCGTTGCGGCCAGCAGCGGCATGCAGGTCACGGTGGGGCTCGTCAAGAAAACCTGGGGCACCGAGCTGGCGGTGGACGGCCGTAGCCTGCCCGCCACTGGTACCCTCTCGCTCTGGGTGAAGGACCGTGAGGGCGGCGAAGACCGCGCCTGCGCGTGGACGGCCACTCCCACCGGCAGGGTCCGGATTACCGGGGCGACGCCGGTGCAGCTGACCAAGATCGCCAGTGTCGAGATGCGCGACGAGCAGCAGCACACCGTGGCTGTTATTGCCGTGCCTCAGGGCTAGCCTTGCGGCACGGCTGCCAGGCCGGTCAGGCCGGTCCGGCCCTGCAGTGCGCGCGAGCCTACATCTTCGCGAGCCGGGCCCGCACCACCATGAACACCCCGTAGCAGATCAGGCCGACACCCACTGCGGCCAGCAGATACACGCCGAACGGCTGCTCCCGCAGGGCCTTCAGGCTGCCGTCGAGCCCGGTTGACTCTTCGGGGTGTGCCGTCACCGTGGCGATGATGACCAGCAGGCCCACCAGCAACAGGGCGAATCCCTTGGCGACGTAGCCCACGACGCCGATCGTCGTCACAGCGGTGCGCGCCTGCTGCTGGGACGGCATGCGCAGGTACTTGATGAAGGACTTCTTGAAGCCGCGGATGGCGTAGACGATCCCCGTGACGGCTATCGCGACGCCGATGACCATCAGGAGCGCAACGCCGCCCGGCGTCTTCATGAGGTCGACACTCATATCGGAAGTTGATTGGCGGTTGTCGGAGCCGGCCCCGGTGGCCACCGAAGCGAGTGTCAGGGCGAACGCGGCGTACACCACGGCCTGCAGGGCTGCCTTGAGCTTCTTGCCGACTTTCTTCTTGGCCGGCAGGTGCTGGTAGTCGAAGATCGCGTCGGACGTCTGCCAGATGGCCAGCGCCACGCAGGCGGCAAAGGCGGTCCAGAGCAGCAACGGCCCGGCCGGCTGCACGGCGAGCTGTTCCACCGCGCCGCTGACATCGGCCTGGCCCTGGCCGCCCATGGCGAGCCGGATCGCCACCAGCCCGATGAGGAAGTGCAACAGCCCAGACACGGCGAATCCGGCCCGTGCCGCCACTTCGAGCGGCTTCGAATTGGTGACGTCCTCGGCGACGTCAGCGGCGTCCTTCATTTCTCGTTTGATGATCGTGTCCTTAGTGCTACCCAGCGCGGTTCGTTCCGTAATCGTGTCACGCGAAGCCGCTCAGGAACAGATGTCCGCGGAGCCGGGATGCCTAAATTCGGCGGTAGCTGAGATCGAAGATCAGGCGCCCGGCTTCGTGCGCCTTGTTCTCGAAGCTGGTCAGAATCCGGCCCTCAAACCGCGGCGCCCAGCCGCCGGTCCCGTCGATGCCCTCGTTGGGTCCGGTGTGCTCGGTGCTGACCGGCGCCCGGCCCTCCTTGACGGGGGCACCGCCCACACGGGATTCGACGCCGGATTCCCACACCTGGGTCAGGGGGCTGTCCGCACCGGCGCGCTCGCCCTCGTGTAGGTTCTCGAACTCGGCGGAGCCGGCCATGACCTCGCGGACGTGAACGGCGTAGTTGGACCAGTCGGTCGCGATCCGGAAGGTGCCGCCGGGCTTGATGGCTCGGGCCGCGAGATCCACGAAGGCCGGCTGAATGAGGCGGCGCTTGTGGTGCCGGGACTTGTGCCACGGATCCGGGAAGAACACCCACAGTTCTGTAACGGAGCCAGCCGGGAGCATGGTCGCGAGCACCTCGGGGGCGTTCGCCTCGACCACCCGCACGTTGCTCAGCCTGCGGCTGTTGATCTTGATCAAAGTGTTGGCCAGGCCAGGCGTGTAAACCTCAACGGCCAGGAAATCCTTGTCCGGGTTTTCCTCGGCGGCGTGGCACACGGCGTCGCCCAGGCCCGAGCCGATCTCGACAATCAGCGGAGCCGTCCGGCCGAATTCGCCCACCGCGTTGAACACAAAGTCCGGGTGGACGGAGGTGTTGGCGACATGGCGGGGGACCTCAACCGCCCAGCGGTCGGCGTGCTCCTCCCAGGCAGCCTGGCGGCGGCCCTGCAGGCGGGTGCCGCGGCGCACGAAGCTCACCGGACGGCCTCCGTACGTGCCGAACGAGGCCTGGCTGCCGGGGGTCACGGGGCGCGGCACCTGGGTCTCATCCGGGGCGCCGGACTCCGGGTCTTCTGCCGGCGTGCCGGGGGATTCTGGGGATTCGCTCATCCCTTCCAGAATAGTTGAGTTTGCCGGGCCGGAGCGCCCCGGGGGGACCAGCGGCCGCCTGGGGAAGAGGCTGCCGGAACGGGGCTGCAAGAATGGGGCGGGTGACCTCAGCTGGGAAAACTGACGAGCAGGACCTTTTGGCCAGTGCCGCTGTCCGGGACGATTCCGCCGGACCGCCGCGTGCCGCGGGGCGCCGCATGCTCGCGTATATGGGCATCTGCCTGGTCCTGATCGGGCTGAATCTCCGCACCGTGTTTTCGAGCCTCGCGGCGGTGCTGCCCGAGGTGACGGCCGACGCCGGGCTTCCGGCCTGGGCGGTCATGGCGCTCACCACCGTTCCGGTGACGCTGTTGGGCGTGTTCGCCCCGCTGGCCCCGGGGCTGGCGCGCCGGTTCGGCGCCGAGCGGGTGTTGCTGGGTGCCATGGCGGTGCTCACAGCAGGGCTGCTGCTGCGGCCTGCCGACTTGTCCTCGGCTGGCCACCTTCCGGCACTGATCGCCGGAACTGCCGCGTGCGGCGCCGCGATTTCACTGTGCAACGTGCTGCTGCCGAGCGTCGTCAAGCGTGACTTCCCGCACCGCCTGGGACTCATGGGGGGCCTGTACACCACGGCGATCTGCGCCTCGGCCGCCCTCGGTGCCGGGTTCACTTTCCCGGTCTTCCGGGTGACCGGGCAGTGGACAGCGGCGCTCTGGTTTTGGGCGCTGCCGGCCGGCGTCGTTCTTCTCTTGTTCGTGCCGGCGGCGCTCCGGGCACGTCCCGGCGGGCCGCCGCGGCCGACCGGCGGCGTGAACGTCTGGCGCTCCTCCGTGGCCTGGCACGTGACTGCGTTCATGGTCCTGCAGGCGATGATGTCCTTTAGCGTCTTTGCCTGGCTGGCCCCGATCCTGCGCGAACGCGGGGTGGACGGCGGCACGGCCGGCCTCATCGTCTCGGCCTCGATAGTGCTGCAGATGCTGGGCTCGCTGTTCGCTCCGGCGCTGGCCACACGGTTCCGGGACCAGCGCGCCATCAACACGGTGGTGGCACTCATGACGGGCGGGGGCTTCGCGCTCAGCATCTTCGGGCCTGCCGATTTCCTCTGGCTGTGGACCGGGCTGCTGGGCCTGGGCCAGGGGAGCCTGACAGCAGCCGCCCTCACGCTGATCATGGTCCGCACCCGGGACGGGCACACCGCGGCCCACCTCTCCGGCATGATGCAGGGCGTGGGCTACGGACTTGGCTCCACCGGCACCCTCCTGGTCGGCCACCTCCACCAGTCCACCGGGTCCTTTGCCGCGGCCGGCGTGCTGTTCCTGCTGGTGGGCTCGCTCGCCGCCGTGTTCGGGTACCGGGCCGGACGGGACCGCTACGTCGGTGGCTGACCCTCCCCAGCTCCTAACCCTCCCCAAAACACGATGCGCTATCAGTTGTGGCTGTCCTGAGCCGTTGTGAGCCGTCCAGAGCAGCAACAACTGATAGCGCAACCGGGGCTACCCGGGCTACCCGCGCAGGTCCTTGCCCTTCGTTTCCGGGATGGTGAAGACGAAGACGGCGGAGACGGCGAGCAGAAGCACGGCGTACACGTTGAACAGCTGCGGCATCTGCACGGTGGTGCCGAGCCACTGCTGGAGGTAGGGCGCGGTTCCGCCGAAGAGTGCCACGCAGATCGAGTAAGGCACGCCGACGCCCACGGTGCGGATGCTCGTGGGGAACAGCTCGGCGTAGACGGCCGGGACGATCGCCGCGCTGGCGGCGATGAAGATCAGCATGACGGACATGCTGACGGCCAGCTGCCAGGCGGAATCCTTGAGCAGGGCGGTCATCGGAAAGTGCATGATGCCTGCGCCGATCGCGCCGGACCACAGCACCTTCTTGCGGCCGATGCGGTCCGACAGCTTGCCCCAGAAGGGCAGTGCCGCGATGAACACGATGTTGCCGATCACGCCGGCCCACAGGGCCTCGCCGCGGTCGATCTTCAGGGCGGTGGTGGCGTAGCTCGGGGCGACGACACCCCAGATGTAGTAGATGACCGTCAGGCCGACCGTCAGGCCGATCACCTGAAGGGCCTGCTTGCGGTGGCGGACGATCTGCGGCCAGATCGGGGCGCGCTTCTCCGCAGGGGCTTCACCCTCGAAGACGTCCGTCTCGTGCAGCCGGGACCGCATGATCAGCGCGTAGAGGCCCATGGCCGCGCCGATCAGGAACGGGATACGCCAGCCCCACGCGTTCATGACTTCGGTGCTCAGGGCCATGTTCAGCACGGCGCCCAGCAGGGTTCCGAACAGGATGCCCACAGTGCCGGAGGTGTAGATCAGGGTGGCCCAGAAGCCTCGGTGTTCCTTCGGCGCCATCTCGGACAAGTACGTCTGCGACGACGGCAGCTCACCGCCGTGCGCCAGGCCCTGGATCAGGCGGGCCACCAGGAGCATGAACGACGCCCATGTGCCCACCGCCGCGAACGTCGGCGCGATGCCGATCATCAGGCTGCCCACCGACGCGAGCCCCACGGCCAGGGTCATGGAAGCCTTCCGGCCGATCCGGTCACCGATCCAACCGAACACGAAGCCGCCGAAAGGGCGGGCAACGAAGCCGACGGCGAAAATCGCCAGCGTGGACAGCACCGCGGATGCAGGATCCGACTTGCTGAAAAGCTGGCTGGCGATGAACGGCGTGAACGTGGCGTAGATGGCCCAGTCGTACCACTCGACGGCGTTGCCGATGCCGGTGCCGACGAGCGTCTTGCGGGTGGATGTCCGGGTTGCCGCCAGCGTTGTCGCGGTTGCAGTCATGGTGTTCTCCCTCGGAGGTGGCGGCTAGGAAAGGGTGGAGGCGGCGGCAGCAGGGGTGGCCGCGGCGGGAGCGTCGGCCGCCGCAAGCGCGGCCAGCCTCGAAATGGCGAGCTCCGCATAGAGTGCGGCGCCGTCAGCCAGCACGTCGTCGTCGAACGTGGCATAGGGGGAGTGATTGAACGCGGATGTGGCGTGGTCGGCGTCCCGCGGGACGGCGCTCAGCCCGATGAACGTGCCGGGGACCTCGGCGAGGACCCTCGAGAAGTCTTCGGAGCCACTGAGCGGGGTGGCCCAGCGGGAGAGCCGGGAATCGCCGAACAGGTCCGCAATGACATTTTCCGCGGTGTGCGTTTCGTCCTCGTCCGTGATGGTGAGCGGGTACTCCTGCTGGTAGTCGACGTCGACGTCGAGTCCGTGCGCCGCCGCGATCCCCTTCAGCAGGCGCGGCACTGCCTCCATCATTTTCTGCCGGGCCTGCTCGGAGAAGGTCCGGATGGTGGCCTCGATGCGTGCGGTTTCCGGGATGATGTTGCGCTTGGTGCCGGCCTGGAGGACCCCCACGGAGAGGACTACGGGATCGAACATGTTGAACTGGCGGGTGACCATGACCTGGAGGGCGGTGACCATCTCGGCGGCCGCCGTCACGGGGTCCTTGGCAGAGTGCGGGGCCGACCCGTGGCCGCCGGCGCCGAGCACGGTGACCATCAGGGCGTCGGAAGCGCTGAGCATGACGCCGGGCTTGGTGCAGAAAGTGCCGTGCGGTTCCAGGGCGGAAAACACGTGCATGCCGTAGGCGGCGTCCACACGCCGGCCGGCGGCATCCAGCACGCCTTCGCGGATCATGTGGCTGGCACCGTCGAATCCTTCCTCGCCAGGCTGGAACATCAGGACGACGTCGCCGGCCAGTTGGTGCCGGCGTTCGGCCAGGAGAGTTGCGGCTCCGGCCAGCATGGAAGTGTGGAGGTCGTGCCCGCAGGCGTGCATGGCGCCGTCGATCCGGGACGTGTAGTCCACGCCTGTTTTCTCCTGCACCGGCAGGCCGTCCATGTCCGCGCGCAGCAGCACGGCCGGGCGGGAGTCCGTGCCGGTTGCGGAGCACTGGCCGCGCAGTACCGCGGTGACCGACGTCGTGTCCTGGCCCAGGGTGATCTCATAGGGAAGCCCGTCCAAGGCTTTGAGGACCTTCTCCTGCGTGCGGGGCAACGTCAGGCCGATCTCGGGTTCCCGGTGCAGTTCATGGCGGAACCGGGCAAGGTCCGCCTGCATTTCCCGGGCATCTGCGGTGATCGGCACGTGTTCTCCTTGTTGGTCGATTTGGCGTGGTTCGGGTCCGGTGAGGACATCCTGCGTCTATTCTCAAGTGACATGGTTCACATGCCGTCGAAGGCCAGAAAAAATGCAGAAAGTGGCCGCCACCGCAGGTTTCGTGCATGAATGAAGGAAAGAATGATGGAACTCAGCGAGGACGACCTCGCCCTGATCAACGTCCTGCAGATTGCCCCGCGCCTGAGCTGGGCGGATGCAGCGGAGGTGCTCGGCGTTCACGCCACCACCCTCGCCGCCCGGTGGGAGCGGCTGCTGGCCTCTGGGGTTTCCTGGATCACCGCGCACCTGATCGGCGACCCTCAGCAGATGTGCCTGGCGTTCGTCGCCGTGGACTGCGAAATGCACCGGCGCGAGGAAGTCACCGCCAGGCTCGCCGAGATGCCGGAAATCGTCACGGTGGAGGAGGCGGCCAGCCACCGGGACCTCATGCTGACCGTCATTACGCCCTCCCTGGACGATTTCAGCCTGAAGGTCATCTCGCGGCTCAAGGAGATCGACGGCCTCCTCAAATATCAGACCGCCCTGTGCACCAGGCTGCACGCGAGTGGCGGCTCCTGGCGGCTCAATGTGTTGAGCCGCGCACAGCAGGCCGCCGTGCGGGCACTGGCCGGCCCCGAGGCCACCGGGGTTGCCCAGGCTGCCGCCCGGGAAGCACTGCCCGAAAGCCACCTGGCGCTCCTGCCGTTCCTGGCCAGGGACGGACGGGCCACAGCGGCGGACATTGCCCGCGGGCTGGGCAGGCATCCTGCCACCGTCCAGCGGCAGCTCAACCGTGTGCTCGCCAGCGGCATCCTGTCCTTCCGGTGCGAGGTGGCTCAGAAGCTCTCGGCCTTCCCCGTGACCTGCCAGTGGTTCGTCAACGTCCCCGCGGGGCGGCACGAGGAAGCCGCAGCCGAGCTGAGGACCATGCGGAACGTGCGGCTCAGCGCCTCCACCACGGGGCCCACGAACTTCGTGATCATCATGTGGCTGCAGTCCCTGGCGGACGTCATGAACATCGAGCTGGCGCTGCAGCAGAAAGTGCCCGGGATCGTGCTCGTGGAAAGCGTCGTCATGCTGAGCACCGTAAAGCGCGTGGGCTGGATGCTGAACCCGGACTCAAGGGCCAGCGGCGCCGTCGTGGTTCCGGCGCAGGGGTTCGACGCGTCGGACTGACCGGTTACAACCGGGGCGCGGCGGACTGACAGTTTGGAAGCGGGGCACGGCGTGCCCCGTGCGCAAGTTGTGGCATGCTACCCCTAGGCGCCCCGCACCTGCTTCGCCCACTTGCGACGTCAGGAGCCGCGCCGCCAGTCCCGTCCCGCCCGGACCAGCCTTGACCTCAAGCCGAGCTGAGGTTTTTGACGTTGCGTCCATGTCTACCGATCAGGTCCCGCCCGTGTCCCGAACCGACCCGCCCGCCCGTCCGAAAGCCGTCCCGGACTCGGCCGGCATTTTCCACCGCAGCTACCTGCTGGTGACGCTCGGCGCCTGCGCGCTGGTGTTCCTGGCGGCCTTCGAGTCCCTGGCGGTGACCACCATCATGCCGCTCGTCAGCCGGGAACTGGATGGCGCAGGCCTCTACGCACTTGCCTTCGCCGGCCCGCTCGCCACCGGGGTGATCGGCATGGTGGCCGCGGGCAGCTGGTCGGACCGCAAGGGGCCCGTCGCGCCGCTCCTGGCCGCAGTGGGCATGTTCGTGCTCGGCCTGCTCATCGCCGGTACCGCCGGAACCATGCCGGTCCTAGTCTCCGGACGGCTCGTGCAGGGACTCGGCGGGGGCGGGCTCACCGTGGCCCTGTACGTGGTCATTGCCCGGGTCTACCCGGCGGTCCTGCATCCGAAAATCTTCGCCGCCTTCTCCGCCGCCTGGGTCATCCCGTCCCTCGTGGGTCCGTTCGCGGCCGGTGCCGTGGCGGAGCTGGCCGGCTGGCAGTGGGTCTTTCTCGGTGTGGTTGGACTCGTGGTCCCGGCCCTGCTCATGACAGCCCCGGCCCTGCGCGGCCTGAACGGAAGCCGCGGCGCCGCCGCCGGAGATCCCGCGGCAAACGTGGAGACCGCAGCCGGCGCCCGTCCGCCGGGCGGCCTTGCCAAGTTGGCGCTGGCCGCCCTGGCGGCGCTCGCCGTGCTGGGCCTGAACCTGTCCGCCTCGGTACCCGGGGCCGGCGCGGTGCTGGCGGCGGCCGCCATCGCCGTCGCACTCCTGGCCGTCCGTCCCCTCATGCCGCGCGGAACGCTGACCGCCCGGCGCGGCCTGCCGAGCGTGATCCTCACCCGCGGGCTCGCGTCCGCGGCTTTCTTCGGCGCCGAGGTCTACCTGCCGTACCTGCTCGTGGAACGCTACGCTTTCGCCCCGACGTTTGCGGGCCTCACGCTCACCGGCGGCGCCATCGCCTGGGCGGCGGCGTCGGCCGTCCAGGGCAGGCTGGGGACCCGCCTGGAGCACCGGCGGGCGGTGCGGATCGGCTCGGCCCTGGTCCTTGGCGCCGTCGTCCTGAGCCTTGTGACAACGGTGTTGGCCTGGCCGGCCGCCGTCGCGATCGGGGGATGGATCTTCGCCGGGGGCGGCATGGGCCTGATGTACCCGCGCCTGAGCGTCATGACCCTGGCCCTGTCCACCAAGGACACTGAGGGCTTCAACAGCTCGGCGATGTCCATTTCGGATTCCCTTGGCGGCGCCCTGGCCCTCGCCGGCACCGGGATCGTGTTCGCCGCGTTCGCGACGGCGACCCCGTCGGCGTCCTTTGCCGGAGTGTTCGCGCTGACGGCGGTGATCGGGATCGCCGCCGTGGCCGTTGCGCCGCGGGTGGCCGCCGTCCCTGCCGCCGTACGGACACCCGAGTAGCGGCCCGAACCGCAAGGGAGCCCCGGCCGGATGATCCGGCCGGGGCTCCCTTGCATCTCAAGGATCAGCGCTCCTATGTATTAGCGCTCTTTTGGATCAGCGAAGATCAGGCAGCCGCGCGGGCTTCCTCCTGTGAGCGGACGGCTTTCCATTCCACAATCCGGGCCTGCTGCAGCGGGGTCTTCCGGTTGAAGTGCCAGGCCGCACCCAGCAGCAGGAACCACACGGGTGCCACGAAGAGTGCCAGACGGGTGTCATCGGCCTGCGCCAGCGCCACTAGCATGAACACGAAGAACGCAAGCACCACGTACGGCATGAAGGCCGAGCCGGGCATCTTGAAGGCAGAAGCCTCATGCAGGGCCGGCCGCCGGCGGCGGAAGACGATGTAGCTGATCAGGATCATGGACCAGACGAACATGGTGAGCACGGATGCCACCGAGGTGACCACGGTGAAGGCGCCGATCACGGAGTCGCCCGAGTAGAGCAGGATGAGGCCGGCCAGCAGGAAGATGCAGGAGAACAGCAGTGCGTTCTGCGGTACCTTGCGGACGCTGAGCTTTCCGAATGCCTTGGGCGCGTTCCCGTCCTGGGCCAGGCCGTAGACCATACGCGAGGTGGAGTAGATGCCGGAGTTGGCGCTGGAGGCTGCGGAGGTCAGGACCACAAGGTTGATGACCACTGCGGCGATCCCCAGCCCGGCGAGGGTGAACATGCCGATAAACGGGCTGCTCGCGGCGTCGATGGTGCGCCACGGGTTGACGGCCATGATGACCACCAGGGCGCCCACGTAGAAGAGGAGGACGCGGACCGGGATGGAGTTGATGGCCCGCGGCAGGTTCTTCTCCGGGTCCTTGGTTTCGGCGGCGGCGGTGCCGACCAGTTCGATCCCGGCGAAGGCGAAGATGGCGATCTGGAAGCCGAGGACGAAGCCGAACATGCCGTGCGGGAACATGCCGCCGTCGTTCCACATGTTGGCGAGGTTGGCTTCCGCGCCGTTCGGGGACGTGAAGTGGGTGGCGATCATGACCGCGCCGGTGATGATCAGGGCCACGATGGCGACCACCTTGATGATGGCAAACCAGAACTCCGCTTCACCGAACGCCTTCACGGTGGGCAGGTTCAGGAGGATCAAGACCACAGGTGTGAGCAGCGCCGGGATCCACAGGGGCGTGCCGGGCGCGAGCTTGTCCACGTATCCGGCAATGGCGACGATGTCAGCCACCCCGGTGACCACCCAGAAGAACCAGTAGGACCAGCCGGTGAAGAAGCTGGCCCAGGGGCCGAGGAGGTCGCCGGCGAAGTCACTGAAGGATTTATAGTTCAGGTTGGAGAGCAGGATCTCGCCCATGGCGCGCATCACGAAGAACAGCATGAAGCCGATGATCATGTAGACGAAGATGACTGACGGCCCGGCGAGCGAGATGGTCTTCCCGGACCCCATGAACAGGCCGGTGCCAATTGCGCCGCCGATGGCGAGCAACTGGATGTGGCGGTTGCCGAGGGCGCGGGCGAGGTGTGGCTCGTGGTTCCCGGCGCCGGAGCCACCGTTGGGGGAGGCGGCAGTGTCAGATTCTGAAATGGCCGGAGCGGCCGAGGTGGTGCGTTCAGACATGAGGCTTCTTCCTTGTCACAGGCGGTCGCGGGCGGTGGTTCCGGAGTGCGGCCGCACAGATCCGTCAGGGTGTGACGGAGGTAACAGTTTTGGCGGGTAAATCAAGGTTAGGGCCGGTATTTGGTGGTCCCTGCTGTCGCGACGGCCCGGGCAGGCGTCCCGGCCGGGCGGTGATATGCCGTGGCGCTGCCGGCGGGACGGAACGCCCGGTCGGCGCCGGAGCGGGGCCGGAGCCCGCATCCTTCGCGGGCTCTAGGGGAAATTGCGACGCCGGCACAACCGCCCGCTGCGGGCTCCGGTATCGCGTTTCCGCGAGGCGCCCGCGAGGGGGCAGGTTCGACAACTGTCGACCATCCTAGCTTCAGTTGTCGTCCGCTGTCTTTTGTCACATTTTTTGCGCAGCGGCGGCTGCACCGTTCAATTGCGCCGTTCAATTGCGCAGTTCAATTGCGCCGTTCGGTTGCGGAGTGCGCGGACCTTACTCCTTGGCGAAGCCGTCCTTGACCCGTTCGCCTGCCTCGTCCGCATCCCCCGGGGGACGCCCGCCCGAACTCTTGTCCGGCAGCTTATTGGCCTGCCAGCCGCGTCGCCCGCAGCACGGCATCCGAGAGGGACACCGTCTCGCCCTCGGGCCCGACGGCGTTGCGACGCCGGCTGTCCAGGACGTCGACGCGCCACAGCGGCTCCTCGATCCGGAGCTCCCGGGCAAGGTCCTCGGCGGTGAAGAACTTCTCTGGCGTATGGTGCGCGCCCCACGGTGGCAGCCCGTCGGGGTGATGGCCGACGATCAGCAGCGTCCCGCCGGTCCGCACTGCGGCCGCGGCGAGTTGCAGCGCCTGCTGCCACGGCATCTGGGTGGAATGCAGGAACTGGGCCGTGACGAGGTCGAACAACCGGTCCGGAACCCACGTGGCCAGATCCTGCTGTACCCACTCGATGGTTGTGTCCTGGCCCCGTTCCCGGGCGTGGGCGGCCGCACGCTCCAGGGCGACGGCCGAAACGTCCAGGCCAGTCACGGTCCAGCCGCGGGCAGCGAGCCAAATGGCGTCCGCACCCTCGCCGCACCCCAGATCCAGAGCCTCGCCCGGAGGCAGGTCCGCCACCTCCGCGACGAGTTGCGGATTCGGATCCCCGCTCCACATCCTGGGACGGCTGCTGTACTTTTCATCCCACATTTGAGCCGCGGTGCCGGGCGCCGCATGTTCGGCGGCGTCGTGCTCGTGGCTGCGGCTGTGGCTTCGTTTTGTCATGGTTGTCCCTCATTAAGGTAGTCCGACGGGTTTGGCTGCCTGATTTCCTGCACCGCTTCCCAGAGGACCAGCCCGGGCCTGCCGGGGCGGTCTCCAGCCGGAACCCTTCCTGGGACACGTTCGGCATGACCGCCATGAGTCGGGCGGCAGGCTCATCCGCCCTCGTCCCCAGCCGGTGCTGCACGTAGCGCGTGTAGAGGGAGGCAAACACTGTGGCCGAAACACCCGAACGCCGGCTGTAGTTAAGCAGTCGGGGGACGGCCGCGACGTAGCCTGCCGTCCCTATGGGCAACAGCGCCACTTGGATGGCCCGAAAGAAGCCAGCGGCGACCATTCCCGACATCGTCCCCGTCTCCTCTCGTCGCCTTGCCCGCCCACCATGCTCCTCCGGGACGCAATGGTGGTCAATACACGCTCTGGGTTCCCATGGAACGCCGCTAAGGCGGAGGGACACGTAGAAATCACGGTCCGGAAACGAATCCGAAACCTGTGTCGTGAATGCTGGGCACAAGAGGTTGGACGCGGGGGAAGGCAATGATCATGGACGTTGACGAAGCACGGACAATCCGCAGCTCTGCTGAGTTGAGCGTGGGGGACGAGATCGAGGCTTGGCACAACGGGAAGCTCTTCCACCGGGGCACGGTAACCCAGACCGTCACGGGCGTGGACCTGTTCTGGATCCTGGATGCCCGGACGGGAACCCGTCGCCTCATCGACGCCGAGGCGCTCGTGATCCTGCGGGCGGCCGGTCCCGGCTCGGCCAAGGCGCCGTCACGGGCGCCCGTGCACACATCCTCCCAGCCTTCGCACATGCCGCTGTTCCAAGCCCCCAGCCTGGCGGGCTAGGAGCTAAGCCGACGGCCACGGATACGGGACCCGGCCCTGCTGGATGCTAGACTGATGAAACTTGATGTGCAGTGATGCCCACTTTGGTTCGGTTGACCGGCTTCGGTCCGCAACCGGATCCCTTGCCTGATTCCTTCGGGAATCTGCATGCAGGGAGTGGGATTTTTTCATGTGAGAGGTACATCCTGCGTCGATGAACGCGTTCCATTTGGTCCCGGCGGTCGCTTGCTGAAGTTTGGCAACAGCCCGGTTGATCACCTGACTTTTCTTCGGCGAACCCTTGAGCCAACCGGCATCGGGGGCCGATATCCGCATGGATACCGCCTGAAAGACTTTAGAAACACATGACTACATTTGCTGCCCTCGGCACGCCCAAAGCACTTGCCGACACCCTGACCGCCCAGGGGATCGTGGAGCCCTTCCCGATCCAGGTCAAGACCCTCCCCGACACGCTGTCCGGACGCGACGTCCTGGGCCGCGGCCGCACCGGCTCCGGCAAGACCATCGCATTCGCCATCCCGCTTGTGGCACGACTCGCCGAGCGGGAAGCCAAGCACTTCCGCAAGCCCGGCCGCCCGATGGGCCTGGTCCTGGCTCCGACCCGCGAGCTGGCCACACAGATCAACGCCACCATAGAACCGATGGCCAAGGCCATGGGCCTGACCACCACCGTGATTTACGGCGGCATCTCCCAGGCCCGCCAGGAAAAGGCCCTGCGCGCCGGCGTCGACATCGTCATTGCCTGCCCGGGCCGCCTGGAGGACCTGATCCGCCAGCGCATCCTGACCCTCGAAGCAGTCGAGATCACCGTCCTGGACGAGGCCGACCACATGGCCGACCTTGGCTTCCTCCCGGTCGTCAAGAAGCTCATGGACATGACCCCCACCCAGGGCCAGCGCCTGCTGTTCTCCGCCACCCTGGACAACGGCGTGGACAAGATCGTCCAGCGCTACCTGTCCAACCCGCTGACCCACTCCGTGGATGACCCGCAGGCCGCGGTGACCACCATGGAACACCACGTGCTGGTGGTCAACGACCAGACCGTCAAGAAGCAGCTGATCGTCGAGCTCGCCTCCGGTGCCGGCCGCCGCGTGCTCTTCATGCGCACCAAGCACCACGCCCGCAAGCTGGCCAAGACCCTGACCGACGCCGGCATCCCCGCCGTCGATCTCCACGGCAACCTCTCGCAGAACGCCCGTGACCGCAACCTGGCCGAGTTCTCCTCCGGCGACGTCCGCGTCCTGGTGGCCACCGACGTCGCGGCCCGCGGCGTCCACGTCGACGACGTCGAACTAGTCATCCACGTGGATCCGCCCACGGAGCACAAGGCATACCTGCACCGCTCAGGCCGTACGGCCCGCGCCGGTTCCGACGGCACCGTGGTCACGCTGACCCTGCCCGAGCAGCAGTCCGACGTCAAGAAGCTGATGAAGGCTGCCGGCGTCGAGGTCAACTTCGAGCGCGTCACCGCTAACTCCCCGCTGGTTGCTGAACTGGTCGGCGAAATGGCCGACAAGATCGATCCGCGGACCCGCGCCGCGCTGCTGGCCGCCAAGGCCGCACAGCACGGCGGCGGCACCTCCACCGGTGCCAACGCCGAGCGCAAGCGCGCCCGCCGCACCACCCAGGCTGCACCCACCGCGGGTGGCCGCGGGGGCCGTGGCGGACGCGGACGCGTCGGAGCCGAGGCTCCCCGCACCGATCTGCCGCGTGCCGAGCGCCGCGCCGTCGCTTATGAAGGTCAGGCTGCTGCCCGCAACGCTGCAGAGCGCGTCGCGGAGAAGAACCAGGACCGCTCCGATGCCGAGCGCGCCGAGCGCCGGAATGCGCGTGGCCGTGGCCGCACCACCGCCTATGCGCACCACAACGATGTTCCCGCCGCCGGCGGCCGCGCCGCGGCTGGCCGCGGTTCGGACGGACGCGCCGCCGAGGGACGCAGCGACGCCCGGGGCGCTTCGGCTCCCCGCAGTGGAGCACCCCGCACGGGCGGCGCACCCCGCACCGGCGCTTCGGCCGGCGGCCAGCGCAGCGGACGTCCGGCAACCGGCCAGCGTGCAGCTGCCGGTGCCAAGTCCGCTGGCAGCAAATCCGGAGGCAGCGCGGCTGTCTGGTCCTCCAACACCGGTGGCACCTCCGGCGGATCCTACGCCGGCGGCGGCAACGGCCGCTCCGGTGAAGGACGTCCGGCCCGCAGCGCCGGACCGCGCCGCGCGTCGGCTCCGGCCTCGAACGAACGCCGCAGCCGCTAAATCTTCGGCTGCTCGCTACTTAAAGTAGCTCGCGACGCGCTAAGTGCCGGTCGCTGCGGGAATTCCCGCAGCGACCGGCATTATGCGCGGCGCAGAACACGAAGCGCAGCATCAGCTACCAGCCGCGGGCGCGCCACTCTTCCAGGTGCGGGCGTTCCGCACCGAGGGTGGTGGGCTTGCCGTGGCCCGGGTGCACCACGGTGTCATCCGGGTACACGTCGAACAGCCGCTCGCTGACATCGGTGATCAGCTGGGCAAACCGCGCCGGATCCTTCTGCGTATTGCCTACTCCGCCCGGGAACAGCGAATCGCCGGAAAAGATGTGTGCCGGGCCCGCGGGGTCCTGATACACAAGGGCGATCGAACCCGGAGTGTGGCCGCGCAGATGCACAGCCGTCACGTCGAAGCCGTCGAAGTTGCCGACGTCCCCGTGATCCAGCAGTACATCCACCGGCACCGGTAACTCCGGGGCATCGTCTGTCCCGGCCGCCGTCTTCACGCCGGTCGCTTCCACCAGGCCCGGCAGCGCCCGGACGTGGTCCCAGTGCTGGTGGGTGGTGGCAATCAGCGCCAGCTTCGGCGTCGCGGAAGTATCCGCGACGGCGTCCGCGAGCAGCCCCTGGATGGCGGCCAGATCATCGGCCGCATCGATCAGGAGCTGCGCGCCGGAGGCCTTGGCCGTGAGCAGGTACACGTTGTTGTCCATCTCGCTGACCGAAATCCGGCGGATGGTGATGTCACGTAAAGAGTGAATGAGCGAGTCCATGGGCTTCAGTCTACGGAGGCGCTATTCACGGCCCTGGGACACCCAGTTGGGGTCCGCCGAGCGGGAGCCGACGACGGCGTCCGCGGCGGCCTCGAGCGCCTGCAGTTGCGCCGCGGTGAAGTCGATCGCCAGGGCGCCCAGGTTTTCGTCGATCCGGTCCGCCTTGCGCGTGCCGGGGATGGGGACCACAGGCAGCCCCAGCTTCCTGCCCTGCGCGAGCAGCCAGGCCAGAGCCACCTGGGCGGGAGTTGCAGCCCGCCCGGCAACACTCAGTTCCGCAGCGACCGCCCGCACCGCGGCCACCACACCCTGGTTGGCGCCGGCAGCGTCCGCGGCGAAACGCGGGATGTTGCGGCGGAAGTCGTTGCTGCCCAGCGTCGAGGCGTCCACGGTGCCGGTGAGGAATCCCCGGCCCAGCGGCGAATAGGGCACAAAGCCCACCCCGAGTTCGGCGGCGGCGGGAACCACGTTGCGTTCCACGTCGCGGCTCCAGATGGACCATTCGCTCTGGACCGCGGCGATTGGATGGATGCTGCTGGCCTCGCGCAACTCCTCGGCCGTCACCTCTGACAGGCCCAGATGCCGCACCTTGCCGGCCTGCACCAGCCCCGCCATGGCCTCCACGGTTTCCACTATCGGAACGCGGAGGTCACGGCGGTGCATGTAGTACAGGTCAATGGTGTCGGTGCCCAGCCGTTGCAGGCTGCGGTCCACCGCCTGCCGCACATAGGCGGCGTCGCCGCGGATGTCCGTGTAGCCCGCCGACGGGGTGCCCACGAGGCCGAACTTGGAGGCCAGTTGGACTTCGCCGCGGCGTTCCTTGAGCAGCCGTGCGATCAGCTCCTCGTTGCTGCCGCCTCCGTAGATGTCCGCCGTGTCGATGAAGCTGACGCCGGCATCCACCGCATGATGCAGGGTCCGCAGGGCCTCGGCCGGGTCCACCTCGCCGTACACAGGGGTCAGGGCCATGCCCCCGAACCCCAGGGGGCTGACCGTGAGGCCGTCGCCGAGTTGGACTGTTGCTGCCGTCATCTGGGTCTCCATTCGCGCACTGAGTAGTTCCGGAGTAGTTCCGTCCCTGCCAAGAACCCCGGGGTGCGCGCGGCTATTCCGAGCTCCAGGTTGTTGGACCGGCGGAAGATTCTCCCCACCTTTGATTCTTGCGCGGCCAGCACGACGGCGCGCCGCGGGGACACGCCGTCGTACTGCCTTAAACGTGGGGAGTTTCCGCGGGGGAGGGCGGCTGCTGTGCCTCCGTCAGTGCCTCCGTCGACGGTTCCGACGCCGGCAGGAGCTTCAGGCCCGCCGCGAAGCCGACAATCCCGGCGATGAACAGCAGCTTGAGCGGACTGGCCGGTTCGACGCCGGTGGCCATCGCCCAGCCCACCGTCAGTGCCGCGCCGATCCCGACCCAGACGGCGTAGGCGGTGCCGAGCGGAATGCGCGTTACTGCCACGCCGAGCCCCACCATGCTCAGGGTGAACGTCACAGCGAACACGAGGGTCGGCAGCGGGCGGGAAAAACCGTCAGACAGGCCCAGGGCCGTGGCCCAGACAGCCTCCAGCACGGCGGAAGCGAGCAGGATGATCCAGGACTTTGCAGCTGATTTCACCATCGTCACGCCACCAGCTTCAGGCCGACGACACTCGCGGCAATCCCGCCAAGCAGCAGGATCCGCGCCGCCGTCGGGCGTTCAACTTTGGCGATTATCGCGTAGCCGGACGTCAGGACGACGCCGACCCCCACCCACACGGCGTAGGCCGTTCCGGTGGGGATGGACTGCATGGCGACGGCGAGGCCCCCGGTGCTGGCGAGGACGGAAACGAGGAAAACGAGGGCCGGGACCAGCCGGCGGCGGCCGGTGGCTTGGGCGGTCCGGTGCAGGGCGGCGGCCCAGACGGCCTCCAGTGCCCCGGAAAGAATGAGTATTAGCCACGACATGACAGCTCCTGTGGCCAGTCTTGTCGCGTGCCGGGTACTGAACCGTCGTCCGGAGGCCCGGAAGAGGGGGCCTTGGCCTCCAAGTCTAGCAAAGCCGCGTCACAGCCCGACGGCGTTGCTCCAGACCGTGAAGGTGCACCCCACAGGGTAGTGCGCGCACGGCTCGTCCGGCGCGATAAGGTCTCCGGCGTCGATATCGGACGCCGCCGACACCACGGCCCGGCCGTCGGCATTGGCCAAGGTGGCCCGGCTGCCGATCCGCCGCAGGGCTGGCGTTGCCCCGCGTTCCAGGCGCTGAACCGTGACGTCGATGCCCACGATTCCCGCGACCGGGCCGTCCGGGTGGGTGAAAACCGGGTGCGTGAAGGTCAGTACGTACTCGTCGGTGCAGAGGAAATCCACGTAGGGTCCGGTGACATGCGCCTGGCCTGTTTCCACGGGGATCCGGAACCACTCGGCCCTGACGTACCGGCTGATGGAGTTGGGGCTGAAGTTGGCCAGCGCGTCGACGCGTTCCAGGCCCGGGCCCTGCCACCAGGCGATATAGCTGCGCTCAGGCCCGAGCAGCCCCGCGTTGGCGATGAACCCTGCGCCGGCCGCGTAGCCGTCGGGCCGTTGCACCAGTTCCTCGACCACTGGCCGGATGAGCTTGTCCACGGATGTGCCGGTGACTTTGCCGGACATGGCCGCCAGGGCCGTCCCGGTGTCAGCGGCCCACTCCGTCAGGCGGTTCTCGATGCCTGTGATGCTGGCGTCGAGTTCGGCGACGGCCCGCTCGGCTGTGCCGGATTCGGCCGACGCTGTGGAGAAACCTGCCGTGGAGGTGGTGTCGGACATGATTGCTGCCTTAGCTCGAAGGGCCGGGACATTTGCGGTTAACGTAGGGGGTCAACTTTGGGCGGTCAAGATCGTGGCTCAAACATGCGGGTGCGGTCAATAGCGTTTGGCCTGCTCGGTCAGGAGCCAGTCGGTAGTGGCGGAGATGAGGGCCTTGACGCCCGTTTCGGCGGCCCCCGGATCGTGGGCCTCGATTGCGGCTGCCACGTCCTCGAGGATCACGATGGTGATCCCGCGGTAGCCGGTGTCGGCGCAGGGCAGCAGCGTGAGGGTGCCGAGATCGGCCTGTAGCCGGATGAGCTCCCGGGCGAGCCGGGCGGAGCGGGCAATGGCCGCGACTTCCAGCAGGAACTCCGAGAGGGCCAAACGCCAGCTCAGGGAGTCGTCGTCCGCTGAGGGGATGAACGAGCGCAGCGTGGCGACGTCGGCGGCGTCGGAGCGCCGGGCTGCCACGCCCGCGCAGGCCGCGGCGATCGCCTGGTAGTGCAGCGCGAGGTCCCTGATCTGCAGCCGGCTCAACTCATGTAGTTGTGCTAGTGCCCGTTCCCGGGAGGGCAGCACGTTGTCGGCGATGAAGCTCCCTCCGCTGCGGCCGCGCGCAGTCCGGATGATTCCCGAGGCACGCAGTTGGGATAGGGCCTCCCGTGCCGTTACCGCGGACACTCCGAGGGCCGCGGCCAGCTCGGTTTCGTTCGGCAGCCGCTGACCGCTGGTCAGCAGCCCGGTCTCCACCGCCTGTTCGATCCGGCCGCACACTTCATCGACGAGCCCGCGTGATTTGATCGGCGTGAACACCGCCGCCAGGCTTCGGGAGGCGCCATCCGGCGACAACAACATCCGGGTCTCCCTTCCCTCCGGCGGTATCCGGCCGCCCCGACCGGGGCATCCCTGCAACTTCCGCGGGCGGCGCCGCCGCGCGTCGCCGGGCTGATGTCATCCTAATCCGGGCTTTGCCGGAGGGTCTATACACAAAACCTATGAAGTAATAGCATTTGGGCCAGCAGCCCAGTGTGGACTGGATCACATTCCGCTGCGTGGCTCTCCTGTGAACGATTCGGCAACGGAGGAAGGCGCACCCCATGACCGAAACACTGGCCGCCGGCACCCCGACGGGAGCCGAAGAGGTTCCGGCGATCCGCCTGCGCAAGCTCACCAAGGTCTTCGGGGATACCGTCGCGGTAAATGGCGTGGACCTGGACATCCGCCACGGGGAGTTCTTCTCCATGCTGGGCCCGTCCGGCTCCGGCAAGACCACGGTCCTGCGCTTGATCGCCGGCTTCGAGCTGCCGACGTCCGGGAGCATCGAACTCGAGGGCAAGGACGTCACGGAGATGGCTCCCTTCCAGCGGGACGTCAACACCGTATTTCAGGACTACGCACTGTTCCCGCACATGTCCCTCGTGGACAACGTCGCCTACGGGCTCCGGGTGCGCGGCATGCCCGGGAACCAGCGGCGGGAGCGGGCCAGAGAGGCCTTGGACCGCGTCCAGCTCGGGAAGTTCCTGGGCCGCAAACCCGCCCAGCTCTCCGGCGGCCAGCGGCAGCGGGTTGCCCTGGCCCGGGCGCTCGTAGTCCAGCCGAAGGTCCTCCTGCTGGACGAGCCGCTCGGCGCCCTGGACCTCAAGCTCAGGCAGCAGATGCAGGTTGAACTCAAGGAGTTGCAGCGCTCGCTGGGCATCACCTTCATCTTCGTCACGCACGACCAGGAGGAGGCCCTGACCATGAGCGACAGGGTCGGCGTCTTCAACAACGGCAGCATCGAGCAGATCGGTACCGCGCACGAAATCTATGAGCGCCCCGGCGACATCTTCGTGGCCAACTTCGTCGGCACCTCCAACATTTTCGACGCCGGCCAGGCCCAGGCGGTCTATGGCCGGTCAGATCCCCTTTGCATCCGTCCCGAGCGGCTGCGCGTCGCCTGGACCGGGGAACCGGAGCAGCGTCCCGGCACGACCTCCCGGCCCGGGACGGTGACGTCGTTCGTCTACGTCGGGCACGCCACCCAGGTGCGGGTGCAGCTCGACGGCGGCCCCGCCGTTGTCGCGCTCGTTCCGGAAAAGCTGCCCGGCAGCGACGCGGAGCTGATGAACGGGCCCGTCACGGTCAGCTGGGACGACGACGCCGTCGTTTGGCTTCCGGCCCGCGGCACCTGACGCCGGGCCATGACGGACGGACTTCCCGCCCGTCCCGCGGCGCAGCGTTCCTAGTCCAGAGATTTCTCCACATCGATTTACCCCACAGGTCGATTCACCCCACATCGAAAGGTAAGGATCATGGCACCAAAAACTAAGGCCTCCCTCGTGGTCGGGGTGGTCGCGGCGGCAGCCCTCGCGCTGTCAGCCTGCGGGACCAGCGGCGGAACGGGTTCCTCACCATCGGCGCGGCCGGTCAAGACCGAGATCGGCACCGGAGAGGGCCAGCTGTCCATCCTCGGATGGCCGGGCTATGTCGAGGATGGCAGCAACGACCCGGCTGTCGACTGGGTGCATCCGTTCGAACAAGAGACCCAGTGCAAGGTCAGCTTCAAGCCGTTCGGCACCTCGGACGAGGCCGTGACTCTCATGCGCACCGGACAGTACGACGTCGTCTCGGCCTCCGGGGATGCTTCGCTGCGCCTGATCGCCGGACAGGACGTGCAACCTGTCAACACGAGCCTCCTGAAGAACTACCCGGACGTCTATCCGTTCCTGAAGGACAAAGCCTGGAACACCGTCAACGGGACGAACTATGGAATGCCCCACGGTTGGGGCGCCAACCTGCTGATGTACTCCACGGACAAGGTCACTCCGGCGCCAGTCTCCTGGAGCGCGGTGTTTGACGACGCCGCCAAGAACACAGGCAAGGTCACAGCCTACGATTCGCCTATCTACATCGCCGATGCCGCTATGTACCTCATGGCCCACAAGCCGGACCTGGGCATCAAGAACCCCTATGCCCTCGACAAGGACCAACTGGCCGCCGCCGTCGACCTGCTCAAGCAGCAGCGCACGCACATCGGCGAGTACTGGAGCGACATCGTCAAGGAGGTCCAGGCCTTTACCTCCGGGAGCACGGTGGTTGGCACCACGTGGCAGGTTGGGGCCAACATCGCGACGGCCGAGGGCGCCAAGGTCGCAACCCTCGTCCCTGAAGAGGGTGCCACCGGCTGGTCGGACACCTGGATGATCGGGTCTAAGACCAAGAACCCGAACTGCGCCTACAAGTGGCTCGACTACATCGCCAGCCCCAAGGCGAACGCCCAGGTGGCAGAGTACTTTGGCGAATCCCCGGCCAACGCCAAATCCTGCGAGCTGACCACGGATCCCAAGCACTGCGAGACCTACCACTCCGGTGATGCGGCCTACGCCGAAAAGATCTGGTACTGGACCACCCCGGTGGCCGACTGCCTCGATGGCCGCACGGACGTCAAATGCACTGACTATTCGGAATGGACCAAGGCCTGGACGGAAATCAAGGGCTGATTCCGGCCCCGCCGCACCAAGACCGCAAGGAAAAAGCCGGCCCCGGCGGCTGGCAGAGATTAAGGCGAGATGGCTCAACAGACGCAGCAGCTGCCGCCCAGCCCGGCCCGTGATGCCGGGGCTGTACCCCGGGCGAAAACCAACGCTTTCTCGGCGTTGCTTCACCGCTCACCCCGGCTGAGGCTGGCCGGGCTGCTGACGGCCCCGGCGGGCTGGCTGGTGCTGGTGTACATCGCAGCCCTGGCGGCACTGCTGATCACCGCGTTCTGGACCGTGGACACCTTCACCGGAGAGGTGTCCACGGTCTGGACCACGGAGAACATCGTCACGGTCCTGACCGATCCGGTGTATCAGCGGATCACCCTGCGGACACTGTGGATCGCGGTGGCGGTCACCGTAATCGACATGATCCTCGCCCTGCCCATCGCGTTCTTCATCGCCAAGGTGGCCAGTGCCCGCTGGGAGAAACTGCTCGTGGTGGCCGTGTTGATGCCGCTGTGGGCCAGCTACCTCGTCAAGGCCTACGCCTGGCGGAATGTCCTGGCTGAGGGCGGGTTGCTGGAATGGCTGGGGACTCCGATCGGCCTCTCGTCCCCGGGCTACGGCGAAACCGCTGTCATCCTGACCCTGTCCTACATCTGGCTGCCATACATGATCCTCCCGATTTACGCGGGCTTTGACCGGGTGCCAGACTCCTTGCTTGAAGCCTCCGGGGACTTGGGCGCGAAACCGCTGACCACCATGCGACTGGTCATGCTTCCGCTGCTGGTCCCCTCCATCATTGCGGGCACGATCTTCACGTTTTCCCTGTCCCTGGGCGACTACATCACCGCGCAGATTGTCGGAGGGACCACCCAGATGCTCGGCACCGTGGTCTACGCCAACGTCGGAGCCGCGAACAACCTGCCGTTTGCTGCCGCGGTGTCGCTGGTTCCGATCGCCATCATCATGTTCTACCTCTTCATCGTCCGCCGGTCCGGCGCCCTGAACAGCCTGTAGCGAAAGGCGCATCATGAGGCTTTCCCGTAGCGCCAAAGTGGTCCTGGGCGTCATTGCCGTGCTGGTGCTGTTGTTCATCTACACGCCGCTGCTGCTGGTGGTAGTGAACTCGTTCAACGCGGACCGGACGTTCGGCTGGCCGCCCAAGGGTCTGACGCTGGAATGGTGGAGCAAGGCTTTTGAATCGCCCGGTGTCCGGGAGGCGGTCCTGTCCTCCCTGTGGGTGGCAGTGGTTTCGACCGTTATCTCACTGGTGCTCGGGACGCTGCTGGCATTGTCGTTGCAGCGGTACGAGTTCTTCGGCCGCGACGTCATCAGCCTCCTGGTGATCTTGCCGATCGCCCTGCCCGGAGTTATCACAGGCATTGCCCTGAACAACATGTTCACCACCATCCTGGGCGTCTCGCTGAGCCTGTGGACAGTGGTGATCGCCCATGCAACGTTCTGCATGGTGACCGTGTTCAACAACGTCATTGCGCGGCTCCGCCGAATGAGCCCCGGCCTGGAAGAAGCCTCCTCCGATCTCGGTGCCGGCGTCTTCACCACTTTCGGCCTGGTGACGTTCCCCCAGCTGCGTTCCGCCCTGCTGGCCGGCGGGCTGCTGGCCTTCGCCCTGAGCTTCGACGAGATCATCGTCACCACGTTCACGATCGGGGCCGGCGAGACCACGCTGCCGATCTGGATCCTGCAGAACCTCTTCCGTCCGAACCAGGCGCCCGTGGTCAACGTCGTGGCCGTCGTGCTGATCGTGGTCTCGATCGTTCCGATCTGGCTGGCGCAGAAGCTGTCCGGGGACTCTGTGCGTGTCAGCGGCGCCCGGGTGAAAGCGGACGAGCGCTAAACCGTGCCGGGTTCCGCAGGGTCGATGGAGACGACGGCCAGGAATCCGCGGCCTACGATTTCCGGCGTCGCGGTATCAGAGCCGACGACGGCGTCATAACGGTTCAGTTCGACCCGCTCCGGCTCCGCAGCGCCCTCGGCCGTCGGCTCGGCGGCGGCGGGCCCGAGGCCGCCCGCAGTCCCGGGGCTGACGGTCCCCTGGCCCTGCAGGAGGATGCCGAACTGGCCCTCGAACACCGGATGGGCGCGCTTCTTGGACAGCTCGATGATGGACGTGTAGCCCTTGAAGGCTCCGTTGCGGGTGATGACGTTCAGATCCCGGATGTCGCCCGTGGGCAGTGCCCCCGCCGAGTCCGCGTCGCCGGAGAACCGGAACGGCCGGTACTTCTCCAGCGGGTGCTCGGCGCCGTCCACGCTCAGGAGCAGCAAGTCGCCGTCAATCACGGTCAGCACCCGGTCCATCCCGGCGAAGGCGGAGAAGGGGCCGGCCTTGGATACCTCGGCAATGCTGACCCGCCAGTCCCATGCGTTGCCCTGCGTGGACGTCCGCGGATGGCGTGCCACCTCGCGTGTCGCCCCGCCGCCGTTGCGCCAGGGGTGGGCTTTGAGTTCGGCATAGCGGATGATCTCCATGGCCTCAGCCTATCGGCCCGTCCGGCTGCCGACGCCGACGCAAAGTCGGCGGCGGCGGTCCGGTCTTGCTAACGTCAGAGGCAGGAAGCGTGCAGAAGGAGCCCAAATGTTTGTCAAAGTGTGCGGCCTTAGCACCCCGGATGCGGTCCGCGTCGCGGCAGGCGCCGGCGCGGACGCCGTCGGCTTCGTCCTGACCCCCAGCCCCCGGGAGGTCACGCCGGAACAAGTCAGGGACCTCCTTGCGCACGTCCCGAACGGGTTGCCCGCGGTAGGGGTGTTCCGGCACGAACCGGCCGCACGACGCCGTCGCCGTCGCCCGTGAGGCGGGCCTGGTCTGGGTCCAGCTCCACGGGGACCGCTCACGGGCGGACGTCCGGACGGTGCACGACGCCGGGATGAAGCTGATCCGGGCCGTCACCATGGCCGCCGCCGCCGAAGCCTTCGACGACTGGGGTGAAGAGCTGCTCCTCATCGACGCCGCTGTCCCCGGCTCCGGCGAAGCCTGGGACTACGGCTCTGTCCGGGCCAAGGCCCTTGCCGGTCGGAAGTGGCTGCTCGCCGGCGGCCTGGATCCCGCCAACGTGGCCCGGGCAGCGGCAGAAGCCGGGGCGTGGGGGGTCGATGTCTCCTCCGGCGTCGAGTCGGCACGCGGCATCAAGGACTTGGCCAAGATCGGGGACTTCGTGCGGGCGGCCAAAGGGGCGGAATGAGGCGCGCCGTCCGCGGACTATCGCAAGGAAGCTAGGAGCGTTTGATGATGACGTCATCAATATATTCGTCGCCCTTTTGCCGGTTGTGCTCGGCCCCGAGCTGAACTTTGCTCAGGCTGCTCCCCAGCATTTTGACGCTCGTGCTGCTGTATCGCTGCGCGCCGTCGAACCAGACCTGGATTGTCGACGCACTGCCGTTGGCGGTCACCCGCATGGCCACGTGGTGCCAGGCGCTCAGGGAGATGCTCCCTGCGATCAGCTTCGTGTAGACAAAAGTGCCGTTCGGCGCGGTGACCCGGAGCCACAGCTGCCCGTTGCTGTTGTAGCGGTAGATGTCCGCAACGCGGGTGGAGCCGGAGAAGAAGCGGAAGTACGGGACGTTATTGCCGGAAACACCGGCCACAGTGATCTTAAACCAGCCGTCTGCGTACGCGGTCTTGGTCCCCGAGGAAAACGTCGGGGTGGAAAGGTTTGCGAGCGAACCGGAATCCGTGGTCACGTGCAGTTTGATTGAACGGGAACCAGTATGCTTCAGCGAGCTGGAAATCGTTGCCGTGCCGGTGCCCGACACTTTGGGAATGAGGCCGCAAAACCCGCTCGCCTCAAAACTTGTGGCCAGCACAATGCTCCCTGGAAATGAGCTTGCCGGCGCGGGGCTGCAGGTTGCGGCGGTAGCAGCCTGGGCGGAACCGAAAACAAGGGAACCGCCCACGAGCAATCCGAGCGTCCCAACCATGCTGAGTGTTCTTAGTTTTCTCATTGAAGATACTTTCCGTGATTGGTTCGACTTGTTGACGTGCGCGAGGGCCCCCGGCACCGGGCGGGTGGCCCCTCTCATGCAAACTGCGCCAGGTGCACCAACTGCACGACTGCCGCGACGCCGACTATGGCCAGCAAGGCCGCGGTGATGATCACCACGCCGCGCGGCAGTGCCTTGTCCGGCTTCAACACGCGCAGCACATCGCAGCTCACGAGTGCCGTCACTGTGGCCAGTCCTGTCAGGAAAATGATCATTTCGCACGCACCAGGACCCGCTTTGGCCTCTTGAGCTCAAGGCCCAGGAAGGCGAGGGTGACGAGTGAGAGGACGCATACGCCCGCTGGCGGTGACCAGAGCCGTGCGTAGATCATCGCCGTCGCCACGAGGGTGGACATCGCGAGGCTGAAGGCAATTGCTATGGCGATACTGAGGGGGAGTGCGCCAGTGGCCTGGGCCGAGCGCGGCGGGTCGAAGCGGAGGAGCAGCACGAGCGCTGTTCCAGGCCCGGCCAGCATCAGCAGGCCGATCACCGCCAGGCGCAGGCCCTCGGGGCCGACAAACGAGAGCGGTATGGCGGCTAGGGCGACGGCTGCCGTCGCATAGCTCACGTAGCTGCGTTCAGTTGCCATTGCTAACTCCTTCAATGTGAAAAATCACGCCGCTGGCATTTTCATAAACCTTCGTCCAGCCCGGACTGGTGGCGCATGTGGCGGTAAAACGTTGAAGGTCGCCTGTGGGAGTCGAGCCGCGAAGTTCGGCCGCCTCCTGCTGGCCTTCGGTCACGATGAGGTACGCGCCCGCTTTGTGGGCGATCTGATTGGCCGCGTCACAGCTGAGCGGCGGGGCGTTGGGAATGGGCTCGGCAGCAACGAGCGCCCGGTAGTCATAGTCCGCGTAGTGCTGGTATCTCCACGGCGTGTTGCGAACTGCCTCGATGAGGACGGCACCGGTGGGCGCAGTCGAATAGAGGTGGTTCACTAAGGCGATTTCGTCGTCGTTGAAGCTCTCCATGCCGTCGTTTCCGTAGCGGGAAACGACCGTGGCCGTGGCCAGTACCGCGCCCATCAGCAACAGCCCAAGGGCCCGGCGCAGGTTCAGCCCGGCAGTATTCTCTGACATCAGCGGCAGCACCGCCAGGCACACAGCAAACGGAAGGCTGAA
Source organism: uncultured Actinomycetota bacterium (assembly GCA_963722145.1). GTDB lineage: Bacteria > Actinomycetota > Actinomycetes > Actinomycetales > Micrococcaceae > Arthrobacter. The sequence goes on along the minus strand of CAVRLW010000011.1, from coordinate 434,621 downwards.
GAGATATAGGCGTAGGAGCAGTTCGCCGCCATATGGCTGGAGGGGAATCAGGACCAGCGGCGCAAGCGCTGCGGCCGCGGCCGTCAGCCACGGTGCCTTCCGCCGGTAGCCCACTATGGCGCCGGCAACGGCGAGAATCCAGACCAGAGCGACCTCGGCCATGCGCGTGTAGACCACGAATACATGGGCATCGCTGCCTGAGACCCTGGTGCTCAGCGCACCGAGGCTGTTGGCGCCGATGTCACCGAATGAGGCGAGCAGCTGGCCGAAGTGCCCCTCCAAGAACGTGGAAGCCGCAAAGAGCAGCCAGCCTACGGGCAGGACTACGGCCAGGACCGGCAAGAAGCGCAGCCGCAGACGGCCGGTCAGCAGCAGTGCGGCCAGGATGGGGATCGCGGCGAAGGGGCTGAGCTGATGTGAAGCCGTCATGGCAAGCAGGATCAGCGCGCAGACCACCACGAGCACCGCCGTGTCCGCCCGGAGCGGCTCCACGGCGCCATACCGGGGGACCGAGCTGTCCAACTTGCTGACATTCCGGGCAAGCCACCGGGAGAATTTGGTGCGCTCCGTGGGCCAGGCCCAACCGCCAAAGACGCTGAGCAGGCAGGCAACCAAGGTGAGCAGGAGGACGAACGAATAGGCCTGCGGCGACAGGTAGTCCTGTCCAATCCAGCTGGCCAGGTAGAAGATCCAGACGGCCGCCCACGCCTGGCGCGGATTTGCCGTCAACCGCCGGGCCAGGGCCAGCATTGGTGCGAGCAAGAGGATGTTGATCCCCACCGGCGCCCAAGTTGCGATGCCGAAAAGGTCCTTGGCACCCGTCGCCCCGGAGAGCATTCCCAGCAGGTCGAAGAATCCGGGCCAGTTGAAGTAGGCGTCCAGGGTCGGGTCCAGCTGGCCCGTTTGGCCAATGGTGTCGGCAATGCCCATGTGGCGGAAGCTCGCCTCGAGCCGGGGCAGGCCATGGATGATGGGGTCGGCGCCATGGAGGAGCACCACAGTGACCAGAAGCTGCCAGGTCAGAAGAGCCGGAACCAGGCGGCGGAGGCTCAACGAGGCAACGAATCCGACCAGGCTGAGCCCGAGCGCAACGAAATAGGCAGGCGGGAGGGCGCCAATGAGTCCGGCCCCGCCGATCCGAACGGGATCGACCTGGGTCATGCTCCACACGCCGAGGACCAGGGCGGCCGCGGATGCCGCGGCCAGGGCACCGATGTGCCACGACGGCGTCAGCCCGAGGTTGCGGTGGGTGGGCGGTTTGGCGCCGCCGACATGCGCGTGCGCGTGCGCATGTGCATGTGCATGAGCCTGCGCCTCGTGCTTGTGGGCGGTTCGCACTGGGGGGCTTGTTGCCGTTTCGTGTGTCATCATTTCTCGATTCAGGTCGGCTGTTGGCGGGCCGCTGAAGGAATCTCGCCTGCGGTGCTGGCGGGCTTCACTCGGGTCAGGGTGATCAGACGCCAAGCGGCAATCAGCGAAGCCGTCGCTTGGGCAACGGCCCAGAGGACGGAGACGCCGGTGAGGCCATATTGCTGGGCCACGGCCGCGGCTGGTGCCACGACCAGGATTGCGGCCAGGGTGGCGACTACCGTGGATTCGAAAAGCCGCCCTTGGGCCCGGCACAGCCCGTAGTAGACCTGGGTCACGCAACTCAGGAGCAGTGCCGGAACGAGTACAGGAAGAAGGACCCACGCGGACGCGTATTGCGCCCCGAGGAAGCCCAGAAGCAGTGGCCCGGCCAGCATCAATATCAGCCCGGCCAGGAGAGTCAACAGGAAGCTGGCCCGGAGCGCGGAGGCGAGGAGACCCGGCCGCGCCCGGGTTCCCGCGAGGGCTGTTTGCAGGGTAAATCCGGCGGACTGCGGCACGAAGAACACCGCCGAGGCCATCATCCACACCACGAACCAGGCGGCGGTCGGGGCAGGGCCCAGAGTAGCTGCAACGATGAGCGGAAGCACGTAACCGGGCGCGCGGTCGGCGAGCGTGAGGGCGTGGTTGGGAAGCCCTGGCTTCAGGAGTTTTAGGGCCGGGCGCGGCCGGAGGCCATGCCTCCAGTCGGGGGGCACGTGGGCCCGGCCCAGCTGGCGCAGGCCTACCAGGACGCTGGCCAGCGCGCCGGCGGCAACGGCGCCCACAATCACCGCCATGTCACGGAGTCCGACGGCGAACGCGGCGACCAGGACGACGAGCTGCACGAGGCTCTGCGCGAGACTTCTGACCAGCGTACGGTCGGCCCGTTCCTGGGCTACGCCCACGTGGTCAAGCTGGTAGGCGCTGGCGGCGAGCAGCGCCGTGGCCAGGAAAAGGACCGTGACCAAAGGGTCAATCCAGGCCTCGCCGACACCTGTGCCGAGCCAATAGGTGATGGCAACCAGCAGGCCCGCGCCCAGCAGGGAGAAGGTAGCGACGGCAAGCAGGCTGGAGGCGATGAGGCGCCGGCCGCCGTCAGTTTCCGCGGGAAGGAGCGTCAGCGTGGCGGGCCCGACGCCGAGCATCCCCAGCTGCACGGTCAGGAGGGCGGCCGACACCACCGCGGAACCAAGACCTATTTGTTCCGGCGGGAGCACGAGGGCCGCGAGCGCCCAGAACAGGAAACCCGTCACCATGGGGGCGATCCTCGCGGCGGCCAGCCAGGCCGCATTCCCTCCGACGGAGATGGGCTTGTAGGCCGGCCGCAGGAGCTCGCCGGCCATGGCGCGGTAGTTGTAGAGCAGGAAGCCCATCCAATACGGCAGGAAGCGGGGTGCGCGGACCAGGGACAGGCCCACGCCCCGCACCGTGGCCAGCAGGGGCAGCATCACCAGCCAGCCGGCGCGGCCCGTGTGCTTGCGGACGGTCCGGGCCATCCCGGCCCCGTCCTGGAGCCATTGGTCGCGGGCGTAATCGAACGTGTCGTCGAACCGGTGCCTGACCACCACGGAGTCGGAGACACCGAGCCGGTACCCTGCCTGCTCGAGCCGGATCCTGAGCTCCACATCTTCCCCGGAGCGGAACTCGTCGTCGAACCCGACGTCGAGCAGGACGTCGCGGCGCATCAGCGTGGCGCTGACGCCGAACCACTTGCGCACCCGGCTGTGGTTGTGGTGCCAGGCCAGCGCAGCCCCCCAATACCCGGGCCGTCGGCTTCGCTGGCGAGCCCGAACTGCAGGCCGTCGTAACCGCCGGCCTCGAATTCGGTCAGCAGCCGGGGCAGGCTCTTCGACGGAAGGACGACGTCGGCGTCGATCAGGGCGACGACCTCACCTGTGGCGCTTCGGGCGCCGAGCATCCGTGCGGCCGGCAGGCCGCGCCCCTCATCGGAGATGACGGTTGCCCCGCAGTCGCGGGCGATTGCGGCGGTGTCATCCGTCGAGCAGCCATCGACCACAATCATTTCGTGCGGGTGTTGGCTGCGGATCGACTCAAGGCACTCGGCCAGCCAGGCTGCGGCATTCCGCGCCGGAACAACAACCGACACCTTCAGATCGCTCACGTCGCCTCACCTCACTCATCCAGTTTTGAACGAACCAGATTCGCGATGAAGTCAGAGGCCTGGTCCGCTGACCAGGCGGCGGGCAGCCGGAGCAGCCAGCAGGGAACGTCCTCCAGGGCCCGGCGCACCACGGCTGCCTTTTGGCCAAAATGCTCCTCCAGGGGGACGAGACTGGTGGCGCCGAGGGCCTCGACGAGCCGCCGCGACACCATGGGAAGTTCCGAATGGAAGTTGCCGACGATCCGGGACGTCATCCATTCCGCGCTGCGTGCTTCGAGCCGCGCGTCCGCGCCGTCGAAGCGCTCAAGGAAGATGGCCAGCTGTGCCGGCGCCGCGGACGAAATCCGCTGCGCCCCAAAGACATGCTCCGGCTGCACCATGCGGTGCTCGGGGGACCAGCGCCGGGTGAAGGCGGCCGTTTTCGGATAGCGGACAATGACCGGATGCACCGCCGTGGCCAGATGGGCGACAGGCGTCGTCAGCCATCCGGGGGCCAGTGGTTTGCGTGTCCCCCGGAACATGTCCGGATAGATGGCGCGGTGGTGGGGCTTGATGAACATCGGCTTGGCATAGCCCATAAGCATTCCGCCGGCGCCCATGAAAGCCCAGTCGTCCGCCATGAACCGCACGTCGCGCATGGCTACCAGCTTCGCCACCGTGCTGGTCTTTCCGACCCCGCCCCAGGCCGGCAGGAGAACCCCCGATCCGCGGAAGTCCACCACGGCGGCATGGATCATCGCCGTCTCCTCCTGGACGCACAGCCTGTCAAGCAGCGGAATCACAGAGGTCAGGAGCTCGCCGGCGCCCTCGATCCGGTACCCGTCCTTCGTCTCGATGATCTGGACTCGATCCGCCGGAACATAGAGGGATTCCCCGGTGAACCGATAGGCATCCTCCGCATGCGACTGGCTGGAAATCGGCGATATCTTGGCGCCGATGGTGATCCGCCGTGGCGCGGTGGAGCCCCCAAGGAACGGGGCGAGCATGTCCCTCAGCTGCGGTTCTCCCGGCGTCCCTGCCTCCACATCGATGCCCACGATCCCGTGGACGTCGAAGGAGGCTCCGGCAGAGGCGCCAATCGGCTGTTTCACGTCGCGTTCAGGTTGGCTCATGATCCAAGCTTTCTGGGGTCGGGTTCCTGCGGTCAGGTGGTTCCGGGTGCAGGGGCTGCACCGGGCGGTGTACGGCCACGGTCACGTAAGTTACGCGGTTCACTGGACTTCCCTCCAAGGCTCTTCCGTCGACCCCGCGGCCGCTTTCAGCGGCGTGGGCGCGGCAGGCAGGCGGCGGCCGCGTACATAGCCGGTCGCGGTGGCCGCGAGCACGGCGACGATGGTTGCCGCCCGGCCGAGCCCGGCACGGTCCCCGCCGCTGAGCCAGCCACGGATTCCGGCAAACACCGCACGTGGCAGGATCTGCCGGACATAGCGCCGTTCGGGGCCGAGTGCCCGCTTGTGGCCGACCACCCTGCTGACCTGGGCCTTGGAAATCCCTTCGCCCCAGGAGCGTGCAAGCATGTAGCGCAGGGTGCCGCGCTCGGCCGGAACGTGGTGGTGCACCAGGGCCGCGGGTTCGTAGACCACCCGGGATCCGGGGGCTCCGATCACGGCACGGATGCACAGTTCGGTCTCTTCACAGCCCAGCGGGACGGCGTCCTGGCGACCCAAGGCTGTGTTGAAACCGCCGACACGGTCCAGGACATCGGCGCGGAAGGACATGTTCGCGCCGATGACATTGCGGACTTCGGCGGCGACTTTGGGCATTCCCCGGTACGTGCATCCGACAATCCAGTCGAGCTCCTTGGCGAAGTGACCCGGCCGGCCGGCTTCCCACAGCGGCTCCACCCGGCCGCCCACTGCCAGAACGTCGGGATCGTCGTACAGGGCCGCCAGCCGCTCGAGCCAATCCGGCTCGGCTTCGGCGTCGTCGTCGAGGAAGGCCACGATCTCAGCCTTGGCGATGCCCGCTCCGGTGTTGCGGGCGCCGGAGAGGCCCTTGGGTCCGGTGTTCTCGACAATTACCGCGTCCGGGACGGTAAAGATGAGGCGCTTGTACAAGTCCACGTTGTAGTCCACGACGACGATCGTCTGCTTGGGCGGGACGGTCTGGGTGCGGACCGAGTCCAGGGCGCCCATCAGCCTGTCCCACCGGTCCTCCGAGTAGGAGCAAATGACCACGGATACTGCCGGGAAGCTGGAGTCCTGGGACATCCTATTCGCCTGCCCGGAAGCCCAGGACGCTGCTGGGATCGGTGGGAACGTGCGGGAACACCTCGCTGGGGTACTTGTACTTAACTCGACGCAGGGCTTCGGGTCGGGCTCCGGCGGTCGGGGCCTCCCAGCTCACGCGCTCGCGGGCAAGAGTGCGGAGGACTCTCCAACCGTCCCGGAACGTGTGCAGGTTCGACTGGCCCGAGATGCGGGACAGTTCATGGCTGGGAACCTCGGCAATGCGGAGGCCGGCCCTTGAGGCCCGCACGATCAGCTCGGTTTCGATCTCGAACCCGTCCGACTCCAGCTCCAGTATGTCAACGCATTCGCGGCGCAGGGCGATGTATCCGTAGCAAAGGTCGGAGTAGTCGCTGTGGAGGACGGCGTTGGCGAGCCAGGTGAGCATCTTGTTTCCCCCGCTGCGCAGCAATGTGAGATCGTCCGAGCCGCCGCCCGTCACATAGCGGGAGCCTTTGACGAAGTCGTATTCATGCTGGAGCGGAGTCACCAGCCAGCCGATCTCCTGGGGGTCCATGCTGCCGTCGCCGTCCAGCATGACGATGATGTCGCCGGAGGCCGCGGCAAATCCGGCCCGCACGGCGTTTCCCTTGCCGGGGCGGGGTTCTGCCACCACCACGACGTCCAGGCGCAAGGCCCGGGCCACTTCGACTGTGCCGTCCAAGGAACGGCCGTCAACAATTACCACCTCATCCACATAGGAGGGCATACGCCGCAGCACCCACGGCAGGTTCATTGCCTCGTTCAAGGTGGGGATCACCACACTGACCGAGGGATTTGCCGGCGGGGGCGTCGTTTGGGGGCGCACGTTTGGCTTGAGATTCGGGATGGACACTGGCCTCACCACTCAATAACGTATTCTGCTCGTCGCAACTGCAGCGCTTTCCGACTCCTCCAACCGGAAAATAGACCCAATGCTAACGCTGAGCGGTTGACGACAACTTAGTGATATACCCCAGGGTTAAAGTCTGGTCAGGCCACCTTGCATTAACCTTGGATTAACTTGAAAATTCAACTAAAAATGCAGGGAAAATGTTGATGGTCTGTGGTCTCCATGCGACACTGGCCGGATGCGGACACGCGTCAAAAGGGGGTGCGTGCCGGCCGGCCGCCGGCACGTCCTCGCCTTCCAGGTATTGGCGGTTCCCGCCATGGTCCTGGGCCCGGTCCTGGCGCTGGCGGCGTGCGGCGCGGATGCCGCTCCCCGGGCCGAGCGGCCGCTGTTCACCTCCATCTCGGCGTCGCCGGCCGCCCCGTCAGGCACCACGGGCGCTGGCGCTCCGAACACCGGCACCACGGACCCCAGCTCCCCGGGCGCAGGCTCCCAGCCGGGGGCGCCGACGGGAGCTCCGGGAAGCGGAGCCGAGACTGGGCCCGCCCCGGCGCCGGGAAGTCCGCCCGCGACCCAACCGGGACCCGGCTTGGCACCGTCTCCGGCCCGGACCACGGATGTGACAATGGCGGGGGACCTGCCGGGCTGGAGGCAGGTCTTTGTCGAGGACTTCTCCGCCGGCGACGTCCCGCTGGGCGGCTTCCCCGGTCCGCTCTACAGCGCGCGGTGGAGCGCCGGCTACAAGGACGGGACGCCGGACACTGCCGGACAAGTCAGCGGTGGGAAGTCCGGCTACTACCCGTCGAAGGTGCTTAGCGTCCGCAATGGCTCACTGGACTGGTACCTGCACTCGGAAAACGGGATCTCGATGGGGGCGGCGCCGACGCCCAGGATCCCCAACGCCAGCTCCAACCCGCCGCGCGCCAACAGTCTCCTTCACGGCCGGTACTCGCTCCGCTACCGGGCCGATGCGCTGCCCGGATTCAAGACGGCATGGCTGCTCTGGCCGAACAGCGGCGTCTGGCCCCGGGATGGCGAGGTGGACTTCCCCGAAGGGGACCTTGCGGCGATCATCTACGGCGCCGTCCACTATGACCGGAACGGCGCGGATGCCTTCGAGAAGTTCGATTCGGACCAGTCCGTAACCTCGTGGCATGTGGCCACGATGGAATGGAGTCCCGGGCGGGTCGAGTTCTTCCTCGACGGGCGATCCCTGGGGGCCAGCACCAAGGCGCCGACGTCGCCCATGCACCTGATCCTGCAGACCGAGTCCTGCCTGACCGGCTGCCCGGCACCGGCGACCCAGGGCCACGTCTCGCTCGACTGGATCAGCATCTGGGTGCCGGCCTGAGGGCTCTTGGAAACCCCCTGGCGGATTACCTGCGCCGGAGCGTGAAGGAATCCGAGAAGGTGTCGCCGTCTGCGGGAACAAACCGGGCGGCAAGCTCATCCGCCGTGGCCGTGACGTCCAAGGTCCCAAGAGACGGGTCCCGGTTCTTTCCGGATGTGCTGGCGAAGTAGCGCATTTCCGGGTCACCGGATCTCACGTTGTAAAGTCCGACACCGCCAACGCCGACGGTGGCGAACACGGTACCCGAGCCCTGGACCATGGCGCCATCGGTATCGGCCAGGCACCCGGAGGTGAAGCGGGCGGGAACGAGTTCGGCGCAGCCTCCGCCCGTGGCCAGCTGATGCGTCCGCTGATAGACGTGGTCGTGGCCGGAGAGGACGAGGTCCACTTCCTTTTCGATCAGCATGTTCGTGAAGTCTTGCCCCGCCTGGCAGTCATAGTTGCCGACGCTCAGGCACGGGGTATGCATGCCCACCACCGTCCAGGGGATGTTCTGCGATTTGGCCTCGTCGATGGCCTCCGCGGTCCAACGCCAGCGTTCGCTGCCCCTTGAGTAGTCCAGCGGCCCGTCCCGGAAATCGATGCCGGGTGAGACCAGAATGAACCGGACAACGGGGTTCTGCTCGGGGACATCGACGCGCCATTGGGTGCCGTATTCGCCCTGGAGCCCGGGCAGCTTGTTCGGCAGGCACTGGACATATTTCTCGATGTCGCCGTCATGGCCGTCACTCTCGTGGTTGCCGGTCACCAGTTGGTACGGGAAGTCCTCGCCGAGGCGGGCGGTGACCATGTCGCAGAACTCCTGTTCGAGCCCGGCCTTGTACGCGAAGTCGCCGAGGGCGAGGTTCAGGTGGGGATTGAGACTGGCAACGACGTCGAGCACCTTCTTGGCCCCCGTGCCGACGCCGATGTCCCCTTGGGCGGTGAAGTGCACGGCCTCGCCGGCCGACGGCGCGGCAGACGACGACGGCGGCGGCGGCGGTGCGGAGGACGGCGGGACCGACGACGGCGGGGCGGACGACGGCGTGCCAGGGCTCGGGCGCGGTGGGGGTTCCGGCGGGCCGGGGAGGCAGGCAGAAAGCAACAGACCCAGGCTCAGCAAGCAAGCTCCGATACCCGCCTTGCCACGTTTCCCCAGGGACCCGGCCACGATTCCTCACATCACTTGGTTGATCAGGACTGTGTGAATAGTTCCGCGAAATTCGGTGATTGCCCGGCATTTATAGGCCAGAGTAACCCGACCGCGGAGCGAAGGCCAGAGAACGCGGCGGCCCCGGAAAGCGGAATCCGCCGTCGGAAATCTGGTAGTCGCAAGCCAGCGTGGCCGCCCGGGTGCCCCTGGGCCGGCTGGGCCTAGCCCGGGAGGGGCTTCCTCGTTAGCATGCAAAGTGGGGAATACCCCGATCGCCCCGGCGGGGCAGGCCCGCCACCGCTCGAAGGAGACCGTTGTGACTCTGCCCGAAGGTTTGACCCCCGGAGTGTGGACGCTGGACATGTCCCACAGCGAAATCGGCTTCAGCGTCCGCCATGCGGGCATCAGCAAGGTCCGCGGCCGGTTCAACGAGGCCTCCGCCGAGGCAAGAGTGCGCGATTCGCTGGCGGAGGCCAGCCTGCACGCCACGGTCAAGACCGCGAGCTTCGACTCGGGGGACGCCAACCGCGATGGCCATGTCCGCGGCCCGGACTTCTTCGATGTCGAGACATACCCCGACATGACTTTCAGGGCCACGGGGATCCGGGGCGACGGGGAAGACTATGTGCTGACCGGCGAGTCTGACGATCCGCGGCGTCACCAAGCCCGTGGAACTCGAAGTCGAGTACACCGGCGTCGCGGTGGACCCCTTCGGCGCCACCCGGGCCGGATTCAGCGCCGAGGCGGACATCAGCCGGAAGGAATTCGGCCTGACCTGGAACGCCGCCCTCGAAACGGGCGGGCTGCTGGTCAGCGACAAGGTCAAGATCAACGTTGAGGCGGCCATGGTCAAGCAGGCCGATACCTAAGCGCCGAAGGGGCGTGGTCGGCACCGGGGAACCGGGTGCCGGCACCCGAAAGCCGGTTGCTGAGGCCGGACACGGGCCGGGAGAGGCCGGGCGCGAAAGTCAGGGATTTTTCCGGGTGAACCACTAATCCGATTGTCACTCCTACGGGCGAGAATGAATCCATGAAGACACTCCTGAACATCATCTGGCTGCTCTTTGGCGGCCTGTGGCTGGCCCTTGGATATTTCCTGGCCGGCGTCGTCTGCTGCCTGCTGGTCGTCACCATTCCGTGGGGGCTGGCCTCGTTCCGTATCGCGTCCTATGCACTGTGGCCGTTCGGTCGCATGGTGGTGGACAAGCCCGGCGGAAATGGCATATTTTCCCTGCTGGGAAACGTCATCTGGCTGCTTGTGGCAGGCATCTGGATCGCGATCGGGCACGTCGTCACGGCCTTCGCCATGGCGATCACGATTATCGGCATACCGCTGGCGATCGCCAACCTCAAGCTCATTCCCGTCTCGCTGATGCCGCTCGGCAAGCAGATCGTTCCGAGCAATTCGCGCTATGTGACCCCCTACAGCCCCAGCCGACGCTAGGGCGGCTGCGCAGCCAGCGGGGGGCAGGGGGCGCATCCCCAATCAGTCCAAGCAATCCGAGGGAGAGGGCCATGAGCGAACCGGCGTCCGGCGACACGGACCTCATGCTGGTCATTGTCCGCGAGTTCAGGGCCCCCATCCAGGGTGTGTGGTCTGCGTTGACGGACCCGGACCAGGCCCCGCAGTGGTGGGGTCCGCGCGGCTTCCATGTTCCGCGTGAGAGCGTCGACGCGGACCTCGAAGTCGGCGGCCTGTACCGCGCCTGCATGATCCAGGACAGTACCGGGCAGCAATTTTGGTGGAGCGGGGTGCATACCGATGTTGAGCCGCCGCACCTGTTCGTGTTCACCCATGCCTGGGACAGGCAGGACGGCACCCGCGGCTTCGAGACCGAGGTGACGATTCGGCTGGAGGAGGTCGACGGCGGCACGCAGATGACGTTCACCCAGGGTCCGTTTGACTCCGTAGCCAACCGTGACCGCCACGGCGAAGGGTGGCGTGAGTCGTTCGATCGGCTGGCGAACCACCTCAGCGTCGCCGCCTGAGCCTCGCCGCCTGCCGGCGGGTGGCCGCGCGGGACGCCGTTCAGGCGAGTTCGCCCCGCAGGTTCCGGCGGGCCGCCTCCAGCCACAGACCGCGGGCCCGATCAGTATGGAAGAGCGGATCAAGCCGCAGCAGCTGGCGCACGACGGCGGCACGCCCGGCGGCGAAGTCGGCGTCGCCGATATGCGCGAAGTCTTCCCTGACGGCGGCCAGGTAGCGGGCGTAGGCCTCCGGTTCCCCGCCGAGGACGGAGAGATCGGCGTCGCTGAGCAAGGCGCCGCCGTCGTCTCCGGGCTCCGGACGGTGGTCCGCCGTCACCAGCACCAGGCGCACCACTTCGTCCACCTCGGCGGCCGGGAGACCAGCATGCCGGAGCCGGTCTTCGGCCAGCCGCGCCGAATCTTCCTCGTCCTGTCCCGCCACGCCGCGGTAGACGGCGTCGTGGAACCAGGCGGCCAGCACCACGGCCCGGGGCGGATCGGCCGGATCGCACAGCAGGTCCAGGGCCTCCAGCACAGCCAGCAGATGCGTGCGGCCGTGGTACTTCCGGTGCTCCTCGCCCCAGCGGTCCAGCAGGTCCAGAAAGAGGGCGTCGTGGCCCGGCAGCGCCTCGTTCCAGCGGTTCAGAAGCGGGACCCGGAGGGCCTTTCCGCGCCGGCGGGCGGGGATCCGCAGCCCGCTGGCGATCAGTTTGCGGACGAGGACCCGGCCCTCCACGGGAATGGCGCCGGCCGCCACCAGGTCCTCGTACCGGGCCTCGGCGACGTCGTAGTGGTCGCCGTCGAACGCTCGCTCAGGGATGCCGGCGGCCGCGGCGAAGGCGTGGAGCTCCGCGAGCGAGGTGTCCGAGACAAGGTGGGAGAAGCAGGTTCCGTGGGCAGGCCAAAGGGGCGGATCGACGTAGACGGCCATGGTGGCAGTCTAGTCCCGTCCGCGGGCCCAGTGCGGGTGTCGGACGTGCCCTGGCCGACGTCGGCGCGGGCGTGGGCCAGCGTCGTACGTGGCGGGGTCACACCGTGACGGCGGGGCGGATGCGACCGTGCGCCAGGTGTGGCTATGGGAGGTTGCTTGGACAGCAACGCACATTGATGCCCATGTCTTGGACGCGTGCCTGCTCGCCGACCGGGGTATTGGCGGGCCAGCGGGTGGGAGGGTTCGCCGCGGGCGGGTTCGGGAGGGGCCGGCTGACGGGTTATACGCGGGCGGCGCGGACCGGGTGCTGGCTGACGGGTTATACGCGGGCGGCGCGGACCGGGTGCTGGCTGACGGGTTATACGCGGGCGGCGCGGACCGGGTGCTGGCTGACGATGGAGACCCGGTTGAACGCGTTCATCGCGATCGCCAGCCAGCTGACGGCGGAAAATTCTTCGGCCGTCAGGTGCCGCCGGGCCTGTGCGCCTTCGTGGTCCCGGGCCTGGGCGTCAGAGATGGTGGTGATGGCCTCGGCCAGCGTCAGGGCTGCGCGTTCTTTTTCGGAGAAGAGGGTGGTGTCGCGCCATGCGGGGAGCACAGCCAAGCGCTGGGCCGACTCGCCGTTCTTGACGGCATCGTCCACGTGCATGTCAAGGCAGTAGGCGCAGCCGTTGATCTGCGAAATGCGGACATGGAGCAACTCGATCAGCGTCCCGTCCAGCCCGGCCTCGGCGGCGGCTTCCTTGGCTTTCAGGCCCAGTCCGTTGAGTGCGCGCCAGGTGGCAGGGTGCTCCTTGTCCAGGAATACACTCCGGTGCTCGGGATTCTGCGGTGCCGCCGTCTCGTTCATGGATTCCACAATACCGAGGAGCCTCGGCACGGCCCGGAGCGGCGTGTGACAATTTTGTCAAACATGTGACAAGCTTTGGGGGTGGGAGTGTTTGGTTCGGTGGCCGGCTCCTTGGGGGACCCAGCCACCGGGCCACTCCTTCCGGGCCCAGGCCTCCGGACGGCTCCTCCGGACGGCTCCTCCGGACGGCTCCTCCGGGCCGGGCCTACCGGGCCGGGCCAGGCTTCGCCCCCTGAGCGCCGCCGAGCCGGTGCACCGCCGAGCCGAGTTTCACCTAGCTGACCTTCGCCGGGCCCCGCCAAGCCGAGTTTCACCTAGCTGACCTTCGCAGGCCCCGCTTCACTTGGCTGACTTTCGCAAGGTCCTCCGAGCTGACCTTCGTCAGATCTGGCTGGTGTGGACATGTCCAGCTGTTTGCGGGCCAGAGAAGAGCATGTTCAGCGGCCACATCTGGCAGCGGAGGACATGTCCAGCTGTGCGGGCCAGCGGAGAGCATGTCCGGTGGCCACGTCTGGCAGCGGAGGACATGTCCAGTTTTCGGGCCGGGGAATGGGCACACGGGCATTATGTCCACTGGTGCGCGCCAAGGGAGGGCATGCCCTGTGGTCCCACATGGCGTCGGGGGACATGTCCAGTCTTTAGCCACTTGCACGTGCAGCGGAGGACATGTCCAGTCTTCGAGCCCGTTCGCGCCGAGGTCGGGGGAGCATGCTCATTCTTCGGATCCAGGTCGAGGGGGCATGCTCATTCTTGGCGCCCAGGCCGAGGGGACATGGCCAGCCTTGGGTCTAAGCGGTGGACATGTTGGGACTATGTCCAATCTTCGGGCCGAGGGGAGGGCATGTCCCGCGGGCCGGGCCCACCGGGCGGGGCGGGCGCGGCAGGGCGCAGCAGGGCCGCGGTGCGCCGCGGGCCCGCGGGCACTCGGCCCCTAGACAGGCGTTTCGCTGTCGGCAAACATGGAGCCAGCGTCCCTCATGGCAAAGTTGAGCGATGTAGACTCAACTTTGACATCAGGACCATTCCGGAAGGAGCCCTCTTTGGACGCCAAATTCACCACGAAGAGCCAGGAGGCTCTCGCTGCCGCCGCCATGAACGCCTCGACTGCGGGAAACCCGCAGCTTGAGCCCGCCCACCTGCTCAAGGCGCTCATGGACCAGCGGGAGGGCGTCGCCGTCGCACTGCTCCGGGCCACCGGCGCTGACCCGGATGCCGTCAGTGTCCAGGCGAGCACCGCCATCAAGGCTCTTCCGTCGTCGTCCGGGAGCAGTGTGCAGCAGGCGCAGTTGTCCCGGACCGGGCTGCAGGCGATCAAGAATGCCCAGAACGAGGCCGAACGACTCGGGGACACTTTTGTCTCCACCGAGCACCTGCTGCTGGGCCTCGCTGCCGGGAGCGACGGCGTCGGGAAGCTCCTGCGCGAGGCCGGCGCCTCCCATGAGGCGCTGCTGGCCGCCCTGCCGGGCGTTCGCGGCGGCCGCAAGGTGGACAACGCGGACCCGGAGAACTCGTTCCAGGCGCTGGAGAAGTACGGCACCGACCTCACCGCAGTCGCCCGCTCGGGCAAGCTGGACCCGGTGATTGGCCGCGATGCCGAGATTCGGCGCATCATCCAGGTCCTGAGCCGCCGCACTAAGAACAACCCCGTCATCATCGGCGAGCCCGGCGTCGGCAAGACCGCCGTCGTCGAGGGCCTCGCCCAGCGGATCGTGGAAGGCGACGTGCCCGAAAGCCTGCGCGGCAAGACCTTGATCGCCCTGGACCTCGCCTCGATGGTGGCCGGAGCGAAATACCGCGGCGAGTTCGAGGAGCGGCTCAAGGCTGTCCTGGAGGAAATCAAGGGCTCCGAGGGGCAGATTGTCACGTTCATCGACGAGCTCCACACCGTGGTGGGTGCCGGCGCCACCGGGGACAGCTCCATGGATGCCGGCAACATGCTCAAACCCATGCTGGCCCGCGGCGAGCTGCGGCTGATCGGTGCCACCACGCTGGACGAGTACCGCGAGAACATCGAAAAGGATCCCGCCCTGGAGCGCCGGTTCCAGCAGGTCTATGTGGGCGAGCCCAGCGTGGAGGACACCATCGGCATTCTGCGTGGCCTCAAGGAACGCTACGAGGCCCACCACAAGGTGTCTATCTCCGACTCCGCTCTCGTGGCGGCCGCGACCCTCTCCAACCGGTACATCTCCGGCCGGCAGCTGCCGGACAAGGCGATCGACCTCGTGGACGAGGCTGCGTCCCGGCTGCGGATGGAAATCGATTCCGCCCCGGAGGAGATCGACCAGCTGCGCCGCCAGGTGGACCGCCTGACCATGGAGGAACTGGCCCTGGCGGGCGAGACCGATCCCGCCTCGGTGGAACGCCTCGCGGCCCTGCGCGCGGACATGGCGGACAAGAAGGAGGAGCTCGCGAGCCTGAACGCCCGGTGGGAGGCCGAGAAGGCTGGCCTGAACCGGGTGGGCGACTTGCGGGCCAAGCTCGATGAGCTCCGCTCCGCGGCCGACAAAGCCCAGCGCGAGGGGGACCTTGAGACGGCGTCGAGGATCCTCTACGGGGAGATCCCCGCCCTGGAACGGGAACTGAACGCGGCCGCCGAGGCCGAGGCGGCCGTACCCGACAAATCGAGGCAGATGGTGGCCGACGAGGTCACCGCCGATGACATCGCCGAGGTGATTTCGGCCTGGACCGGGATCCCCGCGGGGCGCATGCTGCAGGGCGAGAGCCAGAAGCTGTTGAACATGGAGCACGTCCTGGGCGAGCGGCTGATCGGCCAGAAGAAGGCCGTCGCCGCGGTCTCCGACGCCGTACGCCGCGCCCGCGCCGGGATCAGCGACCCCAACCGGCCCACCGGCTCGTTCCTGTTCCTCGGCCCCACCGGCGTCGGCAAGACCGAGCTCGCCAAGTCCCTCGCGGACTTCCTCTTCGACGACGAGCGCGCGATGGTGCGGATCGACATGTCCGAGTACTCGGAAAAGCATTCCGTGGCCCGGCTCGTCGGGGCGCCTCCCGGGTACGTCGGCTACGAGGAGGGCGGCCAGCTCACCGAGGCCGTGCGGCGGCGCCCGTACTCGGTGCTGCTGCTGGATGAAGTGGAAAAGGCCCACCCGGAGGTCTTCGACATCCTCCTGCAGGTGCTCGACGACGGCCGGCTCACCGACGGTCAGGGCCGCACCGTGGACTTCCGCAACGTGATCCTGGTGCTCACCTCGAACCTGGGCAGCCAGTTCCTCGTGGACCCCAATCTCGACGCCGCGGCCAAGAAGAACGCCGTCATGGCGATGGTGAACGCCTCGTTCAAGCCGGAGTTCCTGAACCGGCTCGATGAGGTGGTGCTGTTCGATCCGTTGAACGTGGAGGAGCTGTCCCGGATCGTGGAACTGCAGGTCAAGGAGCTGGGGGAGCGGCTCAAGGGCCGCCGGCTGAACCTGGAAGTTACCGAGGGTGCCCGCGCCTGGCTGGCCGTGTCCGGCTTCGATCCCGCGTACGGCGCCCGGCCGCTGCGCCGCCTGGTGCAGCGCGAGATCGGCG
Organism: uncultured Actinomycetota bacterium; assembly: GCA_963722145.1. GTDB lineage: Bacteria > Actinomycetota > Actinomycetes > Actinomycetales > Micrococcaceae > Arthrobacter. Next base: position 418,329 of record CAVRLW010000011.1, on the reverse strand, counting down.
ACCGGCTGGCGAAGGCCATCCTGGCCGGCGACATCGCCGACGGCGATACGGTCCTCGTGGACACCGCGCCGGACCTGATGGAACTGACCATGGGCGGGCTGGAGGAAACGGACCTGCCCGACGGCGGCGCGGCCACCGGCACCGGGCTCTCGGTCCGGCGCAAGGAGTAGGCGCCGCCGGTACGAGTGCAAAGCGCCACCGGCGGCCGGGCCAGTCCCGGCCGCCGGCGCGCTAAAGCCTGCGCTAAACCAGCGCGTTAGCGCCGTGCCGGTGCGCTAAAGCCGGCGCGCTAAAGCCTTGCCAGCGCTGTATGCGCTGTGCCCTAAACCAGCGCATCCAAGCCGGGCAAGGCTAGGGCAGCAAGGACTCCTTGATGACGTTTCCGGCGTCCGTCACGGCGTAGCAGTCGACCCGACGGTCGCCCTTTTCCCAGCTGCGCGAGCTCGGGTAGGCCAGCTTGTAGCTCAGGTCGTAGTCGCCAGCCTTGTCCGTCAGCGGCGCTGCCTTGCAGGCGTTGCGCGCTTTCTGCCTGAGCGGTTCCCGGCCGGGGTAGGACTCATCTGCCCCGTACTTCTCCACGGCGACCAGCTGCGCCGAGTGACCTGTGGCGCAGTCCACAACGGTGGACTGCTGCGCGTCCGGATCGAAGTCCTTGAAGCAGTCCCGCAACTGGAAGTCCAGGGGGTTGACGCCTTCCAGCGGCAGGGCTCCGCGGCTGGGCGGGGCCGACGCCGACGACGCTGCGGGGGCCGGGCTGCCGCCATCCGAGGAGGGCTGGTCGCTGCCGGCAAATGCGGCCACAGCCCACCAGACCAGGAGCCCAAGCGTGGCGAGGACGGCCGCGGCCACGCCGAGCCGCATTGGCCCTTGCCGGCGGATCCGGCGGGCCAGAGGGCGCGCCCGCTGTGAGAGCGCGCCCACGATGCCGGCGAAGGTGCGGCCCGATGGTTTCGCCGCTGCAGGTGCCGCCGAACGATTCGTGGCCCGCGGAGGGTCGGCTGTAATGACGGGCAGGGCGGACGTCGGCGGCCTCGAAGGCGGCGGCGGGATGGTCCCGGCGTCGTACCTTGGATTCTCTTCAGTCACTGAGAAATTCACCACTTCCGTGCGTCTTTGCCGGGGCTGGAGGCCCGGCATCGCGGCCCTTTTCTGGGCGCACATCACGAAACTCTATCGAAGATGCGCGGCACGGCGCATGCGAACGTGGCCGCGGCCACCGTTACGGGAGGCGCCACGCTGTCCACAGGGGGCGGGCTGGGGAGCAGTTGACGCCGAAAGCATGTAATCTAGGTGTACGACAAATTGACCAAACATTCCGGGGCCTCACCTATCGCCAAAGGTGACCACCTCCGGTCCAAGTACAAAAGGGGGTCACGCCATGGGGCGCGGCCGTCAAAAGGCAAAAGCTACCAAGCAGGCTCGGGACATCAAGTACTACTCCCCGAACACTGACTATTCGGCCCTTCAGCGCGAGCTCACGGGCCCGGGAAGTCGTGCCACGAGCCACTTCGCGGATGACCCGGTCGAGCCGGACTATTCAGCGTATGTGGATAAGTACGCGGACGATGTGGAAGACGACGACGACGAGGTAGATTCCCGTCGCATAGGTTAGTCGACGCTTCCTTCCGGCAGGTTTTCTCCGGGGGGATCCTTCCGGCACCGCGGTGCCAGCCAAAGATTTTCGGGCCGTCGGCCACACCTGATTCAGGCGTGGCCGGCGGCCTTTCTTGTGCCCGTCCCATCTAGTGCCTGCGTCGTTTCGCCAGTCGTTTCGCCAGCGCAGTTGTAACCGACGGGGCCCGGGGCTAGGTTATTCGTGCCGGATTTTCCCGGCCGCGACCCAGATGCCCCGGAAGGACTGCCATGACCATGCGCACAGGATTCGCCGAGGGTGAGCTCTGCTGGACGGACCTCCAGACCAGCGATGTGGAGGCCGCGAAGGCCTTCTACGCGGAGGTCTTCGGCTGGCGGTACGAGGACCTACCCACCCCGGACGGACGCAGCTACGCGAAGGCCTTCCTCGGCGACTCCCTGGTTACCGTGCTCGCGCCGCAGAACCCCCAGCAGGAAGCCGCTGGCGACCCGGGCCGGTGGAACGTGTATTTCGCGGTCGAGGACGCCCGGGACCTGGTCGCCGAACTGGCCCATTCCCCAGGGCAGCTTGAATTCGGTCCCGAGGCGATCGGGGACACCGGCGTCATGGTCTTCTTCGCCCCGCCCGGCGGCGGAACCACAGGGGTCTGGCAGGCGGGCAGCCATTTCGGAGCCGGCCGGAGCCAGGAGGCGGGCACCTTGGCCTGGGCCGAGCTGCTCACACCGGAGCCGCAGGCCGCCGTCGGCTTCTTCCAGCAGCTCTTCGGGCACGAGGTGACCGAATACCCCCAGGACGACGGCGGCACTTACACCACGCTCATGGTGGGCGGCGCAGAGGTGGCCGGCATCGCCCGGGTTCCCGGTGACGCGCAGGACGCCCTCGAGCCGGGGTGGCAGGTCTATTTCGGCGTCTCCGATGTCGCGCAGGCGGTGCAGGCAGCCGTGGCCGCCGGCGGCGTCGTGCTGATCGAACCGGACGAGGTCGAGGAAGCCGGCACCATCGCCACCCTCAAGGACCCGCAGGGCGGCGTTTTCAGCCTGCTGGAGGTCTAGGGCCGCTGCTTAAACACATCGAGTGCTCCCCACCGGCCCCTCGCCTCGCAAGCTCGACCAGGGAACCCTGCCGGCGTGGGCCCAACTGCCGTTTTCAGGGTTCAACACGGCGGTTATGGAGCACTCGATGGTTGGTGCGGGTCAGGCTCGTCTAGGCGTAGGCGTTGACCAGCCGGACGGCGCCGCCGTCGACGCCCTTGGCGCCCTGGACGTAGTCCGGGCCCGTCTTGACGATCGAATCCGAGTTCTGCTCGACGGTACCCATGATCCAGGACGGAAGGCCGCGGTCGTTGAGCCGGTTGACGGCGGCGTCGGCCGCTTCCGGGGAAACAATGGCGACCATGCCCACGCCCAGGTTCAGGGTGCGCTCCAGATCGGCCAGCGGGACGTTGCCGAGTTCGGCGACCAGCTTGAAGATGGCCGGGAGTTCCCAGGTGGCGCGGTCCACCGTGGCCAGCAGGCCCTGCGGGAGGACCCGGGCGAGGTTGGCCGCGAGGCCGCCGCCGGTCACGTGGCTGAAGCCGTGCACGGCTCTGCCGCCTGTGGCAAAGGAGGCGTTCACCGGGAAGGTGCGGGCGAGGTCCAGGCAGTCCGCGGCGTAGACGCGGGTGGGCTCGAGGAGCTCCTCACCCAGGGTGCGGCCGAGTTCGGAGACCTGGCGGTCCAGGGCCCAGCCGGCGTGGTTGATGACGCGGCGGACCAGGGAGTAGCCGTTGGAGTGGAGGCCGGAGGAGGCCATGCCGATCACCACGTCGCCGGCGCGGACACGGTCCGGGCCGAGCAGCGAGTCGGCCTCGACAACGCCGGTGGCGGCACCGGCGACGTCGTACTCGTGTTCGCCCAGCAGGCCCGGGTGCTCGGCGGTTTCGCCGCCCACCAGGGCGGTGCCGGCGACCGAGCAGGCGGCCGCAATGCCGCGGACGATGTCCGCGATGCGCTCCGGGACCACCTTGCCGCAGGCGATGTAGTCGGTCATGTAGAGCGGCTCGGCGCCCACGACGACGATGTCGTCCACCACCATGCCGACGAGGTCGTAGCCGATGGTGTCGTGGATGTCCATGGCCTGGGCGATTGCCACCTTGGTGCCGACGCCGTCGGTGGAGGTGGCCAGCAGCGGGCGCTTGTAGGTGAGCAGCCGGGAGACGTCGTAGAGGCCTGCGAACCCGCCGACGCCGCCGATCACCGAGGCGTTGTGGGTTGCCTTGACGGCGCCCTTCATGAGTTCGACGGCGCGGTCTCCCGCTTCGACGTCGACGCCGGCAGAGGCGTAGGTGATGCCGGCGTTCTGGGCGGCGTTCATGTCAGCGGCCGGGGAGGCGGAAGTCATACTGGCTCTTTCTTGTCGGCTGTGGTGACGCGGTCGGCATCGGTGAGCAGTTCTTCGAATTCGGAGTCGGGCCCCGGATCGCATCCGGTGGCGCCGGCCTTCTCGGCCGGATCGTCGTCGGTGCTGATACCGGCGGCGGCTTCGGCGGCGGCGGACTCCGAGGCTGCCGCGCCGAGTGCGGCATCTCCGGCGGCGGGCAGGCCGCCGAGATCCGTGCGTTCCAGCAGGTTCTTGCCGAGCTTGTCCGCGCCCGGGAGCTCGATGGGGTACTTGCCGGTGAAGCAGGCGGTGCAGAGGCGTTCGCGGGGCTGCTGGGTGGCGCCGATCATGCCGTCTTCGGAAATGTAGGCCAGCGAGTCGGCGCCGATGGCCTGGGTGATCTCTTCGACGGTGGCGCCATTGGCGATCAGCTCCGCCCGGGAGGCGAAGTCGATGCCGTAGAAGCACGGCCACTTGACCGGCGGGGAGGAAATCTTGATGTGGACGCTTGCGGCGCCCGCTTCCCGGAGCATCCGCACGATGGCGCGCTGGGTGTTTCCACGGACGATCGAGTCATCCACCACAACAACACGCTTGCCGCGGATCACCGATTCCAGGGCGTTGAGTTTGAGCCGGATGCCGAGCTGGCGCAGCGTCTGCGAGGGCTGGATGAACGTGCGGCCCACGTAAGAGTTCTTGACGAAGCCGTGCGCGAAGGGGATGCCGGATTCCTCGGCGTAGCCCACAGCCGCGGGGGTGCCCGATTCCGGCACCGGGATGACGATGTCCGCTTCCTGGGTGTTTTCGCGGGCCAGCTGGCGGCCCATTTCGACGCGGGATTCGTATACCGAGCGGCCCGCAATGGAGGCGTCCGGGCGGGCGAGGTAAACGTATTCGAAAACGCAGCCGGCCGGCGTCGCCTCGGCGAAGCGCTGCGAGCGGACGCCGGCCTCGTCGATCGCGATGAACTCGCCGGGTTCGATTTCGCGGATGAAGCTGGCGCCGACGGTGGCGAGGGCGGACTGCTCGGAGGCAACCACCCAGCCGCGTTCCAGCCGACCCAGGCAGAGCGGGCGGATCCCGTAGGTGTCGCGGGCCGCGTAGAGGGTGCCCTCATCCATGAAGACGAAGCAGAAGCCGCCCTTGATCTTGGGCAGCAGTTCCATGGAGGTCTGCTCGAGGGACTTGCCCTCTTCGCCCTCCAGGAGCGCCGTGACCAGGGCGGTGTCGGAGGTGTTGCCCTGCTTCATCTCGCCGCTGAGGTTTCCGCCGTTGCGGTCCTCGATCATCGCCTTGAGCTCGGCCGTGTTGGTCAGGTTGCCGTTGTGGGCGAGCGCCACGGTGCCCGTGGACGTCGCGCCCAGGGTGGGCTGGGCGTTGGCCCAGTGGCTCGCGCCGGTAGTGGAATAGCGGCAGTGGCCGACGGCCAGGTGCCCGGTCAGGGTATTCAGCGTGGTCTCGTCGAAGACCTGGGAAACGAGGCCCATGTCCTTGTAGACGTTAATCCGCTTGCCGTCGCTGGTTGCAATACCAGCCGACTCCTGACCGCGGTGCTGCAGTGCATACAGCCCGTAGTAGGTGAGTTTTGCTACTTCTTCACCGGGTGCCCAGACCCCGAAGACGCCACATGCGTCCTGAGGGCCTTTTTCGCCTGGGAGAAGATCATGAGAAAGTTTTCCATCGCCGCGTGCCACTGGTCGATTATCTCACGATGTGCGCTAAGACTTTTCCGGCGGCCGTTTTGTGACCTGCCGCCCTGACCAAGCGCGGTGTTGGCGCTGTTCAGCCGCGGTGTTCGTCGTCGTCGGCGTCCGGCGCGGACTCGACGACGGCGTGCTCGGTGCGTCGGACGCTCATCCGGTCCAGCACCAGGGCGGCCGCGCCACCCAGGATGACGCCGCCGGCAGCGCAAAGGACCATGAAGAAGCCGAACACCGAAGCGCGGTCGTAGCTCGCGTCACCGGGGAATGCGTAGGCGACGACGGCTGCGGCGGCCACGCCCACCAGGCCGCCCAGGATCAGGAACGGCACAAATTTCGGCGCCCGGCGGACGGTGACCTCGCGGCGCTCCGGAACACTGCCCTGGGCCGGTTCCCGCTGGGGGTCGGTGCCTGCTGTGCCGGGGGTTTCGTGGGAAGACATGCTCTTAAGCCTACTGCCCTTGGACTCATTGCCGGAGGCCCGGATCCCGGAGCAGACTAGGGGCTACGTACAGACGAGCTAAGGAACCGCCATGTTTGCCTCAGCCGCCCGCATTCGCGACCAGCAGCGCATAATCTGGGATGAGTTCTCGGCGGGCTGGAACAAGTGGGACGCTGAACTGCGCGGCTGGCAGGCGCCGTTCGGGGACGCATTGCTCGAGGAGCTGGGGCTGGGCCCCGACTACCGGGTGCTGGATGTCGCGGCAGGCGCGGGGGAACCCGGACTCACTGTGGCCGAGCGCGGGCCGGAGGGCAGGGTGGTCCTGGCCGACATCTCGGCGGGGATGCTCCGCGTGGCGGAAGAGAAGGCATCGGCCCGGGGCCTGACCAACCTGGACTTTGAGGTGTGCGACGCTGCCGCCATGCCCTTCGGGGACAGCACGTTCGACGCCGTGTACTGCCGGTTCGGCTTCGTGTTCTTTCCGGTGATGTCCGCGGCCATGGCAGAGATGGTGCGCACCGCCAAGCCGGGTGCCCGCATTGGCGCCGTCGTCTGGGGACGCGCGGCGGCAAACCCTTGGGCCAGCCTGATCCTGGGCACGATCGCCCGGCACCGGGAACTGCCCATTCCGCCCGCAGGCACTCCCGGGCTGTTCCGCTGCGCCGCATCCGGGTTCATGGCCCGGATGTTCAAGGACGCCGGGCTGGCGGAGGTGGCCGAGCGCCAGGTCAGCACCGACCTGGTGCACGAATCCCCCGAGCGCTACTGGGAGTTCATGACCGACATCGCGACCACCGTGGCGATGGGGCTTGCCAGGGCGGACGAGGAATCGCGGGCCATGATCCGCCAGGACGTGTTCGCGATGCTGGGCCGTTACGAGCACGATGGCGCGATCCGGCTCCGGTCGACAGCAACGGTGGTGGCGGGGACCAAAGTGTAGCTAGGCGGGCGACGCCGGTCCGGACGCGTCCGCGATGATGGCACGCACGCTGTTGTTGCGTTTGTCGTGGGTGAGCTCGACGAGGCCCAAGGCCTCGAGCAGGGGCGGCAGGTACATCCCGAACCGTCCACGGTAGCCCTTGCGCAGGCCATACCACCCGCCCACGGGATTGCCCGGGTCGCGGCCCCAGGCCTCCACTGTTCCCTCCGCGGCGGGTTTGTTTTCGTCGGCAGCGCCCAGCGGCACCCAGTCCACTTTCTCCATGAGCCACAGGTGAAGGTCATCCAGGGCCCGGAGGTGGTACTTGAGGGTGGTGGACCCGACCTGGCACACCAGTGCCGGGGGATCGGACTCCTCATCGCGGTACATCGAATACTCCGATGTGCCCGGGGCCGTCTTGAGCTGCCAGGGATCCTGCTTGGTGCCGTTTGCCACGCTGTACCCGCCTTCTGTCCGGCCGGATGCCCGGCGCCGATGGACCGAGCCTACCGAGCCATCCGGCGCGGGGCGCGCCCGCGGCGGCGCGGGCCCGCGGCGGGCCCGCGGCGGGCCGCGCGTTGCGGACGCGCCAGCGCTGCTAGACGGCCAGTGCTTCCTTTAGCGACGCCACGTGGCCCTGGGCCTTGACCTGGTACTGCGCCAGCTTGACCTTGCCCTCGGGGTCCAGCACGACCGTGGAGCGGACGATGCCCTCCGTCACCTCGCCGCTGACCAGCTTCTCGCCCCATGCGCCGTAGGCGAGGGCTACAGCGTGGTCTTCGTCGGCCAGGAGCGGGAAGGTCAGGGCGAAGTCGCCGGTGAAGTGGGCCAGGGCCTCGGGCGCGTCGGGGGAGATGCCCAGGACCTCGTAGCCGGAGCCCTGCAGGGACGCGAGGTTGTCGCGGAAGTCGCAGGCCTCGGTGGTGCAGCCGGGGGTCGCCGCCTGCGGGTAGAAGTACACAATGACGTTCTTGCCGCGGTAGTCGGCCAGGGCAACCGGCTTGCCCTCGGCGTCGGGCAGCGTGAAGTCCGGCGCCGGGGTGCCGGGCTGAAGCTTGACGGGCATGTTTGCGCTCATGATGATCCTTCGGGGGGAGTGGACAACAGGTCTGTTGTGGACAACATCGGGGACCGAGGCTGTATTCCGCCGCCTGAGCCTATCAAGGACCCGTCCGGGCCGGCTTTGGGGGACCCGACGCCCTGACAGCTTTTTCATAGCTCCGGCATAGCCGCCATGGCTAGCTTGCTGGCCGCCGCAGCCTTCTACCACCTGGTCGAAACCGGCGCCGCCAGCCTCGATGATCCGTTGGGGGCCTACACTGCCGGGTTCCAGCTCCGCGAAATGATCCAGCAAAGCGACAACGATTCGTGGTCCTTCATCATGGATGCGGTGGGCCACTCGGAACTGACCGCCTACACGGCATCGCTGGGCGTGAACTACGACCCGGAAACCAACACGCTGGCCCCGGCCGACATGGCGAGGACCCTGGCAGGGGTCTATTCCGGGTCGCTCCTGGACGCCGGGGACACCGCCCAGCTGTTGTCCTACATGCAGGACACCAACTACGAAACGCTCATTCCCGCGGCAGTTCCGGACGGGATCACGGTCTTCCACAAGTACGGGCTCCTGGACGATGAGCTGCACGACGCCGGCATCCTCGCCCGGGACGGCACCGCCTACGCCCTGGTCATCTACACCAAGGGCCAGGACCTGAGCGACGTCCCGGAACGCACCGAGGTGATCCATCAGCTGACGCAGGCGGTGGCGGACGCCCTCTCTAGGCCGCTTCTAGGCCGCTATTAGGCCGCGGCCGCCTGGCTCATGCGCCGCCGCGGCGGATCAGCCGGCCGGTCGGAGTCCGGCCGTCGATCAGGGTGCCGCGGAGGTAGGTCTGCCGGACGATGCCGGAAAGTGCCTTCCCGTCATACGGGGTGATGGGGTTCTTGTGCTGGAGCTTGGAAGCGTCCACGACGTACGCCTCGTCCGGGGCAAACACGGCGAGGTCGGCGTCGTAGCCCGGCGCCAGCCTGCCCTTGTTGCCCAGGCCGGCGAGCTGGGCCGGCCTGGCCGCCATCCACGAGAGAACCTGCTCCAGCGGGATGCCGCGGTGCCGGGCCTCGGTCCAGATCAGCGACAGGCCCAGCTGCAACGAGGAGATGCCGCCCCAGGCCACGGCGAAGTCCCCGTTTTCCAGGTCCTTCAGGTCCAGGGCGGACGGGGAGTGGTCCGAGACGATGCAGTCTATGGTGCCGTCCTGCAGGCCGGCCCACAGCAGTTCGCGGTTGGAGGCTTCCCGGATCGGCGGGCAGCACTTGTAGGCTGTGGCGCCGTTCGGGATTTCCTCGGCCGTCAGCGTCAGGTAGTGCGGGCACGTTTCCACGGTGAGGCGGACGCCGTCGCGCTTGGCGGTGGCGATCATGGGCAGCGCGTCGGAGGACGACAGGTGCACGATGTGGGCGCGGGCACCGGTCCGGCGGGCCCGTTCGATGACCTCGGCGATGGCCTTGTTCTCGGCCCCGCGCGGGCGGGACGCCAGGAACGTGGCGTAGCGGTCGCCGCCCGCATGGGGCGCATGGTCGATCGTGTGGGCGTCCTCGGCGTGGACGATCATGAGCGAGTCGAAGGACTTGAGCTCGGCCATGTCCGCTTCCAACTCGTCCGCTTCCAGGCGCGGGAATTCGTCCACCCCGGAGTGCAGCAGGAAGCATTTGAAGCCGAAGACACCCTCGTCGTGCAGCGGTCGCAGTTCGTGCTTGTTGCCCGGGACGGCTCCGCCCCAGAAGCCGACGTCCACGAACACCTGGTCCTCGGCTACCTCGCGCTTGAGTAACAGGGCCGCCACAGTTGTGGTGGGCGGGATGCTGTTCAGTGGCATGTCGATGATCGTCGTGACGCCGCCGGCTGCTGCCGCCCGGGTGGCGGACGCGAAGCCCTCCCACTCGGTGCGGCCGGGCTCGTTGACGTGCACGTGGGTGTCCACGAGGCCTGGCAGGAGGATTTCGTCGTCGGCGAGTTCGATGACTTCACGGCCGGAAAGGCCCTTGCCCAGCGGCTCGATGGTGACAATCACGCCGTCGCGGATTCCGACTTCCCGCGCGGCGATGCCGGCCGTGGTCAGCACCTTCCGGCCGCGGAAGACGACGTCGTAGGTTTCTTCAGACACGGACGGCCCAGCTGAACGCGGTCTCCGCCGGTTCCTTGTATTCGAGGCCGACGTAGCCCTCGTAGCCGAGTTCGCGGCTGCGGGCGATCCATTCGCCGAGAGGAAGCTGCCCGGTTCCGGGAGCCCCGCGGCCGGGGTTGTCGGCGATCTGGATGTGGCCGAAGTCCTTGGCGTGCTTTTCGATGACGGCGGCGACGTCCTCACCGTTCACGGCCAGGTGGTAGAAGTCGGCGAGGAACTTGATGTTCTCCGCGCCGAATTCCTGCCTGACCCGGGAAATGACGTTCAGGGCGTCCTGGGCCTTGAGGAGCGGGTAGCGTGGTGCGCCACTGACGGCTTCCAAGAGGACAGTGCCGCCGATGCGGGCGATGCTGGCAGCCGCCGTGGCGAGGTTCTCGGCGCCAATCGCGTCCTGCTTCTCAGCGGATTCGCCGTCAATGCGGTTGCCGTAAAGGGCATTGAAGGCCTTGCAGCCGAGGCGCTCACCGATCCCGGCGACGACGTCGATGTTGTCCTGGAATTCGGTGGAGCGTGCGGGCCAGGAGGCCAGGCCGCGGTCGCCGCCCGGCATGTCACCGGCGTTGAAGTTCAGGCCCGTGAGCTGCACGCCGGCGTCAGTGACGGCGTTCTCAAACCGGGCAACCTCGACGTCGGTGGGGACGGAAGTCTCGAAGGGCCACCAGAATTCGACGGCGGCAAAACCGGCGGCCTTCGCCGCGGCCGGGCGTTCCAAGAGGGGGAGCTCCGTCAGGAGGATGGAGCAGTTCACGGAGTATGTCATGTGTGGGTTCCTTCGGGTGCGGGCGGGAGCGGCATAGGGCGGCTCCGTTTCGTGGACCGGTCTCAGGTCAGGCGGATCTGGCGGTTGACGTCCTTGTACAGCAGGTACCGGAAGTGGCCCGGACCGCCGGCATAGCAGGCCTGGGGGCAGAAGGCACGCAGCCACATGAAGTCGCCGGCCTCCACCTCCACCCAGTCGTCATTGAGCCGGTAGACGGCTTTGCCTTCCAGGACGAAGAGCCCGTGTTCCATGACGTGGGTTTCCGCGAAGGGGATGGAGGCGCCGGGCTTGAGGGTGACGATGTTGACGTGCATGTCATGGGCGAGGTCGTCCGGGTCCACAAAGCGTGTGGTGGCCCAGGCGCCGTCGGTGTCCGGCATGGCCACCGGTTCGACGTCCTGGTCGCGGGTCACGAAGGATTTTGCCGTGTAGCCGGCCAGGGGCTCGTAGGCCTTCCGGATCCACTGGAAGCTGGCGATCTCGCCGGATTCGTTCGCGACGGACCACTGGGCCCCGGCGGCGAGGTAGGCGTAGCCGCCCTCTCCCAGCTTGTGGATTTCCCCCTCGACGGTCAGCGCCAGGGCGCCCTTGGTCAGGAAGATGACGCCTTCGACGCCGGCCTCCGGCTCGGGCTTCTCCGCACCTCCGCCCGGTCCCACCTCGACGATCAGCTGCGAGAACGTCGTGGCAAAACCGGCGATGGGCCGGGCAATGATCCAAGAACGGGTGTTGGTCCAGCCCGGCAGCTTGCTCGTGACGATGTCCCGGAGCACGCCCTTCGGGATGACGGTGTAGGCCTCCTTGACCACGGCCCGGTCTGTGAGGAGCTGGGTCTGCGGCGGAAGCCCGCCCTCGGGGTAGAAATAGTTGCTCACGGGTGCGCTCCTTTTGCGGAGGGGGTGGAGGCGTTGGCCAGTCGGGGATGGGCCAGCACGGTGAGTTGGGGGACCCCGACGCCGGCCAGCGCCAGGACTTCATCGGCGCCGACCGCGCCGCACTGGACGCCGCGCAGCACGAAGGCCGCCAGGGCGCGTGCGGTGGCGGGCTCGTCCAGAACGCCGCCGGCAGTTTGTTCCACGTAGTTGCGGAGCCGGGCAGCGGCGGCGGGGAGCCCCTGCCGGTAGAAGGCGTAGGTCGCGGCGAACCGGCTGGGCAGCTGGGCCGGGTGGAGGTCCCAGCCCTGGTAGTAGCCGCGTTCCAGCGACCGCCGGACCAGCCGGCCGTGGAGCTGCCAGGCCTGCTCCACGTTCTCGCCCACCGGGATGATATTGGTGGAGCCGTCGGAGAGCCGGATCCCGGTGCCGGCCACGGCAAGCTGCATGACTTCCTTGGCGAAGTCCGCCACGGGATGTTCCATGGACTGGTATTCGGCGGAGATCTGCAGCGATGCCGAGTAGTCGTAGGTGCCGTAGTGCAGCCCGCTGATCCTGCCGGGCACCGCGTGCGGCAGGCGCGCCACCGGCGAGGTTCCGTCCGGCCCCAGGATGAGCTGCGGCGTCTCCACCTGCACCTCAAAGCGCAGCCGGCCAGCGGGGAGCGAATGGACTTCCTCGAGGCGGGAAACGGCGAAGGCCATGGCCTCCACCTGTGCCACCGTGGTGACCTTGGGCAGGGTGAGGATGAGCCCGTCCGGGAGTTCGCCGGCCGCGGCCAGCTGCGACACGAAGAGATCCAGGGTCCGCAGGCCGCGCGCGCGGGTGGTGGCCTCGAAGCACTTGAAGCGGATCCCGATGAACGGCGGCGCGGTGCCGGCGGCGACGGCGGCGGCCACGGCGGACGCCGCGGCAACAGCGGCCGCGTCCTCGGCGTCGTCGCCCCGATCCCCGAACCCGTCCTCAAAGTCCAGCCGGAGGTCCTCGATCGGCTCGCGGAAGAGCTTGGCCCGGACCCGCGGCGCGACGGCGGCGGCCAGTTCGGGCTCCTGTCCCTGCAGCGCGCACAGGCTTTCGACCCCGCCCCGGGCGTCCACCGCGGCCAGCGCCTGGGCGCCCCAGTCCGCGGTGAACTCCGGGCTGAAGCGGTCGGCCGGAACGTAGACGGTGTGCACCGGCTGGCGGGATCCGTCATCGCCCGGGTAGCTGCGCTCCAGCAGCCGGTCGGTGTCGGCGAGCTGCGCATCGATCCTGGCGAGGTCGGCTGTGGAGAGGGCGGGTGCCACCGGCCCCTTCACCGGGCCCTGACCCGGTGGATGGCTGCGCGGATGCGGCCGGGCGCCGGCAGGGGTGGCTGCCATGCCTTAGCCCACCAGCTCGTACGCCGGCGTGGTAAGGAAATCGGTGTAGTCCTCGGACAGGCAGAGGTCACCGATCAGGCGGCTGGCGGGCAGGTAGTGCTTCGCGAAGGCTTCCTCGCCCACCTCGCCGCGGAGTTTCTCGGTCTCCTCGGCCAGGATGGCGGAGACGAGCTCACGGGTGACGGTCCGGCCGGTGTCGGCCAGCACCACGCGGTTGCGGATCTGCTGCCAGACCTGGGACCTAGAGATTTCCGCCGTCGCGGCGTCCTCCATCAGGTTGTGGATGGCCACGGCACCGTTGCCGGAGATCCAGACGGCGGTGTACGCGACGGCCACGTAGAGGTTCAGCCGCAGGCCAGCCTCAGTCACCTGGCCCTGGGCGGAACGGATGTCCAGGAGTTGCTCGGCGGTGACGCTGACCTCGGGGCGCTGCTTGTCCAGCTGATTGGGCCGCCCGCCCAGGACGGAGTCGAACACCTCGCGGCAGACCGGAACCAGGTCCGGGTGCGCCACCCAGGAGCCGTCGAAGCCGTCGCCCGCTTCGCGTGTCTTGTCGGCCCGCACCTTCTCGAAGGCCTGGGCGGTCACGTCGGGTTCGCGCCGGTTGGGGATCACCGCTGCCATGCCGCCCATGGCAAAGGCGCCGCGGCGGTGGCAGGTCTTGACCAGGAGCTCGGTGTAGGCCCGCATGAACGGCGCGGTCATGGCGATGGTGGCGCGGTCGGGGAGGACAAAGCTCGCACCGGCGTCTCGGAAGTACTTGATGATGCTGAACAGATAGTCCCAGCGGCCGGCGTTCAGGCCGGAGGCGTGGTCGCGGAGTTCGAAGAGGATCTCGTCCATTTCGAAGGCTGCCGGGATGGTCTCGATCAGGACGGTGGCGCGGATGCTGCCTTGCGGGATGCCGACGTAGTCCTGGGCGAAGACGAAGATCTCGTTCCACAGCCGGGCCTCGAGGTGGCTCTCCATCTTGGGCAGGTAGTAGTAGGGTCCGTGACCGTTTGCCAGGAGCCGCTTGGCGGTGTGGAAGAAGTGCAGGCCGAAGTCCACCAGGGCGCCGATGGTGTGTTCCCCGCCGATCAGCAGGTGCCGTTCGCCCATGTGCCAGCCGCGTGGCCGGGTCACCACGACCGCGAGCGGCGCGTCGGTGCGCAGCGCGTATTCCTTGCCTTCGGGCGAGGTGTATTTCAGGGTGCCGTCGGCGGCGTCGCGAAGATTGAGGATCGATTCGACCACGTTGGGCCACGTGGGCGTGCTGGCGTCCTCGAGGTCGGCGAGCCACACCTTCGCACCGGAGTTCAGCGCATTGATGGCCATTTTGGCCGGGGCAGCCGGCCCCGTCATTTCGACCCGGCGGTCCTGCAGGGCCGCGGGCGCCGGGGCCACGCTCCAGCCGGCGTCGCGGATCTCCTGCGTCTCCGGCAGGAAGTCCAGGCGGCCGGTCAGGGCCACGTGCTCGCGCTTGAGGGCGCGGGCCTTGAGCAGCTCGGCGCGGGTTCCGGCAAAGCGGAGGTGAAGTTCTTCGACGAAGGCGAGAGCCTCCGGGGTCAGGATTTCTCCGGCCCGGTCGACGGGTTGGGGATCGGTGACGACGAGAGTCATTGCTGGTCCTTTCCTGGGCGCTCACACTTCTCTTGGCCGCTCACACTACTCTTAGGCACGGCTGCGGTCCCGGCGTTGCTTCGCATTAGCAGAAGCCGGCGATTCCGTGCCAGGCGATTTCCGCGGGAACGGCGTCTTCACGCTGAACCGTGGCCTCAATCAGGCCGTAGGGGCGGTCGGCGGCAAAGAAGACCTCGTTGGGGTTGTCGAGGCCAAAGGGCGAGAGGTCAACGAGGAAGTGGTGCTTGTTGGGCATGGAGAACTTGATCTCGTCGATCTCGCGCGTGCGCCTCCAGGACCTTGGCGCCCATGTCGAAGAGGGTCTGCTGCAGGGCGTGCGAGTACTTCTCGCTGAACGCCTCCAGCAGCAGGCCCTTGACGTCCTCGTAGCTCTTGTTGAAGTCGAAGGTGTCGAAGTCGGTGCCGGTCCTGAAACGCCAGCGGGCCGATACGTCCGTGGCGAGGATGCGGTCGGACGTTTCCGGGAGGGTGGTGTACTGATCCCGCGGGAAGCCGCTGAATCCGGACTGGGTCGACTTCAGCACGGTGAGGTCCTTGAGCCCGGCGATGAGGTGCTCGGTACCGCCTTCGCGGACCAGGACAGCGGTGCGGACTTCCTGGCCGCTGCGGACAAAGGAGTGATCGTGTCCGGCTCCGTGGGCCTGGATCCGGTCCCACTTGTAGGACTCGGCCGCCCAGCGGCCGCCGGTGACCCAGTCGAAGTTTGAAGTGAAGTGCTTGCCCAGCCGCATCAGGAAGGCTTCCGGGGAGCCAATGCCCGTCCCGGGCGAAGGCATAGATCGTGTTCTTTTGAGTGTCCGTGGCCACAACATGGCTGTTGTCGCCTTCGAGGTGGGCCGCTGCGAAGTCCCCGCGCAGCTGCGAGGTGACGTTCAAGTCTTCGATCTCATGGCGGTCGGTGTCCCTGGTGATCTTGACGACCCGGACTTCCGCTTTTCCGTACTGGTTATGGCCGAGGACGATCTTTTTGCTCATGGTCTGATTCCCAACGTCAGGTATGTGGTACCAAAGTCCCACATAGAAATTAAGCGCTTGTTTCCCGTGCGTTTCTCGTTCTGCCGGCCCACAAAAAAGAGCCGACATCCGTTGATGCCAGCTCATTACGACCCTGCCTGCTGCTCCCAGGTTACGTGACCTGGGCCACGAGTTGGACTCAAGCGTAGCCCGGCCCGGGCGGGGTGTACATCACTTTTCGGAAAATCGAGTGTGGCGGCGATGGCCCGGCGCCGGCGTGAAGACCCAGAAACGGAAATTTCACATACGAAACTGGGCCTCCACCAAAATAGGGCGCGCCGGGCGGAGGTCCCGGTGCTACTCTCGATCTTGCCAACGGCGGGCGGTCCGGTCCCGGGACGCTATCTACCAGGCGCAACCTTCAAGGCACATGCTGAAGTCTGGTCACCGTCGCATCCGGCCCTTGCATTCCCGCCACGGTGTACCGGCTTCCGCAGGTAGGGAGTGGCAGCATGACTACAGCCGATACGGCCCAGAAGTTCCTGGTGAGGTCCATCGAGTTGGCCATGGCCAACGTCCTGAACAGCGGCGGCCCGTTCGGCGCCGTGGTGGTCACTGCGGCCGGGCAGGCGTTCGAAGGCGTCAACCGCGTCACCGCCACCAACGATCCCACTGCCCACGCCGAGGTCACGGCCATCCGGCGGGCCTGCAGCGATCTTGGCACCTTCGATCTCAGCGGAGCCACGCTCTACTGCAGCTGCGAGCCGTGCCCCATGTGCCTGGCATCCGCGCTGTGGGCGCGGGTGGCGCGCGTGGTGTTCGCCGCCGACCGGCACGATGCCGCGTCCGCGGGGTTCGATGACGCCGTCTTCTACGAATACTTCGAAAACGATCAGCGTGACGCGCTCATGCCGGTGGGCAGGCTGGAACTGACAGATCCGCAAGCCCCCGCGGCCCGGGACCCCTTCAAGGCCTGGAACTCGCTCGAGTCCAGGACCGACTATTAGCGCCGGGGACTGCGGCCATGTTGGATCTGCTCTCGCACTTGGGCACCTGGCGGCCTGCCGCGTCCGGGCAGCGCTGCGCGGTGGCAACCGTGGTGGGCGCTGCGGGATCGGTGCCGAGGCCCGTGGGCACGTCCATGCTGGTCTCGGAGGCCGGCGAGGTGCTGGGCAGCCTGTCCGGCGGCTGCGTTGAAGGGGCCGTTGTGGAGGCGGCCCTGGAGGCACTGCGCGACGGCGGGACGCGCCGGGAGTTCTTCGGCTACAGCGCCGAGGACGCGTTTGCCGCCGGACTGACCTGTGGCGGTGGGCTGGAAATCCACATCGAACCCCTGGGCGCGGGGCCCGGCCGGCTGCGGCTGGACAGCCTGCACGGCCTGGCCGGGCGGCATCCGGCCGCCGGGGCGGCGCTGATCCGCAGGGTGGATGCCGGCGGAGGCGGCGCCGTCGTGGTTCCTGACCCGGCGGCCTTCCAAGTACTGCAGTCGGCCGAGCTCGCCGCGCTGCTGGGAGCGGGCGGATCCGCCGGTGCCGGGCGCATGCTGCTGGCGGCGGCAGCCCAGCTGGAACCGCTGCTGAGGGGAGGCCGCACCGGGCTGGTCCGGATCGCGCCCGCCGGGGAGTGCCGGCCGGAACCCGTGAGCCTGCTGGTGGAGAGCCGGCTACCCGCGGCGCGCCTGCTGATCTTCGGTGCCAATGACTTTGGTGCGGCACTCCTGCCGGCCGCGAAACTCTTGGGCTTCCACGTCACGGTGTGCGATGCGCGCCCGGCGTTCGCGCAGCAGGACAGGTTCAGCGCCGCGGACGAGGTGGCCACGGCATGGCCGCACCGGTATCTGGCGGACCAGGCACGGGCCGGACGCACCGACGCCCGGACCGCCATCTGCGTGCTTACGCACGATCCGAAATTCGATGTCCCGCTCCTGCAGGCCGCGCTCGGCCTGGACCTGGCCTATGTCGGCGCCATGGGGTCCAGACGCAGCCACCGCTGGCGGATGGACGCCCTGCGGCGGGCCGGTGTGGCCGACGGCGACCTGGCCCGGCTGCACTCACCCATTGGCCTGGACCTCGGGGCCGTCACCCCGGAAGAGGTCGCCGTGTCCATCATGGCAGAACTCGTGGCCAACCGAAGCAGGGCCGCCGGCCTGGCCCAAGGCAGCGTGTCCCTGAAGGATGCCAGCGGCCCCATCCACCATTACGCCCCACTCTCATCCGACCCGCCCGACGCGCCGACCCGCCACGACAGCGACGCCGGCGCGCCGGAACGTCAGGAGGCCGCATGGACCTGAACACCATCGAGGCCGTGGTCCGCACCGCGGATCCGACGCAGTGGCGGGAAGGCGACGCCTGGCTCGCGGGGGGCACCGTACTTTTCTCCTCCGGGAGCCAGGCGTCCGGGCAGGAACCGCTCCGGCGTCTGCTGGACCTCGGCTCCACGGACTGGACACCGCTGGCTGTCTCGGCGGCGGGCATCGAGCTGGCGGCAACCTGCACCATCGCGCAACTGTATGAGTTCCCTGATTCGGACGCCGGCCGGGGACTGGCCCGGGACTGGCCCGCCGTGGAGCTCGTCCGCCCCTGCTGCGAGTCCTTTGTGGCCTCCTTCAAGGTCTGGACCATGTCCACCGTGGGCGGCAACCTGTGCACCTCGCTGCCGGCCGGGCCCATGACCTCGCTCTGCGCGGCGCTCGAGGGCACGGCCACCATTTTGGGCCCCGGCGGCGCCCGCCGGACGCTCCCCGTGCTGGAGTTCGTCACGGGCGACGGGACGAACTGCCTCACTCCCGGCGAGCTCCTGCGCAGCGTGAGCCTGCCGGCGGCGGCCCTGTCCTCCCGGGTGGCCTTCCGCCGGCTGTCGCTGAGCAACCTGGGCAGGTCCGCGGTGCTGCTGATCGGAAGGCTCGACGCCGGCGGCAGCCTGGTCCTGACCGTCACCGCAGCCACCAAACGCCCCGTGCAGCTGCGCCTGGAGTCCTCCGCGGCGGCGCTCGCCGACGCCCTCTCCGAGTCGCTGGACGCCGCCATCCCCGCTGAGCTGTACCACGACGACGTCCACGGCCTGCCCGCCTGGCGCAAGGACATGACGTACCGGCTGGCCAGGGAAATCCAGGCCGAACTCACCGCCCCGGCCGGCCGTGATCCGTTACGCATATCCGGTGACTTCTGGCCGCCGCGGGGCAGGCCCTTGAACGCTGGGCCCCTGGGCACAGATTTCCCGGGCACAGAATTCCCGGGCGCCGGGTCCCGGACGGAAGGGGCCTGAGCATGGCAATCGAGATAAACGGCGCAAGCGAGATCAACGGCAGTATTGAAATCAACGGCCTCCCGGCGCAGGCCGAACCCCGTCCCGGCCAGTGCCTGCGGACGTTCCTTCGCGAACAGGGGAACCTGGGCGTGAAGAAGGGCTGCGATGCCGGCGACTGCGGCGCGTGCACGGTGCATGTGGACGGGGTGCCGGTGCACAGCTGCATTTATCCCGCCGTCCGGGCGCAGGGCCGCGCTGTCACTACTGTGGAAGGATTGGCTGCCACCTGTGCCTCCGGTGGACCTGATGACCCCGACGGCGCCGCACTCCATCCGATGCAGCAGCAGTTCCTGGACCGACAGGGCTTCCAGTGCGGTTTTTGCACGGCCGGCATGGTGATGACGGCCGCGACCTTTGATGACGAGCAGAAGGCGGACCTGCCGCGGAACCTCAAGGGCAACCTCTGCCGGTGCACCGGGTACACGGCCATCGAGGACGCCGTCTGCGGGAGGGGGAGCCACCCGGACACCTCTAGTAAGGACACGGCAACTGGTACGGACACGGCAACTGGTACGGACACGGCAACCGAGGGGCACGGCCGGCCGGAGCCGCGCCCCGGACAGGTGGGCGACGACGTTCCCGCACCCGCCGGCCTCGCCATCGTCACGGGGCAGGCCCGCTACACCCTGGATGTCCCGGCCGAAGAGCTGCCCGGACTGCTGCACGTGAAGCTGCTGCGCTCCCCGCATGCCCACGCCCGGATCCGCTCCATCGACGCGTCTGCCGCGCTGGCGATCCCCGGCGTCGCAGCGGTCCTCACCCACGAGGACTCCCCGGCGCAGCTGTTTTCGACTGCCCAGCACGAGCTCTACACCGACGACCCGGACGACACCCGCGTGTTCGACGACGTCGTGCGGTTCATCGGCCAGCGGGTTGCCGCCGTCGTCGCCAGCACGCTGGCGGCGGCGGAGGCAGGCGTGCGGGCACTGAAGGTCGACTACGAGGCACTGGACGCCGTCTTCACCCCGGAGAGCGCCCTGCTCCCCGGGGCACCCGCCCTCCACGGGGACAAGGACGCAGCGACGGCCCGCATCAGCCGGCCGGAGCGGAACGTCGTGGCCGAACTGCATTCCGAGCTCGGCGATGTGTCGGCCGGTTTCGCCGCGGCGGACTTCATCCACGAACACACCTACCGGACACAACGGGTGCAGCACATGGCGCTGGAAACCCATGCCTCCATCGCCTCCTTCAGCAGTGACGGGCGGCTGCTGATCCGCACGTCCAGCCAGGTCCCGTTCCTGGTGCGGCGGACCCTGGCCCGGGTCTTCGGCCTGCCGGAGGAGCAGATCCGGGTGGTGGCGGGACGGGTGGGCGGCGGGTTTGGCGGCAAACAAGAGGTGCTCACCGAGGACGTCGTGGCGCTGGCCGCCCTGAAGCTCAACCGCCCCGTGCAGCTTGAATTCACCCGGACCGAACAGTTCACCGCCGCCACCACCAAGCATCCCTTCACCATCCATCTCAAGGCCGGCGCCAACCGCGACGGCAGGCTGACCGCACTCAAGCTGGAGGTGCTGACCAACACGGGCGCCTACGGCAACCACGCGACCGGGGTCATGTTCCACGGCTGCGGCGAGTCGCTGGCGGTGTACAAGTGCGCCAACAAGAAAGTGGACGCCCACGCCGTGTACACCAACACCGTGCCGTCCGGTGCCTTCCGCGGCTATGGGCTGAGCCAGATGATCTTCGCGATTGAATCCGGCATCGACGAGCTCGCGGCAGGGATCGGCATGGACCCCCTGGAGTTCCGCCGCCGGAACATGGTCCGGGAAGGCGACGACATGCTGTCCATCCGCGACGAGCCCCAGGAGGACGTCCGCTACGGCAGCTACGGCTTGGACCAGTGCACAAAGCTGGTGCAGGACGCCCTGGCCCGTGGACTGGAACGCTACCGCGCGGCCGGCCTGGACAGCCTGGGCCCGGACTGGATGGTTGGGGAGGGGACTGCCCTGTCCATGATCGACACCGTTCCGCCACGCGGCCACTTTGCCCATTCAAGGCTCCGGCTCCTGCCCGACGGCACGTACGCCGCCGACGTCGGGACGGCAGAATTCGGCAACGGCACCACCACCGTCCACGCGCAGCTTGCGGCCACCGCGCTGTCCACCACTGCGGCCCGCGTCTCTGTGCGGCAGTCCGACACCGACCTCGTGGACCACGATTCCGGTGCATTCGGATCCGCCGGCACGGTAGTGGCGGGCAAAGCGACGCTGGCCGCGGCAGAGGATCTCGCCCTCCGCATCCGCGCCTTCGCCGCCGGCATCCGCCGGGTGCCGTCCTCCGGCTGCGTGCTGGACGAGGATGCAGTGGTCTGCGAGGGAACCCGGGTGCCGCTGACGGAAATTTACGACGCCGCGGAGCAGGCCGGCGTCGAGCTCGCCGCCGAGGGGCGTTGGGGCGGGACACCGCGTTCAGTGGCGTTCAATGTCCAGGGCTTTCGGGTGGCCGTGAACACCGGGACAGGGGAGTTGCGGATCCTGCAAAGCGTGCAGGCGGCCGATGCCGGCGTGGTGGTCAATCCGCGCCAGTGCCGCGGCCAGATCGAAGGCGGGATCGCGCAGGCCCTCGGCTCTGCGCTGTACGAGGAGGTCAGGGTGGATGACGCCGGGCGAGTGAGCACCGACGTCCTGCGGCAGTACCACGTCCCCGCCTTCGCCGACGTGCCGCGCAGCGAGGTGTACTTCGCCGACACCAGTGACAAGCTGGGCCCGCTGGGCGCGAAGTCCATGAGCGAGAGCCCGTTCAATCCGGTGGCACCGGCGCTCGCTAACGCGATCCGGAACGCCACCGGCGTGAGGTTCTCCGAGCTGCCGATCTCCCGGGACAAAATCTACCTGGGCCTGAAGGAAGCAGGGCTGGTCCCCTCACATTGAGACCGCGAACGGCCTATAGTCGGACGATGCAACAACGAATCTTGGGCAAAACCGGACGAAATGTCTCCATCGTTGGCTTGGGGACCTGGCAACTTGGCGCGGACTGGGGCAACGTGGACCCCGCGCAGGCGCAGGCCGTCCTGGCGGCCTCCGTCGAAGCTGGTGTCACGTTCTTCGACACCGCGGACGTCTATGGCGACGGCCGCAGCGAGCAGGCCATCGGAGCGTTCCTGGCAGACAACCCCGGCCTGGACATCACGGTGGCCACAAAGATGGGCCGGCGGATGGAGCAGCGCCCGGAGAACTACAACCTCACCAACTTCCGCGCATGGACGGACCGGTCGCGGCGCAACCTGGGCGTCGAGCAGCTGGACCTGGTCCAGCTACACTGCCCGCCGACGGCCGTGTACAGCAGCGCCGAGGTCTACGACGCGCTGGACACCCTCGTGGCCGAGGGCGCCATCCGCAACTACGGCGTCAGCGTGGAGCGGGCCGCGGAGGCTCTCGAGGCCTTGCGCCACGAAGGCACGGCCACCGTGCAGATCATCTTCAACGCCTTCCGGCTCAAGCCGCTGGACGAGGTGCTGCCCGCGGCTGAGGCCGCCGGGGTGGGCATCATCGCCCGTGTCCCGCTCGCCTCCGGGCTGCTCTCGGGCAAATACACCGCGGAGACGTCCTTCACGGAGGACGACCACCGGAACTACAACCGCACCGGATCAGCGTTCGACGTCGGGGAAACTTTCTCGGGCGTGGACTTCGGGCAAGGCCTCAAAGCGGTGGCTGAGTTCGAGGAACTGGTGCCCGACGGCGTCAGCACCGCCCAGGCGGCCATCGCCTGGATCGCGGCGCAGGACGGCGTCAGCACGGTGATCCCGGGCGCGCGGAACGTGGACCAGGCGCGCGCCAACGCCGCCGCGACGGATGTCAGCGGCATTGACGCCACGTTCGACGTCGGCGTCCGCGAAATCTATGACCGCTACTTCCGCGAATCGATCCACCCGCGCTGGTAGGACGGCGGATGCTCCACAGCGCTAGGGAGCGGACCGGTCAATGACCGCTTGTTCCATCGAGGCCTTCATCGACCGGCTTGCCTCCGTGCCAACAGGGCCGGGGTGCAACAACTTCTTCGATCACACCGTGCCTGGGAATGCGCAGCGCCGGCGGAACCTGGCCATCTACCTGCGGGAGATGCAGGACCGCGCCCCAAAGGTCCTGCTCGTGGGGGAAGCCCCCGGCTACAGGGGCATGAGGATCACCGGAGTTCCCTTCACAAACCGCACCATGTTCGAGGGCCCCGCCAACGAGTTTGGGCTTTTCGGGCCGGGGAAGGGCTACGTGCTGCCGGCGGATGCTGCGGGAATCGCTGCGGAGCCGACGGCCACGGTGATGTGGCAGGTCCTGGCCGAGGTGGAGTTCCTTCCCCTGCTGTGGAGCGCCTGCCCGTGGCACACCCACGTGCCCGGGCGGCCGCTGTCCAACCGCACGCCAAGGGCTTCCGAGGTTGCGCTGGGAACTCCGTTTTGGCAGGCACTGGCTGAGGCGTTTCGCATCGAAACCGTGGTGGCCGTGGGCAATGTGGCGCACCGCAGCCTGCAGCGCAGTGGCCTGGACGTCCCGAAAATCAGGCATCCGGCCCATGGCGGCCGGTCCGGGTTCAAACTCGGCCTGCAGGAGCTGTTGGCTTAATCCAGGGGGCATTAGTCCAGGGGCACTAATCCGGGGGCATTAATCCAGGGGCATTAATCCAACAGGTGCAGCTGGTCGGGGGAGTCGAGGTCCTCGCCGCCGGAGAGGTCACTGCAGTCCACCAGATCGACCAGGTCCGGGTGGGCCCGCAGGAAGACGCGTGCTCCGGCGTCGCCCGTTGCCGTTTCCGCGGCTTCAGCGCGAAGTCCGGCATCGAGCAGCAGCGGATGTCCCCGCTTCAGCTTCCCCTCCGCATCGCGGTAGGCGGCCGCCGTCACCCGGCCGGACCGGTGGGACTTCAGCAGCCGGGCCACGGTCTCCGGGGTCAGCCCGGGCTGGTCCACCAGCGCGATGAGCACATGGTCCTGCGGGGGCGCCGCGGCAACTCCCGCCCGGAATGAACTGCCCATCCCGGTGTCCCATTCCGGGTTGTCGATGACCCGGTGCCGGCTGAGGTCGGTGGCGGCGCGGACCGTTGCCGCCTCCGCGCCGAGCACCGTCACCACTTCCCGGCAGCCGCCCGCGAGCAGCACGTCAGCGAGCACTTCGACCAGCGTGCGGCCATGGAAGGGGAGCAACGCCTTGGGCCCGAGCCCCAGCCGCGTCCCGGCGCCGGCGGCCAGCAGCACCGCCGTCGTGCCCGGTGCGCCGTCACCGCTCATGTGCCACTAGCTGCCCCGGTAGGTGGAGTAGGCGAAGGGGCTCAGCAGCAGGGGGACGTGGTAGTGGGATTGTGTTTGGGACACAGTGAAGGTCAGGGTGACTTCGGGGAAGAAGGTTTCGGTCCCGGCGGCGGCGTAGTAGGCTCCGGTGTCGAAGCCCAGCCGGTACGTGCCGGAGCCCAGGCTGTCGGGGCCAAGCGACGTGACGCGCCCGTCCCCGTCCGTGGCGCCGGCCGCGATCCTGACCCAGCGTTCACCGTCGAGCACGTCCAAGGTGACGGCGACGCCCGCGGCGGGCTTACCGGAGCCGGTGTCCAGGACGTGGGTGGTGATGTGGGAGGTGCTCATGCGCCGATCAGTCCTTCGAGTCGGAGTACCGCGATTTCGCGCAGCTGCTTGCCGATGACTACTTGTTCCTCTTCGGGAGTGTGGGCGAGCCTGTCGTTGAGGGCGGCCAGGATCTCCTCCCGGCTCCGGCCGGCCGCCCGGATCAGGAATACTTGGCCGAATTTCTGTTCATAGCTCCGGTTACCCTCGGCAATGGCTGCCGCGACCTCCGGATCCAGAGCGCCAAGAGTCGCCTGCTCCGCCTGGGAGAGCCGGGCCTCCGTGCTGTTTCCTGCGGCCCGTTCGCCGATGCGGGGATGGTGGGCCAGGGCGGCCTCCACTTCCGCGACCGTGAAGGGTTCCGCCGCGCGGCGGGCGGCTTCGAGGAGGCTGGCGGTGGTGCCGAAGGGCCGGGATTCGACGATCTCCTCAATCCACCGCCCAATGTCCAGGCAGGGACGCAGGGCGGCCGCCGCCTCCGTGCTTCCGGCGGCGTTAAAGTCTTCCAACAGCACGTGCCAGGTCCTCTGGTCCATGCCCGGCTAGCTCGCCAGGAACCGCAGCAGAACTTCGTTGACCTCCGCGGCGTGGGTCCACAGCATGCCGTGCGGGGCGCCGTCGATCTCCACGTACTCGGCACTCGGCAGTGCCTTGGCGAACTGGCGGCCCGCGACGTCGATCGGCAGGATGTTGTCCGCCGTGCCGTGCGCGATGAGGGTCGGGACGTCGATCTTGGGGATGTCGGCACGGAAGTCCGTGAGCCACGTCGGCTGGGCTGCCACCGACGCAGTGGCCCCGCCCTTGGTGGCGAGGTTCCACCCGGCGTTCATTACTTCCTGGCTGAGCCGTGGGGTGCCGAGGAATGTCTCGCTGTTGTAGAAGTTCTTGAAGAATTCCGTGAAGAAGGCGTACCGGTCCGCCGTCACAGCATCCAGCAGCCCGTCGAACACCGACTGCGGGACACCGCCGGGGTTGTCCTCGGCCTGCAGGAGGTACGGCTCAAGCGAGCTCAGGAACACGGCCTTCGCCACCCGGGCAGAGCCGTAAGTTCCGAGGTACCGGCCTACTTCACCGGTGCCCATCGAGAAGCCCACCAGCACGGCGTCGTTCAGGTACAAGGTGGTCATGAGCGTATTGAGGTCCGCCGCGAAGGTGTCGTAGTCGTAGCCCTCGGTGGGCTTGCTGGACTGCCCGAAGCCGCGGCGGTCGTAGGTGATGACGCGGTAGCCCGCGCCGAGCAGGGCCGTGGTCTGCTTTTCCCAGGAGGAGCCGTCCAGGGGGTAGCCATGGATCAGGACCACCGCCTGTCCGGATCCGTGGTCCTCGTAGTAGAGCTCGACGTCGGTGCTGTTTTCGGTTCCAACCTTGATGTAAGCCATGCCAGCGGTCCTCCCGGGTCGGTGCAGTGCACTGCGGTGCAATGAATGCCAGGCAGTGCGCTGCGGTGCAATGAATGCCAGGCAGTGCGCTGCGGTTCGGTGTGGGGTGATTCGATATGGTGTGCAGTCAGTACGTGGGCTCCACTTTAGCGGCCGGGACCCCCGCCGCCAGTGCCTGTTCACCATCCGGAATGAGGAAGTCCTCCGCCAGGGCCGCCCATTGGGGCCGGAAGGAATAGAGGCAGCCAAGCCGCAGGCGGGTCGCGGCGGCGTACGCGTCGAAGCGCCCAGGGGTGACCCGCAGTTCTTCGGCGGTGGCGATGACATAGCGCAGGGCGGCTTGGTACCGCGTGGGGGTCAGGCGTCCCTGGCGCAGGCGCAACTGAAGGTGCACGGCAAGGTTCGCGAGGTCGGCGGCGGGTTCGGCCTGTGCCGCCTCGTCGAAGTCCAGCAACGCCAGCGGAGCATCCGGACCAGCGGCGAAGATCTGCTTGTCGTGGAGGTCGCCGTGGGACCATACGAGGGGATCCGGTTGGGTCCCGAGTAGCTGTGCGGCGATCTGCCTTGAGGCCGCGCGCACGGCGTGACGCTGGGCGTCGGCCTCCGGAATGTTCCGGGCGTGCAACAGCCATAGTTGCACCAGGCGTTCCAGGTTCTCCAGCTCGACGGCGGCGCCGCGGGGCGGGAGCGCCTCAAGGGCGGGGCGGCGCGCGGCAGACCGGCCCAGGGATTGCTGCCGGATCCAGCCCTGGGACCATCTTTGCCAGGCTGATTCGAACCAGGCATCGCTGACCGCGGAGTCGTTTCCCAGTTCGAACAGGGAGCGGCCGGGGAGGCCGGTGAGGGTGAGGCAGCCCGGGGTGAAGGAGACTATTTCGGGCGCGAGGAAGTCCTCGGAGCCCAGGAGCTCAACCATCCCGGCGTGGCGGGCCATGGAATCGACGGACCGGCTGGACCGGAAGATCTTGTGGTAGCGGTCGCCGGTCCTGACCACGGCACGCATGTTGGCGCGGTGCACCACCACCTCGCCCTTCCGTGCCACTTGTGCCAGGGTGTGCAGACGGGGGTCCCTGCCTTTTGGCAGCAGCTCTAAATGCCCGGCCCGGAGATGGGCTGCCCGGACTCCCGCCCGGTCCGGTGCCTTAAGCTCCAGGATGTAGTGGTCTGCGGTTTGGTCGGGCCAGGCCCGCTGGACCAGCAGGTCTGTTCCGTTCTTGTCCGGTACCGCGATCGGAACGGGCGGGTGCCAGCTCACGTCATCAGCTCCTCGGCCCGGCGACCACGGCGCGCGGCGCGTTCGTCGAGCATGGCGAGGGCCATGGACGAGCGCCGGGGCAGGGAAGAACATGCCTTGCGCAGCCAGACGACATCGGAATAGGTATGGAATCGGCCCGGACTGACGTGCAGTTTTTCGGCAGCGGCCAGAATCTGCTGGTGGACCGCCTGGTACCGTGCCGGCGTTACCCGGGTTAGCCGCGCGCGGAGTTCCAGGAGGACATCCATATTGGCGAGGTCACGGGCGGCCTCGGCCTGGGCCGTATCGTCAAAATCCAGCAACCCGAGCGGCGACGGCCCGTCGGTGGTGAGAATTTGCTTGTCGTGAAGATCTCCGTGGGACCACACCAGCGGATCGGGTTCCGTTTCGAGCAGGTCTTGCGCCACTTCCTCCGCCCGGGCACACAATGCAACGCCTTGTGCCGACGCTTCTGGAACGTTTTGGTAATGGCGCAGCCAGCGATTCACCCACCGCCACAAATCCGACACTTCAACCTCTGGCGGATGAAGCGGCAGGGTGCCGAGGGCACGCCGCCTGGCGGTGTTGTAGGGGCCACCCACTTGGGCGGTCCAGGCTTGCGTCCATTTCTCCCACACCCGAGCCAAAGCCTCGTCGCTGATCATGGCGTCATCCAAACCCAGCTCTCCTAACGTCCGTCCGGGGACGGTACTGAAAACGAGAACGTCGGCGGAGCTCCGAAGGATCTTGGGCACGGTGAAGGTCCCGGGTTCCAGGACCAGATCCGTTTGTGCGCAACGTTCGGCCGGGACGACGGCGCCGCCGGGCTCAAAGATCTTGATGTAGCAGCCATCCGCCCGGATGACGGCCCGTTTGTGGGGCCGATGGCAGATGATTACCCCGTGCCGGGCCTCATCCTGAAGTGCCGGCAGTCCGGGGTCGTAGTCCGTGAGTAACTCAAAGTGCCCGGACCGAAGGTGGGCTCCCCGGACGCCCGGCTGTCCGGGTGTCAGGACTTCCAGGGCGTAGTCCCCGGGGGTCCTGTCGGGCCACGCCCGGTGGATGTGCCAGGTCCGGCCGAAGTTGTCGACGGCGGTCTGCGGGACCGGTGGGAGACAGCTCATGGGATCAGCTCTCCGGCCCGTTCCAGGTGCCGTGACATTTCGGCGGCCCACTCCGGCCTCCGGTCCCTGAACGGGTCAACGATGTTCGCGAAGAACCGGACCGCCGTCCACGCGTCCACTGCCGCGGGCGTGAACCGGCCACCGGCTTGGACGTAGCCTTCGATCAGATCCTGGGTGTGATGCGTCGTCACCGCGGTCCCTCTCCATCGGCTGATTTCCTCTACGGCTGCAAAGGAACCCAGATCGGATTCCGGCGTTCCGACGCGAGCGCGGTCGAAGTCGATCAGGCGGATCTCGGTTCCGCTGACCAGCACCTGGTCTGCGGAGAAATCCCCGTGGACCTGAGCGGCGGTCCCACAATCCGGGGCTCCATCCAGTTGGCGGCGGATCCGGTCGGCGATCTTGGCGGCCGGCGGTCCGAGCGCGGGCGAGAGCGTATCCACCATAGAGCAGGTCGCCTCCAGTTGGAGCCGAAGCGCTTCGGACTGGGGTGTTGACCCGGAGTCAACCTCGGGAGGCACGCCGTGGAGCCGTGCGAGGGCTTCTCCTGCACGGCGGGCACCGTCGGGGCCGGTGCTCGCCGTCAAGTCCCCCTCGCCCCACGCGGGGCTGGCGCTGGTGCCATGACTGGAGGTTCCGGCACCGCTAAGCCGGGGTAGCAACGGAACCCCGTGCCGCTGCAGCCGCTGGTGGAACAGCCGTTCCGCGTCCTCGTCGGCGGGCAGGGCCGCGGTCTTGATCACAATGGGAGCACCTGGGGAATCGGCCAGCAGGACCAGCCGCCGCTCGGGCTTGTAGCGCAGAACCCGGGCGGTGCCGTTTAACAGTCCTTGTCCGGGCGCGTGCGCCACGCCTAGCCGTTCAAGTCCGTGCTCTGCCAGCCACCGCAGGTTCTTACGTAGTGCCCAGTCGTCCTCGATACCGCCCACGGCGATGGTCGCGTCCGTGTGAGGCAGGGGAAACGGGATGAGGCGAACGCTCCCACCCTTGCGCGCCGAGGACCGCGCCCGGCCATCCAGCTTGACGTTGCCCGCCGTGCTGAGGGCCCAGCCGTAGCTGTTCCCGCCTTTACCCGTGCGTAAGAAAGCCACCAGCAATGACGTGTGCGGCTTGTACCGGACCCGAGTGACATGGAGTGCCTCGCCGACAAGCTCGGAGAGGTCGTCGTCGTCGAGCATGGCTGCCAGGCAGGGGAGTTCCGCGTCGCGGCCGGCGAGCGCAAGGTCCGCGCCGCGCCACTGCGTCCGGAGTGCGTTCACGACTTCACCACCAGGTCGTTCACGGTCCGTTCCACCTTGCGGACCGGGGCCGGTGCGGTTCCCATCCATTTGGCGAAGTGGCTCTCGCGGTCCCGGAGCAGCTCAAGCGGACTACCCACTTCGATGATGCGGCCGTCCTCGAGCCAGATGATCCGGTCGCAGGAGCGGGCGGCGAAGGCATCGTGGGTGATTGTTATCGACGTCCGGTCCCGGGTCAGGACCTCGAGGGCGTCCAGGACCGATTCGCGGGACGCTGGATCCAATCCTGCGGTCGCTTCGTCGAGGATGACGATAGGTGCCTGCCGGAGGATGGCGCGGGCGATCGCAAGCCGCTGGCGTTGACCGCCGGAGAGATCCTTGGCGGCTTCGCCCAGGACCGTGTCGTAGCCTTCGGGGAGGTCGCGGATGAAACCGTCCGCCTGGGCCAGCGTGGCGGCATGTTCGATGTCTTCGTCGGAGGCTTCGAGGCGGCCGAACTTGATGTTCTCCCGGACCGTGGTCCCGAAGAGCACGGAGTCCTGCAGCAGGATGGAGACGTGGGAGCGCACGGATGCGATTTGGAGCTCTCGCAGGTCCTCTCCTCCCACCCGGACGACGCCGGAAGTGGGGTCGATCATCCGCAGGATGAGGCTGGCCAGCGTGGATTTCCCGGCTCCGGACGGGCCCAGGATGGCCAGGTGTTCCCCGGCCGGGATGGTGAGGTTGATCCCCTGGAGCACGGTGGTCCCCTCGCCGTGGCCGGCGCAGACGTCCTCGAACACGATGTCCGGGTTCTTGCTCACCAGCGGGCGGGCGTCGGGGGCCTCGGGCAGATCGGTCTGGGCCTCGAGCAGGTCCGCGACGCGCTCTCCAGAAGCGGTGGCCCTGGCGATCCGGCTAGTCTGCCTGGCCAGGTCCTTCAGCGGCCGCATCCCGGTCTTCAGGTAGGTCAGGAAGATGATGAGGTCTCCCGGGCTGATCGCGTGCTTCAGTACGCGCCAGCCACCGCCGGCCAGCACAATTGCGGTGGCGATGCCGATCAGGACGTCGGTGCGCCGCGAGAGGCTGGCACTCAGCCGCATTGCGGCCACGCCGGTGCCGGTGGCTGCATTGTTGCGCGTGCGGAAGCCGGAGCTGATGGTGTCCTCGAGTCCGTAGGCCTGGACTTCGCGCATCGCGCCGAGAGTCTGGCTGGCGGTGGTGGCCAACGCACTTTCACCTTTGCGGGATTTCCGGGCCGCGGCGGTGATCGGCCCGGAGCTCCGGTGTGACAGCAGGACGAATATGCCGGTCGCCACGAAGACGATCAGGGCCAGCAGCGGATCCAGCCAAAACATGATGACGGTCATGCCCACCAGCGTCACCATGTTGCCTATCAGCGGAAGACCGGCGTGGACCGCCACGTCCTGCAGGCGGGAGACATCGCTCACGAGGCGCTGGACGGTGTCTCCGGTCGAGGCCCGCGTGTGGTGGCGCATGGACAGGCCCTGCACGTGGCGGAAGGTTTCGGGCCCTCAGATCGGCAGCGACCTTGGAGCCGACCGGGCGAAGGAGATGGCGGACCAGTAGTTGGCGATGGCCCGCAGGACGCTGATGACCACCACCGCGCCGCCGCACAGCAGCATGGTCTCCAGGCTGGCTTCCATGGTGGGGCCGGGCCTTTTGCATGGTCGCGCCCAGCGATCGTGACACAGAATCGATCACCAGCTTCACCGGCCATGGCTCCAGCAGGCGGAGCATGACACCTATTGCCATGGCCACGAAACCCCAGGTCATCAAGAGCCGGTGTCCGCGAAGATGCGGCATTGCACACCGAAGAGTCCGGCGCAGCCCGGATTCAGGCTTGCTGCCGGCCTCTCGGCGCAAGCGCCAAACGCGGCGTCTCCCGCGGAGGGGCAGGTGCTTGGGTGTGGCGCTCATTGCAGCACCCCCCTGCGTGCAGGCGGCAACGCCGCGGTGATGCGCGAGAGTACACCGTTCCAGCTGAACCGCTCCACGGCGTCGCTGCGGGCCTCAAGCCCCAGCCTGTCCCGTAGATTCGGGTCTTCGCCAAGCCGGATGAGGGCATCCGCGAGCGCGGCCGGGTCCCCGGGCGGGACGAGGACCCCGGTGCGGCCGTCCTGGATGATGAACGGGATCTGGCCCACGGCGCTCGCGATCACGGGCAGCGCGGCCGCCATGTACTCAAAGACTTTCAGCGGCGAGAAGTAGTCGTCCTGGCCGGGTCCCTCCGGGGGATAGGGCGCGGCAGCGGCGTCAAAATCTGCGAGGAGGCCGGGCACGGCAGCCGGTGAAACGGCGCCAGTGAACACCGTTGGCACGCCGAGGGACTGGGCGAGGCGTTCGAGGTCCTCGCGGCCGGGGCCGTCACCCACCACGTGGACGTGCCAGCGCAGGGCCGGGTCAACGGTCTGCTGGTTGGCCAGGGCCACTGCGTGCAGCAGGCCGGGGACACCGTGCCAGGGCTTCAAGGTTCCGACAAACCCGACCGTGAGGTGGTCCGGATTCCGGCGGCCGGGGCGGCGGGCCGGGATCCGCGTGACGTTCACGCCGTTCGGTGCCAGCACGGTCCTCGCGGTCGGCACCCGTGCCCGCACCCAGCGCACCACGGGATCCGAGACGCAGGCCACGACGTCGGCGGTTGCGGCGTTGCGGCGGAACACCGTCTCAGCCTTCTTCACATCCAGCAGCTGACGGTACCGCTGCTGCTCCTCGATGAGTGGAGCATTGACCTCAAGCACAGATGGCACGTCGAGGATGCGGGCCACTACGGACAGTGCCGGGCTGAACAGCGAATAGCGCTCGTAGAACAGTCCGCAGCCGTTGCGCAGGACCTCGTCCGCCAGACCCAGCGCGGCGTCCTGGACCGCCCGTTCCCGCGCGGGACCGGGGACGGATTCCGGCTTGACTTCGACGACGTCGAGATCGGCAAGATCCGTAGGCCGCTCGGTGCCGAGCCGGGTGCAGTAGACCGTGACGGCGGCGCCGGTCCCGCGCCACGCCCGGACGATTTCCTGGACGTGCACCGAAGAGCCCTTGGTGCCGAAAACAGGCACGCCGGGGTCGGCGCAGAGGTAGGCAACGCGTGTCATGCGACTCTCCTTTCCGAACGGGAGAGGGCCCTCAGGAGCTCGGCCTGGCGGTGGACGTCGTAGTCCTCCTCGATCAGGGCGCGGGCATTGCGGGACAGGGCAATCCTGTCCGTGGCGGGGGAGCCTAGCGTGCGGACGCCGCGGGCCAGGGCGTGCGGGTTGCCCGGCCGGACCAGGACCCCGGTGGAGCCGTTCCGGACCACTTCGGGGATCCCGGTGACGGATGTGCTGACGCAGGGGACGCCGGTAGCCATGGCTTCGAGCAGGACCGTGGGCATGCCGTCCGCGTTGCCGTCGGCGCCGATCACGCAGGGCGCCACGAAGATATCGGAGGAGTGCAGCAGCTCGTGGATCTGGTCCTGGGTCTGGGGGCCGAGGAGACGGACGTGCTCGCCGAGCCGGAGCTGATCGATGCTGGCCTCCAGCTCCTCGGCCATGATCCCGGTCCCGGCGATCCGGAGGTCCAGTTTGACCCCCTGGTCAAGCAGTTCGGCGGCCGCGGGCAGCAGATGCTGGAAGCCCTTCTTCTCCACCAGGCGTCCGACGGCGGAGATCCGCAGGGTGGCTCCGAGCGGGCGGGGCTCCCGGTACGGGAAGCGCTCCAGTTCCAGGCCGTTGCGTACCAGATGGAGCCGGGACGTCGACGCCCGGGAAGCGGCGGCGCAGGTAGCGCATGTTGTACTGGCTGATGGTCACGGCGTGGTGGGCCTGCTCGAGCTTGAGCCGCAGATCCTCGTCTTGGACCGATTCATGGAAGATGTCCACCGCGTGGGCGGTGAACGAGAACGGGATCCCGGTGATGAGGGACGTCAGCCGGGCAACGGTGGTGGCGCCCGAGGCGAAGTGGACGTGCATGTGCCGGATGTTCCGGTCCTGCAGGGCGGTGGCCAGATTGATGGCCTGGGCGGCGTCGTCTGCCGTGGCGGCGGCGAGTTCGCCGAAATTCCGGCCGACGGCGGCCGTGAGCCCGGCCGCCGCGGCCATCCGGAGGCTCTCCCACAGGGCCGATAGTCTTGATGGGTCGGTCAATGTATGTCACCGGCGCCTGGACCCGGGCGAGCTCAGGGTGGAACCGAGGGTCGTTGGTGGGCCGGAGCGAAAAGATCTCGATCCGGTCCCCCGCAGCCTCGCGGGCCAGGATCTCAGAGACGATGAACGTTTCGGAGAAACGCGGATACATCTTCAGGACGTACGCCGTCCCCGGTTCAAACGGCGACACGGCTGTCACCGCCCTTGGCGCGGGCTGCGGCACCGCTTTGGCCCGCCCGGAACCGATCGGCACCCACCAGATCGGAATCCGTCGGCACCCACCGATCTGGCCAGATCGGCAGTCACCAGATCGGAATTGGCCAGATCGGCAGTCACCAGATCGGAATTGGCCAGATCGGAGCTGGCCAGATCGGAATCGGCCAGCGGCCGCAGCAGCTCGGCGGCCAGCTGCGGAACCCGAATCAGGCCGTCCAGCACTGCACGACGGCGGTCCACCGTGGTGCCGAGCCGGGCTGCCAGCCAGCCGGCCAGGATCTCCGGCGTCAGCGTGCCGATGTCGTGCTGCTCCAGGATACCCCGCCGCGGCCAGGGAAGCGGCCCGGATCCGCTGCTCGGCGCGCGACTGCGTGCGGGGCACGATCAGCGCGGGGACCGGGGTGCTCATGATCTCGCAGACCGTGTTGTAGCCGCCCATGGCGACGACGGCCGCCGGCGTGCCGGATGTGGAACACCATGTCATCCACTGCGGACACCACTTTGACGCCGGGGCGGGCGTGCCGGCGGAGGTCGTTGAGCTGCTCCGCGGGCATCTGCGGTCCGGCGACCACCAGGTGCCCCAGCCCGTCCGGGACCGGCGCGGCGACGGCGACGCTGGCCAGGGCATAGCCGTCCGAGCCCCCGCCGACGGTCGTCATGCAGTACCGGCCGGGCATGCAGCTGGTCCCGGACACCGAGGGGCGCCCCTCAGCGAGATAGCCGGTGTAGCGGATGAGTTTCCGGAGGGCGAACGGGATTTCGCCGGCGGCGACGGGATCGTGGACGGCGGGATCGCCGTAGACCCAGATGGCGTCGAACAAGGCCTTGACCACGCGGGGCCCGCCCATCCTTGGCCCATTCGGTGAGGGCCGCGGCGGGCGAGTCCAGGACCTCGCGGAGGCCGAGGACCACGCGCACCGGCCCGGCGGTGCGGGCGCGCCGCAGGGCTATTTCGAGTTCGCCGTGGACGCCCGTGGCGTGCCGGTCCACCACCACCAGGTGCGGGGCGAAGCCGGCCAGCGTCGCCTGCAGCAGCCTGGCCCGCAGCGGCACGAGCTCCTGCATGGGCAACGCCAGGTTCCGGGGAAGGTAGCCGGCGGAACCCTTCGCCACGCCGGGAAGGAGCACCCAGTCCCACCCGTCGGGCAACCGGAACGCCGGGGCCAAGGCTGTGCCGGTGATGAGGATTCCAGTGACGGGACGGCCGATCAGCCCGGGAAGCTGGTTGCTCAGCGCATGGGCCAGGGCGAGATTTCGGCGCACATGTCCCAGGCCCACTGAATCATGGGAGTACAGCACTATCCGCATGGCTCCACGGCAAATCCTCCCCGGCCCCCGGTGCTACCGGACATGGCTGCGACAGCAGCTGTGTCCGGTGCCGGCGCTGTCTGATGGTAGTCATCAGCCTGCGCCCCTAGAGTGAGGACGGGATGAGGGGAAGATTAAGGATTTCTCATCCAAGGCCCGCAAGTGGCCACCCGCTCAGGTCGCGGGCCGATCGGAGGCGGTCCGGGTCAGACGCGGATGCGGCGGACTTGCAGCGGGATCCGGATCAGGAACGTGGCGCCGTGGCCGAATTCGGAGACCACAGAGGCCAGGCCGCCGTGCGCCTGGGCGATTGCCGAGACGATTGCCAGGCCCAGTCCGGAGCCCTCCTCGCCCCGGCCGGTGTGCGCCCGGCCGAACCGTTCGAAGATCCGTTCCTGGTCCTCGGCCGCGATCCGACCCGTCATCGCGCACCCACAGCACCAGCGTGTCCGACTCCGGCAGCGGGGTGCCGTCGCCGCCGTCGGGCGCTCAATCCGGGAACCGAGCGCGATCGTGCAGGAGCGCCAGGTGTACTTGACGGCGTTCGCGGCGAGCTGGACCAGCGCCTGGGTGAGGCGCTGCGGATCCGCGTCCACCACGTAGTCGGCTCTCTCATCGATCTGCCAGTTGCGGTCGGCCAGGACGCGCACTTTCTCCATGACCTGATCGAGGAGCTCCGGGATCCGGACGGGTTCGCGCCGGAGGAAGTCGGGGTTGCCTGAGTTGGCCAGCAGCAGAAGGTCGTCCACGAGGCGCTGCATCCTGTCCACTTCGTCCAGCAGCACGTCCCGGGTGGCGATGACGTCCTCCGGATCATCGACCGTGACCAGCTCAAGGTGCCCGCGGAGAATGGTCAGCGGGGTCCGCAGTTCATGGCCGGCGTCGTCCAGGAATTGCTGCTGCTGCTGGGCTCCCTCATCCAGCCTTTCCAGCATGGTGTTGAAGGTCTTGGCCAGCAGGGTGACGTCGTCCTCGCCCTTGCGCACCTCCACGCGCTGCGTGAGGTCCTCCGGGCCCACCGCGCTGGAGGCCTCGCGCAGACGCCGGAGCGGGTAGAGCAGCCGGCCGGCAACCGTGCCGCCGATCACCGCGGCAGCCGAGGAGCATGCTCGAGGGCCACCAGCGAATACGTCCGGACCGAGTTGGCATTGTGCTCACGTTGGTCACCCGCGTCCCGGCCGATCAGGAAGAAGGTGCCGGTGGCGCCCCGCATGGGCAGCACCACCACCCTGAGCGGGCGGCCATCCGAGTTCAGCTCGCCGAAGGACGCGCCGACGCGCTCCTGAGCTCGGACGGCGTCGGCGAACATGGCTGTTGTTCAAGATGGGCGTTCTCCGGGTTGCCCTCGACGGTCCATGCGACGCGCCCGTCCACGATTCCGGCCATGACCTCGTTGCTGCGCGGCTCGATATCTTCCGCGGCCTCGTGAAGGGCGCTGATGTACGTCCTGTCGGCGAAGTCCCCGGACGCTTTCTTTTTGGTCTGCACGAGCTTGACCACGGCGTTGGCCTTGTCCAGGATCGCCTGGTCGATCCTGGCATCGGACTCCTGGAACTGGACCGCGAACGTGACCAGCCCCGCGGTTGCCAGCCCGGCGAGCATCATGCCCAGCATGGCGGCCACCACCCGGAAACGCACCGAGTGGATCTTTGCGCCCCAGCCGGACGGGTCCTGGGTCTCCGTCGCAGGGGAGGCAGCCGCCGGGGCGGCCTGGCCGTTCCCGCCGGGATGTTCATCCAAGGTGGCCACTCTGTTCCCTTTCCTGTGACGATCAGCTGGCCCTGCACGGGTTTGCTTGCAGAGTTCTGCCTAGCCGAGGCGGTACCCGGCGCCGCGGGTGGTGAGGATGCGGTCGGCGCCGAGTTTCATCCGCAATTGGCGCACGTACACGTCCACCACGTTGGACGTGCCGTCGAAGTCGTAGCCCCAGACGTGGCTGAGCAGTTGCTGCCGGCTCAGGACCTGTCCGGGGTGGAGCAGGAACATTTCCACCAAGGCGAATTCGCGGGCGGAGAGCTCCACCATCCGGCCGTCGACGCTGACCGTGCGGGTGAGCAGGTTCAGCTCCAGGGGCCCGTAGCGCATGATGCTTCCGGCCAGCACTTCGCCGGTGTCGGAGTTGCGGATCCGGGCCCGGATGCGGGCCACGAGTTCCTCGAAGTGGAACGGTTTCACTATGTAGTCGTCGGCGCCGCCCTCCAGCGCAGCGACGGTGTCGGTGGACGAGCCGCGGGCCGTGAGGAAGATGACCGGGATGCCCACCTGGCCGTGGCGCAGGGCCGCCAGGACGGCGTAACCGTCCAGGCGGGGGAGCCCGATGTCGAGGAGCAGGAGATCGAATTCGCCGCTGGAGGCGTAGTCCACGGCAGTGACGCCGTCGGCGACCACGGTGGGCGCGTAGCCAGCCGCGCGCAGGCCCTTTTCAATGAAGCGGGAGATGCGTTCTTCGTCTTCTGCGATGAGGATGCGGATCAAGGTGACCCCCTGGAAAAGCCCGGATCCGGGAGTCCCTCCTGGGCCCCGCGCCGGCGCGGGCCTTATTTCGTGGGGATCCTGGCTTGCCCCAATACTGCGGCGTCTCCTGCACACGAGCCGGGAGGAATGACGAGGCCCCAGCAGCCTCGATCTGCCCGGAGTGCGGGCGGATTCCGGGCCCCCAGGGTGCGGGGCCCGCGGGTTGGTTGGCGCGCGTTCCGGTCAGGGCGGCGCGGCAGGCCGAGCGGGACCGGAGGTCCCGGGTTCGGCGGGACGGCATGTTCGTAATTCAGAAGGAATGGACATCTGGTGCTCCTCCAGAGGACGGCCCAACCATGTGGGATTCCATCGGGCAGCTGCTGCTGAGACTATTCCCGCTTCTTTCATCCTGCCCCCGTAATGGAGTGTGCGCCACCTTTGATCGGTTGATTTTCAGTCTGTTAACAGGTCCCACGCAGCTGCACGTGATTACTGCCGTAGTTACTGCCCGAACAAGGCACCGGTGAGCTGGTGAGTCAGGTCGTGGATGAGGTCCAGGCGGTTGGCGCTGTCGGCGTCGTCCGGGCCCCACGTGTAGATGACCACCGCGTAGGAGCGGTCGCCGGCGCTGAGGATTGCGGCGTCGTGGACGTAGCCCTGCACCACGCCGTACTTGTGGTGGACCGTGATGCCGGGGGCGAGCGCCGCCGGGATGAGTTCCTCGTCATTGGTGTGCTGCATGTAGCCGAGCAGCTCCGCGGTGTGATCTGCGTTGAGCAGCTTGCCCGTGGCGAGCTGCGCCAGGAGCCGCGCCATGTCGGTCGGGGCCAGGAGGTTTTGCTCGGGATCGTAGGTGATGCCGAGGGTGGCGGCGTAGGCGGTGAGCTTGGGGTAGCCGATGTCCTGCATCAGCAGGAGCCACGAGTCGTCGCTGCTGGTGTTGATCATGGCCTTGAGCTGGAACGCGACATCGAACGAGCCCAGGGGAGCGTCGAGGGACTTTTCGCCGGTTTCCACCAGGTGGTAGTAGGCGGCAGCGGTCAGGACCTTCGCGGTGCTCGCCGCCGTGTACGGTGCCACGTCGCCGTAGCTCTGCAGCTGACCGTCGCGGGTGTCCATCACGGCGACGCCGATCCTGTGATCGGGGTGTTCGCCGATGATCCGCTGGATCTCGGCGGGGAGGTCGACGGCGGCCGCCGGCGCCGGGGCCGCGGCGGATGGGCTCGGCGCCTGCTTCTGGGCTGCGGTCAGGAAGCCACCGGCCAGGAAGTCAGCGTCAGTTGAAGGGAGGGTGCGGATGGCGCCGAGGACCACGACGGCGGCCAGCAACAAGGCGGCGGCGGTCCAGATCAGGACAAGGTTCCTGCGGTGGCTGGGAGCGGCCGGCCGGGGGCCCGGATTCGTCATGTGCGTGGCCTTCCGACTCGACTGGGTGCTCACCGCACGGGTGGTGCCTCTGACGTTAGGCGCGGCCGGGGGTGAAGTCCACGCAGCGCGCGGGGCGCGGCCCAAGTCGGTCAAATATCCCGCACCCGGGTCCACTACGCTGGCACTCATGAGCCGGAAAATTACTGTCAGCCTGCCGGACGCCTCGTTGCGTGAATACCTTCAGCCGCACCCGGACGTCACCATCCTGGAATGGGACCTGGCCGGTGAGCCGCCCCTGCCGCGGATCGACATCG
Source organism: uncultured Actinomycetota bacterium (assembly GCA_963722145.1). Taxonomy (GTDB): domain Bacteria; phylum Actinomycetota; class Actinomycetes; order Actinomycetales; family Micrococcaceae; genus Arthrobacter. The sequence continues at coordinate 378,954 of CAVRLW010000011.1, read as the reverse complement.
TGGTGCCGCCCTACATGGGTGGCCCCGAGGTCCTGCAGGGCCTGGCCTCGGTGGACACAGCCCTGGTGCAGAGCCAGTCGATCGGATACGACGGCGTGGCGGACTTCCTGCCGCCCGGACGGGTCTTCGCGAACGCGTCCGGCGTGCACGAGACCTCCACCGCGGAGCTGGCACTCGCCCTGATCCTCGCCAGCCAGCGCGAGTTGCCCCGCCTGATCCAGAACCAGCAGGAAGGCCGGTGGGACGCCAGGCCCACGGCCAGCCTGGCCGACCGCCGCGTCCTGATTGTTGGCTACGGCGGGGTGGGCAAGGCGATCGAGGACCGGCTCCTTCCGTTCGAAACCAGCGTGACCAGGGTGGCCAGCCGGGAACGCACGGACGAGCGCGGCCGGATCCACGGCATTGCGGAACTCCCGGAGCTGCTGCCGCGGCACGACATCGTGGTGGTGGGCGTTCCGCTCAGCGACTCCACCCGGCACCTGATTGACGACGCTTTCCTCGCGGCCATGCCGGACGGCGCCTTGGTGGTGAACGTTGCCCGCGGCCCCGTGGCGGACACTGATGCCCTGGTCCGGCACACCGTCTCCGGACGGATCCGCGCCGCGCTGGACGTCACCGATCCCGAGCCCCTGCCGCAGGACCACCCGCTCTGGCGGACCCCCGGCGTCATCATCAGCCCGCACGTGGGCGGGGCGAGCTCGGCGATGCGCCCGCGGATGGGCCGGCTCCTGCAGATCCAGATCGAGCGGATGCTGGCCGGCGAAGCCCCGGCGAATGTGGTGCTGAACGGCTAGCAGGGCGCGCCGCTAGGAGGGTGAGCTGCCCGGTCCGGCGGTGTCCACCACGCAGAACCTGTTTCCTTCCGGATCGGCCAGGATCACGTAGTCGGCGTCCGCCGGCCGCTTGCTCCATTCAACCCGGGTGGCGCCCAGGGCCAGGAGCCGCTGCACCTCGGCGTCCTGCTGGTCCGTGTAGAGGTCCAGATGCAGGCGCGGGGGGATCTGGACGGCCGCAGGAACGCGGTCCAGGGAGATGCACGTCCCTTTGCCGCCCGGCGGCTGCAGGATGACAAAGTCGCCGTCGGGCGCGTACCGCGGCTCGTAGCCCAGGGCGGCCTGCCAGAAACTCATCTGGCGTTCGAGGTTGTCCACCCGGATCACAATCGAGCCAATGCTCAGCATCCGCATCAAGCTACACCCGGGCCGCCGGCCCGGCAAGCCAGTCTGCCCGGCAAGCAGAACATCACCGCAGGCCCACCCCCGATTCGCCCTGAGAGAAACCCGGCTAGCTCCCGGCAGCCGGACGTAGACTGACCGTCACATCGTTCTGTGTGAAACAGTCCGTGACGCGTGAAGTGGAGACCGGATGCTCTGGAAACTGCTCGTCGAATACCTGCGGCCGCAGCGGCGGCTGCTGCTCGCCGTCGTCGTCTTCCAGCTGGCGGCATCCATTGCCTCGCTCTACCTGCCCACCCTGAACGCGGACATTATCGATCAGGGCGTCGCGACGCGGGGACACGGACTACATCCTGCGCATCGGCGGCGTGATGCTGCATGGTCACCCTGCTGCAGATCGCCTGCACCATCGCCGCCGTGTACTTCGGCGCGAAGGCGGCGATGGCGCTGGGCCGGGACGTCCGCGGGGCCATCTTCAGCCGGGTGGCCGAGTTTTCCGAGCAGGAAGTCACCCGGTTCGGCCCGCCCAGCCTGATCACCCGCTCCACCAACGACGTCCAGCAGGTCCAGCAGCTGGTCCTGATGTCCGCCACGCTCATGGTCACGGCGCCCATGCTCTGCATCGGCGGGGTGATCATGGCCATCCGGCAGGACCTGGAGCTGTCCTGGCTGATCGCGGTCAGCGTGCCCGTGCTCCTGGCCGGCGTGGGGCTCGATCATTATCCGGATGGTGCCGCTGTTCCGGCTCATGCAGACCCGGATCGACACCGTCAACCGGGTGCTGCGCGAACAGCTCACCGGCATCCGCGTGGTGCGGGCCTTCGTCCGGGAGGACGTGGAGACCGCCCGCTTTGCCCGCGCCAACGAGGACGTCACGGACACCGCCCTGCGCGCCGGCCGGCTCATGGCGCTCGCGTTCCCCACCGTGATGCTGGTGCTCAACGTCTCCAGCACGGCCGTGATCTGGTTCGGCGCGTTCCGGATCGAGGACGGCTCCATGCAGGTGGGCACCTTGATCGCGTTCCTGAGCTACCTCATGCAGATCCTGATGTCCGTCATGATGGCCACGTTCATGGCGATCATGATCCCGCGCGCGGCGGTCTCGGCGGACCGGATCAGCGAGGTGCTCGGCACCGAATCCAGCGTCCGGCCGCCGCTGCACCCGGTTCAGCTTTGCCGGCCGCGCCGGCCGCGGCGAGCTGCAGATGCGCGACGTCGGGTTCGCCTACCCGGGTGCCGAGCAGCCGGTGCTCTCGGACGTGAGCTTCACCGCCCGGGCGGGGCAGACGACGGCGATCATCGGCGCCACCGGCTCCGGCAAGACCACCCTGGTGAACCTGATGCCGCGGCTGTTCGACGCGACGTCCGGCTCGGTGCGGATCGACGGCGTGGACGTGCGCGAGCTGCACCCGGACCTGCTGTGGGGGCACATCGGCCTGGTCCCGCAGAAGCCCTACCTGTTCTCCGGCACGGTGCGCAGCAACCTGCTCTACGGCAAACCCGACGCCACCGAGGCCGAGCTCTGGCGGGCGCTGACCATTGCGCAGGCGCAGGACTTCGTGCAGGAGCTGGAGGGCGGGCTGGACGCGCCGATCTCGCAGGGCGGCACCAACGTCTCCGGCGGCCAGCGGCAGCGGCTCGCGATCGCCCGGGCCCTGGTGAAACGGCCCGAGCTCTACATCTTTGACGACTCCTTCTCCTCGCTGGACACCGCCACCGACGCCCGGCTGCGGCAGGCGCTCAAGCAGCACACCGCCGGGGCCACCCTGGTGATCATCGCCCAGCGGGTCTCCAGCATTGTGGACGCGGACCAGATCCTGGTGCTGGACCGCGGCAGGATCGTCGCGCACGGCACGCACGCGGAGCTGCTGGAGACCTCCGAGACGTACCAGGAGATTGTGAACTCCCAGCTCGCGGCGGAGGAGGCGGCATGAGCCGCACCGACAAGGCGCCGACGCCGGCCCCCGCAGCCGGCTCCAGCGGCGGCGTCGAGGCGCGCCGGCCCGCCGCGCAGGCCGCCGCTGCGGATTCCGCGCCCCGCGGGCGGACCCGGCCGCGGCGGACCGTTTGCCGGGATGAACATCCCGGTGGAGAAGGCGATGAACTTCGGGCCGTCCGCCCGGCGGCTGCTGGGGGAGCTGCGGCCCGAGCGGCTGTGGCTGATGCTGGTCCTGATGCTCGCCGTCGTGAGCGTGACGTTCTCGGTGATCGGGCCGCGGCTGCTGGGCGAGGGCACCAACCTGATCTTCGCCGGCGTCGTGTCCAAGCAGCTGCCGGCCGGGGAGACCCAGGACCAGGTGATCGCCCAGCTGCGCGCCGCGGGGGAGACCCAGCAGGCGGACATGCTCAGCGCCATGACGCTGACGCCCGGCACCGGGATCGACTTCGCCGCGCTGGCCACCGTGCTGCTGTGGGCGGTGGCCCTGTACGTGCTGGCCTCGGCGTTCGGCTGGCTGCAGGCGTATATCCTCAACGGCGTCGTGCAGCGCACGGTCTTCCGGCTGCGCGAACGGATCGAGGCGAAGATCAACGGGCTGCCGCTGCGCTACTTCGACTCCGTGCAGCGCGGCGAGCTGCTCAGCCGGGTGACCAACGACGTCGACAACATCTCCCAGAGCCTGCAGCAGTCCATCAGCCAGGCCGTGACGTCGGTGCTGACCGTGGTGGGGGTGCTGGTGATGATGCTCCTGCTCTCGCCCACGCTGGCGCTGATTGCGCTGGTGACCATTCCGCTGACGCTGGTGACGACGGCGATGATCGCCAAGCGCTCGCAGAAGCTGTTCGTCGCGCAGTGGAAGCACACCGGCGAGCTGAACGGGCAGATCGAGGAGACGTACACCGGGCACGCGCTGGTGAAGGTGTTCGGCCGGCAGCGCGAGGTGGAGGAGCGGTTCCGGCAGAAGAACGTGGAGCTGTACCAGGCGAGCTTCGGCGCGCAGTTCATTTCCGGGCTGATCATGCCGGCCATGACGTTCATCGGGAACCTGGTCTATGTGGGGATCGCCGTGGTGGGCGGCCTGCAGGTGGCCTCCGGGGCGATGCAGCTGGGCGACGTGCAGGCGTTCATCCAGTACTCGCGGCAGTTCACCCAGCCGCTGGCCCAGCTGGGCTCCATGGCGAACCTGCTGCAGTCCGGCGTGGCCTCGGCCGAGCGGGTGTTTGAGCTGCTGGACACCGAGGAGCAGTCGGCCGGATCCTGTCTCCTTCTGTGGCGCCTGACGGCGGGCCGGGGGCGGCTGGTGTTCGAGGACGTCTCCTTCTCCTACTCGCCGGACAAGCCGCTGATCACGGACCTGAGCCTCGTGGCCGAGCCGGGCCAGACCGTCGCCATCGTGGGGCACACCGGCGCGGGCAAGACCACCCTGGTGAACCTGATGATGCGCTTCTACGAGCTCGACGCCGGGCGGATCACGCTCGACGGCGTGGACGTCACCGCGATGACCCGCAACGAGCTGCGCTCGCGGATGGGCATGGTGCTGCAGGACACCTGGCTGTTCGGCGGGACCATCCGGGACAACATCGCCTACGGCCGGCCCTGCCGCTTCCGAAGCCGAGATTCTGGAGGCGGCGCGGGCGACGTACGTGGACCGGTTTGTCCGGTCCCTGCCGGAGGGCTACGACACCGTGCTGGAGGACGAGGGCTCCAACGTCTCGGCGGGCGAGAAGCAGCTGCTCACGATTGCCCGGGCGTTCCTGGCCCGGCCGTCGGTGCTGATCCTGGACGAGGCGACGAGCTCGGTGGACACCCGCACCGAGGTGCTGGTGCAGAAGGCGATGAGCGCACTGAGGAGCGACCGGACGAGCTTCGTGATCGCGCACCGGCTCTCCACCATCCGCGACGCCGACCTCATCCTGGTGATGGAATCCGGCCAGATCGTGGAGCAGGGGACGCATGCTTCCTTGTTGGTGGCCGGCGGGGCGTACGCGGCGCTGTATGCGGCGCAGTTCGCGGCCCCGGTGGCGGAGGTCTAGGCGGAATACAACATTTCCTCTGCCAGCCTCGAGACGGAGACGGGTAGGTACTCTCTCCGCGCAAATCTACTTTACATAATCGCTGTTATCCGTGATTCAGGGCGTGATTCAATATGTGGTTTCGGCATTGATCCGGGGCGGGTTTTCGTGGGACCATGAACCATGACTGCAGTGACAGGCGCCCGCGGCGGGCTGAAGGCGCACCAGGATTCCATCCGGCTGGCCGACGACGTGCTGGTCCGGGATCTGAGGGACCTCCTGGGAGCGAAACTCGTCGCCTACATCGGGTCCGTGAAGGAAACCCGGGCCGTCCGGCAATGGGCCGACGGGGAACGGAAACCCTCCGCCGACGTGATGCACCGGCTCCGCACGGCGTACCATGTGGCGGCCCTGCTCGCGGAGCGGGATTCCCGGGCCGTGGTGCAGGCCTGGTTCCAGGGCATGAACCCGCAGCTGGACGATGTCCCGCCGGCGCGCCTGCTCCGCGACGGGCAGCTGGATGACGCCGGCCCGCAGGTGCTGGCCGCTGCCCGCGCGTTCGCGGCCGCAGGCTGACCGGTGGTTTCTGCACGAATCAGGACTATCTGGGAGCCGTTCGGGCCAGATTCGCCCAGTGGATCGTGGATGTTTGTTCACGTGACCGCGACCAGGAGTGGCTGGACTACCAACACGAGATTGGGCTCCGGCACACAGCAGCGAAGAAGAATCTCACGGATGGCGTGAGCTCACCTGCCTCCGTGATCAACCTGCGTTACCTCATAGCCTTCGTTGTTCCCTTGACAGCAACGATTCGGCCATTCCTCGCCGAGCAGGTCTCGGACGCGGCTGAGGTGGAGGCGATGTATCAGGCATGGTTCAAGTCGGTCACTCTGACGGCGGCTCTTTGGGCTGAACCATACTCACCGTCCTGGTGAACCGCCGGTAGCCCGTGCAGCTGTTTCACCTGCCCGAGCGCCCTCTCTCGTCACAACTGCGCGATCGGTGCAGACGTTTCCTCGCCATCATTTAACTTAGCGCTAACCGGACCCGATTTTTGGGCGCCCATGGCCTGGCGTTTCGCGCGTCTTTCCGCCTGGTGGATGGTCCAGGCTGCGTTGACGAGGCCGATGTGGCTGAAGGCCTGGGGAAAGTTGCCCAGCAGTTCGCCGCTGGATGAGTCCACTTCCTCGCTGAGCAGTCCCACATCATTGGCGTAGCTTGTCGCGCGCTCGAACACCTCCCTTGCGTGTTCGGTCCGGCCGGCCAGGGCGGAGACTTGGGCGAGCCAGAATGTGCAGAGAAGAAAGCTGCCCTCCTCGCCGTCCAGGCCGTCGATGCCGGTGTCGGTCCGGTAACGCAGCAGGAGGCCCCGGGAATCGGTGAGATGCTTCTCCACGGCGTCCAGGGTGGCGAGCACCCGGGGATCGGAGGCGGGCAGGAATCCCACAATGGGGAGCATCAGGGCCGCTGCATCAAGGTCGGGCGAGTCAAAGTGCTGTGTAAATGCCTTTGTGTCCTTGTTCCAGCCTTGTTCCAGTATGGCTTCGCGGATTTCGCGTGCTGCGGCTTTCCATGACGGGGCCCGGTCTGCTGCATGAAGCTGGCGGGCCAGTTTCACTGCGCGGTCCAGGGCGACCCAGCACATCAGTTTGGAGTAGAGGAAGTGTTGCGGTTCGCCGCGGATCTCCCAGATGCCGTTGTCCTTTTGGCGCCATTGGTGGGCTGCCGCGTCGGCAAGGTCGGCCAGAAAGTCGCAGGCGCCCCGGTCGAGGTCTCGTAAGCTGGCGGCGGAGACGGAAAGCCGCGTCGAGAATTTCGCCGTAGACGTCCAGTTGGGGCTGGTCCCATGCGCCGTTTCCGGCCCGGACGGGTCGGCTGCCCTTCCACCCGCTGAGTTGGGGAAGGATGCGTTCGGACAGGTCGTGCTCACCTCGTATGCCGAACATGATCTGAAGGGGACGCTCCGGGCGGGAGTGAGCCGCTGCCGCGGTCATGAAGCCGAAGAACTCGTGGGCTTCGTCCGGGCAGGCCGCCACCCAGAGCGCGTGCATGGTGAAGCTGGCGTCACGGACCCACGAGAACCTGTAGTCCCAATTGCGCTCACCGCCGATCTGTTCAGGAAGGGACGTTGTGGGAGCGGCAACGATGGCTCCGGTGGGCTGGTAACTGAGCGCTTCCAGAACGCAACCCGAATGATGTATTAGCTGCCGCCAGGGTCCGTTGTAGCCTTGATGGATCTCTGACCAATGCCGCCAGGCATTCTCGGTGGTGCGGAGAGCCTTCTTGATCTGACTCTGGCTATACGGTTCTGGCAGCGGAGTGCCCAGCATGGAGTGCTGCAACGCCAGGTAGATGCTTTCGCCTGCGGCGATCTCGAAGACGGCCGTGCCTTCGCCGTGAGCAACGGACACGGGTCCTGGAGCGCTGAGGAGAAGCCGCCCGGATCCTCCCGTGGCCACAACCCCGGAGCCGATCTGGTTCATCAGGGGGGTGATGAGGCCGTATTCGGGCCGCGGGCGGAAGCACATTTCAAGCGTTACCTGGCCGCTGGTACAGGTGACGCCGCGCAGTATCGTGTGCGGCGCCCACTCGCCCAGCCGGTGGGGGTCCTCGGAGTCGCCGACCTCCATAGCGTCCGTCAGAACAGCCGTGCCAGTCTCCGTGCGGATCGTGGTCTGGAGCACCATGCCGGCATCGACGTAGGACCGGTCCCTTCGGGTGCAGCCCCTGGCCTGGAGTGACCAATGACCGGCACCATCTCCCAGCATGCGTGCGAAAACGGACGGACTGTCAAACCGGGGAAAGCACAGCCAGTCGATGGACCCGGCGCTGCTGACCAGGGCCGCTGAGTGCCTGTCGGAGAGGAGCGCGTAGTCCGAAATGGGGAGCGTGCTCACCGCAACAACCTCAGGGCCGGATATATGACCTCAGGGCCTCGTGCGCTCCCGCATGCCGTGCCTCCGGTACCGCGCGTGATCGTTGTTCGCATCCCGCAGCACTCAAATATCTTCATCTGCACGCCCCGCTAATTGTCGTTTCGCACGTCATCTCAGGGGCCGGAACCGCCATCGGGGTTGTCGCCGTGGACCGAACCGGTGTGAGCAATTCTAGTCTCAGGGGGCAAGGACCGGCCGTGCCCAATTAGCGATTTCGGCGTGATGTTGACCCGGCTCGGTCCCGCAAAGGGTGCGATATTGCCAGGCAAGCCTGCCCGGGAAGGGTCTTGGACCCCGCCCGCACGGCAATGGTAAATCGTATTGAGTTCGAAGCACCGATCGGCCTCATGGGACTACGCGGCCGCCGTCGGGCACCGGGAAGGCGGGGCTGTGCGCCTACTTCACCAGTCCCTTGTCCTTGAGCCACGCGTCCGCGGCGTCCTTGGGGTTCTGCTTCTGGCTGCCGCTGACGGCCCGGTTGAGGTTGATCAGGTCCTCGGTGGTGAGGATCCGGGAGACCGAGTTCAGGGCTTCCTTCGCCTTGTCCGTCATTTTGGCTTTGTTGTAGAGCGGTAGCACCTGCTGGGCGATGAAGTTGTTCTTCGGGTCCTCCAGCACCACGAGGTCGTTGTCCGCGATGGACGGGGTGGTGGTGTAGATGTCCGCGACCTGGACCTGGTCCGAGAGCAGCGCCTTGAGCGTGACGGCGCCGCCGCCGTCGCTGAACGGCTCCAGCTTCTTGGGCACGCAGTTGTAGTTCTTCGCCAGGCCCGGCAGGCCGTAGGCGCGCTCAGCGAAGGTGGCCGGGGCGCCGATGACAATCTCGCTGCAGACCTTGGCGAGGTCTTCAATCGACTTCAGCTGGTACTTCTCGGCTGTGGCCTTGGTGACCACCATGGCGTCCTTGTTCTCGGCCTTGGCCGGCTCCAGCACTGCGAGGCCCTCGGGCAGCTTGCCCGGCAGCGCCTTGTAGATGTCATCGGCAGAGACCTCTGTGGCGTCCTTGTTTACATACAGCAGCAGGTTTCCGCTGTAGTCCGGAATAACATCTACCGATCCGTCCTGCACGGCCTTGAAGTAAACCTCGCGGGAGCCGATGTTCGGCTTGGTGCTGGCCGTCACGCCGGCGCCGTTAAGCGCCCCGGCGTAGACCTCGGCAATGATCTGGCTCTCTGGGAAATCTGCGGAACCGATCACCAGGGCCCCGCCTGCGCCGGACGTGGCTCCGCCGGTGGCGGGGGAAGTTGACAGCGGATCGGATGAGCCTGCGCACGCGGACAATGCCATGGCCAGGCCGACGCCGGCGGCCAGACCGCCGAATGCGCGCCTTCCCAGTGCTCGTTGGCGGGTTTCCTTCATGACGTACCTCCTTTTACAACAGTCTCCGTAAGAACGGGGTCTGTGAGATCAACCGCAGCCTGCTGGCTCCGGTCTGGCTTCGAAAAGGCTCCCCGTGACAGGAAGAGCCGCTGGAACAGGGCAAGGACAAGGTCGACTTTGATCGCAAGACCCGCGATGAGGAGGAGCACGCCGAACTGGGCCAGGGACCATGCCATCAGAGGGCGCCTTGCCGGACCCTGCGGTCCGATTCGATTACGGCCAGTACTTCGTCGGCCTTGATAACGCCGGCCACCCTGCCGTCGGTGTCCACCGCAACGCCCAGCCCGGCGGGAGAGGACAGCGCGGCATCCAGTGCCCGCCGGAGGGTGTCGCCCTTGCGGAAGAGGGACCCGCCGGGCACCATGCCGTGGCCCTTGCCGGGACCCGCCCAGCCGAGGGGACGCAGGGTCTCGTCGACCACGAGCTGCCAGTCCGCCGCGGAACTGCCGTCGCGCTCGAGTTCTGCAACGCTAAGGGTTCTCACCGGGTGGATCGTGACCCCGTCGGAGGGGCTGAACCCGAGGTGCCGGAATCCGCGGTCCCTGCCTACGAAGGAAGCGACAAAATCGTTCGCCGGGGCGCGCAGGATTTCCTCGGGGGTGGCATACTGAGCGAGTTTGCCGCCGATGGCGAAGACGGCGACCTTGTCCCCAAGCACGGTGGCCTCGTCGATGTCATGGGTGACGAAGACGATGGTCTTGGCCAGGTCGCGCTGCAGGCGGAGGAGCTCCTGCTGCAGTTCGTCGCGCACAACGGGGTCCACCGCGCTGAATGGCTCGTCCATGAGCAGGACGGGAGGATCCGCGGCGAGGGCACGGGCGACACCGACGCGCTGCTGCTGGCCGCCGGAAAGCTGTGAGGGATAACGCTTCCCGAGGGTGGAGGCCAGCCCGACAACATCGAGGAGTTCCTCGGCGCGCTTCCGCGCGTCGGCCCTGGATACTCCGTTGAGCCGGGGCACTGTGGCGATGTTGTCCAGCACGGAACGGTGCGGCATCAGCCCGGAGGACTGCATGACGTAGCCCATGGACCGCCGCAGCTTTGCGGCCGGGACCGAGGTGACGTCTTCCCCGCCGACCGTGATGACTCCGGATGTTGGTTCGACCATGCGGTTGATCATCCGCAGCGAGGTGGTCTTTCCACAGCCCGAGGGTCCGACCAATACCGTGACGGCACCCTTGTCGATGGACATGGTCAAGTCCGCCACGGCAGCCTGTCCGCTCTGGTACTGCTTGGTGACGCTCTGGAACTCGATCATGGCTTCAGCCATTTCCGGGCTTACCTAACTGTTGGCGGCAACATCGGACGGTCCAGCCAATTGATCATATGTGCCCTGATTTTTGACTGTAAAGCGGGTAGGACCCAGCCAAACCAGCGTTACAAACTGCCTGCGGAAGCGAATCGAGATCCGGAGTGCATTAGCCGACCTGCACCCCAAACTGGTCACGGAATCTTCTGATACCTGCACGCCCATTCAATCCGGCGGGCGGGTGCGGCCCCTATGTCCTTTTGACGTTTAGCGAAGTGACCGGAAGCCTTCGCGCATTTCCTCCACGAAGATGCTCGGTTGCTCCCAAGGCGCGTAGTGTCCGCCCTTGTCGACCTTGTTGTAGTGAATGAGGTTGGGAAACGCCTGCTCTGCCCAACTTCTCGGGGCGTGATAGATCTCGTCTGGAAAGACACTCACGGCAACCGGAATGGTTACTCCCTTGACAGCGAAGAAGAGTGACCTACTTTCGGCGTAGAGGCGGGCGGAAGAAATCGCCGTGTTCGTCAGCCAGTAGAGCGTGATGTTGTCGAGGACGTCGTCCCGGGTGAGGCCTCCGGGCTCGCCGGCAAAGGCCCGGGAAATCATTCCCAGGCTGCGCTCCTCAAGGTCCATCTGAAATGCTGCCAACCCGACCGGGGAATCTGAGAGTGCCATGAGCGCCTGCGGCCGTGACGCCATGATGTAGGCGTAGTAGACGTGGTTGAAAACGTTTCTCAACTGCTGGACTGTTTGTTGTTCCTCGTCCGAGAGCGCGGTCCCGGCCGGCAGCGGGTTACCGGATGCGAGTGCCTGATAGATGTCTGGAGGAACCACACCCGGCATGTTGGAGTGCATCCCGACAAGTTCCGGAGGCGCATGCAGGGCCATATGTTCAGTGATGATCGCGCCCCAGTCACCGCCCTGGGCCACATACTTCGTGTAGCCGAGACGCTTCATCAGCTCGATCTGGGCGCGTGCGATGCGCTCGGGTCCCCAGCCGGTCATGGTTGGTTTACCCGAGAACCCGTAGCCGGGTAGAGACGGAAGGACCAGGTCGAAGGCGTCAGCTGAGTCGGCGCCGTGTGCGGTGGGATCGGTGAGCGGTCCGATGATTTTCAGCAGCCCGATGATTGAATAGGGCCATCCGTGCGTGACGATGAGCGGCAGTGCATTTTCGTGTTTTGAACGTACGTGAATGAAGTGGATGTCGAGCCCGTCGATTTCGGTGATGAAATGCGGCAGAGCCTTCAGCGTCGCCTCGGCGTTGCGCCAGTTGTAGTCTGACGCCCAGTAGCGGGCCACTTCCTGCATGGTCGCCAGCGGCGGGCCCTGCGACAGATCCGGGACAGTCTCTTTCTCGGGCCAGCGTGTGGCTTTGATGCGCGCACGCAAGTCCTCAAGTTCCGCGTCGGAGAACTCGAAAGTGAAGGGCCGGATCGTGGACTTTTCGGTTGATACAGACATCGGGATTACCTCGGTATCGGCCTCCGGCGTCGTGGACTCGGCGGCGCGGCGCCGTGTGTCAGGGAGAAAGAACGGCTCTGCAGGACTGCTGCATTTCGAGTGCACTAGGCCGCCGAGCCATACCTCTCGACTGCCGGCCATCCCTGACCTCCAGGCGCGGGCGGCAGCCCCTGCTCAGAGGAGTGCGAATTGAGGGCGGTATCTGGCTGAACTGCATGTGCGCCGAGAAGAAAATGTCCCTCGTGATCCAAGTTCAGACGTCTCAATATTTGGGCGCCGCACGAGTACAATTTTAGTCCCGCGTGGCGCCCTAATCCCAGAGGCGGCCGTGATTCCATTTTTTAATCTAACGGGACTGCTGTAGGCAGGAACGGCGCTGGGGGCAGTTGAAGGCTCCCAGTTTCTACAGCAAGGTGTTTTTTGCAATCCGAGGTTTTCTCGTTTGTGCAGGACGGTGCCGGTGGGGCACTCTCCGAGCCCCTGTTGCCTCATTGCAATACCTCCGGGAAGAGTGATTCGTTGCCTCATTTGAAAACCTCCGGATAGATGGGGTCGTTGCGGCGGTGCCGATAGGGCGGAATGCGGTCGTTCCAGGCGCTGTTGACGGGTCTGACAGGCCCTGTTTTCTTGGCCAGGGCGAGGGCTTCCAGTTCCCCTGTCAGGGCCAGGACCTGGCGTGAGAGGGCTCCGGGCGTGATCCGTTTGAAGGCGGCATTCATTGCAATGACCGGGCGTTTGCCCATTGCCTCGTGCCGGATCGCGCGCCTGCCGGTGCAGAGTCAACGAGAGTCACGTCCAGCAGGACTGCCAGCCAGGCACCAGGCCAGCCACCACCCATTAGAGAGTCAACGCGGAGCCTGTGCAAGAGGTTATTGGAGTGGTAAATTTCTTCTTCGAGGACGATTCGATTCCTCCTTTGAAGCTGGCCCTCGACGGTCCGCTTCGTCTCCCTTATTTATGGAGTCTGGTCCGCTTACCGCGTTCGTCCCGCCACAGGCGCGACGGGCCGTTCACCGGTAATGCGGACTCTGCAATTGCCACCGTGAGCCCAGAACAAACGTTGACGGCAAGGAGCCTGATATGTCTGACACAACCCCTGACACAACTTTGTCCGAGACAACCTCTGACACCACCGAAGGGCTGGAGATGAAGCTGGAGGTCCTCGTTCTACCTGTGAGCGACGTGGACCGTTCCATAAACTTCTACCAGAACCTGGGGTGGAAGCTCGACGCCCAATACGAGGCCGGGCCGGAATTCCGCATCGCGCAGCTGACGCCACCGGGGTCGCACTGCTCCGTCCACGTCGGCCGCGGGCTTACCCCATCACCACCCGGCTCCGCCCAGGGCAATTACCTCGTGGTCAAGGACATCGACCGCACCCGTGCCGACCTGGTCAGCAGGGGCGTTGAAGTGTCCGAGATTTACCACAACATGTATGACACCGGCGCTGAAGTACACGTCGATGGCTATGCTGACAACCGCCGCAGCTACGCGTCATTCGTTTCGTTCAGCGACCCGGACGGCAACAGGTGGGTAATCCAGGAGGTCTCGGAACGACAGCCCGGACGGTGAGCAATCCCCGGGGAGGAGAAGCTCCGCAAACACGTCAGCCATAACGTAATTGCCTGTATGTGCATAGGCGAATGTGTATAGGCGAACACGTCAAGAATTCGGGTCGCGGCCGTCCCGGAGGCGATGCCTCTTACGGTCAATTTCCGGGCCCTCGACCCGTCCAGTCAACAGTGCCGGCGGCCCTCTTGACCCAGCGTCAACCAACCGAGCAGCAAATACGAAAGGAATACTCGTCATGGTTACAAAGGAAGTCCTCACCCGGGGTCCGGGACGATGACTGCGGACGCATCCGGGCAGGGCAGCCCGGACACGGCGGGCACAACCGAGCTCCTCCGCGATTTGTTAATCCGTGCCGAGACGGCGCACGGTGTCTACGAGACGGAGGTTCTGAACGGGGTGCGCGACGAGGAATGGCCCCAGTGGTACGCCGAACACATGACCCGTTCACTGGCCGAGAGCGGCTACAGCATCACCCGAACGCAACGCTGACAGGCCAAGCACCAATAAGCCGCAGCTCAGCGATCACCACTCCAGGAGCACCGCATGGGATTTTTCGACCGCGTTTTCGGCCGGACGACCCGGCACAAGGGCACGAGCCCCGGCCGGGCGGAAGACGAGATGGCCGTCGAGCGTTACCAGCAAGTGTTGACTAACGCCCCGACAGACAAAATCGAGCAGGCTCACCTTGAAGCCTTTGGCAAGCTCACACCCGCCCAGCTCGACGTCCTCTTCGAGCGTTTCGCAAAAAATGCCCCGACACCGGACGACGGCCCCGCCGACGCGCGGCCGGACACCTTGGCCAGAGCCGCGGCCCGGGCAGAGCGAAGCCAGCCCGGCACGCTGACCCGCACCCTGGGGGAAGGCAACAAGGCGTCCGGCGGACGCTCGGTTCTCCAAACCGTTTCCGGCTACGTGATTGCCTCGGAAATCGTCAGCGCCTACTTCTATAACGGGCACCACAGTGGGGCTTCCGGCGCCGCGCCGGCCGAAGCCTCTGGTGCCGACGGGACCGGTGACAACAGGGACGACACCTGGGGAGGCGGCAGTGGCATCGGCATCTAAGCAACCGGACACACCGCTTGCCCCTTCCGGACAGAGAGGAGCGCAGCCATCGATACCGGCGACGGAGTATGACGTAATCGTCTTAGGTGGCGGGGCGGCGGGTGAGAACGTGGCCGACCGTACCGTGCAGGGCGGCCTGCGCACCCTTCTGGTTGAGAACGAACTGGTCGGGGGCGAGTGCTCCTACTGGGCGTGCATGCCCTCAAAGGCGCTGCTGCGCTCCGCCCAGGTGCTGCGCGCCGCGCGGCAGGTCCCCGGCGCGGAGCAGGCCGCGAGGGGCGCCCTCGATGTCCAGGCCGTGCTGGATCGCCGGGACGCCTTCGCCAGCAACTGGTCTGACAAGGGGCAGGTGCAGTGGCTGGAGAGCGCCGGGATCTCACTGGCCCGGGGCCACGGCCGCATCACCGGACCCAAGCAGGTCACCGTCACCGCCCACGACGGCACCACCACGGACCTGACCGTACGCCATGCGGTGACCGTCGCCACCGGCTCCGACGCGCTCATCCCCAGTATCGAGGGGCTGCGCGAAGCCCGCCCGTGGACCAGCCGGGAGGCAACCAGCGCCCGGTCGGCTCCGGCAAGCCTGGCCATCATCGGCGGCGGCGTGGTCGCGACCGAGATTGCAACGGCGTACGCAGCCTTCGGCACGGAGGTCACGCTGATTGCACGCCGCGGCCTGCTCGGTGCACTGGAACCGTTCGCGGGGGAGCTGGTGGCACAGGCGTTGCGGGAGCAGGGAGTGTCCGTGCTGCTCGACACCCAGACCACGCGCGTTACCCGCTCCGCGGACGGCGTCGTGGTCCAGACCGCTGACGGCACCGAAATCAGGGCAGAGGAGGTGCTCGCCGCGACGGGCCGGAGCCCCCGGACCGCCGACATCGGCCTCGAGACGGTCGGTCTGACGCCCGGGGACTGGATCGGGACCGACGATACGATGCTGGTGCCCGGCTTCGACTGGCTTTATGCCGTGGGCGACGTGACCAACCGGGCCCTGCTCACCCACCAGGGGAAGTACCAGGCCCGCGCCGCGGGAGATGCCATCGCGGCCCGCGCCAACGGAGCGCCCCTCTCCGATGCCCCGTGGGGCGCCCACGTCGCGACCGCGGACCGGGAGTCCGTTCCGCAGGTCACCTTCACCGAACCGGAAGTCGCCTCGGTGGGGCTCACCGCCCGCGACGCCCGCGCGTCGGGGTACGACGTACGGATCGTCGACTACGAGATCGGACACGTCGCCGGTGCCAGCGTCCGCGCCGACGGCTACACCGGAACCGCCCGCATGGTCGTCGACGAGGAACGCAAGGTCATTCTCGGCATGACCTTCGTCGGCCCCGATGTCAGCGAACTGCTCCAGGCCGCGACGATCGCCGTCACCGCCCAGGTCCCCCTGGACCGGCTTTGGCACGCCGTTCCTGCCTACCCAACCGTCAACGAAATCTGGCTCCGACTCCTCGAAACCTACGGCCGCCCCAACGGCGGGTCTCCAAGCGCATAACCTGGCCGCCACGGATTGCGGCGACGCAGTCGACTGAGAGTTCAGGACAAAAGCGGACGCATGTGCATCCTCGTCATCGGCGTAGGTCTCGTCGACGTACACCTAATGGAGCAAGGCCGGAAGGAGTAGTTCCTCGTGGACATTTTTAGGCCACGCCATGGCTGGAACCGTCCAGTGATCCGCTGCGTGCGTCGCCCTGCAGCGTCAGAGCCGCGAAAAGCTTTGTTGTCGCTGGATGCTGACCCGTGAACCAAGTGCATGGCTTCATCGACGACAAGGGGTTTCGTGGACGTATCGTGCAAGGCTCGCGTCGGTGGTGGTGGTGACCCCGTATCGCAAGGGCGGCCCGGAGGCCTTCAACGTTCAAGGCCTGCCGAGCGCCGCAGAGCTGCTGCAGAGAATGATCCATCCGCCGGCTGCTTGAGGAAGTCCTCGGCCAGAGCCCCCCACGGCGGCCGGAAGGAGTACAGGCAACCGAGCCGCAAGCGGGTCGCGGTCGCGTAGGCGTCGAAGCGTGCCGGGGTGACCTGGAGTTCGGCCGCGGCGGCGAGGACCTCGCGCAGGGCGATCCGATAGCGATTGGCGCTCAGGCGGCCCTGGTGCAGGCGCAGCTGAAGGTGCACGGCGAGGTTTGCGGGGTCGGCAGCGGCTTCTGCCCGGGCAGCTTCGTCGAAGTCCAGCAGCCCCAGGCGGGCCTCGGAATCCACGGCGTAGATCTGCTTGTCGTGGAGGTCGCTGTGGGACCAGACCAGGGGGCCCGGTTCGCCCCGGAGCAGATCCTGGCCGGCCTGCCGGATGGCCGCCTGGAGGGCGACCCGCTGCCTCTCGGCTGCCGAAACGTTCCGGGCGTGCAGCAGCCACAAGTCCGCCACGCGCTGCACGTTCTCCAACTCGCCGGTGGCCGTGCGGGGCGGAAGAGACTCCAGAGCAGCACGGAGCGCGGGAGAGCGGGCAAGGGACTGCTGCCGGACCCAGCCCTGGGACCATTTCCGCCAGGCCTTTTCGTACAGCTCCTCGCTGACCCCCGGGTCGCTTCCCATCTCAAACAGCGAGCGGCCCGGCAGTTCGCTGAGAACGATACACCCGGGGGTGAAGGAAACAATTTCCGGCACCAGGAACTCCCCGGCGCCGAGCAGTTCAACCACCCGCGAATGGCGGGCCAGGGAGTTTTCCGACCGGCGAGGCCGAAAAATTTTGTAGTACCGGTCGCCGGCCCCTGACCACGGCCCGCATATGCGCCCGGTGCACCACCACCTCGCCCAGCGAGGACACCGGCGCCAACGCCCGCAGACGCGGGTCCCTGCCGTACCGCAGCAGTTCCAACTGCCCATCGCGGAGATGCGCTGCCCGGACCCCCGGTCCGTCGGGCGCCACGAGTTCCAACACATAGCTCCCGGCGGTTGCCTCTGCCCACGCCCGCCGGACCTGCCAGTTTCTTCCTTGCGGATCCTCCACCATAGGCGGGATGGCCGGATGCCAGCTCATATCACCAGCTCCTCGGCCCGACAACCACGCCCGGCGAAACGTTGGTCGAGAATCGCGAGGGCAAGCACCGGACTGCAGCGTACAAACCCCGGACCACCAGGATCATGAAAATATCGAACAACACGCAGCTCCACAGTCATCCCCCGCAGTATTCCGTTCGCTAAAGCCTTTGACACCAGCGTGAGGAATTGATGAGGAGCAGATTAATCGATCCTTCATCACAAATCGGGCGGCATGGCAGGGCTGCTACCACCCAATCGGAAACCCAGTCCAGAACGGATAGTGGCCGGATTCCGGCACAGGCTCCCGAGCAGATGCTGCTGGTCGCCGTCCACCCGTAGGACATCCACGGTGCTGCCCGAGCCGGGATGCGCACGGTATGGAAGGCGGCGGGAGTGTCCGTTTAACGGTGGATCCACGGTTGGCATTTAGTTGATTCTTCCGTCGAAGCTGATGGCGAAGGCATTCAGAGCCGGCTTCCACCGTGAGGCCCATCGTGCCCTGCCTTTGCCGGTCGGGTCCAGTGCCCGGGTCGCCAGATACAGACATTTCAGGGCCGCCTGCTCGGTGGGGAAATGACCTCTGGCCCTGACCGCGCGCCGGTAACGGGCGTTGAGGGATTCGATCGCGTTGGTGCTGCAGATGACCCGTCGGATTTCGACGTCATAGTCCAGGAACGGAATGAACTCGCTCCAGGCGTTCTCCCACAGCCCGAGGATGTCGCGTTCGCCGTTGACGCTGACACCGATCGCGACATAGACCGGCCGCTTCGTGACCTGCCCGTCGCGGACCAAGACGAAAGATCGCGTCGATGAACACCACCGGGTAGACCCGGTCCAGCGGCCGGTTCTGCCACTCGGTCATCTCCCCGATGACCTTCTCGGTGATCCTCGAGATCGTGTCCTTAGAGACCCTGGCGCCGAACACGTCCGCGAAGTGGGCTGCGATTTCTCCGGTCGTGAGCCCCTTCGCGCTCAGCGACAACACGATCTCATCCACACCCGTCAGCCGGCGCTGCCGCTTCTTCACGATCTGCGGATCGAACGTCGCACCGGTGTCCCGCGGCACGTCGATCTCCACCGGCCCGATCTCGGTCAGCACGGTCTTGGTGCGGGTGCCGTTGCGGGAGTTCCCGCTCCCGCGCCCGGACACGTCATGCCTTTCGTATCCGAGGTGTTCGTCCATCTCCGCTTCCAGGCGGTCTCCAGGACGTTCTTCGTCAGCCGGTTCAACAGCCCGTCCGGGCCAACGAGCTCGATGCCCTGCTCTCTGGCCTGGGCCAGGAGCTGCTGTGCCAACTCTTGTTGATCCACTTCAGTCGCCATGGGATCCATGGCGGGCCGTGGTGGCGAGGGCGCACGACGGCCAACCGTCAGCGGTTCAGGTGGACGGTGAAGTGCCTCTCGGTGTCACCGGCGGGAACGGTGCGAACAAAGCCCCGGGCGTTGCTGTAGTCGCCGGATCCGCCGGTGATGCCGACGTCGACGTAGGACGGGGCGGGCAGGTGGAGCAGCGCCTGCCCGGCGAACTGCCCCTCAGGCAGAGAGAAGGTGCCCAGGCACTGGAGCACGGCCGGACCGACCTGGGTATAGGTGCACACGACGCTGTGATCGCCGACCTTCTCGCCGTCGCGGTAGAGGTCTTCATGGATGACGCGCTGGTCACCGGGGCTGATTCCGGCCCGGCCCAGATCGAGGTCTTCGAGCGAGGTCTGTTTGCCGACCAGCTCGAAAGTGTTCGCGCGCTGGTCGACGACGTGCGCACTAGTGGAAGTCGACGCGTCGGCCAACGCCAGCGGGCCGATGGCGACGCCACCGGCGACGGCAGTGGCGATGCCGGCGGCTGCACTCAGGTAACGCAGCTTGTTGATCTTCAATTTAGTCGGCAACTTGCCGCTCCGTTCTGTGGTGTGTGTGTGTCGATTCGGTGGCGGCAGAAAGGTAGGTCTTGGGCGACGCCCACCGTGGCCCCCAGTTCATCGCCGGTGGCGCGGGCGCGCGACGGCCGAGTCGTCCATCGTTCCGGTCTCGCAGTACCAGCCGACCCATGGCGCATGAATCAGGTCGCAAGTCCGCCAGTCCTCAAGGTGAGCCGGCAGAAGTTGCGGTGACGGGGATGCCGCTGCATCGGTTTTATTGACTTGATTGCCTGGGAAGGTCAGCGCCAGGCCCGCGGTGATGGTGAGGGGCCCAGGGCTGGCGTCGGCCAGGCTGTCCAGGTGAGAAGGTCGAGCGGGGATGCTGTGCATAGTGGTCTGATTTCTGTGAGCGTCATTCCCGGCGGTTCCGGCCGATGAGGGTGTCGTGCTGTGTTCGCGGGCAAGTGGTGACCGGGAGGGCGCGGGGTGTCGAAACCGGCCGGGCCCTCCCGGCGTCTGGGGGATCAGTTCCTGCTGGCCGCATGCATCCGCCTCAAATTGGGCGGGTCAATGCTGAGCGGCCTCGTCGCAGTCGGCCTTGCCTTGATGGGCTCGTGCGGTTGCCACGGTGTCTTCTCCGCAGAGTGGGGAGAAGACACCGTGGCAACCGTGGGGGCCTTTATTAGGAGGGGCGCCCGTAAGTTTCGAGAAGCCGCAGCCAGATCTCGTTGACGGTGGGGTAGGCCGGTACGGCGTGCCACAGTCGGTCGAGCGGAACTTCGGAGACCACGGCGATAGTTGCCGCCTGTAGCAGTTCGCTCACGTCGGGGCCGGCGAAGGTTACGCCGAGCAGGACTTTTCGTTTTTCGTCGACGATCATCCGTGCGGTGCCGGTGTAGCCGTCGGCGCGCACGCTGGCGCCGGCGACGTGTCCGAGTTCGTAGTCGACCACCCGGATGTCATAGCCGCGCTTGCGGGCAGCCGCGGCCGTGAGGCCTACGGAGGCGATTTCCGGTTCGGTGAAGGTGACCTGCGGGACGGCCTGGTGGTCCGCGGTTGCCACGTGGGTTCCCCAGGGTGCGTCCGATACTGGTGCTCCGGCGGCGCGGGCAGCGATGACATCGCCGGCGGCCCGGGCCTGGTACTTTCCTTGGTGGGTGAGCAGTGCACGCTTCGTTACGTCACCGGCCGCGTAGAGCCAGTCGTAGCCCGGAACCAGCAGGGTGTCGTCGGTCTCGATCCAACCGCCGGGGATAAGCCCGACGGAATCGAGGCCGATGTCACCGGTACGGGGCGTACGGCCGGTCGCGACGAGGACTTCCTGGGACCTGATCGTTTTGCCGTCCGCGGTCTCGACGAGGACCACACCGCTTTCGTCGCGGGTGACGCGGGTGGTTTTCGTATCGAGCATGACGTGGACACCTTGGTCGCGGAGGGATTCCGCGACCATCTCACCGGCGAACGGTTCCATGCCGGTGAGCAGTCCATCGAGGGAGATCAGGGTTACCGCCGTGCCAAAGGAGGCAAAAACCGTTGCCATCTCGGCACCAACAACACCGCCGCCGATGATGGCAAGACTTTCAGGAACCGACCGGGCGCTGGTTGCTTCGCGGCTGGTCCACGGGCGGGCCTCGCGCAGCCCCTCGATATTGGGGATGAACGCGTCTGAGCCCGTCGTCACGGCCACGGCATGGCGGGCAGTCAGTTCGGTGATGGTGCCGTCGTAGGCGGTGACGGTGACCTGCTTGGCTCCGGTAAGCCGGCCGTGGCCACGGACCAGTCCAATGCCTGCGCTGTCCAGCCACTGCACCTGCCCCTTGTCGGACCAGTTGCTGGCGAAGGAGTCGCGGCGTGCCAGCACGGCTTTCACGTCGAGGTCTCCGGTGATGGCCTGCGCGGCCCCGGGGACTAGCCGGGCGGCGCGCAGGACCTGGGCGGAGCGCAGCAGTGCCTTTGAGGGCATGCATGCCCAGTAGGAGCATTCGCCGCCGACGAGCTCGTTTTCGACGATTACTGCGGTCAGGCCGCCCTGCACGGCGCGGTCGGCGATGTTTTCGCCGACGGCGCCGCCGCCAAGCACGATCAGGTCATATTCGGCGGAGCCGATGGTCGTGTTCATCGACCGGCCAGCCGGGTGTTGAGTTCCTGAAGGAGCCAGCTGTTGCCGTCCGGGTCGCTGAAGGAGGCGAAGGACAGGTAGTCGGCGCGTTCCGGGTGCAAGCCCGCCAGCCGGTACTGGTGGTCCACGTTGAGGATGAAACCGTCCGCGTAGTGGAATACCTCGGAGACATCCACGCCCTTTGCTACCAGATCCGCCCGGCTTGCGACGATGTCCGATACGGCCAAAATTGTGTTCCGGAGTGAGCCCGGCGCGGCGGTGGTGATGCTCTTGCCGATGATGATGGACGCCAATGAGCCGGGCGGGGTCAACTGCGCGGCCCTGAAGTCCTCACTTGCGATGTAATCAAGGTCCACCCGGAAGTCCAGCAATTCGTAGAACGCCTTGGCGCGGTCGACGTCGGAGACGGGAACAAACAATGCTTCGAGTTTCAGATCCATGATGTTACTTCCAGTTCTTTTAAGGTTTGTGCGGCACCAAGCGGCGCCATTGCCGAGACGGAGCGCCAGGTAAGGCTTGGCGGGATTCTCGCGGAAGAGCTGAAGGGTTCGGTAACCGTCATTCTCTCGTCACCGGTTCAACTAGTAACGATACTGACACGCTCGACGTCACCTGTCAAGCGGGTGACTTTTGCACGCCTGCCGTCGCTGGTGACGATCCGGCACAAGCTTCGTCAACGAGAGCGGCGGACAAGCCACTGACGGAGTTGGTGAAGGCAGCTTCTGTGCGACCCAGTCCTCCTAAACCCACCCTCTCCACAGCGAAGCCAAAGGCCGATAACGGACCCTAGGTGAAGCAGTTAGGCGAGCCGTGCGTTGACCGCGCCCGGAGCGAACACTTGATTCACTAAGAGTGAGGACATTCCACGGACGCCGGCGTCCTCGCCCAGGCTGGCTAGTCGGACGTCCAAGTTGCGGGTGGCGCGGGGGAGCGACATGGGATAGAGCGTTTCCCGGATGCCGCCAATGAGGGACGCAGAGGTCAAGTCTCCGGCGATTAGAAGAACAGCCGGGTTGAGCAGGCACACCACCGTTGCCATCACCTCGCTGAGCAGGCGGCCAGCCTCGTGGGTAAGGCGCATGGCCTCCACATTGCCGGCCAGGAGCTGTTGTCTTACGTCGCGGCCGGAGGAGCTGCTGATGCCGAGTGAGTGAGTTTCCGGGCGATAGCGCCGCCGCTGGCTCCGGCGGCAAGGCAGCCGAACGACCCGCTTGGCATTGCAGCTCGGCGAACGCCGGGTGGATGCCATGGCCCGCCGCGCCGCCATCCACGCCCTGGTAGACCCTTCCATCAATTACCAGGCCGGTGCCGATCCCGGTGGATACCTTCACCAGTCACAGCGAGCTGGTGCCGCAAACCCCGTGCTGTACTCGCCCACGGCCATGGCGTCGGCGTCATTCTCCACAAGGACCGGTACGGGGAAGGTGTCCTGGATGAGTTCGACGATGGGGTAGGCGTCCCAGCCGGGCATTATGGCGGCTGGGAGGGCTGGCGCTGCCAGTGGACCTTGATAGGGATCCCTTGATAGGGATACGTCGATAGCGATCCCAAAATAGGGATCCTAAAATAGGGGTCCATTGAGATTGGTGGAATTATGTCCTCGATCCCCGGCTACACCTTTGGTAGCGAGACTATCGCCAGGTCTCCGGTGTCCCTCGAAGACCTTGCCCGGCTTGAGTCGACTGTGCTGTGGACTGATGAGGACGCGGCGGCCTTGCGCCGTGCGGGCGAGATTCTTGGCCCTCAAGCCGACCGCATTCTCGATGTCTGGTATGGATTCGTTGGCAGCCATGACTTCCTGCTCACAAGTTTCGCCGGAGCGGATGGGACCGCCAACCAGGACTTATCTGGGACCCGTCCGGGCCAGATTCGCCCGGTGGATCGTGGATCTTTGTTCACGCGATCGCGACCAGGCGTGGCTGGACTACCAACACGAGATTGGGCTCCGGCACACAGCAGCGAAGAAGAATCTCACGGATGGCGTGAGCTCACCTGCCTCCGTGATCAACCTGCGTTACCTCATAGCCTTCATCGTTCCCTTGACAGCAACGATTCGGCCCATTCCTCGCCGAGCAGGCCGGCAAAAACCTTCGCGACCGAGTTGAGCTGCACACATGGTCACCCCCTTGACAGGTGATGACTACGCATGCCAGTATCGTTACCAGTTGAAGCGGTGACGCGAAGCGATTGCCGCACTCTTCAGCTCTTCCCCGAGAACCCCGCCAGCCCTGCTGGCGGAATCACCTAAACCGCCGATACCAACCGATAAGGAACCACCATGACGCAGTCCATCACCGAGATACTGACAGATGCACTCAAGCAGGCCGAGACTGCTCACGGCATTTACGAAGCCGAAGTCCTGGGCGGAGTGTATGACACCGAATGGCCGCAGTGGTACGCGGAGCACGTGACGCGCACTCTGGACGCAGCCGGACACCGTCTCACCGCTGGCTAGAAACCTCCGTCTCGGCAATGGCGCCGCTTGGTGCCGTACAAAACACCCCAAAGCAAAGGAAGTAACACCATGGATTTGAAGCTTGAAGCATTGTTTGTTCCCGTCTCCGACGTCGACCGCGCCAAGGCGTTCTATGAATTGCTGGACTTCCGGGTGGACCTTGATTACATCGCAAGTGAGGACTACCGGGCGGCGCAGTTGACCCCGCCCGGCTCATTGGCGTCGATCATCATCGGCAAGAGCATCACCACCGCCGCGCCGGGCTCACTCCGGAACACAATTCTCGCCGTATCGGACATCGTCGCAAGCCGGGCGGACCTCGTAGCAAAGGGCGTCGATGTCTCCGAGGTATTCCACTACGCGGACGGCTTCATCCTCAACGTGGACCACCAGTACCGGCTGCCGGGCCTGCACCCGGAACGCGCCGACTACCTGTCCTTCGCCTCCTTCAGCGACCCGGACGGCAACAGCTGGCTCCTTCAGGAACTCAACACCCGGCTGGCCGGACGATGAACACGACCATCGGCTCCGCCGAATATGACCTGATCGTGCTTGGCGGCGGCGCCGTCGGCGAAAACATCGCCGACCGCGCCGTGCAGGGCGGCCTGACCGCGGTGATCGTCGAAAACGAGCTCGTCGTCCCGAAACCCCACGGAGAACCCATGACTTTGTTGGCCCAACGCCCCGAAGCCTCCTCATCCACCACGGAAACCACCCTTAAGGCCCCTACCGCTAGCACTGTCGCTGACACCGCAGTGCGCGGCGGCAGCTACGTAACTCTCCCCGCCGGCAGCGTCCCCGTCGGCGTCGAAGGCAGCTATGTCACCGTCGCTGGCGCTCGAAGCCTGCCCCCCGTCACCCGTGGCAGCTATGTCACAGTAGACGGCACTCCCGTTGTTGCCACCAGCGTCATCGAGGGCAGCTACGTAACGCTTCCAACGGCGGCCTAGGGTTCAGCCCCATGCGGGGATAGCACCACCGCCGGGCATAAAAGGAGGCCGACGGCGACACTGGGTGTCGTCATCGGCCTCCTTTTTCGTGCCGGGCCCGCAAGAGAAAAATCAGGCCTTGGATCGATGGGGGTGCTAGTTGTCGTCAGGGTCCTCGACTGGCACCATGCTCCAACGCCGCGATGATCGCTGCGCACTGTTCGAGCCTGCGTCCCCGGCCGGAGACCCACTACTGGTCAGCTGTGAACCGAATAAACCCTTGGAATGGGCGCTCCGCAAGGCGAGTTTAGCGGAGCTTAGAATGCTGTGCGACCCTGCTGAGTCTGCCACCGCTGATGGTCTGAATGACCTTCTGCAGGTTGGGGAGGATCTGTAGTCCAGCACTCGTTGCCAGCCCAGTAGTGATCGCGGTGGCCGCTTTTGAGACTCTGAGCCAGATTTCGATCTCCATAGATATACTCGTGCGTCTAGGACATGAAGCGATCCTTCCGGAGTGTTGTGGGGGTGCCGAAGGAGAGACATGAGCTGTCGGGCCGATGCTACCAATCCGTGGAATATTAGCGGAGCGGCCGTTCAATCACCAGGGTCCGGGCACTGCAACTGGTGCAGGTGCAGGTGACGACTTCTGGCACCTGCACCCGAACAAGCCCGGCTGGTTTCCAGGGAGAGCAGCACACAGCGAGTGCAGCATGAGGATTGTTCGACATATCCACATGCTGATTATCGTTCAACGGTCTTTCTCCTGCTAGTCGGTGGGCAAGAGGTGAGCCTAGCCGCCAGAAACCTTTATCGCTGGTACTCCACTATGGAACTGATGCACAAGTGCCATCCCTCACTATCGTCGGGCCTTGTTGTCAGGGTTACTCAATTGTGAAAGGTTCCGCCGCGCGCGTTAGTGACGTCGTCCATGTGCGTTGACGGCCTTGATGTTTTCGCTGGAGCCTGCCATGCGTTCGTCCTGCCCTGAATCCTGGGTCGTCAAGCAGGCCTTCGCGGGCCGGCCCATCAAGCGCCCAGGCCATTGGGGACTCTCGTGAACTCATCACTGGTGGAGACGCCAACGGTGGCGAACGCCTTCTTTTTCTGTTGCCGGTTTAGCAGGTTGCCCTAAAGGTCGTCACCTGTCAAACTGGTGATATGAAACATTCATTTGTCTGCGGAAATCCGGCCCTCGACTTCGCTGGAACATTCGGCTCACGGCTTGGCGTGCCTGTCGAACTGTTCCCGTCGCCGGAGAGCCTGGACTCCTGGTTCCGTGAGTCCGGGATCGTGGACGGGGAAACCAAATTTCAACCGGCAGACCTTGAACAAGGCCATCCGGATGCGGGATGCCATCTACTCACTCGTCCACGCCAAAGTGGCCGGGGATGCATACGACGGCGATGCTCTTTCCATCGTGAACGATGCGGCCCGCACACCGTCCGTCCTTCAGCAACTCACGCCGGACGGTCGACAGACCGAAGCAACTCCGGCCCAGGCACTGTCGACCGTGGCACGTCACGCCATTGAGGTCCTCGGCGGACCCGACGCGCCGCTGCTCAAGAAGTGCGCGAACCACGAGTGCTCCCGGGTCTACATCGATCGGTCCCGGGGGGAACGTCGGGAGTGGTGCGCTATGGACCCGTGCGGCAACCGGATGAAAGCGGCCGCCTACCGTGCCCGCAAACGAGAAGAGAAGCTGTCCCCGCGGGCGGCAAATAGCTTCCACGCTTCAGCGGAGGAAGCACGCAGAAGCTAAAGCACCGACTCGCAGGGATCCGAAACGGTTCCTGCGCTCCGTGCTGAGGCCGGCGAGGATGGATCGGGCTGAACCGACGATGGAGCGATCAAGTCCGGTACCCGCCCAGAGGGTAACCCGAGGATCACACGCCTGGGATGTGGCGGCCCTCAGGACGGGCCAGGTGATAAATTTCCGGATATCCGAACGCGCCTCGAGGTCGTACTGCCTCTTGAAGTCGTTATACGGGTCCGCGCATACCTCCGGGAGAAGGCCATCGTGACGGCCCGTCGTAAACGCAGCAGAGGAGAGGACGGCCCGATGCACCGTTCCCGTCACAGCTTCGTCTGCCCGCAGGAATGCGTGCGGCCCGGACTGCCACCGCATGTGAAAGACACGACGGCGGGCCGCTACTTCGAATGAGATGTCGAGCCTCTTTTGTCAAAATCGAGCCCTAACCTTTCAGGCTCGAAGTGTAGTAGTTAGAAGACTCGGGCTGACTACAAATGTGTCAGGCTACCCTCCGCCGTCATAGGCCCCCGCCACTCCCGGCGTTGCCGTCGACGCGCATGCGAGATCCACCAACGGTCCGATCAGTACCGTCACCTCCTTGACAGGTAACTATAAAGCATGCCAATATCGTTACCAGTTGAACCGGTGACGCCGAACCCTACTCCGGGTTTGGGAAGCAGATCAACGTCGTAGTACCCAAACGTTCGATGGCCGCCGGCTACGCAGGCGTCCAGAACCCCCTGTACTTCCGTGACAGTTCCCAAATGCTCTTCGGCCATGCCAAGCAACGCGTCGAGGACATCCTCCGCGCATTCAATGAGAAAAGAGAGACCATGCTCAGACGCCAAGTTCTCCCCGAAGGCATCCCCCAAAAGGCATTGCGCTCGAGTGTGCCGGGTCCGGCTCCCTGCGCAGAGGAGGCACCAGCATCCCGACAAGCCATCGACATCGACGCGCTTTCCGCATCCCCTTGGGTTGGTCTTCACTACCGCCATGAATTCTTTCCCCACCATTTGGGGTCGGCATGAATCCTGCACCTTCTGCCCCACAATTCCTGTCCGCCGCCCGCCGCCCGCTATCGAATACCATAAGGACCTGAAATGACCGTTGTATCTGAGAGGCTTGTCAACGCCGTTGTTGACACCGCTAGCGTCCGCAGCCAGGTCAGCGTCCCGCTGCTCTTCCCCGATGGCTTCACGGTTGCAGCTGACGTGCTGACTTTCCATGGGCTGGCTGACGGCAAGGAGCATCTGGTGCTTGCCCTGGGCGAGTGGGAACGGGCGCTCCAGCAGGGGCCGGAGCATCCGGCACCGCTGGTCCGGCTGCACAGCGAATGCCTGACCGGAGACGTGTTCGGCAGCCAGCGGTGCGACTGCGGCCCGCAGCTGCGCGAAGGGGTGCAGGAGATCGCGGCAACCGGTGGGTTCCTGCTCTACCTGCGCCAGGAAGGCCGGGGCATCGGCCTGTACCCCAAGCTTGATGCCTACGCCCTGCAGGATGCCGGCCTGGACACCTATGAAGCCAACGTGGCCCTGGGGCACGGCGAGGACGAGCGCGACTACACTTCTGCTGCCCAGATGCTGACCACACTGGGGGCCACGTCAGTCCGCCTGCTGAGCAACAACCCGGACAAAACGGCTCAGCTCACCGCCCTGGGCATCGACGTCACCCAGCAGATCCCCACTGGAGTGCACCTGTCTCCAGCCAACCACCGTTACCTCGCCGCCAAACGCGACCACACCGCGCACACGCTAAACCTCCCCACATCGGCCTAACGCGACAGGACCCGCGCATGGCTATCTTCCTGGACGACGTCGCCTGCGCCGTCAACCTCAGCCCGGCACCCCTCAGCGGTTTCCCCAGACCATGAGGAAATGCTCGCCCAGTCTCGCCGCTTCAAGCCTGGACCACACAGTTCAGGCAGCGGTCACCATGACAGCGGTGGAGCTCGTCTGCGCCGCCAGGGCCCTACGGATGCAGGGCCGGACACCGTCTGGAATAGGCCCACGGCTGTCCGGCGCTCTGAAAGCCGCGTTCACCCTACCCGCCGAGACTCGGGATAGGGACCTGCGGCAAGACATCGACCAAGCGATGCTGCTGGTGCAAAACCCTCAACTCGGACAGGCGAATCCGATAGCTGTCGCAAACTAGCGCCGCAAGATCCTAGGAAGCAGGTACCACTAAATTGATGCTTTTGCATCCCTTCCCATCAGCTTGAATTACACCCCTGTCTGACGTCAGGCAGTCCCGCCAACACCGTCAGAATAGGGTCTCAAAAGCCGGTTCCCGTACTCTGCTGCTGAACAGTTGGACGGAACGGGCAACGCTGCACGGATTCAAGACCCGTACTCAGATTCAAATCTGACAGGAGGCCCCGGACATGAAGCGCTTATGCATCAAGGAGCCCTTCAGTGGCATCAGCTTCGGCGGCGAGGCTTCGGTTCACCTCGACGACGTCCAGCAGGTCCGGGTTGAAGGGTTCGTCGGAGTTTGTCATTGCCGCGACCCACTCCGAGTATTCGGTGTGGTCAGGGCGGGTCGGGTCGGCGAGGGCGTCGAGGATGCTTTCGTATCCGGGGAGGCCTCCTGAGTCTTCGAGCGGGCCGCGTCGGGCGCCGCCGGTCAGCCGGGCCGGTACAGTGGCTTCTTCCGCCGGCCGGCGGCTTACCAGTTCCATGCGATGCAGCCAGCTGTCCCCGAAGTCGTACTCGTAGAACGCCGCGCCCGCCCCCCTCACCAGGAGCTGATCCAGGGAACAGTCCTCTTCAGGAAGGTCCGTCGGCTCTTCGCACCATTCTTGGGGCATCCACTGAAAGGTATCGGGAATTTCACCGTCGATGGGCCGCAGCGGCGCAAAGGGATCACTGTCCGTAAAACGGTGAAGATGGGCGTCCTCCCAGCCAAAAGCCACCTGCAGCACGCGGTGAACCTCTCCCAGCGCTAGCGATGCCCGCAGCTCCAACCGACGCCAGATCTCCGGCACACTGCCGACGAGTCCAACGCGTACATCAAGGACCCACTCCCCTGGGTCCGCTGCCATGCCACCAGTAGGTCTCTTCACGGGACCATCGTTTCAGAAAAACCGCCAATGAGGTGTTCGTCAGGCACTTAGGCTTCTCTCATGAGGGTAGCCAAGACCGACACCATAGCCGGCCTGCCGGCAGCGACGGCAAGGAACCTCATCCGCCTGTTCCGCGGCGGGATGTTCGCCCAGGAAACCGCCGACAGCCTGCTCAGCCGGAACAGCGTCGAGGACGCCGATGCCGCCTTCGCACGCATGGAAGAAGCCGGCTACCTGGCCAAGGTTGATCTTGGCGATGACGACCTCGTGTGGTGGGAGGCGACAACGCTCGGCAACGCACTGGCCATGGCCAGCTTCGGGAAACCAATCAGACGAAAAACAGCGGACCGGTTGGTCGCCGGGATGCTGGAGCGGGCCCGCGAATACAACGCCGACGCCTCCAGACCGCTTTACGTCGAGAGGCTACGGATTTTCGGCAGCTACCTGGATCCGCAGATTGACCTGCTGGGCGATGTCGACATCGAGCTGTCCTTCGGCATGCGCACCACGGATCAGGAGAAGATCAGCGCGTACACCCGTGCCAGCGGCAAAACATTCCGCTCGTTCATGGCTGAAATCACCTGGCCGCAGCGCGAACTGGTGCAGCAGCTCAAGAACCGCTCGACGGCCATCAACGTCACGCTGGAAAACATCGACAACATCACCGACCAGTCCGTGACTATCTACGCCATCGCGGAGGATCCGTCCGCGATCCCGCCGTGCACCGAAGCGCGGCCGACAGCCCAGGTGCGACCGGGAACCCCTCAATTGGCGAAGCTCCGGTCAAATAGCGGTTGACCGGAGCTTCGGTACATTATGCGTTTCTAAACCTGAGAATCCCCTGAGAAAGGTAAAAGGGTCATGATCTCTCCTTCAAGACGTGACGGGCCCTACTCCCGTGCAGTCGGCGGGGCCGAGAGCGTCGCTGCAAGCTCTAATGCTCCTCACGCGGGTTTAGACAGTGGCGGGCAAGTGAAATTAGCTCCACAAAGGCCTGTTCGTCAGACCTGCGCAGGGACTCGCCTCTGGGCCCCACCGCGCGCGGGTGCCGAACCCAGGCCCCACTTTTCATTCGTCAGGATCCCGGCCCAACATGCGCAGCTGCGCTTCAGGCCAAGGCGGCTTCCGATGGCCCTGAAAACACGGCTCTGCTGCCCACAAGCGGTGACAATTCAATAGGGTTATCCACCGCTACGACGACTAAGGAGCTACCCTACCGGCTCCCAATTCCAGCCATGGATAACCCGAATTGACCCCCAAATGTGGACAGCAGAAGGCGGGTCGGAGTTTCCCGATGCGGAACCCCCGAACGGACGCTCACTCCGGCGGGTTGACGGCAGCATTCACGGTGCCGTTCGAGAGTCTTGACACGTCCGGGTTCTCTTTGTGCGCTCGGTCACCGCAGATCTTCAGTGGGAGCAGACATTTGGATCGGCGTTTACTCAACGGGCTGCAAGGGAACGATGTGAATCTATGGCATGTGCGTGCCACCGTTTACGTCGATGATTGACCCAACCACGTTCGAAGCGCCTTCGGATACGAGGAACTGGACAGCGGCTGCGATTTCGGCCGGCTGCCCCACTTTTCGGCGCGGAATCTCTGCGAGCCCCGCTTCCTGCACTTCCTCCGACTGCGAAAGCATCAGGGGTGTTTCAGTGCGTCCCGGCGCGACAACGTTGGCGGTGATTCCAAATCGCGCGTATTCTCCCGCAATAGTCCTCGTCATGCCGATGAGCCCGGCTTTGCTGGCGCTGTAACTCGCGGAACTGCCAGAACTGTATGCGCGGCCGGCGCGTGAGGCGATATTCACGATTCTTCCCCATCCGTTGGCTTTCATGCCCGGGAGCAGCCGCCGGCACAGCAGGAACGGCGCCGTAAGGTTCACCATCATGGTAAGTTCCCAGCTGGCCGTGTCGATGTCCTCGACGTACAGCAATGCTCCGTCGGATTTCATTGGGTGCATGCCTGCGTTGTTGACGAGGATGTCTACGCGGCCAAACTCAGCCAGCAGGTCAGCCGCCACGGCTTCAACGTCCTGCAGATCCGCCAAATCAACCTGTCGCGCCGCTACGTTGTGGCCTTCCGCCCGCAGGGCGTCAGCACACTCTTTGACGGCTGAGCTCTTGTCCAGCAGCACCACGGTGTGTGATTGCGCAAGCAGGAGCTTCGTGATTTCGTAACCTATTGCGCCGGCGGCGCCCGTTACGACGGCGACCTTGTTGCCGCTCACGCGAGTGATCCCCAGGTTACGTTCCATGGGTTGATTGAACGGTCGCTGACGAGACCGGCTACGATGAACGGATCCCGGTCGGCGGCTGCCATCGCCTCTTCCAAGGTGTCGTATTCAAAGGCCAGGATTGCGCCCGTCCCGTTCGAGAAGGCCCCGGCCGTGATGAGGTTGCCGTCCTTCTCGATGTCGCGCAGCCAGCCTCGGTGGGCTTCGAGAAGCTCTGAGCGTCTCGCAGCGAACTGATCCTCGTAAACGTATTGAAGGGCAAATTTTGTCATGATTGTTCCTTTTGGCTGGTAGGGACGGAAGTTCAGTTCGTGGCTGCCACGAAGGTCCACTCGGCGCCTTTGGAACCCGCGGGCAGCGTGGCGATCTCGTTTGCGGTGCGGGAAAACTCAATTCCCTGCGCTGTAAGGTGCGCCGCCACTTTTTCGAGGTCGACGACTTCGAAGCTGATGCCGAGGTACTGGTCCCGGTCGGTGGGCTGGCCGCTTAGGACGTCCAACACCGGGGCGGAGCGAGGGGAAGCGAAGTGGAGCACGGAGCCCGCGTAGCGGATGAATGCACTGTCGGCGTCCAGCCGCTCGTTGTAGCCCTCGCGCACGAGTTGACCGCCCAGCACTCCAACAAAAAGACGGCGGGCACGGTCTAGGTCCGTGGTGAGGACGGTGTGGAAGGCGCTGCTGACGACGCCGAGCGGGTCGGTTGGGTCAACCTGGCGAGGTTGCCATGCCGGGTTGAGCCGGGGATCGCCGCGGCGCGAATAGCGTTCGTGGTGTTGTTCGCCCATTTGGAAGAATTCGTACGTCAGCCCAGTATCTTCGGGAAGGGTCCAGGTCATGAAGCAATCGGCGATGAGATTTGACTCCCCAACGTCGCCGTCGACGATGATATTGCCTTCTTGGTCGCGGGACCGGAAGCCGTTGGCTTCGAGTTGTACGGAGACTTTCTGGATGTCCTCCGCATACCAGGCGATGTCGACGAGTCCCTCACCACGGGGATAGAGGGCTTCCCGGTCTCCTGGAAGCTTCAGCAGGGAAGGACACAACACGTCAAGACAGACGTCGCCTAGGACGAAGAAGTAGGAGTAGTTGATCGGATATGTGGGGTTCAGTTTGTCGATGTCCCATTTCTCCTCCCAGCGCACCTCCTTGCGGCCGAAAACGCGGCGAAACCATTCAGCGGAGACTTCAAGATCGTAGACGATCAGGGTCGGATGGAACATCATCGGGAAGGGATTACTCACTCTGTCGTAGCTCCTTACAGGAATGCCTCAAGCGTCCGGCACCATTGCCGGGAAACTGCTTTTCACGGTATCGGCAGGCCCGGACGGGGACCATGGATTTCTGTAGAGCGGAAAGCTTGTCTCCTGCCGGTGCCGCACGGACATCCAGGACGTGGTGGGGCTTCCAAGGCAGCGATGCGACACGAGAGCGCCGGTCTCGGGCGGCCGATTGGTGGCAGGGCAAAGTTGCGGCAGGGATGCCGATGCCCCACACTTTCCTGTATGCAGAAATCCGTAGCACAGCACAAGCCCCCCTATTCTCTGGGGTCGGTCGATCGCGCCCTCCGTCTCATCCAGATCCTCCGCGACACCGGCAAGGTACGGCTCGTTGACGCGGCCGCGGAGCTGGAGGTTTCAGCTTCAACGGCGCACCGTCTGTTCGCCATGTTGGTGTACCGGGGGTTCGCCGTGCAGGATGATTCGAAGTCATACGTGCCGGGTCCCGCTGTAGGGGCGCCGTCGGCCGGGGCCGCCCACACGAGGGATCTGATGCGGATTGCCCGGCCGCACCTGGAGCTCCTGGCCGGACGGACTGGAGAGACCACGCACCTGGTCATCCGTGTAGGGGCCCATATCCGGTATTTGGACACGGTCGAGGGCACCCATGTACTGCGGGTGACCGACCAGACGGGGGCCGTTGTGGACGCCAGGCGCTCATCGTCGGGGAAGGCGCTCCTTGCGGAACTGGACCCCGAATCGATAGCCAGGCTGTTTCATCGCGGCGACGAGCAGACGGCGGACGAGGATGCGAAGTTCGAACGCCTGCTCCGGGACCTGGACCAATGCCGGCGCCTGGGATTCGCCACGAACGTTGAAATGCCCGATCAGGTCGGTGCCCTTGGTGCAGTTATTCACGACAGCGCGGGCAAGGGCCTCGCTGCCGTTTCGGTGGCGATGCCGATGGGCCGGTATGAACAGGCCCTCCGCAATGGCTTGGTGGATTCCCTCCGCACCGCGATCGCCTGTATCGAGGAGGATCTCCGAACCGCGGCAGCCCACGACTCTCCGAGCATCTCCGATTGATTGGTCCACGTCCGCGCATGATTCCGGGATCGCTGGAATTCGCGTCGTGTCAAGGGCGTGCAGGCGCGAGTTTCCGCCAGCCCTGTGAGGAAAGGTGCCCTCCCCCGCGACGGCGGGAGGGCACCAAGGACGGACCCGTGGATCAATGACAGCGAAATCTGGCACCGACACCTGAGCACTTTTGGCTGATCAACAAGACAGCCTCCGCCGTCACCTGCTCGCTGCCCCTGTGATCGGCTGGGTGAGGACCGAGTCGAAGTCCGCCAAGGGGGACAAATCCGCCCGCGGCTGTCCCTGAGAGGCGTGGCGTCCGGCAATGCGTCCGGAAACCATGGCCCAGCCGATGTGCAGGCCGTGGTTGAGGAGCTGGAGTCCGCCCTGGCCGGTGGACCCTGCGGCCCAGAGCCCGTAAATGATGGCGTCGGCGCCGTCGGTGACGCGCAGCTGAGTGTCCACGGCGAGTCCGCCGGCTGCGTTGCTCACTTGTTGCCTCCAGTGTCGGCGTCGTCCAGACTGCCGACGGGCAGGTACGGAGATTCTTCCTGCTGTTCTTTCGGATGGGAATGCAACCTGGGGGTCGACCTGCCTTGTCGTGTTCGGTCACCCGACCCCATCTTTCGCGTATGTGTTTTCACTCGATGACGACCTGTTCCGCGGTGTCCAACGGGACCAGTCCGCAGGAAGCACGGAAGGTCGTCCCAGGAGGTAGCCTTGGCCGGCGCTAACTCCCAGTGCGGTAACAGTGGAGAGGTCTGAGGAGGTTTCGATGCCCTCGGCGACCAGGCTTGCCCCGATTTGTGACGCGAAGCTGACCAGCGCCGCGCACAGTGCTTTCTGGTTGGGCTCGTTATAGATTCCCGCAATGAGCGTCCGGTCGAGTTTGATCAGCTCTGGGCTGAGCCTCAGGATGTGGCGCATGGAGGAAAACCCGGCGCCCGCATCGTCTACTGCTATGCGGATGCCTGCGCTTCTGAGCGGGGCCAGCGCCGCGGCGAGACGTCCATAGTCGTCAACCGCTGAGCGTTCGGTCAGCTCCAGAACAATCCATCGTGGCTTCAGACCGGAATCCTTCACCATGTCGTTCAGCCTCGGGTCAAGGCATGCTGCGGGGGAGAGATTGACGGCAACGTAGAGGTGGGCAGGGAGATCCGCTGCAGCCAGCAAAGCCGTTTCCAATGCAAGAAATTCGAGTTCGGGGCCACGGCCGATTGAATCGGCCTCGACGAACCATTGGCCCGGGGTGTCTCCGGCGACTTAACGAAGCGAGTCAGCGCCTCGGCGCCGACGGCCTCGCCGGTTTCCAAATGACAGATCGGCTGAAAAGTTGTGAGCAACGTCCGGGTGGCGAACAGGTGGTCAAGACGCGCTGTGATTTCCTGGTTCGCCGGGACCTGCGCCACGCAGTCATCCATCGGACGCACGATGGCCTCCAGTCCCGGGTCCCGGCCGCCTCTGACCGAACTGCGTCTGCCGACCATGCTGAGGCTCAGGCAACTCCCGCAGCAGTGTCGGACGGATAACACACGCCCGGTAATGCCCGGGGTTCGCCGGGTCGCCGAACTCGAACGGCAGGAGCGCCGAGGCCGTCGGGGACACCTTGAGGGACAGGACGGTCAGCAACCATCGATGGTCCCGTTTTGTCCGGACCTGGTCCGCGTCAAGGGACGTGGAGACCTCACGCGCCGGCGGCCGCGAAGTGACGTTCCCATCGGCGGTGGGCCACTGCATCACTCGGGAGGGGGAGTATTGACGTGATGCCGCAGGCAACCTGCGAGTCCTCTTCCATGCCTGGTTCGGTCTTAGCTCAGAATCGGCCCACTCCACCTGCCGCGGGCGGTGAAGCTTCAGACAATGTCCGGGATTGGCCGGCCCTAACATCGGGATTGACGCTGCCATGGCCCTACCCGATCTCGCGTTCCAGAGTGGTTCCATAAGGGACATCAGCGCTCAGAGCCACCGTGAACGAGGTGGGCCCGTTCCGCGTCACGAGAATCCCGCGCACACCCTCCCTGAGAGCCTGCTCCTGGGCTAATTGCTCAGCAGCATCGAGGCTTTCGGCGATCTGCAACGGGTCGTCCGCCGTGATGTGATAGGTAGGCCCGGAGGCAACAGTGATCATGGGTCTTTCCTGTTCTGGTTAACACTGATGTGCGGTCACTCCGGACAAACGACATCACGGGACCGGGACGGTGCCTCCCGCGATGCGCAAGGCCCTGGATGCTTGAAAGGTTCGTCCCCGTCCTGGTGCGGATTAAGCCCGGCTGGCCGCTGTGGATCCCTAGTGGGGAGGCTGGCGACGGACTGCGCTGGAAGCGCTTCCGAGGCAACCGATCGTTTCTTGCTCCCTACAGAGTGAATGAAAATAGTGGATTATGTGTGGACTGAGGATGTGATGCGTTCGGACAGTGCGGCTTCGGCCAGCGAGGCCGCGACGGTCTGCGCGGCGACGCGGCCAAAAAGGGCACCCTTGCCCAGCGAGGTGCCGGTCATGTAGGCCGCACCGTGAAAGCCTCCGGTGACTTCGCCGGCTGCATACAGTCCATCGATGACCTTCCCGCTGACATCCAGGACTTGGGCGTGGGGGTTGATCGTGATCCCGCAGTAGGTCGTGGTCATGAGCGTCTTGGCGGGGTAGGCGTAGAACGGACCGTTTTCGATGGGCAGGAGTTCGCCGACACCGTTACAGAGTCCGGTGCGGCCGAATTCGTCCTCCTGCTCCCCTGCCACTCCCGCGTTGTAAGCGTCGATGGTTGCTTGCAGCCGGGCCGCGTCAATGCCGGCCGCCAGGGCGAGTTCCTCGATGGTCTCAGCCTTGTGGACGTGGCCGATCTCCTCGAGCATGCCGATATCGTTCAGCGGCACGCCTGGATGGGACTTGGCGCGCACAGTGCTGTCGAAGACCTCGAAGCCCAGTCCTTCAGGCTGCTTGAGGCACTCCATCCCCAGCGTCTTGTAGGACCTCGATTCGTCGACGAACCGGTGACCGTCCTTGTTCACGATGATGGCGCCCATGTAGTACGCGGTGAGGAGTTCGTGGAACTCCATTCCGGTGTCCGGGTGCGAGCCGTAGGTGCCGGAGATATAGGACATGTCTGCCATGCCGGCTCCCAGTTTCCAGGCAAGCTTGAGCCCGTCCCCGGTGTTCCCCAGGCCTCCGTAGGGGATTCCGGCCAACTGATCCGGCGCGAAAATCTGCAGCAGGTCAACGCCGCGGCTGAAGCCGCCGCTCGTCAGGACGACACCGCCTGAGCTGCCCAGGACGCGCACGCCCGCGGGCGACTCGACCTCCACGCCGGCGACGCGCCCTGAGGGGTCCCGAACCAGATCGGTGACCCGGGAGTCCAGGAGCAGCGTACCTCCGGAGGTGGTGAACTCGGCCGCGAGCTGGGCCAGGAGGTCTTTGATGGGAGATAGGTGGCTGCGTGCGGCGGACTGTCCGGAGCTGATTTCCAGGACCGGGAACGTGACGCCCTTGGCTTTTAGCCAGGTATACAGGTCCTTTTGGTGCGTGAGATAGGCGCGCAGGAGGGATTCGTCGTTGACGTGACCGCCGACGTCGAGCATGTCCTTCAGGAACTGCTCCGCGGAGTCCTCGATGCCGGCCTGCCGCTGTTCCTCGGTTCCGGAGAACGCGAAGAATCCGCCGCTCATCGCGCTGCTGCCTCCGATGCCCCCCGTCTTCTCGACCAAGGCGGTCTTCAGGCCGGCCTCGATGGCCGTGACGGCGGCCGTCAGTCCGGAAATCCCGGCTCCGACAATGA
Source organism: uncultured Actinomycetota bacterium (assembly GCA_963722145.1). Classification (GTDB taxonomy): domain Bacteria; phylum Actinomycetota; class Actinomycetes; order Actinomycetales; family Micrococcaceae; genus Arthrobacter. The sequence continues at coordinate 340,717 of CAVRLW010000011.1, read as the reverse complement.
TGATGTCAAACGGCTCTGTGGTGTGCGTGCTCATGCAGTCAGTCCTTCGTGAAGCTAGTTGTCAGCGCGGCGGTCCGTTCGGCGGCTGAAGTGCCGGCCCAGCGGCCGGTGATGTAAGCCGGGGCGAGTCCCCCGGCATAGCCGTAGTTGGAAAGTCCGCCGATATCGGCCCCGCCTGCATACAGGCCCGGGATGACCAGCCCGTCGTGGTCCAGTACGCGGCCTTCCGCGTCGATGCGGATGCCCCCGAAAGTGAACGTGACCGAGGGCTGCACCATCAGGGCATAGAATGGTCCGGTTTGCGGGGCACGTGCCCCCGCGCCTACCGGGACGCCGCCGACGGTTCCGCCCCGTCCGGATGCGGCCTTGGCGTAGCCGATGAGCGTCGACTCCAGGTTGTCCCCGTCCACACCCCAGGCGGCGATCTTCCCAGCCAGCTCTGTGAGGGTTTCGGCCTCCGCATGGAGGGCTCCGGCTCCGACGGCGACCGCGTACCGGTCGATCATGCCCAAGCCGGGGAACGGCTCGGCCGTGCCGTGGTTGCGGCGGACGTGATCGTCGAAAATCAGGACCCCGCGAGCCTCGGATTCGAAAGCCAGGGCCTGATTGAGGATCTCATCGCCCTCGGTCTCAGCCATGAACCGCTCACCGCGCAGATTCACCAGGAGCGAGTGCTCGGAATGGTACTGCGAATACGGCAGGAAATGCTCCGGCTCGAACGACTCCAAGGGGTAGGGCAGCAGGTGGCCGTAGAAGGTCGACATGCCCTTCGTGCCCCCTGCTCGGCATGACGTCGCGAGGCGCAGTCCGTCTCCGACGCTTCCCGGGTTGGACCGGAAGACCAAGCGGTCCGCGTTAGGGCCGATATATCGCGCCAGTGCCTCCGGTGATCCCTGGAACCCGCCCGTGGCCAGCACCACCGCTCCTGCTTCATACTCGACGATGGTGCCGTCACCCAGGCGGACCACTGCCCCGGAGACGGCGCCGGCGGTGTGCACCAGGGACTGTACCTGAGCCTCCGTGACAATCTCGCCTCCGGTTTCTCGGACGTAGTCCAGGCTCCGCTGCAGCAACGCCTGGATGTCCAGCGAGTAGCCGATTCCGTACGTCATGATGCCGTGCTGCGGTTCATCCGCCACCCGGATGCCCGTGTCGCGGATCTCCTGCAGCGCGGTCCCATAGTCGTCAACTAGTCGGCGTCCCAGGTTCTTGTCACCCGAGGGAATCCGCCGCTCATAGGCCGCGAATGAAGGAGCCGTCCAAAACATGCCCGCGGAGAGCGCAGCCGACCCCCCGGTGGCCGGAAGCTTCTCGATCACCACCACCCTCGCCCCGGCCCTCGCCGCGGCCATCGCCGCGCTGGACCCCGCAGCGCCCGATCCCAGCACGAGGACATCACAACGGACGCGCTCAGTTGCCCCGGAGGATTGTAGGAAATCATGGTCTGAACCGGACATAGACACCTTCCGACATCATTGTTAACGAGGCCCGCGGTCGTGGATGGTTTCCAGATGCGGGATGGTTTCGAAAGCGTAGCGTGGAACCTAGGCAGGACTACCGAAATTCTGGATAGTGGAACGCCAATAGCCTCCGGACTCAGTTGCGGCGGCCCGGCTCACAGCGTGGGATCAGGCTGCCTAACGATGGCGGAGCGCCCCGAAGAACCCCGAAACGGATGACCCGTCGATGGGGGAGGGGTCAAGAGCGTTGCTCGATTTTCCGCATGAAAGAAATCGTGCCCACCATTTGTTCCGCTTGGCCATAATCAAAGCGGACGTAGGGGAGGCTTCACGCAAAGATGCAGAAGCCAATAGTTGTTGGTGGCGGAAGAGCAGGCGCGCGAAATTTCATCGCACTGCGTTTTGCTGTCACTACACGAACCGCGTCCGCCAACGCCGACAAAAGGATGGTTCATGGAACAGCAGAAGAAAGTGGCCCTAGTAACAGGAGGCGCAGGATCCATGGGCCTGCAGATCGTGAAGGCACTTATCGCATCCGATCACACCGTGGCGCTGCTGGACCGAGACCAGCGTGTCCATGAGGCCGCGGAGGACCTTGCCGCCCAAGGCGCCTCCGTACGCAGCTACCAAGTCGAACTCTCCGAAAGGGCAGCAGTCAGTAGCTTCATTGGCCAGTTCCTGTCCGACTTCGAGCGATGTGACGTACTAGTGAACAACGCCGGGACCAACCTCGATAAGCCCGACGGCTCCAAGCTCTTCCTGGAGGAAGTGACCGATGATTCGTGGGACCTCATGCTGGACATCAATCTCCGGGCGCCGTTCGACCTCTGCCGCGGATTCGTGCCTGGTATGAAAAAGGCCGGACGGGGGCGGATCATCAACATCGCATCCCGCGCCGGACGAACCTACATTCCCGCCAGCAACGTGCACTACTCTGCTTCAAAGGCCGGTCTTATCGCCATGACCCGCATGATCGCGGGTGAGGCAGGACAGTTCGGCATCACGGCCAATTGCATAGCGCCGGGCCGCATTACCTCCCCGTTGGCAGACCGCCAGTCGCCGGAAATTCTCGCGGAGTCCATGAAGAACATCCCGCTGGACCGCATTGGCCTTCCCCAGGAGATAGCCGCCGCCGTGGACTTTCTCGCATCTGATGGCGCTGGCTACGTAACCGGCCACACTCTGGACGTAAACGGCGGGGCATTCATGTCTTGATGACATGCCTCGTGCCATACCCAATCCAATTTCACCGTTGTCATCCGTCGAACAAAGGATTGCTGTGTCTACAGACATCACCACAAGGACCGCAAACGTTACAAAGTTGTATCATCCGACGCTCGGGGTCAGCGACTTGGAAGCAGCCAGGATCTGGTTCCACAAGGTATTCGGGAGGGCGGACGTGCGATGGGAAGACACGCTCGACCTGAGCCTGCTCGAACCCGACTACCCGACGAACTATTCCTTCTTTGCGTTTATCACCGACTTCCATTTCGTCGTGCTATGCCCGAGCTTGCATGCCACCGGCGCCCTCGAAGGCCAGAACCGCTATGCCGGGGTACCCGACGGTATGATCGGCATCGGCTGGTACACGGACGAAGCGGTCTATTTGTTTGAGCACCTCGCGGAGATGGGCATCAGGTCGCACGACCAGAAGCAGCATCTCATCACGCGCGGCAACCTTCCGGTCTCGTCGATCGCTCCCGATATTCTTGTCGGCTTCACTTATCCCGAAGACGCCGGGATGCGTCATGAATTCGAAGAGCTGGGCGAACGCCACTGGGAGCACTATGCCCGCCAGGCCGATCCGCGGTTGCGCCCCGGGTGGCAGCGTGAGTCCGATCCCGAGGATCCCCTCAAGATCATCCGGAGTTCCCACCACACGATTCTCACCGCTGACCTCGACCGCGCAAAGAAGCTGTACCTCGAGGGTGTCAACGGCCGGATCGTCGGTCAGGGCCACAACACCGAACTCGATGCCGAGAGTACCTTCATCCATCTCGGTGACGCAGTGGTGGAGTTCGCTGTGCCAAACCTGGGCAGCGCCGCCGGAGAGAAGCTCGTTGGAGGCAATGACTACTATCACGGCATCAGCCTGGTGGTCTCGGACCAGGCTGCTGTGGAGGAGCATCTGCTTGGAGTCGGCTGCAACCCCCGAAGAGTCGATGCGTCCACGCTCACCCTGGAGCCGGAGGAGGCCTTTGGTATGCAGTGGCGTTTCATCAATGCCGCGCCCTATCCCGTGGAATAGTCACTCCATATAGAAAAGCCCCGGCAGGACTGCCGGGGCTTTTTGTTGTCGCGGCTTGCCCTACCTATTCGCACCCTGTGACGAGGAGATCAGTGGGTCCGTCTCAGGGAGCAGCGACGCGGCAGCCACCCTCGACTGCGGTATCCGCGGACGACAGGCAAAGTATGCGCCGACCATCTGCAGTGGGAGAAGGGCACAGAGAAATCCGAACGCCCAGCCCCAGCCGGCGGCCTCCACGGTCAGTCCGAAAATGAACGGACATACACCTGCTATGGCGAACCCGATGCCCTGGCTAAAGCCCGAGACATAGGCGGTTTCCTGGGGAGAAAAGGTCCGCGAGGTAATGAGAGCCATTGACAGCGGAAAGGCGGCTGGTGCCAGGCCGAGGACAATGATCCAGATCCAGGCACCCTGCTGCGAGGAAAGTAGCAGGCCGGCATAGCCTCCGAGAAAGACTATGTTCCAGAGTGCGACGACGGGAAACGGGTTCCGCATGCGCGCGACAGTCATCGGCAGAAGAATAGCCAGCGGAAGCCCCGCGAGGGCATAAAGGCTGAGCAGGCTTCCGCTTTCAGTCGGCGGCATACCGACGCTCACAAGGTAGACCGGCAGCCAGGTCAGTGAGGTGTATACATGCGCGACCGTGCAGCCGTACATCAGCGCCAACCCGTAGCGAAGTCCTCGGCTGGAGACCGCCTCCATCTTTGTTACCCGGAGCGAATTGACCCCTGACTGGTTATCGATGCGATCACGCCTAGTGAGGATCACGATGAGCCACGGCACGGCAGCCACAAGATTAGCCAGGGCCCAGATCCCGATGGAAAAACGCCAGTCACCCGCCTCCGCGAGAGGAGCCGCGAGCTGTGGGGAAACAGCGGTGCCCAGTGTCAGCGCAAAAATGTAGGCGGATGTGACCTTCCGGACCTGTGTGGGGTAATACTTCTTGATCAGAGATGGGAGCAGGGTGTTGGCAACGCCCAGCGCAGCCAGGATGACGAAGGACGCCGCGAGGAAGAACGCGGACGATCCAGTGATTGCCCGGAACAACTGAAATGCAGCGGCTACGAGCATCCCGGCAGCTAGGAGGATTTCGGGTGCAATCCTTCGGGCCAGTCCGGGCGTCATGAGGCTGAAGATGCTAAACGCGGCTGCCGGAAGCGCACCGAGAATGCTGAGGCTCACGGCGCCGAGGCCGAGATCAGCGGAGATCTCCGGAAGCAGAGGGGAAATGCTCGTGATCGCGGTTCGCAGGACGAAGGCCACCAGAACCACCCCCGAAATCAGCACAGCGAGCTCCCAGAGCGGCTGGCGCCTCAACGGCAGTGGGGCAATTGCAGGGACGGTCGTCATCTGCCCGGCCCCGATCCAAGACAATATGAGGTCATCAGCGTTCCTTATAGCTCTGTCCCGAATTAGTTCAGGTAATGCCATGTTGCACTTCGCCCCAGACAAGGACCTAAGAAGTTCTTTCATACGGAAAGTTCGAAACTTCCGAATCAGCCAAGAACTGCCGTTGTCAAAAAAGTCAGTGGGACTTGCGCATGCGACGTGCCCTTCTTCTGCAAGACGGAAATCCGTGGAAGGCTGGCCGCGCCCAATCTAATCTGTGATTCATGCCACGGCACATCCAGTGGCCCTCGCTGCTTGGGCGGCTCGTGACCGTCCCCGGTTCGACCCCTCAGGAATTACAAGGAAGCAGATAACTGCAATGGCGCAAAAATCTTCTGTCAGGCAGGAGTTCCCTGCCAAGGACCTACGTCAGAGCCGCAAGGCTTCGCTTGCCGCCTTCTTCGGCGGCATGCTGGAGTACTACGACTTCATGCTGTTCGCCTCTGCGGCAGCCTTGATCTTTCCGAGGGTAATCTTCGGCAGCGGCCAGACGGCAACACTAATGTCGCTCGCGACCTTCGGCGTTGCTTACGTGGCACGGCCACTGGGCGCAGTCCTTATCGGGCACATCGGCGACAAGATCGGCCGCAAGAACGCCCTCATCTTCACCCTGATGATGATGGGTGCCAGCACTCTGCTCATCGGTTGCCTTCCCACCTTTGACCAGGTAGGCATGCTGGCCCCCGTACTGCTCGTGATCCTGCGCGTCGTCCAAGGCTTCTCCGCTGGCGGCGAGACGGCTGGCGCCAGCTCGTTGAGCGTCGAACACGCCCCCGAGAACCGTCGCGCATTCTTCGGCAGCTGGACCATCAACGGAATCGGCGCCGGCATCGTGCTCGCCAGCCTCGCATTTATCCCGGTGACCGCGTTGCCGGACGAGGCTCTCTTCAGCTGGGGCTGGCGGATCCCGTTCCTCGCCAGCATCTTTGTCTTCTTCGTAGCGTTCCTCATTCGGCGTACTCTGGAAGAACCCGAGGTCTTCGAGGAAATCAAGGAGTCTGCCGAGACCGCCAAGGTTCCCCTGATCGAGGCTTTCCGCCTTAACTGGCAAGGCATCGTCCGCGTCGGTCTCGCGATGCTCTTCGCTGTCCTCAACACCGTAACTGCGGTCTTCGGTCTCTCTTTCGCTGTCGGCGTTGGTGTGGACCGAACGACCATGCTGTGGGTGGCCGCCAGCGCCAACGTTTTGGGCTTACTGGTCCGCCCTTTCGCTGGCATGCTTGCCGACAAAATTGGCCGGAAGCCCGTATTCATCGTGGGAACGCTCGGCAGCGGCCTGATGATCTTCTTCTACTTCATGACGATCGAAGCGGGTAACATGCCGCTTCTATTCCTGGTGAACCTCCTGATGACCGGTCTGCTGCTGAGTGCCGCCGACGCCGTCTACCCCGCCTTCTTCGCGGAAATGTTCAGCGCAAAAATCCGCTACACCGGCATGGCAGTTGGACTTCAGTTCGGACTGCTCGCCTCGGGATTCGCTCCCACAATCGGCAGTGCCCTCCTGGGTGGCGTCCCGAACAACTGGGGACCGGTCGCGTGGATGACTCTCATCTGCTCGGTCATCGCCACTGCATCGGCACTCAGCGCCAAGGAGACATTTAGCACGCCACTGCGCGAACTGGGCATCACTCCACAGCTACGCAAGCGCAACGAGCGTGAAGCGGCCCTCACAGCCGCATCGTCCATAGATTCCACTTCCGAGACTGTGGAGACAATTCGATGAACAGTGGGTACGACCTGAGCGGCAAGGTTGCTGTCGTAACGGGCGCCGCACGCGGCATCGGCCGGGCCTGTGCGCTACGGCTCGCGCGGGCAGGAGCAGACGTCGTTATCGTCGACAGGAACCTCGCAGGTGCGGAAGAATTCGGAGAGACTCTCGAGGCCGCGAGTGTTCCGGAGGAAATCCAGGCGTTCGGGCGCCGGAGCAAGGGGTTCGAGGTCGACTTGACCGACCAGGCAGCCGTCGACCTCGTGGTCGGTCAGATCGCCCACGAATTTGGCCGAATCGATATCCTCGTCAATATGGCCGGCGGGGCGATCACACCGGCAGACCAAAGCCTACCCAGCATCGTCTCGGCTAAGGACATCGATCTGGTATTCGCTGTCAACCTGGCAACCGTCGTCAACATGTCCCAAGCCGTCGTTCCCTTCATGAAGGAAGCCGGCGGGGGGGCGATCGTTAGCGCAACAGGCCAAAGCGCGATCACGACCTACAAGGGCGGCCTGTTGTCCAATTACGGTGCTTCGAAAATCGCTGTCTTGTACTACATGCGGGCTCTCGCTGCCGAGACCGGAGCCCACGGAATCCGGGCAAACTGCGTCTCACCCGGCGTCACTATGTCATCGAGAATCGCGGCGTCCGCCGCTCGCGGCGTTGGCACTCAGGACGAACTGCAGGGTATCCCCCTAGGGCGTTTTGCCCAGCCGGACGACATCGCCAAGGCAGTCGAGTTTCTGTCCAGTGACATGGCCAGCTACGTTTCCGGGCAGTGCCTCTCGGTCTGCGGTGGAGCGGTCCTGACGCCCAACTGATAAGTAAATCTCGCCAATCGTGAGGGTGAAGCGGTCCCGGCCTAGGTTGTTCGGGACCGCTTCTCTTGGGTAGCGGTTGGCCTAGCGGTGTGGTCAGGGCGTCGTATAGACCGGGCAAAGGCCAATCGCTCATCCGCCTCCGAGTAAAGGGGCCCTTCGCAGTTGGACATGGTTGGTCTGCTGGCTCCGGCAGGGCGGATTGGCGGTCGGTGTTGTTGAAACCATAGACCGGGCCACCGGGGCGTGGAGAACCTGCTCTTGGAAGCTGCCGTTTCGTATTTGGCTGCATTGATCGGGGGCGCGCCCTGGCTGGTAGAGCCGCGGCTTGTCCGCGCCGCAGGCCATCCCGGTGGCGGGCCGTGGTGCCGGCGGCGCAGGACGCTTGCAGAGGGACGAATCCACACCGAACTTCCCTTTTCGGCGTACCGGGAGCACTTTCTAAAGGACCAGAACCCTGACCGACCCGAGGGACAGATTGATATCGCCAACTCCTCCGACTTGGCCTCGCTGTCACGCCACCCACCCTGGCGTTGGAAAAGAAGGTTACGAGCACATATGGCGAAATCTCAGGCAATGATCCCATCACGGATGCTCCAAGTTTCTGTCAAAATTAGCCGCCGAATTGCTCTCCTTCAGGCGTCATCGGGTGACCCGGCTCAAAGCACCAACAGCCTGCCACCCCCGCGTGGATTCAGCGATCCCTGGAAGACGTTGAAGCCACCATCATTGGACTGTCGGGAGTAAATCGCCGCCGTTCTGCGGTACTTCAGAGTGAGACTTGCCCTATTCTGCGCGAAACCTGGTTTCCCACGTTCCGCGGGGGGCCAACCGGTCACACCTCGATCAAGGTTCCTCTTGACGATGCCGTAGGGCTGCCGCTCCTCCCCTCGACGCCAAGGGCATCTGGCGTGTCCCAAGTACGTATCACCGCCATCACAATAAAGGATTCATGACCATGTACGCAGCACCAGGTTGTCTCGACGTATCCGTAAAACCCGACGGGAATTGGAGGCCGCCCTGGATGAAGCGATGGAGCTCCTGAAGCCGGCAGCGATGGCTGAACAGGTCGGCATCTCGGTGACTCGGTTGGCCCCGGGGCGCTATGAAGCCCGTCTGAACCGTGACGTCCCCCCGGGCGTGACAATCGAAAGGTGGGGGAATGAGCCGCGATGAGCGAACGTCAGAAGGGTTGTCCGGTGCGCCGACCAGCAGCGTGTTTAAGATGGTCTGCCCTGCTGCCCACCAATCTGGCTGTTCGCTGCGTACGGCGGCTCTCGAGGTGGTGTCGAGCAGAAACGGGTCGAAAGATGCGCTGAGTAAATGCGAAATCGAAATCTTCCTCTCCCTTGCCCGCGGCCACCGCGTCGCTGTGAGGGATCACGCAGCCGGGGCATTTTGGCACGGGACGGTTGACCTGACTTTTCCCGAACACGGATTCGTATGCGTTATCACGGAAGGCGGCGAGCGGAAGTTGCTCGACATTAGCGTGCACACGGTCTGGCGGCCAGACGAGTCTGGAGCCTGTGGCTGCGTTCTCCGAGAAACAGGCAATGGCACCGGCCTGCGCCGCGGCGAATGCGTCAGCGCGCCCTAACCATGCTCATTTGCGAAGGGCCAGTAAAGGGGCCCGGGACTTCCTGCCGTCCGAGGCCTTCCACTCGTGGAACTACTCCGCCGGACCAGCCCTCCGCCGCATCCATCCACTGATAAATCCAACGTTGAAGGCAGGGCCACATATAACCGTCACAAGATGCCCGGTGATCCAAACCTGTCACAGCCAAAAAGGCTTCCAGCGCGGTGCTTGGTTTTCCTTGCAGATGCCGGGCGAACCTCAAAGCCATAGCTGCCCGTCACCTGAGCAGCATGAGTTCGCGTCGCGCGAATGACGGAGGTGGCTACTCCCGGCCCATGAATACCCGTGCATGCCAGTTGCAGGGTTTCAACTATGCTCGCCCTAGTCGAAGCGGTTGCCCCGATTCACGGCATCTACACCGCTGGCACCCGCAGCACACCCACGGCCGCCACCAGATACGGCACCGGATCCGGATCCGTCCCCGCGGCCCACCGCATCCAGGCCTCGAACGTCGCGCCGATCAACGCGGCGCACAGATACCCCGCGACGTCCTCGCGGACGCCGGCCGAAACCAGATACGCCCGGGTCCGCTCGCGCTGCGGCGCCAGCGACTCGTAGCTCCGGCTGGCCAGTTCGGGGTGTTCGGCGATCAGCCGCAGCCGGCCGCGCGTGACCGCGAGGTCCGGCAGGACAGCAACCCCGGCGACTGCCGCCTCGCGCAGCCCCGCCAGGACGTCGCCGTCGGAAGCGCCCTGAGCGCGGGCTGAATCCAGAACCCGGCCGGACGCCTCGATCACCGGCTCCATGCCGCCCCAGACGAGCTCGGCCTTGCTGGAGAAGTAGCGGTACAGGCTCTTGCGCCCGATCCCGGCCTCGCGCGCGATGTCCTCCATGGAGGTCTGCTCGTAGCCGCGCTCGGCGAACAGCCGCAGCGCGATGGCGGCCACGGCGTCGGGATCAATCGTCACCGGGCGCCCGGCGGGGCGCGGAACGGCGGTCGTCAAAGCATCCGAAGGCATCCCACCAGTATTCACCCTTACATAATGACACAGAGTGTCATAAGGTGGACCGCATCACCGTCAGCAACGTCTGGAAGGACATCATGGGCAACGAAGCTACATGGCAGGAAGCCACCACCACCGGCCGGTTCGCCGGCAAGACCGTCATCGTCACCGGCGCCGCCTCCGGCATCGGCCAGGCCACCGCGCTGCGCATCGCCAAGGAAGGCGGCCGCGTCATCGCCGCCGACATCAGCAAGGAACGCCTGGACGACCTCGTGGCCGAGAACGCCGGACTGGACCTGGTCCCCGTGGCCGGCGACATCTCCACCGAAGAGACCGTGGCCGCCGTCGTCGCTGCCGCCGGCGGACGGGTCGACGCCCTGGCGAACGTCGCCGGCATCATGGACAACTTCGCCCCGATCCACGAGGTGGACGACGAGCTCTGGGACCGGGTCTTCCGGGTCAATGTCACCGCCCTGATGCGCCTCACCCGCGCCGTGGTGCCGCTGATGCTGGACGCCGGCACCGGCTCCGTGGTCAACGTCGCCTCCGAGGCCGGCCTGCGCGGGTCCGCCGCCGGCGCCGCCTACACCGCGTCCAAGCACGCCGTCGTCGGCCTGACCAAGAACTCGGCCGTGATGTACGGGCCTAGGGGCCTGCGCTTCAACGCCGTGGCCCCCGGCCCCACCATCACCAATATCGTGGCCAACTGGGGATCCCAGCTCGCGGCCGAACGCCTCGGCCCGCTGATGCAGGCCACCGTCCCCACGCCCGCCACCGCGGCGCAGCTCGCCGCCTCCATCACCTTCCTGCTCAGCGACGACGGCACCAACGTCAACGGCGCCATCCTCGCCTCCGACGGCGGCTGGTCGGCGCTGTAGGGGAGCGGCACCCAAACGCGGGGCGACGACGGCGGGAAGCCCCGCCGTCGTCCGCTTCGCCTGAGCACGAGGGTCAGGCTCCAGGACCGCCGTCGACGGTCAGGATGGTTCCGTTGGTGTACCCGGACCGAGGGGACGCGAGGAAGGCCACGGCACTGGCGATTTCCTCCGGGGTTGCGGCCCGTCCGTACGGCAGGGCTGCGTTGAGTTCCGCCCACCGGTCCTCGTCACCGAATTCTGCCTTGGCCCTGGCCCTGAGCATCGTTTCGTTCCGGGGAGTGGAAACCGGCCCGGGATTGATGCCCACCACGCGCATGTGGTCCCCTGCCGCTGACTTTCCCAGGGCACGCGTGAACGCCATGAGGGCGGCGTTGCCGGTGGCGCCGGCAATGTAGTCGGGCCTGAGTGCCTCCCCGCCGGCGCCGATAATGTTTACGATCACCCCGCGCCGTTCCTTGAGGTTGGGATACAAGGACCGGGCCAGGTTGACGTAGCCGAAGACCTTCAGATCCCAGGCTTCCCGCCATTGGTGGTCGTCAATCTGCTGGAGCGTGCCCGGCGGGATGGCGCCGGCATTGTTCACGAGCACGTCAAGGTCTCCCGCGCTGGAGCCCACCCGTTGCAGATCGGCATCCGAAGACAGGTCTGCCGCCACCAACGTGACGGACACACCGTGCTGTGCCCGGATGGTGTCGGCAAGCTCCTCCAAGCGCGCAGCGCTGCGGCTGACCAAGATGAGGTTGCAGCCTTCCGCCGCCAGCAGCAGCGCCGTTGCCCGCCCGATTCCCTGCGAGGCACCGGTAACCAGAACGGTCTTTCCCTGCAGGCCAAGATCCATCAGGCAACCGTGACATGTTCGGCGGGCTTGAGGTCTGAACGGTTCTGGGCTTGGGCCGCGTGGCGGCCAGCCAGCCGTCCGGAGACCATCGCCCAGCCGATGTGGAGGCCGTGGTTGAGTAGCTGCAGGCCGCCCTGGCCGGTGGAACCCGCGGCCCACAGCCCGGGAATGGCCTCGCCGTCCGCTGCTGTCACGCGCAGCTCGGTGTCGACGGCCAGACCGCCGTCCGCAAGGGTGACGAAGGCGTTCATCGGGCCCAGGGCGTAGAAAGGCCCTTCGCTGACGCCCCCGCCGAGATGCTGCCGGTCGAACTGCCTGTCGGACCCGGCCGTGACGTCCGCATTCCACTCATGAACGGTGGACCGCAGGAGGGCGGGATCCAGGCCGGTACTCTGGGCGAGCTCTTCGATGGTGTCGGCCCGGTGGTAGACATCGGGGCGGTACCGTTTGTAGTCCTCCACGTAGGCATAGGCCACCCCGGGGAAGGTGGAGACCGGGTGCGGCCAGGCAGAGAACTTCCTGGCCACCCTGTCGTCGAAAACCATGTAGGCCGTGTTCTTCTCGTCGGCGGCCGCGGCTCGGGCCATCAGTTTGTCGGAATCCTCGTTGGCGATCCGCTTCCCGGAATGTCCCACCAGGATGGCGCCCGCCTGGTACATCGTATTGTTTGGACCCACCCAGCTGGTCAGGGCGCCGCGGATGACCACCGCAAGCAAGTTCTTGGGCAGCCGCTCCACGACGAGCCGCATTGCCTTGGACAGCAGCGGGTGCGAGGGAAGGAGCTTGACGGGGTCCGGCCGCTTGGAGGGGGCGAATCGCAGCCCCTCATAGAGACGGTCCATTTGCAGCATGACGCCGCCCACGCTGGTACCCATTATGAATCCGTCGCCGGTGTTGTTGGGGTTTACGGGCGGAATTTTCGCCGCAGCCTCACCGACGAACTCGGCCTTCATTTCCGCGGAAGCGGAATAGTCCCCGGTGGCCAGGATTACGCCGCGGCGGCCGATGAAGTCGATGCCGTTGGCCCTGGCCCCGACGATCTCCCCGGCGGCGTTGCGAAGCAGCTTCTCGACGCGCATTGACGTCCGGATGTCCACTCCGCGTTTCCGGCATTCCCGCAGCAGGGCCGATGCGTAGGCGGACGAGTTCGGGAGCACATTGTGCATGCGCGGCTTTTCGTACGGCGGCTCCGGCGTAGGGCCGAGGAACTGCACGCCGATGCTGGAGAGCCATTCCACCGTCGCTCCGGCGTTTTCGGCCAGGATCCGGCGCAGCGCCTTGTTCTCCCGCTCCTCGAAGTCGCCGTTGGCCACCTTCATGTCAGCCACAAAGAGGTCGATGCTGTCGTTCACCCCGGCCCGGTACTGGTAGGAGGTGTTGGCGGCGGTGAAGGAGCCGACGGACATAGCAGTGCTGCCGCCCACCTTGGGGCACTTCTCCAGCACAATCGTGCCGGCGCCGCTGGTGGCCGCGGAGATGGCGGCGCACATTCCGGAGCCGCCGCCTCCGATGATCAGGACGTCTGTTGTAGTAGTGGTCACGATGTTTCCTTGTCTGTGGCCGAAGAGCCTGCGTGGATCAATTCCGGTGTCTGGCGGGTTCCGGCGGCGCGTTGAGCAGCAGCGCGTCCCGCCCAGCGGCCGGTGATGTAGCCCGGTGCCAGGCCACCGGCATAGCCATAGTTGGAGAGGCCGCCAATGTCGGCGCCCGCGGCAAAGAGGCCGGGGATTGGCCGGTCGTCATGGTCCAACGCCTCCCCGTTGCTGTTGGTGCGCACCCCGCCGAACGTGAAGGTGATGGAGGGCTGGACCATCAGGGCGTAGAAGGGACCCGTGCGCGGAGGCCGGGCAGCGGGGGAGACCGGGACGCCCAGTGCTGTGCCGCCGCCCTGGCCAGCAACCGCGTCATACTGCTTGAGCGTGCCGCTGAGGTTGTCCTGATCGACTCCCCAGGCCGCGATCTTCCGCACCAGCTCGTCCAGGGTCTGCGCTTCCGCATGTGTTCCGCCCGCATCGACGGCAATCGCGAAACGGTCGATTGACCCAAGCCCCGGAAACGGCTCCTGGATGACCTCGGTGGTCCGGACGTGCTCGTCGAAGATCAGGATGCCGCGGGCCTCCGGCTGGAAGGTGACATCCTGGTTGAGCAGTTCATCGCCTTTGGTTTCGTCAGTAAAACGCTCGCCGCGGAGGTTCACCATCACAGTGGAGCCGGAGTAGTACTGGGAGTACGGCAGGTAGTCCTCCGCCTCGAACCGGCGCACCGGGTACGGCAGCAGGTGGCCATAGAACGTGCTCATCGCCGTGGTCCCACCGGAACCTGCGGCGCGTGCGAGCCGCAGCCCGTCCCCGACACTGCCGGGGTTGGAGCGCAGCAGCAGCCGGTCGGCATTCGGGCCGATGTGTCGGGTGAGTTCGTCGCGGGCGCCCTGGAATCCGCCGGTGGTGAGTACGACGGCGGGCGCGTCGAAGCGGATGACGCGGCCATCGGCGTCGCGCGCCGTGACTCCGGTGACGGAGCCGCCGTCGTACGTCAGTTCCACCACCGTCATCCCGGTAAGAGTCTCGCCGCCGGCGAGCCGAACTTCCTGCCGGCACCACTCCAAGATGGCGTGGATGTCGGTGGAGTACCCGATGCCGAACGTCATGATGTTCCGCTTGGGTTCCGCGGCCACCCGCGCCCCTGAGGCCCGCAGCTCTGCCAGCGCCCCCTCATAGTCGCCCACCAGGCGCGCGCCAAGCTCATGGTTCCCCAAAGGGATCCGCGCGCGGTACGCATCGGACGTGGGCGCAGTCCAGAACATGCCGGCCGAGAGGGCGGCCGAGCCGCCAAAGGACGGTTGCTTCTCCAATAGCGCCACCCTGGCACCTTGGCGGGCGGCGGTCATGGCTGCCGCCGACCCGCTGATGCCCGAGCCAACAACAACCACGTCCATGTGACGGGTCTCGTCGACGCTTGCTGAAAACGACATTGCAGTACTCCTTAATAGCGGTGGTGCACTCAGGCCCGGACGAGGGGCAGGTTGGCTGCAGCGTGCTGGGCGACGATGCGGCCGAACACCGCGCCCTTGCCCAGTGACGTCCCCGTCATGTAGGCCGCGCCGTGGAATCCGCCGGTCACCTCACCGATGGCGTAGAGGCCGTCAATCACGTCGCCGTCGATGTCCACAACCTGGGCGTCAGTGTTGATGGTGACTCCGCAGTAGGTGGTGGTCATCAACGCCTTCGCCGGGTAGGCGTAGAACGGAGCCTGGTCCAGGGGCAGCAGCTCGCCGACGCCGTTGCACAGGTTGGTGCGGCCGGTCTCGTCAGTCTGCCCGCCGGCAATGGCAGCGTTGTACCGGGACACACTCTCCGCCAGCCCTGCGGCGTCGATGCCGGCGATCGCGGCGAGTTCTTCAAGGCTGTCCGCCTTGTGCAGGTGGCCGATGTTTTCGAGCATGTCGATGTCGTTGAGCGGAATCCCGGGGTGGGATTTCGCGCGGATCTTCGCATCGAAGATCTGGAAACCAAGGCCGTCGGCTTCCTTGAGGACCTCACGGCCGAGCACCTTGTAGGACTGGGACTCGTCCATAAAACGCCTGCCGGCGGTGTTCACCACGATGGCGCCCATGTAATAGGCGGTGAGCAACTCGTGGAACTCCTCGCCGGTCTCCGGGTGCGAACCGTAGGTGGCCGTGACATAGGCCATGTCAGCCATGCCGGCCCCAAGCTTCCACGCCATCTTCAAGCCGTCACCGGTGTTGCCCTTTCCGCCGTACGGGATCGCCGCGAGGGCTTCCGGCGCGAACGTCCGCAGCAGGTCCGCGCTCCGGCTGAAGCCGCCGGTGGCCAGAACAATCCCGCCGCGGGCACGGAACAGGGACTCACCCTCGGGGGACTGCACGACGACGGCACTCACCCTCCCGGAATCATCGCGGACCAGCTTGGTTGCGCGGTGGTTGAGCCGGATTTCACCGCCAAGGGCTGTGAAGTTTCCGTGGAGAGTGGCCAGGACCTCGGTAATGACGGAATTGTGGCTGCGGGGTGCCGACTGGCCGGAGCTGATTTCCAGGGCGCGGAAAACCACACCTTGATCCTTGAGCCAGGTGTACGTCTCTGTCTGGTGCTCCAGGTACGCCTCGAGCAGGGCACGGTCGCTTGCCCCACCGCCTGCCGTGATCATGTCGGCCAGGAAGAGTTCGGCCGTGTCGTGGATACCTTCGGCCGCCTGTTCGTCGGTTCCGGAGAAGGCGAAGAAGCCTCCGCTCATCGCCGTGGAGCCTCCGAGGCGTCCTGTCTTTTCAAGCAGGACGACGCTGAGCCCGGCCTCGGCCGCAGACGTGGCGGCCGCCTGCCCGGCGATGCCGGAGCCAATGACAACCAGGTCAAATGAGTATTCGGGCATGGACATTGTGTTGCTCGCTTTCAGGTGTTTCGGGGACTCGATCACGCGGTGGATCAGGATTCAGCAGGTGAGCCAGCCGCCGTTGACGTCGAGGCTGGTGCCGGTGATGTAGCTCGCCCGGCTGCTGACCAGGAAGGCGACGGCGTCGGCAATCTCCGCGGGTTGGGCAAAGCGCTTCATGGGGACCTGGTTCAGGAGCTTGTCATCGACCGGGACGCTGGACATCATGGAGGTCTGCACGAAGCCCGGGGCCACACCGTTGACCCGGATCTGAAGGTCGGCCAGCTCAAGTGCGAGGCTGGCAGTCAGGTTTTGCAGCGCGGCCTTCGACGCTCCGTATGCCACGGAGCTGGGCAGGAACGGCCCGAACGCGGCGTCGGCCGGCCCTCCGGTCCCCAGCTTGGAGGTAATGGAGAGCAGGTTCACGATGCTCGCGCTGCCGTCCGTGGGCATGTACCGGTAGGCCTCGCGGATGAGGAAGAACGGAGCGCTGGCGTTGACGGCCATGACCTGGTTCCATTCGTCGTCGCCGAGCTCGAAGAAGGGGACTTTGGCGCCGTTGCGCTTTGGGGAGATGCCAACGGCGTTGACCAGGACGCCGATGGGCGCCACATCTGCTGCGAGGGCCGCCAGTTCGCGGTTGGCTTCACTGCTGGTCAGGTCTCCGGCGAAACCGGTATGTGCCGCGCCGTTGACCTGGGGGAGGCTTGCCACGGTCAGGTCTGTTGCCGCCTGGTCCATGTCGGCAACGATCACTGCGTAACCTTCGGCGGCCAGCCGCTGGCTGATTGCCCTGCCGATGCCGCCGGCGCCACCGGTGACGATTGCCGTCTGGGTGAGTGTCTTTTGTGCGGGGACCGCGAGTCCGGGGGACTCGGTCAGCGTAATTCCCATGGTCAGTTTCTCAATTCTTCGGCGAACGCGGTGTGGGTGTCTGCGATGGAAACGGGCAGGGTCCGGATAGGTGAAAACGACGTGGGGTACATGATCTTGTTTTCCATCGTCATGATCATGGGCCGGATGATGACCAGGCATTTCTGCCACTGGGCGTTTTTGGCCAGTTCGGCCCTGCGTACCCGGCGGTCCTCAAGGTCCGCGTAGGCCCAGAGGTGGTTCAGTTCGTTTTGGCGTCCGAACTCGGTGACGAAGTAGCCGAGGAAGCCGCCGAGGATTGGTTTCTGCGCCGGCAGGCCGATCTGTTCATAGGCCGCCAGATAGTCCGCAAGGCTGGCCCCGGTGTGCAGGACGTAGATGCGTTGCTCAACGATCACGGCTCAGCTCACCGCCGAGTCGGCGCGGACTGCGGCACCGGCGTCGAACTGCTCTGCTGTGCCCGGCGCTGGCTCATAGCGTCCAAACCGTTGCTTCGTCCCCTCAAGCGTGGAGCCGTCACCCATCAGCAGCATGTTCACCAGGGCCGCGGCAATGATTACCACCCAAGTAATGGTGATGGCCAGCGTGCTGCCGCCGCTGATGCTCATCAGCCATGAGGCGAGGAACGGTGCAGGGGCCGCGAACACCAGGTTGCCGCCCGTGAGGGCCAGCGCCGATCCTGTGTAGCGCATGTGGGTGGGAAAGGCCTCGGCGAAAAGTGCGCCCTGGCCCGCGTTGCCGAACTGGGCTGATACAAGCGCGAAGGCCACTGCTGCCAAGGTCAGGGGGAAGCTGTGCAGGTCCACCACCTGGAAGAAAATGACAGCTGCCACGAGGGTGAAGAACGAGCCGATCATGAGGATCTTGCGGCGCCCGTAGACATCGGCGAGCCGGCCGCCCCACCAGATGGCGATGACGGACAGGAAATTCGAAATCATGATGATGGTGAAGGTCTCGCTTTGGGCGTACCCGTGGGTTGTGAGGTAGCTGATGCCGAAGACGCTGACGATGTAGAAGGTGACGATGATCGGGGCGTAAGCGAGCATCAGCCGGAGAATGGTCACGCCGTGGCTGCGGATCACCATCGCGGGATTGGTGGACTCGGCCCCGATCTCTTCCATGCCCTTCTTGAAGACGGGCGTCTCCTCGACCTTCAGCCGGATGTAGATGCCCACTGCCACCAGGAGAATGCTCAGCAGGAACGGCAGGCGCCAGCCCCAGGAGAGGAAATCCTCCTTGCTGAGCACACCGGAAAGTACGGCGAGCAGGAGGTTGGCCATGACCTGGCTGATCGGCGATCCCATCGCCATGAGGGCGCCGTAGAACGCACGCCGGTCCGCGGGAGCATGCTCCATAGTCATGAGCTGGGCGCCGGTGGCCTCGCCACCCAGGGCCACGCCCTGAACAAACCTCATGAGAACCAGTGCCAGCGGTGCAATGAAACCGACGGCCGAGTACGGCGGTAGCAGGCCGATCACCATCGAGGCGACGCCCATGAGGATGAAGGTGGTCAGCAGGATCTTGCGGCGGCCTAAACGGTCGCCCAGGTGACCAAAGAGGATCCCGCCCAGGGGGCGGGCGAAGAAGCCCACCCCGAAGGTGGCGAACGAGGCCAGCAGGCCCATCGCGGGGGTGAGTTCATTGAAGAACACAACAGGAAATACGGTGGCTGCCATGGCACCGTAGACCGCGAAGTCGAACCACTCCAGGGCTGACCCAAAGGTGCCGCTGAGGACGGCGCGCTTGGCTTCGACAGGGGCAGGTGTGGCTGGCCGCAGAGGGCGCTTGGCGCGCTGAGCCGGGGTCGTTTGAATCATCGGGACTCCTTCGTCGGATGATGCGATACGGGGGAGGGCAGTCGGAGAAGGACCTGTTACTGCCTGGGAGGTCGGGCTCCGGCACTGCCTGAATGAAGTGAGTCTAGACACGGGCTTGTGTGATCCGCAATACCCCAATAAGCTAATTGCGTGATGCGCAATAACAATGGTTCCCGTGTCGAGTCAGTCCACCGGGCGCTTGTCCTGCTGAAACTCATGGTCCAAGAGGGATCGCTGAGCGTGACTGAGGCGGCCAAGGCGCTGGACGTAGACCCGTCCACCGCCCAGCGGCTTCTGGCGACTCTCACTGGAGACGGCTTCGCCGAGCAGGGGGAGCTGCGGCGCTACCGCCCGGGTCCGGAGCTCCTGAGACCAGGCGCGATGGTGTCGCTTCCTTCACTGCGTGTTCGCGCCAGGCCCTATCTGGAGAGCCTCTTCGAGCGGGTAGGGGAAACCGTCCATTTGGCGACGCTCGTCGGCACCACGATTCATCATCATGACGGCATCGAAGCCGCCACCCACGCGCTCCGGTTTGGGCTACGGGTGGGCGTGGTTCTCCCTGCGCATGTCACGTCGGCGGGCAAAGCCATGCTGGCGGACCTCTCGCCGGCAGAAGTAGCAGCCCGCTACCGGACGGCGCCTCCCTCTGTGGGCGCAGCCGCCGCTGCCTTGGATTTTGACAAGCTCCAGCGGGACCTCGCGGAGACCCGCCGCACGGGCGTAGGTATGAACTTCCAGGAGAGCGAGGATGGTGTGGCGGCCCTCGCGGTGTCCCTCGGCGTCATCGACGGCGAGCATGCCGCTTTCAGTATCGCCATGCCTATTGCGCGCTTCGGTTCCGGCGATGCAGTGCGTCTCTCGGACCATCTCCTGCGGACGGCGGCGGAACTCAAGGCGGGAATTTCGTAGACGCTGCGCTGCGGCAGCGGCGCCCAACGCAGCCTCCTGTTCACCGTCCCGAAACCGCTGGGTCCACATCGGTCCAAGTCCACCCTCCGGCCCTACCGGGATGATGTTGGACGGCCTATCGTGGTCCCTGCCACAGCCCTAGGGAAAGGAACGACGATGTTCACCCTGCAGATTAGCTACCCGGTCCGGGACTACGAGGCTTTCAAGAAAGTCTTCGACACCGATCCCGCAGGCCGTGCCGCCTCGGGCGCCCGGTCTGTCCGCTTGTTCCGGGATACAGAGGACCAGAACAGCGTGGGTGTGCTGCTTGACTTCGACACCAGGGACGCCGCGACCGGCTTTCTGGAAAAGTTGCGCAGCCAGGTTTGGGACAAACCAGAGGTGATAGGGCAGCTGATGACGGCAGATCCGACAGTCAGGATTCTGGAAGAGGTGGCCCGTGAGGGCCAGGGCGCGGGCTGACCGCTGAGAATGGTCCCTGCCGGATGAGTTAGCCGCAACTTCATGTTGTCCCAGGACGACGGCGGACATCCCGCCGTCGTCCGATTCCATGTCCGGACGGCATTGCAGGCACAAAGGAAGGCGGATTTCTGAATGGCAGACATGCCGCCAGCCACGGTGGAAGTGAGTAACGCGGTGGTCCAGCGCCTCGTCCAGGACCAGCGGCCCGACCTCGGCGATTGTTCGATAGCGCGGGTTGCGGACGGCTGGGACAACGTGACCTTCCGGCTCGGTGACGGTCTGGCCGTCCGGCTGCCGCGCAGGGCGGAGGCCGTTTCCCTGATACTTCATGAGCAGCGCTACCTTCCCGACATAGCTCGCCGCTCCCCGGTTGCTGTTCCTGTCCCCGTCCATGCCGGCAGGCCGGCGTCGGACTTTCCATGGCCGTGGAGCATCGTGCGGTGGGTCCCCGGAGCCGCTGCGGCCGACGTCGGCCCGGCAGGCCGCGGGCCGGCGGCTAAAGGCCTGGCCGATTTCCTGCTGTCCCTTCACGTACCCGCCGAAACCGGCGTCCCGGTGAACCCTTTCCGAGGCGTGCCGCTGACAGACCGTGACGCTGTGCTGGTGGGACGGCTCGGGGACCACGAACGCTACCCGCAGGCGGCAGCGCTGAGAGCAGCGTGGGCGCAGGCCTGTGCCGCCAAAGCCTGGGATGGTCCGGCGATGATGCTCCACGGGGACCTCCACCCTGGCAACATCCTGCTGGCGGACGACGGCTCCCTGGCCGGCGTCATCGATTTCGGCGTCATCGATTTCGGCGACGTCGGGGCAGGGGACCCGGCTGTCGATCTTGCGGTGGGGTGGCTGATGTTCGACGCCGGCACTCGCCACCGCTTCATGGGCGCCTTTGGCTCCGCAGTGGAAGGGGACACCTGGATGAGGGCCCGTGGTTGGGCCCTCATCCTGTCCACCGCCATGCTGAGCAATTCTGATGATAATCCGGGGATGTTCACCGTAGGAAAGTTCGGGATCAGGCAGATCCTGGATGACGGACTTCGCCGGCAACTTTGACGCCGGCGTTATTGTCGGTGGCTCCTGTCATGCTGTGGGTATGGAAGGCAGAGCAGCTGCGGAGACGTTGGAGGCCATGGGGGCCTCCCTTGCTAGGTTGGCTGGATTTGCCGGTCGCGGAGCCGGGAACGCGGCCTCGCCTGGCGCTGACCTTCTTCGGGACGAAGCGGACGCGTGCTTGGACGGTATGGCTGAGGTGGGCAGCATGGAAGCCAGGCTGGCCGCGCTGAAAGTGCACTTCGCCGCCGGATATGCCCGCGCTGCCGTCGCCATGGCGGGCCCAGCCGTTTCTCCGCAGGAGCGCACCGCCCAGGAAATGGCGGTGACAGCAGAGGTGGCCTGTGTCCTGACCGTGAGTGAAAGATCGGCGGCGGCGCTCCTGGCGGAGTCAGCCACCCTGACCACTGGGTTGCCCCTGACGCTGTCTGCACTGCAGGCAGGGAGCATTTCATGGCAACACGCGCGGGTGATGTGTGATGAAACGTCCGGTCTGGACCCCGCCGCGGCGGCTGCTTTGGAGGCTCATTTCCTGGACCCCGAAGCTCGCTTTGCCGCGCGTGGCTGCCCGGCGGGGGAGCTCGTGCCGGGCAGGTTCCGGGCCAAAGCGCGCAGATGGCGTGAGCTGCACCATCCCGTAAGCATCGAAACGCGCCACCGCAAGGGTGTGGAGGACCGTCGGCTGGAATATGTGCCGGATCGGGACGGCATGGCCTGGCTCTCGGCCTATGTGACTGCGGATGTGGCAGTGGCCGGATGGTCCCGTGCCACGGAAGCGGCCCGTGCCCTGCAGGAGCCGAATGAATCCCGGACCCTGGCCCAGCTCCGTGCGGACGTCGCCGCCGGCTGGCTGCTGGCGGGGGTGGCGGAAGGAACTCCGTCACCCAAGGCGCAGGTCCTGGTGACCGTGCCGGTGCTGTCCCTTTTGGGCGCCGCGTCGGAACCGGCCACGCTGGACGGGTATGGTCCCGTTCCGCCGAGCATCGCCCGCCGGCTTGTGGGGGATGGCGCCGGATCGTTCCTGCGTGTGCTGACCGATCCGCGCAGCGGAGCGCCGCTGGAGATCGGACGGACCAGCTACCGGGTTCCGAAGGCGATGCGCCAATGGTTGCGGCTTCGGGACGGCCGGTGCCCTTTTCCGGGCTGCAATAACCATTCCCTGGATAACGAAGCGGATCATCTGTTGGCTTGGTCCGAGGGAGGCGGCACCGGCGTCACCAACCTGGGCCAGCCATGCCGGCGGCACCACCGGCTCAGACACACCACAGCATGGAGGCCGGTTGACGCCACACGGGACCAGCCACCCGGCTGGATCTCACCCGCGGGACGCTCCTATCCCAGCGAACAACAAGACTGGGAACCACCACACTGGCCGCAGCACCTCGGCCACGCGGGTGAAGGCCGGGAGTTGGAACCGCCCGACCGGCTCGACGTACTTGCCGGCGCCGTCGGACCCGGAGAGACCGGGCCGCCATTACCGGTGGATCCCTTTCCTGACTGGGCACTGTTCATCGCGGCGTAGGATCGGCGCTCCATGTTCCCGCCCGTTGCCCTCTGCCCTCCATCACCTTCCTGCCGCGGCATGGCAGCGGTCTCGACCCCGGCGGCAAGATGCTCATTGTCGCCACCGACCAGCGCAACGGCAAACAGCGTGCAGGCCAGCGACGACGGCACCAACATCAACGGCGCCATCCTCGCCTCCGACGGCGGCTGGTCCGCTCTGTAGCTAAGCGGCATCCAAGCGGACGCGCCCGACGGCGGGAGTGTCCCGCCGTCGGGCTGTCGTTG
The DNA here is from genome assembly GCA_963722145.1 of uncultured Actinomycetota bacterium. Lineage (GTDB taxonomy): Bacteria > Actinomycetota > Actinomycetes > Actinomycetales > Micrococcaceae > Arthrobacter. The sequence continues at coordinate 317,513 of CAVRLW010000011.1, read as the reverse complement.
CAACACCCCACGTTTTGGGAGTTGCAACGACCGTGTCGTCCTTATCCAGGAAATCATCCGGCGGGAGAAGTTACACACAGGGGCAGAAGGACCGATTCTTCGCTGTTCTGGCCCGGGGCCGAGGTTTCAACCGAGGCAACGTATCCGGCTGCGCGGAGGTTTTCTACGAGTCACGCCGTTGCCCTGTTGCCTCCGGTCCGCCAGCAGTATGCTGGCGCCATGCCGGAGGTTCTCATCACCGACGCCGGCCGTGACCAGCTGGCTTATCTTGACGACTACACGTCCGCGGCGCCGAATTGGTTCGGAGCCTCGGGTCCAGGCACCAGCGAGTTTCGGACCCCACGCTCGATCGCGAGGATCGCCGGCGGGTTTCTGATCGCCGATAGCGGCAACCACCGGGTGGTGTCGATCGACGACGCGTTCGGCAGCGGGTGGCGCACTTTCGGTGCCTACGGCTCCGGTGCCGGAGAGCTCAACCTGCCCACCGGCGTGGCGGTGGACAGCAAATCACGCATCTATATCGCGGACACCGGCAACCGGCGGGTAGTGCGCATTGACGGCATCGACGGCTCGGGATGGGTCTCTTTCGGTGTCGGAGGTACGCCCACGCCGACCGATCCCGCCGTCGGCAAGTTCCGCCAACCCACCGGGCTGGCGGTGGACGACAATGACGAGTTGTGGATTGCCGACTGGCAGTGCTCGCGCGTCGTGCACATCGCCTCGATGGCGGGTGCGGGTTGGTCCACTGTCGCTATCGACGCACCCGTCGCACTCGCCTGCGACGACGACAACTCGACGATCATGGTCGGCACGATCGGCGCGAGGCGGATCAGCCGGCACGATGCCGCGACGGGCGTCCTCACCGCCGCGACTCCGGCCAACGCGCTGACCGCGCCTGCGGCCGTGCAGATCCACGACACGAGGATAGTCGGGCTCGACAGCGCAGCCCGCCGTCTGGTGACGATCAACGACGCTCTCAGCCAGGTCACGGCTCAGGTTCACCTCGCCGACCTCGACGTCCGGCGTCCCATGGGGATGGTGGTTTGGTGACGCGACGACTGCGGGTGCTCACATACAACGTCCAGATGCGGTCCTGGGGTATGGAGGTTGGCGCGCAAGGCTCGCTAACCCCGGTCACGAGCGTCGAGAAACGTGCGAACGCCATCGCCAGCCGAATCCTCGCCGCGACCGAGCCGTGGGATGTGTTGTGCTTCAACGAGGTCTTCGATGAGGACGGCCGCGAGATCCTCGAACGCCGGCTCCGCGCGGCCTACCCCAACTACGTCCTGAAAGCCGATGCCGACGACCGCGGGGTCGGCGCACTGGCGGTCGCCGCCGGGTCCGTGTTCGTAATCGGCGGAGCCCTGTGGGGAATCGCGCTCGGCCTTCTCGGCGGCGCCTCGCTGCTGTCGTCGCGATGGGAAGACAGCGGTCTGATGTTGTTCAGCAAATTCCCGTTCAAGGGCATCCGCATTCCCGACGCGTTGGCCAACCTCGCCGGAATACCCACCGGCACGACGATCCCCAATGTCGTCTTCCTCCCCTATGAGGATGCCGTCGGCAACGATGAGAACGCGGCCAAAGGCGTCGTCTACGCACAACTCGAGCTGCCCGACGAATCGCTGTTCAGCGTTATGATCAGCCACACCCAGGCCGACCCACTCGACCACATCGGCAAGAACAAGGCCACCCGCGAATCTCAATTCGCCGCCGCGATGGCACTTCTCGATAACCGCCTCGAGGGCAACACCTCGCGTAAGGAGATCCTGTTCTGCGGCGACTTCAATGTTCAGGGCATGCTCGACAACGACGGTCTGCGGCCGGAGTGGACGGCGCTGCTGGACAGTCCATCGACGATGCTGACCAAGGTCCTGCAGGACGCGTGGACATTCGAGCAGTGCCCAGGCCGCCTGCTGCTCGGTACCACGCCGTTGCCCGACGACTGCGATCCCGGAATCACCGCCCACGCACAGCGACTCGATTATGTGTTGCGCTCCAAGCCTTATCCCGGCCGGATGGTGGCGCAACACATCCGCATCGCCCACAACGTCGCCCAGATCTCGCCCACCAGTCCGACGAAATACACCAGCGACCATCTGCCGCTGTCGATCGACCTGCACGAGGTGAGACGGTTCAACACCGCCAACACCGCCGAGAAGCTGAAATTCACCATTGACGACCCGGAGAACACCTCCACGTCGACACTGCGCGACGGCGAGATGCACTGGTACCGCATCGACGATCCCGGGGGTTACGGGTTCGCGATGGTCGGCGGCGCCAACAAGGTGTTTCACGCCGTCTACACCAAAGCCGACCTGTCGCAGCCCTATCAACCCTTCGTTCGCGACTCCACACCGCCCACGCCCGAGAGTCCGGCCGTTGCCCGCTACGCCCTGGCCGAAGCGCCGTTCTTCGTCCGAGTGTGGTTGCGGCCCAATGTCACGAGCGCCACCTACACGCTGTACTCGCGCCGCTTCATCGGCACCGGCCCGAAAGACGCGATTCCGCTGATGCGCAGTTGGCCCTCCCCCGGCGAAGCGCGGGTGGGCGCACAACACTCCGACGACAACCCCGACACGGACGTCGACGACTTCGACAGCGTCTGGTTCACCGCGCGACTGGATCGCACCTATCCCGGCGTGAACAAATACACGTCAACCGTGACCCTCAAAGACATCGAAGGCCAGCTGTTCGGTATGGTCGTCCTGCGTGATGACGGCAGCAACGGTTTCGAAGTCATCGAGGAACGCGTCCATGGCGCCGACCCCCTCGTCGCCACCTTCGACCATGACCGCCACGGCAGGCTCTACGTGTTGGTGCGTCGCGAAGAGCCGGAGCCACGGCCGTTCGATGCCCGGTCGTTCACCGTGCTGCTTGAAACCAATGCCTGCTACCTGTATTCGAACGGCACCGAACGCGGCGGTCGTGCGCTCGGCGGGGATGCCCGGCTGATCTGCTTCGACGAAACCGACGGGTTCCTCGGGTCTGAGTCCGGCTCTGACGACATCCAGATCAATGTCGGCGTCAACGGCGTGAATGCCGCCCACATCCCGCATTCTGACGACCTGGCCTTTGACGACGACACCCGTCGGGACATCGTCATGCCGACGATCGCCTACAACTCGGAGGCGAAGTTCGAGCTGGTCGAACTCGATGACTTCTCCGCCGCCGACCGGGCGTCCGTACAGATCCCGATGCTGCCGGCCGCCGTGACCGCAGCCAAACAAGTCCTCACCCGCGACGGACCCGCGATCCGAGGTGTCTATCCAGTCAAGTTCGCAAGCGATGACGGCCACTACGAACTCGAGATCACAGTCTCCAGAGAGCCGCCCATCGACTGAAGCGCGGGGCCACCGGTTGGCGGCGACAAATCGTTCCGGTGTTGGTGCCTCAGGCTGATGTCGGTATCGAACTAGGAGACGCATGCGCGCCTACGACGGGAACGCCATGGGGTGTCAGACTGGCCTGAAGGGTCTGGTTCGCGAACTGGACACTCCACGTCAAAACTGGTCGGCGCTGTAGGTCAGCCGCACCCAGGGCAAGCGGACGACGGCGGGAAGTCCCGTCGTCGTCCGCTCGGTCTGAACTTACTTCTCGTCGGCGATGACCTTTTTGACGGGACGGCCCGGCACCACACCATCTGACGACGAACCCCCAGGAGTTCCCGGGGGTTCGTCGTCGTTAGCGTCTGGTAAACGATCAGACCTCGGCGACAGCCCGTCGGGCCCGGGCGACTCGCACGAGCCCGCTGGACACGATCGCTCCCACGAGCGCGAGCGCCGCGAGCACGATGAACACGATGTGGTAGCCGCCGGCTCCCGGATTCGCATCGAGGATTGCCCCGTAGACGATGAAAGCGAACATCCCTGGTGCATAGCCGACCAGGCATGCGATTCCGAAGGCAGTACCGCTGGTCTCCTCCGGGATCCCGACCTCGTCCATCGGCGCCCAGAACACACCCCGCATGGTGAAGACGATAAGCGAGAACAGCAGGGTCACGATCATCGCCGGGATCTGGCTGCTCGGATCGGCCGGGAGGAGCAGCAGCACCGCCACCACCGGGATCAGGCAAAGGAATGCCAACCGGATGTACCGGCTCGCACCCTTGAACACCTTGTCGGCGAGGACTCCGCCGATCGGGCCACCGAGGATTTTCAGGCCGTACTGGTTGATGATGCCGTAGGCGCCGACCAGCGCAACAGGCAGCCCGTAGACGTAGGTCAGATAGGGGATGAAATACGTGAGGCCGCAGTACACGACGTACACCATGAACACGGTGAAGCTCACCCACCACAGCTGCGGCTGCTTCGCCGCGCGCCAGATCTCGCCGAGGCCGGCCTTCTGCTTCTGCGGCGCGGGACGCTTGCTCGCCTGCTCGGGGGTCTGGTTGCGAAGCAGCAGGAACAACAGCACGCCGACGACGACGTCAATGATGGCGTAGAAGGCAATGGCCGCACGGAATCCGCCGGTGCCCGAACCGAGCAGGACGAAGATTCCCAGCGCGGAGAACGCCACGGCAGTGTCGACGACGCCGCGACCGCCCTCGAGCAGGCCGAAGAGCCGCCCTTGTTCCTTCGAACCGCCAAGCTGGCGGATGCTCTTCAGCAACGCGGGCCAGACCAGGCAGTCCGAGCACACGGCGAGCAGGGCGAACAGGAGGAGGAGCGTACCGAAGCCGGGGAAGGTGCTGAGGAACAGTCCCAGCGCTCCGGTGCCGACGAGTCCGAGCGGGATGAGGATCCGCGTGGAGAAGCGGTCGGCGAGGTAGCCGCCGACGATAAAGAGCGCCGTCGCGACCATCGAGTTGACGCTCAGCAGCGTGCCGATCTCAGTGTGGCTGAGGCCCATGGCCTCCTGCATGGGGACGTAGAACGCGTCCTTGAGGTTGGCGAGCTTGTAGATGGTACCGCCCGCCATGACGAGCAGAGCGAAGCGGATCCATTTGCTCCAGTCGACGCGGTTCGTGGTCTTCCCGGGGGCCTTGGCCAATGTGGTCATCGTGCACCTGCCAGAGAGTTCGTTGTGTCGAGCTGCGAGACGGCGATGTCGCGCAGCGAGGTGAGCAGATCCTTCACATAGGCCACCTGGTGGTCGGCCCAGCCTGGTTCTGAAGCGAGCAGATCATCCCGGGTCCATCCGTCCGGGATGCCGGTAGTGCTCAGATCGCGGTACGGGATGAACGGGTCCTCGCCCTCGCCGGAGTGGCGGAAGGCGGGCGCGTAGTAGAGGTTTTCCTGTTCGAGGGCCAGGGCGATGACCTGGGGCTCGTCCTCACCGAGCATCAGGAGCTCGAAGAGCATCCGCGCACCGGGCAAGTCGTCCTCAGGACTTCCCTGCAGCACGCCGCGGTGACCATATCCGTCCCCCTCGGGGAGAACATGGACCCCTTTCAGGTGCGCCTGCAGGATGTGCGGCGCGAGCGCGGAGAGGGCATCCATGGGACGCTCGCAGGCATTAATCATGTTCCCGAAATCGAACATGGCGTGCAGGCGCGGATGGGAGACCCGGCGCAGCAACTCGGCGATCTCGGTGGAGCGCAGTTCCTCGTGCTGCTCGAAGGAGAAGTGCAGATCGTGCTCGTCGGCGAGCACGGCGAGCCGGCGCAGGTCCTGCTCGATCAGTGTCATCACCTCCGAGAGGGTGCCCTCGAAACGCGAGTAGACGCGGATGTGCTGGACGCCGAGGACGCCCGCGATCCGGACCACCTCGTCCACGTCCGCGCGCAGCGTGGTGCTGATCTCGAGGTGGATGCTCAGACCCAGGCGGCGCGCGCGGTCGGCGAACTCGCGCAGCCGGTCCTCGCTCATCCGGCCCAGGCTCCGCTCCTCGCCGTCGAGGAGGTGGATGCATGCGCCGGCCAGGCCGTGCCGATGCGCGAAGTCGAGCACATCATCGGGCCCGTAGCCGCCGTAGGTCAGGTTGCCAAGGAGGGCGTAGGCGTGGGCGAACAGGCGGGCGTGGTCGATCCGTTCGATCAGGGTCCGGGCCAGCTCGTCGGTCAGGCGGGGCAGGGACTCGATCTCCTCTTCGGTGAGGCGGGGTCTCAGGAGCGCCTGAAATTGGGCGTCGGCAGGGGGCATCGTGGGCTCCTCGGGAGGCGTGTCAGGGGTCGTGGCGAATGTCACTCATCATTTGTACGCCGGTAATGGAGTTCGAAAAAGGTCCATTAAGGACGCAGCAGTTAAGTCCATTCAGGAACCTGCCGTGACGCGCTCCCATCGGTCCCACGCGGCGGCCATCCTGCCGACAGCCTGCGGCATGTGCTCCTCCGCGGTGCCGGCGAACCCGATCAGCAGCGCCGGGGGAAGCTGCCGGGTGAGCCGGTACTCGCCGAGGGGGTAGGTGTACACCCCGCCCGCGGCCAGTCCCCGCGCTACCTCGATATCGTCGGCCGGTTCACGGAGCCAGCCCATGACGTGCAGGCCAGCGTCGACCGGGGCGGCTTCAATCCTGTGGCTCAACTGATGATCGATTGCTTCGAGCAGGGCGTCCTGGCGTGCAGCGTACAGACGCCGGGTGCGGCGAAGATGGGCGTGCAGATGCCCTTCCGACAGGAAGTCCGTGAGTGCCATCTGGAGCACCATCGCGGGCGGGCGCCCGATGACCGATGACGCGGACGCGAACGGCTGCACCAGGTCCTCCGGCAGCACGCAGTATCCGAGGCGGATCGATGGCGCGAGCACCTTGCTGAAGGAGCCCACGGTGATCACTTGCCTGCTCAGATCGAGCCCGAACAGCGTCGGGAAGAGTTTCCCGCGGTAGCGCAGCTCGCTGTCGCAGTCGTCCTCGACGATCCAGCTCCCATTTCGCTGCGCCCACGCGATCCACTCCGCCCTCCGCGCCGGGCTCATCGCGATGCCGAGCGGATGCTGCCGCGCGGGGGTCAAGCAGGCCAGGCGTGCCGGAGTCGCGTCGTCGTGATCGTCCGGGAGGACCGCTCCCTCGTCGTCGACGGGGACGCCTCGGACGGGACAGCCCTGGGACTGGAAGGCGAGCCGTCCGGAGATGTGCCCCGGGTCCTCGACGACGACAGGGTCGCCGGCGTCGAGCAGGAGAACCGCCAGCACGTTGAACGCCTGCTGTGCACCGGAGGTGACGACGACCTGGTCCGCTGTGCACCCCAGGCCCCTAACGTCGTTGACGTAGTCCGCGATCGCTTCCCGCAGTGGGCGATGGCCGTGGGGATCGCTGTACCCGATCGCCAGCGGATCGGTGCGCCCGGCATGGCGCCCCAGCAGGCGCTTCCAGGTCGCCGCGGGGAAAGCCGAGGATGCAACCTGGCTGGCAACGAACGATTCGGTCTCGGCCGGCGCCCACGCGTGCGGCGCCTCGCTGAACAGGTCGGTGCCCCGCGAAGAGGTGGCGGCTCCGCGTTCGGACAGCGGAGGCCGGGACATCGGCCGCTGCGGGGCGGCATCGCTCCACAGGGTGTCGACGTACGTGCCGTCTCCCGCGCGTGAGCGCAGGAAGCCCTCGGCGGTGAGTTGCTCGAACGCAGACACGACTGTGATCCGCGATACTCCCAACTCGGTGACGAGTGTGCGGGTCGAGGGCAATCGGGTTCCGCTCGGCACCGAACCCGTCAGGATCTGGGTGCGCAGTTGCGAGTACAGCTGCTGGTGCAGGGGCTGAGCCGCGGCGCGGTCGAGCTCAAGTCCGGCCAGCAGACGGCCACCAGCGCTCTTCATCCCGCGAACCGGGGAGCTGATTTCACCATGGCACCATTTTACGGGCCCGGTTTCATCGGATCCGCGGAGGGTATGCTGTCCGTTCTGCTTGCTCGGGATCTCGGTCCGGCGCTCAGGGGAGCGCGTACACGCGGCGGGCGTTGTCGTGCGCGACGAGTTGTACGATCTTGCGGGCGTCCGCCTCGGAGCAGTCGTCGCCGTCGATCCATCCGCCGACTACCTTGGTGATTGCGTTGCGCCACAGTCTCGCTCCGAGGTAGTGAAGTTCGGCTGGGCCGAGTGCGTCGGAGGAGTAGAGAATTTTCGTGAAGGGAGCCAGTTCGAATGAGCGGGCCACCAGATCCTGGCTCCGTGCCCCGGTGAAGTTCACGGCAAGGCCCACATCGATATAGACGTTTTCAAAGGTGTGGGCCTCGAACTGGTTTCTGCCGTACTCGGCGTGGATCTGCTCGACCGGAACGCCGGCATGGTTCAAAACTGACAGCAGATCATCGAGGAATTCCGTTCGGTCCAGAAGGCCGGTTGCCCCGTACGGAACCCAAGGCGCGGTTTCCAGCGCTGAACCGTCTGGGGCGACGAGGAAGAATTCAAGTTCGTGGCCCACGAGTGCCTGGTATCCGGCCTCGTCGAGCCTGCCGTCGACACTGGCCAGAATGTTGCGGGCACAGGCCGGAGACGCGGCTCCGTCCTGTTTGAAAAGGCTGGCCGGTGCCCATGCCCGGCCACCCTGCAGGACCCGGAGCCCCGCGATGTCGATCTTGAGGCGCATATCGCCAACGGTGGTGATGCTGTCCGTGAACGCTATCCCGCCGTCGATGGTGAAGACATGCCAGACGGGGGCAGCGCCCATCCCGGACTGGTGGAAGGCTTTAAGCCGGGCCAACGGAACGCTCTTGGCCAGCGTGATGCCCGAAGCATTCACCACCGTGCCGATCACGGTGCGGACGCCCGCCGCTTCGAGCTCGCGTTGTGCCTTGGCAACAGCGGATTCGTCGGCTGATGCGAATTGAGTCATGCGCCTATCATGCGGCGCCTTTCGGTCCAATGAAAGGTTCGAAAGATGTGCCGACTTTTGGCTTGCGCCGCTGCCTCCGACGTGACCCTGGAAGGCCGGATCGGCCAGGACCAGCGCAGCAACCCTAGATCGAATCTTCTCCTGTCTTCGTCGCCGCTGCCGGCCGCCCGCCGGCGTAGCTACTCGACTTCCTTTGTCTTTGCCTCCCGCGGAGCTCAATCTCGGTGGCGGCGGCCTGCATGGCTTTCAGCGTTTCGCGCACGGCGGGCACTCTCGCCATGTCGCGAGTGTAGACCGCGGAAACCGTCCGGCTGAAGGAGGGTCTTGCTGCATGTAGGGTGAGGCCCTCTACCGTGGCGGCCACCGCTGCCAGTTGGGGCAGCATCGCCACGCCCACTCCTTTGGACGCGAGACCCTGCAGGGCAAGGTAATCGTCCGTTTCGAAGGTAATTTTCGGGACGAAGCCGGACAGCCGGCAGGCCTCGAGCAAGTGACCCCGGCAGTTCGGACACCCGGCAATCCACTTATCGCCTGCCAAGTCCTGAAGAGTGACGGCCTGGTCATTTGCCAGTCGGTGCCCCGAATGCAGTGCAACCAGCATTTCCTCCTCAATCAATACTGTCTGCCCCACGTCGCTAAGATCTTGCTCCACCTCGGTTGAATAGCGTCCGATGACGGCGATGTCGCACTCGCCGCGCCGCACCATCGCCAGTGCGTCCACTGCTTCAGCCTCGACCAGGCTGAATGCCACAGCTGGGTGGTCGTTGGACATACGGGCCATGGCACCGGGAAGAACGGTCGCTGCTGCAGTGGGAAATGAGGCCAGCCGTACATTGCCGGCGCGAAGTCCTGCAATTGCAGCCACTTCGGATTCGGCTAGCGACGTTGCGGTCAGCACTGTTTCCCCGTGGCGCAGTAAGACCTGTCCGGCTTCGGTCAGCCGGGCACCAGCACGGGAACGGGAGACCAGCACTACGCGGAGTGATCGCTCAAGTGTCTTGAGCTGCTGCGTGACAGCCGGCTGCGAGTACCCCAAGGCGCGGGCCGCTCCTGAAAGTGAGGCCGTTTCGTGGAGTGCCTTCAGAAGCCGGAAGTGCTTGGTTTCAATCATGAGCCAATATAAGCGCTGCTTATGGATAATCCAATAATCATCCCGTAGATGAATCTACTGACTGCTGTAACGATGGGGGAGTGACAAAAACAGGATCTCACCGCAGGCAGTTCTCCCCGCAGGAAACCGTGGAGGAAAACAGCTGGGTACGGCACGCAATTGAGATGCTGCTCCGTGATGCTGAGGAAGCCCCTCAGACTCCCGTCCGTAAGTTCCCCCTACCAACCACGTGGGGCGTTGACCTGTACCTGAAGGATGAGTCAGTGCATCCCACGGGCTCCCTCAAACATCGCCTGGCGAGGTCGCTAATCCTGCAGGGTCTGGTCAGCGGCCTCATCCGACCCAACACTCTGCTGGTCGAAGCATCAAGTGGTTCTACGGCGATATCTGAGGCGTACTTCGCCTCATTGCTCGGCCTGGCTTTTGTGACTGTTGTTCCGTCATCCACCTCGCCCTCTAAGCTGCGTGCCATTGAGCAGTCCGGTGGCGAGTACATAACGGTGCAGGATGCTTCAGCAATCGGGGCTACTGCGGCGCGGCTGTGCGAGGAACGGGATGGCTATTTTCTTGATCAGTTCGCGAACGCAGCGCCAGCCACGGACTGGCGTACGGGGAACATAGGATCTGAACTATTGGAACAGCTCCAGACAGCGCGGTACCCAATTCCGGACTGGATTGTCATGAGCGCCGGAACGGGCGGCACCTCCACCACGATCGGACGGTACTGCCGGTACGCCGGCTTGCCTTCGCAGGTTGCTCTGGCCGATCCTGCGGGATCCTCTTACTCGGAATATTGGCGGACGCGGATGCCAGTAAGGACCGCGGGATCAAGAATTGAGGGAATTGGGCGTCCCCGGCCTGAACTGTCATTTGTTCCGTCCGCCATCGCTGCCGCCGTCGTTGTGCCCGACGCGCTGTCCATCGCTGCCATGCGCTTGTTGGCAGAAAGGATGGGCATTCGCGCGGGGGGATCCACAGGCACTAATCTCGCCGCTGCGCTGGTCCTAGTCCGGCGGATGCGGGACGCAGGCCAATCAGGAAGCGTTGTGACCTTAGTCTGTGATTCTGCGGACCGGTATGCCGAAACCTATTACGACGAAGGCTGGCTGGACGCACAAGGAATTGATCCCGCACCAGCCGAGCTTGCCCTGCGGAACTTCCTTGACATGGGCGATGCTGCCGGGCTTGAGGCTTTGGTTCAGTTCGTCGAGCGTGAGGACAGTACGAATATGCCTGATCAGCCAGACCACATCCGAGCCCAGGGGAGAGCTAGCACATGAGCAGGCTTCTGCAGCAAATTCTCGGCGGACAGCATTCCTCCGACCAGATCCTCGAGGCAGCGCGGCCGGAAGTATTCTCCGAGATCGAGAACTGCTACACAGTGCTCATCGATACAGACGACGCGGAGTCACTCAGTGCCGTCGAGCGAACGGCGATCGCCCTGCGTGTCGCCGCTTTGCACGAGAACGCGGCCTTGATTTCGTGGTTCGCCGAAGTGCTGACAGAGCTGGACGAGAGCGCCGACATTGCCAGCCTGTGCATGAGCGGCATGACCGTAACCAGCAGCCAGCTGGGCGGGCGGTTATCGAGCTTCGTAAACTACGCCACCCAGCAGGCTCTCGAGCCCGCAGCGGTGCACCGGCTGCGGGTTCTCGACGTGGCGGATCAGTTTACGCCGCAGGAAATTGTTTGCCTGTCCGAGCTGGTTGCCTTTACCGCCTATCTGGCAAGGGTCGTTGCCGGCCTGCAACTGTTGAGGGGACTGGAGGGTCCATGAGCACCGCCGTTTTCACTATGCAGGTACTCCAGTGGGAGCCCCATATCCAACCCGTCGCAATCGAGGAGCTCACACCGCTCCAGCGGAACGCGCTTGAGGCGAGCGGCAAAATGGCCGACAAGTCGGCCTACTTTCGGGTGCTTGTACACGATCCTCTGTCGCTGACGCACAGATCGGTTCTTTACGACCATGTGATGTACTCTGAGGGCGGCCTCGGGCGAGTGGAACGGGAACTGGCCGCATTCATCGTTTCGCGCCAAAACGGATGCCGCTACTGCGTGTCGGTCCATGCCCGCCGGCTCGGACAGCTGGCAAAGAACAGATCTGCTGTCCAGGAGATGCTTGACGGCAAACCAGGTCTGCTCATGGATCCGCGGCTGCGGTCCATTGCCGAGATGGCAGAACGCCTGACGAGCATCCCCAACACAATGACGGTCTCGGATGTCCGTCATTTGCGATCGGAGCTTGGGTTCACCCCAGTCGAGTATTTTGATTTGATCAACGTGATCGGAATGTTTGCGTGGGCGAACCGGCTGATGCAGACGCTCGGCTCTTCCACTGATTCCACGGTGGCCGTCACCGAGATTGCGGTTGACCCTGGCCGATCAACGCCGGCACCCCGAAAAGCATGAGGGCATGCGAAGATGCCCGGCATGGCGAACGGGGCGCTCAGTCGTTCGAGTCTGCCTGCAACCGATATTGGGTCGAGGAAAACAGGTCCGCCACGGAGTCGCCCACGACTCCGCGGAGCAGCTCCTCGCGCGACTGCCGGATGCTCTCCTCTGTGATGCGCCGCGCCTGTGCGGGGTCCCGGGTCGCGATCGCATTGACGAGTTCACGATGGTGGTGGCGAGGCGGCATGGACCCTCCTTCGGCCGCACGCACCGCCATAAACCACTGCATCTGTTCCTGCAGGTCCGCAATAATCTTGGTCATCCGGGGCACCCCTGCAACGGCGGCTACCGTCACATGGAATTCGGTGTGCTTATCCAGGTCGGGGTTCAGCTCGTCGCTTGACTCAAACTCCTCATCGAGGCGTTTGAGCAGACTGACCTGGGCTGGTGTGGCGCGCATCGCCGCCAGCTCGCTGGCCTCGGGCTCCAGTAGCTGCCGGATCAAAAAGACCTGCTGGATGTCGGCCAGCGATATCCGGTTCACCAGAGTTCCCCTCTGCGGCAGAACGCGGATGAAACCTTCGGCAGAGAGGCGATTCAATGCCTGGCGCACCGGGGTCTTGCTGGTGCCGAGGGACTGGGCGATGGCGGACTCATCGACGATGGAGTCCGGCGCCAGGCGGCCGGCGAGAATGCTGCCCTTAACCTCGCGGTAGGCCGCTTCAACCAGGGAGGTGCTGGGACGCTGAGTCATACCAGAATCGTAACGGAATACTACTGAAATTTCAGTGTGATTTATATCAAATTTTCTCTTGACTTCTTTATAGCCCGTGCGTAACTTTAGCTAAACCCGCTTCGGGAGGACGCGATGTAGCGTCCGACAGGAACCAAGGAGCTACCTTGCAGCTATCCATATTGGGCGACCCGCAAGCGGTCCCCACAGCCCTGTATGCGGCATCCAACTCGGGAGAGCTGGTGGGCGTCCATTCCTCGTCCTTGACCGTGGGCGAACTGGCGCAGGCGGAGTTCGAAGGGGTCTCATCGCCTGTCCGCCTGCATGATGGAGTTCTCGAAGACACCGATCTCTTCGTGGTCGTGTCCGAAAGCGCCGCCCTTAAGGGGTTGCTTTTTGGATTCCGCGCCGCGATAGCCGGTCGCAGCGTGTTATTGGCCCCCGGAGGGTTTGCCGGCGCACTGCGGGTCACCTCCTGGTTCGAAGAATGGTCGCTGCCCGCTCCACGCGTCGCTGAAGTCACCGGCTTCATCGCGGCTGGACAGCGTGAGGCCCGGGCGCAGGGTTCGAGTTTCAGCCTGGGTCCCGTGAAGGAGAACCTGCCCCTCGCGTCAACCACGACCGATCTCACGCTGGAAATGGTCGCTGACTACAGCCGGTACTTTCCCAATCTGGTGGCCAGCGACTTGGTCACCACCTCGCTGTCTAATACAAACCACATGATTCACCCCGGTGTAGTGCTGCTGAACGCGGTGCGCATCGAGAACGGGGAGCCGTTCCGTTTCTACCGAGAGGGCCTCTCCCCGGCTACATCCGATTTTCTACACGCGATTGACCGTGAACGAATGGAGTTGGTGGACGCACTCGGCGCTGAACCGTTGAGCCTGCTCGACTGGATGCTCCGCTTTTACGGGAACCAGGGCATGCATGGCGACAACATTGTTGAATGCCTGCAGAGCTTCCCCTCCTTCGAAAATACCCCGTCGCCGCCCTCCCTGAACTATCGCTATCTCGCGGATGATGTTTGGTTCGGTGTGGCGCAATATCTGCAACTTGCCACGCAATTGGGCACGTCCACGGAAAACCTTCAGACCATCGTGTCGGCCACCACTCGTCTATCCGGGACCCCCACCCGTAGCGCCGATGAGGAATCCGCGAGCCTTTTCCAGAACTTTTTGTTGCACCGAACAGGAGTCAAATCATGAATTCACAGTTCCGCCGCGATGTTGAGCAAATCGAAAGCCTTAAGACACGGATGGCCAGGGGAGAGCTGGGCCGGCGCGGATTCCTTACCGCGACCATGGGTTTCTCGGCCGCGGCCCTTCTCACGGCCTGTTCCGGCGGCCTGAACAACAACGCATCGGGCGGCGGCGGATCCAAGGTCATTCCGCTCTACACGACGGAAAATGATCCCGCGACGTTGGCGTTCTATAACTTGGTGATCGCCAATTTCAAAAAGGAACATCCTGACATGGACGTCAAGGTGACCGTCTACGCCGACGCCAATCAGCTGCAGTTCCTCTCAACGGCTTTCCAAAACAAGGTCGACGTCGGCATCTTCTCACCCGCCGTGAGCTCCTTTGCTGACTTTGCCCGTGCCGGACACCTGGCCCAGCTCGACGATGTCGTCGCCGACATCGGCGCGGACGACTTCCTCCCCGGCACCCGCATCCTGGTGGATGGCCATGATGTGGCGATGCCGTGCCAGTCCAACTCCTCTTTGGTCTACTACCGGAAGGACCTCCTGGACGGCGCCGGGCTTGCCGTGCCAAGGACCTTCCAGGAGTACGTGGGCGCCATTCAGACCCTGCACGGCAAGGACGGCATCGCCGGTATCGCGATGGGCGTGGGGCCCACCCCGCAGATGCCCCTGCAGTTCTTCGCTCCCTATATCTACCAGTCCGGACACGACTACTTTGACCGCGACGGGAATCTCACCTTCGGTCATCCGGAGGTTCTGGGCGCAGTGGAGAACTTTGTCTCCGTCATGAAGTACGCCCCGAAGTCCCTCTATAACGGGGCCTTCGGCGACATCGTGTCCGCCTATTCCGCGGGCCAGGCCGCCTTCGCCACCTTCCCCGGCCGGCTCGGCGCGGTCCTGGCCGAACGCAACCCCGACCTGGCCGCCAAGACCGGCGTCATGGCCATCCCGGCCGGCGACTTCATGACCGGCAAACTGCACTTTGGCTCCGGCCAGCAGTACGGCATCTACGCCAAGACCGGCAATCTCCCGATGGCCAAGGAATTCCTCAAACGCTTGACCACGGGCGCTGACGCCGTCGCCTTCGCCAAGACGGTTCCGGGCCACCTTCTGCCGCCGCTCAAGAGCGTGCAGGACAAATTCCGGGCGGAGATCGGCAGCGCAAGCGAGGGCTACTTCAAGAACCACAAGGACTGGGTGGAAACGTTCATCGAAGCGGTCCCTGGCGCCATGACCGCCTCGTCGAGCATGGGCGCCGTCGTGGACCACAAATTCGAAAAGAAAATCACCAACCTGTGCCCCTTCGGGTCCGACATCTGGTCATCGCCAGCCTTTGACGGCGTGATGTTTCAGGAGATCCTGCTGGAGAACCGCAACCCGGAGGAGGCCTGGAAGGCCTGCACGGGCAAGATGCAGCAGGTCGTGGACAAGTACAAGACCGCCAACCCGGGCTGGAAGCCCGAAGTGATCTAGGGAGCCCCCATGACAACCACTACAGAACCCCCGCCCGGGCGAACACTCACGCGGGAGGAGACCGGCCGGCCTGTCCGAAGACGACCCTCTCCCGTGCGGGCCGTGCAATATCTTCTCCTGGCGCTGGTGCTCTCAGCCAGCGTGATCCCGCTGCTGTGGATCGTGGTCAACGCGATTCGCCCGGACTCGGAGATTTCGGCCTATCCGCCCACCTTCTTCCCCAAAGAACTTACCCTCAAGCATTTCACCGACCTCTTCGAGATCTACGGCTTTCAGCAGTACCTCGTCAACAGCGTCCTGGTGTCACTCTCCGCGACCGCCGTCGCCCTGGTCTTCGGCACCATGGCCGCCTACGCCATGAGCCGCTTCCGTTTCAGGCTGGTCCGGGCGGTCGGCGAGCTCTCGCTGCTGGCGTACCTGCTGCCGCCCATCCTGGTGCTCGTCCCGGTGACCCAAATCCTCTTCGGCAGTGGGCTGGGCGATAACCGTCTCGCCTTGGCCGTGCTGTATGTGGCTACGCTGCTGCCCTTCGCCTTGTGGATTCTCCGCTCTTACTTCTCCGGCCTTTCTGTGGACGTCGAGGAGGCAGCCATGATCGACGGATGTAGCCGTTTCGGGGCCTTCCTGCGAGTCGTTATACCGCAGGCTCTTCCGGGCCTGGTCTCCACCGGCATCTTCACCTTCAACGCGGCGTGGAGCGAATACCTCTTCGCCTCCACCCTCATGACGAGCACCGAAAAGCTTCCCGCCAACCCGGCCGTGTTCCTGCTCATGGGTCACATGGGAACCGAATCCTGGGGCCTGCTCATGGCCGCCGCGCTGACCATAGTGCTCCCGGTCCTGGTGCTCTTCCTCGTGGCGCAACGCTGGCTCGTGGCCGGCCTCTCTGAAGGAGCGGTAAAGGGATGACCATTCTCAAGGAAAGCAGTATCAGCAACCGCGACAAGGCCCATTTCGAAGGCGGGGGAGGGCACAGCTCAACGCCAAAATGGCATCTCAGCGACAAGGCGCTGGCGCATCTTCTGGTGCTGCCTGCCTTCGTCCTGATCGCGGTCTTCGCGGTCTATCCGTTCTTTATCGCCGCCTGGAACAGCTTCAACTATGTCGACATCAACACGGGGGCAACAACCCCGGTGGGCCTGGAAAACTATGCGGCCATCTTCAGCGATGCCGACACGCGGGACGCCTTCCTGCGCACCGTGTACTGGACCAGCTCGAACATGGTCCTCCAGGTAGTCGCCGGCGTTTCCGTAGCAATGCTTCTGAACTCTGGGTTACGCGGCCAACGCCTCGCCCGCGTTCTGGTGCTCATCCCCTACATGATCCCCGCAATCGTGGCAGCCCTGGTCTTCCGCTTCATGTTCAACGACGTAACAGGCGTTGTGAACTACGTACTGCAGACCGTCGGCCTCATCGATGAACCCCTGAACTGGCTCTCCGACCCGACCATGATGATGCCGACCCTAGTGCTCGTCAACGTCTGGAAGTATTCCCCCTTCTTCATCATCGTTGTTCTCGCCCGGCTGCAGTCCATCCCTCGGGATCTATACGAGGCCGTGGGAATCGACGGGGGCGGCTGGCGGCACCGGCTGACAGCGGTGACGATCCCGTCAGTAATTCCGGTGATCCTGGCCGGGATGCTGTTGCGCACCATCTGGACCGCCTACGACTTCGACATCCCTTTCCTGCTCTCCAACGGCGGTGGGCCTTCCGGTTCGGCGGTGACCGTTCCACTCGCCATCCGGTCCATCGCCTTCGACTCCCATCAGCTCGGCCAGGCATCGGCCCTCGCTGTGTGTACGGCCATCCTTCTCACCGGCGCGGCATACTTCTACCTGCGCGGATACCGCAAGAGCGAACGGGCGGCGGACTAGTGGGCAGGGAGGACGTTCCCCTTTCCGTCGCAGTTATCGGCGCCGGCCCCCGCGGCGTCTCCATCGTAGAGAGGCTGTCCGCGAATGCGCGCCTGGCAGCCGGACGTGAACTGCGGATCTGCCTGTTCGACCCCTACCAGCCGGGCGGGGGACGCATCTGGTCCGGCGATCAGCCGCAGCATCTGCTCATGAACACCCTCTGTGCAGACGCCACGCATTTCACCGACGCGTCAGTGAAATGCGAGGGACCTGTCGTAGAGGGTCCCACGCTGTACCAGTGGTGCGGACGGATCGCCCGCGGCGAGTTGGACGCAGAGGAATCCATCCGTGCAGAGGCACTCGTCATGCAGCCCTGGTCGCACCCCTCCCGAAAACTCCTGGGCCGCTATCTGGAGTGGTGCCACAAGCGGGATCTCGCCCAGCTCCCGGAGCATGTGTGGCTGCGCTTCCGCCAGGAACTCGTCACCGACGTCGAGCGCCGCGACGGCGGCTATCGACTGCAGACCGACCGCGGCGCGGAACCCGAGCACTTCGATTGCGTCATCCTGGCCTCGGGGCACAGCGATCTGGTCCCAAGCCCTCGGGAGCTCGAATGGTCGGCTTTCGCAAGTGAAAACGGCCTCTTTTACGGCAGGTCCACAAATCCGCTGGACCAGGACCTCGAGGGTATACTGCCGGGTCAGAAAGTCATTCTGCGCGGACTGGGCATGAACTTCTTCGACTATGTCTCGCTACTCACGGTAGGACGGGGCGGCGAGTTCAGGGATGACGGAGCAGGTGGTCTGAAATACCTGGCCTCCGGACGGGAACCCATCATGGTCTCGGGCTCGCGCCGTGGCATCCCGTACCGGGCCAAAGGCATCTTCGGGACCATGACCCCGAGCTTTCCCCGCCGATACTTGAGCGATGAATACCTCGACCAGCTTGAGGCCGAGGGACGCCAACTCGATTTCATGACCGACCTCTGGCCGCGCATCGCGAAGGATGCGGCCCTTACTTACTACCGGACGCTCTTTACTTCGGAGCCACACCAATTCGTTGCGACCCCAGAACGGATCGAGGAGGCTCTGGACACGCACGCCTGGGGCGGCCCCGAGCTGGAAGCAGCGCTGGCCGCCGCCGTACCCGATGCGGGTGCACGGTTCGACATCGAAAAACTCGATCGGCCGCTGGCCGGACTGAAGTTCGCCAATTACCGGGACTTTCTAGCGCATTGGCGGGATGACCTTGCCCGCGACTACGAGGAGGCGTCCAGGGGCTACGGCAGCGCTCTCAAATGCGCATCAGTGGCACTCGGCGCCGGCCGCGGAGCCGTTCGTCGGCTCGCGCCATATGGCGGTATCCGTGGCCAGTCCTACGCCCGCCACATCGAAGGCTGGTATCGCGGCCTGGGCGGAACGCTGGCAAGCGGCCCTCCCGCGCGCCGGATCCTGGAACTCATCGCTCTCGTTGACGCCGGGCTCATCGTACCGATCGGTCCGGACATGCGGGTCGAACGGACCCGGGGCGGCTTTGCGGCGTCCTCGCCCGCCATTCCGGGCGTCAGCCACGAATGCCGCGGCCTGCTGGAAGCCCACCTGCCATCCACCGATTTTGCGCGCTCAGCCAACCCGCTGCTTCGCGCTTTGAACCGGCGCGGCATGGCCCGGCCCTATCTGATCAAGGATGCTCAGGCCGGGGATTTCACTTCAGGCGCCATCGAAGTCGGACCCAGCCCATATCTGGTACTGGACGCCGGCGGCAATGCCCAGCCAGGTCTTTTTGCAACAGGCGTCCCTTTGGAATCAATCCACTGGGGGACCCAGCTCGGCCCCTTGGCCAACACCAACTCCCAGTTCCTACGCGATAGCGACGCCATCGCCATCGCCGCCCTGGGCCACGGAAAGGGAGCAGATGAAAGCCGCACTACCTACCAAGCCGCTTCGACCAGTGGAGTCTGATCTGACCGGGCCAATATCTGGAGGATCGGCGGGCCTGGGGGATCCGTACGAACTCGTCCACTTCGCCCGCAACCAGCACTGTCCCACCCGCTGGAATGTGACAGTCTACCGATCCAGAGACAGCGTACCCATGGATGTTTTGGAAGTTTTTGCCCTTGAGGGGACATCCCATTCTTTGTTGAAGATCTCTGGTGTGACACCGGTCCCGGGCAGGTCTGCGCTGTAGGGAGCGGTACGCAACGCCAGCGGACGACGGCGGGAAGTCCCGCCGTCGTGGATCGATGGCGCGCCAGGGCGGGGCGCCGTCGTTTACTCACCGCGAGTTTACTCACCGCGCTCGACGTCGCGTTCCCTTTCCAAGGCGTCGAGGACCAGGTCGAGGCCGAACGTGAATTCATCGGCGTAGTTGTAACCGGGCCGGAGAACATGGTTGGCCATGAGCTCATGGAGGTACGGGTATTCGCTGGCCGGCAGCTGCGCAAGCATGGCGTTGGCCATGGCCGCGGCCTGCTCCTCCGTGTCGAAGGGCAGTGCTTTTTCCTGCTTGGCGTAGCCGTAAACGTAGCTGTCGAGTGCGGAGAAGGCGTGGGCCGTCAGCGCCAGGGAAAATCCGCCGTTCCGCAACGTGCCGAGCACCCGGTCGTGGTGCCTCAGGGTTCCTGGTCCGGGGCTGGTGCCCGAGTCCATCAGCCCGTTGGCCCACGGATGGCGCCCGAGGACTTCCCGCACGGAGACGGACCTCTTGCGCAGTGCCGTCTTCCAGTCGTCGTCATGGGACGGCAGCTCGATCTCACCGTAGACGGCATCGATCATCCCGTTGAGCAGGTCTTCCTTGTTCGAGACGTGGTTGTAAAGCGACATTGCTTCCACCCCCAGCTCTTCTCCCAGCCGACGCATGGACAGCCGCTCGATGCCGCCCTCGTCCGCGAGTTCGATCGCGGTCTGGAGGACCCGGTCCCGGTTCAGCCGGGGCCGGCCTGCAGCTCGCTGGATACTCTTCGCCGGCATTTCCTGCCCTTCCTCTTGGCTTCATTGACAAGCTTACACTGTAGATATAACTTACTTACATCATAAGCTTACGGCGTAAGGAAAACGATGAGCACTCTTGCCACACCCCAGGCCCCCGCCCCGGCGTCCCACCGCGCATCGAAACTGGATTTCCGCTTCTGGTCCCCCGCCACCGCGAGCCTGGTGTCCGGTCTGGGCCTGCTGGCCATGGTGGTCCTGATGGCAGCAGGCTATTTCGGCGGCGTCGTCCCGCTCATCACCCCCGGAGACGCCGCAGGGACGGCCGAGAAGATCGCCCAGTCAGGCGGCGTCTACCTTGCCGGCGTCGGCTGCATCTTCCTGGTCATTCTGCTCGACGTCCTGGTGGCGGGCGCCTGGTATGCACTCTTCAAGGACGTCAACCAGCGGCTTTCAGCAGTGGCAGCCTGGATGCGCGTCACCTTCGCTGCTGCCTTCGCAGTCGCAACAGGCCAGTTGGTATACGCCTACACGCTGCTTGACGATCCGGAGCAGGCCCTGCACGCCATCGAATCATTCCGGACCATCTGGCTCATCAGCCTGGGCCTGTTCGGCCTCTACCTGATCCTGATCGGGTACCTGGAATTCCGCTCGACCTTCGTCCCCGCGGTCTTCGCTGCCCTCCTGGCCATCTCCGGCGTCGGATACATCGCCGACGCGCTCGGCGTCGCGTTCGTCGACGGATTCACCCCGATGTACGGCCTGTTCGCCATCGTCGGCGAAACCAGCGCGATCTTCTGGCTCCTGATCAAGGGCCGCAAGCTCACCCGGTAATGCCCGTGGCGCGGGCGCGGCGGTAACCGGTGGGGCTGGTGCCGTAGGCCCGGGTGAAGGCGGTGCTGAAGGTGAAGGCGCTGCTGTAGCCGATCTCGGCGGCGATGGCGGCCGTGGTGTCGGTGCTGCTTAGCAGCCGGTCTGCGGCCAGGGTGAGGCGCCAGGTGGTGAGGTAGGTCATGGGCGGCTGCCCGACGGCGGTGTGGAACCGGGCTGCCAGCGCGGCCCGGGAAATTTGCGCCCTCCGGGCCAGTTCCGCGACGGTCCAGGGCGCAGCCGGTTCCTCGTGGAGCAGGGCCAGGGCCCGGGCAACGGCAGGGTCGCGGGTGCCGGATGCCCAGCTTGGCGCCACCACGTCGGCGCGGTCAACGCAGACTCGCACCAGATGGAGCAGCAGCAGGTCCAGCACGCGGTCCAGGGCGCTCTCCTGCCCCAGGCCGGGGGAGGTGAGCTCGCGTTCGAGCAGTCCCCGCAGGGCCGGATCGGTCTCCTGTTCGGTGAAAACGGCCAAGGGCGGCAGGGCAGAGGTGACGAGCTGGCCGGCCGCCGCCTCCGTTTGGTAGGTGCCGATCAGCAGGACCGTTTCTCCGTCGATACTATTTCCCCACGTTCGGACGCCCTGGGCCATGGTGGTCTCCAGGTGCTCTCCGGTCGGGGTGCGGCACGACTGGCCGGGGTCGATCACCACGGTGGGTGCCCGGTCCGGAGTGTCCGCGACCAGGTAAGGGGCCGGGCCGCGAACCGTGGCCGACTGTCCCGGCCCCAGGAGCTGTGACCGGCCTCCCTGGGCGGTGATCCAGGCCTGCCCGCGGACGGCCACGATCACGGTCAGCGCGGCCTCGTCCTGAACATCGATGGCGAATGGCGGGTCCATCACCACCCGCAGCGCGAATGCGGCACGCGCCCGGGGTCCGGTGAGGAACTGTGAGAGGGGATCCACACTCCGGAGTTTAGACGGCAGGAGATGAAATTGCGACTGTAGAGTATTCATCGTCCAGCAAGCCGACGGCAGTCTGGAGTTATGACTACTACAACAACTCTCCTCGCTCCTGTCCTTGTCACCGGCGGCACCGGCCGTACCGGCGCCCGCCTCGCCCGCCGCCTCTCCGACCGGCAGGCCCCGGTCAGGATCGGAACACGAAACGCCCCGTTGCCCTTCGAATGGCACAACCGGAGGACCTGGACTCCGGCCCTCGACGGAGTGCGGGCGGCCTACCTGTGCTACAGCCCTGATCTGGCCTTTCCGGGCGTGCCCGAGCTGATGGCTGACTTCGCCGCGAGCTGCCGCGGATGCCGGGGTGCAGCGGCTGGTGCTGTTGTCCGGCCGCGGCGAGGACGGGGCCCGGGCCGCCGAGGACGCCGTGCGGGCGAGCGGGCTGGAATGGACAGTGCTGCGGTGCGCGTGGTTCGCGCAGAACTTCAGCGAGCACTTCCTGCTCGGCCCGGTCCGCCGGGGCCGCCTGCTGCTGCCGGCCGACGGGGGCATCGCCGAACCCTTCCTTGATCTGGACGACCTTGCCGAGATCGCCGCGGACTCCCTCACCACCGACCGGCACGTCGGGCGGTTGCTGGAACTGACCGGCCCGCGGCTGCTTACCCTGCGGGAGGTCGCGGCCGAACTGTCGCTCGCCACGGGCCGGCCGGTCGAATTCGTTCCCTGCACCGCCCAGGAATTCGCGGCAGATCTCGCCCCCGACGGGATCCCCGCCGAGGACGCCCTGCCGCTGGCCGGGCTCTTTACCGAGATCCTCGACGGGCGCAACGCCACCCTGAGCACTGACGCCGCCCAGGCGCTCAACCGGCAGCCCACGGACTTCAGCGCCTATGCGGCCCGCACCGCCGCCACCGGCGTCTGGGCCACAAGCGCGGGCGGGGAACTCCGGTGAGCGGGTGGCTGCCGGTGGCCGCCGGAACCGGCTCCGCCGTCGTGGGCGGCTTCTACCTGGCCTTCTCCGCCGTGGTGATGCCCGCCCTGCGGCGTCGAACGGCGGAGGAAGCGATCGCGACCATGGTGGCGATCAATGAGAAGGCCGTGCGGCCGCCATTTATGGTCCTGTTTTTCGGCACCGCCGCCGCCTGCGCAGCCGTCGCCGTCGCCGCGGCCCTCGACCCGCAGACCCAGTCGCCGCTAAGAGTTGCCGGGGCGGCGGCCTACCTGGCGGGGTGGGCCTCCACCATCGCTGTCAACGTGCCGCTCAACAACCGCCTTGCCAAGAACGGCACCAGTCATCCGGACAGTCAGTGGCACAACTACCAGCGATCCTGGACCCGGGCGAACCATGTCCGCGCAGCCCTTTCTATCGCCGGGGCCGCCGGCCTCATCCTCCCCGCCCCTCTGTGATCCGCTTCCGGACAAGTGGTTTTTGAGCTTCCGTTGGCCCGGCCGCGGCGGGTCAAGACGTTCCGCGTTCCGCGGCCGGCGCCGGCACAATCAGGACAGGGCAAGCTGCGTGCCGTGCGCACTTTTCACTGACGGAGCCGAGCAGCATGCCGGCCAAGGCCCCTTTCCCCCGGGATCCGACCACCAGCATCCGTGCATCCTGCGAGAGGGCCATGAGGGTTCTGACGGGGTGCGCGTGAACAGCGTGGTAACTGACCTGGAGCCCGAAATAGTCCCCGACGATGGCGCGCGAATCCCGCACCAGTTCCTCGCGGACAGCTTCGGAATATTCCTGGAAAGATGGCACGTACCCGAATGCCCAGGTGGATGGGCGCGGGGCGGTAGCGATCGACCATGCCCGCACGACGACCACGGGCAGGTTTAATTGTTCGGCAAGCCCGAGCGCGGCTGCCAAGGCGTGGCCTGATCCGGCGGATCCATCGTGCCCGACAACAATGCTGCCGCGCGGATCTGGAAGGTGGATGGCCGCGTCGCCGGTCTCTTCCAGCCTCATTGATGACCTTCCTTAGACGTAATGAGTGGCAGTAGACCCGAGCGCTTCGCCGGTCCAAAAGTTCGTGGAGCAGCCGGATTCATCGTCGCGGTCCGCAGCGGCGCGATCATTCCTGGGCCAGGTACTCTTCGTGCTGTCGATGTGCTTCCGATACCAACGCTCGAATCTTGTCGATGTCCTTGGCCTTGTTTCGGTACTTGAGGTCCATGGCCAGGATCTGGGACTCTTCCGCGGTCAGCAGCCTATATATCCGTTCGCGTTCGGCTGTATCAGCGGTGTATTCAAGGTCGAGGTAGTTTTCGGCGTGGCGGCGCGCATTGTTGATGGAATTCTGGGCCTTGCCTTCTTTGCTCAGCAGCGAGGCAACCACAGTGAGGGTTAGCACGCCGATGATGACACTGAGCGATAGCCCGGTGCTGATTTCGACGACGGGGACCGGCTCGCCGTCGTTGATGAACGGCAGGTTGTTCTCGTGGAGGGCGTGGAGGACGAGTTTGACGCCGATAAAGGCAAGAATTACCGCCAGGCCGTAGGCGAGGTAGATGAGGCGGTCCAAGAGACCGTCGATGAGGAAGTAGAGCTGGCGCAGGCCCATCAGGGAGAACGCCGTGGCCGTGAAAACGATGTACACATTTTGCGTCAGCCCGAAGATTGCAGGGATTGAGTCCAGGGCAAACAGGACGTCGGTCCCCGCGATCGCCACCATGACCAGCAGCATCGGTGTCAGCGCCCTCTTACCGTCCTGGATGGTGAAGAGCTTGTCCCCGTCATAGCGTTCCGTGGTGTGGAAGAGCCTCCGGGCCAACCGGATCATGAAATTATCGGCCTGATTCCCGCCGTGGGCATCCGGCCGCAGGAGATTGCCCGCGGTGATCAGGAGAATCAGTCCAAAGATGTAGAACACCCACGCGAAGGAATTGATCAGGGTTGCGCCAAGGAAGATGAACCCGGTGCGGGCGAGCAGCGAGAACACGATGCCGAATAGCAGTACCTTCTGCTGGTCTTCCCGGGGCACATGGAAGCTGGCGATGATAATCAGGAAGACAAAGAGGTTGTCGACGGAGAGGGCCTTCTCCGTGATGTAGCCAGCGAAGTATTCCGAGCCCGTGACCCCACCGGCGAAGAACCAGACCAGGAGGCCGAATAGGACCGCGATGCCAACGTAGAGCGCGGACCAAATTGCTGCCTCCCTAAGGGTGGGCACGTGGGCCTTGCGGATGTGGAAAAAGTAGTCGAATGCCAGCAAGGCAAGGATGAAGACGACGGTAACGCTCCAGATGAGAGGAGAAACTGTCATGCCACTAAGCTTCACGCATCACAGGTTGAGGGTCCAGACCAGACGGCGGGATCCATTCGGGTTCCACTGATCCGGCACAAGGCGCAGGCAACGGTCCGGACAGCAGCCGGGGCGTCGGAACCCAGAACCTCCGTGGTTCACCGACCCGGTCCCCTCGTCGACCGCTGCGGCACTACCAGGGGAAAGCTCGACGCCGGACAGATCACGCTCGACGGCGTGGACGTCACCGCGATGACGCGCAACGAGCTGCGCTCGCGGATGGGCATGTCGTCATCGAGTTCAAGGCCGGCAAGTTCGAGCCCGAATACGCCGGCAAGCTCAATTTCTACGTCGCGCTCGCCTGACGTCCTCCGGCGCCGGTATCACATCGAAACCATCGGCATCCTCATCTGCGGTACCAGGAACGACCGCAGCAATATCTGGCCTCGCCTTATATGAAAGGGTCGATCCGTGGCCCCCGGATGCGCGGTGTCTGTGCGTTGCGGCGGCACCCCTGCATTGGCTGCTGGCGGAGAAGGAGTCCGCCATCGACATCCTCAATGAGGTGTGCAAGGGTGAATTCTGAGCCGGGCAATCAGCGGACAATGTCCGGGCCAGCCCCTGCCCGCGACGTCATGGCGAGCAAGGGACTTTCGCGGGCGGCTCTGGTATTTTGCCCAGTAGGGGCTCCTCCAAGTGAACGACCGGTCGCGTTAGTCGCCGGAGGCTTCAAGACTAATCAGCCCGATTGGGAATGACTGACGGCAACCGCGGGTTCACTAGATGACCGGTCTATTTGATAAGCATCGGCACTCCTCCGTAAACACCCCCACCTAAAAGGAACTGGACCATGGACTACAAGTTTGAACTCGCTATTCTGCCCGTCACCGACGTGGAGCGTGCCAAGTCGTTCTACGAGAAGCTCGGCTGGCGGCTTGACATCGACATCAAGGGCGAAGACGGCTTCCGGGCCGTGCACTTCACGCCCACGGGTTCCCCGGCCTCGATCATCGTCAGCAACGGCCTCACCAACGCCGCTCCCGGCTCGGTCCGCGGCCTCTACCTCGTCGTTGACGACGTCGAAGCTGCACGCGCCGACATCGCTTCCCGTGGCGTCGAGATCAGCGAGGTCTTCCACGAGGCGCAGGGCGGAATCCCCAGCGTCAAACTTGAGGGACGCACCCCCGGCCTAGCTCCGCAGCGCGCCAGCTACTTCTCCTTCGCAACCTTCAGCGACCCGGAAGGCAACGAGTGGATCCTCCAGGAGATCACGACTCGGCTCCCCGGTCGCGTCTAAGGATCTCTGTCTAGCTAGCCGACTTCCGCGTCGCAGGCCCGACCGCTCCTTGCCGATGCCAAGCGTGCTCCCAGCGCCTGGCATCGGCAAGTGCGCGTGCGGGCGTCAAACGCGACCCGCCTGCCCGCGGCGGCCCAGGGCCGCTCCAACCCGGCTTCTCGACCCACAAAAGCAGGGCAAGCAACACAAGCAGGGCGGACGACGCCTGCATCGGTGAGCCCGTACTCCTTCCTCGGTCTCGTTCCGCTGCCGTAGGCCCCGGACGTCAGGAGGCGCACTTCGACGAGACGACGAAGACGATGGCCAAGGATGTTAACGGCCACATCGAGCACGGAGCTACGGCCTCGAACCGTGAACTGCGCAGTTCGATGTTGTGGGTGCTGTTCCTCCAACCGCCACTAGAATCCGACCTCACAAGAACACGACGAACTGACTGTGACCCACCAATCGGCGCCGCCCAGGAAGTAGTGCGCGACGAGAGGCTGATCGGGTGCGTCGATCTCATCGTTCTCATAGATCGCAGGCCCCTTACCTAGTTCCTCCGCAGCCGGGTTGGCCGCCCGTGGAGGATGCCTTCTAAGCTGTCTGGCCGGCATGCTGGTCATGGATGTCTCCTCATGGCGCGGTGGCTTCACGCGAACTGTGTGCGGCACTTAGGCCGCAGCAGCCAGCATTGCCCCTTGCGCAGCCAGCCGGGCCTGCTGGTACGCCGCCGCAGCCAGCATTGCCCCTTGCGCAGCCAGCCGGGCCTGCTGGTACGCCGCCGCCATCCCACGACAGGGCGGTCGCCGGACGAAGCTAGCAGCGGGGCGGTTCATCGGGCAGCCCTCCCTCCAGTGAATTGTGAGGGCGGCCGAGTATGGGTGTACAGAAGATAAAACGACTATGCACATGCCATTCGAGGGCGTACCAGCTCGTCAAGAGCTGTCCCGTGCAGCCTCTCTTGAATCCGGGTTCTCCAGTGATGGATACTAATGTTTGCCGCCGCTTCCTCCTCGGTGAAATCCGCAGTTCCTCAATTGTTCAAGCTCATGAACGGTGAGAACGAGGTGATCTTATGCTGGTCAACGGGACCAAAAAGCAGGGCTTTCGTATCGAATCCGCCCATCACAGCGGCTTCACCGAGACCATTCGTGATCACCGGCATCGCGTCATCGGAGTCGCAAATCCGCTGCGTCACCGTACGAGCGACTCGGCGTACGTTTCCTAACAATTAGCGGGCTAAGACTCCTGAGGGGCGTCATCCCTCACTTGAGCCTATTGAGGAGAAGACCATGACCATCCGAGTTGCGATTAACGGCTTCGGGCGCATTGGGCGCAGCTATTTCAGGGCCGCGCTGGAGCAGAACGCCGACTTCGAAATTGTCGCCGTCAATGACCTGACCGACGCCGGGACCCTCGCCCATCTGCTGCGCTACGACTCCGTGGTGGGCAAACTGCCCGCTCCCGTCGACGTCAGGGACGGCAACCTGGTCGTCGCCGGCCGCACTATCCGCACCTTCGCCCAAAAAGATCCCGCCAACCTGCCCTGGGCAGACCTCGGCGTTGATATCGTGATCGAGTCCACCGGGTTCTTCACCAAGGGCGCCGACGCATCCAGGCATCTGACCGCAGGCGCGAAAAAGGTCCTCATTTCCGCTCCGGCCACCGGAGAGGACGTTACCCTGCTGCTGGGCGTGAACGAGGGCGAATACGACCCCGACAGGCACCACATCATCTCCAACGCCTCATGCACCACAAACTCCGTGGGGACGCTGGCGCGCGTTCTGCATGAGGCGTTCGGCATCGAAAAGGCGCTGATGACGACCATCCACGCCTACACAGCGGACCAGAACCTGCAGGACGCCCCGCACAATGACCTCCGCCGGGCGCGCGCCGCGGGGATCAACATCGTCCCGACCTCAACCGGTGCAGCAAAAGCCATCGGCGTGGTCATGCCCGAACTCAACGGCAGAATCGACGGCTACGCCATGCGCGTGCCTGTTCCTGTGGGCTCCGCTACGGACCTCACCGCTACGGTCAGCCGCGAAGTGAGCGCCGAGGAAGTCAATGCGGCCTACAAGGCCGCAGCCACATCCGGACCGGTGGCGGGCTACCTCACTTACACCGAGGACCCGATCGTGTCCTCGGACATCGTCGGGAACCCGTCGTCGTCGATCTTTGATGCCGGCCTCACCAAGGTCATCGGGAACCAGGTCAAGGTCGTTGCCTGGTACGACAACGAGTGGGGCTTCTCCAACCGGATGGTCGACCTGACCACCCTCGTTGGCCGGTCCATGTCCTAACCCGTCCAACGCGCCCAGCCTAAGTGCACACTGTTGCACCTAGATGGTGTAGCCCCGGATCAGGCGAGAAGGTCAGCCGACCTGCCCACTCCCGATCTAGTGCTGGGCGCCGTAGCCGAGCATACCGGGCTGGACCTGGTCCCCGTGGCCGGCGACATCTCCACCGAAGAGACCGTGGCCATTGGTCCAGCAAATCGGCCGCTTCCTCAATGTCGCCGGCGGCGCTTCTGTCGAGCAGGAGTTCGGCAAGCTTGATGTGCTGAGTTGCCGTCGTTCCGCTCAACCTGGGACATTCGGCAAGCAGTCGGCGGTAGTAATGCTCAGCGAGTGGCCGGTCGGTTCGTACATAGGAGTCGCCCAAGTGCTCCAGCGCTCCGGACTGCTGAGAGCGCGCCCATTGATCTGAGCTCGCTAGCACTCGAAGCCATAGTTGGCGGGCGCCCGCGACCTCACCCGCCTCGGCGAGAGCCAATCCTTTGAATACGCGGTTTCCGCCGGTGCGGGGCCTGATTCTGATCGTGATGCCGCCGGGCAGTTCGTCGCTGCGGGTGATGCCGTCATCTGGCGGGGCGGCTCACTGTCTCAACTCCTGCGCGGCCCGTTCCGCGAGGACAGCGATGGCCAGAGAGAAGCGGCCAGGTAACGGAGATAGTGCCATACGGAGCCAGAAGGCGTCCGAATACGCATCGAACCGGACCGGACTGACTTGCAGTTCCTGGGCGGCGGCCAGCACCTGCGTGTGAGCCGTCAGATATCGTGCGGGCGTCATGCGGTTATGTCGTAGATGAAGCTCCAGACGAACGTCCACGCCGGCCAGGTCCCGGGCGGCCTCGGCCCGGGCCGTACTGTCAAAGTCCAGCAATCCGGGCGGGATGTCGCCGTCAGGAATGATGATTTGCTTGTCGTAAAGGTCTCCGTGGCACCATACCAGCGGATCCGGTGCCGTCCGAAGCAGGTTCGTGGCCACTTGCTGTGCAGCGGCGCGCAAGGCATCGCGCTGAGACGAGAACTCCGGGACGTTTTCATTGTGCCGCAACCAGTCGTTCACCCGTTGCCACATCTTCGTGGCTTCCCACTCTGCTGGACGGAGCGGAAGGCTGTCGAGAACGGTTTGTGCTGCGGGACCATAAGAGCCGTTCAGTTCGGCGACCCAGGCGCGCGACCATTTCTCCCACGCCCTGGCGAACGCTTCATCGCTGACGGCGCCCTGCTCCCCGCCCAGCTCGTTCAGAGTCGGTCCCGCGATGGCGCTGAAATCGATGACGTCCTCCTGGGAGCTCTTACGGAGGATTCTGGGTGTTGTGAAGTTGCCGGCCTCCAGTAGGACGTCCATTTGTGCGCAGCGCTCGGCCGGCACGCCGGCGCCGCCGGGCTCGAAGATCTTTATGTAGCGGCCATCCGCCCGGACCACCGCCTGGCGGTACGGCCAATACGAAATCAATTCCCCCTTCCGCGCTTCCCCCCGCAAAGCGGGCAGTCCCGGATCGTCCAACGGGATAAGCTCGAACTCCCCGTGACGCAGATGGGCTCCCCGGACGCCGAGCAGTCCAGGTGTCAGGACCTCCAGTACAAATTCTCCTGGCGTCTTGTCTGGCCACGCCCGCTGGACCAGCCAGGATGTGCCGGTATCGTCGTCGGCAGACGTCGGAACGGGGGAGGGCCAGTCCATGGAATCAATTCCAGGATCCGGCGGAGGCGCCAGCCAGTGGTAGGACGCAGTGGAGTGACGCGTTCCAGGCGTCCCGTGCCGCCCCCCAACAGTAGACAGCCATGCTCCGTCCATCCAGGCCCCCTCCTCCCCATACGCAGGCTTCCGGCGCAAGCCGTTCCCTGCGTCCAGAATGAAGTACAACAATGAGGCACCGATGAAACGGTCATGAAGAAACTTTCATCAATGCCTTCTTCCCTGCTGCTCACTTCGGGTCATGGAATGGCCCAGCGACGTTCCCTGCTGTTTACCGGCCCTCCACCGCGTGGCTCTTCGGGATATTGGCCGAAATCTGCCTCAGCAAACAAGTCGGCGGAGTCATCATCGACGGCTCGGCTGCTGGCTCGGGATCTCGGGGCGGCGCTCAGGGGGAGCGCGTACACGCGGCGGGCGTTGGCCGCCCCGCAGTACACGGAGTCCCGCGATATCGATCTTGAGGCGCATATCGCCAACGGGGGTGATGCTGTCCGTGAACGCTATCCCGCCGTCGATGGTAATTACATGCCAGACGGGCTTGCGCCGCCTCCATCACCTTCCTGCTCAGCGACGACGGCACCAGCTTCAACCGCGCCATCCTGGCCTCCGACGGCGGCTGGCCGGCACTGCAGGCCAGCGGCAGCCCGGGCGGTGCCCCTTCCCATCCAAGCGCGAACAAGGAATGATCAGCAGACTTACTATTTTGGATGCGACTGAAGGAGCGAACATGAGGGCACTTACCTGGCAGGGGAAGCGGTCGGTCAGCGTGGAGATGGTTCCGGATCCGGTCATTGAGAACGGGACGGACGCCATCGTCAGGATCACCTCATCGGCGATATGCGGCTCAGACCTCCACCTGTACGAGGTTCTCGGCCCCTATATGAAGGCCGGCGACATCCTGGGCCACGAACCCATGGGTGTGGTTGAGGAGGTCGGTTCCGAAGTCAGGAACCTCAAGCCGGGCGACAGGGTGGTCATCCCCTTCAACATCTCCTGCGGCCACTGCTGGATGTGCAAACAGGGGCTGCAGTCCCAGTGCGAAACCACCCAGGTCCATGCCCACAACAGCGGGGCAAGCCTGTTCGGGTTCTCCGAGCTCTACGGGTCGGTCCCCGGCGGGCAGGCGGAGTACCTGCGCGTGCCCCACGCCGACTACGGGCCGATCAAGGTGGGACACGAACTGCCCGACGAGCGGTACCTCTACCTCTCCGATATTCTTCCCACGGCCTGGCAGGGAGTGAAATACGCGGACGTCCCCGCCGGCGGCACGCTGGCCGTCTTTGGACTCGGCCCGGTGGGGCAGTTCGCCAGCCGGGTCGGTCGACACCTGGGCCAGCGGGTCATCGCCGTCGAGCCGGTTCCGGAACGCCGCCGCATGGCCGAGCGGCACGGCGTGGAAACGATTGACTTCACAAAAGACGTCGGTGACCAGCTTCGCGACATGACCGACGGCAGGGGCCCCGACGCGGTGGTCGACGCCGTCGGCATGGAAGCGCACAATTCGCCCGTCGGCGCCTTTGCACAGAACGCGGTGGGGCTCTTGCCGGATGCCCTGGCAAAGAAGGCCATGGAGACTGCCGGCGTAGATCGCATGACCGTCGTCCACGCCGCGATCGACTCCGTGCGGCGGGGAGGCACCGTCTCCCTCAGCGGGGTTTACGGGGGTACGGCAAGCCCCATGCCGCTGCTGACCATGTTCGACAAGCAGATCCAACTCCGGATGGGACAGTGCAACGTCCGCCGGTGGACGGACGAACTGCTCCCGCTCGTGGAAGATCCCGCCGACCCGCTCGGCGTCATGGACCTGAAAACTCACGAGGTGGACCTCGACGGCGCCGCGGCCGCCTACGAGATCTTCCAGAAAAAGGAAGACGGCTGCATCAAGGTGGTCCTGAAGCCGTAGCGGCCGCCGCTCCGGAAGATTGCCTGACGTCTTCCGTCAGGCCGGGTCCAAGCGCAGCTGGGCTCCCGATTCGACAGGAACGGGAGCCCAGCCAGGCGACCTGGGTGAAGCCTAGCGGCTGCTCACCTGACCGAACAGCTTCGCGATTGGCGCGAGCACGAGCGGGCGGGCGGCGTACCAACCGGCCGTCGTGATGGCGATTGCTGCCGCGAAGAGCCAGAACCCGACCCAGTTCACCTCGTCGGTGCCGCCGAACATGTGGTTCAGGTTGCGCAGCGCACCGGTCGAGAACACCAGGAACACGTGGATGAGGATGAACAGCACGAAAAACAGCATCGTCGGGAAGTGAATCGCGCGCGCGGCCTCCACCGGGTAGATCTTGTTCAGCGTCTTAGCGTTTTTCGGCCAGAAGTCGCTCATGCGCACACCCGTGATCGCCGCGAGCGGGGCCGCGATGAACACCACGATGAAGTACATGATCTGCTGCAGGCTGTTGTAGTTCACCCAGCCGCTCTCAACGGGCCAGTCGAGTGTCATGTACTGCAGGAGCGCCGAGAGCGCGTTCGGGAACGCCTCCCAACTGCTCGGTACGATTCGCATCCAGCGGCCCGAGGCAAACAGCAGCACCACAAAAATGAATCCGTTGACCAGCCACAAAATGTCGAGCGACTGGTGCAGCCACAGATTGATGCTGATTTTCTTGCCACCGCGCTTCGGCGTCCAGAACGCCGGCGGCTTCTGCTCAGTACGCACCTGATAGCCGGAGCGAATGATGAGCACCATCAGGAAGATGTTCAGAAAGTGCGTCCACTGGGCCCACCACGGGAAGCCGGGCTCGGCCGTATCGGGCAGGTGATACGCGCCGGGGTACCTCTCGAGGAACTCCGGCACGCCCGGCAGCGTGGTCACACCGCGCGCGGCGAGCACAAGAATTGCTGCGGCGGCCACCGCGCCGAGCGCGAGGAGCACCACGAGCTTGATCCACTGACCCAAGGTGCGTGAGCCGTAGAGCCTCGCCTCGGCCTTTGGCCTCACGGGCTTTTCGGCGACGACGGGCTTTTCGGTGCCGACGGACGATGGCACCGGTGCTGGGGCGGCTGTGACCGCGGGTGCACCCGCAGCCTCCGGCGGCTCCGCCTCGGCAACGGCCTCCACCACGCTGGCAGCCGGGGCAGGGGCTGGGGCAATGTGTTCGCGTATCCGCCTGCACCGCAAGGGCGACCGCGGCTGCCGGAGCAAGTCCGGCTGGCGGCCACGGTTCACCACCGGGGACACGGGGGAGCCCGCGACGAAGGGGCGTGGGTGCCGTCGTCAGTGCGGCCGGTGCGGCGGGTGCGGTGGCCGGGGCGGCTACAGCCGACGTCGCTGCCGGCATTGCTTGCGCAGCAGTATCCGCAGCAGCATCCGCGGCCGAAGTGGGCGTGGCGACTGCGGCGGGAGCACCGGACCGAGCCGGCACTGATACCGGAACCTCGCCCGCTGGCGGCCAAGGCTCGCCGCCCGGCACGCGCGGCAGGCCGCGGCGCAGCTGCCGCGCCACCGCGGCGCCTGCGTTCACCGCAGGGACCGAAGCGGACAATCCTGCACCCGGTGCCGTTTCCTGGGCAGCAGCGGGAGCGGGGGGCGCGGCTGCCGCTGTCCCGGCGGTGACCGGTCCCACCGCGGAAACAGACGCCGTCGCGGGTGCCGCTCCTGCCGTGACAATGCGTGCGGGCGCCTCGCCTGCTGGAGGCCAGGGGTCACCGCCTTCGACGCGCGGCAGGCCCCGCCGAATATTCCGAGAGAGAGTTGCCATCGCTACTTCTTCCGAGCCTCAAGTG
Organism: uncultured Actinomycetota bacterium; assembly: GCA_963722145.1. Taxonomy (GTDB): domain Bacteria; phylum Actinomycetota; class Actinomycetes; order Actinomycetales; family Micrococcaceae; genus Arthrobacter. The sequence goes on along the minus strand of CAVRLW010000011.1, from coordinate 283,128 downwards.
CGCTAATCAGCTGGGGCACGACCTTGAAGACGTCGCCCACCACACCGAAGTCGGCGATCTCGAAGATCGGCGCGTCTGAATCCTTGTTGATGGCGACGATCGTCTTCGCGGTCTGCATGCCAGCCCGGTGCTGAATCGCACCGGAAATACCCAGCGCGATGTACAACTGTGATGACACGGAAACCCCGGTCTGGCCGACCTGAGCCGACTGCGGGATGTAGCCTGCGTCCACCGCGGCACGCGACGCACCAACGGCAGCGCCGAGTGTATCGGCGAGCTGTCCGACGAGGGCGAACTGTTCCTCCGAGCCGAGGCCGCGACCACCCGCGACCACCTTCGCGGCACCACGCAGCTCCGGCCGCGAGGTGGCGGCAACTGTCTCCTCGAACGAGTCGATCCGCGCGGCCGGCTTCCCGGAGGGCGTCACTGCCAAGGTCTCCGACGCCGGCGGCTGGGCCGCAGCACGCGCCTCGATGGAGCCCTGGCGAACCGTAATTACCGGCGCCCCAAACGTGGACGTTGACGTCACACTGTAGGCACCGCCGTAGACGGAGTGGTGTGCCACGACGCCCTCGTCATCACGTGACACACCGATCGCATCGGCAGAAATGGCTGCACGCGAGCGCGCCGCGTAACGGCCAGCAAGGTCGCGGCCATTCAGGGAATGCGAAATCAGGATCGCGTCTGGCTGCACCTGCTCCACAGCGGCGGCAAGCGCGTCAACGCTCGGCACGCCGAGCGCGGAAGGATCCGGAGTCTCTGCGATCAGTACGTGCGCGGCACCAAGGACCGCGGCCTCCGCGGCGGCGGCGCTCCCGGCGCCGGGTGAGGCAAGTACCAATGCAATTGGCGTGCCAGCTGTAGCGGCAGCGCCGAAAAGTCCGGGTGCAGCCTTCTCGGGTTCACCGGAAGCCCCGGTTTCCACGACGACGAGGATTGCGTCACGAGGGAATTCAGTCATGTCGTTACTCCTTACGCCAGTCGGTTTTCAATAAGGAAGGCAGCGAGCTTCTCGCCGGCATCACCCTCGTCGATGATCTTTACGCCTGCCGCATGCGGGGGTTTCTCTGCAACGGTCAGCATGATCGAACGCGCCGCGTCCGGGTTGTCGGCCGTGATCCCGAGGTCTGCGAGCGTAAGCACCTCCAGGGGCTTCTTCTTCGCGGCCATAATTCCTTTGAAGTTCGGGAAGCGCGGCCCGGGAAGCGCCTCGGTAATGGAAATTACCGCGGGCAGGTTCGCGGATACCTTCTGCACGCCGGATTCAACGCCCCTGGTGCCGGACACGGCGCCGTCGCTGATCTCTACGGAGCTGAGGCCGGTAGCAAGCGGCACGTCAAGCAATTCGGCAAGCATCGCGGGAATCATGCCGCCGGATCCATCGGTGGAGACGTTGCCAGTGATCACAAGGTCAAAGTCAACGCGACGGATCGCCGCTGCGAGGGTTTCAGCGGTCAGTCCAAGATCCGCACCCCGGAGGGCCTCGTCACAGACGTGGGTGGCGCTTCCCGCACCCATCGCCAGCCCCTTGCGTATCGTCGCGGTGGCACCCTCGGGAGCGAGGGAGAGGATTGCGACCTCAGTGCCCTGGTTCGCGTCGGTGTACGTCAGTGCCAGCTCCAAGGCCCGCTCACCGATCTCATCAATGACTGTCTCGCTGGCTTCTCGATCGGCGAGGCCAGTTTCAAGGTTCAGTTTTCGGTCCCCGTACGTGTCGGGGACCTCCTTTACTAGGACGATAATCTTCATCGATGGCTCTTCCTGTGGCGGGCTTGTCTCCATAGAGGGGACACGTCGGATCTCCATTGAGTCTACGAAAGTGCAGACCTTCCTGGCGGACAGAGCCCGTGTCGTGAATTGCAGTACCTAGTCTTGCGCGGATTACAGGAGTCCACTTCCGCCTCAATGACCTGCTCATTGAACTGCTCATTGAACTGCTCATTGAACCATGCGCACGTGTTGGAAATCGTGGCGTTAGAAAGCTGATCGAATACACCCCAGGGGTATGGGTTCGCCAAACGGAACGTGCTCCGTTTACAGGGCATGGGGACGGTGCCATAGTGAACGCATCGCGGTCGTTTGGGCCGTGGTCGAACGGGGGGCAGCAAGATGCAATGGAGCACGCCGGGGCCAGGGAATCCTTGGCCGCATGACATGGTGATCACCGTAGATGACCATCCCCTGTCCCTGAACTTACTGCCGGAACTTCACCCACTCATACCTCCGTTCTGGACCACCGAATACGACCGGGACGGCCTGGATCGCGAGGCTTTCAATAGCTGGCACAGGGATCTGAGCCCGCCTATTCCTCATGATGCGGAGCGTAAGAGCCTCTCGGACCTGATCCTGCGTGGGAGAGCGGCTTGGACACCGTGATCGTGCTGCCGCACGCGGGGTGCTTTGCTCACCGCATTACCACTCGTCACCTCGCAGGGTCCGCCGCAACTCGGAAAGAGCCCACTACCTACAGCAGGGCTTTGCGAGAGACTGCACAGTAAAAACGTCCCGTTCGAGTTCGGCTGATGCACCAATGGCTGACGTTCATGGTGCACCTTAAGGCAACTGGCAAAACGGTGATCGGTATTGCGCCATTCGCTGGCGCTGGTGAGAAGGGTCGTGGGTGGACCTGGATCAGGCCGTCTCAGTGGTCCTGAATCGGGTTGACACACTCACGGGCCGGAGCTTGGCAGTTTTTTGAGCTCGGTCTGGGGGCTGAGTAGATATGGCGGTCATCTATATTCTGGACAGCTCCGCCATGGAATCTTTGAATGCGATGGCTATCGATGACGACACCATGACCGATCGCTTGGTGGACCTTCGAGACACTGGTTCGCTGGTCTACTGCGAGGCGGTCAAGGACGAACGCAGGACGTATGCCAAAGGGGAACCAATAACCATATGGGCGACTTCCGGATGGCGGAGCATACAATCGCGGGCAGTATTGAACTTTACAAGCGTCCAAGCCGTCATGAAGTTGTTTCCCAAGGACGGAAACGAGTCAAGCATCATGGACATGGACGATCCTGAAAACCTTGATCAACAGGCGCTGGCTACGATGTCCCTGGCCTACCAGCTCAAAGATGCATTCGAGGTGATTGTTGTGTCTGACGAAACATTCACGGCGGAGAACAGATGCATCGTGATGAACGCCTGCGCCGTGCTGCAGGTCAAGCACCTCACCGTCAGCAACTTCTTGGACGCGGTGGAATCTAGTTAGGCGGCGAGCTCTCCAAAACAGGTTCAGCATCCTTTCCGAACCTGACCCGCTTGGTACGAACTTTGTTGAGATAGCTTTCAAGCCACTCGATCTGGGCATGGTCTTGCTCGCTGAGCGCCCGCAAGACTGCCCTGATGAATAGCAGCATGCTCGCCCCGTGATCAATACGCACCTGATCGCCGGCTGGCGCAGCAACTGGCTTCCAGTAGTGCACATCCGAGGTGGCGGCGTCGCCGAAGGCGTACTTCTCCGCTTCTCCTGCTTTAGGTGCGAAGGGCATTACAACTTGGTAGCCAGAGGGCGCTGTGTCGTCCACGATGCCGAAAATTGCTGCGTCGTTGACCAGGAAGAATGCCGGCCGGTCAGCCGGATCCAATTCAAAGAACCACTTGGCGACTGTTCTGGGCGAAGATCCTGCCTTATGGGCAAAAACGGCAAAGACGGGATCCGTCCCGGTCGAGCTTTTCAGTTTTCGGTGCTTCCGAACTTTCTTCGCTATGTCAGTGACCTCTTCTTGCGTCAGAGTCGTTTTGACCTCGATGCAGAGCAAGACAGATTCAACGGGGAAGATCATTTCATCCGTTTGTGCGAAGAGCACCGGCTGGGAGGTGTTGGACAGCACCAGGGTGTCCATCTGGGCGGAGGCACTACCGTCGGAATCGATAATTTCTCCGGAAGCTACCCTCACGGAAGGGGGGAGGACCTTCGCGAGCAGCAACTGAACTGAATTTTCGTTCGCTCTCCCTTTCTCCTCTTGATGCTTAATCAAGCCCGCCATCTCTTGTGACTCGATACTCAGCCGCCGGGAAACGGCGTTCCAGTATTTCTGGACCGTGGGAGATGAAGGCTGAGGGTCGGTTGTGGTCACCACTTGATTGTAGGGAGCAGGCCGAGGGCCACCGCTTCCGGGGCTCGGCGACACGCAAACTGCGCGCAGTCGACGGTATTTCTCAGGGTAAGCCCCCTTGCCGTGGGGAGGCCGTTATCGGTGTACGCATGCGGCGCGTCCGCTCGGTGAGGTAGAGCCGGTGTGCTGTGATAACCAACGCAAGCCATGCGGCGCCGAGGGCCCAGGCGGCAAGGACGTCCGTGAGCCAGTGGTGGCCCAAGTAGACCCGGCTCAGGCCTATGGTTGCGGCGAAGAGTCCTGCCAGGAGTGATGTGATGATCCTGGCGCGGGGGGACTTCAAGCGGAGGATGATTAAGTACTCGACGACGCCGGCGATAACGACCGCATTCAGCGAATGGCCGCTGGGAAAGGACGCCGAGTGTTCATACGGCGGAACGGCGTCGGTCAGCGGGGGTCGGGTCCTCCCAATGAGTGATTTCCCCGCGATAGTCATTAGCAACGACCCGGTACCAGCGATGACGATGAGGATGACAGGGGTCCAGGAGCGGCGTCGCAGAGCCAGAGCTGTCATGACAGCCAGCGCGAGTAGCGGCATGCCGACGGTCCCACCGACGTCGGTGTAGGCGGTGGTGATGATGTCCAGTGCGGGGGAGCGAACCGTCTTGGCCGTTGCCAGGACTGGATGGTCCAGACCGGCGACCCCGTCAGCTTCAACAACGGATTCGTAGACTTGGGCGAAGACCGCCTTGTCCTTCGTTCAGACCGCACTCCAAATAATAAGCAACCTTAGCATTTGCGTGTTGTGAGAGTGCAGTGTGCAGCGCACCGAGGAACCCCGGTTCTTGTTGGCTGCGGCCGGGGGGCCTGTTTCGCTGGCGCCTGCCGCCGTAGGCTATGGGCATCCATCTCATCGAGGAGGCACTCATGCGCACGGCAAAACCCAAGGCCCAGGCCGATCAGGTCCGCCAACTTTCGGAGAATCTCATATCTCAGCTCACCCAAGGGAGGGAGTGGGCCACTCCCGGGGTCGAGGCGGCATTGAAAAGAGTGGTGGCGGGGCTCGACGCCGGAATTGAATCTGCGTCCCCGAAGATCCAGGCCGGTCTACGGCGGCTCGCTGACGAGCTCGCCGAGGAAGTGGAAACTCTGACTCCTCGCTTTCAGGAGAGCCTGAAGCGCGTTGCGCCGAAAGTTGTCCAGCCAGTTGCGGCACCCGCCCGGGGCAGGTCGCGGCGGACGGTGTCCGGGAAGGCGTGGTTGATTGCCGGGGTGGCAGCTGTCGCGGTGACCGCAGGAGTCGCGGCCTGGCTTTATTTTCACCGGACGGGGGACGAGCCGGCGCCGTCCGATGTGCAGCGCACCGGCGGCGCGGACCCCGACGCGCCCGGCGCCTCCTCGGGGGCCCAGCCCTGAGGCAAGCAGGCGGCATGGGGTCGCCGGTCCCAGGGTTCACCGGGCGGATCAGTTGCGGGCCTAACTCCCTGCTTGTCGGGGATTTTGGAAGGAATTCACAAATCGGGAGAGTTGCTCCCGAAGGACTTCCCATCCCTCGAAGTCTGCGGAAACGGCGGTGCTCTCAGCCTCGCGGGCTGCTCCGAGGGCCGCATCTCCGGCGTCCGTTATCTCAACGTTGAACTGACGGCGGTCATGTGGGTTTCGTTCCCTCGTGACCAGGCCCCGCGCCTCCAGACGGGCCAGGACGCGGCCCAGGGTCTGGCTTTGAACGTGGACCATTGCGGCTAGCTGTTCCTGGTTCATGGGGCGGGGTGCCACGGCTTTGAGGGCAATGACCGCGGCCCGGGTCAGGCCCAGCGGCGCGAGTGCCTCATCGAGGCGGCGCTGAACCAGGCCGGCTGCTGTGGTGAGAAGCAGGTAGCAGTCCAGGACGGGGGCCTGGGGGTCGAGGGGCATCGATGGCGGCCTTCCTTGAGCGGAACATCGGACAAAGAGTGAAGGCGGGCCAGAGTCCGGCGTTAGCCGTCACACTGACCCGCCCCGCTCGCTATCGGCGGGTGTTGTCGTCGCCGTCGGTTTCGATGCGTTCCTTGCGGACTTCCTCATTGACGGTCACTTCGTCGGTCACGGTTTCCGTGTCGAGGCGGACGCGTTCGACCGGGACCGTTTCCTTCTCAACCACGGGGCGCTCCTCGTGGAGGATGACTTCGTGTTCTTCCTCGCTGATGCCCGGGCCGGACAAAGCCGCCCCTCGGTTGGCGTCCGTGATGGGTTCACGTTCGAGCCGGACTTCTTCACGCTGCACCGGAACGGTCTGGGTGACATTTTCGGTGGTTACGTACTTGCGGAGCCGCACCCGTCCGGTGGCTTCCCTTTCGGTGTCGACGTTCAAGCGTTCCTCGGAGCGGGTCATGGCATCATCGGTGGTGGGGCCTGAGGTGTCGCGTCCTACGGTGCCGCTATCGGTATCTGCATCGTCTGCTTCGCGGTAGTTCGCGTCCTGGCCGGCTGTCGCATCGGTGTAGGTCTGGCCTCCGCCGCCCAGGCTGTAGTGGGCGTAGAGTCGTTCCTCTTCGGCAGGCTCGAGGTGCCCGTCGGCGTCCACCCGGGGGGCGTCCTTGACCTGGTCCTTGGTGAAGGGGACGAGGATGTCGTCCCCTTCGGCCCGGGCCCCTTCCAGCGGAACGAAGGATTCCGAGGTGCCGAACAGTCCGGTCTTGGCCGTGACCCACGTGGGCTGGCCGTTGTCGTCGTCCGCGTAGACCTGGCCGATGGATCCGATCTTGTCCCCATCAGTGGAAAGGACGTTTCCGTTGCGCTGAAGCAGGTCATCGAGATGTTCCTTGGCGAGCATGATGTCTCCTGGGATCTGTGATGCGGTTTGGGGCGGCAACGACTCCGTGTGAACGTTGCAAGACCTACCATAAGCATGCTTAGTAATCACTTGGCAAGCCTGCTTACTATTTTTCTTCAACTGGAGGTGACGCCGCCTCCCGAGGGCATGGGATGCGACTGCCGCTGCCGTTTGCCGAAGTGGCGGGTGCCTTGCGGAACAAACAGGAAGTATGCTTACTATCTACTTAGTAACCATGCTTACTAACTCACTGGCACCGCTGGTCCACGATTCACCTGCGGACCCTTCCTGAAAGAGAGCAACGATGACAGAAAACCAATGGCCCCAGGCTTCTCCATCGGCGTCCACGGACGAGTACCGGGGCACCGGGGCAGTGCCCTCCGGCGGTGTGGCGAGCTCTGTATCCACGAAAGAATCAGTGAAAGACGAAGCCGCAGCAGTGGCAGGTCACGCGGCAGGGGAAGTGAAGAATGTCGCTGAAACCGCCAAGGCAGAGGCCGCCAACGTCGCCTCGGAGGTTAAGTCCAATGCCTGGGGGCTGCTTCACCAGGCCAAGTCTGATCTCACCGAGCAGGCCGGAACCCAGCAGCAGAAGGCCGCTGAGGGGATCCGCACCATTTCTTCGCAGCTGCACACCATGGCCGACGCATCAGACCAGCCCGGCGTCGCAACTGACCTCATCCGCCAGGCTGCGGAACGGTCCCAGTCCGTGGCTTCCTGGCTTGAAAACCGGGATCCGGGATCTCTGCTGGAGGAAGTGAAGTCCTTCGCGCGCCAACGCCCGGGGACGTTCCTCCTGGCCGCAGCCGGCGCCGGAATGCTCGCCGGCCGGCTGGGACGCAGCTTGCAAGCCGGTGCCCCGGACACGCAGCAGGCACCATCAAAACCCTCTCACCTGTCCTCCCCGGCATCAGCCACCGCCCACCACGAGACCGTTATCGCCGCCGGCTCCGGCGACCGGTTCTTCGACGAGCCGCGCCTTCCCGGCACGGCGGGTCCTGTTTCGACCCAGACATTGCCGTCCGGCACTGCAGCCGAAACAACGCTTCGGGACAATGTTCCCTTCCCGACCCGGGACGGCGGCCAGCTGTGAGCCACCAGCTACCAGAGGCACCCCCCACCGCCGCGCACGCGAAGGCGGAAGCCTCTTCCCTGGGTGACCTTCTGGGTGAAGTCACCCGGGACATGTCCACGCTGATGCGGCAGGAAGTGGAGCTGGCCAAGGTCGAGCTCAAGGAGTCCGCGACCCGGGCCGGCAAAGGCACCGGCATGCTGGCCGGCGCCGGCGCCGCGGGACACTTCGTGCTCCTGTTCCTGTCCCTGGCGCTCTGGTGGGCGCTGGGGAACCTGATGGGCCTGGGCTGGGCCGGCGTCGTTGTCGCCGTGATCTGGGCAATTGTCGCCGCCGTCCTGGCCAGCATGGGCCGGAAGGAACTGAACGCGGTCAAGGGCATGCCGAGGACGGCAGAGACCCTGCAGGAAATCCCGCCCACCCTTAAACCCAACTCTTAGATCCAGCGAGGAAACACGATGAGCGAAAACCCGGATGTCATCCGAGCAGATATTGAAGCAACCCGTGCCCGCCTGGGCACCAACGTGGACGCCGTCGCCGACAAGGTCACGCCGTCGCACATCGTCCAGCGGCAGACCGACAAGGTCAAAGAGAACGTCAAGGACGCCGTCTTCGGAGTGAAGGAGAAGGTCATGGGGGCAGCGGACCACACCGCCGGTAATGTGCACTCGGCCAAGGACAGCGCCGGGTCGCACCTCGGCGACGCCGGCGCGGCGATCGGCGACGCCCCCGCGCAGGTCAAGGCCAAGACCCAGGGGAACCCGCTGGCCGCCGGGCTGATCGCCTTCGGCGCCGGGCTGCTGGTGTCCTCCCTGATCCCGGCCAGCCAGAAGGAACGCGAGGCCGCCGATGCGCTCAAGACGGCAGCCGAGCCGCTCACCACGGAACTGACGGACGCCGCCAAGCACGTGGCCGAAGGGCTCAGGGAGCCCGCCCAGGAAGCGATGGAGAACGTCAAGGCCACCGCCGCCGACGCCACCGACCACGTCAAGGCGGAAGGCCAGACCGCCGCGGCGGACGTCAAGGACCGGACCGCCGAAGCCAAGGACAACGTCCAGCAGGCCTGAGGCCGCATCTGAAGACGGCCGGCTGCCCCCGCTGACGCGCCGGGCGGCCGGCCGCTTCGCTTAACCCCACGAAGGATTTTCGATGGCCAAGAACCCTGCCCAGGCAGAAAATGACTCCATGACCGGCGCCGAAACGGACCGGAGCAGCACCGCCAAGGCCCGCACGGCACCCGCCCCGGACGACTCCCGCAAACCGGACAGCCCCGCCGACGTCACCAAGCCCTCCTGGAAGTACATCGCCAAGAAGACCCTGCGTGAATTCACCAAGGACCAGTGCCCGGATCTCGCCGCCGCCCTGACCTACTACTCGGTCCTCTCCATTTTCCCGGCGCTGCTGGCCCTCGTGTCCCTGCTCGGCATCTTCGGGCAGGCCGGGAAGACCACCGCCGCGCTCCTGGAGATCGTCCAGGGCTTCGCGCCCGGTGACACCGTGGACGCCATCCGCCAGCCCGTCGAGCAGCTCAGCAGCTCCTCCGCCGCCGGACTCACCCTGGTGCTCGGCATCCTCACCGCCCTCTGGTCCGCCTCCGGCTACGTCGGGGCGTTTGGCCGGGCCATGAACCGGGTCTACGAAATCGACGAGGGCCGGCCGTTCATCAAGCTCCGGGGCACCATGCTCCTGGTCACGATTGCCACCGTACTGATCGTCCTGGTGCTCTCGGCCATGCTCGTCCTGAGCGGGCCGGTGGCCGAGGCCGTCGGCAACGCGATCGGCCTGGGCGGGGCCGTCCTGACGGCCTGGAACATCCTCAAGTGGCCGGTGATCCTGCTGCTCGTGATCCTCGCGATCGCCATCCTCTACTACGCCACCCCGAACGTAAAGCAGCCCAAGTTCCGCTGGATGAGCCTGGGATCCGCGATCGCCCTGGTGATCTTCCTGCTGGCGTCCCTGGCCTTCGCCTTCTACGTGGCCAACTTCAACAGCTACGAGAAGACCTACGGTACGATCGGCGGCGTCATCATCTCGCTGCTCTGGCTCTGGATCCTGAACATGTCGCTGCTGTTCGGTGCCGAGTTCGACGCCGAAATGGAACGCGGCCGCCAGCTCCAGGCCGGCATCGAGGCCGAAGAGACCATCCAGCTGCCGCCACGGGACACGAAACAAAGCGACAAGCTCCAGGCCCGCGAAGAAGACGACATCCGCCGCGGGCGCGAACTCCGGGAACAACCGCACGGCGACGCCGACGAGGAACAGCTGAAGCAGCGGGACCGGAGCACTCCACTGAGCGGCGCCAGCAAAATCGATCGCACCTGACATCGAACCCGCGAAGGGGAACGTGTGGCAGTGATCGCCGTCAGTTCGTCTTGGAAGTCTTCCGAGGGAGGACAGGCATTGCTTGGTCAGGGCTCCGGTGCCACAGTGAACCATGGCCACAGAGGACGATGTCCGGCAGATCTGCCGTGGACTGCCGGGGGTTAGCGAGCGGCCCAGTTGGGGCCAGCCGGCGTGGTTCGGGAAAACCCTGATGGCACGCATCTGGGAAGAAGGCGTCCTCACCGTGAAAACCGAGGAACGGGAAGCTCTCGCAGGGACCGTCCCCGGCACCTACTTCTGGACGCCCCACCACGAACGGTCCCCGAAACTGGTGCTGGTCCGCTTGGAAATGATCGACGTCGAGGAACTGGACGAGCTGCTGCAGGAGTCGTATCGCTTGGCTGGCGGGGGAGCGGGCCGGTAAGCGCCGGGTCTTCCCGTCCCACGACGCGTCACCGACTCCAACAGCAAACGCAGAGAAGCCGGAAAGGACCTGGGCGGCCGACCCGCCGAGTTCCCGGCCGAACTTGGGCCCGTCCGGAACGGCTCAGCGTGGCCGTTCATTGCTGTTTACCGGCCCTCCACCGCGTGGCCCTTCCCTGTTAGTGGGGATCGGGGAGCCTGTTTGAGGCATCGGCGCGCCTGACCGGTCGAGCTGAACTGTGCCCCCTGAACCGCACCAAGGAGAACCCGTGCTTATCAAAAGTGCTGTCGCCGCGCTGGTGGCCCTCACGTCCCTGTCCGGAATTGCAGTCCCCTCATCTGCCGCAGCCTCATCCCGGGATGTTGTGCTGGGCCAGCCGCTGCTGGAGGCCCATGCGCACAACGACTACGAGCACGGCCGCCCGCTGTTTGACGCCTTGGAGCATGGGTTCACCAGCGTCGAGGCGGACGTTTGGCTGGTTGACGGCGAACTTCTGGTCGCACACGACCGGGAGAACGCACAGCCCGGGAAGACGCTGGAGAGCCTCTACCTGGAACCCCTGGACGAGGTCGTCCAGCAGGAAGGCCACAGCGTCTATCCGGGTTGGGACGGCAGCCTGCAGCTGCTGATCGACATCAAGAGCGACGGCGAAAGCACTTACGCTGCGATCGAACAGGAACTGAGCAAGCACCCTGCCCTCATGACCCATTACAGCAAGGGCAAAGTCAGCACAGGCCCGGTGACCGCCGTGATCAGCGGCAACAGGCCGCTGGCCACCATGCAGGCGGACGACAAGCGCTACGGGTTCTTCGACGGACGCTCATCCGACCTTCCCTCCGGGATGCCCTCAACGCTCATGCCGCTGGTCAGTGACAACTGGACAAAGCTGTTCACGTGGCAGGGCGTTGGCCCGATGCCCGAGGCGGAACGCGCCAAACTCCACGCCTACGTCGCAGACGCACACGCCAAGGGACACCGGGTCCGCTTCTGGGCCACTCCGGACCAGCCGGGCGAGGCACGCGAAGCCCTTTGGACCGAGCTTCACCGGGCAGGCGTTGACCACATCAACACCGACGACCTCCCAGCACTGGAAAGCTTCCTCAAAGCCCAGCAGCCGTAGGACCAAGGTCCACGTCTGAGCGCCCTGGGCGCACCGCGCTAGACGCAAGCGGACGACGGCGGGAAGTCCCGCCGTCGTCCGCTCACTGTGGCCGCAAACTATTGCAAGCGATTGGCCTGCGGCACGGCAATGGAGACCCCGACGTCGACGCTTGTAAATCCTCATTGTGGCGGCTGCCCCACTGCGCCACGATGTTCGTATGAACGCTGAAACACCGGAGGCGGCGGAACTGAACCTTCCCCAGGCCTTCCTCCTTCTGGCCACGAACGACAAAGACGGCACACCTGAAGTGCCGGTGTACGCACTCAGGACCACTTTGGCAGGGGCAATATTGGCCGAACTGGACCTGATCGGTGCAATCGGGCTGCAGGGGAAGCTCGTCAGGGCTACCGGCACCGCCCCGCAAACGGACTTCCAGCACGAGCTGGAGCTCATCAGTGGCAAATCCCGGCCCCACACTCCCAAACGCTGGGTCTCCATGCTGGAGGGCCGCGCCGAAGTGCAGCGTGTCTACGAGGGGATGGCGGCACTGGGCATCGTGGAACATGTCGGCGAAAAACATCTGGGTCTGTTCCGGACCGTTCGGTACCCGGAGAAGAACCACGCTCCGGAGGCGGCGCTCCTGAAAAAGATCCAGGCCGCATTCGGCGGTGCGCCGTCGGGCACCGGGGCTGATTCCACCGCGGCCGATGCCGGGACGCCTGTTGCCGGGGCGTCCGATGCCGGGACGACCGCTCCCGCGAAGCCTGATGCCGAGGAACCCGATGCCAGAACCACAGCGCTGATCGCCCTGCTTCAGGCGGCCGGACTGCTCGGCAAACTCATACCGGCGGTAGATAAAATCCGGGCAAGTGCGCTGGCGAAGGACTATTGGCCCGCCCACGCGGTGGAGGACGAACTGCGCATGATCAGGCTGGCGGAGGAAGAAGCCCCAGCCCTATGAGGCGTCCTCGACTCCCAGGCGACGTCGCATCTCCGGGGTGTCCTCGTAGACGCGCCACTCGGACACTTTGTCGGCCGCGACCATGGCTGTCCAGAGCGCCGGCCCGTCGAGTTCGGGGTGACCAGGACACAGAGAGTGGCCGACAATCGTGACTTCGTTTTCGCGGGCGGACACGGCTTCGAACACGTTCTGGTATCCCGCGAAGGCTTCGAAGAACTTCCGCCATGCCTCCACACAGGCGGCCTTGCCGATGATGGCGGTGCCGGCCGTGTCGACGAAAGTGTGATCTGCGGACATCATCCGCGCCAGTCCCTCAAGGTCCCGGGCGTTGATGCGTGCGTTGAATCGAATGGCCAGTGCTGCGGCGTCATCCATTGCGGAACGGTACCACCCGTCATGCGCCTGGGAAACCCAACCACATGGTGACGAAGGCGCCGAGCAGCGGACCGCGCCACTTTTTCGGGGTGAATTGCGCGAGCAGGGAGGTGACAATCGGGTAGTCCACGCCGACGGCAAAGCCGATGAGCAGCCGGAGGATGATCAGCCAGAAGGCGTCGTTGACGAAGGCCTGGGCGACGGAGCATGCCACCAGGGCGATGAGGTCCACGGTGAAGAGCAGGTGCCGGCCGAACTTGTCGGTCAGCCAGCCGCCCAGGAAGGCGCCGAAGAAGATCCCGACGAGTGCGGCGGCACCGATCATTCCCTGCTCCGAGGCCGAGAGGTTGAACTGCGGCGTGATCTGGATCATCGCAACGCCGATAATGCTCAGAATGTACCCGTCTACGAACGGGCCGCGGATGAATACAGTGCCAACTTCTTGTGGAATGACGACAGTGGCGCGTCATCAACTACATGGGACATTGCTTTTCCTTTCAAACTCGGACTGTCTGGGGGCCAGGCCTTCGCGGGGAGGGCCCTGGAATCCAAGGTGTCCGAGGGGTTTGAACTGGCGGGAGAATCCCTGCCCGGTCGCTGTCGTCCTCGGCAGCGGAGGAGGGTTCGCGGGTAAAGCGGTCTGGGAGGTGCTTTCGGGAGTAGGGGTTGTGCTCCCGGTCACACTTAAAGATACATCATTGTATGATTAATGCAATAGCTTTTCTGCGGCCACGTTTTTGCTGTGAAGGCGACGGAAAGCAGCGCAGCGGTGAGCGCGGCGGCAGGGGGAGCCCGGCGATAGGACCGTCTGCCTGCAGCAAGCGGGCCTTAGAAGCAGTTCTTACTCATTCAGAGGACGAGGAGGCAGTGTTCGCCGTCTCCGGCTCCTCTGCAGCCGTCCCCGTCCCCGCATACGAGGCCGAGACCCGGCGGTAGACCGGGGTCAGGAAGGCCAGCAGGGCGGCGGCGATCATGATGACCCCAGCCACCAGGAACACGAGGGCGATGCCGCGGGAGGTGCCCTCGCCCAGCAGCGGGGCCAGCTGGGCGGCGCCCTCTGCGGACCGCGCGTACGGGATGATCCAGACCTGGGCGATCGGCGCGATGAGGAACGCGGTGATCGGCGCTGCCGCGGACTCGAACGCCATGGCGAATCCGAACACCCGGCCCTGCCGATTCAGGGGCACCACCTGCTGGATGATCGTCTGCTCGGCGGCCTCCACGAAAGGCACCAGGACCAGGTACAGCCAGATGCCGGCGATGTACAGCCATGCCCACTCCCGCAGCGTGAACACTGCGCCGAGGACCCCCATCGCGATTACCGCGATGAGCATGGTGCGCAACGGGTTGGACCCGAGTCCGAACTTGCCGATCAGCGCGCCGCCCACGATGAATCCGGTGGCGCCGAGCGCGAAGTAGGTCCCCCACAGCTCCACGGGGAACATCTCCAGGCCGTAGGGATCCATCAACGCCATGTAGACGCCGCCGATGAAGTTGTTGAACGTGGAGAACAGGATCAGCGCGAACAATCCGGAAATGGCCAGCACGGCGGCGAGGGAGCCGCGCAGGTCGAATCCGCCGTGCGCGTCGGTGGCGGCCGCGCGCACCTCCTCGGGCATGCGAAGCGTGAGCAGGTGCGCGAATGCCAGCGCCGTGAGCACTAGGGCGACGACGATCGTCCAGCCCATGCCCAGCAGCCCGACCGACAGCCCGGAGAGCACCGAGGTGATGATGAACATCAGTCCCTGCACCATGCCCACCAGCCCGTTGGCGTTGGCCCGCCGATCCGGCTCGATGAGGATGGTGACCGTGGTGGAGAGGGCAATGTTGCGCATGTTTTCCACCACCGCACCGACCAGGATGACCACGGTGAAGACCCAGAACCACGGCTGTGTCAGGTCCAGCAGCTGGGCGGCGGGTGTCAGCAGGAACATGACCCCGGACAGCACGAACATCACCAGGGTGAAGCCGGCGGCGAAGCGCATTACGGCCAGCTTGCGGTAGCGGTCCACGAAGGTGCCGAAGCTGATGCTGGAAAGGGCGATCAACAGCATGTACGCGCCGCCGATTACCCCGGTGGCGATCACGTTGCGCGTCTGCAGGTACACCCAGAACGTCAGGGCGAACCACAGGTAGCTGGTCGTGATGTTGGCGAGGGCGGTGTTCACCAGGATCCCGGCGAACGTGCGGGACCGCTGTGCCGGACTGCGCAAGGACGTGTCGATGGCGTCGGGATCGGCCAGGCGCGGGGCGTCCGCCGTCCTCGACCGGCGTGGAGGAGACGGCCATGTCCTGGGGGAGGCCCGCGCTGCCGTGGGGAGCCGCAGCGGCCCCGGGCGGGGCCGGTTCCTGCTCGGTCATGCGTCCCAGTGTACTGACAACTAAAAGACGCGGAAACGGTCCCCGCCCGGTCCAGAAGTATTCGCAAATGGGGCGAAGCTCCTCCTAGTCCGAACCTGTCTCGAGATGCCTCCCGGCTCCCGGCCGCGGGTGGAAGTAGTCACCGTCCTGGTTGTCGCTCGGTGACCTCTTGCAGGACCCAGCTGTTGCCGTCTGGGTCGTTGAACGTGGCGTATGTCGCGTAGCTGCGACGGTCTGCAGCATAGCCGTAGACCCGTTCCTGCGCGCCGGTGTCATAAAGGTTGTGGAATGGCTCGGTTACTTCAACCCCCTTGCTGATTAGGTCGGCGCGGGCGCGATCGATGTCGGAGACCACGAGGTAGTTGCCCTGCGCCGAGCCCGGCGCTGATGGGGTGACCCCGCGGCCGATATGGATAGAGCATGGCGACCCCGGCGGCGTCAGCTGCACGATTCGGAATGTCGGGCCGGCCTCGTAGTCGGCGTCGAGCCGCCACCCTAGGCTTTGGTAGAAGCGTAAGGAACGGTCCACGTCGCCCACTGGTATGACAAGGACCTCGAGCTTCATCGGCAGCTCTTCGGTTGCGTCAGACATTTCTGTCTCCTTGCGGTCTAAGTTTGTTCTGCGTTCTTGGTGGCCATCGCAAGCTTCGCAGTACCGGCTGAACGGACCGTCGTGACGTGGTCTACGTAGGGCGTGACGCTCTGCCGGCGTTTCCCTGCACTTGGATGGGAGACAAGGCGGGCCAATCGAGGGCCAACCTCAATAGGGCGAGTCGGATCGTCCTCGAACAGGAAATTACCACCGCAATAACCTCTTGCACAGGCTTAATATGCTCAGAGGGCGGCTGAGCAGTCCTTGCCGCCAGCGCTGAACCCGCAGGCATACCTTCGGGAATCAAGCGAGGCCCACCTTCTAGGTAGTGCCATGCAAGGTATCCTCATCCAGCTGTTGGAGCTGGTTGGTTATGCGGTGGGCTTCCTCCATCAGGAGTCTTCCAGGAACTCCTGCCGGTCTTCGCGGAAGCGCGGCTCAATCCCAGTCAGGGACAACGCCCAAGCCGGGCGTCCGGCCGGATCGAACACTGCAGCCCCCATGCCCCAGCTGCCTTCCAGCACCAGCCCGGGATTGACGGAGTAGCCCGTGTCACGGGTCCGTTGTAGGTTGGCCCGCACCACGGCTTCAGTATGCCCCTGCGCAAAGGTGCCGGCGTGGGCGGGCCAGTCGGCCAGGATCTGCTCCTTTTCACCCTGCGGCAGGAAAGCCACGATGGCGGTGCCAGCAGAGGCTACGCCGAGGGGAAACCTGACGCCCTCATGCAACACGAACGAGCGCACCGGGAAGTTGCCTTCCTCGCGCAGCAGACAGACGGTCTCGGCTCCCCTGCGGATGGAGAAGAAGGCGCTTTCGCCGGTTTCCTCGGCGAGCCGGCGCAGGCTGGGCCTGGCGATGTCCTCCAAAGGAAAGCGCGCCGAGGCCACTGATCCCATCAGCAGGATCTCCGGGCCAAGGACCCATTTGCCGGTCTTGGCGTCATCGTCCAGGAGTCCTTCCGCGGCCAGTGAAGTGAGGAGCCTGTGGACGGTGGGCCGGGTGAGCCCGGATTCGCGCACCGCATCCCTAAGGAAGCTTCCCTCGGGGCGTCGTCCCACAATGCGTAAAAGTCCCGCGATGCGGCTCACTACCTGCGTTCCCTGAACGGGCATGTGGTTCATTTTTCTCCTCGGCCGCCCGAAGAGGGTGGCGTACGTATTTGAGTGCAGGACTAGGGCATGCCTAAGTCAGCCACCGCTGATGGCCTGAACGAGCTTCTGCAGGCCAGGAAGGATCTGTAGTCCAGCACTCGTCGCCAGCCCGGTCGCCGTCGCGGCGGCCGCCTTTGCTAGCAGGCCTTCCTTTCGAGGTTCACGAATTTCTGTTTCAGCACACAGGTCTGCCATCTGCTTTGCCAGTTCGGGCCTGGCGTGGACAGCGGGATCGTCCTGGAGCTCGCACAGGGTCATGGGAGAGAACAAGATGTATTTTGCCTTTCAGAAGCGCGCAGTTTGATCGACGGCCCTGCGCGGGCCAAGACTTAGGGACCGGACTTGCCGACTCATCAGGAAGTGGCGCCCGACCACATACTTCTGGGCGAGTTCGGGGTTCTCGTCAACGTTTACCTTGATGACTTCGATCTTTCCTGTGTGCTCTTGTGCCGGGTCGTCGAGTACGGGACCAACCGCACGGCACGGGGGGCCCACTGTGTCCAGAAGTCCACGAGGACAGGCAAATCGTCCTGCAGAACGTCGGCCTGGGATGTGGAGGTCGTTGTTGTTCGGTCTGACATGGGTTCCTCTGTCACTTAGGGTGTCTCCGTGAGTTCCGGGGCTCAGGCTGGTGAGGTGCCTGCGATGCCCATGCCCTTAGAGCTGGGTGATGCCGCCGTCGACAGCCATATCTGTTCCGGTGACAAAGCTGCTGTCGTCGGAGGCAAGGAACAGGATTGCCGCGGCAATCTCCTCCGGCCCTCCCAGACGCCCCATGGGAACGCTGTTGGCGAGTCCGGCGCGTACAGCGGCGGCGTCAGTCGCACCGGTGTACAGGCCGTCGAGGATTGGCGTCTCGACCGGGCCGGGGCTGACGGAGTTGACCCGGATATTCCGGCCGATGAGTTCGGCGGCCCAGCTGCGCGCGAAGGATCTTACGGCGGCCTTGCTGCCCGAGTACGCAGGGTAATCCGGCCAGCCGAGCATGTGCCCGACCCCCGAGACCAAGACGACGGATCCTCCCTCGTTAAGCAGGGGCAGGGCCTTCTGCACAGTGAAGAAGGTGCCGCGGGCATTGATTCCGAAGGTCTTGTCGAAGTGCTCCGGGGTGGCCTCGGGCAGCGCGGCGGCCTCAGCGACACCGGCGCTAGTGACGATTACGTCGACTGAGCCGCGTTCCTGCTTCACCTGAGCCCAGAGGCGGTCAAGGTCTTCAAGGTTCGCAATGTCACCCCGGACGGTTACGACGTCCCCGCCGATTTCGGCCCTGGCCTTGGCGAGTTCCTCTTCGCGGCGGCCGGTGATGTAGACCCTGGCTCCCTCGGCAACGAACCTCTTGGCGGTCGCCAGACCGATCCCGCTGCTGCCGCCGGTGATCACTGCTGTCTTGCCGCTCAACTTGCTCATGGGTTTGTCCTATCATTTATGTAGCGTTCACTAAAGAACTCGTGAGCTATACTGTAGCGGACACTACAGAAATTGCAAAACTGCAATTGAACGCCGTTGAGGTTGAGGAGGTCAGCATGCCGGGAGGCCGTAAGCGCGCTTTCGATGACCAGGTAGCCCTGCACACAGCCATGGAGCTGTTTTGGCGCCAGGGATACGAAGGCACATCCATTGCCGACCTGACGCAGGCGCTCGGGATTAATCCGCCCAGCCTGTACGCAGCCTTTGGCAGTAAGCGGGAACTGTTCGAAAAGGCACTGGACCGCTACATATGCGAGCGGACCGACCAGGTGGAGGAGGCGATGGCGCAGCCGACTGCTCACCAGGCGGTGCTGGACCTCCTGACGGGGCGGGCCGAGGCGTTTACCGCCCCGGGTCAGCCTTCCGGCTGCCTGACTGTTCAGGGGGGATTGGCAGCCGGGGAGCCGCACCATGAAATAGTCGATCTCCTCGCGGCGGCGCGCGAGGAGATGAGGCGGACCGTGCTGGATCGGTTCGACAAGGCCGTGGCAGGCGGCGATTTGCCCGCCGGCACCGACTGCGCCGCGCTGACGCGGTACGTCATGGCGGCGATGTACGGTCTGAGTGTTGAAGCGGCCTCCGGCGCCCCGAGGGAGGAACTCCTAGCTGCTGCGATCCTCGCCGCGCAGGTGGTGCCGCGGGCCTAAGCGCGCAGTGTCTTCAACTGGGGAAAAGATGGTGGATGCCGACTCCGTGGCTCAGTTAAGCGTTTGGAGACTTGCCATCATGGCGGCCATAGGTCTCGAGGAGTCGGAGCCAGATTTCGTTGACTGTTGGGTAGGCAGGAACGGCGTGCCAGAGCCGGGCCAGGGGGACCTGGGCGGTGACGGCGATCGTCGCGGCCTGGAGCAGTTCGCTGACATCGGGGCCGACGAAGGTCATGCCGAGTATGACCTTGCGTTGCTCGTCGACGACCATCCTGGCGGTTCCGGCGTAGCCGTCGACGCGGACCCCGGCGCCGGCGACACGTCCAATTTCGTAGTCGACGACCCGGACGTCATACCCCGAGGCGCGGGCACCCTGTGCGGTGAGTCCCACGGACGCACCTTCCGGTTCCGTGAAGGTGACCTGTGGAACGGATTCGTGGTCCGCCGTCGCTACGTGTGCACCCCATGGGGCAACGGAGAGGGGCGTACTGTTGGCGCGGGCCGCGATGGCATCTCCCGCGGCGCGGGCTTGGTACTTGCCCTGGTGGGTGAGTAGGGCCCGGTTGGTCACGTCACCGACGGCGTACAGCCAGTCGAAACCGTGCACCAGCATTGTATCGTCGGTTCCGAGCCAGTCCCCGGGAGTAATACCGACCGTCTCGAGGCCGATGTCCGCGGTGCGGGGGCTACGCCCGGTGGCGGCGAGCACCTCCTCTGCCGTGATTTCGGTGCCGTCAGCGGTCTGGACCACGACGCCGTCTGCCGAGCGGGTGACGCGCCTGGTTTTGGTGTCCAGCAGCACGGTCACGCCCTGCTCCCGCAACGCTTGTGTCACAAGCTCCCCTGCGAACGGTTCCAGGCTAGTGAGCAGGCCTCTGCGGGCAATCAGCGTGACCTCGGTGCCGAAAGCTGCGTACGCTGTCGCCAGCTCCGCCGCGACCACGCCGCCACCGATGATGGCCAGGCTCGCCGGAACCGACCGGGCGCTGGTTGCCTCCCGGCTGGTCCACGGACGGACGTCGCGCAGCCCCTCGATATTGGGGATATACGCGTCGGAGCCTGTGGCGACGGCGACGGCATGTCGTGCGGTCAGCGGCGTGGTCGTGCCATCGTGGGCAGTGACGGTGACTTGCTTAGGCCCGGTGATGCGGCCGTGGCCGCGGACCAGTCCGATGCCGGCACTCCCGAGCCACTGCACCTGCCCCTTGTCGGACCAGTTGCTGGCGAAGGCATCCCGGCGATCTAGCACGGCTTGGACATCCCCGAACGCCGTTCCTGCCCTACAGCAGTCCGGCTAGATGGAAGATCGGAATCACGACGCGCCTCTGGAATTGAGGGGCCATCCGGGGTCAAAAATTGAGCCCGGTTCGGGCGCACTGAGACTAGAATTGCTCACACCGGTTCGGCCCGCGGTTGGCACGCCGTCGTGGCGGCTCCGGCCCCTGAGATGACGTGCGGAACGACAATTAGAGGGGCGTTCAAATGATGATATTTGAGTGCTGCGGGATGCGAACAACGATCACGCGCGGTACCGGAGGCACGGCATGCGGGAGCGCACGAGGCCCTGAGGTCATACGGCCGGCCCTGAGGTTGTTGCGGTGAGCACGCTTCCCATTTCGGACTACGCGCTCCTCTCCGACAGGCACTCAGCGGCCCTGGTCAGCAGCGACGGGTCCATCGACTGGCTGTGCTTTCCCCGGTTTGACAGTCCCTCAGTTTTCGCGAGGATGCTGGGAGATGGTGCCGGGCATTGGTCACTCCAGGCCAGGGGCCGCACCCGAACGGACCGGTCCTACGTCGATGCCGGCATGGTGCTCCAGACCACGATCCGCACGGAGACTGGCACGGCTGTTCTGACGGACGCTATGGAAGTCGGCGACTCCGAGGATCCCCACCGGCTGGGCGAGTGGGCTCCGCACACGGTTCTGCGGGGCGTCACCTGTACCAGCGGCCAGGTGACGCTGGAAATGTGCTTCCGCCCGCGGCCCGAGTACGGCCTCATCACCCCCTTGATGAACCAGATCGGCTCCGGGGTTGTGGCCACGGGAGGATCCGGGCGGCTTCTCCTCAGCGCTCCAGGACCGGTGTCTATTGCTCACGGCGAAGGCACGGCCGTCTTCGAGATCGCAGAGGGCGAAAGCATCTACCTGGCGTTGCAGCACTCCATGCTGGGCACTCCGCTGCCAGAACCGTATAGCCAGAGTCAGATCAAGAATGCTCTCCGCACCACCGAGAATGCCTGGCGGCATTGGTCAGAGATCCATCAAGGCTACAACGGACCGTGGCGGCAGCTAGTACATCATTCCGGTTGCGTTCTGGAGGCGCTCAGTTACCAGCCCACCGGGGCCATCGTTGCCGCCCCGACGACCTCGCTTCCTGAAGAGATCGGCGGTGAGCGCAACTGGGACTACAGGTTCTCGTGGGTCCGTGACGCCAGCTTCACCATGCAGGCGCTCTGGGTGGCGGCCTGCCCGGACGAAGCCCATGAGTTCTTCGGCTTCATGACCGCGGCAGCGGCTCATTCCCGCCCGGAGCATCCCCTTCAGATCATGTTCGGCATACGAGGTGAGCACGACCTGTCCGAACGCGTCCTTCCCCAGCTCAGCGGGTGGAAGGGCAGCCGCCCTGTCCGGGCCGGAAACGGCGCATGGGACCAGCCCCAACTGGACGTCTATGGCGAAATTCTCGACGCGGCTTTCCGTCTCCGCCGCCAGCTTCGAGACCTCGACCGGGGCGTCTGTGACTTTCTTGCCGATCTTGCCGATGCGGCAGCCCACCAATGGAGCCAAAAGGACAACGGCATCTGGGAGATCCGGGGCGAGCCGCAGCACTTCCTCTACTCCAAGCTGATGTGCTGGGTTGCCCTGGACCGCGCAGTGAAACTGGCCCGCCAGATTCATGCAGCAGACCGTGCTCCCGAATGGGAAGCCGCGGCGCGGGACATCCGCGAAGCAATACTGGAACACGGCTGGAACAAGGACGTAGGGGCATTTACACAGCATTTTGACTCGGCGGACCTTGATGCCGCGGCCCTGATGCTTCCCATTGTGGGGTTCCTTCCCGCCTCGGATCCCCGGGTGCTCGCCACCCTGGACGCCGTCGAGGAGCATCTCGCCGACTCCCGGGGCCTTCTGCTGCGCTACCGGACCGAGACTGGCATCGACGGCCTGGACGGTGAGGAAGGAAGCTTCCTGTTGTGCACATTCTGGCTCGCCCAAGTCTCCGCCCTGGCCGGCCGGATCGAACACGCGAGAGAGGTGTTCGAGCGCGCCACAAGCTACGCGAATGACGTGGGACTGCTCAGCGAAGAAGTGGACTCCACCAGCGGCGAACTGCTGGGCAACTTCCCCCAGGCCTTCAGCCACATCGGCCTCGTCAACGCGGCGTGGGCCATTCACCAGGCGGAAAGACGCGCGCAGCGCCAAGCCGTTGGCGATCCGAGGAGCACGTCCGGTTCCCACTCTCCGTCCTGAACCGAAGCTCGACAGGGGCTTGTATACGACTGGTCTTCGGGCCGATCGACTCTGAGGTCGCTGCCACCGTGCAGGCGGCGGCCGAAGCGCTTCATGGTGCCGGATGCATTGTGGAGCCTGTGCGCATCCCGGCGCTTGAGCGGGACAATGCCCTGGCTGTGTTTAATGCGCTGCACGTGATGGAACTCAAGCCCGCTTTCGTGGAAGCAACTGCCGGCCACGAAAACGACATCTTCAAAATTGCCAAAGGTATGCTCGCGACGCCCGATACGGCCCTTGACGACTTTGTCCTCGCAGAGCAAGCGGCGGAGCGGCTCAGGGACGGCTTTGCCGAATATTTCCAGCGCTTTGACGCGTTGCTGTGCCCCGTGCTGCCTGTTCCCGCGCATGCGCATGGGCTGTCTGACTTCGTCATCAACGGCCAGTCAGTGTCCCCGGACCATATCCAGAGCGCAACCGTGCCGTTCAACGTGACAGGCCTTCCGGCGTTGTCGATCCGGTTCGGCACCAGCCGGGACGGGCTGCCGATCGGGGTTCAGCTGGTATCCAACTGGTTCGCCGAGTCGACGATTCTGCACCTGGCGTCGCTGCTGGAAACGGCAAGCCCTGTTCGCGACCTTCACCCCAACATCTAGAAAGTCGAGGACACATGATAACCACCACCCAGATCTTTCCCCTCGGCGGCAGTTACGTCTCGGGCCTAGCCCCCGCGACGACCCGCGGGAGCTACACCGGCGTTTCGGGAACTGCCGCGATCGGTACCTACGTTTCGACAAGTGTCGAGCGCGACCACATTCCGGGCCGCTACACGGACACAGCGCCGCGACGCCTCTACGAGATCAAGAGATAACCGGAAAGTCCGCGCTTTCGATTCTTTCTGGAGCCTTGCAGAACTATCTCCAGCTACAAGCCGTCAGCCCTCGAGAACGATGAGCTTCCAGGGCAGGCGGGTGGGGCTGCCCGGAGAAACATCGAGGGAAGTGGTTGCCCGTGCCAGGTCTTTGTCGAGGAGCAAGGTGCCCGTCGCAATGCGGGCGTTGTTGGAGGCGATGACGCGGCCGTTGGGGCCAAGCAGGACCACCACCGGCTCGCGGAGCTGAAGCGCGCGGAGGAAGACTCCCTCAAGCTTTGCGAGCGGGAGGTCGCAGCCGAGGACATGAATGCCCTGCGCGGTGGGAGCGGGCACGCAGAGGGTGATGATGCTGACGTTGATGCCGCCGAAGTCGACGTAGGGGCCGACTGCAACAGGCTCTCCGTTGGAGGAGGGAAGCTTGAACCACTCCCTGCTGGTGTAGTCGTAGTAGTTCAGCGAGTCCGGGTTGAGGTCGTGGGTGACAAAGCGGGGCTCGCCTTTGGGCTGCGCCCTCCACCATTCCAGCCAGTGCGGTGCCTCGGCCAGGCTCCCCGGGGCGTAGGCGATCCCTGCCCCGATAATGAGGTCCGAGTGCCGCTTGATGAAATCGGCCAGCCCCTGCTTCAGGAACTGGAACTCGCTGCGGCGGGGAACCCCGGGCACGGCATTCGCGGCTGCCGTTACGGCGTCGCCGATCTTTCCCAGGTCGGCGAAGACGCCGTTGATGCTGGAGGAAAGGGCGTGGGCGGTCCGTTCGAGATTCTCCTGGACGGTTTCCATGTCACCTGCCTCCTTGAGGCTGCATTGTCAGCCTGAGATGCTGCTCTATTAGGTACTCTGTCTCGCTTCGGCTGTGGTGCTCTGCCGCGCGGGCTGCGGCGTCGGCGTCCCGTTCCCTGATCGCATCGACGATTGCCCGGTGCTGTTCCTCCAGTGAGCCCTCGCTGCTGGGCGGGACGGGCTGGCCCCACCAGAGGGTCATCAGTTCGGCCTCCAGCTGGAGGGCCGCCGAGGTCAGCCTGCTGGACTGCGCGGCAATGCTGACGGCCACGTGGAATCGGCTGTCCATGCGGCGCCGGGCCCGGATATCGACGGTATCCCGGTGGCGCTGTGCCAGCTCTTCGAGGCGCTCCACGTTCTGGGCATCTGCGCGGCTCGCGGCCAGCCGGGCTGACATGGACGCGATGGCGGCGCCCATGTCTCCGAGGTCCCGGAGGGCTTCTGTGCTGGTTTCCCGCAGCTTGTGCTCCAGCTGCGTGTCGGTAAGTTCGATTTGGCGGCGGATGACGCTTCCGCCGCTGCGGCCCCGGCTGGTTTCGATCAGGCCCTTGGTGCGGAGCGCGGCCAGGGACTGGCGGAGGGTTATCGGGGAGATGCCAAACTCGGCCGCGAGGACGGATTCCGTGGGCAGCCTGTCGCCTTCGGTCAGAATGCCCATCAGAATCGCGGTTTCAATCTGGTACGAGACCTGGTCTGCCCGGCCGAGTCCTTCGGGTTCGCTGCCGCGCAGAAGCAACAGAAGATCCAGTGCTGAGGTGGAAATTGCCATGCTCTGCATTGCCGACCCTCCTGCTGCCTATCCGGCGAAGATTAAGACGTTTTCCTATTACCTTCAATCTTTGCACATTGGCTTTGGACAAGGCGGAAGCGCGGGACGGGCCCGGTGCGCTGCTTCCAAGTCGCAGCGCCCGGACCCGTCCCGCGCCAGCAACTTCGCCAGCAACAGCGCAGGCTACTTCAGGACCACCGTCCGGTTTCCCTGCAGGATCACGCGGCCTTCGCAGTGCCAGCGCACGGCGGTGCTGAGCGCCTTGCACTCGGTGTCCCGGCCGGCCGCGACCAGGTCCTCCGGCCCGTAGGTGTGGTCCACCTCCACCACCTGCTGGGAAATGATGGGGCCCTCATCCAGTTCGGCGTTGACGTAGTGGGCGGTGGCCCCCACGGTCTTCACGCCGCGGGCGTAGGCCTGGTGGTACGGCTTGGCGCCCTTGAAGCTGGGCAGGAACGAGTGGTGGATGTTGATGGCCCGGCCGTCCAGCTTGCGTGTGAGCCCGTCGCTGAGGACCTGCATGTAGCGGGCCAGGACCACGAGTTCGACGTCGAACTCGTCGATGAGCTCCAGCAGCCGGCCCTCCGCCTCGGGCTTGGTGGCGGCGGTGACGGGCACGTGGAAGAACGGGATGCCGTGCCATTCCACGAGCGTCTGGTGGTCCGTGTGGTTGGAGACCACGGCCACCACGTCAACCGGGAGTTCGCCGATCCTGGCGCGGAACAGGAGGTCGTTGAGGCAGTGCCCGAACTTGGACACCATGATCAGCACGCGGCGCTTGGAACCGTGCGGCTCCAGCCGCCAGCTCATTCCGAAGCGGTCAGCCACCGGGGCGAACGCGGTCCGCAGGGTGTCCGCGGTGGAGGCATCGCCGTCGGACGCAAAGTGCACGCGCATGAAGAAGTGCCCCTCGGAGCGTTCGCCGAACTGCTGGTTGTCGATGATGTCGCAGCCGTGTTCCAGCAGGAAGCCGGAGACGGCGTGGACGATGCCCGGGGACTCCCGGCAGTCGAGCGTCAGGACATGCTCCACGGTGGTGGCCGGCTGGGGAAGTGTGGTTTCAGTCTCGATGGCAGTCATGGCTCAGCACTCGATCACATTGACGGCGAGGCCTCCGCGGGAGGTCTCCTTGTATTTGGTTTTCATGTCCGCTCCTGTCTCACGCATGGTTTTGATGGCTTTATCCAGCGACACCTTGTGGCTGCCGTCGCCGTGCAGCGCCAGCCGCGCGGCGTTGATGGCCTTCACGCTGGCGATCGCGTTCCGTTCGATGCAGGGAATCTGCACCAGGCCGCCCACGGGGTCGCAGGTCAGGCCGAGGTTGTGTTCGATCCCCACTTCGGCGGCGTTCTCCACCTGTTCGGGGGTGCCGCCCAGCACCTCGCACAGCCCGGCGGCCGCCATGGAGCAGGCGGAACCCACCTCACCCTGGCAGCCCACTTCCGCGCCGGAGATGGAGGCGTTGATCTTGAACAGGATCCCGACGGCGGCCGCTGCCAGCAGGAAGCGGACCACGCCGTCGTCGTCGGCTCCCGGAACAAACTTGACGTAGTAGTGCAGCACCGCCGGCACAATGCCGGCCGCGCCGTTGGTCGGGGCGGTGACGATGCGCCCGCCGGCGGCATTTTCCTCGTTGACGGCGAGGGCGAAGAGGTTCACCCATTCCATGGCCCGGAACGGATCGGTGATGCCGGTGTCCGCGGACAGGGTTTGGAAGAGCGACGGCGCCCGGCGCCTGACGTTCAACCCGCCGGGAAGGATTCCTTCCGCGGCGCAGCCGTTGTCCACGCATTGGCGCATGACGGCCCAGAGGGCCAGCAGCTTTTGGCGGAGTTCCGCTTCGCTGCGCCACACGAGTTCGTTGGCGAGCATGACGTCGGAGATGGACATGCTCTCCCGGCGGCAGATGTCCAGGAGCTCGTTGGCCGTGGTGAAGGGGTACGGCAGCGGGGTGCCATCTGCCACCACGTGGTCGCCGGCGTCGGCGCCGCCGTCAACCACGAAGCCGCCCCCAATGGAATAGAAGCTCCGTTCGCTGAGGACGGCGCCGGTGTGGTCCAGTGCCCGGAAGGTCATGCCGTTGGGGTGGGCGGGCAGGGACTTGCGGCGGTGCAGCACCACGTCCTCGTCCCAGTTGAAGTCCACCCGGTGGTCCCCGCCGATCCGGAGTTCGGCGTCGAGGGCGGCCGCGGCCACCTGGTCGTCGGCGGTGGAGGTGTCCACGGTTTCCGGGTCCAGGCCCTGGAGGCCCAGCACCACGGCCTTGTCGGAGCCGTGGCCGCGGCCGGTGGCCCCGAGCGAGCCGAACAGTTCGGCCTGGACGCGGACCGTGGCACTCAGGTGTCCGTCGCCTTTGAGCCCGTCCGCGAACAGTTTCGCCGCCCGCATCGGGCCGACCGTGTGTGACGACGACGGCCCGATGCCAACGGAGAACAGGTCCAGGGCGCTGAGGGCCATCAGGGCACCTCGGGGGAAGCGAACTCCCTCATGGCATCCAGCAGCCAGCGGCCCAGGAAGTCCGCGAACGAGGCGCGGGGGAACAACCGGAAGCTGTCCTCCCCGGTCTTCAGCAGGGTGACCGGGATGTTGCCGACCTCCGTGGTCAGCGCAGTCCCGGGCTTGAAGCTGCGCGGGTGCAGGTCCAGGGCGCAGCCCTTCTCCAGCACCGCCCGGGCCCGAGGCCCGGAGAGCTCGAACGTGGTGCGGTTCGCGGAGAGGTCCACCACCTGGCCCGGGGCGTCGCCCAGGGCTTCGAGAAGGGAACCGATGAGGTTTCCGCCCAGGGTGTCGTGGGCGTCCTCCGGCGCCACCACCAGGAACTCGGACGGTCCAAGCCAGAGGACGCTGACCCGCTCCGTGCCGGCCACCTCGCCGCAGCGGGCCGGCAGGCCGCCGGTGACGGCGGCGATCCGTGTCCCTTCCTCGGAGCTGGGGTCGACGCGGACGCCCGGCCATGGTCTGGAACGGGCCCTCCTTCAGGACCACCGCTCCCTGGAACGGAGCCGGATTCCAGGGCTTCGGCCAGGTGTGAGGCCGGGCTGCGGCGGATTTCCCGGAGTCCATTGATGCCTGCGAGTGCTGCGGTGTTAGCCATCTTTGCGGGTCCCTTCGGGGTCAAAAAGTACGGTTTCGGCGACGACGACATCAACCAGCTGGTCGCCGGCGGCGGCCACGAGGGTCTCGCCGATGCGGTTGCGGCCGTTCTTGATCAGCGCCAGCGCGAACGACCTGCCGAGCGCGGCGCTGTGGTAGCTCGAGGTCACGAAGCCCTGCATCGGGACGGGCCCGTAGGCGGGGTTCGTGGTGATCCCCTTTTCCACCAGCTGGGTGCCTTCCGGCAGCCGCAGCGTCCCGTCCACGGGAAGGACGCTGACCAGGTGCTTGCGGTCCTCGCGCCGGGCATCGGCCCGGGCGTAGGAGCGTTTGCCGACGAAGTCCTTGGCCTTGGAGACCACCCATTCCATCCCGGCGTCCTGCGGGGTGACGGTGCCGTCGGTGTCCTGGCCGACGATCGGGTAGCCCTTTTCGGCCCGGAGCACGTGCATGGTCTCGGTGCCGTAGGGGGTGATGCTGAATTCGGCCCCGGCGGCGGCCACGGCTTCCCAGGTGTTCAGCCCGTACCAAGCCGGCACGTTGATCTCGTACGCCAGTTCGCCGGAGAACGAGATCCGGCAGATGCGCGCCTGCACGCCGGAGGCGAGGGTGGTTTCGCGGAAGGTCATGAACGGAAAGGCTTCCGCCTCCAGCCCGCCGTCCGCGGCGAGTTCGGGTGCCACCTTGGCGATGACCGCGCGGGATTTGGGCCCGACGACGGCAATGGTGGTCCACTGTTCGGTCACCGAGGTGCAGTGCACGTCCAGTTCGGGCCATTCGGTCTGCAGCCATTCCTCCAGCCAGTCCAGCACCTTCGCGGCGCCGCCGGTGGTGGTGGTCATGAAGAACCGGTCATCGTCGAGGCGTAGGGTCACGCCGTCGTCGAAAATCATGCCGTCCGCCATGCACATGACGCCGTAGCGGGCGGAACCCGGGGCGAGCTTCTTGAACGCGTTTGTGTAGATCCGGTTGAGGAACTCACCGGCGTCTTTGCCCCGGATTTCGATCTTGCCGAGCGTGGTGGCGTCCATGAAGCCCACGGACTCGCGGACAGCGGCGCACTCGCGGAGCACGGCGGTGTCCATGTCCTCGCCGTCCTGCGGGTAGTACCAGGGGCGCTTCCACTGCCCGACGTCTTCGAACAGCGCACCCTGGGCGACGTGCCACGGGTGGATGGACGTGACGCGGGCGGGGTCGAACAGCTCGCCGCGCTGGCGTCCGGCAAGTGCCGCGAACGCCACCGGCGTGAACGGCGCCCGGTAGGTGGTGGTGCCGATGTCGCCGATGCCCCGGGACGCTTCGCCGGCCTGCCGGAGCGCGGCGGCGATGACGCCGATCGCGTTGACGCCGGACGTCTTGCCCTGGTCGTTAGCGGTGCTGATCGAGGTGTAGCGCTTGATGTGCTCCACGGACCGCAGCCCGGCTCCGGTGGAGCGCAGGACGTCGGCCACGCTCTGGTCCCGCTGGAAGTCGACGAAGTGGTGGTGCCAGTCGTCCGCCGTGCCGGCCTGCCCCGGAACCAGCCACAGCTGGCGGGTCGGGGCGGACGCTTTCGGCTCCCCGAGCAGGGACGGCTCGGTTTCCGAGGTGAAGCCGGCGGCGATGGCGGCCGCGGCTCCGGCGGAGATGCCCTCGGTGACGCAGTCAGTGAGGTCGAAGCTGCCGCGCCCGGAGCCGATGGTCTGCTGGTTCGGCACGACGGTGCTGGGCACGAAGGCTGCCAGGTCCTCGTCCCAGCGCAGCTTGCCCTGCCGCTGGGAGTGGAGGTGGACCAGTGGGCTCCAGCCGCCGGAGACGGCCAGCAGGTCGCAGGCGATCTCTTCGACGCCGGAGGTGAGTTCGCCGTCGTCGTTGATGCTGCGTACGGTCACGGAGTTCAGCCGGCCGTGGCCTGTGTTTGATCCGGCTGTAGCGGTTCCGGCAGCGGTGGCGGCGGCCACAGCGCTGCCGATCAGCACCCGGGTGCCGGCCTCGACGGCGGCAGCGGCGACGTCCGTGA
Organism: uncultured Actinomycetota bacterium; assembly: GCA_963722145.1. GTDB lineage: Bacteria > Actinomycetota > Actinomycetes > Actinomycetales > Micrococcaceae > Arthrobacter. Next base: position 252,811 of record CAVRLW010000011.1, on the reverse strand, counting down.
GCTTGGGACGGGCGTCGACCACGGCGGCAACCTTGACGCCGGCGGCCCGCAGGTCCGCGGCGAGGGCGTAGGCGCTGTCGTTGGTGGTGCCGATGACCACGCGCTGCCCGGCGGCCACTGCGTAGCGGTTGAGGTAGCTGCGGACGGCCGAGGCCAGCATGATGCCGGGCCGGTCGTTGTTCTCGAAGACCAGCGGGCGTTCGTGGGCGCCGGGGGCCAGGACGACCTGGTTGGCACGGATGTGCCAAATCCGCTGCCGCGATACCCCGGAGGCGGCGGGGCTGGAGAGGTGGTCGGTGCGGTTCTGGACGGCGATGACGTAGTTGGCGTCGTAGGCGCCGAAGGCCGTGGTGCGGTTCAGGACGGTGCATTCGGCACCGGAGACGAGCTCCGCTTCGACGTCCGCCACCCATTCCAGCGCAGGTTTTCCCTCGATGGTCTCTGCCAGTTCCGGCGACGTCGGTCCGGACAGGAGCGATCCGCCCAGTTCGGGCTGGTCGTCCATCAGCATCACCCTGGCACCGGTGCGTGCGGCCTCGCGGGCCGCGGCCAGGCCGGCGGGACCGCCGCCGATGACCAGGACGTCCATGTGCACGTACTTCTTGTCGTACTCGGCGCGGTCATCTTCGGGGTCCAGGCGGCCCAGGCCGTTGAGCAGTTCCGCCTTCAGGCCGTCCACCAGCGTGACGGTGGTGGCGGGGAGCATGGACTCGGCCACGTGGCCGGGGAACCGCGGTTCCACCCGGACCAGCGCGTTGGGTTCCTCCACGCCGGCGGCCAGGATGCCGCGGGGCCGGTCCTCGTAAAGCGAGTTGCCGACGGCGATCCGGCCGTTGGCGAGCAGGGCCGAGGCAAGCGTGTCGCCGGGGTGGCCCGTGAATTCCTCGCCGTCCACGGTGAAACGCCACGAGATGGTGCGGTCGATGCGTCCGCCGGCGGCGAGGCGGGCGTTCTGGGAAGTCACTTGGTTGCTCCTTCCGGGGCGGTGGTGCTGGTGCGGGGCGGAAGTGCTCGGGTGCTGGCGGTGTCCGGTGGTGGTGCTGTCGGGGCCGGTGCTCGCGGTGCCGGATTCGGCCGCCGCCGGGCTGGCCGTTGCCGGCCGGGGCGTGCCCATCGGGTAGACGGCCTGGATGTCATAGGTGACCGTGTCGCGGAGCATGTTGAACCACTGGCGGCAGCCGGTGCTGTGCAGCCAGCGTTCGGCGAAGGCGCCCTTGGTGTTGTCCCGGTAGAACAGGAACTCGGCCCATTCGCGGTCGTTCAGTTCGTTCGGGTTCTCCGGGTAGGGCACGTGGGCCTGGCCGCCGTAGTGGAACTCGGTCTCGTCGCGCGAGCCGCAGTTGGGGCAGGAGATGAGCAGCATGTGCGTCTTCTTTCTTATTGACGGCGGCTAGTGGGCGACGGCGGCTGCGCCGTGTTCGTCGATCAGGGCTCCGGTTTCGAAGCGTTCCAGCGCAAACGGCTTGTTCAGCTTGTGCGGGGTCCCCGTGGCGATGGTGTGGGCGAAGGTGAGCCCGGCGGCCGGGGTGGCCTTGAAGCCGCCGGTGCCCCAGCCGCAGTTCACGAACATGTTCTCCACCGGGGAGGTGCCGACGATCGGGGAGGCGTCCAGCGTGGTGTCCACGATGCCGCCCCAGGTCCGGAGCACGTGCGCCCGGGCGAAGATCGGGAAGAGCTCGACGGCGGCGGCCATCTGGTGCTCGATCACGTGGAAGGAGCCGCGCTGGCCGTAGCCGTTGTAGGAGTCGACCCCGGCGCCCATGACCAGTTCGCCCTTGTGGGCCTGGGAGACGTAGACGTGCACGTGGTTGGACATCACTACGGTGGGGTGGACCGGCTCGTGCAGTTCGGACACCAGCGCCTGAAGCGGGTGGGACTGGATGGGGAGCCGGAAGCCGGCCATTTCCGCTAGGACCGAGCTGTGCCCGGCGGCGCACAGGCCCACCTTTTCGGTGTTGATGGTGCCGCGGTTCGTCTTGACGCCCACCACACGGTTGCCGTCCTTGACGAAGCCGGTGACTTCGCAGTTCTGGATGATGTCCACGCCCAGCTCGTCACACTTGCGGGCGAAGGCCCAGGCCACGTGGTCGTGCTTGGCGATGCCCGCCCGCGGCTGGTAGGTGGCGCCCATGACGGGGTAGCGGATGTTGTCGCTGATGTTCAGGATGGGGCAGAGTTCCTTGACCTGCTTGGGGTCCAGCCATTCAGCGTCCACGCCGTTGAGCTTGTTCGCCCCCACACGCCGGATGCTTTCGCGGACGTCACCCAGGGTGTGGGCGAGGTTCATGACGCCGCGCTGGCTGAACAGGAAGTCGTATTCGAGCTCCTCGGGCAGGATTTCCCAGAGCTTCAGGGCGTGCTCGTAGATGGCCGCGCTCTCGTCCCAGAGGTAGTTGGAACGGATGATGGTGGTGTTCCGGGCCATGTTGCCGCCGGCGAGCCAGCCCTTTTCCAGGACCGCGATGTTGGTCATCCCGTGGTTCTTGGCCAGGAAGTAGGCGGTGGCCAGGCCGTGCCCGCCGCCGCCCACAATCACGGCGTCGTATGAGGACTTGGGCTCCGGGTTGCGCCAGAGGAAATCCGGGTGTTCCGGGAGCTGTTGCGTGCTCACTGGGCTGCTCCGATCATGTCTGATTCGAATGCGGCGATCTGGGTGCCGCCGTCGTCCTGGGAAAGATGCGGGTAGAGGGGGAACTGGTCGGCCAGGGCGGTGACCCGGGCGCGGAGCTCGACGGCGGCGTCGTCACTGAGGGATGCACCGCCGGTCCCGCCGCCGGAACTCCCGCTGGTCGCCGCGGCGATGAGCGCCGTCGCGATGATGTCCGCGACCTCGGCGAATTCCACGGCGCCGAAGCCGCGGGTCGCCAGCGCCGGGGTGCCGATCCGGAGGCCGGAGGACACCATCGGCGGGCGGGGGTCGAACGGGACGGCGTTCCGGTTAACGGTGATGCCGACCCGGTGCAGCGCGTCCTCGGCCTGCTGCCCGTCCAGCTCCGAGTTGCGCAGGTCCACCAGGACCAGGTGGACGTCGGTGCCGCCGTTCACCACGGAGATGCCGGCTGCTGCCACGTCCTCCCGGAGAAGCCGTTCGGCCAGAAGCTTGGACCCCTGCAGGACGCGCTCCTGGCGTTCCTTGAATTCCGGGGTTCCGGCCAGCTTGAAAGCCACGGCCTTGGCAGCGATGACATGCTCCAGCGGGCCGCCCTGCTGGCCCGGGAACACGGCGCTGTTGATCTTGCGGGCGTACTCCTGCTTGGCGAGGATGACTCCGCCGCGCGGGCCGCCGAGGGTCTTGTGCGTGGTGGTGGTGACGACGTCGGCGTAGGGCACCGGGTTGGGGTGCAGCCCTGCGGCCACGAGGCCGGCGAAGTGCGCCATGTCCACCATGAGGTAGGCGCCCACCAGGTCCGCGATCCGGCGGAACTCAGCGAAATCGAGCTGGCGGGAGTAGGCGGACCAGCCCGCCACGATCAGCCGCGGGCGGTGCTCCAGGGCCAGTGCCTCGACCTCGGCCATGTCCACCCGGAAGTCCGATTCACGCACGTGGTACGGGACCACGTTGTAGAGCTTGCCGGAGAAGTTGATCTTCATCCCGTGGGTGAGGTGGCCGCCGTGCGCCAGGTCCAGACCCATGATGGTGTCGCCCGGGTTCAGCAGGGCGAACATGGCGGCGGCGTTGGCCTGCGCGCCGGAGTGCGGCTGGACGTTGGCGTATTCGGCGCCGAACAGTGCCTTGACCCGGTCGATGGCCAACTGCTCCACAACGTCCACGTGCTCGCAGCCGCCGTAGTAACGCTTGCCGGGGTAGCCCTCGGCGTATTTGTTCGTCAGCACCGAGCCCTGCGCCTCCATGACTGCCGCCGGGGCGAAATTCTCCGAGGCAATCATTTCAAGCGTCGACTGCTGGCGGCCCAGCTCGTCGGCAATGGCCTGCTGGACTTCGGGATCGACTGCGGAAAGTCGCTCGTTCAACTGCTCAACCACGGGTGCTCCTTTGAAATACCACTGTTTGATAACTGATATATCAGTGTGGGATCAATGGTATGATCGAGGTCACAACAGAGTCAATAGCTGGAAGCAAAGTGGCACGTGGCTTCCGGTTGGGACTCGGACACGGAGTAGCGAAGAACGGAGCGGTGCCTTGAATGCACTTCCTGCCCTGCCTCTCGCCGAGGACGAAGCGCCGTCCCAGGCGGAGGCCGCGTACCGGCAGCTGCGCGACAAGCTGATCATGCTCGAGATCCGGCCCGGTGAGCCAATCAACGACGGGCAGCTCGCGGCCGAACTCGGCTTCGGCCGCACTCCTGTGCGCGAGGCGATCAAGCGGCTGGAAGTGGACCACCTCGTGGTTTCCTACCCGCGCCGGGGTACCTTCGCCACCACTGTGGACTTCACGGAACTGGCCGACGTCTCGGAGATCCGGGAACTCCTGGAGCCACTGGCTGCGCGCCGTGCCGCCAGCAGGGCCAGCGACACCATGCGCCGCGAAATGCGGCACGTCGCCGATACCATTGCACAGCTGGATCCCAGCCCGGGGGGCCCGCGCGACCTCATGCGGTACGACCTGACCGTGCACCGGTTGATCTACAAAGCTGCCGCCAACCCGCACCTCGAAGACACGCTGATCCGCTACGACAACCTGGCCACGCGCGTCTGGTGCCTGGTGCTGGACAAGGTGCCTTCGGTGAGCGGCCACATCGTGGAGCATGTCGAGCTGCTGTCCGCGATTGCGGACGGCGACGAGGACCGTGCGGCCGAGCTCGCCCTACATCACGTGGTCAGCTTCGAGGAATCCATCCGCAAAGTTCTCTAAGACTCTGGTGGGTTTGGGTCAACGACGACGGCTCTTTCTAATTGAGCGTGCGTCGGGTTTACTGGGGCCCAGGCGGACCACGCAAAAACATGGAGGGGGAACCATGCAGTCCAAGGGGACATGGCAGGTTGCAGCGGGCTTCGGATTCCTGGCGGTCACGCTGTTCGTCCTGCCGATGCCGCTGTTTGAGGTGTTCTCGGGTGGCGCAGGGCCGGGTGCGGTGGCGCTGTTCGTCCTCGGACTTGGTCTGCTAGCCGTTGGCCTCGGCTTTGTCGCGGTGGGTCTGCGCAAAGGGTCGCGGGACTTGCGGACGGCGCGCAGTTACGACACCAGGGAGCCCTCCTCGTCCGACGAGGACCGGCCGGTCAATCCTCATGCGGTGCCAAATACCTATGGCGCCCTTCCTCCGCCGGGGTAGACATCCTCAGGTCCGGCGGAGGGCAGAACTCGATTCATGACTCGGAATCCTTCGTTTTCCAAGAGCCGTCCGCTTACTCTTCCCGGCTAAAGACAATTTCTCCATCCACCCAGGTCGATTCGATCGGGAGCTCAATAATGTCGTCGGCGGAAACCAGGAGCGGATCGTCGGCCCAGATCACGAGGTCGGCCTTGTTCCCGGGCCGGATGGTTCCCTGGTCATGGTCTCCTTGGGCCTCGGCGGCCCAGACCGAGAAGCCCTTGAGCGCCTCGAGAGCCGTCAACCTCTGTGAAGGTTCAAAGACAGGCGCATCAGTCCGGCCCGGGATGCGACGCAGGCGTGCCCATGCCATGCCGATGCGCGCGTCGTACTGAGCCACGGGCCAATCCGAGCCCAGCGCAACCGGAGCGCCTGAATCGATGACGTCACGAACCCTCCAGGCCAGTTTCGATCGCTCGACGCCCAGACGACTGGACCAGGAATCGGATCCGTCCGCCTTTCGCCACTGCATGTGCAGCGGCTGCATGGATGCGGTGATACCTGCTGTGGAAAGACGTGCAAGATCCCTGTCCGCCAGGCACTCCAGGTGTTCAATGCGGTGCGGGGCTCCTCGCCGGGACCACACGCCGGCCGAGACATATGCGTCGATCGCAGCACCGATGGCTCGATCGCCGATAGCGTGTGTCGCGATTTGAAATCCTGCATCGCTATATTGTTTGACGGTTGCGGCATAGTCAGCCGGGTCGGGCCAGAATGGCTTCATTCCCTCTCCCAGCGTGTCCGGTTCGTACAGCCAACCGGTTCCCGTATCGATAACACCATCAAGCAAGAGTTTGACGAGCCCACCGCGCCAGCGGCGACCCCGCCGATCCCTCGACAAGAGGAAAGACCGTGCCTCTTCAGCAGTCAGGCCGGGCCGATGCTCGAGGGCGGAAACCAGCCTGACGGGCAGGCCCGATCCGGTGCTATCGATCTTGTCGATGAAATCGAGCGAAGCAAGGTCACCATCCATGACCGTTCCTGAGGTAATGCCGGTTCTCGACAAGCAGGAGATCAGCTCCCGTGCCCTCTCGACGGTCTGCGCTGCAGAAAGAGCCGGCGCGGTGGCTCCAACCAATTCGTAGGCAGTGGATTCCCGCAACTCCCCGGTGGGGTTGCCGGTTTCGTCAACAACTATTTCTGAATTGTCGCAAAACCGGCGCCCACCTGTGATGCCGCTCAGTCTCAGAGCTTCTGTGCTCGCCAGTGCGGTATGAAGATCCATCAGCAGAATGAACGTCGGCAGGCCGTAGACCGCATCCTCAATCAGGTCAGCGGATATCCGCCTGCCTTCAAAGACGCCGTAGTCAAGGTTCCATCCCCGGACCCACCCCGCCGAGTTCTCCGCAAGAACTCTGGCTGCTTCGGTGTGCAGGGCAGCCAGGAAACCGTCGAACGTTGACACCGAGCCGAAATCGACGCCGACCGTGAGTTCCGAACCCTGGATGGGGTGGATGTGCCCGTCGATGAGCCCCGGCGTGATGGTTTGGCCCCTGGCATCGTGCACTTGGGTGCGGGGACCCCGGTGCTCGCCAAGCAGGTGTTTGCCACCAGCGGCGAGGATCCTGCCGTCCGCGATGACGATTGTGCTGGCAGAGGGCTGTCGTGCATCGAGGGTGTGCACCTTGGCATTGACGATGACAGTGTCCGCGGTTCCGAGGATAGTTGCCATTGTCAGGACCTTGAGGCGCTGACTTGTTTCGCGCGGGAAGCGTCCCGGTCCGGAGTGCTCCAGGCCGGGGGTTGGAAATGCGCCCCGCCGTACATGGGGTATGACAGGATTCCTTGCTGGTCGTGGAGTTGTGCCCAGGGCCGGTTGATGCCGTGGGTTCCGTAGCGGCGGACCTGTGTGACCCGGTCGAGGTCGAGGACTCCGTAGAGGATTTCCTCGCCTCCTCTGGCCTGCTGCATGATGGTCCCTTCGGGGTCCACGATGACGCTTTCGCCGACTGCTGATGGGTCGGCGCCGTTGATATTGACGACGTAGACCTGGTTTGCGAAGGCGTTGGCTTGTGACATCACGATTTCCATCGCCCTGTCCCGGGTCGTGGTGAGCGTGGGCTGGATGATGACTTCCGCTCCGAGCCATGCCAGTTGCCGGGCGACCTCGGGAAAGCTTCCGTCGAAGCAGATGGCGAGGCCTACGCGGCCCCGGCCGGGGATGTCGAAGGTCACGAAGGAGTCACCCGGCGTCGTTGTTTCGAACGGGCGCCAGGGAAAGAGCTTCCGGTACCGGGCCACGATCTCGCCTTCGGGGGAGACTGCGATTGCCGTGTTGTAGGTGTTTCCGCCGTCGGTCTCCAGCAGGGATCCGGGCACGAGCCAGACCCCCAGGCGGCGGGCCAGGTCCGCGATCCGGTCGGTGAGCGCGCTGGGGATAGGGCCGGCGGAGCGGGTTTCGGCCCCAGGGTCCGGGATCAGGAAGTCCCCGGGCGCCGCGAGCAGAAGTTCGGGGGCCACGATGATGTCGACCTCAGGGCCGAGCTCTTTGGCGGTTTTAGCCTGGGCGGCGAAGCGTTCCCAGGTAGCTTCGACGTCGTAGGGCACGGGTTTCGTTTGGATTGCTGCAATGGATAGGACGCGCATCTATGCCTCGGTTTCGCTGCTCAGGATGGATTGAAGTTCGTTGCGGGTGGAGAAGGTTCCCCGGGGGATCGTCCGCCCGGCGAAGTAGGGCCGGAGTCTGGGGCGGATGATGGCAATGACCAGAACACCTAGCGCGAGGGCGCCGATTCCGATCCAGAACACGGTTCCGATGCCGAGCCAGGAGAGCCCGGCGTAGTCGGGGGAGACCATGTCTACGGCGCTGTACGCAAACGCTCCCGTCATCAGGAGGGCGCCCAGGCCCGGGAGGATGCCCTTCAGGACAAGGGCAGAGGCGGAGGTGCGCATCTGGGGAGCGAAATACACGACGCAGGCCAGCGCCGTCGCGGCGTAGTAGGCGGCGATCATCAGGCCGACTGAAAGAATGGCCAGGCTGATGAAGTCGGCGCTGATCGCTGTCAGAACCACTGTCACGGCAATGCTCAGGAGCGCCCACCAGATGATTGACGTGGTGGGTGTCCCCCTGGAGGTATGCACCTTCGTGGTGGCCACTGGCAGCGCCCCGTAAGTTCCCATGCTGAGCCAGGACCGGGGATTGCTAATCGCGACAGTCATCAGGGCTGCCAATGCCGAGATGCCGACGGCGAGGATGATGACCTGCCCGAAGAGCCCGCCGGTGGCTTGGGGGCCGAGCACAGACAGGACGTCCGAGACGGTTTCGGGATCGGTGATGCCGGCGGTTCCGGCAAATCCGACGGCGGCCGTCGCGGTCACGACGTAGAAGAACAGAAGGATCACGGTGGTGATGACCACGGCCCGCCCGGGTGTTCCTTTGCGGTCGGTCGTTTCCTCATTGACCGCTATCAGCGCGTCCCAGCCCCAGTAGATGAACAGGCACAGGATGACGCCGTGCACCAGGCCGGAGAGATCGCCGGAGGCAAAGGGGTTGAACCAGTCCAGCCGTGGCTGCTCCGTACCTTCCGCCGCGGTGCCGGCTGCCATGGCGGTAAAGGCCCCGATGCAGAAGCCGCCCAGGGCAATCAGCTGCAAGGCAATCAGCGCGTATTGAAGCCACGCGGAGAGTTCAATTCCCCGGGCCGCCACGACGCCGCTCAGCGCGATCAGCCCGCACGCGATGGCGGCGACGATGACCGGTTGGGACGCGGCCCAGCCGAGCCCCAGGAAGGTCAGAAGATACGTCGTGGCAACCTGCGCCAGGGCCGCGCTGGAGATGAAGGTGGCAATCTGGGGGACCCAACCACCGAAAAACCAGCCCCCCCACGGGCCGAAAACCCGCGAGATCCAAACGAAAACCCCACCGCAGTCAGGCATTTCCCGATTGAGATCCCGGAATGCGAAGGCCGTGAACAGGATAGGAACGAACCCCAGAAGGAACGCTGCTGGTGTGCTCGACCCGACTGCCAGGACAACGAAGCCCAGGGTAACCGCCAGGCTGTACGCCGGGGCCACAGCGGCAAGACCCAATGCCACCGTCGGGCCGATACCGATCGATCCGGCCTTCAATCCCTTGCTCGCAGCGGCAACCGGAAGGGCAGGGGGTGGAACGGTGGGGTGTGGAAGGGGATGTGACACGGAGACTCCTCATCGAATCAAAGTTATTTGAATCACATTCAAATTTGAATGCCATTCAATACGGGTCTAGACTCCTTGTCAATAGGCATTGGGCCAAAGGGGGAGTGGCAATGGCAAACCTCAGCAAAAGGGAAGGGCGCCGCAGGGATATTGCGGCGGCGGCACAGGCCGTCGCCGCCCGCAGCGGCGCAGAAGCTGCGACGCTGCGCGCGATTGCGGCGGAGGCGGGCATGGCCCCCAACGCCGTGCTGTATTACTACGGAAGCCTGGCCGAAATCACCGCGGCAGCCGTCCAGGCCTCTTCTGCCAGATTTCTCACGCGGCTATCGGAGGCAGCGGACACCGGCATGAGTCCGACCGCCAGGCTCGCGGCCGTCATCAGCGCGGGCACGACGGCAGGATTGGAGGACGATGCCTTCCGGATTCTTTACGAATACTGGACCCATTCGCTCAGGGACACGGAGCACCGACGTATCCAAGGGGAACTCACCCGCACCCAACAGCAGATTTACGAAATGATCATTGCCGACGGAGTGCAGAGCGGCGAGTTCTTTCCGGTCCTTGAACCGGCGAAGATTGCGCGTACCCTTGTGGCCCAGGAAGATGGCCTGGTCATGGATGTTCTGGCGGGCACCGCCAGCAGCGATGACGTGCTGGACTTGGTCGCCAGTCTCGCCTCGGCCCTTCTCGGCCTCGACCGGGACACCCTCCTCGATCACATCAGTAGTGACGACGGCACCAACGTTGACGGCGCCATCGTCGCGTCCGACGGCGGCCGGTCGGCGCTGTAGGTCAGCGGCACCAAACGCAAGCGGACGACGGCGGGAAGTCCTTGAGTTCTAGCCGTAGTCCGCTCTGTGTGGAACTGTGCGCTATTTGCCGGCGGGTTGGAATAGCTCGACCACGTTGCCGGACGGATCTTCCAGCAGGATCTGCTGCCCGCCGGGACCGGTGACAATGTCGTTGCGGAACGTGAGACCGGCGGCGCGCAGCCGGTTTACTTCGGCCGCGATATCGCCCACGATCAGGTGGATGCGGTTCCATCCTCCCGGTGCGGGGACCGTGCCGTCCGGCATGGGCCGGCCTGCCGAGCTGCTCGGCCCGCTCAGGAGGAGCCGCAGCCGGCCGCGGGTGACGTCGGCGAACGCCGGTGCGGCGCTCATCCTGAGGGTGAACCCGAGATGGTCTGTATAGAAGCCGATCGCCGCTTCGACGTCGTCCACCATGTATCGGACGCTGACCAGCTCCGTAAGGTCGTTGGGCATTTCTAGCTCCTTTCGGAACTCGTGTGGGAGTACTCGATTGCGTAGAGCAGGAACTGGATCCGCGTGTTCAGTTCCTCCGCGGTGCGAACAAACGCCGGGTAGCTGTCCTGATCGGCTGCCTCGGCCGCCGGATCAGGGATGCTCCAATGCACCATCGCCGGTGCCCCCGGGAATTCCGGGCACACTTCCCGTACGCGGTCACAAAGGCTGATCACGTAGTCGAACCGCTGCTGGGCGAACTCACTCAGATGCTTGGAACGGGCGCCGCTGATGTCCATGCCGCGCTCACGCATCACGCGTACGGCGTTGGGGTGCAGGTCTTTGGGGTGGCTGCCGGCGCTGGCGGCTTCGATCCGGGAGCCGCCCAGACGCCCCAGGATCGCCTCGGCCATCTGGGACCGGGCGCTGTTGCCCGTACAGAGAAACAGCACCCGGACGAGTGACTGCCCGGGGGACTGCGCGGACGGCTGGCCCGGCGGCCCGCCAATATGGTCCGCCGGCAGTGTCAGCTCGGCCGGGACCAGCCGTAGGCCGGCGTGAAGCGCCGCGCCGGATTCGGCAAGCCGTTCGCGATACACCGCCAGGTTGAGGCTGCAGTATGTGTCCCGTCCGTCAGCCGAGCTGCGCCGCATGGTCACCAGCCCGCCTGCGCGCAGTTGGCCGAGATGGTAGGAGGTCAGGCTCTGCCTCTGGCCCACCAGCGCCGTTAGCTCGCGCACCTGCCGGTCGCTGCGTGCCAGCTCGCCCAGCAACTGCCACCGCACGGGGTGCCCAGCCAAGCGGAGGAAGCCCGACGCTGCCGCCCGAGCCTCTGAGAACGTGGTGTGGCTCACATAGAAATTATATCAATTTGGCTAGATCGATCAAAGTGGTTTGTTTGTTTTGATCGGGCGGATCGCGCCTGCGGCTGAATACCCGCGGGTATCATCGGTAACATCCGTCCCTCTGGAGAGTGGAGCAACACATGCAGCTCGGCGCTTTTTCCATCAGCCTCGCCGTCAAGGACATCGCGGCTTCTGCTGCGTTCTACGAGAAACTTGGTTTCAGCAGTCTCGGGGGCGACATTACGCAGAACTGGTTGATTCTGAAGAACGGCGAGACCGTCATCGGCCTCTTCCAAGGGATGTTTGAGAAGAACATGCTGACGTTCAACCCGGGCTGGAACCAGACCGCGGAGGCGGTGGACCCGTTCACCGATGTGCGCGATCTCCAGCGGGAGCTGAAAGCCAAGGGCACGGAGTTCCTCTCTGAGGCAGAAGAGGGAACGACGGGACCGGCGAGCTTTATCGTCCTGGATCCGGATGGCAACCCGGTGCTGGTCGATCAGCACGTCTGAGCCGCACGGCCGAGCCGCGTCAACCGCGGTAGGAGCCGAGGCCTAAGGCGCGGCCCGGGAGTCGCCGGGGCCGGACTCCAGCAGCCCGCCGCCGGCCCAGCGCCGGAGCGCGAGCTTCTCGGCGTCGTCGAACTCCATGAGGGCGAGGCGGCACAGCTCTTCCACATTTCTGGTCCACGCGGCGGCGAGTTCCGTGGCCGTCATCTGCTCGGAGAGCGAACCACCGGCGTACACCACGCCCTGGATCACGAAGTTCACGGCCGAGCGGGATACCGGCTGCCCGGCCGCAACACAGTCGTCCCGGACGGACCGCGCCAGTTCGCCGCGGTTGCCCAGGTGCTCGCGCAGCTTCGCCTCGAGCGAGAGGAATACCTGCCGGAACTGTTCGGCGGACAGCGCCGGGATGTCCGTGACCCGGGTGACCTGCTCCTCGATGGCCGGCCGGTCCTCCGATGCCAGCGAGGACAGCTCCGGCGAAAACCGTTGCGAGTCCCACACCCAGCCAGGTGACGGCGTGGACGAGTATTGGACGCCCTGGCCGATTTGGGCGATCCAGGCCCCGAACTTGCCGTGGCCGCCCCAATCGGTCTTCAGTGACGGGTCCGCGGTCAGTGCCCGGTGCGCCGCAACCGCTCCGGTGACCGGGCCCGGCGCGGCCTGCACCAGGGCCCGGACCTCGTCGGCGGCCGTCGTCGCGGACCTGGGAGCGCCTGGTGCGGTGCGCAGCGGGGCGCCAAGCCCGGTGGTCGGCACCATGCGGGGGACGCCGGCCGAGGTCCCGTTGAGGATTGCCACGAAGTCGTGGGACTCCACCACGCTGTCGGCCATCTCCCGGTACGCGAACGCCACGGCACCGGCCGCGATGACCGTCGTCATGCGGTCAGCCGCCCGGAACCGCTGGACCAGCGACGTGAAGTCGGCGTCCGCCGACGCGACGAAGAATTCCTCAACATGTGCCGCGCCGGAGAGAGCATCCATCGCGTCCAGCACCAGGTTGATGTCGGTGCTGGACTTGCCCCGCTGGGTCAGGGAGGGGCAGTCGATCACGCGGAAACCTGCGCGCGTCCAGTACGGCCTGTACTTGGAGTAGATCACCGGGTTGAGGTAGCAGTTGCGGATCAGGAAGCGCCGGGATTCCTCGCCCGCGCCGCCAGCGGCCAGCGCTTCCGTCCAGTGCTTGGGATCCTCAGCGAACCTCTTGGCGGCCGCCGGGTCCAAGGCCATCAGGCCCGTATAGACGTTGTCGAAGTCCACGAACATCGCGGCGCGGATGCCAGACCGCCTGGACGGGGGGAGAGGATCACTCATCGGCTCAGTGTGCCAGCAAGAGTGGGGACGTACCAGCTATGACTGCGCCGTAGATCGCATCAATCGCGGTTCCTAGGTCCACTTCCTTGCGGATCTGTCCCCGGCGCTGGCCCTTGAACCGTGCATGACGACGATCCGCCGGGGACTATCAGGCCCCCGGCGGACCGGTTACTTGCGAACTGTGTGTTTACTTCACCAGCGGCATGAGCGACTCGATGTTGGCACGGTGCAGCCCGCCTTGGCGGGTACCGACCAGCAGCCACTTGTTGTCGTCGCTCACGTCGAGAGCCGTGACGGACGTTGTTGCGAGACCGGCTGAGACGTTGGTCCACGTCATTCCGCCGTCGCGGCTGGCGAGAACGCCGCGGCCGTGAACTAGGAAGGGTCCAGGGATGAACGTCGTGGTGCCAGCGAAGAGCAGCGTCTGCTCCCCGCGGTCGCCAGCGACCGTGGCGGAGGAGAACGAGGTTACGAGCATGTCAGCTCCCCCTGCGTCGGCAGCGGCAAATGTGGTTCCCCCGTCGTTGCTGGCCCACAAGCCGCGGCCTCCTGCCAGTACCCGCTTTTCATCGGCGGGGTCCACCCAGACTGATTCCATTTCGTCGTCCAGGACGTGCGTGAGCGTGCGACCGTCGTCATCGGAGCGGTACAGCCCCTCGTCCGCGGCGACCCACATGCGCGACTCGTTGTGCGGGTCGATGGCAATCGACCGAATGGTGAGCGGGTGCGTGTAGGTTTCCCAGTGCTCCCAGCCATCATGCGTCACTAGCAACCCGCGTTCCTCTCCCTGTCGAATCACATAGGAGGCAGCAACGTGGCCGTCCACCGTTGGGCTTGCCTCGAGGTCGGGAAGGGACATCCCGTATGTGCGTGGCCCCACAGCGTTCCACGTCTTGCCCGCGTCGGCGCTGCCTTGGATGCCCTGGTTCAGGTTTCCGTCCACTCGTACACGCCAGAACGAGTCCTTCGACGTGGCGCTCTGCTCGACGTCCCGGACTGCGACACCGAACATTGACTCGCCACCGGTCGCGCCCCACTCCGTCGCATCATCCTTCAACGTCGTCTCCGCCGGGAGCGGCTTCGAGCCCACACCCTGCTCATCGGCGATGAAGACGGTTGGTGTCCCCTTTGCATCGGCACTCGCGATCACGTTTTGTATCGTGGTTGCTGACACGCCAATTCGCTCGAAGGTCTTGCCGTTATCGCCAGAGTCGTACAAACCCGCCAACTCCAGCGGCAGGAGGAGGGAAGAGCGGCGATCTGGCCACCGATCAAAGTCCACCGCGATGACGCCAGCGATGGGATACGGCTTGAGCTTCCAACTCCTCCCTGCGTTCCCCGAAGTGAAATAGCCGTGGAGTCCTCCCATGAACAGATCATTTCCGACCGCCCTGATGCCGCTTGTGTACTCATCCGGGCCGAACGATGGGGCTGCCTTCCAAGTCTTGCCACCATCCCGGGAGAGGTCGACGCCGCCCTGCTTGCTCACAGCCAGCGCGTCTGCGGTCGCTGCTATTCCGCTGAAGAAGCGGTTGTCGGGCGCGGTGTGCACGGATACCGGTGTCTGGATGTCTCCAAACACGTTCCCGACCCGCCAGACCGACCGGTATGCGGATACAAAGAGGTCACCCTTGTGAATGGTTGCCGCTCGTACTGGGTCTGGCCACGCGAAGCCGGTGTGGGTCCATGTCCTGCCCGCATCAGAACTGACTTCGACGCCGTCGGAGTAGACGACCGCCAGCTTCTGCCCTTCGTTGGTGACTTGGAGGATCGGTTTGTCCGGGAGCGGCATCAGTTCCCAGCTGGCGCCGAGGTCAGCGGTGCGCAGCAGCTTGCCGTGATAGGTGGGATCCAGGACGTCCTGGCCTGCTTTTCCGTTGACTGCGTACCAGAACGAGGTCCCGCTCTCAGTGTCGGCGATCAATGTTCCGTTTCCGTCGGCCACTGGAAGGGAACGGATCTGGCTCCAGGTGGTGCCGTGGTCGGTTGTGACGAACGGGCGGACGGAGGTGTTTGCGATTTGCATCGCCGTGCCGGGCGTGACAGGTGAGACCGCCAACTGCATTGAACTCGCGTCCCGTCCCAGTTGCTGCCACGTAGTGTCGGTTGTCGCCTCCGGGATGATTTCGAAGGTTCCGGCCCCCGCGATTGTCCGGTCACCTGTTTCCGCCGACGCGCTCACCTTATAGCTTCCTACTGCCGGAGGATCTATGTCCGCCCGATACCACCCAGGCAAGGAATCTGCGGCGACCATCGGCACAGTGAACGGTTTACTATTCGCTCCTGTGATGGTGAGAGTGGGAGCTGTTGTCAGCGGCAAGAGCGACGACGACACCATGACCGAAACGCCATCACTTGACGGTTGCGGCGTCGCTGCGACAGACAGGCGACGCGACATCTGCAGATACGGCACGCGGACTTCCTTACCATCGCCGAGCCGAGCAACAATGACGCCGGAAAGCTCTGAGTCGACGCCCGTGGCTGTCGCAGCAGCGGTAACCGCCACCGACGCTGTGGCGCCCGGTTCAATCCTGAGGTCGGTTCCGGCCAGGCTGAGGGTTCCTTTGCTTACGGCAGAGGGCTCGACGTCCAGGTGGGCCGTGATGGCGCTTTCCGACCTGTTGGCGAGAGTCAGTTCCAGCGCGGCACTCGGGTCACCGTCACCATCCGCCTGGCCGAACGCGAGAGTGTCGGGCGAGGCCACGACCGTGGCAGCCGCGGATGCACTAAGCGATACCCGGCCTGAGCCTTGCAAGGACGGCGACAAGGAGTGAGAGTCGCCCGCCAGTGGAACCGCGCTGCCGATGAGCTTGGCACGGAGGGCGACCGGGTCGAGCCCCGGGTTTTGGGCTTTCACCAGGGCCGCCACACCGGCTACGTGTGGCGAAGCCATGGAGGTGCCGGAGAGCCGGTAAGCGTTTTCTGGGATTCCTTGTGCGGAGGGAACGCTGGACCGGATCTGGTAACCGGGTGCCACGATCTCCGGTTTGATCTGCCCGAAAACAGTCGGGCCGCGGGAGCTGAAGCTGGCTATGCGGTCCGTTGCGTCCACGGAGGAAATTCGTACTCGACCGGTTCCATCAGCTACGGCGGGCGCGAACAGGGCATACTCCGATGCCGCTATGCCCAGGACGACGAGCGAGTCGAGTCGCGTATCGTCGCCACTACCGAGAGTCCCGGAACCGCTGGCGGCTACGTCGACTACCCCGACGTCGCCACCGCTGGAGGAGATCACTCCGCCGCCGGCATCCTCATCGATCTCGCTTGGCTCATATACCAGAGCCGCGACAGCGCCGCGCTCCTCGGCAAGACGGGCCGCACGGAAGGCAGTGTATACGTCGCCGTCCATGCTCCGGGGAGCTGGACCCCGGTACACAACCACCTTGCCGGCCACATCTCCCACGCGGTCGAAGTCCTCGAGGCTTCCGGTGCCGACGTCGACCACCGACGCCGTGACATCTTCGGCGGGTGGATTGCCACTGAACAGGACACGCCACGTCTCCAGTTCGTGCTGGATCGGTGCTGCCACGCTGGCGGTTGCGATCCTAAAGTCAGTGACGGACGCTCCCACAGCGAGAACTCCTTCCGCAGCGGCCGGGGTTCCGATTGTCGCTTCCGACGGTCCTGAGTTGCCGGCGGCAGCCACGACAAGGGCCCCACCCTTGCTGAGGTTCGTTGCAGCCAGACCGAGCGGATCCCGGCCGTCACCATAGCCTCCGAGGCTCATGTTGATGATGTCGGCAGGATGGTCGCCGGTGGGATCAGCGGCGGCTTCGAGGCCGGCGAGGATCCATGACATCCATCCGGCCCCTTCATGGTCCAGTACCTTGTACGCCGTTATCGAGGCCGCAGGCGCCACGCCGGTGACTGATTCGGCGCCCGTCCCGGCGACGATGCCGGCTACGTGCGTGCCGTGGTAGTGGTCGTCCATCGGGTCGGCGTCGTCGTTGACGAAGTCGTAGCCGTCGACTACCTTGAAGCCCTCCCCGAAACCTGCCCCGAGATCAGCAAGGGAGTAGTCGACGCCCGTGTCAATGACCGCGACGGTGGAGCCTTCGCCATGGGCTGCATCCGCGGCGACCTGCGACGATGCAGGCTCACTGTCAGTTTCGGGCGCCGTCGCGACTTCTGCTGCGGAAGGCGGGACGGGTGCTACTTCTTGGCTCGGCCCTGGTTCGGCTGTTGGCTCGGCTGCTGGCGGTTGACTTGTCAGTAGGCTGATACGGGTGTCCTTGGTGACCCGCGCGACACCAGGCAGGCGTCGAAGATCGCCAATCTTCGACGAATCGACCTCAGCGACGATCGCGTTGAGCACGCCCGTGATGTGGCGCGCCTTGTTCAGAGGCACACCCTTGGATTCGGCAGACGCGGCGACTTCTTCCTGCGCTTTCTTGATGGCTGCCGAGACTGCTCGGTATGACTCGCTGGCCTCCGCCCTGGCGCCGGCGTCGCCTGTGCGTAGTGCCCTCGTGCGGGCCTCGCTGAGCTGGTCCAACGCCGGCGCAGCTTCCAGCTCAATGATCACCCGCTCGGTAGGCGATTGCGCGGCTGCCTGGAATGTCGGGAAGATCCCACCGGCAGCGACAGTTGCGGCAACGGCGAGCACGCCTGTGCCCGTTCGTAAATGGAAATGACGAAAAATATACAGAGACATGAACGTCCTTTGTACAAGTGACGGATCCCCGCGATTGGGGGCCATTCCGCCATTCTGGAGGCTGCAGGACGCTGGAACGTGGCCGGTTCCGGACGATGTCCGCAACCGGCCAACGTTGTCATGAATTGTTACGTCAGTGTTACGCGGTTGTCATACCCAGCCGCGTTTGGCGGCTTGCACCCCGGCCTGGAACCGGTTGGCCGCCCCCAATTCGCTCATCAAGTCCTGGCTGCGGCGCCTCAGGGTCCGGGAGGACATTCCCAACTGCCTGGCGATAACGTCGTCCTTGAGCCCGGCGGCGATGAGCGTAAGCAACACGCGTTCCTCTCGCGTAGCTGACCTGTTCTCGTCCCCCGGAGCGGGCGCTTGCGATTCCCGCCATCCGGCGGCATCGGAGCCGTCGAAGGGCACAGGAATGGCGGACGCCCAGTAGAACTCGAACAGATCGCACAGCGCCCTCACCAGCGACGGTGACTCGGTGACCACCGCCTCCCGTCGAGTCGGATCGAGGGTGAGTGACACCATGGCGACGGTTCGGTCTGCGATGGCGAGTTTCACCGGGAGGTCGGGGACGACACGCGCCTGCTCACCCCGTGCGGCCAGGAGTTGCGCCTCCTGCCAGGTACCTTCCGTCTCGAAGCTCGCCGCCGCGTAGATGGCTCGCCAAGTCACGCCGCGGGCCAGCACGACTTTCTCGAGAGGGTTCGCGGCCGCGGACACGTACGGAGGTCTGTCAAATGCCATGAACTGGTGGGTTGCCTGGTGCTGTAGCCGCGCGTACCACGCGGCTACCTCGTCCGAGTTGCTCAGGAGTTGTGTCTCGCGATGATCGAAGGCTGCAGTCCTGGCTCGGTCGAAATGTTCGGCCAAGGCCGGCACGTTGGCGCGGATCCTGGCGATACCGTCGTTATGCCGGTCAGTGAGCGCGCGCAGCGAGAACCGTGGATCCACAGCGGCGTAGGTCCCGCTCTCGCCGGCAAGCCGGACGACCAGGCCCATTCCGCGCAAGGCGACGAGGCGTTTGCTCGACACATCCTCCGATATTCCGAACTGCTTTGCTACCGATTCCGCTCCTGCTCCGCCCTGGCGCAACACGAATCGGTAAATACTCTCGCCGAGATGGTCGATGCCGAGCAACCCGAAGATCGGCTCATCACCGCTGACAGCGGCAGTATCGCTCACGCATCGCGGCCCTTCGAGGAAACCGCCTGTTGGTCCATGTACGGTTACCATGCCTTGCGTTCGATCGTGTGCCCGGATGAAATCACCTTCCATTTGGCGAGGACTCCCCGTTCGCTATCGTCCTTGGACCTCGATCCATAGGACGTATACAAGTCGAGCATGCTTCGGCCACGCCGTCGCACCTGCCGGCTTTACTGGAGCAGGCTGGCGCCCAAGTTCTGGACTTGGTCGAATCGTCATCCTTACCCTAAGCGACGCTCGGTGCATTGATTGCTAGCGCTACATTATTGACTCAAGGTGTTCGCTGAACGATCCGGCACGCCATGCTTTGAACGATCCTGAACAGTTGGGCGATCGCGGGCGTCTTGTGGTGCTCTCCCTGACACAGAGGGACAAGGCGGCAACAAGAGTGGGGACGTACCAGATGTGACCGGTCATCCCTTGGGTACCACCGGGTAGGAACTGGTAAGGGCGATTCGATTAAAAGTGTTGATGCCGACCGTCATCCAGGTGACCGCTGAGACCTGCTGAGGGGTGAGGACATCAACGGCTTCGTCGTAGAGGCGCCGGTTCGCATGCGAATCGGCTATGCCGGTGACGTACTCGCTGAGGCTCAGGGCGGCTTGTTCCTGCTCCGTGAAGTAGGACGTTTCCCGCCATGCCGGCAGGACCGCGAGGCGTTCGCTGGTCTCACCCTTCTTGATGGCGTCGCCCGTGTGGAGGCGCATGCAGAAGGCGCAGCCGTTGATCTGCGAGGTCCTGATTTTTATCAGTTCGATGAGCAATACCGGCAGGCCGGCGTCCTTGGCGGCAGCATCGGCCTGTGCGGATAACGCAGTCGCCACCTTGTACAGCTCGGTGTGTTCCTTGGCTACGTTGATGTTGATAGGGGTCATGACAGACATAGTCTTTTCAATCCTGTTCTTGTGTAAGTCCGTATTTCGGCCGGCTCTGAGCGTGCGCGGTGGAGAAGGCGCATAGTCGCCGGTTCAGCTTTACACCCACCAAAACAGGCCCCACAGAGCCCAGTCTCCGAAGGTGTCCCTGAAGGGACGTCGATCCTTGCCCGTTTTTGGCTTTTCGGCCGATTCCGCTTTTTGAAAGGTCGGCGCAGGTGCTCTGTTTTTGGTTACCGAAGTGTGCCTCACGGCGAGAAACGCTCCGGCGACCATCATGGCAAAACCGAGGACACCGACCAGGATGTTCGGAGCGGGGCCCGGAAGTGTTGTGCCCAGCAGCAGGAGCAGAAAGCCAGCCACGACAGCAGTTACCCCGGCGACGATGTGGAAGGCGGAGCGGTTAGGGGCGGCCGGCACTTCTTCCATCGCCTTGGCGAATGTGGGGTCGTCCTCTTTGAACTGTTTCTCGAGCTGCTCAAGCAGACTTTTTTCGTGTTCCGAGAGGGGACTGTGGGACATGGAGTGCCGATCGTTTGGTAGGGACGTAGTGGTCAGAGGAAACGCGGGGTCCTGCAGTCGTCTTGTCAGACGATGTGGACAGGGCCGGCGACGGCGGTGTCGTCTCCGCAGTTTGGGAGACGACACCGTAGCCAGGCTCGGGACAAACGCACCGTTATGGCGCCCGGGGGAGCCGTTACCGGGTGCTTGCGGTGCTCAACGTCCGGGCTTCCGGACGTTGATTTCCTGAAGGAGGAAGCTGTTGCCGTCCGGATCGCTGAAGGAGGCAAAGGACTGGTAGTCATCGCGTTCCGGATGCGGGCCCGCTACGCGGTACTGGTTGTCGAGGTGGAAGATGAATCCGTCCGCGTAGTGGAACACCTCGGAGACGTCGACGCCCTTTTCAGCAAGGTCGGCGCGGGTCGCGAGGATGTCCGTCACGGCGAAAAGCTGATTCTGGAGTGATCCTGGTGCGGCACCGGTGATGCTCTTGCCGATCATGATGGATGCTTCCGACCCGGGAGGGGTCAAATGCGCCACCCGGAAGTCCTCGCTGGCGATGTAGTCGATGTCGACGCGGAATCCGAGCGACTCGTAGAAGGCCTTGCCCGGTCGACGTCGGAAACGGGAACGAACAGTACTTCAAGCTTCAAATCCATGGTGATAGATCCTTCTTCGCTGGCGGCGGTCTATGTGATCCCGCCGCCGGGGGAGGGGCGGCCTTGGGGGAAGTGCTGAAGAATGCGGCAACCACTTCTGCGTCACCGCTTCAACTGGTAACGATACTGACATGGAATTCCGTCACCTGTCAAGATAGTGACTCTTTCGGTCCAGCCCCCCGCAGCACCTAGCTTGACATTTTAGTAGTCAGCTTCTACGCTCTAACTACTACAACTGGAAGTTAGGCAGGTGGATCGATGTCAATCAAACTCAATGGCGTACTCGAGGATCGGGGCGCCTGGCGCGTGGAGAACTGCTCCATCGCCATGACGATGGAAATCATCGGCACCCGGTCATCGATGCTCATCCTGCGGGAGGCGCTCTACGGCACCACCCGATTCGACGACTTCGTGCGACGGACAAAAGGTACCGACGCCATAGTTTCGGCCCGGCTCAAGCAACTTACGGATATCGGCCTCTTCGAAAAGCGTCCGTACCAGGAAGAGGGCAAGCGGAAACGCTACGAGTATGTGCTGACGCCCAAGGGTGCAGATCTCATGCCGGCGGTGTTCGCGCTTATGCAGTGGGGCAACCGGTATTTGCAGTCCGACGACGGCGGCCCGCTGCGGCTCGTGAAGCGCGGCACGGACATTCCGGTCGTTATCGGGCCGCATACCGAATCGGATGCGCAGCTCGGGATCGACGATCTCGAAATTGCCGCAAACGGCAACTGGATCGAGCAGGGGCACGCCTGACCAGTCAGCGCCGCGCTGCCTGCCAGCGCCGGACCCCAACGAACAAACCAACTACGTTGCCGGAGGATCGTTGGCCGGCGGAACAGAAGCCTTTCAATGTCAACTAGTACATCCCTCGAAACTCGTACACCAGCCGCCGGAAGTCGCGCCAGGATTCCAGCCGGGTTGGCTTTCACGGGAAGCGCGGTCACTTTCATCAGCCTGTACCTGGCGGCCGGTGCGCCGACGCCACTGCTCGCTTTCTACCAAGAGCAGTGGGGCTTTCCCTCGGCGGTCCTGACCCTGGCGTTCGCCGTCTACGCGATCGGCTTCCTTGCGGCCATGCTGACCGCCGGTTCACTCTCCGACCATGTGGGTCGGCGGCCCGTGCTGATCGGAGCCCTCCTCGTTCAGCTCGCAGCGACCCTGATATTCCTCATAGCACCCGACATCGGATGGGTGATCGCCGCCCGCGTCGTGCAGGGCCTGGCCACCGGCGCTGCAACCAGCGCATTCACAGCCGCTCTTACCGAACTCGCCCCGCCGAACCGAAGGAAATTGGGCAGCATTCTTGGCAGTGTCGGCGTGACCGCAGGTCTCGCCGTCGGCGCATTGCTTGCGGGGTTCGCCATCCAGGTCACGCCCGAGGCGAACACGATCATCTTTGCCGTCCTCACCATCGTGACCATCCTGGGAATCGTCGTCGTCGCGCTCTCTCCTGAGAGTGTGACCCGCAAGCCCGGAGCATTGCGATCCCTGATCCCGCGCGTCTCTGTTCCGCCGGCTGCCAGAAAAGAATTCGCAGCAGCCGCCCCCGTGATAGCCGCAATCTGGATGCTCGCTGGTCTTTCCCTCGGACTCGCGCCGACGATCGTGCGCAGCGTCTTCCACCTGAACAGCGGCCTGGTCAACGGCCTCAGCGGTTTCATTGCGCCGGCAACTGCCGCTGTCGTGGCTGTCGCCTTCGGGCGGTTTAGCCCCCGGCGCGGAATGACTCTTGGCATCTACGCGTCCATCGCCGGGACCATCGGCGTCGTGACCGGCGTGCTCGCAGGAAGCCTTGCGCTCATGATCGCCGGCCTGGTCATCACGGGCATCGGCTTCGGCGCGGCCTTTTCCGGATCGCTGCGCCTGATCATGCCGCTAGCCGGCCCCCAGCAGCGAGCCGGAATCGTCGCCGCAATCTACGTTGTCGCCTACATCGCCTTCGGCCTGCCAGTCATCATCGCTGGCCAGCTCGCCGCTCCGCTGGGTCTCATGCCGACGGTTGTCGGATATGCGGGCGCAACGGTCGTCCTCGCCCTGATCAGCCTTGTCGCGCAGTTCCGCATCAGCCGCCGCGCCCAAGCGTGAAAGTCCCGGCGATCCTGGACGCGAGGACGTCGACGGCGAAAATCACCGTCGACGTCTTTAGGCGGCAGGGGAGTGCTGAAGCGAGGCGGCTATTTGCTGGCTGCAGAGGCCAGCTTCTCTTCCCTTTTGCGGGCACGGTAGGCGGCCGCTTTCATCTTGTTGCCGCAGGGGTCCATGGCGCACCACTCCCGACGCGCTCCCCGGGACCGATCGATGTAGACCCGTGTGCACTCGTGGTTCGCGCACTCCTTGAGCAGCGGCACATCGGATCCGCTGAGGACCTCGATGGCATGTCGTGCCACGGTTGACAGCGCCTCCATGGGGGTTGCTTCGGTCACTCGCCCTTTAGGCGTGAGCTGGGGGACGGCAGGCGGTGTGCGGGCGGCATCGTTCACGATGAACAGGGCGTCGCCGTCGTAGTCATCCCCGTCTACTTTTGCGTGAACGAGGGAATAGATAGCCTCCCGGATCACGAGGGCCTGATCAAGGTCGGCCGGTTGAAATTTGGTGTCCCCGTCGACGATCCCGGATTCGCGGAACCAAGAATCCAGGCTCTCAGGCGACGAGAACATCTCCAGCGGCGCTTCGAGCCGTGAGCGCACCGTTGCGGCGAAGTCGAGGGCCGGATTGCCGCACACAAAAGAATGTTTCATGTCACCAGTTTGACAGGTGACGATTCCGAATGCAAAGATCATCACCTGCTTAACAAGTGACGAGCAGTTTCAAGACCATTGCAGCCCATCCCCTCAACAAGAAGAAGATCTCATGCCCGACAGCAACGTGGAACCAACCACCGGCCGCTTCTGCGCGATACGCGCTTTCTTCCGCCGAGAAAGGAGGCCCTCAGGGGCGAAGAAACCCAGTATGACCAAATCGAGCGTAGGGAGGACCGCCGAAGAGGAGCGACACCCGCTCCGGTACGGCGCCAAAATCCCAGACGCCCACTTCTGGTGGTTTTAGTCCTGCAGCGCGGACCAACGAAAAGAGATGCAATTGCGTAAAAACATGCTTGCCGTCGGCTTGCTCGGCGTTGTACTCACCAGCGGCTGCGCCCTAGGCAGCAACGCTCCCGGCAGAGCTGCCGGCGCCGTCAAGGACGGGGCGAGAAGGGAAACGATCGGCAGCGTCGCGTCGGAGAACTTCACCCAGCAGCTCTACGGGCCCAGCGTCGTCGGCGCAGCGACCCCCGTCGGTGCGGTCGGGGTTGACCCCGCCGGCGCGGTGCCGGCTGATGTGTTGCCTGCTGACGTGTTGCCCGCCCCTAAGGGCTGACCCGAGACTATTGCCACACCCTGCCTCGATGGGCTGGAGGTTCAGCCACTTGGCGGATACCGGGTGGGGAGTGGGGCGGGAAATGATAGATCCTAGCGGCGGCACAGAGCGGTGGCCCTGGGCGCCGGTCGCCGGTGTTTCGGCCGAAATGCAGGGAGCAAAAGCCACGTGTTGTTCTGACTCGAACCGGAAGTGGTCAGCATCGCCAGCCCGCGATGCACGGCGCTCGTCCGTACCGCATCCAGCAGCGCCGACTTCCTGACGCCGGCCTCGCCGGTGAGGACCAAGGCGCCGCCGCGTTCCCGCAGGTGAATCAGGCGCTCTTCAAGGAAGGTAAGTTCGCGTCCGCGACCTACCAATGGCAGTCCCGACATGTTTCCTCACTCGGCTAACTCCCCCAGAATATCGCGTCCAATTCACGGCCTAAGGGAGTTCGTCACCCTGACCCTGTCGCATCTGGGCAGGCCGTGCGCACAAAGCAGCAATTAGCCTGGGGAGGACGCAACTGTCGTTGGCGTAGGACAGATGCCGCCGGGTTCGACCGCAAGTTCATAGTGCCAAATTTCGTTCCCGTAGGTCTGGCACAGTCCATATTTCCAGCCCCGCTGGCTCAGCCAACTGAGTCCGTCGGTGGGGCCGAGGTCCACAGCATTGCCGTGCACATGAGAAGAGTCATCGGGGGTTTTTACCCATTTGCGGGCCTCTGCCTCCGAGCCAAATTTGGTGACGGCCTCTTCGAAGAGGATCCGCTGGTAACGCTCGCTTCTCCATCCGGTGGTGATGAAGATTTCCACCCCTTTGGACGACGCGTCACTGACGGCGCGGCGCAGGGCCTTCTTCAGATGCCGATCCAGATTCTTGACCGCAGGAAGCTCATCGCCGAACGCAGAGGCAGCCGAGCGCGGGATCACCTTCCGAACCCATCTCGGGCCGGCTCCGATGGCGGGCGACCCTGCGCTGCTT
Organism: uncultured Actinomycetota bacterium; assembly: GCA_963722145.1. Lineage (GTDB taxonomy): Bacteria > Actinomycetota > Actinomycetes > Actinomycetales > Micrococcaceae > Arthrobacter. The sequence goes on along the minus strand of CAVRLW010000011.1, from coordinate 227,280 downwards.
ACGCAGCTGGCCACAAACCTGATTCAAAACGCCGTGCGGCACAACACGATGTCCGGTACGGCGGTGATCACGACGGCCCATTGCCCTGAGCGCTGTTCGGTGAGCCTGTGGGTTGAAAGCTCTGGTGAAAGATTCACGGCCGAACAGGCCTCCCGTCTTCACGAACCATTCCTTCGTGGCGCCGGGAGGGTCGTTGACGGCGCTCAGAGGCAACGGGGCTACGGACTCGGCCTGGCCCTGGTTGCCCGAATCGTTGATGTGCACGGGGGATCCCTACACGTCACTCCACGCCCTGTTGGCGGACTGGTCATCGAGATAGTACTGCCGGATGCGGGCCCTGTGCCCCGTGCTCAGAGGCGTCTAGGTTAGGCGAGGATGTCGGTGCTGACGGTTTCTAGGAACCTGTCAAGGGGCGCACGTGACTTGGTTAGTTTGGCGCGGGCGACTGCGCCTTCGAACCCGGCCACGATAAAGGAGGCAAGCCGGTAGGCGTCCCCCTTGTTGGTGATTTCACCGGTTTCCTGTGCCGCGGCGATGGCGGCGGCCAGCTTCACGGTCCACGCCTCCAGGGCCTGCTCGACAACCTCTGTCACAGCTGCGCTTTGCGAGGGCATTTCATTGGAGAAATTGCCAAGGAGGCAGCCGCGGGTGAAGCCATCAGCCTCGGTCATTCCCGTGATGTGTGTCAGGTGGTCGTGGATGCGCCGGAGCGGAGAAGTGCTGGGGCCCTCGAGTAGTTCGACGCGTGTAGTGGCGCCATATAGCGCGACGGTCTCGACCGCCAGAGCTTCCTTGCTGTCGAAGAAGTGGTAGAAGGAACCCTTGGGGACACCGGCGGCCCTCGTGATGTCGAGCACCCCGGTCGCCGAATAGCCGTTTGCATGGAAGAGTTCGAGCGCCTTGGCGCTGATGCGTTCCTTCGTGCCGACAGCCATGTCGTCGTTCTCCTTGTGGTCGATTGCCGTTCTCCAAGACTAGACCGGTCGTCTAGTCTGCGCAAATCGCCGGGGAGCGGTGCCCGATTGGAGTCCGAGCGACCCTGGGGGGGGGTGGGGCTTTGCGTCCCCGGAAGGCGCCGCGCCATTGCGATTGCGAGGTGGTCGGTCTAATCTAATTCCTTAAGTAGACGACCGGTCTACTCCAGAGAGGGATCATGATTTCCCAGCACCTAACCCCGCACTACACGATCGACACCCCTGACGGCACCAGCTACGCCTACTGGCGCTATGGAAAGGCGGGCACGGTTCCTCTCGTGTTCGTGCAGCCCTTCTGGGGCAATACCGACGACTGGTATCCCGCCCTCGTCCACGAGATCGCCATGACGAGGGAGGTTATCCTCTTCGACACCAGTGGCATGGGCTTGTCCACCGGGGAAGTCCCCGCGACGTTCAGGAATCTGGGGACGGACGCCCTATCGTTCATCGACGCCCTTCGTCTCCCGGAAGTGGACTTGTTCGACTCCAGCGGGGTTCGACTCTCCTCCGGTGATCTGACTCCGGGCTTCAAGAAGTTCGGCCAGGACTCCGTGGCACTCGTCGACGTCGACACTCTAAGCGAGGAAGAGCTGTCCGCATTCGCACATGACGGTTTCCTGGCCGCGGACATCGCCTTGGAGCGTGCGCAACTGGTGCGCCGACTTGTCCTCGCCTTTCTCTCCGAGTACCCGCACAACTTTGTGGCCGAAGTCCAAACCTTTCTCTCCGACACCGATGACAGCCACGCCTTGGCCTTGGCTCAGCCCGAAACAAGGACCTCATGACGACGCCGCTCTCCGCACACGAACACAAGGTTCTCGCCGAGCTCGAATTACAACTTCTCGACGTTGGCACTTCAGTGGTCGATACGTCAGCGCTAGCTACTTCAGCAGAACCGCCGGAGCAGACTAGACGGCACTGGTCCAGGCGTCACCCCGTGACCGGCGCCCTTGCAGCCCTGGCAGGGGCGGTCCTGTTGGTCCTTGGCGTTTCTCTGCCAAGCCTCGCCGTCGGCGCAGCCGGGTTCGTTCTGATGGGAACCGGCGTTTATCTCGCCACCCTTCCCGCCGGCACCCCGCGCCGGAAGCGCACCAAGACGCCGGCAGGACCCGAAGCCGCAGTTGAATCGCCGGGTGCCGGGAAGATGGCTGACGCCGGGCAGAGTTCATTCCGCGGCGGCTTCCGTGAAGCGGCCCTGTGGGGCCTTCTCTTCTGGCTCTAACCCTGGCGTCCAGCGTGGCCAACCACGCAACGGATTTGCCTTGCCTGAGGGGGACGACGGGGGGAGGTGGCTCCCGCCGTCGTCGTTGTGCTTGTTAGGCGGAAACTGCCTCAAGGTTTGCTGCCCCGTGGTTGAGGCTGAGCGTGAAGGTGTTCGGGCCGCTGGCGTGGACGGCGATGTTGGTCTTGGCGGTGTTGTGGCGCTCAGAGAGGTCGTGGATCAGGGCGTCCAGTTCGTGGTGCATGGTGGAGCGGTCCCAGAGCTTGTGGGTTACAGAGTTGGCAGTTTCAAACGTCATTGTTCAGTGCTTCCATTCATGAATCCGGAGGTCCGGCTCCGCACCGATGCGGGGCCGCCGTGGGGCCAAACCAGGAACGCCTGAGACCTTGGGCAGCTCTTTGAGCTCACCGGTTTGGCCTCATTGCGTCCACCAGGATGGGTGCCCTGGGTTCGCTGCGGACGCGGAGCGTCGGAGGGAACGTCAGGGCTTGCGTCGGCGGGGAACCTCTCCCCGCCTTGCCTTTCCATAGTGCACAGCGCCTTGCGGGCGGCTCAAGCCAGATGACCGAAAATAGAGAGTGAGACTCATCACAGCCTCCCGGCCGGACGCGAACGGCGACTCCGGCGCCCGCCGCGTCCAGTACCGACTAGTGGCGGGAACGCTTAGGCCAAAGACGCGGGGTGAGCGTGTGCTTGCGGCTCAGACCCCGGGCTGGAGCGGGCGTGACATGCACCGGCCCGCCTGGCTCCGGTCCCGCTGCGGTAGCAGCCCGCCCATATCGGGCGGCCAAGGGCGCGGCGCTGAGGCCATGGGCCAGGACGCTGAGCAGCACGGTGGCTGCGATGACGGCGACAGCCTGGTCGGATACTGGTCCAAGGGCTTCGAGCGCCAGCAGCGCGAACACGAGGGAAGCCAGGCCGCGTGGACCGAACCACCCAATGAAGAGGATGGTGGCCCGGTCGAGGCCGGCACCAATCGAGGCCAGCGCGACCGGCAGCATGCGCACCACAGTGAGGCTGAGTACGGCATACGCGATGGTCAGGGGGACGGAGTGCGCCAGCATGATCGGAACGGTGATGGCTCCGAAGGCCAGCCACACGAGCAGTGACACCAGGCCGCTCATCTGCTCGACGAAGACCAGTTCGGCCGGCCCTCGTTGACCGGCGCACGTGCCGAACGCCAGCCCGGCGCAGAACGCGGCGACGAATCCGTTGCCGCCCACGGCGAGGGCGGTGCTGTAGGCGAGCAGGCTCAGGGCGAGGACGCCGATGCCGGCGAAGTCCTCGGCGGCGGTCCCGCGCTGGCGGGCCCTCTGCAGCAACCATCCGCCCGCGGCGCCGGCCGCTGCGCCGACACCGGCGCCGATGAGCAGCTGGACGGCCGCGCTGCCTGGACCTTCGGCGCTCTCCAAGCCTGCCGCGGCAGCCGCACCGGCGATGGCGAGCATGACCACCGGGGTGGCGATGCCGTCGTTGAGGCCGCTCTCGACCGTGATCAGCTGGCGGATCCGCGTCGGCACCGCCGGATTCGTCACCACGGGGACCCCGAGCGCGGCGTCGGTGGGGGCCAGCGCCGCACCGACGAGGAGGGCCAGCCACAGCCCGAAGTGGGGGAAGAACCAGGCGGCCAGGGCCCACCCGAACACAATGGTCAGGGGCAGGCCGACCCCCAGCAGCCGCACATAGCGGCCCACGTCCCGGCGCAACTGCTGGAGCGGCAGGCGGGCGGCGTCGGAGAAGAGCACCCACACCAAGGTGACCTCGACAATCGGGGTGGTAACCGCCGGGGGAGCGGAGCCGTCGACCAGCCCGAACCAGGCCAGGGCCGCGCCGAGGGCGGTGAACACAATAGGAGCGGTCAGGTCCGCCTGCTCCAGCCTCACCGAAACCAGCGCCCAGGCGAACAGGGCGGCGGTGACGAGAAGGACGACCGTCAGCTCCATGACGGATCTGAGCCCGCTTCCGAGGGCGCGGCGCGAGCATTGCACGATTCCAGCAGCCGGATCGGTCCGCCCACAGGGACCACGCTCCCTCCGCCGCACATTGCACTAAACGTTGCCTGCACTTCAGTGAATCCCTCGGCCCGGCACCGCGCCAGAGAATTAAGCCCTGTTCTGTCACCGGGGTGGGGCTGTCGGGTCATGTGTCCAAAGTCCATAGGCGCCGGGAACGGCCGTGGGCGGATTACATGTTCTCGCTGACCGCCCGCGGGGCCGCGACCGAGCCCCGGCGGATCAGCTCGGCCGTGAATACCGGTGTGGCCGCAGGTGCCGTCCGGCCTTCGATCTGCCGGACCAGGGCCGTCGCGGCCGCAACGCCCATGTCATACACGGGCTGGGCGATGACCGTGAGAGGGGGAGAGGTCAGACGCGTCCAGGCGAAGTCGTCATACATGAGGAAGGAGACATCATCCGGAATCGAGAGGCCAAGCTCGTGGATGGCTTCAACCACGCTGAGGCCGATCAGCCCGTCGGAGGCGATGATCGCCGTCGCCGGGTCCGGACGCTGCACCAGCTCGCGGGTGATCTTCTTAATCGACTCGTCGTCGCCGGCGTTGAGGCGGACCAGATCGACGGGCAAGTCCACACCCGCCTCGTCGAACGCGCGCTTCATGCCGTCGCGCCGGTCCGAGATCTGGGACGAGTCCAGCTGCATCCCGTCGTGGTATGACCCTGCTGTTTTCAGGGTGGAGACGAACGCGATCCTCCGGTGGCCGGACCTGATCAGATAGCTGGTGGACTGATACGAGATGTCCTCCATGTCCACTGCCACCGTGTCGACGTCGAGCCCCGGCGCCTTGCGGTCCAAAAGCACCATCGGACGGCCGGATTCGTAAACGCGCCGTAAATGCTGCGTTTCCACGGAGGACGCCGGTGCCACGATCAGGCCATCAACGCGCTTGTCCAAGAGCACCCTTACAGCATCGATTTCCGCCTCGGTATCCTCATCCGTGTTGATCAGGATGACATTGAATCCACTGCGCTTGACTGTGTCCGTAATGCCCCGTGTTGCCAGGCCAAAATGGGGGTTTTCGATGTCACCGACCACCACCCCGATGGTGTGCGATTTTCCCGTGTTCATGCTGCGGGCGAGCTCGTTGGGCCGGTACTCCAGCTCTTCGGCGGCAGCCAGCACGCGCTCACGTACGTCGTCGCTCACAGCACCGTAGTTGCCCAGGGCTCGGGCCGCCTGGGCCTTGGACACCTGGGCGGCTCTTGCGACGTCGGCGACAGTGACATCGCGGCGCCGGGAAGCATCACTATTCATTACGGCCTTTCGTAGCGGACCCTTGACGCCTCATGTGGCTTCGATTACATTTCTAGCAATCGATGTGAGTCCGGTCTCAATCCTAGGGACTGAGACCGGACTCAGCAAGACGCCCGTCGACAAAGTCCCGCATCACGGGGGCCCACGGCCCACCGGGTCCGCCCCTTACTCCCACGATTGGAAACGCTGTGAAAACAGGAAACAAAATGCGCCCCGCGGCGCTCATCGCCGTTGCTGTTGCCGCGGTCCTGGCGCTGTCCGGCTGCGGAAGCAGCTCATCCGCCTCGTCCGCGCCGGCGGACAACCCCTACGGCCTGATTGAGCCCGGCACCATTCGCGTTGCCAGCCTGGGGGACTCGAAGCCCTATACCTTCGCCGACGCCCAGGGCAACTTCACCGGCTTCGACGTCGAGCTCTTCAAAGACGTCGCCCACCGCGCCGGAGTCGACAAGGTCGTCTTCACCGGACAAGACTTCTCCGGGCTGCTCGCGGCCGTCTCCAACGGCCAGTTCGACGCCGGCGTTGCGGCGATCGGCATCACTGACAAGCGCAAGCAAACCGTCGACTTCTCCGACGGCTACCTGGCCGGCTATCTGACCGTCATCACCACGAAGACCTCGGGCATCATCAGCGCCGACGCGCTCGCCGGAAAGCGTCTCGGCGTCGTGCAGGGAACGCTGCAGGAGGCTTACGCCGTCAAGAACTTCACCTCCGCGAGCCTGGTGCGCTTCCCGGACAACAACACCGCGATCTCGGCAGTGAACAGCGGATCCGTCGATGCGCACTTCCTGGACTACGAGGCCGCCAAGGCCTATCAGGACCAGTACGGACTGGTCAGCGCCGCGGACATCCCGTCATTCGATGCTCCCGCCGGCTTCGCCGTGGCAAAGGGCAAGACCGCCTTCACAGACGCGCTCAACAAGGGCCTGGCCGCAGCCATGGAGGACGGCACGTGGAAGAAGCTGTACCAGAAGTGGTTCCCCGGCTCCCCGATGCCCGAGCAGTACCTGCCCAAGGCCGAGCAGACGGCAACGCCTACGCCGAGTAAGTAAACGGCCCAGCAAGTAAACCGCCCCGCCAGCAACGTCAAGAACCATCAGGCATACGTCCGGCACCCTGCCCATCTGCCGCCTGACCGGGCGGGCCGCACTCCGCGGTCCGCCCGGGACTCACAAGCTACCTACGTCTGAGAGCAACCATGGACTGGTTAAGCACCATCACCCGCACCTTCTTCGACTTCGGCGCAATGGCCGAGGTCCTGCCCCAGCTTCTGGGAGTGGGTCTCCTCAACACCCTCATCATCTCCATTGCAGCAACAATCATCGGTGTTGCCCTCGGCATGGTGGTCGCCGTGATGGGGATATCCCCCTCGCGATGGCTGCGCGTTCCCGCCCGGATCTACACAGACCTATTCCGTGGACTCCCCGCCATCCTCACCATCCTGCTGATCGGCCAGGGCTTCGCCCGCTTCAGCCAATCGATCTTCGGCCCCTCGCCCTACCCCTTGGGGATTATCGCCCTGAGCCTGATCGCCAGCGCCTACATTGGTGAAATCTTCCGCGCCGGCATCCAGAGCGTCGACAAGGGCCAAGGCGAGGCCTGCCGAGCGCTGGGCATGAGCTACGCAAAATCCATGGCCCTCGTGGTGGTCCCGCAAGGCGTCCGCCGGGTCCTGCCGGCGCTGGTGAACCAGTTCATCGCAATCGTCAAGGACTCCTCGCTGGTCTACTTCCTGGGCCTCCTGGTCACCGAACGCGAACTCTTCCGCGTGGGCCAGGACGCCGCCGTCCTCTCCGGCAACCTCTCGCCGCTGGTCATGGCCGGAATCTTCTACCTGGTGATCACGGTTCCCCTGACCCACCTGGTCAACTACTTCGACAACCGGTTCCGCACCGGCCGGCGCCGCCCCGCGGCGCCCAGCAGCGGGCTAAAGGAAGTCAAAGAACTCGACGCGGCCTCACCGCTGACCACCGGGAGCAACACATGAGCCTCGCAAGCAACACCACCAACACCAACACAGCCCCAGACATCGAGACCTTCCACGGCTCCAGCCTGGAACTGAAAAACCTCACCATGGCCTACGGCGACATCGAGGTGCTGCGCAACGTCAGCCTCAACGTCGCCCCGGGCACCACCACCTGCATCATCGGGCCCTCCGGCTCCGGCAAGTCCACCCTCCTTCGCGGCGTCAACCGTCTGCACGAACCCAAGAGCGGGGACGTGGTCCTCGCCGGCGAGAGCGCGCTGGGGGTCAAGCCGGACATCCTGCGCAGCCGCATCGGCATGGTGTTCCAGCACTTCAACCTCTTCCCGGACCACACCGCCCTCGAGAACGTGGCCCTGGCCCTCTGGAGCGTCAAGGGAATGCCCAAGGCCGAAGCCAGGGAACGCGCCCGGCGCCGCCTCGCCGAGGTAGGCCTCGCCGAACGCGCCGACCACCGGCCCAGGGACCTCTCCGGCGGACAGCAGCAGCGCGTCGCAATCGCCCGCGCCCTGGCCATGGAACCGGAAGTCATGCTCTTCGACGAGGCCACCAGCGCACTGGACCCGGAACTGGTCAAGGGCGTGCTGAACCTCATGGCGGGCCTGGGCCGCCGCGGCATGACCATGCTGGTGGTCACCCATGAGATGGGCTTCGCCCGCAAAGTCGCCGACCAGGTTGTCTTCATGGACGAAGGCGAAGTTGTCGAGTCCGGCACGCCCGCCGACCTCTTCGACAACCCCCAAAGCGAGCGCCTCCAGCGCTTCCTCTCGGAAGTGCTCTGATGGAGACCCTGAAGGGAAACGCCGCAGCGGCACCCATCCGCACCGCCGTCGTCGGATTCGGAATCTCGGGCAAGGTCTTCCACGCACCGCTGATTGCGGCGGATCCCGGCTACTCGCTGGACGTTATTGTCACGGCGGATCCGGACCGCGTCGCGGAAGCGGCGAGGCTCTACCCGGACACCCGGATCGTCCCCACGCCGGAGGCCCTGTTCGCGCTGGCCGGTGACCTTGACCTGGTGGTCCTCGGAACGCCCCCGCTGACCCATTTTGACCTCGCCGAGACGGCCATGGCCCACGGCCTGCACGTTGTGGTGGACAAGCCGTTCGTCACGACGTCGGCCCAGGGCCAGGCGCTCATCTCCCGGGCGTCCGACGCCGGCGTGCAGCTCACGGTATTTCAGAACCGCCGCTGGGACGCCGACTTCCTGACGCTGCGAAAGCTCGTCAGGGAAGGAGCGCTGGGCGAGGTCCGCAGCTTCGAATCGCGCTTTGAATGGTGGCGGCCGGAGGGCTTCGGGAACTGGCGCGACACCGCCGCAGTGTCCGACGGCGGCGGCATCCTCAACGACCTCGGCGCCCACCTGATCGACCAGGCCATCCAGCTCTTTGGCCCGGTAGCGGACAGCTACGGGGAGATGGCGCAGCACGGCCCGGACCCGGACGGAGCCGACACCGAAGCCTTCGTATCCCTGCTCCACGAATCCGGAGTCCGGTCACGGTTGTGGATGAACGGCATGGCAGCCCAGGTTGGCCCGCGCTTCCACGTCCTGGGCTCCGAGTCCGGCTACACGAAGTGGGGCCTAGACAGCCAGGAGCCGGCCCTCGCCGCCGGCATGACGCCGTCGGACCCGGGCTACGGCGTCGAGCCCCAAACCCATTGGGGGACCTTGGGTATCGACGGAGACCTGCAGCCAATCGCGCCCGAAGCAGGCGCCTATCCGCAGTTCTATGCACAGCTCGCGACTGCCCTCCGGGGCGAGGGCCCGCTTCCGGTCGACCCCGAAGAGTCACTGCAAGTCCTGAAGATCATCGAAGAAATCCACGCCCTCGCCTGAATTCCGGCTCCGCGCGTGCACCATCAATTCCTGTGAAAGAGAGTTCATATGTCCTCCGCTGTTTCCGCCAAACGTGTCGCCGTCATCGGCGGCGGCATCCTCGGCGTCTCCACCGCCGTCCACCTGCTCCGGGGCGGCGCCTCCGTCATCCTCCTGACCGAACGCGGCCTGGCCAGCGAGGCCAGCGGCCGCTCGCTCTCCTGGCTGAACTCCGCCGGAGAGCGGTCCGCCCCGTACCACCAGCTCCGGGTCGCCGGCGTGGACCGCTACCGCACGCTCTTTGCCGCGGACCCTGCCCGGGACTGGCTGCAGTTCGGCGGCGGTCTCATGTGGAACCCCGCCGGTGAGGAAGCTGCCACGGAAGCCCGTCACGGCTACGAGAAATCCATCGGCTATGACTCCACCCTCTTGGCGCCCGGACAGATTTCCTCGGCCACCCCCGGCATCGATCCGGACGCCGTGCCGGAGAACGCCATCTTCAATCCCGGTGAGGGCTGGGTCAGCCTGCCCGATCTGGTGGACTTCCTGATGGCGGAATTCCACGCCCTGGGCGGCGAACTCGTCCTCAACGCCGGCAAGGCGTCCGTTACGGTCGACGGCGGCCGGGCCGCCGGCGTCGAGACGGCCGCGGGCGAAACCTACGCGGCAAACGCCGTACTGGTGGCGTGCGGTGCCGCCACGCCCGCCGTCGTCGCCCCGCTCGGCGTCGCCATCCCCAACGGTTCCCCGGTCTCCATGCTGGTGCTGACCAAACCCGTGAACCACGGGCTGAAGGCGGTGCTGAACACCCCGCGGGCCGCCGTCCGGCCCAACCCCGGCAACACCCTTGCCCTGGACCACGACTGGTACGAAGGGCACATCACCGAACACGCCGACGGCTCCTTCAGCATCCCCGACGATGTGGTCCAGGAACTCGCCGATGAAGCCTCCAAGCTGATCGCCGGCAATCCCGGGCTCAAGCCGGCCTCCTGGAAGATCGGCTACAAACCCATCCCGGGCGACGGCGAGCCGGTCCTCGGTGAACTCGGCCAGGTGCCTGGCTGCTTCGTTGCGTTCACGCACTCGGGCGCCACGCTCGGACTCATCGCGGGCGAACTCCTCGCGGGCGAGATCCTGACCGGCACGAAGCACCCGATGCTGGCCACTTTCCGGCCGGGACGCTTCTCGTAGGCAGAGCCAGAGTGCCTGTCAGAACAGGCAGGGGCCGGGGGTTCACCGGCCCCGCCTGCGCTGACTCTTTATGGAGCTGTCCCGCTCTACCCCCGCGCCGTCGGTGGCGCTTTAAGAGCCAGATCCATGGTTGTTAGGCGCAGCCAGAGCCAGAGCCGCTGCTGCGGATCGTCCAGATCGAGGTCAAAGTCCTTGGCCAGGCGTCCCACCCGGTAACGGACAGTGTTGTTGTGCACGTGGAGACGTGCGGCCATCGCGGAGATATTTCCGTTCGACGTCAGGTAGGCCCGCAGGGTCTCCAGATAATCGGTATGCTGCCCGGCGTCGTGGGCCTGGATCCTTGCGATGTCGTCGAGATCCGCAAGCCCGTTGTCTTCGATGAAGGCCCCGATTTTCAAGAGGTTCAGCGGGATCCTGTGGTCCTCGAAAAGCCCGGCAGCGGCGGCCCGCCCGCCACTATCGCCCGGCACTGCCGTGTGCCGGTGGAGCAGATACTGCTGCGTCTGCAGCGCCTCAGCCCTGGACCGAGGGAGGTCCTCCAGCCTGGGTGCGATGCCACCGACGGCGGCGATGATCGGGTAGGAGCTGATCGTGTGGGCGTACGCCCCGATCTCCTGGGCTACGCGCCGATGCACGGACCTGGGGCTGGTTCCCGCGCAGGGCAGAAGGGCGTAGACCACGGAGCCAATGAGGGCGCTGTGGCTCGTCTTGAACTGGATGTTGCAAACCGTCGTGACAAGGTGCAGCAGCCGATGAATTTCACGCACCGACTCCAGGCTCCCGGATTCGGGGCGGTTGATTGAAAAGGCCGCGACCGCGAGCCCTTCGGCGGCATCCAGCCCAAGCTGGGCGGCGGCAAAGGACGCGTGGACGGTGTCGTCCATCAGCGTTCGAATCAAGTCCCCGTTCCGGCGTTCGCCAAAATCTGACGCCGAACGGGCATGGAGCATATGGAGCCCAGCCAGCGGCGCCATCCTGTTGAGCGCCTCCAGGGCCGTGTCCCGCTTGTCGCCGCCGGGATCGATGATCCAGATCGAGCCCAGCAGTTCACCGCCGGCCCTCACGGCAAGGGCCAGCCGGGCCATCTCATCATCTGCCGCCGGGATCAGCACCGCACGCCCGGACGCATAGACGATCTTGAAATCCGCATCGAAGGCAGGCGGCGTGATCTCTTGCAGGGAGAGCGTGGTGACGCGGCGCAACTCGTCGATGGGCTGGCCCGGCAGGGTCGAATAGCCAAGCACTCGTCCGAGCGGGTCCACGATGCTGGCTGCGCCGCTGGTGATGGACGCGGCAGCGTTGGCGAAGGCGTAGAGATCCCCGAGCCGCACCCCTGAGACGGAATCCACGGCCGCGCCCATGACCGACGCCCTGGCCAGTGCAACCAGCCGGGTCCAATCCGCATTGTCCGGTGCGATCAGGACAGCGAGGCTGTGGCGGACCGCGGCGGACCTCAACTGGTCCAGGGAAGCCCCGTGGGCCTTGACGATCACTGCGGCCGCGTTGCTGTTGGACGCCCGGTGCAGTAGCTGGTCAAAATCCGGCGAGCCGCAGCTCAGCCCGACAGCCAGGATGATCCGGTCCTCGATGCTTGTCCATTCGTCCATGGGGTCATACATGAGGACGTCCGAGACGGGATGCGCGAGGTTGTCCGGCGCGGGATTGGCGTGCACCAGATCGGCCTGCATGAGCTGGATGCAGTCCGACAACCGCACCACCGCAGCGTTCTGGTCGAGCTCAGCAACAGGCTGTTCCGCTGGATCCATATGTGGACGATATCACAGGTCAAAGTGGGTTCTTTTGGAGGAATCAACATGTAGGCGGGGTGAGATCTTCGTCACCATTGAGGGACGAAGTTGATCGAGGCTTCCACGCAGGACATACACGCAAGACATAAAGGACGCGAAATGAGAATCAAAGACATCAAGTCTCTGGCGGCGGTTCAAGGGCCTGCCCGTTCGGCGGCGGAGCGGCTGTCGCGGCGCTGCTACAGCGTTGAGGACATGCGGAAATTGGCCGCCAGGCGCCTTCCCGGCAGCGTGTTCGACTACATCGAGGGCGGCGGCGAGGACGAGGTCTCCCTGCGGCGCAACCAGTCGTCCTTCGATGACTGGGCCTTCCTCCCGAAGTGGGGATCGGTGGAGCACCTGGACCTCAGCTCCACCCTCCTGGGCGGCCGGGTCGCGATGCCGCTGACCCTGTCCCCAACCGGAGGCACAAGGTTGTTCCACCCCGACGGGGAGACCGCCGTGGCCCGCGCGGCCCTCGAGGCCGGCGTTCCCTACGGGCTGGCACACCTGAGCACCACCACCATGGAGCACGTCAGCGCCGCCGCCCCAGGGCTGCGGCGGTGGTTCAACCTCGAGCCCACGGCGGACAAAGGCTTCCTGCAGGCTGTCCTGGACCGGGTCTCGAACGCCGGTTACGAAGCCCTTGTGGTCAACGTCGACTGCCGCGCCATTGGCCACAGGGAACGCGACTACCGCAACGGATTCACCGCGCCGCCGTCAATCAAGCCCAAGACCGTCATCGAAGGGGCACTGCACCCCCGCTGGGCCCTTGGATTCCTGGCCAACGATGCGATTGCCTTCCCGAACCTGGACGCGGAAATCCCGGAAGGCCCGCTCACCAGCACCCCCGACATGTGGCGGACCCTGCTGGCGGGGTCCTACGAACCGACGGACTGGGACGACATTCGGGACCTGAGGGCGCGGTGGAACGGTCCCATCATTCTCAAAGGCGTGGTCAACCCCAGGGACGCGGTCATGGCAGCCGACATCGGCATCGACGCGATCCAGGTCAGCAACCACGGCGGCAGGCAGCTGGACCACATGGCCTCGGCCCTGGACGTGCTGCCTGAAATCGTCGAGACGACGGCCGGCAGGCTTGAAATCATCGTCGACGGCGGCATCCGCCGCGGCTCCGACGTCGTCAAGGCCCTGGCCCTCGGCGCCGACGCCTGCTCGATCGGCCGCCCCTACCTCTACGGACTTGCCGCCGCCAGCCAAGCCGGCGTTGCCCATGTCCTGAAGCTGCTGGCAGCGGAAATGACGCGCACCATGATGCTGCTCGGAGTATCCACCATCCAGGAGCTGCGCGACGAGGGCCGGGACCTGATCCGGCACCGCAGCGAGGCCTTCACCCGCACGCCTTCACGCTGATTCCCGCCCAGGCCCAGCTGGCCTACTCCGATCTGAGGACCCCCTGATGAAAACCCCCACAGCGCCCGCCCCCGTGAAGCCCATTCGGCGCGGCATCCCTGCCGTCATCGCGACGGCCGCACTACTGCTGGCGGCTACCGCCTGCGCGCCCACCGCCACTCCGCACCGTCGACGCCGTCGGGAGACTCCGCCGGTTCCGGCACCGGCGTCCCTGCCCTGGCCGTCAATGATGCCGCCGCGCAGTTGCTCCCGGAATCGATCAAATCAACCAAGGTCCTGCGCGTTGCCATCCCCACCAACGAGCCGCCGACCCAGTTCTACCGTGAAGGAACCCAGGACATGACCGGGACCAACCCGGACATCGCACGCCTCCTCGGTGAGGCCCTGGGCGTGACGGTGGAGATCCAGGTGGCCAATTTCGACTCCATCATCCCGGGGATTGCCGCGGGCCGGTACGACATGACCGTCTCCTCGATGACCCCCACGGAAAAGCGGATGGAGGTCCTGGATTTCGTTGACTACATGCAGATGGGCAATTCCATTGCGGTGGCCCAGGGGAACCCGGAGGGAATCACCGATCAACACGCCCTGTGCGGGAAGAAGGTGGGCCTCCTGACCGGGTCCTACCAGCTCACGGTCAACGTCCCCGACTACGACAAAGCCTGCACCGCGGCCGGCAAGGAATCGATCCGGAGGAGCGAGTTCCAGGACACGCGGCAGGCAATCTCGGCCCTTGGCAGCGGGCGGCTGGACGCCGTACTGGCGGATTCACCGATTCTGAACTTCGCCGCCACGCAGAACCCCCAGATCGAGATCGCCGCAAAATATGACTTCACCCCGGTCGGCGTGGGCATTTCCAAGGACTCCGGCCTGGTCAAAGCCGTCTCCGCCGCGCTCTCCGGTGTCATCCAGAGCGACTCCTACCTCAAGGTCCTCGGAAAATACGGCCTTGAGTCCAGCGCCATTACCGACGCCCGCGTCAATTTCGCCCAATAGGAGGTGACAACCATGCAGCAACAACACTCCCTCCCCGACACCCGCCAGGACACGCCGGCAGCCCCGGTCGACTCCATCCCGGTGGTGCCGCTCAGGCACCCGCTCCGGCTGGCGATCGCCGTCGTCCTCATTCTGGTCGCGCTCAGCGCCGCGTGGGACGTGGCGGTGAACCAGCGGTACCACTGGGACGTCGTCGTCTCCTATCTTTTCGCCCCGCAGATCATCGCCGGGGCCGGGCTGACCATCCTCCTGACCGTGGTGTCCATGAGCGTTGGCATCGCACTGGGTACGGTCCTGGCGGTGATGCGGCTCTCGGCCAACCCGATCGTGAGCACCATCAGCCGGGGCTATATCTGGTTCTTCCGCGGCACACCGCTGCTGGTGCAGCTGATCTTTTGGTACAACATTGCCGCCCTGTATCCGGTGATCGCCTTCGGCCTTCCCCTCGGCGGGCCCGGCCTGGTCCTGGGATCGGCCAATGTGCTCATTACACCCCTTGGCGCCGCGCTGCTGGGGCTGTCCCTAAACGAGGCCGCCTACATGGCCGAGATTATCCGCGGCGGCATCGGGTCGGTGGACAGGGGCCAGTACGACGCCGCCCGGGGCCTGGGGATGAATGGCAGCCAGCTCATGCGCCGGGTCATCCTTCCGCAGGCGATGCGAGTGGTCCTCCCGCCGACCGGCAACCAGGTCATTTCCATGCTCAAGGGCACGGCCCTGGTCAGCGTGCTGGCGATCTCGGACCTGCTGTACTCGGCGCAGATTATCTACTCCGACAACTACCAAACGATCCCGCTGCTTATTGTCGCCAGCCTCTGGTACCTGCTGATGACAACCATCCTCAGCTTCTTCCAAACCAAACTCGAACGGCGCTACGGCCGCGGCTTCGACGCAGCGCCGCGACGGACCCTCCGTTCAAAGACCCGTCAAAGACCCGGTCAAAGACAAGGACAATACGATGAACACCGCCATGGTGGAAGCCCAGGGCGTCCGCAAGAGCTTCGGCTCAACGGAAATCCTCAAGGGCATTGATCTGAGGGTCGAACGCGGCTCGGTGACCTGCCTGATCGGCCCGTCCGGTTCCGGAAAGACGACCTTCCTGCGCTGCATCAACCACCTGGAAAAGGTCGACGCCGGACGCCTGTACGTGGACGAACAGCTGGTCGGCTACGCCGAGCGCAACGGACGGCTCTACGAAATGCAGGAGCGGCAGACAGCACGTTCGCGACGGACCGCAGGAATGGTGTTCCAGCGCTTCAACCTGTTCCCGCACATGACTGTGCTGGAGAACATCGTGGAAGCGCCCGTTCATGTCCTTGGCCGTCCCCGGAGCGAAGTCACCGCCGAAGCACAGACCCTGCTGGACCGCGTCGGACTCGGCAGCAGGGGTCACTCATACCCCCAGGAGCTCTCCGGCGGGCAGCAGCAGCGGATCGCGATTGCGCGCGCACTGGCCATGAAACCCAGGCTCATGCTCTTCGACGAACCAACATCGGCGCTCGATCCGGAGCTCGTAGGCGAGGTGCTCGACGTCATGAAGTCCCTGGCCGAAGCGGGGATGACCATGGTGGTGGTGACGCATGAGCTCGGCTTCGCCCGCCAGGTCAGCGACCAGGTGGTCTTCATGGACCAGGGAGTCGTGGTCGAAAGCGGGGCCCCGGCCGATGTGCTGGGAAACCCGCAACACGAACGCACGCAGGCCTTTCTCTCAAAGGTCCTCTAAAACAACAGCCATCCCGGCCGAACAACGGCCACCCCGGCGGCCGGCCGGCAGGCCGGCCGCATGAAAGGACACAGCTCCATGTCGCGACAGCAGATCAGCACCGACCTCGCACCCAGCCCGGCCGGCCCCTATTCCCAGGCCATCGCCGCCAACGGGTTCCTCTACACCGCCGGCCAGACGCCGCACCACCCGGACACCGGCGAAACCGTCGGCACCACCATTGAGGAACAGACCGCGCAGACCATGAAGAACCTGGCCGCCGTCCTCGCCGGGCACGGCCTGGACTTTTCCTACGTGGTCAAGGCAACCGTGCACCTGCACCACCCGGGACGGGACTTTGACGGGTTCAACGCCATCTACGCAGAGTTCGTCGAGGCCCCCTACCCGGCACGGACCACGGTGGGGTCGTTCCTGGGGGACTTCCTGGTCGAGATCGATGTGGTCGCGGCCATTCCCTAACGGCCTCCGGGAACCCGCTGAGATTCATGGCTCGGCCACGGCCGGGAGTGTCCGTTGAATGGTGCATCCACAGTTCAGCGGACACTCCCGGCGTTTGCACGCGAATCAGCGGGCCGGGACCGGGGATTAGTGGCTGGGGCTGGGGGATGGACTGGTCCCAGGTGTGCCCGGAGAAGCTGTGTTCCCGGGTTGTGTGGTTGCTGGGGAGCCGGGCGTCCGCGGGCATGTAGGACTGATATTCCGGCAGCGTGGAGTCGAGGACCGGGAACTGTATATCTGCCGACGTACCTGTGGAGTCTTCCCTCACCTGGACCGTGACCATGGAGCCGGGGGATCCCGCCGTGGGCTCCAGCACCATGGCCGGTGGTTGGGCCAGGGAGGTGGAGCCGTTGGCCTTGACCGGAATCGATACCTTCGAACCTGGTGCCCCTGTTATGGTGACGACCGCGTCCGTTGAGGACGTGTTGAAGACGGTTCCCATGATCCGTCCGGGCTGGTCCGCTCCGTAAGAGAGGATCAGCATGTCCGCCAGCTTTATGGGACCGACCACGGTGTTGATCCCGTTGGTCGCCGGCGTGATCTTCGCGGTTTCTGCTGGATTGTCGTAGGAGCACCCGGTCCCGGTCAGAAGAAGCACGCCCAGCGCGAGGGCAGCGGCCGCGTATCGTATCCCTGCCAGCAAGGCTGTAGTTGCCACGGCCGGCTCCTCTCGGCAGAACGTTGTCTGGTTACCCCCGATTATCGTCCGGGTCGGCGCCGAAATCGAGGGAACACGGGCATAAGCGCAGGCGCAGAAAACCCTTGACGCACGGCTCTCCGCAGAGGATATTTAACACATCAGTTAATTAGCAAGAGTGTTAAATACGAAGGGCCCATCCCGATGCCAACCGATCGGCTCAGCCTCATCTTCTCGGCGCTCGCCGACCCCACCCGCAGGGCCATCCTTGCCCGGCTGGCCGATGGTGAGGCCACCGTGAATGAGCTGGCCGAGCCCTTCGACATCAGCCTCCCGGCCGTCTCCCGCCACCTCAAGGTGCTGGAAGCCGCCGGGCTGATCACCCGGAGCCGGAATGCGCAGTGGCGCTCCTCGAAGCTCGAGGCCGCACCGCTGCGCGAGGTTGCCGAATACATGGAAGAGTACAGGCGCTTCTGGGACGCCAGCTTCAGTCGTCTCGATGCGCATTTGCGAAAAATCCAGCAAGTACCCAAGAATCAGGAGCCAGGCAATGACCACGCAGCAGAACACCCATGAGTCCCACACCCTCACCATGACCAGGGAGTTCGATGCTCCCCGCGAGCTGGTCTTCGACGCCTTTACCGATCCGGACCAGCTCGCCGCCTGGTTCGGCCCCGTGGGGGTGGACTCGCCGCGGGACCGGATCGTGGTCGAACCCCGCGTCGGCGGCGCGTGGCAGCTGGTCATGGTCTGGGAGGAGGACGGCGTCGCCAAGGAGGGGCCAATCGACGCCGTGATCTCCGTCTACGATCCGCCGTCGCTCTTGGTGGCCATCCAGCGGGCGGAGCCCGACGCCGGCGTCGGGCTCCGGCCCGAAATGCGGCTTGAGTTCGAGGACCTGGGCGGCCGGACCCGGCTGCACCTTACCCAAGGCCCATTCGCCAGTGCCGAATGGGTGGACATGACGCGCGAGGGGTGGGGCACTTCGTTCACCAAGCTGGACAAGCTTCTTGCCTAGGCGCAGCGCCTAGGCAAGGGCCGCAGCCCCAGACCGCGGATGACACCCGAGGGGGGATTCATTTACTGATTTGCGGCTCAGGGTGGCTATATTCTCCGCAAATAGGAGATTATGGAGCTATGCCGAAAATTCGCGTATCAGAAGCAGCACGCTTTCTCGGAGTGAGTGACGACACCGTCCGGCGCTGGACCGAGAACGGGATCCTGACTCCGGTCAAGGATGACGCCGGCCGGCTGGCCGTGGACGGTCTGGAACTTGCCCACCTTGCCCGCGACCAGGCCCAGCTTCCCGAGGACCCCACCCGGGTGGGGTCCTCGGCCCGCAACCGGTTCGTCGGCCTGGTCACGGGCATCACCGCGGACAAAGTCATGGCCCAGGTTGAGCTGCAGTGCGGCCCCTTCCGCGTCGTGTCCCTGATGAGCAGCGAAGCCGTCCGGGAACTGGGCCTGGAGCTCGGATCCGTTGCCACCGCCGTGGTCAAGGCCACCACAGTCATCATCGAAACGCCCCACGGAAAGAGCGTCATATGAGCATGCCCCGCAAACACGCCGCCGCACTGCTGGTTGCCGGCGCCCTGACCGCGGGCCTGGCCGGCTGCGCCTCCGGCGCGACCGGTGCAACCGGAACCGCCTCCGGCGCCAGCGCAGGGGCCAGCGAGACCCCCAAACTTTCCGGAACGATCACCGTCTTCGCCGCGGCCTCGCTGAAGTCGACCTTCATTAAACTGGCCAGCGACTTCGAGGCGAAGAACCCCGGCACCAAAATCACGCTGAACTTTGCAGGGTCCTCGGACCTGGTCACGCAGATCACCCAGGGCGCCCCGGCCGACGTCTTCGCCTCCGCCGACACCAAGAACATGACCAAGCTGACGGACGCGAACCTGATCGACGGCGCCCCGGCCAACTTCGCCACGAACGTCCTGGAGATCGCGGTCCCGCCGTCCAACCCGGCGTCGATCAGCACTTTCGCCGACCTCGCCAAGCCGGGCGTGAAGGTGGTGGTCTGCGCACCCCAGGTTCCCTGCGGCGCCGCGACCGACACCGTCGAAAAAGCCACCGGCACCACCCTGGCGCCGGTCAGCGAGGAATCCTCCGTCACGGATGTCCTGGGCAAGGTCACCTCCGGTGAAGCCGACGCCGGGCTGGTCTATGTCACGGACGTCAAGACCGCCGGCGACAAGGTCAAAGGCATCCCCTTCCCCGAGTCGGACCAGGCCGTGAACACCTACCCGATCGCCACCGTCAGCACCAGCAAGAACAAGGAGCTGGCCGCTGCCTTCATCGCGACGGTCGCCGGCAGCGAGGGCAAGAAAGTCCTGAGCGACGCCGGATTCGGCACCCCGTAAAGGACAGGATGAATCGACGCAGCGGCACCGGGTACACCGGCATCCCGCCATGGATTTACGCCATCGCGGCGGCAGGGGCAGTCTTCGTCCTGCTGCCGCTGGTGGCGATGGTCGCCAAGGTCAACTGGCCGCAGTTCATCCCGCTGATCACCTCCGAATCCTCACTGACTGCGCTCGGCCTGAGCCTGCGCACCTCGGCGGCAAGCACCGCCGCCTGCGTCGTCCTCGGGGTCCCGCTGGCACTCGTTCTTG
Source organism: uncultured Actinomycetota bacterium (assembly GCA_963722145.1). Classification (GTDB taxonomy): domain Bacteria; phylum Actinomycetota; class Actinomycetes; order Actinomycetales; family Micrococcaceae; genus Arthrobacter. The sequence continues at coordinate 207,196 of CAVRLW010000011.1, read as the reverse complement.
CCCGGAGCCCCTTCCCGGGCCAGCGGCTGCTCAGGGCCTTCGTCCTGCTGCCCCTGGTCCTGCCTCCCGTGGTGGGAGGCATCGCCCTGCTTTACACGTTCGGGCGCCAGGGACTCCTCGGCAGAAGCCTCGAACTGGCCGGCATTCAAATCGCCTTCTCCACCACCGCCGTCGTCCTTGCCCAGACCTTCGTCGCCCTGCCGTTCCTGGTGGTCAGCCTCGAGGGCGCCCTGCGCACCGCAGGCAACAAATACGAGGCGGTCGCCGCCACGCTCGGGGCACGCCCGAGCACCGTGCTGCGCCGGGTGACCATCCCGCTCGTGCTGCCCGGCCTGGCCTCCGGCGCCGTCCTGTCCTTCGCCCGCAGCCTGGGCGAATTCGGTGCCACGCTGACCTTCGCGGGCAGCCTGCAAGGCGTCACCCGCACCCTCCCGCTGGAGATTTATTTGCAGCGCGAAACCGACGCCGACGCCGCGGTCGCGCTCTCCCTCCTGCTGGTCGCCGTGGCTGTGGCCGTCGTCGGGCTCTCCTACCGGCGCCCGCGTGTGGGCCCAGCACCGGAAGGGGCATCCCGGTGACATTTCAGCTGGACGCAACCCTCGCGGCACGGGGCTTCGAGGTCTCCTTCAGCCTCGGGCCGGCCGAGACCATCGCCATCCTCGGCCCGAACGGTGCCGGGAAATCGACCCTCCTCTCGATCATCTCCGGGCTGCTGCGCCCCGACGCGGGCAAGGCCGTGCTCGGCGGCAGGGTCCTGTTCGACCTGGCGGCCGACAGGAACATTTGGAGGGCGCCGCACACCAGGGGCACGGCGCTACTGGCCCAGGAGGCCCTGCTCTTTCCCCACCTCAGCGCCCTGGACAACGTCGCTTTCGGGCCCCGCAGCGCCGGAGCGTCCAGCGCCGCGGCCCGCGAAACGGCAATGCACTGGCTGGCCGAAGTCGACGCCGGGGACCTCGCCTCGCGACGTCCCGGGCAGCTCTCCGGCGGGCAGGCCCAGCGCGTGGCGGTGGCCCGCGCCCTCGCCGCCGACCCCGAGCTGCTGCTACTGGACGAACCCATGGCCGCCCTCGACATCCATGCGGCCCCACTGCTCCGCCGGCTCCTCAAACGTGTCCTCGCCGGCCGCAGGGCCATCATCATCACCCACGACATCCTGGACGCCCTGATGCTGGCAGACAGGGTGATCGTCCTCGAGGACGGCCGGATCAGCGAGGCAGGACCCACCCGCGAAGTCCTCGAAAAACCACGCAGCCGGTTCGCCGCCGGCCTGGCCGGGCTGAACCTGGTGGCCGGCACGGTCAGCGACGCCGGCGTCACCACCGCCCAGGGGATGGTTGTCGCGGGCCACCACGACGGCACCCTCGGCCCCGGGCAGGAGGGCGTGGCGGTCTTTCCGCCCTCGGCAGTGTCCGTATTCCTGACCGAAGAGCACGGCAGCCCGCGAAACTCATTCCCGGTACGAATCACGGACCTTGAACCGCACGGCGATCAGATCCGGGTCCATGCCGGCGGCCTCTCCGCCGACATCACCCCGGCCGCGTCAGCCGACCTCGGCCTTACCCCCGGAATGACCGTCTACTTCGTCATCAAGGCCGCCGCCATCGCCATCTACCCTGCGTAAGCGGCGGCCGGGCAGGGGCGCGCTTGGAGCGGCCAGCGGGGCAGCGGCCAGAGGGGCGAAAGACGCGTTGCCGGGACCGGCTTATGGACGCGCCGATCAGCGGAGTAGTCTCGGTGCGGGCGCTGCCGGGCGCTGACCGATTCCGGGAGGAAAGGGAAGGCTATGACTGGGAAATATGTGGCGACTTCGACCATCACCATCGAGGCGCCCGCAAACCGCGTATGGTCCGTGATTACCGACCCCGGCGCCATCAAGGAGTTCATGTTCGGCACTGACGTCGCGACCGACTGGACGGTCGGCGGACCCATCGTGTGGCGGGGCGTCTGGGACGGCAAGAAATACGAAGACAGAGGCAGCATCCTGGAGCTTGAACCAGGACGGCGGCTCGTAGTCACGCACTTTAGCCCGCTGAGCGGCCAAGAGGATGCGCCCGAGAACTACCACATGCTGACCTGGACCCTGGAGGACCAGCCCGGCGCCACGCAGCTGACCCTCTCGCAGGACAACAACGCCAGTGCCGAGGAAGCCGAGCACTCGAAGGGCATGTGGGACAGCCTCGTGAAGAGTGTGAAAGCAATCGCCGAACGGCAATAGTCAGGGCGGGAAGAGTCAGGGCGGGAATAGCCGACTGCGGGTGACTGCTGCGGCAGCCGCGTGGGCGGTTCGGCGCGTGCCGCTACGGCAGCCGGGACGGGCGAAGCAGCGTGGGGATTCCGGTCTGCCCGGGGTCCAGCGGCACGGGGCTGACTAGCACGGCGGGGCCGCGACTCAGCAGGCCGCTCGAGAGCGGCTGGCAGCGCACGCCTCCCCGCCCGCGCATGGCGGCGTGTGCGCCTGGGGCGAGCATCCGGTCCATCCAGGCGCAGGGGTGGGCTGGCCGTCCGGCCCGGAGCCGGACCACGTCCCCTCTCGATTCGAGCGCGAACTCTTCGCCGAGCAGGGGAGCGAGTTGTGCGCCCCTGAGGACAATATTGCGCCGGGTCAGGAGCGGGTCGAAGGGTTCGGCTCCCAGCTCCTCGGCCATCGCTTCGAGGGCCTCGATCGAGAGAAGGGTGACGGCGGCGTCCATGTGCGCGGCCTTGCCAAAGAACCGGTCGCCGACGATGCCCTTGCCGGCCACCAGCTCGACTTGTTCCGCGTCTGTGGTGGGGACCTGCGCTGCACCATCGCGTGCGCGGCCGAAGTAAGCGTGCGCCGGCGAGACGAGGAGATGGAGGATTTCGACGTCGTACCTGTAACTTGCCGTCATCCCCCAAAACTATCCTTCATCGCCGGGTCCGGGCACCTCGATGGTCGCAGGGCCCCCGGCGCGGCGGCGCGCCCCCGGCGCGGGGGCCCCGGCACGCGAAGTCGCCGGAAACCTGCGGGCTCGCCGGAAGCTTCCGGTGACCTCGCGAGTTTGCGGCGAACTCGGCGGCCGCTAGCACTCGCACGCCATTGACACCCCCGAACGGTCGGACTATCCTACAACCAAATGGTTGTAGATCAGCTTCGAGCCCCGCTCAGTGACGAGGAACTTGACCGCCTGTTCCAGGCGTTCGCCGATGCGACCCGCCGGGACATCGTGCGGCGCGTGACAGTGGGCGAGTACTCGGTTTCCGGGCTCGCTGCCCTCTACGCCATGAGTTTCGCGGCCGTCCAGAAGCACGTGGCGGTGCTGGAGCGCGCTTCCCTTGTCTCCAAGGAGAAGCGGGGAAGGGAGCAGATTGTGCGGGCCAACCACGACGGACTGCAGAGGGCCCGCCGGCTGCTCGACGAGTACGAGGTCATCTGGCGGCAGCGCGCCGACCGGATCGCAGACCTTCTCGCCGAAACAGCCACCCCAGAACCTGGCAAGACACAGACAGCCAACAAGGAAAGCAAAAACACGCAAAGCAACAAAGCCGAAGGATAGGAAGGGTTCGTCATGACGGTTATCAGTTCAGTCAAGAATCTTGAGGCGCTGAGCCTCACCGTGGTCGCCGAGTTCGACGCCGGAGTTGGGCGCGTCTGGCAGATCTGGGAAGACCCGCGCCTGCTCGAGCGCTGGTGGGGGCCTCCCACGTGGCCGGCCACCTTCGAGAAGCACGAGTTTGTCCCGGGCGGCGAGGCCAGCTACTTCATGACCGGACCCGAGGGGGAGAAGGCCCGCGGCTGGTGGCGGTTCGTGACCATCGACGCCCCGCACCGCCTGGAGTTCGATGACGGCTTCGCGGACGACAACGGCGACCCCATGGCAGACATGGGCACCATCCACGGTGTTGTGACGCTGGAGCCAATCGGCGACCGCACTCGAATGACCATCCTGTCCACGTTCGAGGCGGAGGAGCAGATGGAGAAGATTGTGGCCATGGGCATGGAGGAAGGCATGCGGGAGGCGCTGGGCCAGGTCGACGCGATCCTCGCCGAGTCCGTCAACGCCTGACCTGCAACGCAAGCGGACGGCGGCGGGAATCTCCCGCCGTCGTTCGCGAAGGGCCTGTTCAGGCCGGTACATGCGGCGGTAACATGCCGTGTGACATTCACTCACGGTTACGCGGCCAACGGCGACCTCCGCATGTACTACGAGGTCCATGGACACGCGCTGGCCGACCAGGCTCCGCTGCTGCTGATCCCCGGCGGCGGCTCGACCATCGAGACCAGCTTCGGCGGCCTCATCCCGGCGCTGCTCGCCGAGAGCCGCCAGGTGATCGCCGTCGATGAGGAAGGCCACGGCCGGACCGCGGCCACCGGCCGGCCGCTCACCGCCGAAGACTCGGCCGAGGACGTCCAGGCCGTGCTCGATGAGCTCAACGTGAATTCCGTGGATGTGCTGGGGTTCAGCGCCGGGGGCCACACCGCGCTGGCGCTGGCGATGAGGCATCCGGCATCCGTGCGGTGCCTCATCGCCGCCTCCACCTTCGTCAGCCGCGACGCTGTAAGCGACGAGTTCTGGGACGGGATGGCGAAGGCCACCCTCGAGGACATGCCGGAGGTGTACAAGGACGCGGACCGCCGGCTCAATCCGGAGCCCGGACACCTCGAGCGGCTGTTCGAGCTGGACCGCCAGCGGATTCTGACCTTCCCGGGCTGGCCGGACGATGACCTCCGCCGCATCACGGCCCGCACCCTGGTGTTGAGCGCCGACCGCGATGTCGTCAGTGCTGAGCATGCCGCACGCATGTCCCGCGTCATTCCGGGAGCACGCCTGATGATCGTGCCCGGCAGCCACGGCGACTACCTCGGCGAGCTGGCCGCAAGCGGCGGCGACCTGCGGGCCATGCGGACCGCCGTCCCGTACCTGCTGCGGTTCCTGGAGGACTAGGCGGCAGCTAGGACGGTGCCGGCATTCTCTGCCGGAATCGATGTCTTTGCCGGAATCGAGGTCACTCCGGATTAGACGTCCAGCGCTGCCGATGAAGCCGTTCAAAGCCGTCCAGGAGCAGGTCGAGGGCGAACTCGAACTCGAACTGGTCATCGCACCCCTGTCCCACCACGGAGTCCTTGTGCGCGGAGGCGGTGGCGACCTTCAGGATGTTCGGATACCGCTCGGCCATCTCCCGGAACATGGCCGCCTGCGCCTCCGGCGGAAGGGCTGCCGGCCCCGCCGCGCTCCCGCCGGCGGAGTCGTCGAACAGCTCCTGGGTGAACCCCCACATGCGGCTGCCGAGGGCATGCATGACGTGATGGGTCAGGTCCACGGAGAAGCCTCCGGCCAGGAACATGCCGATGAACGAGTCCATGTAACCAAGGACGGCCGGCGTCTTGTTGGTGCGCGATTCCAGGACCGGCCTGCCCCACGGATGTACCAGGAGCGCCCGCCGCGCCGAGAGCACCCTCAGGCGCACGGCGTTCTTCCAGCCGGCATCGAGGACGGGAGGATCGATCTCGCTGACGAGGGCGTCCACCATGCCGTCGAGGAGTTCTTCCTTATTGGCCACGTGCTTGTAGAGCGCCATCGGCACGACACCGAGTTCCTGCGCCAGCCGGCGCATGCTCAGCGCCTCGATCCCCACCTCATCGGCCAGCGCGACGGCGGCGGCCAGCACGCGGTCACGGCTCAACGGGATCCGGCGCGTGCGCTCTGCTTGCTGGGTCATCCGGCCACCTTTCCCTAACGGTTCTCTATTGACAAGTGTACGCCGTACACCTAACGTGGCCGCATTAGGTGTACGCCGTACACCACCAGCCGTCAGCCCCTTCAGCCAAGGACCACGCCGTGACAACACAAGCCAGCAGCGCCCCCTTGCCCCGAGTCCGCCGCCGCCCGCAGTGGCCTGTGCCAGCCGGATTGATCCTGCTCAGCCTCATCCCGGTGATCGCGGGCGCGGCGCGGCTGACCGAACTGACCGGCGGCGCCGCCGTCACGGCCCAGAACGCCCGGTTCTTCGCCTCGCCCGTGCCCGTGGTGCTGCACATTCTCAGCGTCACCACCTACAGCCTGCTCGGGGCGTTCCAGTTCCTCCCCGCACTGCGGGGCCGCCGCGGCTGGCACCGCGTCGCCGGACGCGTCCTTGCGCCGGCGGGCCTGCTGGCCGCCCTGTCCGGCTTGTGGATGACCCTCTTCTATCCGCTGCCGCCCGGCGACGGGCCCGCGCTCCTCGTCCTGCGGCTGGTCTTCGGTTCGGCCATGGTGGCGAGCATCGTGCTGGGAATCGCCGCGATTGTGCGCCGCGACTTTGTGCGGCACGGAGCGTGGATGACCCGCGGCTACGCGATCGGCGTCGCCGCCGGAACCCAGGCGCTGACGGGTCTGCCGTGGATACTGCTGGTGGGACCGCCCGACGAGCCGACCCGGGCGGTGCTCCTGGGATCGGCCTGGGTGATCAACGTTGCGGTGGCCGAGTACGTCATCCGCCGGCGCGCCAGGCGGTCCGTGCGGGTGCCGCGGCCTTCCGGGCGGACGGCCGTGGCGGGTGCAGTTACGCCGGGCTAGCGCCGCCGTCGTCGCCTCCGTCGCCGTCGAAATCGCCGCAAGCGCGCCAGTCCGCCGTAATGTTCCGGCGAAGCGGAGAGTTTCCGGCGAGTTCGAGGCTGGGGGCCGGCGGACTGCACCGGCGCGCCACAAGGCCGCCGGATGCCGCGCCGCTAGACTCACGCGCATGACAATTATTGACGAGCAGGGCCGCCCGGAACCTCCCCTTGCAGGCGACGAAGCCGCGACCCTCCTGGGCTTCCTGGACTTTCAGCGGGCCACGCTGGCGTGGAAGTGCGCCGGACTGGACGCCGCCGGCTTCGGGGCCACTGCCGCTGCCTCATCGATGACGCTGGGCGGGCTGCTGAAGCACATGGCTTATGTGGAGAGCGCTTGGTTTTCCCATTCCCTGCACGCGAGGGACCGGGAGGCCCCGTTCGACACCGTGGATTGGAAGGCCAACCCGGACTGGGAATGGCATTCCGCCGCCGGGGACACCCCGGACCAGCTGCGCACCCTGTGGCAGGACGCCGTGGATCGGTCCCGGATCCGCGTCGCGGAAGCCCTGGCCGGCGGCGGCCTGGACCAGTTGGCCAGGCGCCCAGTGGGCAGACGGTTCGGCGCCGAGCCTGCGCTGGATCCTGTGCCACATGATCGAGGAGTATGCCCGGCACAACGGCCACGCCGACCTCCTCCGCGAGGCCTTGGACGGCGAGACGGGGGAGTAGCCGCGGGACGGGTCGACGCTTGCGGCTGCCGGTGCGGTCCTCACGTCCGACGGCGTGTGGTCGCCCGTCTAAGCACCCCTCCAACCACCCGTTGCGCTATCAGTCAGGGCGGTTTTGGACGGTTTTGGACGCCGAATGACGACCAGGACTGATAGCGCAACCCGGTATTACTAGGTCCCGGCCGCAATCTAGGCCGGGCGCGCTCTAGTAGGCCCTGACCCGCTGTTCGACGACGAGGTGGACGAGGGCGAACACGCCGTCCTGGTCAATGGCGGCCAACGCAGCCTCCAGGGCGGCCGGGACGTCCTTATCCTCCGTGACCGTGATGCCGAAACCGCCGAACGCCCGGGCCATCATGCCGAAATCGGGGTTCTTCAGCTGGGTCCCCGACACCCGGGACGGGTAGTGGCGTTCCTGGTGGGTTCGGATGGTGCCGTACTCCTGGTTGTCCATCACGATGATGAGCGGCGTGGCTCCGTACTGGGCGGCCGTGGCGAGCTCCTGGCCGTTCATCAAGAATTCCCCGTCGCCGGCGATGGTGACCACCCGCCGCTCCGGACTGGCCAGCGAGGCGGCGATGGCCGAGGGCACCGAGTACCCCATGGAGCCGTTCCGGGCGCTGATCATCGAGGCGTAGCGCCGGGTGGGGAAGTACCGGTGCGCCCAGTTGGTGTGCTCGCCCGCCCCGAACGTCACCAGGGCATCCTCGGGCAGCAGCGGGACGAGGTTCGCCATCAGGGTGTCCATCTTCGCGGGCCCGTCGCCGGGTGTCGACGGCGGCAGGCTGGCGAAGGACTGCTGCTCGGCGCGCATCCGGGCCGTCCACGCCTTCCATTCCTCCTTGATCGGGCAACTCGATGTCGACCAGATCCCGGACGAAAGCCTCCGGTTTGGCCAGAATCTGGCGGGAGACCGGGCCGGAGCGGCCACGCAGCGAGGGATCGATGCTGACCAGGAAGTTCTTCTTGTTCCAGTCTTGCCGGCAGACAAAGCCGTCAGTGATCACGTCCCCTGGGACCGTCCCGACGAAAACGAGCAGATCGGTTTCCTCCAGGAGATCGTAGGTGGGGCGGGGCCGGCCGTAGCCGATCGGTCCCACATAGCTGGGGGAGTCGAAGGAGACGGTCCCCTGCGTGCGCCATTCCGCCGCGGCCGGAATATGGTGCTTTTCGAGCCACCGGGTGAGCTCCCCGGCTGCTTCCTGGGTCCAGTCGTTCCCGCCGGTGACAAAGAGCGGCTTCCTGGCCTGTGCCAGGGCTTCGGCGAGGGCGCCGGCATCCGTCCTGCTCATCCCGCCCGCGGCCACCGGGATGGGCGGGTGCAGGGCCGGATCAATCTGTGCGCGGATGATGTCCTCCGGCAGGCCCACTACCACTGGGCCGGGACGGCCACTCATGGCCGCGAACATTGCCTCCGCGACAATCTCGGAGGCCCGCTCTGGGTGGTCGAGGACCATCACGCGTTTGGCGCCCGTGTCGAACCACGCCTTGATGTCGAACTCCTGGAACGCCTCGCGGTCCCGGTGCGCAAACGGAATCAGTCCGACAAAGAGCAGCATCGGAGTGGAGTCCTGCCAGGCGGTGTGCAGGCCGACGTGGGCGTTCGCTGCCCCGGGTCCCCGCGTGACCATGGCGACGCCGGGACGCTGGTTCAGCTTGCCGTCGGCCTCGGCCATGTACGCGGCGCCGCCCTCGTGTCGGCAGACTACAGTTTCGATGTCCGAGCCGTGCAGCCCGTCGAGGACGTCCAGGAAGCTTTCCCCCGGGACAACAAAGGTGCGTTCCACCCCGTGCGCCATGAGCGAATCAACAATCACGTGGCCGGCGGACTTGAGGGTGCTGGCGCCGTTGAGGTTGTCCAGGATAGCCCCTGGGACCGTCTCTAGGGTTTTGATGGTGTCGCCTTCAACTGGGTGCGTGTCGGTTGCGGTCATGGTGGGTGCAGACTCCGTTTTCATCACTACTTGTCTTCTTGGGTTGGTTGGCGGGCATGGCATGTCCGCTGAACTCAGCGGAGCGGTTGGTGGTGCCTAGTCTGTTTCCGGTCCGGTACAGAAGAAGCAGCCGTCTTCGCAACTGTCGTTCGACGCCGGTGGCTTGCCTGTGTTTGCGGCTGGCGGGTCGAGTTCCTGCAGCGTGCTAGTTCGGCCGGGACTGAGCGGGTTTCGTGGCTTCATGGAGGCTTTCAGGTTGTGTGTCGGGTTGTGTGACCGGTCGGCAACAGGATGTTCTATTAGCGGATTGGTGTCCGGCTGGCCAGCACTGGCGCGGCGCCCGTGAAGCCGTCGCGGGTTTCGGCGATGTCGTGGATCTGTTTCCGGCAGGCGTACCAGCCGCCTACCATCAGCGCGCAGGCGACCAAGGTCACCAGCAGCGTGAGCGGGGAGTCGATGAAGACCATGACGAGCACGCCGAGCAGGAACACCAGGGAGAGGTACCCGGTGTAGGGGGCGCCGAACATCCGGAAAGAGGGGCGCTCAAGCCAGCCTTTGTCTGCCCACCGTTTGAGCTGGATCTGGCAGAGCACGATGGTGGCCCAGGTGACGACGATGCCTACGGAGGCGACGTTCAGGACGATCTCGAACGCCTGGCCGGGGACCAGATAGTTCAGCGGGACCCCGAGGAGGGAGACGCCGGCGGTGATGGCGATGCCGCCGTAGGGGACGCCGGCCTTGTTCATCCGCTGGGCGAACTTCGGGGCCGATCCGGCCACCGACATGGAACGCAGGATGCGGCCGGTGGAGTATAGACCGGCGTTCAGCGAGGACAGGGCGGCCGTGAGGACCACGAGGTTCATGATGACGTCCACGCCCTGGATACCGATGGATCCGAAGAACGTCACAAACGGGCTGACGCCTTTTTCATACGAGGTGTAGGGCAGCAGCAGGGCGAGCAGGATGACCGAGCCGACGTAGAAGACGGCGATCCGGAAGACCACGGAGTTGATGGCCTTGGGCATGATCCTTTCGGGGTTTTCGGTTTCGCCGGCGGCGGTACCGATCAGTTCGATCGAGGCGTAGGCGAACAGCACGCCCTGCATGAGGATGATCATGGGCAGCAGGCCGTTGGGGAAGAGGCCGCCATTGTCGGTGATGAGACTGAATCCGACTTCCTGGCCTTCCACGGGGGTGCCGAACATGACGAAGTAGGTGCCGACCAACAGGAACGCGACGAGGGCCGCGACCTTGATCAGGGCGAACCAGAACTCGAGCTCGCCGAACACCTTGACGGAGACGAGGTTGAGGCAGAGGACCACGACGAGGGCGATCAGCGCCCACGCCCACTGCGGTACGGCCCCCATCCAGGGGACATATTTGCCGAAGAAGTTCATGTAGAGGGCCGCGGCGGTGATGTCCACGATGGTGGTGGTGGCCCAGTTGATCCAATAGAACCAGCCGGAGATGAACGCGGCTTTCTCTCCGTAGAATTCGCGGGCGTAGGACACGAACGATCCTGACGAGGGCCGGTGCAGCACCAGTTCTCCCAGGGCGCGCAGGATCAGGAACGCGAAGAAGCCGCAGACGGCGTAGGCGATGACCAGTGACGGGCCGGCCGCGTTGAGCCGGCCGCCGGCGCCCAGGAACAGGCCGGTTCCGATGGCGCCGCCGATCGCGATCATCTGGATCTGCCGGGGCTTCAGGCTCTTGTGGTATCCCGAGTCCTCCGCGTGGATCAAGGCATCCGAAGCGTGGGCGTGGCCACCATCAGCCTGGTACAAGCCAACCTCGTCATTGGGGTTGTTGGGCATGGGTGTTCCTTTCGATCTGTCAGAGATCTAAATGGGGTTCTGGAGGGAGATTGTGGGGTACAGCCGGGCGTCAGATCAGAAGATCGACCACCCGGTGCGGTCGGACAGGTCAGCGAGAGCCGCCGTGCCTGCCAGGGAATTTCCTTTGGAATCCAGCCGCGGGCTCCAGACGCAGATGGCGCACTCGCCGGGGACGATCGCCAGGATGCCGCCGCCCACGCCGCTTTTCCCCGGAAGTCCCACGCGGTAGGCGAACTCGCCGGCGGCGTCATACATGCCGCAGGTCAGCATGATGGAGCCGATGCGCTTAGCCTCGCTCCTGGAGATCACCGCGCCCTGCGCTCCGCGACCATCCTGTGCGAGGAAAAGGCCCGCCTTGGCGACTTCCACGCAGGTCATCATGATTGAGCACTGCCTGACGTAGTTCTCGACCACTGCCTGCGCGGGCCGCCGCAGGTTGCCGAATTCCTTCAGGAAGTGGGCGAGGGCCAGGTTGCGGCTGCTGCTGGAGAGTTCGCTCCTTGCGGCGATCTCGTCGATGAAAGGACCCGGCTGACCGACCTGGCCGGTGAGGAAACGCAGGACCTGAGCGGCGGCGTCCGGAGATCTTTCCATCAGGTGGTCGGTGACCACCAGGGCGCCGGAGTTGATGAAGGGGTTCCGCGGGATCCCGTGCTCGACTTCAAGCTGGACCAGGGAGTTGAAGGACGTCCCTGACGGCTCGCGCAGGACCCTGGACCACAACGAGCCGGAGTCATCGGCGCTGAGGGCCATCGCCAGGGTGAAGACCTTGGAGATGCTCTGGATGGAGAACGGAAGATCGGCGTCGCCGGAACTGAATACTTCCCCGGACGTCGTGGCAACCGCGATGCCGAAACGGTCGAACGGCGGGGACTGCAGGTGGGGAATGTTTGCGGGAACTGACCCCGCTTCCGTCCGGGGCCGGTGGCCGCGGACAATGTCAGCCAGCAACAAGCCAAGCGGCGGCGAATCAAGTGTTGTCATCATTTTTGGCCCTCGTGCTCCTTCTGCGTGCCGGCCCATTCCTGCACATGCAGCAGCGCGACCAGCGAATGGCGGGGATTGCCGAAGTCCAGGTCGGTGATCCGGCTGACCTTGCCGATCCGGTAGTAGACGGTGTTCTTATGCAGCTGCATCCGCTTGGCGCACTCGGCCACGTCGAGTGACGCGTCGAAGAATGCACGCAGGGTTACGGCCAGTTCCGCGTCGTCGCGGAGCAGGGCCCAGAGGCTGCGGTGCCGAAAGGCCGCCGTCGTAAAGTTCTCCACGGCGTCGTGGAAGAGGATCTCGGCTTCGAAGTCGTCCACCTCGGCCACCGGGGCTTCGCCGGACCGGCGCATGCAGCCCAGCAGGGCCTCGGATATTCCGGTCACGGAATGGAGGGAGAGCAGGTCGGCGGCCGTGGGTCCGACGGCGGCAAAGGTGCTGATGCCGAGGTGCTTGTTGGCGTCCTTGACGATTGCCTCGGCCAGGCTCCGCAGCCCGGCGCCGGCGTTGGCGGACTGGAGTCCGGGAAGGATCACGGCGGTGTCGCCACGAAACTGTCCCACGATGGCTGAGGGCTTGTAGGCGGCCGCATGGATTGAAGCGAGGTTGGCCAGCTCGCCGTGTTTGAGTGCGGCGTCGTTCTCCTGGGCTTCGGACGCCGAGAGGCCAATCAGGATCAGGGCCGCGGGACGGTCCGCAGGGATTTTCTCGCTGTGTGCGCTCGCCGCAGCCTCGGCGGGACCCGAAAGGAGGCGCACGATCCGGTCCTCGCGCATGTGCACGGACTGCTGGTTGCGGTACCGGATCAGCTCGGCGGAGGCCCGCGCGGCTGAGCCGGTGAGCACGTAGTCGACGTCGTCGCCGAAGCCGCCGCCGGTTTCCTGGAGCCAGATATAGCCCATGATGCGGTCGCCGGCGAACAGGCTGACGGCGACGCGCTCCCGCAGGCCGTCCTGAGGCCGGGCGGGCACCCGGACCGGCAGGCGCGTCCGGTGCAGCTCACGGTAGGCCCCGAGGTCCTTGAGCAGAAGTTCGTACTTGCGCGGGCCGCGCCGGGCCAGAATCGAGGCTTTGCGCAGCTCGTCAATGGCGTTGGTGACCGTGGAGTACGCCAGGACCTTGTTGGCGGCGTCCTCGATCACCACGTGGCTGGAGGTCAGGCGGGCCGTGGTCTGGGCGATGGCGAAGAGGTCTTCTTCGAGCAGGGTCAGTACTTCGCTCTGGTAGCTGGGCGGCTGGATCCTGTCCTTGGCGATGGACAGCAAGCGGTCCCAGTCTGCCGCCGGGTCCACCAGCAGCAGCCCGGTTCCGGCGGCGCGCAGCAGCTCTTCCGCTTCCGCCAGTTCCTCGTGGCTGCCCTTGACCGCCAGGACCAGGGGAGGGCTTTTCAAGAGGCGCCGCACCGCCGGCAAGGCGGAGCGTCCGCGCACGCCGATCAGCAGGACAAACGCAGACCCGCCGTCGGCGGTCTCGTCGTCGGCGTCAACTATTAGAAAGCGTTCGATCGCCGCGTCCGTGCGGGACGGCCGGAGCATCAGGCTGGCGAAACCGAGGGGGAGATCCGCGAGGATGTCGTCCACTGTAGCTGCGGCCATGGGCTTCCTTCTGACATCGGCACCCGCCCGGACTGCTTTGTCCGGACACCTCATGCTATCCAGCCACCACCGCCAAAAGTATGGAAAAGATCCTAAATTACGAGGCCCGTTTTAGGGCTGTGGACCAAGGCGTGGGCCGCGGCAATGCCGCGGCCACAGAAGTGACCGTGTTCCCCGGCCCTGGCGCCGACAAGCGGCGGGCGTCCTGGCCACGACGTGAAATATCGCCGCCAAAACCTCTCAAATCCGCCAAAATATGCCAAAACGTTTCTTCAGGCGGCTGGACCTCACATTAGGGCTGCCCGCAGCGGGCCGTCAAGAGCGAAGAATTCTTCGGAGTGACCCTTGACACACCGAATCCGAACTCCATACGCTGTCTGCCAAGTCGTTTTAGCAAAACGATTTTTCAACTCCATTCGATCTCTGAAATTTCCGTTCAAGAGAAAGGGAGCCGACAGCGATGTCCTCTCGAAAAACGATCACCAGGTTTGCCGGCATTGGCAGCCTTTCCGCGGCCGTCCTGCTGGCCGCCACCGGCTGTGGGGCTGGGGGCCCAGCAGCCACCCCAGGCAACTCCACCCAGGCCGTCACCGTCCTCGTTGAGGCCGGCGGCCACGCCGAACTCACCGGAGTGGCAGAAAAGTGCAAGGCCGAAACCGGCCTTGAAACTACCTTCGTTGAACTGCCCTACGAGGGGCTCTTCAACCGGCTTTCTAGCGAATTCTCCTCCGGAAGCGTCTCCTTTGACGTCGCTGCCCTGGACTCCGTCTGGCTGCCGAACTTCAAAGATGCTGTCCAGCCGATCGACGAGCTGTTCACCGCCGAGGCCAAGAAGGACATCTTTCCCGCGCTCGTGAAGGAAGCCCAGACGGACGGGCACTTCATCGGCATGCCGGCCTGGACCAACTCCGAAATCATCCTCTTCCGCAAGGACCTGTTTGAGGACGCCAAGAACAAGGCGGACTTCAAGGCCAAGTACGGCTACGACCTCGCCGCGCCCACCACGTGGAAGCAGTACCAAGAGATCTCCGAATTCTTCACGAAGGACGGAATGTACGGCACCGACGTCAAGGGCGCCGTGGAGACTGAATGGATGGCGCACGTGCTCCAGGCGGGCTCGCCGATGGTTCTTGATGCCAACAACAACGTCATCATCGACAACGCCGCCCACAAGGAAGCCCTCGACTTTTACACCAGCCTGGTCAAGTCCGCCCCGTCCGGCGCGGCCCAGGTGGACTGGGCCGCGGCACAGAACCTCTTCAACCAGGGCAAGACGGCCATGACCCGGTTCTGGGCCCACGCATACCGCCAGATCCCCAAGGATGCTCCTGTCTTCGGGAAGGTGGGCACCGCGGCCATGATCGGCGGGTCCGCCGGTGTCGCGGGCGTTCCCGGTCCCTGGTACCTTTCCGTCCCGAAGGCCACCAAGAACGCCGAAAACGCCAAGAAGTTCATCAAGTGCGCCTACGACCACAACGATCTCGGAATCGAGTCCACCCTGGGCCTGGCCGCACGCATGTCGGCCTTCGAGAAGTACCAGGACAAGCCCGGCTACGAAAGCTTCAAGCCCCTGATCCAGACCCTGAGCGCCGGCGCCACGGCCACGCGCCCCTCCACCGAGAAGTGGCAGCAGATCGTGGACACCGTCTTGGTGCCGACGCTGCAGAAGGCGGTTGCCGGTGGGGACACCGCGGCGCTGCTCGCCGAAGCCAAGAAGAAGGTCCAGGACCTGATCAAGTAAGCCCTTCGTGGCCGGCGCCCGCCTAGAGCGGTGCCGGCCACGAAGTTCCACCAAAAGTGTCCCCGAACAAAAGAGACTCCCGTGCGTATCCCTGATCGCCGCTTCGCGCTTCTCCTGATGGCCCCGGCAGCCCTGTTCCTCGCCGTGTTCGTCGCCTACCCACTGGTCCGGCTCATCACCGACAGCTTCTACAAGATTTCCCCGCTCATCGGGCGGTTCGCGAGAATTCATCGGCCTCGCGAACTATGCCGAGGCGTTTTCCTCCGAGGCATTCACGTCCGCCGGTTGGCGGACCCTTGCCTACACACTGATCGTCGTCAGCCTTGAATTCGCCCTCGGCCTGGGCATGGCCCTGCTGTTCGCCATGCTGGGCAAGCGGTCGCAGATCTGGCGGACGTTCTTCCTCTATCCGCTCATGATCGCTCCGATTGTGGCCGGCCTGCTGTGGAAGTTCCTCATGATCGACAACTTCGGGCTCGTGGGAACCCTGCTGCACCAGGCAGGAATCCTGGCCGACCCGAACCAAATCGGCTGGCTGTCCGACCCCTCGATCGTCCTCTTCTCCGTCGCGATTCCCGATATCTGGCTCACGACGTCGTTCATGTGCCTGGTGCTCTTCGCTGGCCTCCAGAACATCCCCGGGGACCTGATCGAGGCGGCGCGGCTCGACGGCGCCAAGGCACCGTCGCTGCTGTTCCGGATCATCCTGCCGCTGCTGAGGCCCGTGATCGCCGTGGCGCTCGTGGTCCGCGGGATCGACGCCGCCCGGGCCTTCGACACCATCCTCATCCAAACCAACGGCGGGCCCGACTCCGCCTCCGAGACCATGAGCCTGCTGATCTACCGGACCATGATCCGCTTCGGCGATCCCGGCCTGGCCAGCGCCATGGGCACCATCTACCTGATCGCCATGCTTGCCGTCGCCTTCGTAGCAGTGACGACCATCTGGCGACCCGGAAAGGACAACTGATGAGCGCCCAATCCACCACCAAGCCCGACGCCGGCCGGCCGTCACCAGAGGACCGCCCCCGCCACTCGCAATTTGCCGGAGCCGCGTCCCGTCTAGCCACTGCCCGACAACCCGCGCCGGAACGCGCTAGGCGGCGCCGGAGCCGGAACAGGGAAGGCCTCGAAGCCGGCAAGCGCAGCACCCGGACGCTGCTGTGGATCATCCTCGCCGCAGCCCTGGTGGTCTACGGGTTCCCGTTCGTGTACCTGGTCCTGACCTCCTTCAAGACCCCGATCGACACGATCGCGGTCCCGCCCACCATCCTGCCCAGGGAGTGGACGCTGGAGAATTACACGTCGGCCCTTGGCCGCAGCGGTGTGCTGGCGTCCATGATCAACAGCGTCCAGACGGCCGTGATCAGCACGCTGCTCTCGCTGGTCCTCGCAGTCCCGGCCGCCTACGGCATCACCCGGTACCAGACTCCCAGCGGGCAAGTCTTCATCATGGCCGCCTTGGTCACCCGGATGGTCCCGCCGGTCGCCATCGGCATCCCGTTGGCGTCCATGATGGCTTCCGCGGGCCTGGCGGACACGCCGATTGCCCTGGCGATCGCGCATACCACGATTTCGTTGCCGCTCTCCATTTGGCTCATGGCCAGCTTCTTCGAGGCTGTGCCCAGGGACCTCGAGGAGGCAGCCACGGTCGACGGGTGCGGCCGGCTCGGCGCCCTCTGGCGGGTGGTCATCCCGGTGGTCTCCGGCGGCATCGCGGTCACCGCGATCTTCGCGTTCCTCGCGTCCTGGAACGAGTTCCTGTTCGCCCTCCTGATGACCGCGGTCCGCTCGCAGACCACACCGGTGGTCATCGCCAACTTCCAGACCCAGTTTGGACTGGACTGGGGATCCATGACCGCACTGGCGGCCGTGTTCTCGATCCCCGTCATCCTCCTCACGCTTCTCTTGCAGCGCAAGATCGTAGCAGGCATGACGCTCGGCGCCGTCAAGGGCTAGACCACCAGCCAACGAAACGAACAACAACACGCACGGGAAAATCGAAAGGTACGCAAGAGAACATGGAATATTGGCAGCCAATTGGCCCGCTCAACGGCTTGGCACAAGGGCAACGGCAGCCCCTGGCCCGAACACGGCCTCTGGGACGAGTAAACCCGGCCCCTCAAGAGCATCGCCAAGCATAAGGACGTGGGAGACAGATGAGCAACAGGAACATCGGTATCAAGGACGTGGCCGTCGCCGCCGGCGTCTCCGTGACAACTGTCTCCCACGTCCTCAACGAGGTTTCCTACGCCCGAATCAGCCCCGAAACCAGGGACAAGGTCAGGACCATTTCGGAGCAACTAGGCTATGGCCCCAACCGCCTTGCCCAGGCCCTTCGCACCCAGAGGACCGGCATGCTGGGTCTGGTCAGCGAGGATATCGCCACCACGCCCCACGCCGGCCGGATCATCCTCGGCGCTGACGAGGCCGCCAAAGCCCGAGGGTACAACCTCATGATCATCAACACCTCCGGCTCAGCCAGCCTCGAATCCCGGCAGGCCGACGTCGAGGCCCTCCTGGAACGCCGGGTGGACGGAATCCTCTACGCCACCATGTACCACCGCAACGTGGAGCTGCCGGCCAACCTCGGCAGCGTGCCCTCCGTCCTGGTCGACTCGGTGGCCACCGGCGGAAACATCACAGCCGTGATCCCGGACGAAGAAGGTGGTGCACGCGCCGCCGTGGGCGCGCTCCTCGAAGCGGGCCACACCCGGGTGGGCTTCATCAACAACACCGATGATGTCCCCGCAGCCCGTCAGCGGCTCCAGGCGTTCCGGGCCACGCTGACCGAAGCAGGGCTCGACGGCGACGCGGCACCTGTCGAGTCCGAGGTCTCCGAGGTGCAAGGCGGCTATGAAGCGGCCCGGCGGATCCTGGCACGCGAGGACCCGCCCACCGGCTTGTTCTGCTACAACGACCGGATGGCGATGGGAGCCTACCGGGCTGCTGCGGAGTTGGGACTCACCATCCCCGCTGACCTTTCAGTCGTCGGCTTCGATGACCAGGAACTGATCGCCGCCAACCTTCATCCGAGCCTCACCACCGTGGCCCTGCCTCACTACGAGATGGGTGCTTGGGCCACCGAGCACCTGATTGACGCCGTCGAGGGGAAGACCGACCTTACCCTCATGGCACTTCACCCGACCATTCTGAGCTGCCCCCTCGTGCGCCGCGATTCCATCACGGCTCCCCGGCAATAGGCAGCCAGCCCCTTCCACTTCCGCAGAGGAACGCCAGACATGTCCAGTTGCCTTGATGCCGCACGCCCGGAAACAGCCCAGGCCGGAACCTCCAGGTTCCGGCCTGCCATCCACTTCACGGCAAGGGATACCTGGCTGAACGATCCCAATGGCTTGGTTTTCTACGACGGCCTGTACCACCTCTTCTTCCAGAACAACCCGTACGGCAACGTCTGGGGCAACATGTCCTGGGGCCACGCCACGTCCCGTGATTTGCTGCACTGGACGGAACACCCTGTTGCCATTGCCTGCGACGAGACAGAGGACATCTTCTCAGGGAGTGTCGTAGTCGACCACGGCAACACGTCCGGTTTCAGCACGGCGGACGCACCTGCCCTCGTAGCCATTTACACCAGTGCCTACAAAGCCGCGTCCGAACACAGCGGCACGCAGGCCCAGTCTCTGGCCTACAGCACAGACGCAGGAATGACGTGGCGAAAATACGAAGGAAACCCTGTCCTCACCAGAAACTCCGCGAACTTCCGCGATCCCAAAGTCTTCCGCTATCAAGGGGACCAAGGTGCCTGCTGGGTCATGGTCGCCGTCGAAGCGGAGCACCAAAAGGTGGTTTTCTATCGGTCGGAAGACCTCAAATCCTGGGACTTTCTGAGCGACTTCGGCCCGGCCAACGCCGACGCCGGCGAATGGGAGTGCCCGGATCTCTTTCCCCTGGCGGTGGACGGGGACCCGGACAACATCAAGTGGGTACTGATCGTAAACATTAACCCCGGCGCAGTGGCAGGAGGTTCCGGCGGCCAGTACTTCATCGGGCACTTCGACGGCGCCCGGTTCCTCCCGGACGCCGGTTCACTCGCGGCGCC
The DNA here is from genome assembly GCA_963722145.1 of uncultured Actinomycetota bacterium. Taxonomy (GTDB): domain Bacteria; phylum Actinomycetota; class Actinomycetes; order Actinomycetales; family Micrococcaceae; genus Arthrobacter. The sequence continues at coordinate 187,817 of CAVRLW010000011.1, read as the reverse complement.
AGCCGGGGTCAGCGCCTTGGGCGATTCCGCCGCGGGCGCTGCAGCCTTGCAGCAATGCCTGTGGCTGGACTGGGGACGCGACTGCTACGCCTCCGTATCCTTTAGCAACGCCCCGGATGGCCGGCGCATCATCATCGGCTGGATGAACAACTGGGACTACGCCAACGAGCTGCCCACCGCCCCCTGGCGGTCCTCGATGACCCTCGCCCGCGAAGTGCGCCTCACAGCAGTCGACGGCTCCGCCCGTCTGATCCAGCAACCGGTCCTGGCCGACCTCTCCGCAGCAGAAGAGCTCCCTACTGCCACGGATCAAATGAACGCAGACACCTTTGAGCTGCGGAATTCAGCCCTCCGGTTGCCCGGATCCGGTACCCGGCAGCGCCCAAATCATCGAGGCGGAGATACTGCCCGGAAGCGCCGAACGTCTTGATTTCCGACTCTTCGGAAGCAGTGACGGGAGCAAGGGCACCATTCTTAGCTACAACACAACCAGCGCCCAACTCATCCTTGACCGCAGACAATCAGGAAACACCTGCTTCCACGGGAAATTCGCTTCGGTCGAGTCAGCACCAGTTGACCTTGAAAACGGTGTGCTCAAATTACTCATCGTCGTGGACCACTGCTCGGTCGAAGTATTCGTCCAGGGCGGCAAGGTGGTCATGACTGATCTCATCTTTCCCGAAACCGAAAACCCGGGGAACTGGCTTTCGGCTGAGGGAGGCTCAGCAACAATACTGAAGCTCGCGGTCTCAACACTCACCTAACCGATGAAAGGTCCAGAATGCCAACAGTTCAGCACACCGACGATGACCCCAAACCGAGCCTTGACGTCGTTGTTGTCGGTGAAGCCCTCGTGGACATAGTTATCTCTCCCCGAGGCACTGTGGAGCACCCCGGCGGATCACCCGCAAACGTTGCCTACGGACTCGGACGGCTGGGTGCGGACACCGCCTTGTTGACCTCGATCGGCGACGACCACTATGCCGCCGCCATCGAGAAGCACCTTCGGAGCGCCGGGGTTAGGCTCTTGCCCGGTTCCAAGGTCCCTGGCGGAACCGCTACGGCGACGGCGATGCTGGCGTCCGATGGTTCAGCACATTATGACTTCGACATCCGGTGGGACCTCCCGCGGATCGCTCCGGCGACCCTTCCCAAAGTCCTGCATACCGGCTCGATCGCTACCTTCCTGGCGCCGGGAGCGGCAGTCGTACGAGAGCTTCTCGAGCAATCACATAAGCGCTGTGTGGTCACCTACGATCCCAACATCCGCCCTGCACTGCTCGGCAGCCAATTTGAGGCAAAAACCATCTTCGAGGAACTCGTCCCGTTCACAGAGGTTGTTAAACTCAGCGACGAGGACGCCCTGTGGCTCTATCCGCGGCTGTCCCTGGACGACATCTCAAAACGAATCCTTGACCTTGGGGCCGGACTCGTCGCCGTCACCATAGGAGCGGAGGGATCCCTGCTCACAACGGGAGGCGCGCGGGTAGTTGTTCCCTCGGTTAAGTCTGCCGTGGTCGACACCATTGGGGCCGGCGACTCGTATATGTCTGCCCTGATCTACGGACTCCTCATGCGCGGAGCGGACGGGCTGGCACCGTCGGTGCTCGAGTCGCTGGGCCGCATGGCATCCAAAGCGGCGGCCATCACAGTACGCCGCCCAGGCGCTCACCCGCCAACGTCAGAGGAACTACGAGCCGAACTCCCGGAGCATCAACCGGTGGCCCAATGAAGCCCTGCAGCGCCACATCGTGGCTGGCCTGACGCTCGGCGCCGTCAAGGGCTGAGAAAACCACAACACAAAGGGAAGAACCTATGTCAAGCAACAACTACTACGACGTGACTACGTGGCCCGTCGGCAATCCGTCCGAGGACGTCGGTGAAGTAATCAACAGCATCATCGCTGACATCAAGGACCGGCAGACCGTCACCGATGCGAACAATGGAGGAAAGCCAGGCGCGGTCATCTACATTCCGCCCGGGGACTACCACCTTCGTACGCAGGTGGTGATTGACGTCAGCTTCCTCAGGATCCATGGCTCGGGACACGGCTTTACGTCCTCGAGCATCCGGTTCAACGTTCCCGAAGACGAATGGCCCGACTTGCATGAGCTGTGGCCCGGAGGGAGTCGCATTATCGTCGACATTCCCCTCGGCGGAGACGGGGAGGAATCCAAGGGAGCCGCCTTCTACGTTGAGCGAATCGGGAGCCCGCGGATCAGCTCGGTCGAGTTCTCCAACTTCTGCATCGACGGGTTGCACTTCAACTCGGATGGCTCAGGGATGCATCCGGAGAACACCTACGTCAACGGCAAGACCGGTATCTATGTCGCGAACGCCAATGACTCATTCCGCGTAACCGGCATGGGGTTCGTCTACCTTGAGAACGCTCTCACTATCTACAACGCGGACGCGCTTTCCGTTCACGACAACTTCATCGCTGAATGCGGAAGCTGCATCGAGCTGCGCGGGTGGGGACAGGCATCAAAGATCACCGACAACTTGGTCGGAGCAGGCTTCAAGGGTCACTCGATCTACGCCGAGAACCATGGCGGGCTCCTGATAACCGCGAACAACGTCTTCCCCCGTGGTGCGAGCAGCGTCCATCTCGACGGCGTCACGCGTTCAAGCGTCACCAACAACCGTCTGCATTCGTTCTACCCTGGGATGCTGATTCTCGCAGCGAATAGTTCGGAAAACCTCGTGGCCACGAATCACTTCTTGCGTGACCATGAGCCCTGGACGCCCTTCCTGGGAGTCGACAACGGACTGAACGACCTCAACGGACTTCTCTGTGTCAGCGGCAGCAACAACTCTGTCGTCGGCAACCACTTCTCCCAGATCATCGACTCACAGAGCATCCGGCCGACAGGTGCGACGCCTGTCATCATCCGGCTGACGGCGGGGGTTGGTAACTTCGTCTCCAACAACCACGTGGTGGCGATGGACGTTCACTCCAAGTCGAGTGACTCCTGCTTCTCGGCTCAAGTGGACGCTCTGTTGACGACCGAGGCTTCGGACGACCTCGCCGTTACGGCCGTCATGGTCGATTCCGAATCAGCTCGGAATACGATCCTTGATTCCGGAAGTGACGCCCAAGTTATCGCAGATAGGGCTGTTAACGCCTTTAGGGCCACACCCACGGTCGGGTTCTCGGCGGCACATGCACTTGTGGCCCAGTAACCCGTTCAGGCCCGATGACAACTACGTGATCCTGGACGCCACCGGCGGCCAGGGGCACTACGTGGGCACGGCACCGGCACCGAGGACTACTTCAACTGTGCCTGGGGCTTCCCCAGCGGCGAGTATGCCGGTCCGCACCACGGCATCACCTTGGGCAGCAGCGTCCAGGAACACCTCGGGCAAGCACTCCGATCACGCCGAGCTCCCGCCGGTGGGGGAGCGGCTGCCGCGCCGCTGGCCCGAACACGGGCTCTGGGACGAATAAGCCGCGCGTAGAATCAGCAACAAGACCATGAGGACGTGGGAGATCAATGACTAACAAAGCAATCGGCATCAAGGACGTAGCAGCCGCCGCCGGTGTTTCTGTCACCACGGTCTCCCACGTCCTCAACGATGTGGCCTACGCCCGCGTCGGATCCGAGACCAGGGAACGGGTCCAGGAGGCTGCCCGGCGGCTCGGTTACGGGCCCAACCGCCTGGCACAGGCACTGCGCACTCAGCGATCCGGGATGATCGGGTTCATCAGCGAGGAAATCGCGACCACTCCGCACGCCGGCAGGATCATCCTAGGCGCCGAAGAGACTGCCCGGGCGCACGGCTACAACATCATGATCATCAACGGCGCAAGCACCGGCTCCGCGGACACCCGCGAACAGGATGTTGCGGCGCTGCTGGACCGCCAGGTGGACGGCGTCCTCTACGCCACGATGTACCACCGCAAACTCAGCGTCCCCAAGAATCTGACAGGCCTTCCCGCCGTGCTTGTCGACTCCGAGGACATCAGCCAGGCCGTTTGCTCGGTGATCCCCGACGAAGAAGGAGGGGCGCGGGCCGCCGTCCAGACACTGATCGACGCCGGACACACCCGGATCGGCATGATCAACAACACCGACGACGTGCCCGCCACCCACTCACGCCTGACCGCTTTCAAGAAAACCCTCGCCGACGCCGGCCTGCCGTTCCACCGCGAGCTGGTCCAGTCCGAGCACTCGGAAGTGATCGGCGGATACGAGGCAGCCGTGCGGCTCCTCACCCCCGGGAGCCGGCCGACCGCCGTGTTCTGCTACAACGACCGGATGGCCATGGGCGCCTACCGTGCGGCCGGCGAGCTCGGACTGAACATCCCGGCGGATCTCTCGATCGTCGGGTTCGACAACCAGCAACTGATCGCTGAAAATCTCTACCCCGGGCTGACCACGGTGGCCCTGCCCCACTATGAAATGGGGGCCTGGGCCACCAGGAATCTCATAGATGCGATCGAAGGCAAAACAGACCTTCACCTGTTCGCCGACCACCCCACCATCATCGAATGCCCGCTGGTGATCCGCGATTCCGTCGCGCCGCCACGGCAGTAACCGCCTTCCACACCGGGCGCAGGATTCAAAGAAGTCAGGAAGCCGCAGGCTCAGCGGCCAAGCTCCGTGGCGTGCCGATGCTTGCCAGGGATGTTTAGGGCAGACTGGTGGCGTGAGCGGAATCCGGTGGGTGCTGCACGTCGATCTCGACCAGTTCATCGCGGCGGTCGAAGTGCTCCGGCGGCCCGAGCTTGCGGGCAAGCCGATCATTGTCGGCGGTCGGGGCGACCCCACGGAACGAGCTGTGGTGTCGACCGCATCCTACGAAGCCAGGGCGTTCGGCGTGGGTTCCGGAATGCCCTTACGCATTGCGGCCCGGAAAGTGCCCGACGCTGTGATCCTGCCCGTCGATCAGGAGGCTTACCTCGCGGCGTCTGAAACGGTGATGGCTACCCTGCGCGCGCAGCCCGGCGCCACCGTGCAGGTGCTGGGTTGGGATGAAGCCTTTGTAGGCACTGAGACAGAGAATCCGGAAGCCTACGCCCGGCAGGTGCAGGCCGCTGTCCTGGAGCGAACGCAGCTGCATTGCAGCGTGGGCATCGGCGACACCTTGGTCCGGGCCAAGGTCGCCACCGGTTTCGGCAAGCCGGCCGGCGTCTTCCGTCTCACTGCCGGGAACTGGCTCGACGTCATGGGCAGTCGGCCCACCAAGGACCTGTGGGGCGTCGGAACCAAAGTGTCGGGCCGGCTGGCCAAACTCGGCATCAACACAGTCGCCGAGCTCGCCGCGTCCGACCCCCAAGACCTGGTCCCGGAGTTCGGCCCCAAGATGGGTCCTTGGTACGCGGAGCTCGGACGCGGGGACGGCGCCAGCGTTGTGGACGACACCCCGTGGGTTGCCCGCGGGCATAGCCGGGAGACCACCTTCCAGCGGGACCTGACCGAGCCCGCCCAGGTGGACGACGCCGTGAGGGAGCTGACAGCGCGTGTCCTTGAGGATGTTGTGGCCGAAGGACGGCCCGTGGTTGGGCTGACCCTCAAGGTTCGGTACGCGCCGTTCTTCACCAAGACCCACGCGAGGAAGATTCCCGAGACATTCGACCGGGACGAAATCCTCGCGCGGGCCTTGGACCTCGCAGCCGGAATCGAAGCGGGCCGTCCGATCCGACTCCTAGGCCTGCGGGCCGAAATGGCAATGCCCGACGATGCCCGGAAGGGACATACGCCGACGCGCGGCGGTTGGTGACGGCGTTTGCCGACCCCGACGCGCCGCACCCCGCCACTAGAGCTGACGCACACAGGAGAACGCATGGAGACGCCCCCGGAACTGATCGACTTCACCGCAGGCCAACCCCATTCCGGCGATCTGGACGTGGCCTGGATCCACGGATCCGAGTCCGCGAAGCACAACACGGACCCGGACATCCAGATCCACGCCTGCGACGAGCACACGTTCATCCTGCGCCAGAACATGGCGGTCAACTATGAGGCGCCGTTCATGTTCCTGCTGTTCGGCAACTCCCGGGCTGTGCTCATCGACACCGGCGCCACCGCATCCCCGGACTTCTTTCCCCTGCGCCGCGTTGTGGACGGCCTTGTGGAAGCCTGGCTTGCCGCTCATCCCCGCGCCGGCTACCGGCTCCTTGTCCTCCATACGCATCCGCATGGCGACCATGTTGCGGGGGACGCCCAGTTCGCCGGCCGCCCCGACACCGTCCTGGTGGACGCGGACCGGGACAGCGCCTGGGAATTCTTCGGATTCGGTGGCGCCTCCGGCGACGGCGCCGCTCAGCCGGCGCAGGTGGATCTGGGCGGACGCGTCCTGGAGTGCTGGCCCAGCCCGGGGCACCACAACGCGGCGGTCACGTTGTTCGATCCCCACACCGGGTTCCTCCTCACCGGAGACACGGTCTATCCCGGCCGGCTGTACATCCAGGACTGGCCCGCGTTTGCCCGCACCATCGACCGGTTGCTCTGGTTCTGCAGCACGCACCCCGTCACCCATGTCCTGGGCTGCCACATCGAAATGTCGCGGGAGCCCGGCGTCGACTATCCGATCTTCACCACCTACCAGCCCGACGAACCACCACTGCAGATGACCGTCGAGCAGCTCCGGGAGATCCGCCGGGCCGTCGACACGGTGGACGGACGCCCCGGCCGGCACGTGTTTCCCGGCTTCATCCTCTGCCTCGAAGGGGCCTGATCCGGGCAACAGTCCAGTGGCCTCAGCGTCCCCGCAGCGACGCCGCGGCCGGGACGCCGGGCGGGAAATCGGGCAGCGCCCCTGCGGGCGTGTGGAAGATCCACAACGAGAGCGCACGGTACGTGGCCCAGTCGTCGTCGGCCGCCCGCAGGGACGCGATCTCGGTTCCGTCCGGCTGCCCGGTGGTGCGGATGACCTGCAGCTGCACCGGCGCGGCCTCCGGCAGCCGGAGCATGACCAGTCCCGAGGCCGGGAGCGTTCCGCGCGGGAACCGAACTGCGGCGCCACCGACCGAAATGTCCAGCAGCTCTCCGCTGGCGCCCTCGGCTTCCGCCGGCGCGGACACCTCCATCCGGTAGGCGTTGCGGCGGGACGTGGCGAATTCGGCTGCCCGGATCCGCCGCGTCCCGAGAACCAGGACCGCGCCGGCGAGCACCAGCCAGGCACCGGAAGCGACCGTGGAACCGGGCGTCGTGCGCCAGGGCACCAGCCCGGCCAGTCCGGCCGCCGCGTACAGAATCACCGCGGTGATGAGGACAACCATCACGATCAGGATGCGCGGCGTCCGCCCGCGGAGCCGGAGGTCGGCGGCGCCCTTGGGCGTCACCTGGAACTCCAGGATGTTCCGGGACATGAGCCACCAGAGGCACGCCAGGCCCACCGGTACGCGGAAGATCCGCAGGGCGAAGGCCGTGGGCCAGTGGATTTCATTGCGCATGAGCTGCTTGGACCCCCACAGGCGCACGGTGAACATGACCAGGAAGACCCCGGTGAAGAGCAGCGGGCCGGCGGTGGAGGTCTGTGCCCCGGACAGCATGATCACCACCGGAATCAGGAAGGCCACCAGCGTGGCGATGCCCTCCAGCCACCACAGCGTGCCGTTGAGGTACTCGTGGTAATTCCGCCACGACATCCAGCCCTTCGCCGCCCACAGTTTCTCGTGGACGAGGATCTGCATTGCACCCATGCCCCAGCGCCGGCGCTGCAGCAGGTACTGGTCCGGCGTCGCAGGCGCGAGCCCGACGGCGAGCGTCTGGTGGTGGTAGACGGTCCGCCAGCCGCGCCGGATGAGTTTGAGCGTGGTGTGCATGTCCTCGGTGATGGTCTCGGTCGCCACGCCGCCCACCTCCTCCAGGGCGCTCATGCGCAACAACGACGTCGACCCGCACCAGAACGGTCCGGCGCCGGGCACGTTGCGGGACGCCATGAGGACATTGAAGAAGGTGCCTTGCTCGCCGGTGATGCCGTCGTCGTCGAACGCACCGCCGTTGTAGAACGACTGCGGACCCTGGATCAGGGCGATCTCGGGGTCTTCGAACCAGCCCAGGGTGGCGGTGAGGAACGTGGGCAGCGGGACGTGGTCGCAGTCCAGCACGGCGATGATGTCGATGCCGGGGCCGCCCGCGGCCTTTTCCGCGGCCATCAGGCCCAGGGCGTGGTTCATGTTGCCGGCCTTGGCGTGGTCGTGAACGGCCCGGCGGACGTACCGGGCACCATAGGCGATGCACATTTCCTCGACCCAGGGCCGGTCGCCGTCGTCGAGAACCCACGTCTCATGCGCCGGGGCCAGCTCGCAGGCCGCGGCGACAGTGGGCGTCAGGACCTCGATGGGCTCGTTGTACGTCGGGATCAGTACCGCCACCCGCATGCCGTTGGGGGCCTCGGACACGGGTGCCGGCGGATGGCTGTCAATGTTCCACACGGACCACGCCTTCATAACGAGGCCGGCCAGCGGGAGGGCCTCGAAAGTGACCAGGATCCAGGCGATGGTCAGGTTCCATTCCCCGGACGGCATCGTGAAGAGGACACGCCAGGTCAGGTACAGGACGAGGGCAGCGATGGCCGCGATACCGCCCAGATGCGCCAGCCTCCGGGACCGGGGTGCCTCCGGTCCGGGAGGACCCAGACGGGCGGCCCAGCCGGCGATGCCGGCACGGGTCAGTGCCGTGGCATCGAGGTGAACGGGCCGCGGCGCAACGGATGTACTTCCGGCGGACAGGGCTTCAGTCATTGCGCTTTCGGGGCGCTGCCGTAGGTCTTCACGCTGCCGTAGGTCTTCAGGCACGCGATCTCCCTCAGCTAGATCCGGTGCTCAATGTCGGATCATCCTAGCTGCGGCATGGCGCGTGCGGGCGAGCCCGCCGAAATCCTTGCGCAAAACTGCGCTTGGGGTGGCCTTTGACCTAGATGCCCTGTGATCTACTGCCTCTGTTCTAGTGGACTGCCACGTTTTCCGCGTCCTCGGGACCGACGAAGTTGCACGAGCCAGCGTGGCGCACAGGCAGCGTGCACGTGCGCCCCGTGGGCAGGTGGACGTTGGCGCACCGTCCCGCCATGGCCACGTCTTCGCGGACATGGGTGACGTGCGTGCTGCTCTGTTCCTGTGCCGCCTGCTCGCGGCTGGCTTGTTGGGGGCTTCCGGACACGCTGTGGTTTTGGCTGTTCACGGCTGCAACTCCTCGGGATCTGCGGTGCAGAAGGGATGGGAAGGGTGCTTAGTTTTATCCGAACTCCCAAGTTTGGCACAGATGGGTTAACGACGGGTTACGGGAGTGTAAGGATCCCGTCTCGGCGAGGGTGCCCCGGACGCGCCGGGGCACCCCGGCGACACCGCTGCGCCGACCTTTTGCCATCGCCCTGCTGTTCCGCATACTGGAAAGCAGATCCGCGATTCCGGCAGGCGAGGACGGTGGTGGCTGATGAGCAGCGGGGTGAGTGGTTCCGGGAGCGCCTTCCGGCGCCGGGTGGAGCGTGCCGCGGAACTGCGTGCGGTGCGGGCCTCGGGCAGCACAGCCCAGGAGAACGACGCACTCAACGCCGCCCAGGAAGAACTCCGGCAAAAGCGCGCCAAAATCGACGACGCCGCCAAGGCCGAGTACCTGATCCGGGACGCCATGGCGCAGGGCAAATTCGACAACCTCAAGTACGCCGGCAAACCCATTCCCGGGCTGGGCGAGGCCTATGACCCGGACTGGTGGGTCAAGGGCCTGATCCAGCGGGAGAACATCTCCGGCCTGGGCCCGAAGGCGATCCTGCTCCGCACCGAGGACGCTGAGCTGGATGCCCGTCTGGATGCCCAGTGCAGCGATAAACAGGTGCGGGAAATCGTGGAGGACTTCAACGCCCGGGTCATCGATGCCCGGCGGCAGCTCCAGGGCGGGCCGCCCGTGATCACCAAGACGCGCGACGTCGAGGTCGAACTGGAACGCTGGCGGGGGCGCCGGGCTGCCTCGGCCGCCGCTGCCCCGCCGGGGCCGGAACCGACGCGGTCCTGGTGGCGGCGGCTCTGGAACGGGGCAGGCTAGGCGCTGCCCCGGGCCTGCGCTTAGATGCGCGTATGGTGGCCTGCGCGCCGGCTCGAAGCGGGCGATGCCAATAAAAAGTCCGGGACCCAACGGGTCGGCCGGACGGCCGAAGTCGCCGCAAACTTCCCAGCTCGCCGGAAGGTTCCGGCGACTTCGCAGGTTTCCGGCGGAATCGCCGGGCGGCTCAGGGCAGCTGGTAGCGGATGCCCCAGCTGGGATGCCACGTCTCGCCGGGGGCCAGCCAGCGCAGTCCTTCGCCGCTGTTTAAGGCATCGGCCGGAGCCGTCATCGGTTCCACCGCCACCGCTGTGACGAAGCCGCCGTCGCTGGGAAAAACCGTTGTGGTGAAGGCCTGGACATAGCCAAAGGACGCATCCATGAGTATTTGCACCTGGCTGCCGTCCGGGGCCTCAAGATAGTGAAGTGAGCTGCCGTCCGGCTCGCGGCAGACGTCGCTCCACGCATCGTCGAGGGCGACGTCGCCCACACGTTGCCCTGCCCGGAAGTCGTGCCGGGTCCCGCGGACAGCTGTGGTGGCACCGGTCGGGTTCAGCCGTTCGTCAACGTCGATGTGGGTGTCGGCATGGATGAACAGTTTCAGGTCTTCCGTCGGCACAGTGCCCAGCCTGAGGAAGGGATGCGCGCCGACGGCAACCGGGGCTGCTCGGTTGCCCGTGTTCGTCAGGCTGTGGGTGACAAGAAGCCCGTCCTCCGTGAGCTGGTAGCGGACCGCCGTCGCGAGTTCAAAGGGGTAGCCCGGTGCAGGAATGACATCGGCAGCCAGCGTGATGCTGTCTGCCGTCCGGTGCGCGACTCTGTACGAGGCGCCGGACAGCAGCCCGTGCAGTGCATTGCCGTTGCCAGGTTCCGTGATCTCCAACTGCTGCGGGACGCCGTCGTAGTCCCACTTTCCAGCGGCCACCCGGTTGGGCCACGGCACCAGGACCCAGCCCGCGCACGACGGCGGTCCGGATGCGGCGGGGTAATCCTGCAGGAGGGCGACGCCGTCGATTTCGAGGGCGCGAAGGCTGGCGGCGATTTCCGTTACGACGGCTCGTTGGCGGCGGCCTCCTAGTGTGGCCTGAAGTTCGTAGTTTCCGCCCATCGGCGAAACGGTCTGGTTCTGCAGGGTCTGCTTCTGCACGGTTAGCCTGTCTGTGACGTGGGTGCGGGCACGGTGGCTGTGGCAGTGCCGATGCCTGCGGGATCGGCCAGGAACTGGGCGAAGGCCAGCTCCGCCGCCCCGATCATCATCAGATCGGAACCGAGTGCCGCGCGGTAGATCTTGACCTGACCCGCCGGGCCGTCCATGGCCTGGGACAGCAGCGTTTCGTTCAACGACGTCGGCGCGAGCGCATGCAGCGTCCCCAGGAAGCCGTCCAGGACGATTGCCTCGGGGTTAAAGATGTTCACGGCATTGCGCAGGGCTATGCCCAGATACAGAAGCTGGCGGGCGACCTCGTCGTTCACGTCAACACTGCTGCTGTTCGCGAGCGCTTTTTCGAGGTCCGCGGTGTCGCCGCGGCTCAAGCCGGCCAGTTCAAGGAGGCGGGACTGGGAGACTTCGGTTTCCAGGCAGCCCGTGGCACCGCAATGGCAGGTCTTGCCTGCGGTGCGGACAAAGGTGTGGCCGAGTTCCCCGGCATAGCCCGAGGCGCCCCGGAGCAGTTGTCCGTCGGAGATGATCCCGCCGCCAATGCCGCTGGCGCCGCCGTTGAGGTAGATCAGGTTCCCCGTCCCGGCGCCCGCCCCGAAAATCAGCTCGGCTTCGGCGCCCAGGGAGGCATCGTTAGCGGCCTGGCACGGGTAGCCGGTGGCCTCGCTCAGCATCCGCGCGACCGGCTCATTGCGCCAGCCCAAGTGTGGTGCATGCCGCACCACGCCGTCGTCGCGGTTGACCAGGCCGGGAACGGCCACGCCGATCCCGGTAATCCGGTAAGAGGCATCCAGTTCGGAGCGCATCCCGGCGATAACAGCCGAGGCGATATTCACCGCTTCCCGGGCGCTCGGTATCCGTTCGGTTTCGAAGCGGATTTTCTTTTGCACCTTCCCGCCAAGGCTGACCAGGCCGATGGTGACGGCGTCGATCTCCGGATTGACGGCCAGCGCCGCAACTGACGGGCTGGGATGGACCTCCGGGCTGGGCCTGCCCACGTGACCCTCGCCGGCCGGCGCCGTTTCATAAACCACGCCCAGGGAGACGAGCTGTCCGATCAGTGTCCCGACGGTGGAGCGGTTCAGCCCCGTGTGCCGGGTCAGCTGGGCGCGGCTGAGCACGCCGTGGTGATGGACGAGGGAGGTCAGCAGCGACAAATTGTTCCGGCGCGACGGATCAGGCTCGCTCACAGACGCGGAAGCATGGGTACGTGGAGGCATCATCGTGACACTATCAGCGGCCGAACACCGTGCGGTCCAGGAATGCGTTGCGGAACTTACCGGCCGGATCCAGCCGGCCGGCCAGTGCGGTGAAGTCGGCAAAGCGGGGGTACAGCGGGGCGATGCCGGCCGCACCGCCGTGGAACAGTTTGCCCCAATGCGGCCGGGCGGCGAACGGGGCCAGTTCTGCTTCGAGGAGGGGCAGGATTGCCTTGACCGCCGGCTCATCCTGGCGCCAGGTGAAGTGCAGGCCGATCCCGTCACGGCCGTAGTTGGGGCTGAGCCACAGCTGGTCCGCCGCGATGGTGCGGATTTCCCCGACCAGGAGCAGGGGAGTGACCACGCCGGAGAGCCTGCGCATGGTGCGGAGGGCCGCCACGGCATGCTCCCGCGGAATCAGGTATTCGCTCTGCAGTTCGTCGCCCTTGCTGGGCGTGAATTCCATCCGGAAGTGCGCGAGCCTGTCGGACCACGGCCCCGGAAAACCGAGCTGCTGGGTGCAGTTGCTGCCGGACACACCGGGAAGCGGGTGCCGGGCCTCGGCAGCCCGCGTGCCGGAGAAGAATTCCGGCAACCCGGCGGGCAGAGCCGCCTGGTCCGTGCGGTTCTTGAGCCATGCCTGGCCCACTTTGGCCCCGCTCCAGTCGGTGAACAGGCTCACGCTGTAGGCCGAGGACGTCACGTCGTCGAAGCTCGCCAGGACCTGTTCCCAGTCCAGGCCTTCAAAGACGCTCTGGGCAATCTCGAAGCTCGGCTCAATGTCCAGGGTCAGGCGGCTGACGATGCCCAGGGCCCCCAGTCCCACCACCATGCCGGCAAAGTCGGCGTCGCCGCGACGGGCCGTGACCACCGTGCCATCGGCGGTGACCAGCTCAAGTGCCGCCACGGCTGTGGCGAGATTGCCGTTGCCGTCGCCGGAGCCATGTGTGGCCGTGGCGACAGCTCCCGCCACCGAGATGTGCGGCAGCGAGGCGAGGTTGTGGAGCCCGAAGCCGTGGCGCTGGAGCTCCGCGGCGAGCGTCCCGTAGCGCGTGCCACCGCTGACGGTGACGGTCATGTTCTGCCTGTCGATGCTGATGCCGGCGTCGAGCCTGTCCAGCACCACCAAGGTCCCGGTGGTGTCTGCGATGTCATTGAAGGAGTGACGCGACCCCAGCGCGCGGACCTTTCCGGCGCCGGCCACCAATTCCTGCAGTTCCGCCACGCTGGCCGGATGGGCTATCCGCGCTGCCTGGTAGCCGTAGTTTCCCGCCCAATTGCGTTCGGTCACCTTCTGATCAATCACGGTTGAATCCTTCACTCCAGGGCCTCGTTGCCATATCGACTGCTGTACCGGCTGCATGATTTGCTGTTGTTCACAACATAACAGCACTGGACGCATGCCGCTACGGAACACTGAAGTATTTCCGATCGGCCTTTTGCCATGTGGTTGACACCACAGAAATCCATAATATGTTTGTGTCTAGAACAATTCATTCTGCGCCACCCGCACAGCCAGCAACCACATCTAAACCTCGGAGAATTCAATGACGATTCAGCCCGCCCGTGAAGACAAGTTTTCCTTCGGCCTCTGGACGGTGGGCTGGGAGGCCCAGGACCAGTTCGGCTCCGCCACCCGCCCGCCGCTGGACACCGTCGAGGCCGTTAACAGGCTCAGCGACCTCGGCGCCTACGGCATCACCTTCCACGACAACGACCTCTTTCCCTTCGGCTGCTCCGCCGCTGACCGCCAGCGCGAAATCGATCGGCTGACCGGCGCACTGAAGGCCACCGGGATGATCGTCCCGATGGTCACCACCAACCTGTTCAGCCACCCCGTCTTCAAGGACGGCGGCTTCACCAGCAACGACCGCGGCGTCCGGCGCTTCGCCCTGCGCAAGGTGCTGGACAACATCGACCTCGCCGCCGAGCTCGGCGCCGAAACCTTCGTCATGTGGGGCGGGCGCGAAGGCAGCGAATACGACGCCGCCAAGGACATCCGCGGCGCCCTGGAACGCTACCGCGAAGCCGTGAACTTGCTTGGCGACTACGTCACGGACAAGGGCTACAACATCCGGTTCGCCATCGAGCCCAAGCCCAACGAACCCCGCGGCGACATCCTGCTCCCCACCCTGGGCCACGCCCTGGCGTTCATCGAAACGCTCGAGCGTCCCGAGCTGGTGGGCATCAACCCCGAAACCGGGCACGAGCAGATGGCCGGCCTGAACTTCACCCACGGGATCGCCCAGGCGCTCTACCAGGGCAAGCTCTTCCACATCGACCTCAACGGCCAGCGCAGCATCAAGTTCGACCAGGACCTGGTGTTCGGCCACGGCGACCTGCAGAACGCGTTCTCCCTGGTGGACCTGCTCGAAAACGGCGGCCCCGACGGCGGCCCCGCCTACAACGGTCCGCGCCACTTCGACTACAAGCCCAGCCGCACCGAGGACATCGACGGCGTGTGGGACTCCGCGGCCGCCAACATGCAGACCTACCTGCTGCTCAAGGAACGCGCAAAGGCCTTCCGTGCCGACCCCGAGGTCCAGGCGGCGCTGCAGGCCTCGCGCGTTGCGGAAATCAACGAACCCACACTCAACCCGGGCGAAGGGTACGAGCAGCTTCGCGCAGACCGCGCTTCCTACGAGGACTTCGACGCCGACGCCTACTTCGGCGGCAAGGGCTTCGGCTTCGTGAAGCTGCAGCAGCTCTTCATCGAGCACCTGCTCGGCGCCCGCTGATCCCGTGACGGCTGCTCCCATGAACCTCGTTGCCGGCGTCGACTCCTCCACCCAAAGCTGCAAGGTGGTGGTCCTGGACGCCGGCAGCGGCACGCTGGTCCGCGAAGGCCGGGCCGCCCACCCGGACGGCACGGAGGTCCACCCGGACCACTGGTGGCGGGCTTTGTCCGAAGCGTTCGACGACGCCGGCGGGCTGGCGGACGTCAGCGCGCTCTCGGTGGCGGGCCAGCAGCACGGCATGGTGCTGCTGGATGAGGCCGGCGACGTGGTGCGGCCCGCGCTGCTGTGGAACGACACCCGATCGGCGGCGGCTGCGGCCGCACTGACCGACGAAGTGGGGGCGGAGGACTTTGCCCGCAGGACCGGGCTGGTGCCGGTGGCCTCCTTCACCATCACGAAGGTCCGCTGGGTCCGGGACCACGAGCCGGAACTGGCCCGCCGGGTGGCGGCCGTCGCTTTGCCGCATGACTGGCTGACCTGGCGGCTGCGCGGCTACGGCCCGGCAGCCACCAGCCCCCTGGGACCGGACCTGGAACAGCTCACGACCGACCGCTCGGATGCCAGCGGAACGGGCTATTGGAGCCCATCGGCCGGTGAATACGATCTTGGACTATTCAAGGCTGCCTTCGGCCGGGACGCCAGGGAGGCCGCCGGGAACGCCGGGCCGAGGGAACCAGGAATCGTGATTCTGCCGCGGGTTCTCGGCCCCGGCGCCGCCGCCGGAGCGGTCCACGCCGGCTGCTTCGAGCCCGGCACGGCGGAATCAGTCTCTGCTGGAACCGGACCGGCGGGATCAGGGCACCGAATCCTGCTCGGTGCCGGTGCTGGTGACAACGCGGCAGCGGCCCTGGGGCTGGGGGCGCAACCCGGAGACGTGGTGGTGTCCGTGGGCACCAGCGGCACAGTGTTCTCGGTGGCGTCCCGTGCCATTGCCGATCCCAGCGGAACAGTGGCGGGTTTCGCTGACGCCAGCGGCGAGTACCTGCCCATCGCCGTCACGCTCAATGCCGCACGGGTGCTCAGCTCCGTGGCCGGCATCCTGGGCGTGGACTTCGATGAACTGTCGCGTCTTGCCTTGGACGCCGAGCCCGGCGCCGGGGGCGTAGTGCTAGTGCCGTACTTTGAAGGTGAGCGCACACCCAATCTGCCCCACGCCAAAGCCAGCCTCCACGGGCTCAGTATTGCCTCCAGCACCCGGAGCAACATTGCCCGGGCCGCCATCGAGGGCATGCTGTGCGGACTGTCCGGCGGGCTGGATTCCCTGCAGGCGGACGGCGGCGCCGCAACACGCCTCCTCCTGATCGGCGGCGCCGTGCAGAACCCGGCGGTGCAGGCCATCGCGGCCCAGGTCTTCGATCTTCCGGTAGTGATCCCCAGTCCGGGGGAGTACGTGGCCCGGGGTGCCGCCGTCCAGGCGGCGTGGGCCCACAACGGCAACCGCCCGGAATGGCCCGTCGCGGTGGACGCCGCACCGGCCCCGGACTTCCAGCCGGTCATTCGGCAAACCTATCTGAGGGCGTGCGGCCACATCGATCCCGGCACCTGAGCCGCTGCTGGCCGGAACTCCGCTGCTTGCCTCCGGCCACCAGGATCCGCTCCGTGCCTCCGGCAATCCTGTCCGCTGGGGCGTTGTCGCCACAGGCAGGATCGCTTCCATTGTCACGAGCGATCTGGCCATGTTGCCGGACGCCGTTCTGCACGCCGTCAGTTCCAGATCCCGCGCCGGCGCTGAGGAGTTCGCCGCCAGACGCGGCTTCCGCCGCGCCTACGCCGACGACGACGGCCTTCCGGGGTACCTGCGGCTGATCCAGGACCCTGACGTCGACATCGTGTACGTCGCCACGCCGCATGCCAGCCTCTTCACCGTGGCCAAGGCGGCGCTCGAGGCCGGCAAGCAAGTGCTGTGCGAGAAGCCGGTGACGCTCAACGCGAGGGACGCGGCTGCCCTGGCCGGGCTGGCCCGGCGCAAAGGGCTGTTCCTGATGCCGAGACCGCTGTTACGCTCTCCTATTCCTCGGGGGCGAGGTGCTCCGCTGCGTTCAACTCGGACTGACGGAGAGCCCCACCATGCCGCTGGCCGACACATTGCTGGCCATGTCGTTGCTAGATGAAGCCCGGCGGCAGGCTGGAATCACGTACCCGTCCGACTAGCTCAGGGGTGGTGCCAGTGGCTGTCGGCGGCGGCGCTGGCCTCGATGGCGGCGAGGACTTTTTGGACCTGGAGGGCGTCGGTGAAGGACGGTGCCGGGGGCTGGCGGGCGGCGATCGCGGTGATGAGGTCGACCACCTGGTGGGTGAAGAGGTGTTCGTAGCCGAGGGGGTGGCCGGTGGGCCACCAGTTCCCGGTGTAGGGGTGTTCGGGTTCGGTGACGAGGATCTTGCGGAATCCGGCGTCGGGGCCGTCGGCGGCGTCGTAGAGCCGCAGGGCGTTCATGTCCTCGAAGTCGAAGGCCAGGGAGCCGGTGGTGCCGTTGAGTTCCAGGCGCATGGCGTTCTTCCGGCCCAGGGCGAAGCGGGTGGCCTCGAACACCCCGATCGGGCCGGTACCGGCTGATCCGGTTCCGTTGCCGTCGGCGGTGTCGGCGGCGAAGCGGGCGGTGAAGATGGCGGCGTCGTCCACGCTGACCGGTCCGCGCGGAGCGCCGGCGCCGGCGGCGCCGTGTCCGCCCAGGCCCACGAGGTCCCCGGCCAGGGGCCGGTCCTTGACGAAGGTCTCCAGCAGCGCCGAGACCCCGGTGATGTTGAGTCCGGTGACCCACTGGGCGGCGTCGATGCTGTGCGCCCCGATGTCCCCGAGCGCGCCGGAGCCGGACTTGGACTTGTCCAGCCGCCAGGTCAGCGGCGCGTCGGCGTCGGAGAGCCAGTCCTGCAGGTACTGGGCCCGCACGTGCCGGATCCGGCCGAGCCGGCCCTCGGCGACCATCCGCCGGGCCAGGGCCAGGGCCGGGGTGCGCCGGTAACTGAACCCGCACATCGAGTACACGCCCCGGGCCGCGGCGGCCTGGGCGGCCGCGGCCATCCGTTCGGCCTCGGCCACGGAGTTGGCCAGCGGCTTCTCGCACAGGACATGCTTGCCGGCCTCGAGCGCGGCGATCGCGATCTCGGCGTGGGTGTTGCCCGGGGTGCAGATGTCGATCAGGTCGATGTCGTCCCGCCCGATCAAAGCCCGCCAGTCCGTCTCATGGGATTCCCAGCCCATCTTCGCCGCCGCGGCCCGCACCCCGTCCTCGTTCCGGCCCGCGATCGCGGCCAGTTCCGGGCGCAGCGGCAGGTCAAAGAACCGCGGCGCGGTCCGCCACGCGTGGGAATGCGCGGCCCCCATAAACGCATAGCCCACCATCCCCACACGCAGGGTTTGTGCGTTGTCCATTTAGTGTCCTCTTGTCGGTCGGTTGGCTACTGGCTGATCCCGGCGGCCACGCCGTCGGACTGCAACGAAAGGGCGGCCGTCACGGACGGCCAGGCCTTCAGGATGCTCAGCACCCCGGGGTTGCGTTCGGAGGCTAGGCACTCCTGATACGACGCCTCCAGCAGTCCCGCCACGGATACACGGGTTCCGCTCGAGGCGCTGGCCACGGCGGCCTCCACCATGGCCAGGCTCATGATGTTCTCGTGCACTTGGCCCATCGGAGCACTCCCGGTCCGCAGGGCCCGGATGAAGTCCCGCAGCGAACCGGCAATCTCTTTGCCGGGATCCACGACGTCAGCGGCATCCGGTCCGGCGGCCGATTCCACCGTGGGAGGGTTGTCGCCGTCCCAGAGGA
This sequence comes from uncultured Actinomycetota bacterium, assembly GCA_963722145.1. Lineage (GTDB taxonomy): Bacteria > Actinomycetota > Actinomycetes > Actinomycetales > Micrococcaceae > Arthrobacter. Next base: position 168,974 of record CAVRLW010000011.1, on the reverse strand, counting down.
CGGTGCCGTGCTCGCCGCTGATCCGCCAGTTGGCGTTCCAGGACGTTTCCAGGCCCGGGCTGCACCAGCTTCCTGTGAAGACGAAGCGTTCCCCGCCGGACATTTCAAAGATGGCGGTGGCCCCGGCATCCCCGCCGTACCAACTCCAGGACGGGTTGTACTCCTCGCAGAACACGGAGACGGGGTCTGCGTCCAGCAGGAAGCGGGCCATGTCGAACTGGTGGATCGCCATGTCCAGCAGTAGCGGGTGGTCCATTGCGTCCCTGAACCCGCCGAAGCGCGGGGCCTTGAAGAACTCCGCCGAGACGATCCCGACCGTCCCGAGGGAGGACGCGAGTTCCTTGGCAGCGAATAAGTGGCGGTTGTACCGGCGGGACTGGCTCACCATGAACAGCTGGCCGGTCAGTTCGGCCGCCGCCGCGAGGGACAGCCCCTGCGCGACGGTGGAGGCCACCGGCTTTTCGCCCAGCACCGGCAGGCCGGCGGCCAGCGCTTCGGTGGTGACGGGGTGGTGCGCCGCGGGGACGGTGACGTTGATGACGGCCTGGGCGCCGACGTCGGACGCCAGCTGTGCCGTACCAGTGCCGACCGGGAGTCCGGGACGCCCCAGGGCGGCCGCTGCCGCCCGGGCGGCGTCCAGGTCCAGGTCCACGATGCCCGCCAATTCCACCAGGGGCGATTGCTCCACGGTATTCAGCCAGGCGCGGCCCATGCCGCCGGCGCCGACGACGACGACGCGGAGGGGAGTGCCGTCGTCGGGAATGGTGGCAAAGGGCGTGCTCATGCGTTGGCTCCCTGGTAGCTCTTGCCGTTGAAGAAGTCGTTGGTCTCGTAGCGCAGCAGCTCGGGGTAGGCGCGCTCCGGGCGGTCGGTGACGGCCCATTCGACGGCATTGGAGATGACGCGGCGGACGTCCTTGTGGTGGTAGACGGGGTAGTCCTGGTCGCCGGGGCTGAAGAAGAAGATCTTGCCATGGCCGCGCCGGAACGTGCAGCCGGAGCGGAACACCTCGCCGCCGCTGAAGGAACTGATGAACACAAGTTCCTCGGGGGTGGGGATGTCGAAGAATTCGCCGTACATTTCCTGCTGCTCGATCACGATCGGGTGCGGCACGCCCTTGGCGATGGGGTGGGTGGGGTCCACGGTCCAGACGAGCTCACGGTCCTGCTCCGAGCGCCACCGCAGCGTGCAGGACGTACCCATGAGCTTGGTGAAGATCTTGGACCAGTGCCCGGAGTGGAGCACGATCAGGCCCATGCCGGCGAGGACGTGGCGGTGCACGCGTTCCACGATCGCGTCGTCGACGTCGCCGTGGGACATGTGCCCCCACCAGGTCAGGACGTCGGTGTTGGCGAGGACTTCCTCGGTGAGGCCGTGCTCGGGCTCGTCCAGCGTGGCGGTGCGGACGCTGACCTTGGCGCCGAGGTTCTCCTCGATGCCGGCCTTGACGGCGCCGTGCATGCCCTCCGGGTAGAGGCGGGCGACGAGCTCGTCGCGCTTTTCGTGCCGGTTCTCGCTCCAGACGGTGACGCGGACGGTGCCGTCCTGCGCGATGGCGGTGTCATTCATGGCTTCTCCTTGAAAGTGTTGAAAGGTCACTGGTGGTGTCGGTACTGGGTGCTGGCTGCGCAATTTGGCTGCGCAATTTGGCTGGGCTTATTTGGCTGGGCTTATTTGACTGCGCCGCCGGTGGTGCCGGCGGCAATGTATTTCTGCGCGGCGACGAGCAGGATGATGGCCGGGATGGATGCGAGTACCGCCGTCGCCATGACCGAACTCCAGTCGTTCACGTAGGCGCCGATGTACTGGAAGATGCCCAGGGTGACGGGGCGCACGGCTTCGGTAGTTGTCAGGGTCAGGGCGAAGAGGAAATCGCTCCACGTGAACAGGAACGTGAACAGGCCCGCGGTGATCAGCGAGTTGCGGCTCAGCGGCAGCACGATCGACCAGAACGCCCGGAAGTGTCCGGCGCCGTCCACCCGGGCTGCCTCGATGACGGAGGCCGGCATGCCGTTCATGAACGCCCTGATGATCAGGATCGCGAACGGGATGCCATGGGCTGAATCCGCCAGGATCAGGCCGGGGATGGAGTTGAGAAGGCCGAGGTCGTTGTACGCGGTGTACAGCGCATTGGCCACCACGATTCCGGGGATCATCTGGCTGATCAGGATGGCGAACAGGACCACCCCGGCGCCTCGGACTTTGAAGTAGGCCAGGGCATAGGCCGCCGGTGCCGCAATGGCCAGGCTGAGCACCACACTGCCGAGGGAGATCACCAGGCTGGTGCCCAGGTTCCCGCCCTGCTCGTTGATCGCCGTGACATAGCCGGTGAAATCGGGTTTCAGCGGAAGCCACGACGTCTCCAGCGTGGTGCCGTTGGGCTGCAGCGAGGCGTTGACCATCCAGTAAACGGGGAACAGCATCACGGCCAGGAAGAAGAGGGCCAGCGCCGTGGATCCCCAGTTCTTCCGGTCCGCCGGGGACCGGGTCTTGCCCCGTCCGGGGCCGGACGCTTTGAGCTGGCCGGTGCGGGAGGTGATTGTCGTCGTCATGGTTTCCTCACTCATCAACGGCTCGCCGGCTGGCCCGGAGGTACAGGACCGCGAAGACCAGGGAAATGATCACCAGCACATTGCCCAGTGCGGCGCCCTCACCGAACTTGAATTCTTGGAAGGAGAGCGCGTAGGACTGTGTCGCGATGGTCTGGGTCGAATTGGCCGGACCGCCGTTGGTCAGGCCCAGGATGATGTCCAGCACCTTGAGCGTGTAGACGACGCCGAGGACCAGGACCACGTTCACCACGGGGCGGAGCATAGGCCAGGTGATGTGCCGGAAGGCATTCCATCCGGTGGCGCCGTCCAGCGACCCGGCCTCGTACAGCTCATCCGGGATTTCCTGAAGGCCGCCGTAGAGGATGGTCAGGTTGAACGGGATGCCGATCCAGATGTTGACCCCCACGACGGCGATCAGCGCCAGGGAGGTGCTGGTCAGCCATGGCACGCCGGTGTCCACGATGTGCAGCTCACCCAGGAACCGGTTCAGCGCGCCGCTGTCCTTGTCGAGGATCCACCGCCACACGGCGCTGGAAACGATCAGTGGCAGCAGCCATGGGAGCAGCAGCAGTGACCGGAGGATCCCGTTCAGGGGGAATTTCCGCTGGAAGAAGATGGCCAGCGCGAGGCCGATCACAAACTGCCCCAGGATGGACCCGATCGTGAACAGGGCCGTGTTCAGCAGGGAAGTGGAGAACAACGACGACGACAGTACCGTCGCATAGTTCGCCAGCCCCAGCCACGGGGCCTCGCCGGTGAAGAAGGTGGCGGTGGTGTAGTCCTGGAAGCTCATGACGACGTTCTTGACCACGGGGTAGCCGAAGAACAATGCCATGTAGACCACGGCCGGAACCAGGAACAGCCATTGAAAAATGCGCTCGCGGCGCTGGCGGGTGCGCCGCCTCGGAGCCGGAGCGGCCTGCCCGGCCCGGACACCGCCGGGCGCGGGCAGGGACTTCGTTGGTGACACGTCTGTTGTCAGTGACATGGCGGTCTTCTTACTGGCCCTGGGCTTGCTTCAGGGCGTCCGCCGGGGAGGCCTTGCCGGTCAGCGCCGTCTGGATGGCGGTGTAGATCTTGGTGGCCTGGGCCGGCCACTCCTCGCCGAGCTGGCCGGTGCGGGCGCGCGCCGTCTTGACGAGCTCGGTGAACGTGGCAAGCTTCGGGTTCTCGGCTGCGAATGTGTCAGCCAACGTGGTCTTGGACGGAATGGTGTTGCGGACCTTGGCCATGGCCAGCTGGTTTTCGTCGCTGTTCAGGCATCCGACTACCTCGGCCGCTTTGGCCTGGCGGGCCTTGTTCCCGGTCTGCGGGACGGTCCAGACCTCGCCGCCCAGCGGGGCCACGGCCGTCTGGCTTGCCTCCCGGACCGGGATCTTGACGACGCCGTACTGCAGGGAGGCCTGCTTGTCGAGGGACGGGATCTGCCAGGGACCGTTGACCATCATGGCGGCTTTGCCGGCCAGGAACTGGTCTTTGACATCTGCCTGCGTCCAGTTCAGGGCGGAGGAGGAGACCGAGCCGTCCTTGACCAGGTCCGTCCAGAGCTGGAGCGACTCTGCCGTCTCCGGGGTGTCAATGTTCTTCTCGTTGCCGCCGTTGGACCACATGACGGGAAGGAACTGCCAGGTGCCTTCATAGGTGGGGTTGGCGTTGAAGGCCAAACCGTACTGGTCTCCCGCGGTCAGCTTGGCGGCCGCGGTCTTCAGCTCGGTCCAGGTCGTGGGGGGAGTGACGCCGGCCTTGGCCAGGATGTCTTTGTTGAAGAAGAGGGCGATCGTGTTCACGGTGGGGGCGAGGCCGTAGACCTTGTCCTTGTAGGTGCCGGCGCTCAGCACGCCCGGGGCGAAATCGGCGGTGCTGATCTTGAAGTCGGCCAAAGGGGCCAAGGCTCCGGTGGCCGCGATCTGCTGGAGGTCCGGGTTGTCCAGCATGAGCACGTCCGGCAGCGTCTTGGATGACGACTGCTGCAGCACCTTGGAAATCAGGGACTTCCCCGGCACGGTTTCGCGCTTGATGGTGACGCCGGCCTTGACGCCGCAGGCCTTGAGCGCATCTCCGATGAACGTTTTGTCCGGCTCGTTGTTGTAGTAGTCCATGACGGAGATCTCTGAGACGCTCTCCCCGGCGCCGGAGGCAGCGGTGCCGGTGCCGCAACCGGAGAGCACCACCGGCAGGCCAACGAGCGCGGTGACGGCGAGGGCCAGGGCCCGGGTCTGGGATTTTGCTGACTTCATTGTCTGTTCCTTCATTTGTGGAGGGGCCATCCGGCGTCGAACGTGGCACGTTGGGCGGTCGGATGGTGTTCACTGCGTATCATCGATGCGTATCGACGATCCTGAAATGGATTTGGTCAACGTATTGCTAGTAGGTGAAACGGAAAAAGGGGGGTGCGGCCTGGGGTGGAGCGAGGGTCACGATCCGCGGGGTGGGCGGATCGTGCTGGACCGGTGTGTGATGGCCGGCGGGACCAGCTCCAGGGATTCGTGTGGTCCCGGGGTATCGGTGTTGAGGAGTTCGCAGATGGTCTTTACCGCCCGGCGCGAGACCTCGGCCGGACGCAGGTCAATGGTTGAGAGGGGGACGGGCTGGAGGTCGGCCGCCGCGGGAGATGCGCTTCCGATCACCGACACGTCCTGGCCGGGCGTCAGGCCTCTGGCGGAAAGAGCTTGCCGGAGGATCTCCTGGATGGCGCCGTCCGGGGCGACGAACGCCGGCGTCCCGGTTGTCTGGGTGAGGGCCAGGTCCACGGAAGATTCGATCGTTGCCCGGTCCGTGCCGCCTGGCAGATGCAGGACCCTCACGCCGCGCTCGCGGGCGGCGCTGTCGGTGCCACGGGCAAAGCGATCGACGTAGTTGACGTGCCGGTCCACGACGCGGGGCTGCCAGCCGATCACGGAGATCACCGAATGGCCGGCGTCGGCGAGCTCATTGACGCACAGCCGGCCGGCAAGTTCGAAGTCTGCGTCAATGCAGACCAGGCCGGCGTGGTCCAGTGGTATTCCTATCAGGACCACGGGGACATTGAGCGTGCGGACCACCGGTACGCGTTCGTCTTCGCCCTCCACCTGCATGAGGATCAGGCCGTCGCAGATTTGCTGCCCCACGACGCGCCGCAGGCCGGTGGCACCTTCATCCTCGGTAACAAGGAGGATGTCGTGGTCATACTGGCGGGCCGTGGTGGCAATGACGGAGATGAATTCCATGATGGAACTCATGTGCAGCTCGGGAATGAAGGGAATCACCAGGCCGATCAGCCGGGTCTTTCTGCTCGCCAGCGCGCGGGCTCCAGCATTCGGCTGGTAGGTGAGCTGCTCGATTGCGGCTTCGACCTTTTTCCTGGTCTTCTCCGAGATGGGGCGCTTGCCGCTGAGGACGTAGGAAACGGTGCTTTGGGCGACGCCGGCCGCCTCGGCCACATCTTTGCTGGTCGGCACGCTCCTGCCCTCCGTTCCGTCGATACGCTATTGTCGATAAGCATTGTCGATACGCATCGTCGATGCGTATCGCAAAAGAGTATGACACGCATCACAGACCGGGCGCAAGGGTCGGTCCGGGCCGGGCACGCGAAACCGGGGTCCTACGGGCGAACTCGGGGCTGGCGTGCGGGCGCCTTGGGCAGGCAGCCGTTCCGGGGACTAGTTTGCGGCGGCTAAAGTCGGGGCATCTCCGGCTCCGGGCTCCCGACGGCAGGAGGGGCCGTCGATTCCCGGACGACAAGATGCGTGGCGAGTTCTACCCGCTGCGAGTCGAGCTCCTCGCCGTTGGCCTGCCGGAGGACGGCGCGCAGGGCCGCGCGGCCCATCTCCTGCAGTGGCTGCGTCACGGTGGTCAGGGCGGGGATGGACTGCTCCGCCTGGTATGTGCCATCGAAGCCAACCAGGCTCACGTCTTCGGGGATCCGCAGTCCGTGCCTCCGGGCTTCGGCCAGGACGCCGAGACCGATGCTGTCACTCCCCGCGAAAATGGCGGTCGGGGGCTCGCTGAGGGCCATAAGCGTTTGGAGGCTGCGAATTCCGTGCTCCGGGCGGAACTTGTCCAGCAGGACGTAGTCGGGCCGCACCTGGACTCCACCAGCCATGAGTGCTGCCATGTAGCCATGGAGGCGCGCCTGGTTGCATTCCGCCGATTCCGGCCCGCCGACGTACGCGATTCGCCGGTGGCCGAGGCCGAGCAGGTGCTCCGTAGCTTCCTTACCGCCCGCCCAGTTGGTGGCACCCACGCTGACAACTTCCGACGGCGGCGGGTTGAGCGGATCGATCACCACCACCGGGATATGCCTCCGGCGGAAGGCGCTCAACTGGGCCGTGCTGAAGCCGGAGGTCACCACAATCAATCCGAGCCGCCCCTCATCCAGAATGCGCTGGGCCCGCCGCTCCGGACTGAGTGTCATGGCCGCCGGATGCCCGGTCACATCGATCAGAACCTGGACGTCAACCGAGGCGGCCTGCTCCAGCACCCCGTTGAGAACCTCGACGGCGTACGCCGAATACAGCGAGTCGAACACCACTTCCACGATTGCGCGTCCTGCCCCCGGCATGCTTGCGCTGTTGCGGTGACTGGTAGCCCAGCTGTTCGAGTGCCGCCAGGACCTTGGTGCGTGTGCTCTCGGCAACGTCCTCCCGGCCGTTAATAACCTTGGAGACAGTGGGGGAGGAGACGCCGGCCTCACGGGCGACGGCGGCAAGCGTTGGCTTGCCGTGACCCTGGACTATTGACACGTCGACTCCTGTAGTTTCGAAATATTTCGATACGAAGAAGTCTCGCCTTGTTTGCCCGATGCGTCAAGTCCATTTGGCCTCTATGAGGCAGAGTTTCCATTTGAGCCCTTGACTGTGACTGTTGTCACCATTACTTTAGTTTCAGAAGTCGTAAACTTTTACGAAACTTTTCGAAACTTTGTTTCACCCCATCAGCAGCGGCAGCGCGGCCTTCTTCGTGGAGGGCCGCCTGCCGACTCTCACAACCGGGCCATCAGCGCAGACCCCGGAGGACGAATGGAACCCCAGATGAAAAATCGTACGTTTCGCAGTGCCGCAATGGCCGTCTCGGCCGCCGCAATTTCGATCAGCCTGGCCGCATGCGGCTCCAGCGGCCCGGCAGGTACTGCCGCAAGTGCAGATTCGGCCACAATGTGGGGTCTGACGGGCGGCAACCAGCCCGTGCTGCAGAAGTCCGTCACGGACTGGAACTCGGCCCACCCGGATTCGTCCATCAAGCTGGATTTCTTCGCGAACGACGCCTACAAGACCAAGGTCCGCACCGCCGTCGGTGCCGGCCAGGGCCCCACCTTCATCTACGGCTGGGGCGGCGGCGTGCTGAAGTCCTACGTGGACGCGGGACAGGTGGATGATCTCTCCGGGTTCCTGACGGACAACCCCGATGTCAAGGACCGTTACCTTCCGGCGGTATTGAAGAACGGCGTGATCGACGGCAAGACCTACGCCTTGCCCAACAACAACGTGCAGCCTGTGGTGCTGTACTTCAACAAGGACGTTTTCGCTAAGGTGGGCGCCGAGGCTCCCAAGACCTGGGACGAGCTGATGGCACTGGTGCCGAAGTTCAAGGATGCCGGCATTGCTCCGTTCTCGCTCGGCGGCCAGTCGAGGTGGCCGGACCTGATGTGGCTGGAGTACCTCGTGGAACGCATCGGCGGCCCGGACGTCTTCGCCAACATCGCGGCCAACAAGCCCAACGCCTGGTCCGACCCCGCCGTCACCGAGGCGCTGACCAAGATCCAGCAGCTCGTGGACGCCGGTGGCTTCGTCAACGGCTTCTCATCCATCGCGGCGGACAGCAACGCCGACCAGGCGCTGCTGTACACCGGCAAGGCGGCCATGATCCTGCAGGGCGGCTGGATCTACCAGAGCATGAAGAAGGACGCCGCCGACTTCGTCAAGAGCGGCAAGCTCGGCTACACCACCTTCCCCACGGTCTCCGGCGGCAAGGGAGACCCGACCAACGTGGTGGGCAACCCCTCCAACTTCTGGTCTGATCTCCTCGAAGGCCACCGACGGCCAGAAGAAAGCCGCCCTCGAATATGTGAAGGACGGCATGTTCTCGGACAGCAACATCCAGGGCCTCATCGACTCCGGGGCCGTGCCGGTGGTCAAGGGCATCGAGAGCAAGCTCGCCGCGTCTCCGGACAAGGACTTCCTGACCTACGTGTACGGCATGGCCAAGAACGCCCCGAGCTTCACGCTCTCCTGGGACCAGGCCCTGAGCCCGGCGCAGGGTGACGCCATGCTGGCCAACCTTGACCAGATCTTCCTGAAGAAGATCACCCCGGAGCAGTTCGTCGCCACGATGAACGCGACGATCGGAAAGTAGATCCAGTGTCCACCACATCCGGTTCCTCCCGGCGGGCCCTCGACGCGGGCCCGTCGGGGTGGCTGGCCGCGCCAGCCCTTGCCTTCTTCCTGGTGTTCGCCATCATTCCGCTGGCTCGGCGTCTTGTTCCTGAGCTTCACCTCCTGGGACGGGCTGGGCGAGATCAAGCTGGACGGCTTGTCCAGCTGGACAACCGTCCTGACGGACCCTGTCACCGGCAACGCACTGCTGGTGACGGCGAAGATCATGTTCTTCTCGTTCATCGTCCAGGCGCCGATCAGCCTGCTCCTGGGGGTCTTCACCGCCGGCGGCCAGAAGTACCGCGCGGCCTTGGCCGTCCTCTACTTCGTGCCGCTGCTGCTGTCCTCGGCCGCCGTCGCCATCGCGTTCAAGGCCCTCCTGGACCCCAACTTCGGCCTGGGCGCCGGGCTCGGGCTGCCGGTCCTGGCCCAGGACTGGCTGGGCAACTCGGACCTGGTGCTGTTCGTCGTGGTGTTCGTCATCGCGTGGCAGTTTGTCCCGTTCCACACGCTGATCTACCAAGGCGGCGTGCGTCAGATCCCCGACGTCGCTGTACGAGGCCGCGGAAATCGACGGTGCCGGACGGATCCAGCAGTTCTTCAACATCACCCTGCCCCAGCTGAAGTACACCGTCATCACCTCCTCCACGCTCATGGTGGTCGGATCGCTGGCGTACTTTGACCTCGTCTTCGTCCTCACCGGCGGCGGCCCCGGCTATGCCACGCGGCTGCTCCCGCTGCACATGTACCTCACCGGGTTCAAAGCCAACGACATGGGCGCCGCGAGTGCCCTCGGCGTCATCCTCGTCGCGATCGGCCTGGCACTCGCCCTGCTGCTGCAGAGACTGGGCGGCAAGAACCGCAACGCAAGCCAATTGGAAGGTGCCTGATGGCTTCCATCACTCAGCTCCCCGTTCCACCCTCGGCCCCGGCCCGCCCCGCCGTCGGCGCCCCGTCCGCGGACCAAGGGGCCGGGACGGACTCCGTCCTAACTTCCTCGGCGGCCTCGGCGGCTGGCTCTGGCTGGCCATCATCATCGTGCCCGTCTACTACGTGGTGGTGACGAGCCTGAAAAACCAGGCCGGCTTCTTCACGACCAACCCGATGATGCCGCCCGCAGAACCCACCCTGGACAACTACAAACTGGTGGTGGAGAACGACTTCGCCACGGTACTTTGCCAACAGCCTCATCGTCACGGTGGGCAGCGTCATGCCGGCACTCCTGGTCTCCTTCATGGCCGCCTACGCGATCGTCCGCGGCAAGAGCAGGTTCCTGAACTGGACCAACAACCTGTTCCTGCTGGGCCTGGCCATCCCGCTGCACGCCACGATCATTCCCATCTACTGGATGATCACCCGCGCCCACATGTACGACACCCTGCTGGCGCTGATCCTGCCCTCCATCGCCTTCGCCATCCCGATCTCCGTGCTGATCCTGTCCAACTTCATGCGCGACGTGCCCAACGAACTCTTCGAATCCATGCGGCTGGACGGCTGCTCCGACTGGGCCATGATGTGGCGGCTGGCGCTGCCCATGACCAAACCCGCCGTCATCACGGTGGGAATCTACAACGCGCTGCACGTCTGGAACGGCTTCCTGTTCCCGCTGATCCTGACGCAGAGCCCGGACACCCGGGTGCTGCCGCTGTCGCTGTGGACGTTCCAAGGCGAGTTCAGCGTCAACATCCCGGCCGTACTCGCCGCCGTCGTGCTCGCTACGCTGCCGCTGCTGGTGGTCTACATCATCGCCCGGCGCCAGCTGCTCAGCGGCCTCACCGCAGGCTTCAGCAAATAGCGCGCCGGGGCGATTGCCCCGCGCGCTTGCACGAACTCGACCTCCAACCATTTCCGAAAGGATTACCGATGACTGACCCGACGAGCCTGCGGGTGGGGATGGTGGGCTATGCGTTTATGGGGGCCGCCCATTCCCACGCGTGGCGGACCGCGCCGCGGTTCTTTGACCTGCCGCTGCAGCCGGAACTGACCGCGATCGCCGGCCGGAACGAGGACGGCGTGCGGGCCGCCGCGGCGAAGATGGGCTGGGAGTCGGCCGAGACGGACTGGCGGCGCCTTGATCGAGCGGGACGACATCGACCTGATCGACATCTGCACCCCGGGCAACACCCACGCCGAGATCGCGATCGCCGCGCTTGAGGCCGGCAAGCACGTCCTGTGCGAGAAGCCGCTGGCCAACTCCGTGAGCCGAGGCGGAGCGGATGGCCGCGGCCGCCGAAGCCGCCGCGGCCCGCGGGGTGTACTCGATGTGCGGATTCAGCTACCGGCGCACCCCGGCCCTGGCCCTGGCCAAGCGGATGGTCGACGACGGCCGGCTGGGCCGATCCGGCACGTGCGGGCCCAGTACCTGCAGGACTGGCTCTCCGACGCGGACGCGCCGCTGACCTGGCGGCTGGACAAGTCCAAGTCCGGCTCCGGCTCGCTCGGGGACATCGGGGCGCACAGCATCGACGCCGCCCAGTGGATCACCGGACGGAACATCACCGGCGTCTCGGCGCTGCTGGAAACCTTCGTCAAGGACCGGCCCCTGGCCGGGAACCTCGTGGGCCTGGGCGGGCACGGCGCCGCCGGCGCCGATGCGCCCGCGCGGACCGGTCACCGTGGACGACGCCGCCATCTTCAGCGCCCGCTTCGACGGCGGCGCCGCGGCAACGGACCGGATCAGCCGGTCCGGCCCGATCGGGGTGTTCGAGGCCACCCGGTTCGCCCTCGGCCGGAAGAACGCCATGCGCCTGGAACTCAACGGCACCACCGGCTCCCTGGCCTTCGACTTCGAGGACATGAACGCCCTGTCGGCTCTACGACGCCGCCGACGGCCCCGACGCCGGATTCCGCAAGATCCTCGTCACCGAACCCGAACACCCCTACACCGGGAACTGGTGGCCCACCGGCCACGGCCTCGGCTACGAACACCTCTTCACCCACCAGGTGGTCGACCTCATCACACGCGATCGCCGCCAAGCCAGCCCCCGACACCGTCGTTCGCGGACGCCCTCCAGGTCCAAAAAGTCCTCGCCGCCGTCGAAGCCAGCGCCGCCGCCGACAGCCACTGGCACCACCCCTGAGAAGGAACACCATGACACGACCCATCACCGTCCTCGCCGCCCGCTGAGCCGGCTGCGGCCACTACACACCAAAAACAGAGGAACCCCCATGACAACCGACCACAAAATCGCCCTCGTGGTGCGCGGCGGCTGGGACGGGCACCAGCCCGTTGAGGCCACCGAGGAATTCATCCCGTACCTGAAAGCCAACGGCTACGAGGTCCGGGTGGAGGAATCGCCCAAGATCTATGCCGACGCCGAATACCTGGCCGGGGTGGACCTGATCATGCAGTGCATGACCATGTCCACCATCGAAAAGGATGAGTTCGAGGGTCTCCGTGCCGCCGTCGAGAAGGGCGCCGGCCTCGCCGGCTGGCACGGCGGGATCGCCGATTCTTACCGCAACACCTCGGACTACCTGCACTTGATAGGCGGACAGTTTGCCTGTCATCCGGGCAAACACCCGGATGAGCGGACGGGCGGGCAGCCCGACAACTACGTCCCGTACACCGTCAATATGCTCCCTGCGGCCGCGGAGCATCCAATCACTGCCGGCCTCGGCGACTTCGACCTCGTCACCGAACAGTACTGGGTCCTCGCCGACGACTACATCGACGTCCTCGCCACCACCACCCAGAAAGTCCGGGAATGGGACCCCTGGCACCGGGAAGTCACCTCGCCGGCCATCTGGACCCGGCAATGGGGAAAGGGAAGGATCTTCGTTTGCACCCCGGGACATCGGGTCGAAATCCTCCAGGACAAGAACGTCCGCACCATCATCGAAAGGGGCCTGCTGTGGGCAAGCCGTTAGACCTAGATCAGCCAACAGACCCAGACCAGCCAACAAACGTTGGAATCATTGGCTGTGGAGCCATCATCGCGCAGTACCTGGCGAACTTCCGCCGGCTCGAGGACATCAACCTCGTCGCCGTCGCGGACCTGGACCCCGCCCGGGCGCAGGCAGTAGCCGACTCGTATGATGGCGTCCGGGCACTCACGGTCGAGGGGCTGCTGGCCGCCGACGACGTCGAACTCGTCCTGAACCTGACCATCCCGGCAGCCCACGCCGAGATCGCCCTGCGCGCGATTGCCGCCGGCAAATCCGTCTACGGTGAGAAGCCTCTCGCGGCCACGACGGCGGAGGCCCGCCAGGTCCTGGACGCTGCGCGGACAGCCGGCGTCGCGGTCGGCTGCGCGCCTGACACCGTGCTCGGCACCGGGATCCAGACCGCCCGGAAGGCCATCGACGACGGGCTGATCGGCAGGCCGATCTCCGCGACCGCCACCATGGTCACGCCCGGTCATGAGCGCTGGCACCCGAACCCGGACTTCTATTACCAGCCCGGCGGCGGGCCGCTGCTGGACATGGGGCCGTACTACGTCTCTGCCCTGGTCACGTTGCTGGGACCGGTGGTCTCGGTGATCGGTGCAGCCAGCCACACCCGCGACGAACGGACCATCGGCTCGGGCCCGCGCGAAGGCCAGAGCGTGCCCGTGGCGATCGACACACACGTCACCGGTGTCCTGGTCCACGCCTCGGGGGCCTTGTCCACGCTGGTGATGAGCTTCGACGCCGTGAAGACCAGAAGCCCCCAACATCGAAATCCACGGCGAGCACGGTTCCCTCGTGGTCCCGGACCCCAACCACTTCGACGGCGATGTGCAGCTTTTCGCCCTCGGCGCGGGGGACTGGCAGACCCTTCCGGTCTCCGCCGGCTACACGGACTCGGGACGCGGCTTCGGCGTCGCAGACCTCATCCGCACCCCGGCCGGCCAGGAGCCACGGGCCGGAGGTGTCCTGGCTTTCCACGCCCTGGAAGTCATGGAGTCCGTGCTTGAATCGGCGCACACGGGAACGCCTGTCCGGATCTCCAGCACAGTGTCGCGACCCGCGCCCGTGGAGTTGGCCGCCATCGCTGACGCACCCGTGGCGGTCACCTCGTAGCAGCCGCCCGTCCCGCTCAACCGCGCCCGGCCGAGTTCGCCGGAAGCCTGCCCGTTCGCCGGAAAGTTCCGGCGAACCCGCAGGTTTCCGGCGATTTCGCGTGCCAGCGTGTGCCGGGGCGCGTCGGAGGAGGCGGCGTCAGCCCGTGGCGGCCTGGTCGGCGTCGAACCCCGCCAAGAGGCGCCGGGACGCCGTGTCCATGTGGGAGCGCATGGCTGCCGTCACGGCGGCCTCGTCCCGTGACTCCAGGGCGAGGAAGATCTCCCGGTGCTCGGCCAGGGCCGCCGCCGCGTGCCCTTCATCCGTCAAGGCACGGTCCACCCAGATGCGCAGCAGCGAGCGGATGCTCTGCAGCAGTTCCTGGAGGACCTGGTTGCCGGAGGCCACGGCGATTTCGCGGTGGAAGGCGGCGTCGGCCTCCACGAACGCCGCGAGGTCGTCGAGGCTGTGCTCCATGGTGGCCAGATTTTCGCGCATCCGGTCCAGGGCGTCCTCGGTGATCCGCTGGGCCGCCAGCTGGCCAGCCTGAACCTCGAGTCCGCCGCGCAGCTCCACAAGTTCGCGTGTGCGCGGGGCGCCCAGCATGAGGCCCCAGCTCAGGGTGCGGGGGAGGAGCTCGGAAATGCCGTCGCGGAGGTAAGTCCCGGAACCCGGGCGGACGATGACGATTCCGAGGATCTCCAGCGCTGCGAGGGCTTCGCGGACCGCAGAGCGCCCGACACCCAGCGATGCGGCGAGCTGGCGCTCCGCCGGCAGCCGGGTCCCGACGGCGATCTCGCCGCTCGTGAAGTAGCCCAGCAGCCGTTCGGCGACTTCGGAAACAACCGATCCTTGCTCCATGGAACCGAGCGCGGCACTGATTTTGGCCGTGGAAGCGGCGGAATAGTAACGGACACCTTCCCAGCGTAACAACCAGGACCGGCACAGCCGCGCAGACTTTTACTCTCAGAAACACACATGTCAACCGGTTGACCAATTTGGGGTGAACGCTTTATGGTGTTAATCACACGCTTAGTACCGGCCCCGCCCGCTTTCCCGAACTAGGCACAGACACATCCCAAGGCATCCAACGCAGGTCGCCGCTGGGAGACCAACATCTAGGAGTCAATGTGGACACCACACAATCGGTGGTCGAAAGATCTGCAATCAAGAAAGTGGCATACCGGCTCGTGCCGTTCGTCGCTTTGATGTTCTTTATCAACTACCTGGACCGGACGGCTATCGCCTTTGCCGGCCCCAACGGCATGAACGAGGACCTCGGCCTCTCAGCGGCCCAGTTCGGCTTCGCGTCCGGCGTCTTCTTCATTGGCTACATCCTGCTTGAGGTTCCCAGCAACCTCGCGCTGCACAGGTTCGGCGCCCGCCGCTGGCTCTCCCGCATCATGGTCAGCTGGGGCATCGTCTCCCTGCTGTTCGTCTGGGTCAGCAGCGTGGAGGGGCTCTATATTCTGCGCTTCATCCTGGGTGTGGCCGAAGCCGGCTTCTTTCCCGGCGCCATCCTCTTCCTGAGCCTCTGGGTCCCGTCCCGTCACCGCAGCAAGATCCTGGCCCTGTTCTACTTGGCCCAGCCGCTGACTACAGTCATCGGTGCACCACTTGCCGGTTGGCTCATTCAGCAGGAGGGCCTCTTTGGCCTCGAGGGCTGGCGCGTGATGTTCCTCGGCGTATCGGTGCCGGCCATCATCGTTGGCATCATCGCCTGGTTCTACCTCGCCGATTCCCCGGCCAAGGCCAAGTGGCTCAACCCGGACGAAAAGACGTGGCTGACCAACGCCCTGGAGACGGAAAAGAAGGAAACCACGGCGAGCCACAAGCACGTCAGCGTCCGCACCGTCTTCTCCAACGGCAGGGTCTGGATGCTGTCCGCCATCTACTTCGGCTTCATCTACGGCCTCTACGCCCTGGCGTTCTTCCTGCCCACCATCATCGCCGGCTTCGAAAGCCTCTACGGCGCGAAGTTCGATGTGCTCCAAAAGGGCCTCATCACCGCCATCCCGTACGTGTTCGCGGCCTTTGCCCTGTACTTCTGGTCCAAGGACGCCACGAAGCGCGGCGTCAAGACCTGGCACATCGCCTTGCCCGCCCTCATCGGCGGCCTAAGCGTCCCGCTGGCCCTGTTCGCCGGCTCGCCGGCCGCGACCATCGCCGTCATCACCGTCACGGCCATGGCCATCTTTGCCGCACTGCCCAACTTCTGGACCGTTCCCACCCAGTTCCTCACCGGAGCGGCGGCCGCAGCCGGCATCGCCCTGATCAACACCGTGGGCAACCTGGCAGGCTTCAGCGCCGGCTTCGTTACTGGCTGGCTCAAGGACTGGACCGGCGGCTACACCGTCCCGATGTTCGTCGTCGGCGGCTTCATGCTCCTTTCCGCCCTCCTCATGGTGGTGCTGAGCCGCTCCGGCAAGATCAGCGAAGGCGTACCCGCTGAAGCCCTTGATCCCACGGGGGCCGGACACCACGCCGAACCGTAACAGACCCGGGGGCGTCCCCCTCACCCGGGGACGCCTCCAATCCGAACCGCTGCACACCGAACCGCCGCAGACACGTCCGCCGCCACCAGCCGGCGTCCCAAGAACAACTTCCCTCAGCTAGCCTCTATATTTTCCGGGAGACACCGCATGACCCGCCTGTTCAATGAACCTTCAGCCTTCGCTGACGAGATGATCGAGGGCTTCGTCGCCTCCCACAGCCGCTGGGTCAAGCGCGTCTCCGGAGGTGTGGTCCGCAACACCCGCAGCACCCCCGGCACCGCGGCCCTGGTGATCGGCGGCGGCTCCGGACACTACCCGGCCTTTGCCGGGCTCGTGGGCCAGGGCCTCGCCCACGGTGCCGCGATGGGCAACCTTTTCGCCTCCCCGTCCGCGCAGCAAATCTACAACGTGGCGAAGGCGGCCAACAACGGCGGCGGTGTGCTGCTTGGGTACGGCAATTACGCCGGTGACGTCCTGCACTTCAACCAGGCCCAGGACCGGCTCCGCAAGGAGGGAATCGACTGCCGGAGCATCGCTGTTACGGACGATGTCTCCTCCGCCCCGCCGGCCGAACGCGCCAAGCGCCGCGGGATCGCCGGTGACCTGACGGTTTTCAAGGTGGCTGCCGCGGCCGCGGAGGCCGGCTACTCCATGGACGCCACGCTGGAGATCGCCGAACGCGCCAACGACCGGACCCGCTCCTTCGGGGTTGCCTTCACCGGATGCACCCTGCCCGGCGCCGACCACCCGCTCTTCTCCGTTCCCGAGGGCCGGATGGCCGTGGGTATGGGCATCCACGGCGAGCCGGGCATCGGGGAAACGGACATCCCGACGGCGGACGAACTCGCCGAGCTGCTCGTCAGCAGCCTCCTGGCAGAGGTTCCGGACGGCGTCGAGGACGGCGTCGCTTCCGGTGAAGCACGGCGCGTCGTGCCCATCCTCAACGGACTGGGCAGCGTCAAGTACGAGGAACTCTTCGTGGTCTACCGCCGCGTCGCCCAGCTCCTCACCGAGGCCGGCCTGGACGCCGTGGACCCGCAGGTGGGTGAACTCGTCACCAGCTTCGACATGGCCGGCACGTCCCTGACCCTGTTCTGGCTCGACGAGGAACTCGAAACCCTCTGGCACGCCCCCGCCGACGCCCCGGCCTTCCGCCGCGGCGCCGTTACCGCTGCGGCCCTCGAGACCGCCGAATTCACCGACCTCGCCGAGATCGAAGCACCGATCCCGGCCGCCTCGGACGAATCCCGCGCCGGGGCCCTCCGGGTCCTGGCCGTGCTCGGCGCGGCGAAGGACGTGGTGGACGCCAACGCCGACGAGCTCGGCAGGATCGACGCCATCGCCGGCGACGGCGACCACGGCATCGGCATGGAACGCGGCGTCGGAGCGGCCGTCACGGCCGCCGCGGACGCCGTCGCCCGCGGTGCGGGAGCCGCCACCACGCTCCACCTCGCGGGTGACGCCTGGGCAGACAAAGCCGGCGGCACCTCCGGTGCGCTGTGGGGCATGGCCCTGCACGCCGTCGGAGACGCCCTGGGCGACTCCACGGCTCCCGACGCCCGTGCCGTCGCCGACGGCGTGGCCGCCGCGGCCGCCGCGATCATGGACTTCGGCAAAGCCAAACCCGGCGACAAAACCCTGGTGGACGTCCTGGTCCCGTTCCGCGACTCCCTCAGCGCCGGCGTCAACGCCGGCAAGTCCCTTCGCGACGCCTGGGGCGCGGCAGCCGGGGTGGCCGAGCAAGCGGCCGCAGACACCGCCGAACTGCTGCCGCTCATGGGACGCGCGCGCCCCCATGCGGAGAAGAGCCTCGGCACGCCCGACGCGGGCGCCGTCTCCATGGCGCTGATCGTACGAGCCATTCACAACACCCTCGTCGAGGAAAAAACTGTTAAGGAGAACGCATGAGCGCCAAACTGCGCCTGGTCATCGGAGCCGACGACGCCGGATTCGACTACAAAGAGGCTTTGAAAGCCGATCTCGAGGCCAGTGACCTCGTCGAATCGGTCCACGACGTGGGGGTGGACGCCACCAGCCACACTCCCTACCCCTCCGTGGCCATCGCGGCTGCCGAACTCATCGCCGCAGGCAAGGCGGACCGCGCCCTGCTGGTCTGCGGGACCGGGCTGGGCGTCGCGATCGCCGCAAACAAGGTCCCCGGGATCCGAGCCGTCACGGCCCACGACAGCTACTCCGTGGAACGTTCGATCCTGAGCAACAACGCCCAGGTGCTCACCTTCGGCCAGCGCGTCGTCGGCCTGGAGCTCGCCCGCCGGCTCGCCCGCGAATGGCTCACCTACACCTTCGACGAAACCTCCGCCTCGGCCGAAAAAGTCACACTGATTAAGGACTACGAGGGTGTCACTTCCTGCTAAGACAGCAACAAAACCGAAGGCAATCATCGGCGTCAGCCTGAAGATGTACTTCGGCTACGAACGCACGCTCGAATACTGCCGCGAAGTGGCCACCATCGCTTTCGCGCATCCGGCGGTCCAGAGCGGCGACATCGAACTGTTCGTACTGCCCACCCTGCCCGTACTGCCCGAAGCGGCCCGCATCCTCGGGACCGCCCGGGCAGCCGCCGGCGCCCAGGACATCTTCTGGGAAGACCAAGGACCCTATACCGGGGAAGTAGGCGGCAAGACCGTTGCTGAACTCGGCGGCCGGTACGCAGAGGTTGGCCATGCCGAACGCCGCCGGATCTTCGGCGAGGATGACAGGATCATCGGTCTCAAGACCGCCGCGGCCTACCGCAACGGCCTCACCCCTGTCCTGTGCGTCGGCGAGCTGCAGCAGGGCTCCGCCCAGGAAGCGGTGGCACGCTGTTCTGCAGAGATTGACGCAGCCCTGAACCGCGCGCAGTCGCTGGGACCCGCCGGCCGGACCATCGTGGCCTACGAGCCGCAGTGGGCTATCGGCGCCCCCGAACCCGCGTCACCGCAGTACATCAGCGCCGTGATCGCCGGCCTGGACGCGCACCTGCGCTCCCTGCCGGGGCAGGCCGACAGCCGGGTCATCTACGGCGGCAGCGCCGGACCCGGCCTCATCGGGCAGCTGGACCCCGCAGTCGCCGGGCTGTTCCTGGGCCGGTTCGCCCACGACCCGGCCGCACTCAGGACCATCCTGGACGAGGCCGCCGAACGGCTTGGCCTCCTGGCCCGGGCAGGGGCGGCAGCATGAGCACCATCGGCCAAGGATCTGGAAACCGTTCAAGGATCGGATCTGGTTCAAGAATTGGATTGAGCAGCTACGCCTTCTTCTGGCAGCTCTCGGAGAAGGTTTCTGAGCCCATCAGCCTCCACGAGGCCCTGGAGCGCACCGCGGCCCTCGGCGTGGACCTCTTCCAGATCTGCGACTACGCACCCCTCGAAGCCATGAGCGAAACGGAACTGAAAGACATCCGGGCCACGGCCGATTCGCTGGGAATCGCGCTGGAACTGGGCACCAAAGGAATCCGCCCGGAACACCTCCGGAAGTTCCTGCGGATCGCCGGGATCCTGGGCGCGCCGCTGCTGCGGACCATGTTCAACGTCCCGGGCCACACCCCGGACGCGGACGAGGCCGTGGCGATCTTCAAGGACGTGCTGCCGGAGTTCGAGGCCGCCAGCGTGAAGATCGCGGTGGAAACCTACGAGCAAGTTCCCACGGCCCGGATCCTGGAGGTCATCGGCAGCGTCGGCAGCCCCTACCTGGGTATCTGCAGCGATCCCGCCAACACGGTCGCGGCCCTCGAGATGCCACGGGACGTGATTGACGCCGTCGCGCCCTATGTCCTCAACATGCACATCAAAGACTTTGCGTTCAGCCGCAAGGAGGGGTGGGTCGGGTTCACATATTCCGGCGCGCCCCTCGGCGAGGGCCTTCTGGACTATGACTACATGGCCGGAAAGCTTCAGCCCAAAGAAAGAAACATCAACCAAATTGTCGAGCACTGGCTGCCGTGGCAGGACTCCGAAGAAGAGACCATCCGCCTCGAAAACCAGTGGACCCAGCAAAGCCTCGATTTCCTAAGGAGCAAGTGAAATGTCAGCAGAAAAATTGACCGTCGCCGTCATCGGGGCCGGAGGCAAAATGGGGCTGCGTGTTTCAGCCAACCTCCAGAAGAGCGCCCACAACGTCTTCTACAGCGAGAACTCGCCTGCCGGCCAGGAGCGCGTTCGCGCCGAAGGACGGGAAATCAGCAGCACGGAGGACGCGATCAAGGACGCCGACGTCGTGATCCTCGCCGTCCCGGACACCGTACTGGGCGTCGTTTCCCAAGGCGTGGTCCCGCAGTTGAAGTCGGGCGCCATCCTGCTCACCCTCGACCCGGCCGCCGCCTACGCCGGCCTCCTGGCCAAGCGCGACGACGTCGTTCAGGCCGTGGCCCACCCCTGCCACCCCTCCGTGTTCCTGGAACGCACCACCAAGGAAGAATGGGCCGACACGTTCGGCGGACAGGGCGCCCCCCAGAACGTCGTTGCCGCGATCGACGAGGACGCCTCCGAGGCCGCCCGCGCCGCCGCCGAGGCGACCATCAAGGTCATCTACGCCCCCGTGATCGACGTCCACTGGGTCACCGTGAAGCAGCTCGCCATCCTCGAACCCACCCTCGTGGAGACCGTGGCCTGCATGATCGGCACCTTGCTCAAGGAAGCCCTGCACGAGACCGTGCACACCGCCGGCGTCCCCGAGGAAGCCGCCAAGGCCATGCTGTTCGGACACGTCCAGATCGCCCTCACCAACGCCCTGCGCGGTTCCAACCCGTTCTCCGAAGCCTGCGAGATCGCCATCCAGTACGGCAAGGACACCATCATCAAGGACGACTGGAAGAAGATCTTCGACGACTCCGAGCTCGACTACGTGATCGCCAAGATGCTCAAGCTCGACGCCGTCAAGCGCTGAGTCATCCGACGCACCACTCCGGCGGGGCGGCATTCCACGCGAATGCCGCCCCGCCGCCGCATGACCCGCCGCGGCTGACCTACAGCAGCGCACCCGCAACCCCACCGCAGACTGACCACCGCAGATTGAACGGAACAACCTGATGACCACATTTACCGCCGCTCAGGACGCCGCGCCTGGCGTCCCCTCCGCCAAAGAACTGTCATGGACTACCTTGGACCAGCGTGCGGTGGACACGGTCCGGGTGCTGGCCGCGGATGCGGTGGAGAAGGTCGGGAACGGCCACCCGGGGACGGCGATGAGTCTGGCTCCGGCCGCGTACTTGTTGTTCCAGAAGCTGATGCGCCATGATCCGGCGAACCCGGACTGGCTGGGCCGTGACCGGTTCGTGCTGTCTCCGGGGCACACGTCGCTGACCCTGTACATCCAGCTGTTCCTTTCCGGCTACGGGCTGGAGCTGAAGGACCTGGAGGCGCTGCGGACCTGGGGCTCGCTGACCCCGGGCCACCCGGAATACAAGCACACGGCCGGTGTGGAGATCACCACCGGCCCGCTGGGCCAGGGCCTGGCGTCCGCGGTCGGTTTCGCGTATTCCCAGCGCCGCCAGCGCGGGCTGTTCGACGCCGACGCCGCCCCGGGCACGTCCCCGTTTGACCACACGGTCTGGGTGATCGCCTCGGACGGGGACCTGCAGGAAGGCGTGACCTCCGAGGCGTCCTCGCTGGCCGGGCACCAGGAGCTGGGCAACCTCGTGGTGATCTACGACGAGAACCACATCTCGATCGAGGACGACACCGATGTGGCGTTCACCGAGGACGTCCTGGCCCGCTACGGGGCCTACGGCTGGCACACCCAGCGGGTCGACTGGACCCGGACCGGTGAGTACAAGGAGGACGTGGCCGAGCTGCACGCCGCGCTGCTCGCGGCGAAGGCCGAGACGTCCAGGCCCTCGATCATCTCGCTGCGGACCATCATCGGCTACCCGGCGCCGAAGAAGCAGAACACCGGCAAGATCCACGGCTCGGCGCTGGGCGCGGAGGAAGTCGCGGCGCTGAAGAAGGTCCTGGGCTTCGACCCGGAACGCGCCTTCCAGGTCGACGAGGACGTCCTGGCCCACGCCCGGGCCGTCCGGGACCGCGGCGCCGCCGCCCGCACCGAGTGGCAGGCCGGGTTCGAGGCCTGGCAGGGCGCGAACCCCGAGGCCGCGGCGCTGCTCGAACGCGTCGAGGCGAAGAAGCTGCCGGGCGAGTTCGAGGCCGCGCTGCCGGTCTTCGAGGCCGGCAAGGACGTCTCGACCCGGGCCGCGTCCGGGAAGGTCCTGAACGCGATCGGCCCGGTCATGCCCGAACTCTGGGGCGGCTCCGCGGACCTCGCCGAGTCGAACAACACCACGATCGAGGGCTCGCCCTCGTTCATCCCCGCGTCCCGGTCCACCGCGGCGTGGAAGGGCAACCCCTACGGCCGGGTGCTGCACTTCGGCATCCGCGAGCACGCCGCCGCCTCGATCGTGAACGGCATCTCCCTGCACGGGAACACCCGGGCGTTCTCCGGCACGTTCCTGATCTTCTCCGACTACCAGCGGCCCGCGATCCGGCTCGGCGCCCTGATGGGCGTGCCCTCGCTCTACGTCTGGACGCACGACTCGATCGGCCTGGGCGAGGACGGCCCGACCCACCAGCCGGTCGAGCAGCTCGCCTCCCTCCGCGCGATCGTGGGCCTGGACGTGGTCCGGCCCGGGGACGCGAACGAGGTCGCCGCGGCCTGGAAGGCCATGCTGGAAAACCACGAGAACCCCGCCGGGATCGTGCTGACCCGGCAGAACATCCCCACCTGGGCCCGCGGCACCGGCGGCGCCGACGGCGACACCTTCGGCTCCACCGCCGGGGTCGAGAAGGGCGGCTACGTCCTGGCCGAAGCGTCCAAGGACGGCAACACCGTCCAGGCCCAGGTCATCCTGATCGGCACCGGCTCCGAGGTCCAGCTCGCCGTCAACGCCCGCGAGGCCCTGCAGGCCGAGGGCATCCCCACCCGCGTGGTCTCGATGCCCTGCGTCGAGTGGTTCACCCGGCAGGACGCCGCCTACCGCGACGCCGTGCTGCCCCCGGCCGTGAAGGCCCGCGTCTCGGTCGAGGCCGGACTGGCCCTGGGCTGGAGGGAATTCGTCGGCGACGCCGGCCGTTCCATCTCCCTGGAACACTACGGCGCGTCCGCGGACTACAAGCGCCTCTTCCAGGAATTCGGCATCACCACCGAAGCAGTCACCGCCGCCGCCAAGGAATCCCTCGCCAGCGTCACAAACTAAGCGGGGTAGGCCGCCTGTCCACCCGGCCAAAGTCGCCGGAAAGCTGCCAGTTCGCCGGAAGGTTCCGGCGTACTCGCAGGTTTCCGGCGAATTCGCGCGCCGGGAGAGGGAGAGGGGGAGGCGGGGGGCCGGAGGCGTCAGATGGTTCGCGGCGCCTCGGCCAGGTTCTCGGCCAGCTCGGCCGCGTTCTGCCGGATCACGTAGGCGGGGCGGTCCCGTTCCGTGCGCCAGCTTTCGGACAGCGGGCCCATGTTGACGGTGTCGAAGCCGAATTCGTCGTAGAGCCTGGTCACAAGCTCAGCCGCTTCCGGGAAATCGCTCGCCGTGGCCAGGGCCCGGCGGTTGGGTGTGCCGGCGGGCGTGCCGCCCGTGGTGATCTGGGAGTACATGATGTGGTTGAAGGCCTTGGCCACCTTGGACCCGGGCAGGTGCTCCTGCAGCAGGCCGGAAGTGGTTGCCTCGCCGGCATCCAGGGCCGGGAAATGCCCGTCGCGTTCCCAGTAATAGTTGTTGGTGTCGAGGACGATCTTGCCCGCCAGCGGCTCCACGGGCACGTCCCGGATGCTCTTGAGCGGCACGGTGACGACGGCAAAGTCGCCGGCCGCTGCCGCTTCGGCAGGCGTTGCGGCCCGGGCCGTGGGCCCCAGTTCCGCGACGAGGCCCGCCAGGGTTTCCGGCCCCCGCGAGTTGCTGATCACGACGTCGTAGCCGAGCTCCACGGCCTTGCGGGCGATCTGGCCGCCAATGTGTCCTGCACCGATGATTCCGATTGTTGTCATGTCGGGGCCAACACGAAGGCAGGCAAAGATATTTCGCCGGTTACGGACTGTGTGCGCCGGCCACCGTCAGGGCACCGGCCGAATCGCCGGAAACCTGCCCGCTCGCCGGAAAGTTCCGGCGAGCTCGCAAGGTTCCGGCGAATTCGCGCGTCGGCGAAGCTACGGCCCTGTCCTGCCGCCTGGCCCGGCGTCGCCTTTGGCTGCCGAGTCCGGTTCGTCGTCGATGTCCGGGCCCTCTGCCGGGTCCTGGGAATGGGCACGGTCGTCAAAGGGTTCAGCCGTTGCATCACCCTCGGCGGGGGTCTCGCTGTGGGCGCGCTCCGGCGCCTGTGAGTCGTCGCTCATGTCCGCTCCTCTGCTGCGAATCCTGCGGTGGTTATCGGCCTTTGAACATCTAGCTCCCGCACTAAGAGGGCTGTCAAGACCTCCCGGATCCTTGGGGATTCAGAACGGTGCCCCGCCGCCGGGACGGCTGGAATCCCGCTTGGGTTCCTTGTTGAGGCGCAGGGCATAGTCGCGGGACCGCTTGCTGGAGAGCGCTAGAAGCAGCAGGACGTCCAGGGCCAGGCCGGGGAGATTGGACTGCAGCGTGATGTCGGGACCGCCGCGGAAGACATCGACGGCCTGGATGCAGATGGCGGCCGTGCTGAGCGCCATCGCCACCGTCCGGGCCCAGTTTCGGCCGAGGAACACAAACCAGGCCAGCAGGATCTCGGCCAGGACAAAGAGCAGGACAACCACCGTTGCGGCGGTGACGGCCAATTCCGCCTGGGCCTCCGTGATGGCCGGGCCGGCTAACGGCTCCACGAGTGAGCCTACGTGCGCGTCCTTGAAGAGCACCATGGACAGGGCCAGCAGGGCAGCCGCCGCCGCGCGGGCACCGACGAAGACCGCCCCGACAATCGTGGTCGCCGGACGCTTGTTGCGGCTGTCGCTCGGGGACCTGTCGCTTGAAGGCCAAACCGACGCGGCCGGCTCTTCGGCGGTCTGCCTGAGATCGACGATCGGAAGATCGCCGTCGGTGGTGATGTTGTCGCCCCCGCCGTTGCGCGCGTGATAGCCGGTGGAAAAATCGCGGATCACCCGGAGCTCGGCCGCGGGGTCGGCTCCGGTGATGGCTCCGACCACATGGTCGCGTTCGGCGTCGGTGTTCTCATCGATCTTGTGCGTGATCTGCAGCGTAAACAGCGACAGACCCACGCTGCGGTCATAAGTTCCGGCCGCCAGCCAGTCGACGGCCAGCCCGCCGGGCAGCAGCCAGCCGGTCGGGCAGCGCCAGAACCGGACGTGGTGCCGCTTGCCTGGGGTGCCGTCGACTTCCTGCTGATAGGCAAAATCCTGCTGGCGGCCGAACAGGAACAGGGGACTGACCGGCGCCTCGAGATAACTGCGGCGCAGGAGCGTGGAGGAAACGATCCGCCGGCTGCTGGCAAGCGTCACGTCATCGGCAAGCGTCCAGCCTGCCGCCTGCATCACGCTGTGCACCTGTGGTTCGGATCCAAGTAGGGCCACGTTCACGGGATCGCCGAGCAGCCCGTCGCTGGTGCGCGCCCGGCCGATGAAGTAATCCGGAACGTAGAGCCGGGTCAGGATCCGGTGGAGACGGGGGAGTACCAGATAGGCGAGCAGGGCCCAGAAGATGAAGAGGAACCAGACCTGTGCCCAGCCCCATTGGAAGCTCAGCTGCACCAGCAGCGAGGTCAGCCACACGGCTGCGACGCCGCCCACCACGAAGAACATAGTGT
Organism: uncultured Actinomycetota bacterium; assembly: GCA_963722145.1. Lineage (GTDB taxonomy): Bacteria > Actinomycetota > Actinomycetes > Actinomycetales > Micrococcaceae > Arthrobacter. The sequence continues at coordinate 142,884 of CAVRLW010000011.1, read as the reverse complement.
CCAGCACGGAGTACGGCACCCCGTCCACGGGGGCTGTGACCTCAACCGCTGCCTTGGTCATGGCCGTCATACTACGCGCACCGGCGGCGGCTGGCTCGAAAGATGAAACTTCTGGCTCAAAGGTTGAGCCGGGCCTGATTTGGCCCTCTGGTGCCCGCCCCCGTGGATAGGGTGGCAGTCATGGAAGCACTACTGAAAGTTTTGCGGCGTTGGGGCGCCCCCGCGGCGGCCGTTCTCTTTTTCACGCTGTGGTGCGTGGCCGAAGCCGGCAGGATGGGGCCAGGGCTCCACACCTGGCCGGGGACGTGGCCGCTGATCCTCATGACGGCGGCCATCGCCCTCGCCGCCTGGAAGCCCTATGTGTCGCTCGGATTCACGGCGGGACTGCTCGCGGGCCAGCTCGGGCACGCCATTCCCGCGATGTACGACAACAACTGGGCCATCTACGTTGGCTCGTTCATTGCGCTGGGGATCATTGAGTGGACGGCAGCCCCGCGCACCCGGCTGATCGCGGCCGGGGCCAACTTGGCCTTCGCGGGAGTCATGACGGTGCTCATGCTCTCCTGGCGTTACAGCGGCGGACTCGGCTGGTACGGTCCCACGTTCGGCGGTGACCGGTCCACGTTCATGCAGTACGGCTGGCAGCTCTTCGCCCTTCTGACGGTCATCGCCGGCGCGTGCGCCGCCGTCGGGCTGGCACTGGCCCTCTACGAGGAGCGCGGCAGCCTTTTCCAGGCCCGGACCATAGCCCAGACCAGCCTCAGGGAAGCCGAGGTGGAGCTGATCGTGGAGCAGGAACGGACGCGGATCGGCCGGGACCTGCACGATGTCCTGGCCCATTCCCTCGCGGTGATCGCGGCGCAGGCGGACGGCACCCGCTACTTGAGCAAGGACCAGCCGAGGGCCGTGTTGAACGCCCTGGAAAACATCTCGACGTCGGCCAGGAGTGCCCTGGTGGACGCGCAGCGCGTCATCGAGGGCGTACACGACGACGGCGTAGTCACGCCCCAGCCCCAGCTCAGCGACGTCGGGCCGCTGGTCGCACGCATGCAGGACAGCCTCGCCATCGAACAGAGCGAGTCCGGTGCGCCCGCAGGGCTCTCCGCCGGGCAACAGCTCGCGGTTTTCCGGATCATCCAGGAATGCCTGACCAACGCCCTGAAACATGGCGGCCGCGGCACCGCAGTGCGGCTGCACCTGGACTGGAGCGGCCCCGGGCTGACCCTGCATGTGGCATCCGGGATCCCGGCCGCGGCGGACAACCCGGACCCCGCCGCCGAAACACGGGTGGGCCGCGGCCTCGCTGGGATGCGGGAGCGCGCCCACCTCGCAGGGGGCTGGATGACGGCCGGCCCGGACGGCGAGCAGTACCGGGTGACCGTCTTTATCCCCTACGGCACAAAGATTGCCGACGCCGGCGCCGTCACCCACGCCGCACCCACGCCGTCACCGGCGCGAGTACAGGCCGGGTTGCCGCGGGAAGTCTTGCAGCACGCCCGGAAATGCCGCTGGAGGAAGCCGGCGACCGTGGCTGATGCCGGGGCGGCCATCACCGTGGCGATCGTGGATGACCAGTCGCTGTTCCGTGCGGGAATCCGGATGCTGGTGGAAAGCCAGCAGGACATGGCAGATGTCCTGGGAAGCCGGCGACGGCGCGCAGGCGGCGGCGTTCGCCGTCGAACGGTGCCCCGACGTGATGCTTATGGACCTGCGCATGCCGGTTCTGGACGGCGTCGGCGCCACACGGCGGATCGTGCAGCAGGCGGAGGCCGCAGGCACCGGAGCGCCGAAGATCATCGCCCTGACCACCTTCAACCGGGACCAGGCGGTGGTGGACGCCGTGCACGCCGGGGCCAGCGGCTACCTGCTCAAGAGCGCCGAACCGGAGTTCCTGCTCGCCGCGATCCGGACCGTGTACTCGGGGTACTCCGTGATTGCACCGGGTTCGGTCCAGGATTTGTTCCAGCATGCCGCCCGGACCGTGCCGGCCGGAGGACCGGACCTGTCCGTGCTGGAAGTCCTCTCAGCCCGGGAACGGGACGTCTTCCTGCTCGCGGCCAAGGGACTGGCCAACGCGGAGATAGCCGGAAGCCTGTTCGTTTCCGAGGCGACCGTCAAGACACACCTCAGGAGCGTGCTGGGCAAGCTGGGGCTCGGGACCCGGCTCCAGTTGGTGGCCTTTGCCTATGAGAGCCGGCTCCTAGGCTGAAACCCGCGGCTGTGACCGGCCACTGAGACCCGCGGCTGAGACCCGCGGCTGAAACCTGCGGCCGGCCACTTCCCGGCCGCAGACCGCGCGACCGGGACATCATTACTGGTCCGTCAGAAGCTCGTCGTCTGCGTCAGGTATCCGTAGTACTGCGACCGGACCGGGTGGACGGGATCGCCGTCGAAGCCGTAGTCGTGATGCCGCTTGGTGTAAGACTTCGTCAGGTCCAGGTACTGCTTCATGACGTTCTCGGCTGAACCCGTGCAGGCCTTCTGGCTGATGCACAGGGCCACGGACCCTGCCACGGCCGGGCTGGCGAAGCTGGTGCCGTTGCTTACGTTGTAGCCGCCGGGCCAGGTGGAAAGCATGCACACACCGGGGCCGGCGACCGTGTGGGCCTTGTCGTCGCTCGTGGTGGCGAAGTTGGAGAAGAATGCCTGCTGGTCATCCTTTTGCCCGTACTTCGAAAAGTCGTCGGGGCCGCAGTTCGGGGCGGCGTCGCCGCCGGCCTTTCCGTCGAAGTCGCGCCATGGCGGTGGCGGTCAGCACCTGGTCGTAGGTGGCCGGAATGGTGTTGGCGAAGTCCTCGCCGGCGTTGCCGGCCGCGACAGCGTAGGTGACGCCGGCCCGGACGGAACGGCAGATGGCGTAGTGCATCGGGTCCGTGCCTTTGCCGCAGTTGGGCGTGTCCGGAGCGCCGCCGGCGATGCTGATGTTGGCCACGGCGATGTCGTTGCTTTCGTCGCCGTCCTTCTGAGTCGAGGTCACCCAGTCGATGGCGCAGATCAGGCTCTCCTCGGAGATCAGGCCGGCGTCGTCGACCACGCGGGCGGACCACAGCGGCGTGCCCGGGGCGGTCCCGATAACGCCTAGGCGGTTGTTCCGGGCGCCGATCACGCCAGCGACAAATGTCCCGTGCCCCAAGACGTCGACAGGGGTCACGTCAACGGGCGAGCCGGACTGGCAGTCAACGCCGCCTTTGACGTTCAGGTCCGGGTGGGTCGCATCGATGCCGCTGTCGATCACAGCGACGTTGACATTGATACGCGAAGGGCCTTTGTCGAGGGCCTTCCGGACGTCGGAGCTGGTTCCGGCAATCCGCTTCCGCCAAACCGGCGTCTCCTGGCTGGCCGCGGTCCCAAGATCCTCGCGGTTGCTGGAATGTTCGGCCCGCAGTGACGAAGTCGACGTTGGGGTCGGCCTGGAGGCGTTGCGCCTGGGACGCCGTCAGGGTGGCAGAGTAGCCGTTCACGGCGTTGCGGTAGACCTTCGAAGCCGCGAATCCGTAGGCGCTTTGCTGGGCAGCTGCCACGGCACCGGCGTCCACAACGCCGTCCTTGAGCACCACGATGTAGCTTTGCCCCGTCTCGGCGGCGGCCGAGGGAGCAGCCGCGACCAGACCGAAGCCGGCCACTAAGCGCAACGACCGCCAGCGCGGCCAGCCCGCGCCCGAACGGGAGTCTGTCCGGTCGCGGAACGGCGCTCCGCCGGTGTCTGCGCGGAGTCCGCGCCACCGATGTTGACTGCGGTTTTGATGCCTTGCGGCTGGCTCTGCTGAACATCGTGGCCTCCCATTAAGCGAGTTCGCTAATTCGAGTGCCCCCCGCCCACATCTTAAGCCTCCGGCCGCGTGTAACGCACGATACCTTCGGGAAAACTTGTCCGCTGTTCGCCGCTCCTCAGCCGCTGTCTTAGACGAGGCTGTCTTCCTTCGCGCGGCGGGCTGCGTTCTCCGGGGCCCCGGCGGCCGCGTCGGCACCAGGGCCGCTCCATGCACGGCGTGCGCTGTGCGGACGTGGTGGCCGAACGGGTTGAACCGGCTGAAGCCGAGTTCGGCAAAGGCATAGGCGGTCTCGGCGTGCTCGGACCGGTCCACTCCGGCGAGCTCGTCCTCGTGGCTGACCCGGAACCCGAGCGTCTTGTGGATGGCGAGTCCGATCACGGCGGTCCCGAGGCCGGACACTGCCACCGTGATGAGGACCGCCACGGTCTGCGCGATGAGCTGGTGGAGCCCGCCGCCGTAGAACAGCCCGCCGCCTGCACCGTCCACCGGGAGGGCGATGAAACCCAGCGCAAGCGTGCCGATCAGGCCGCCGCCGAGGTGGACGCCGACGACGTCGAGCGAGTCATCGAAGCCGAACTTGAACTTCAGGTCCACGAACACCGCACAGGCCGCACCGGCCACGAAGCCCAGGCCCAGCGCGGCGAGCGGGCTGATGTTGGCGCACGACGGCGTGATCGCCACCAGGCCGGCAACGGCGCCGGACGCGGCGCCCAGTGAGGTGGGGTGGCCGTGGCGGACTTTCTCCGTGACCAGCCAGCTGATCATGGCCGCGGCGGGGGCGGCCAGGGTGTTCACCCAGATCAGGCCTGCCTGCTCCACGGTGGTGGCGGCGCCGGCGTTGAAGCCGAACCAGCCGAACCAGAGGATGCCCGCGCCGAGCATGATGAAGGGAATGTTGTGGGGGCGGTGGCCGGGGTCCTTGCCGAAGCCGTGCCGGTTGCCAAGGATCAGGACCAAAACCAGTGCCGCGGTTCCGGACGCGATTTCGACCACGGTGCCGCCGGCGAAGTCGATGACCTGGCCGAAGACGGCGCTCACGGCGCCGCCGGCACTCATGAGGCCGCCGCCCCAGACCATGAAGGCCAGCGGGCAGTACACGAGGGTGATCCAGAGCGGAACGAACAGGGCCCACGACGTGAACTTCGCGCGGTCCGCGATGGCGCCGCTGATGAGGGCAACGGTGAGGATGGCAAATGTGGCGCTGTAGCCGGCCTTGATCAGGTCGGGCGAACCGATGAGGCTGCTGAGGCCGAAGCTGGCGAACGGGTTGCCGAACACGCCGAGGACGCCCTGCCCGGTGCTCATCGAGTAGCCCCAGAGGACCCAGACGACGCCGACGATTCCGACGGAGACGAAGCTCATCATCATCATGTTGAGCGAGGCCTTGGCCCGTGTCATCCCGCCGTAAAAGAGGCCCAGTGCAGGGGTCATCAGCAGAACGAGCGCCGCCGAAAAAATCATCCAGACGCTTCCAGCAGTGAGTTCCACCGGCGGGTCCCTTCTCGTCAGTCTTCTGTACCGGGACACGTCGCCGCCGGCCCCCCGATCCGGATTCAATCGTCGCCGAGCCATGTTTCCGGCAGTGGGGCGAAAAGTTGCGGGCACGTTACGGGAATCGCGACGGCGTGAAGTTCGCGTGACCGGCATGTTTCAGAAATGTAAACGGGGCCTCCATGCGCCCGGCCGGCCTCTCGAGCGGAATCTCGAGGCATCGGCCGGACTCGTTCCAGCTGCTCAGCGTGCCCAGGTGTCCACTGCAGCCGCTGCATCCGGGCGGCGATATCGGGCGCCGACCCTCGGGCCAGCCGGGCCTGGAAACCGGCGATGACCGTGGGATAGAGCCGAAGCGTGCGCGGTGCGCCGGCGTCGGTCTCGAGCATGAACACGAATGACTGGTCATTGCGTTCGACGGGGTCCACAGCATAGTCGTCCACGAAGTCCCCGGCACTGTAGATGATGGGACGGTTCCGGTGGATCCCGACGCCGCGGAATATGTGCGGCGAGTGACCGAAGACGACGTCCGCACCGGCCTCGATGAGGTCCCGGGCGAGGCCCTGATGCCGGGCCGGAACGTCGTGGCCCCAGTTGCCTCCCCAATGGGCTGACACGATGAGGAGCTGGACGCGGGCCTTGGTCCTCCTGACCAGGTCCAAGAGTCCCTCCCTTAGTGCCCCGCCGCGACGGCCGCCGTCGTCCACCGGGACATAGTAGATCCCGGGAGCCGCGGCGCTGGCCTCCCAGTCGGGCTCGTTGTCCGTGAAGGCAATGAAGCCGACGGCTGCGGCGCCCACCCGCCGCACGGCCGGCCGGCGGGCGGCCTCCAGGTCCGGGCCGGCGCCGGCATGGAGGATACCGCGGACGTCCAACGCCGGGAGCATTTCCCGGAAAGCGTCCTGGCCGAAATCCAGGACGTGGTTGTTGGCGAGCGAGACGACGTCGATCCCGGCGGCGAGGAGGCTGGCCACGTTCTTCGGGTCCGAGCGGAAATGGAAGATCTTGCCGGGCTCGGGCTCGCCGCCGGACGCCAGGACGCACTCCAGATTGGCGATGCGAACGTCCGCCTGCCTCAGGAGCTCCAGCGTGTCGCCCCACGGATAGGCAGGCCTGGCCGTTGCGAGGTGCTGGTTCACCAGACGGCCCAGCATCACGTCTCCCAGCAGCGCAATCTGCATGGCCAACCGGTCCGTCAGGTCATGGTGGAGGGCTAGCTTTGGTAGCCCTCCACCTCGCTGACCGGCCGCACCTCCGCCTCGTCGGGGTTCTCGCCGTAGTCCTTCTTGGCGCGCCGCTGGCGGAGCAGGTCCCAGCACTGATCCAGCTGTTCTTCCACCTGCTGCAGCCTGAGGATGTCCGGGGCTCCCGTCCCGGCGGCCTGCGAGCCTTCGCGGAGGCCGTGTTCTTCCTCCACGAGTGCCTTGATGCGCTCCAGGATGTCTTGGTTGTCCACGGTGTCCTCTTTTCGTCCGACGGCGGCGGGCCCCTTCTCTTCGCTGGGTCACTTCCACCAGGTCCCTTTCCAGCCTACGGAGGGGAAGGGGCCGTGAACAGGGGTGCGGGAGGGGTTACAGCACGCGCCCGGCCGGGTCCGGAGCCTACGGGCTAGCCCAGGAGTTCGTCCGGGTAGCACCAGCGCCAGTCCTCGCCCGGCTCGACGCTGCGCATGACGGGGTGGCCGCTGTGCTGGAAGTGCTTGTAGGCATGGGTTCCCGACGAGGAATCGCAGCAGCCCACGTTGCCGCACTGCAGGCACATCCGCAGATGCACCGTCGTCGTCCCGTCCCGTATGCACGCGGCACAGAACGGATCAGCCGGGACGGCCGGGTCCGGGGCGGACTCCAGATGGGGACAGACTCCGCGGGGCCGGGCGATTCCTTCGCCTCCGCTGCCGCCGTCCGTGTCCGGTTCTTCCAATGAGGCGTCCAGCATGGACTCTTCGACGTCGAGGCGGTCAAGGACGTCGAGCAGGACCTCGTGCGCGTATCCGCCCCCGCGCCGCAGCTCGAGGACCTTGGCGCGCTCGGCGTCCAGCATCGCCAGCCGGAGTTGGGCGTAGCGCCGGCTGGGGGTGGCGGCTTCCGCGGACGGCCGTCCCAGCCGCTCCCACGCGGCCAGGCCGCGCTCCTGGGTGCGCCGCTTCAGCATCGCCACGACTTCCGGCGGGTCGGCATCCGAGCGCAGTTCCTGGAGCCGCTGCACACCCGCCGCCGTCGCCATCTGCATGAGCGCCGCCTCGTTAAGCGCGTCCTCGCGCGGGTCCGGTCCGTTCAGATGCAGCCGCCGGACCAGGGCCGGGAGTGTGAGGCCCTGCAGGGTCAGCGTGCCGGCCACCACCACGAGGGCCATCAGGATAAGGACGGACCGGTGCTCCAGCCCTGCCGGCAGGATAAGGACGGCGGCAAGTGTTACCACGCCGCGCATGCCGGCCCAGGAGACGATCGCCGGAACTTGCCAGGGCGGGGCGGGATCCTTGCGCCGGACCGCGGGAATGAGCCGCGGCAGGTACGTCGCGGGGAAAACCCAGACCGGGCGCAGGATCAGCACGGCCAGCAGCACCGCGGCGCAGCCGAGCCAGATCCGTTCCGGCCCCAGCGAGTCCTCCCGGACGCCGTCGATGATGGTCCGGACCTGCAGCCCGATCAGGAGGAAGACGGAATTTTCCAGCAGGAACTGGACCGTGTGCCAATTGCTGCGCTGGCTCAGCCGTGCCGCCCCGTTCGGCATGGACGGCGCCTTGGTCCCCATGATCAGCCCGGTGACGACAACGGCCAGGACGCCGGAGGCGTGGATCGCCTCCGCCGGGAGGTAGGCCACCAGCGGGGCGATCAGGGAAATGGAGGTGTTGATGGAGACGTTGCGGATCCGCTTGCGGAGCGCGGTGAGCACGAAGGCCGCGGCAACGCCCACCACCAGGCCCCCGCTGGCCGCAAGGACGAAGTCGCCGGCGATCTCCGCGGCGGAAACAGTTCCGGCGATGGCGGCGATGGCGGCCCGCAGGCAGACGAGCGCCGTGGCGTCGTTGACCAGCGATTCGCCCTCCAGAATGGTGACAATCCGGCGGGGCATGCCCACCTTCCGCGCAATGGCGGTCGCGGCGACGGCGTCCGGCGGTGCGACGACGGCGCCCAGGGCCATGGCCGCCGCCAGCGGGATCTCGGGGAACAGCCAGGCGACCACCAACCCGATGCCGACGGTGCCAAAGATGACGTAACCCACCGACAGCAGGCCGATGGAGCGGCGGTTGGAACCGAAATCGAACAGCGAGGTCTGCAGCGCGGCTGCGTAGAGCAGCGGCGGCAACAGCCCGACCAGAACGAGTTCGGGGTTCAGTTCGATGGTGGGGACAAACGGGAGGAACGAACCCACCACACCGGCCAGCACCAGCAGGAGAGGACCCGAGACGTTGATCTTGTGGCCCAGCGCGCTGCAGGCGCAGACAACGGCGACGAGGGCCAGCACCCCAAGAGCGACTTCCATTGGCCTATTCTCTCAGCTTCACGCCCGGCGCCGGAGGGCTCCTGAAACACATCATCAGCTTGCTTATGACTTGGCGGGTTCCTAGAGTTGAGACTGCAAACCAAGTGAGTATCAGCGCTGGCGCCGGGCACGGACGGATGCCGCCCGGCCCGCGCCCCGGCACGAGGAGGACACATGTCAGAGCACAATATTTCAGGCAAGAAAGTCGCGTTCCTGCTCACAGATGGTGTGGAGCAAGTGGAACTGACCAGCCCGTGGAATGCCGTGAAGGAAGCAGGCGGCGTGCCAACCTTGGTCTCGCCGAAGAGCGGAAAGCTGCAGGGCTTTAACGGCACTGAAAAGGGCGAGACGTTCGCCGTCGATCTCGCTGTAGCGCAGGCCGACGCCGCCGATTTCCACGCCCTGGTCATTCCCGGCGGCGTCGTCAACGCCGATCACCTTCGCGTCGACAAAGACGCCCAGGCGTTCACCCGGGCCTTCTTCGAGCAGCACAAGCCCGTCGCCTCCATCTGTCATGGCCCGTGGATGCTGATCGACGCCGGCGTGGTCAGCGGCAGGAGCGTGACCTCCTATCACACCCTCCAGACTGACCTTAAGAACGCAGGCGCGAACTGGACCGACGAGCAAGTGGTGGTGGACCAGGGCCTGGTGACCAGCCGCAGCCCCCGCGACCTCCCGGCCTTCAACGCCAAACTCGTTGAGGAAATAGCCGAAGGCGAACACGCAGGCCAGACCGCCTAGCGCCGTTCCCGCTGCAGCGTCCGACGGCGGCACAGGCCGCCGTCGGACGCTTCCGGCTGGATCTTCTGCTGCTTTGATCTTCTGCTGCCTTGTTTGCCAGGTACCTACCCACGCTGGTGGTTTTGCGGCAGGATATGCCCTGTAACGTGCACCGTCGTCGTTGCCGTCCAGGCCGACGCCCCAGCAGCCGCCCCAAGCAGCAAGGAGATTCGTACATGACCACGCTCAATCCCTACCTCGGCTTCCGCGACAACGCGAAGGACGCCATGACCTTCTATCAGTCGGTGTTCGGCGGGGAACTGACCATGAGTACCTTCGCCGAGTATCACGCCAGCGAGGACCCGGCGGAGCAGGAAAAGATCATGCATGCCCAGCTCAGGACGGACGGCGGCATGGTGCTCATGGGAGCAGACACTCCCAACAGCATGGACTACACCCCCGGCACCAACTTTTCCGTGTCCCTTAGCGGGTCCGACGAAGCCGAGCTCCGCGGCTACTTCGACAAGCTGGCCGAGGGCGGCACCATCGCGATGCCGCTGGAAAAGGCACCCTGGGGCGACATCTTCGGCATGTGCAAGGACCGGTTCGGCGTGGACTGGCTGGTGAACGTCGGCTCCGAGCCCGCCTAGGAAGGGCTGGCGCAGGCGTCCCGACCCAAGCCAGTTGGCGCTATCCTGAATGCAGCCAGGACAGTGCAGGCTCGAGTCCGTCCTCCTGGCCCAGAGAGGCATGAAAATGACCGAGAAGCTGCACCTCAGTCCGGAAGATGAATTCCCCGAGGACCTCACCAAGGTCGCTGACAAGGATCTTCAGGTACTCGACAGCCAAGTCCAGCGCCAACTGGACTACGAGTACGTGTCGGAGGGGGAGCCGAATCCGGAGACGGAATTCCGGCACTACGACCTCGACGAGGAGTTCGAAGAGCGGGACAAGCGGGACACCTGATCCGCCGGGATCATCCCGAGCGGGTCGGTTGTTCCGCCCGGCGTCCGGAGTCTAGCCAGCAGGCTTACTAGACTGGGCTCACCACTCTGCAAAGAAACGAGCCCCCCATGACACCGGCTGCTGCCACGCGGTCCCTGCCGTACCCGTGCTGCGTGCCGCGGTCACGCACAGCATGAGCGAACCGCTCCGCTTGGAGATTTCCGTGGCGGGCCACACCGGCCACGTCTTCGCCTCGCGCGAAAGGACCGGCGGGTCCGCGCCCGCCGTCGTGCTCATCCATGGAATCGGCGCGTCCCACCGCTACCTGCGCCGGCTGCACCGGCTCCTGGCCCCGTCAATGGAGACCTACTCCATCGATCTGCCGGGTTTCGGCGCCACGCCCAGGCCGGGGAACGCGCTCTCCGTTGCTGCCCACGCCCGCTATGTCCTCGGCGCCATGGAACAGCTTGGCGTCCCGGAATTTGTGCTCGTGGGGCACTCGATGGGAACACAGTTCGCCACGGAGGCGGCCCTTCAGGAGCCGGGACGGATCTCGAATCTGATTCTGATGGGTCCCGTGGTGGACCCCAGGCGCGGCACCGTGGCGCAACAGGCCCTGGCGCTGGGCCGTAACAGCCTGCTCTACGAGAGCGCTTCCTCGAACGCCCTGGTTTTCACCGACTACCTGCGTTGCGGTCCCGTCTGGTACTCCAAGACCCTGCGGGTCATGATGGGGTACCCCCTGGAGCAGAAGATCACCGGCGTCAGCGCCCCGGTCCTCGTGGTGCGCGGCGCCCACGACCCCGTCGCGGATGCGGACTGGAGCCGCCGGCTGGCCGGTCTCGCCCGCCGGGGGCAGCTGCTTCAGGTACCGGGAACCGGGCACGTCGTCCAGCACAACCGGGCCCTCGACGTGCGGGACGGGATTCTGGCGTTCACCGGCCTTGGTGCGGCAGCGGGGGAGCCGCTGCCGGGGAACCCGGTATGACCGCACTGGCTTTTCCCTACCATGGCTGATGCAGGGCCGGGCTAGACCTCGAAGTGGGTCCGGGTGGGGCCTTGGCCGAGGGACTCGACCACCCCGGAGGCGACGACGTGGAGCTTGATGTTCCGGGCGCTTGACGCCGACTTCAGGAGCTCGAAGGCCTCGTCTTGGCTGCAGCGGTTCTGCGCCATGATGATGCCGACGGCGACGTCGATCACGGTCCGCGTTTCCAGGGTGGCCTTGAGGTTGGCGGCCGTATCGCTGCTGTGCGCGAACCGGACTGCGAGCCGCAGCGCCATGGATGTCTGGTGGACGAAATCACGGGCCAGTTCCGTGGCGCGGTCATCGAACCGGCCCGGCCGGTGCGAATACAGGTTCAAGGCGGCGCGGGTTTCGCCTTCCAGCAGGAACGGCAGCGCCAGGATGGACCGGAAGCCGTGTCCGCGCACCGTCGCGGCGTACTGAGGCCAGCGACCATCGAGATCCAGGTCCTCAACGTGGACAGTTTCCTGTTCCCGGGAAGCCGTCATGCAAGGGCCGTCGCCGTACGTGTACTGGATTTCGTCCATGGCCTGCGCGGCGGGGCTACTGCTGGCGACGGTGGCCGCCTTTTTTTGCCGCAGCAGCGTGATGCCGCACAGGATCTCGTCCCCGGGCTCGGACAGGCTGCGCGCGGACACCCGAGCGAGCCCGTAGAGGAAGTCCTCGACGTCGGAGCTGCTGAGCACCAGTTGATGCAGCTGCTGGTTTATTGAATTTGAGGTTGACTCGCTGACCACTTGTCTGTTGTGCCGTTTCACTCAGGTCAAGACGACCCGGCGGCGCTTCCGCCCGCGGCAAATGGCGGATACGGCAGCGGCCGGATCGAAGAACAATCCAACGGCTCGCTGCAAAACCGTACCGAGAGAGTATATACATCCCGACAGCTGCCCGTCAGCCGCGAACGGACCGGCGCGCAGGCGCAAAATCGGGCACAAAGGCCCTCACAGGGCTTCGGCCGCGGGCGGATAGTTGGAGGCAGCGACCACTTGGTCCATTTCGGGTTTGGGGAACCCGTAGGAGCGCACCAGTTTCAGCAGCACACGACTGATGGCCGATGGCCCACGTTTCGACTGGAAAGCCATATCCCATGAGCATTTTTGAAGACAGGGTCGACGCCGGGAGGCAGCTCGGCCGGCGTCTGGCGGAATTGCGTGGCCAGGACATTGTGGTTCTGGGCCTGCCGCGCGGCGGCGTGCCCGTAGCCTTCGAAGTGGCCGCCGCCCTGGATGCTCCCTTGGACGTGATTGTGGTGCGGAAACTTGGGCTTCCCTACCAGCCCGAGCTCGCCATGGGGGCGATCGGCGAAGGCGGTGCCAAGGTCCTCGACGAGCAGGTCCTGGCCCATTCACGGATCGGCGGTCACGAACTGCAGGCCGTTGAAGAGCACGAACGCGCCGCGCTGGAAAACCGGCTCGTCCTGTTCCGGAAGGGCCGGACCCGGCACGACCTGACAGGACGCATCGCGGTAATCGTCGACGACGGGATCGCCACCGGCTCCACCGCCCGGGTGGCCTGCCGGGTCGCCCGCAAACAGGGCGCGGCCCGGGTGGTCCTGGCCGTTCCAGTTGCCCCCGCGGAGACCCTCGCCAACCTGACGGAACCGGACGAGATAGTCTGCCTGGCGACGCCGCGCCAGTTCACCGCCGTCGGCTACCACTATCGGGACTTCTCTCCGACTGACGACGACGAGGTGCTGCGCCTGCTCGATCTTGCGGCCAAACGCGTCGAGACCACGCCGCCGCCCTTCTGGGCACCGGCGGCAGCCGACGCCGACGCCGCCGCCGACGTCGACGAGGAAGTAGAGATCCCATCCCGCGCGGTGCGGATCCAGGCGCAGCTGCATCTTCCGGTGCCGGCCCGGGCCGTGGTGCTGTTCGCCCATGGCAGCGGCAGCAGCCGGCACAGCCCGCGGAACCGCTATGTGGCCGGTCTCCTGCAGCAGGCTGGTCTCGGTACGCTGCTGCTGGACCTGCTGACCACCGCGGAGGAACGCAGCCGCGCCAATGTCTTCGACATCGAACTCCTGGCCCGCAGGCTATCCTCAGCAACGGACTGGCTGTCCACCCGGGCAGACACTGCCGCGTGCGCTGTGGGCTACTTCGGCGCGAGTACGGGAGCCGGGGCCGCGCTGTGGGCGGCGTCGGAGCCGACAGCACGGATCTCGGCTGTCGTCTCGCGCGGCGGCCGCCCCGACCTCGCCGGCCCGCGGTTGTCCGCCGTGACAGCGCCCACGCTCCTGATCGTGGGGAGCCTTGACCACGAGGTCCTGGAGCTCAACCGCCGGGCGAAGGCGATGATGCGCTGCCCCAGCCAGCTCGCCGTCGTGCAGGGCGCGACGCACTTGTTTGAAGAACCCGGCACGCTCGCGGCCGCGGGCATCCTGGCCCGGGACTGGTTTGTCGACTACATGCTGGCCCCGGACGGTGCCAGTCCGCGGGCCGCGGGCGTCTGAAGGCAACCGCGGGCGGACCGGGGACACGAATGCCGCGGGCACTAGCTCCGGCGGCCCTCTGCCCTCGACCGGATCCCCAAAAGCATCCGCCGCTCCACCAGGAACTGCATCGGTTCCAGCAGTGTGCGCAGGGCCAGTCCCTCGGCCAGGGGCGAATAGTCGTACCGGGTGCGGGACAGGAGCCTGGCGGCTTGGGGGCCCGCGGGCCGCAACACGAACGTCCAGCTGATGTCCAGCCGGCGCCCGGTAGGACGGATCCCGGCCGGCGACATCTTCCCCGTGCGCAGGTCGATGGATCCGCCCAGCGCCAGCACAGCACCGGACTCGAGTAGCCTGACCGGCAGGCCGCCGTCGGGGGACAGCGGAACGATGTCGCCCACCTTTAGATGCTGCAGTTCCGGGAGAATCCTGTCCGCACTCCGAATGCCCAGACCCGTGGTTTTTTCGAGCCAGTCGTAGGAGTACAGGCCGCCGCGCCCGGCGCCCAACTGGACAAGCCATGGCCAGACGTCCGAGACCGGGGCCGCAATAGTCACCGCACGGGTGCTTTGCATGCGCGGGGCAGGCACGATCTCGTCCCCTGCGAGCGGCCCGGCGGCCTCCTGGGTGGTGGCCCCCCAGCGCAGGAGCCGCGGACGGACAGCCAGGACGTATGCGGCGCCGGCCGCTGCAGCAGCCAGTGCCGCGAGCGGCCCGCGCAACCGGCCCGGAGCATGCCCGGCCCGCCGCCTTGCCGGCGGGGGGCCTGGGTGGTTCATGCAGTGGTCCGGGGGACCCGGGGGGCGTCCGCGCCTACGACAGCGCGCTGGTCACGGTTCATGGCCTCCAGCCTGCCGCCTGGTCCGGGGACTGCCTAGGGCCGAAGGTCACGCGGGGAAGGCCGACGGCGGCCGGTCACCGCGTTGCGGATCAGGACTGGCAGGGATCAGGACTGGCGAGGGGCTGGGCACCGCGCCCGCCTCCCCTTAGGGTGGAACGGTGACTGCCGGCACCGGAGCAGGTGCCGGACCATGACGGTCAGCAAAGCCTGCCACCCGAGGAGTTCCTGATGAGAGTTGCTGTTACCGGAGGAAGCGGAAAGCTGGGTCGAAGCGTTGTGCGGCGGCTCAGCGATGACGGGCACGAGGTGACCAACCTGGACCGGACGGGCGCGCGCAGCCCCGGGTTCACGGAGGTGGACCTGCGCAACTACGGCCAGGTGGTGGATGTGTTCCTTGGCCTGGAGGACCGCCACGCCGGCTTCGACGCGGTGGTGCACCTGGCCGCGATTCCTGCACCGGGCCATGCCCCGGATGCCGCCACCTTCGAGAACAACATGCAGTCCACCTACAACGTGTTCCAGGCCGCCCGCCGGGCCGGTATCAAGAAAATCGTTTACGCGTCCAGCGAGACCGTGCTGGGGCTGCCGTTCGACGTCGACCCTCCCTACATCCCGGTGGACGAGGACTACCCGGCCCGGCCGGAAAGCACGTACTCCCTGGTCAAACACCTTGAAGAGCAGATGGCTATCCAGCTGACCCGCTGGGACCCGGACCTGAGCATCACCGGCCTGCGGTTCTCCAACGTGATGGACCCGGAGGACTATGAGGAGTTCCCTTCCTTCGACCACGACGCGAGGCTGCGCAAGTGGAATCTCTGGGCCTACATTGACGGCCGGGACGGCGCGCAGGCCGTGGCCCGCGCCCTGGAACACGGCAAGCCCGGCTTCGAGGCGTTCATCATCGCCAACGAGGACACCGTCATGAGCCGCTCCAGCACCAGCCTGGCTGCCGAGGTGTTCCCCAACGTCAAGGTGGTCAAGGACCTGGGCGAGCACGAGACCATGCTTTCGATCGACAAGGCCAAGCGGCTGCTGGGCTACGCGCCCGAGCACACCTGGCGGAACTACCACTCGCTGCGCACCACCCCCACGGAAGACTGACCCAACTCGAGGAGTTCCATGCAATACCGCACCCTGGGCAACAGCGGCGCCGTCGTCTCCAACTACGCGCTGGGCACCATGACTTTTGGCGCCGAGGCCACCGAGGAGCAGTCCCGCGCCATCCTGGATGACTACTTCGCAGCGGGCGGCAACTTCATCGACACCGCCGACGTCTACAGCTCGGGGGTGTCGGAGGATATCATCGGCCGCTGGCTGGCGGACCGGGCGGAGGTCCGGGACCGGGCTGTCGTGGCCACGAAGGGCCGCTTCCCGATGGGCCGGGCCCCCAACGACGTCGGAACCTCCCGCCGGCACCTGGTCCGGGCGCTGGATGACTCGCTGCGCCGGCTGGGCGTAGAGCAGATCGATCTCTACCAGCTGCACGCGTGGGATCCGATCACTCCCCTCGAGGAGACCCTCCGTTTTCTGCACGACGCCGTCACCAGCGGCAAGATCGCCTACTACGGCTTCTCCAACTTCCTGGGCTGGCAGCTGACCAAGGCGGTCCATGTGGCGAAGGCCCACGGCTGGAATGCCCCGGTGACGCTGCAGCCGCAGTACAGCCTGCTGGTCCGCGACATTGAGTCGGAAGTTGTGCCGGCCTCGCTGGACGCCGGGATCGGGCTGCTGCCATGGTCGCCGCTGGGCGGCGGGTGGCTCTCCGGCAAGTACAAGCGCGACCAGCCGCCCGCCGGGGCCACGCGTCTCGGCGAAAATCCGAAGCGGGGGATGGAGGCCTGGGAGGCCCGGAACGCCGATCCGCGCACCTGGGACGTGATGGCCGAGGTGGAGGAGACCGCCGGACGACATGGCGTCAGCGCGTCCCAGGTGGCGCTGGCCTGGCTGGCGGACCGGCCGGCGGTCACTTCGGTGATCCTGGGCGCCCGCACCACCGCGCAGCTGGCGGACAATCTCGCGGCAGCGGACCTCCGGCTCACCGACGGCGAGACGGAGCGGCTGACGGAGGTGAGCCGGCCGCGCGTCGGCGTCTACCCGTACGGCCCCATGGCCCAGGAGCAGCGCAGCCGGAAGCTCGAGGGCGGCCGCTAACCAAGCAACGCGGGGTCACGTCGCGCCGGGCCGGACCGGGGGTTGTGGATGGGCGGCCGCTGACCCCGCGTCAGGTCCCAGGGGAGGCGGGGCCGCCGGCGTGATAGCTGGACCAGATGTCGCCCATTTCCTCGGTGGACTGCTCCACGATCCTGCTCATGGCGGCGTGCGCCGCGTCCGCCTCGCCGCGCTGAATCGCGCTGGCCACGTCCACATGCAGCTGCAGGGCCTCGTGGTGTGGCAGGTGCGGCATAAGGCCGTGCTCGGTGCGCCCAGTCAGGACTTCGGTGACCAGGTTGTGGAGCTGGGAAAACATGGCGTTGCCGGAGGCCCGGAGCACCGCAGCATGGAAGTCGATGTCGAGCCGGAGGAACTCGTCCCGGTCCCCGCGCTGGCCGGACGCCCACAGCCTTGCGGCCAGGGAGACGAGGTCGCTGCCGGCATCCCAGGATGCCCTTTCGGCGGCGAGGCGGGCGGCCTGCGGTTCGATTGCCCCGCGGAGTTCGTTCAGGGCCTGCAGTTGCTCCAGCCGCCTTGAGGATGCGAGCCGCCAACGGATCACTTGGGGGTCGTAGGCGTTCCACGATTCCTCCGGCTGCACCACCGTCCCCAGCCGCCGCCGCGATTCCAGCATTCCCTTAGAGGACAGCACGCGGGAGGCCTCCCGCACCACGGACCGGGAGACGTTGTGCTGGGCCTCAAGTTCGTCCAGGCGCAGGATCGAGTGTGGCGCCAGCGTCCCTTCGGCGATGGCAAGCCCCAGGTTCTGGACCAGCACGGAATGCAGGTCTGAAGTTGGCTCCGCCTTTGGAGTTTTCATAAATAAATCATACGGGTGGACGCAAGGGTCTTGTTTAAGTCTGCTTTATTTCTCTATGATCGCTTCCAGAGCAGATGTAAAGATGCATTTGCAGTCGGCTGGATGTTCTCGCCAGCCCTGAAAACCAAAGGAAGTCGTAATGAAGCGACGTTCAATTGCGAAGTACGCGGCTGTTGCCGCGGTCCTGTCCCTGGGGCTGACTGCCTGCGGCGGCGCCAGCGGCAGCACCGACGCGAAGACCTCCGGCACAGTGCGGGTCACCCTCGCGAACCACGTCTGGACCGAAGGCATCAAGGCGGCCATTCCGGAATTCGAGAAGTCCAGCGGACTCAAGGTCGAACTGACCCAGCTGGGCGAAGACCAGCTCTCGGACCAGTACAACGTCAAGCTCAACGCCGGCAGCGACGAGATCGACGTGATGATGTACCGCCCGCTCCAGGAAGGCAAGGCGTTCGCAAAGAACGGCTACCTCGCGGACCTGACGTCCAAGGTCTCCTCGGACGCCGCGTGGGACTGGAAGGACTACCAGGAGGGCCCGGTCAAGGCCACCACTGCTGACGGCAAGGTGGTCGGCGTCCCGATCATCACCGAACGCGAAGTCCTCTACTACCGCAAGGACCTCCTGAAGGCCGCCGGCCTGGAGGTTCCCAAGACCATGGACGAGCTCGAAGCCGCGGCCAAGGCCATCAAGGCTTCCTCCCCGGACACGGCCGGCTTCGTGGCCCGCACCGGCAAGTCGGCCGCCGTCACCCAGTTCTCCAGCTTCCTGTACAGCTTCGGCGGCGACTTCACCGACGCCAGCGGCAAGTCCGCCGTCAACTCCGACGCCGCGAAGAAGGCCTACGCGTTCTATGGCGGCCTGATCAAGAACTACGGCCCCGCCAACGTCAGCACCGACATGAGCTGGCCCGAGGCAATGGCAATATTCACGCAGGGCAAGGCTGCCTTCTACACGGAGGCCGACTCGCTCTACAAGAACGCAACCGACCCGGCCAAGTCCAAGGTCGCCGACACTGTCGGATTCGCCGCACTGCCCGCCGGCCCCGCAGGCTCCAAGCCGTACAACATCCCGTCCTGGGGCCTCGCCGTCAACCAGGCATCAAGCAACCAGGACAACGCCTGGAAGTTCATCCAGTGGGCCACCAGCAAGGAACGCACCCTCGAGGCACAGAAGGCCGGCGTCCCCGGACCGCGTGCCTCGGTCTGGGCTGACCCGGCCGGAACCTCCACCTACCCGAAGGACCTCGCCGAGGCCATCTCCGCCAGCGCCAAGAACGGCGTCGGGCACGACCGTCCCGAGGTTGTCACCGTAGGCAAGGCTCGCGAAATCGTGGGTGGCCCGATCGTCGCCACCATCACCGGCTCTGACGCTTCCGCCGCAGCCGACACGGCGCACGACGCCTTCCAGAAGTTCCTGGACAGCGAAAAGAAGTAGCGCTGCCGGCGCGCTACGCGCCTGCCGCACTACCCGCGTGACGCACAAACCAGCCCGGTGGGACGGCAGTCCGCTGCCGTCCCGCCACGGCCGGCTCTTCACTTCACCCCCAACTCCTTAGGTGAACCATGTCTGTATTGACCCCTCCCCGCAGCGCGCCCTCCCGGAAGGCCGCCCGCACACCCAGTGCACGCGAAAACTTCTCGGGCTGGGCCAACCGGCACCGCAAGTGGCTCTTCGCCGCCCCCGCCATGATCTTCGTCGGCGTCCTGATCGTCTTCCCCCTGGCCTGGACCCTGTACCTGAGCCTCACCGATTCGCAGGGCTCTGTCCGGGCTGCCTCCGAGTTTGTCGGCCTGCAGAACTACCTCACGGTCCTGTCCGACGTCGAACGCTTCTGGCCCGCCGTCGGCCGCACGCTGAGCTTCACCGGCATTGCCCTGATCTGCGAGGTGGTGCTCGGCATGTGCATCGCGCTGCTGCTGTGGCGCCCGTTCCGCGGCGAAAAGTGGGTCCGCGTGGCCATCCTGCTCCCGCTCGTCGCCACCCCCGTGGCGGTCGGCATGATGTGGCGGCTGATCTTCGACCCCAACATCGGCTTCGTCAACCAGCTGCTCGGCATGGTCGGCATTCCCGCCCAGCCCTGGCTCTCCGGCCAGGACACGGCGCTCGGCACCACCATCTTCATGGACGTGTGGCAGTGGACCCCCATGGTGGTCCTGATCCTGCTGGCCGGGCTGACCTCCCTCTCCGAGGAGCCTGACGAGGCGGCCCGGATGGACGGCGCCAACGCCTTCCAGCGCTTTTTCCTCATCACGCTGCCTCTCATGATGCCGACCGTGATCGTCGCCATCCTGCTCCGGGGCATCGATGCCCTGAAGACCTTCGACATCCTCTACGCCACCAAGGGCAAGGGCGGCGGGTCCTTCCACGAAGTGGAGACACTCAACGTCTACGCCTACGGTCTGAGCTTCGACTACAACCAGTACGGGCTTTCCTCCGCGGTGCTGATCCTGTTCTTCATGATCATCATCGGCTCCATGTGGCTGCTGACCATGCGCAAGAAAGCGGTAAGCAAATGACCGTACTGTCCGAAAACACCGAAGACACTGAACACACTGAACCCCAAACCGCCCCCGCCGTGCCGGCCAAGCCGGTGCCGCGGCGCCGGAAGCCGCTGGGCACCCGCGCGTACAAGGTGTTCCGCGTCGCCGCACTGGTGGCGGTGGTGCTGTTCCTGGTCGCCCCGCTGTTCTGGATGCTGCTGGCCTCCCTCAAGACCAACGTGGACATCTACGACACCGGCAAATCGTTCTTCTTCACCCCCACGGGTGAGAACTACGCCAATGTGCTGCAGCGGAACAACTACTTCGTCTTCATCTTCAACAGCTTCTGGGTGGCCTTCGTCTCCACAGCCCTGTCGCTGGTCCTGGGCGTGCCGGCCGCCTACGCCATGAGCCGCTTCACCATGCACCGCTCGGCGCTCGTGGTCCTGATGGCCCGCGTGATCCCCGGCGTCTCACTGCTGGTGCCCTGGTACTACGTCTTCTCCAACCTGAAGATGGTCGGCGGCTTCGAGGTGCTGATCCTCAGCCACATGTTCGTCTCGCTGCCGCTGATCGTGTACATCATGATGAGCTACTTCGATTCCCTGCCGCTGGAGCTGGAGGAATCGGCCCAGGTGGACGGCCTCACCCCGATCGGTGCCTTCCGCCGCATCACCCTGCCGCTCTCCGTCGCCGGCATCGCCACCGCCGGCATCCTGTCCTTCATCTTCTCGTGGAACAACTTCATGTTCGCCCTGGTGCTCTCCGGCTCCAAG
Source organism: uncultured Actinomycetota bacterium (assembly GCA_963722145.1). Classification (GTDB taxonomy): domain Bacteria; phylum Actinomycetota; class Actinomycetes; order Actinomycetales; family Micrococcaceae; genus Arthrobacter. The sequence continues at coordinate 121,945 of CAVRLW010000011.1, read as the reverse complement.
ACCAAGACCCTGCCGGTCGCGATCTTCGACTTCGTCTCCTACGCCAGCATCGACTGGGGCGGACTGATGGCGGCCGCCACCGTGGTCACCATCCCGATCATGATCATTGCGCTCTTCACGCAGAAGTACATCGTCTCCGGCATGACCGCCGGCGCGACCAAGGGGTAGGCAACAGATGACACTCATCAGCAGGATCGAAACCTTCCTCGTCGCGCCGCGCTGGCTTTTCGTCCGGATCGAGACGGACAGCGGAATCGTGGGCTGGGGCGAGGCGAGCTGCGAAGGCCGCAGCGAAACCGTGCGCACCGCGGTCGACCAGCTCTCCGAGCTGCTCATCGGCAACGATGCGCTCCGGATCGAGGACCACTGGCAAGTCATGACCAAGGGATCCTTCTACCGCGGCGGGCCCATCCTGGCCAGCGCCGTGTCCGGTCTGGACCAGGCCCTCTGGGACATCGCGGGCAAGCACTTCAACACCCCGGTGCACCAGCTCCTCGGCGGCCACGTCCGGGACCGGATCCGGATGTACGGCTGGGTGGGCGGGGATGAGCCCAACGAGGTGGCCGACCAGATCAGCGCGCAGCTGGAGGTCGGGCTGACGGCCGTCAAGATGAACGCCAGCGGCCGGATGAGCCCGATCGCCTCCGTGGCCGAGCTCGACGGCGTCGTCCGCCGGGTGGCCGCGGCCCGTGAGGTCCTCGGCGACCACCGCGACGTGGCCGTGGACTTCCACGGCCGCTTCAGCCTGGCCAACGCCCGACGGGTGGCGCCGCTGCTGGAGCCGTACCGGCCCTTCTTCCTCGAAGAACCGGTAGTCCCGGAAAACACGCACCTGCTGCGCGAGTTCACTTCCTCCACGACGACGCCGGTCTCCACCGGCGAGCGGCTCTACAGCCGGCAGGAATTCCTTCCCGCGCTGCAGGCCGGCATCGCCGTGGCCCAGCCGGACCTCTCCCATGCCGGCGGCATCACCGAGGTCCGCAAGATCGCCTCGCTCGCCGAAATCTACGAGGTCCAGCTCGCCCCGCACTGCCCGCTGGGCCCGCTGGCCCTGGCCGCCTGCCTGCAGGTGGGCTTCGCAACGCCCAACTTCCTGATCCAGGAACAAAGCATCGGCATCCACTACAACCAGGGCGCCGAAGTCCTGGACTACGTGGTGGACAAGTCCCCGCTGAAATTCGTGGACGGGCACATCGAACGGCTCACCGGCCCGGGCCTGGGCATCGAGATCGACGAGGCCGTGGTCCGTGCCGCGGACAAGCGCGGGCATGCCTGGCGCGGTCCCGTCTGGCGGCACCCCGACGGCGCCTTCGCCGAGTGGTGAACGCCGGAATGGTAAACACCGGAACGGTAAACGCCGGAACGGTAAGCGCCGTCCTGTTCGCCCCGACCAAGGAGAAGCCTGACATGGAGAACACCCTGACCCCCGAACTGCTGCTGGCCGGCATCCGGGAGACCCGGCTGGTGGCAATCGTGCGCGGCACGAACGGCACAGCCGCCGCGAAGGCGGCCCTGGCCTCGATGGAGGAGGGCTTCCGCTACGTCGAAATCGCGCTCACCACACCCGATGCCCTCGATGCGATCCGAGAGGTCCGCGCGGCCGCCCCGGCGGACTGCTTCGTCGGCGCCGGAACAGTGCTGACGGCCCAGGACGTTGACCGGGTCGCCGAGGCAGGCGGCCAGTTCATGGTGACCCCGTCGCTGGCAGAGTCGATCGCCGAATCGGCCCGACTGGGACTGCCTGTGCTGGCCGGTGCGCTGACCCCCAGCGAGGCCTACGAAGCCATGAACCGGGGCGCCACCGCGGTCAAGCTCTTCCCCGCCTCCATCGGCGGGCCGGGCTACCTCAAGGCGCTCCGCGATCCCTTCCCCGGGATTCCGTTCATCGCCGTCGGCGGCGTCGGGCTGGATGAAGCAGCGGGCTACTGGGAAGCCGGCGCCATCGCCGTGGGGCTAGGCGGACCGCTGTTCGGCGACGCCGGCTCCGGCGGCGACCTCGCCCCGATGCGGGAACGGGCCCGCGGTTTCGTCGCCCTGGCCGCCGAATTCGGCCGCCCGCGCGCGGAGATCCTGCGGTGATGGCCGCCGCCGGCGACGCTTCCGCCAGGCAGGCCGTTGACCTTCTGACCTTTGGCGAGTCCATGGTCTCGCTGCGGTCCACCGGTCCGCTGTCCGCCGGCGGCAGCTTGGGCATGCACGTGGCCGGGGCCGAATCGAACGTCGCCGTCGGGGTCGCACGGCTCGGGCACAGCGTCACCTGGGCCGGGGTGGTCGGCGCCGATCCGCATGGAGAGTACATCCTGCGGCAGTTGCGCGGCGAGGGGATCGGGCTGCGGCACCGGATAGACGCCGCGCGGAACACCGGGGTGATGTTCCTCGAACAACGCACGGCGGATGTCACCCGGGCCTTCTACTACCGCGCCGGATCCGCCGGGTCCACCCTCGGCCGGGAGGACCTCGACCGTGCATTGACGGCCGGTGCCCGGATTCTGCATCTGACCGGCATCACTGCCGCCCTCAGCCCCGACGCCCGGAAAGCCGTGGAATACGCGGCCGAGCGGGCCGCCGCCGAAGGCATGGAGGTCTCCCTCGACGTCAATTACCGCAGCAAGCTCTGGTCCCGGGAGGAGGCCCGCGCTGTGCTCACGCCGCTTGCCCGGCACGCCAGCATCGTGATCGCCTCCGACGACGAACTCGGGTTGGTCGCGACTGCGGTAGGGGCAGGAACGGCTGGATCAGGGGACCCCGACGCCGGTGCTGACGGCGCCGAAACAGCGATGGCCGCCGAGCTGCTGGAGCGCGGGGTCCGGGAGGTCGTGGTCAAGCGCGGCGCCGCCGGCGCCGGCGTCCACACCGCCGGCGGGCGCTGGGAGGCCTCCGCCGTGCCCGTGACCAGCATCGATACCGTGGGGGCCGGGGACGCCTTCACCGCCGGTTACCTTTCCGCGCTGCTCGACGGCGCCGACGTCGCCGGCCGCCTGCAGCGCGGTGCCCTGGCGGGAGCCTTTGCCGTCAGCACCGCCGGGGACTGGGAAGGCCTGCCGAACCGCGCGGAGCTGGCACTGCTCGGGACCACCCCGGGCGGAACCACGCAGCGCTGACCCGTCCCGGGCGCCCGACCCCGCGCTGGCGGCTATCCGGGCCGCCTGACATTCACTGCCCCAGTAGCCCCCGAAAGACCAGAAAAGGACCTGTTGTGAAAATCATTGCCGCTGAAGTCTTCGTGACCAGCCCCTCCCGGAACTTCGTGACCCTGCGGATCACCACCGAGGACGGTGTGACCGGGATCGGGGACGCGACCCTGAACGGGCGCGAGCTCGCGGTCGCGGCGTATTTGAAGGAGCATGTCGCGCAGCTGCTGATCGGCAAGGACCCGCACCGGATCGAGGACACCTGGCAGTTCCTGTACCGGTCCTCGTACTGGCGCCGGGGCCCGGTGACGATGGCCGCGATCGCCGCGGTGGACATGGCGCTGTGGGACATCAAGGGCAAGCTGGCCGGGATGCCGGTCTACCAGCTGCTCGGCGGGGCGTCCCGGAACGGGCTGCGCGCGTACGGGCACGCCTCCGGCGCGGACCTGCCCTCGCTGTTCGATTCGGTCCGGGAGCACCTGGAGCTGGGCTACAAGTCGATCCGGATCCAGACCGCGGTCCCCGGGATCAAGGCCGTCTACGGCGTCGCGGCGCAGGCGCAGGCCTCGGGTGAGCGCTACGACTACGAACCGGCCGGCCGGGGCGCGTTCCCGCAGGAGGAGGACTGGGACACCCGCGCCTACCTCCGCCACCTGCCCACCGTGTTCGAGGCGGTCCGGAACGAGTTCGGCCCGGAGCTGCCGCTGCTGCACGACGGGCACCACCGGATGACCCCGATCCAGGCCGCGAAGCTGGGCAAGGCGCTGGAACCCTACGACCTGTTCTGGCTCGAGGACTGCACCCCGGCCGAGAACCAGGAGGCGCTGCGCCTGGTCCGGGCGCACACCACCACCCCGCTGGCGATCGGGGAGATCTTCAACACCGTCTACGACTACCAGAGCCTGATCAAGGAACAGCTGATCGACTACGTGAGGGCCGCGTCCACGCACTTCGGCGGGATCAGCCCGCTGAAGAAGGTGATGGACTTCGCCGCGCAGTACCAGATCAAGTCCGGCTTCCACGGCCCCACCGACATCTCCCCGGTCGGGTTCGCCGCGCAGCTGCACGTGGGCCTGGCGATCCACAACTACGGCATCCAGGAATACATGCAGCACTCGGCTGCGACGAACGAGGTCTTCGAGCAGTCCATGACGTTCGTCGACGGCTACCTGCACCCGGGCGACAAGCCCGGCATCGGCGTCGAATTCAACGAAGAGGCCGCCGCCGCCTACCCCTACCAGCAGGCCTACCTGCCCTACAACCGCCTCGTCGACGGAACCGTCCATGACTGGTAAACGGCCCTGAAACGCCAAAAAGGTCCCGGGCGGGAGTCGATGCTCTGCCGCCCGGGACCTGGCTCTTTTGTGTCCGGCTCTCAGCGTCCGGTATTCCGGTGGCTCAGCGAACGAGCTCTCGGGTCATGCCGAAGGGGACCTGGTCGGAGAGCGCCGCGGTGTAGTGGCCCGGCTTGTGCCGCGTGAGCAAAATGCCGTGCTTCCCCGTGGTCATGGCGACCTGCTGCAGCCCGCGGACGGCGTCGTTGAGTCGTTCGTCGAGGACTCGTCGGTTATCGACTTGGATCTCAATGGACTCGGTAATCGTGGTCATCGCTCTGTCTTTCTTGGAGTACTTCTAGTCGGCCCCAATGGATTCAGGAACAGTAACGTCATATTTATTGACGCGTCAAATCACTCCAGGGGCAACATTCGGTCCGGAAATAGGGTTCCGGCAAGCCGGGCGCCGTTGACCTGCGGTTCCATTCAGTCCGGGACGTTTGGCCCTAGACATCTGCCGGGCAGGCCGAGAGATGCTCGTGGACGCAGACGATGCTGCCGTCCGGAGCCCGGGAGAAGATGATGGTCTCCCGTTCGTTGCTGGTGTCGCGGCCGCCTTCCCGGTCAATCTGGACTGTCGTGGCCACGCGGTGGGAAAACACCGCGGAAGCCCCCAGAAGCTGGATATCCTGCTCGCTGCTCCGGCATTCGAGCACCCGCCAGCCGCTGGCGAGCCAGTTGTCCCAGAGCGTGCGGTAGGCGGACCGGGAACCGAGGCCCTGGGCTTCCGGATGGAAGATGAATGTCGCCTGGGGGCTGAAGGCGGCAAAGTAGGCCTCGGTGTCCGTGGCCGCGAAGGCGGCGACCAGGCGGTCCGCCGCGTCCTGTACCTCTTCACGGCTGAGGGGCCGGGGCGCCGTCGGCTGCAGCTCCGGAGCCGGCAGCGGCCGGGCCACGGCCCGGATCGGGGCACCGTCGGCCCCGGCGATACTGAGGGGAAAGAGGAAGACCTCGACGTCGGATCCTGCTTCTCTGGCCCGCTGGACCTGCTCCAGCCCGGTGAGGTTTTCCACGATGATGCAGCCGTTTCCGGCCAGGATGGCGTGGGCGGGGACGCTGGCGTCGGCCTGGTCGCCGTCCGCAGCGCCGGGGGAGCTGGGATCCACGCTGAGGGCATCCAGGCCTACGGCGCGGTAGCCGCGGTCCACGATCAATTGCGCCGCGGCAGCCTCGAGCCACGGATGCTTGAGGTACTCGTCGGTTCCCCAGGCCGCGGCGCAACCGGTGTGCAGCAGGAGGATTTTCGCCGGATTCCCGGGATTCCCGGCATCGCCGGCATCCCCCGGCGGGCCGGCCGGGGCGATCCCCGCCAACTGCGCGGCGGTGATGGCGCCGCCGCGGGCCACTCCCCGGACGTCCACGATTTCGGCGACGCCGCCGAAGAGGGACAGCGGGAGTTCGTCCAGCGCCGCCCAGCCGTCGCCCACATGCAGTGGCGCGTCGGCGTGGGTGCCCGAATGGGAGCCCAATGAGAGGGACAGCACGTTGGCGCCGTCGGCCTCCACGGTCAGCGCCGATGCGATCCGCACTTCAGGGTCTCCGGGGTAAACAGGCATTCCGGTGCGGAGCGGAACGCTGAGATCGAACCACGTCACGGCTGGCTCACCAGCTCGGCGTCCCGGTCGCCGGGCAGGCCCGGCGCGGCTGCCTCCGGTGTTGCGGCCGGTACGGTGTTTCCCGCCGCATCAATGACCGGCGGCACCGCGGTGTCCTTCGAGGGGATCCAGCGCGGCCCGGCGGCCGGGAACACTGCGCGCGGCTCCGGGAAGATCCACAGCAGCCCGAGGTAGAGAACGGCCGCAAGCGCCACCGATGCGGGCAGACTGATGTCCACGCCGCCCGCCAGGTTGCCCAGGGGCCCCTGGAACTGGCCGGGCATGTTCACCAGACTCAGCCCCGCCGCGGCGCTGACCAGCCAGGCAGCCATGCCGCGCAGGTTCCAGCCGTGGTTGAACCAGTACCTTCCGCCGCTCTGGCGCCGGTTGAACACCTGGAGGGCATCGGCGTCGTACCAGCCGCGGCGGGTGATGAAGCCGATGATCATGACCACCATCCAGGGCGCGGTGCAGGTCACGATCAGGGTGGCGAACGTGGAAATGCTCTGGACAAGGTTGAAGGCGAAGCGGCCGGCGAAGATGAACACGATCGCCAGGGTTCCGATGAACAGGGTGGCCTGGACCCGGTTGAACCTCGGGAAGACGCTGCTGAAATCAAGGCCGGTGCCGTACAGCGAGGACGCCCCGGTGGACATGCCGCCGATCAAGGCTATGGCGCAGAGCGGCACGAAGTACCATGCCGGGGAAATGGCCAGCAGTCCGCCGACGTAGTTGGGCGCGGTGGGATCCATGAATTCCGGTGCCTTGGTGGCGATGATGGACGCCGTGGCCAGGCCAAAGACGAACGGGATCAGCGTGGCCAACTGGGCGAGCAGCGCCGCACCCATGACCCGGCGCTTCGGTGTGGCGGTGGGGATGTATCGCGCCCAGTCGCCCAGGAACGCCCCGAAGGAAATGGGGTTGGACATGACGATCAGGGCCGCGCCGATAAAGGCCGGGATGAATCCTGCGATCCCGACGCCGTCGAATCCGGTTCCGAAGGCGCCCTCGAAGTTCAGGTTGAGGTCGCCCGCGAAGGCGATGAAGCCAACAACGAACAGCAGCGTGGCCGCGGTGACTGCAATCTTGTTCACCAGCAGCATGAACTTGAACCCGTAGACACAGACAACCAGGACGAGCCCGCCAAAGAGGCCATAGGCGACCGCGAACGATCCCATGTCCTGCGGCAGGCCAACCAGCCGGTTCAGGCCGCCCACCAGGGCATCGCCGGAACTCCAGACCGAGATGGAGAAGAATGCCAGGGCAGTTAGCAAGGACAGGAACGATCCGACCACCCGGCCGTGCACGCCCAGATGGGCAGAGGAGGACACCGCGTTGTTGGTCCCGTTCGTGGGGCCGAAGACGGCCATGGGTGCCAGCAGGAGGGCGCCGACAACCAGGCCGGTCACCGTCGCGGCGAGCCCCTGCCAGAATGACAGGCCGAACAGGATCGGAAATGCGCCCAGGAAGGCCGTGGCGAAGGTGTTGGCCCCGCCAAACGAAACCCTGAACAGGTCGAAGGCGCTCGCGTTGCGGTCCTTCTCCGGTATCCGTTCAATGCCGTAGGTTTCCACCTCGGTGACCTTTCCGCGGTTCCGCCCCGCGCGGGCCCCGACAGGCTGTTCCTCGACCATGATCTTCTCCATCCAGCTCTCCATTGATTCCGTAAGAGTTGCTTAATAAGCATCACAAGTTGCATTGCAAGCTACCTTGTTTGTCTCGGAGGCTACCCTGTGAAGCGGCTCACAGCAAGGATCTGCCCCGTCCGGTCGGCAGGTTACGCATGCCCGCGGCTGGGCAGCACCTCTGCGAGGGAGGTCCCGCGAGGCCATTGCCTACCACCGCGCAAAGAACAGGGGATAATCTTCAGCGGAGACTATCCACAACACGGCGCAAAGGCGGCACGGCGACATGGCAGAGGCTCAAGCAGGCAAACCGCAGGGCCGATGGCGGACTTTCCACGAAAAGTTCGTCGTGGAGGAGCGGTACATGAGCGCGACGGCGCGCCGGAATCTCTACCGCACTGCCGTCGTCCTGATGATCACGGGCGTCGTGCTGTTCGTGATAATCCTCGCCGGAGTGCTCCAGCGCGATGGCCTCTTCGCGGCGGACGAGCCGACGCGGTCCTGGCTCCTGACCCTGCGCGGGGAACCTGCCACCACCATCATGATCATTCTGGCGATCGTCTTCGGCCCCGTCGGCTTGCCGATCATCATCCTCATCGTGACTGTGGCCTGGGGCTTGCTTGCCAAACACGCCTGGCGTCCAATGCTGCTGGCCGGCGCCATGCTCACCGGCGTGATCCTGGCGCAGGTCATTGGCCGCATCGTGGAACGCCAGCGTCCTCCCGTGGAGCTAATGCTCTTCGGCGCCGACACCACGTTCTCTTTTCCTTCCGGTCACGTCCTGGGCGCGTGCGATTTCCTGCTGGTCACCACGTTCCTGGTCTTTTCGCGCCGGAAGAACCCTTGGTCCGCCGTCGTCGCCTTCATTGTGGCTGGGGTCGGTATCTTCTTCGCGGCCGTCAGCCGCCTCTACCTTGGCTACCACTGGCTGACCGATGCCCTGGGCGCCTTCTCGATCTCGCTCGTGGTCCTGGGTGCCGTCATTGCGCTGGACACCTGGCGGACGGCCCGGATTCCGGGCGAGCAGGTCACCGGGACGCTGTCCGCTGCCGACGCCAACCAGGACTGAGCGCCGTCAGCGGCTGCGCACCCGCCTGAGCTCGGCCCGCAGCCGGGCGTTGGCTGCCTCCAGTTCCATCACCTTGGCCACGCCGGCCAGGTTGAGGCCCTCCGCGAGTAGTTCGCCGATCCGCCGCAGCACCACGAGGTCGGCGTCGCAGTATTGCCGGGTGCCACCGGCGGTGCGGTCCGGTGCGAGCAGCCCCCGGCGCTCGTAGAGCCGGATATTCTGCTGCCCCGTGCCCACCAGTTGCGCCACCACGGAGATGGCGTACAGGCCTGCCTCCGCGCCGCGGTCCGCCATGATCTTCCTCCCGTTCCGGCACTTCCCTCTTGCAGCAGTGTGCCACCGGTGCTATAAAAAATCTATACCCACCACTACAGAAAAATCGTGATGGGTTGTCGAAGGAAGCAAGCCAACTCGCGCTGAAGGAGTGGGAACTGATGTTAATTCGGACAGACCCGTTCCGTGATTTTGACCGGCTCGCCCAGCAGGTCTTCGGGACGATGGCGCGCCCAGCGGCGATGCCCATGGACGCGTGGCAGGAGGACGGCGTATTCGTCGTCGCGTTCGACCTTCCGGGGGTCAACGTCGACTCGATCGGGCTCGACATTGAGCGCAATGTCCTGACGGTCCGGGCGGAACGCCGGGACCCGGTGCAGCCCAACGTGGAACTGTCGGTTTCGGAGCGCCCCCGCGGCGTCTTCAGCCGCCAGCTGATCCTCGGCGACACCCTGGACACGGAGAACGTCAAGGCGAACTACATCGACGGCGTCCTGACGCTCCGGATCCCCGTGGCGGAGAAAGCCAAGCCGCGGAAGATTGCCATCACCCATACGCAGGACAAACTGCAGGAGATCGGGAAATAACCCTCGGAGCCGGCGCGGCGCTCGCAGCACTGCGCCGGCTCCGGCTGCATGCAGCGAAGGCAGGCCATGCCCGGCAAGAACCCTGATCCCCGCGACTACTACGCGCTATTGCACGTCTCGCCGGAGGCGAGCCGGCAGGAGATTGGCCGTGCCTTCCGGGCGCTGATGCGCCGGCACCATCCGGACATCGGCCATCCGGCTGACGGCAACGACGCGAGTGCGATTCTGCACGCTTTCGCCGTGTTGCGGGACGCCAGGACCCGGGCGGAGTACGACGCCGGCAACCGGCGGCCCGACGTCCAGGTCAGCCCCTTGAACCCGGAGGCCGACCAGAAGGGCCAGAGCGGCCAGGTCGGCCTGGACGACCAGAACGGCCAGACCGGCCTGGCCGGCCGGGATATCCCGGTGCGCATCATCCGGCGTCGGGATCCCATTGTGCGCGTGCTCCCAGTGCGCTGGGAACCCCGACCGTGACCGGGGAACCTTTGGCCCAGGCCGCTGACCGGGGCAAGCCCACCCAGCCCACCCACTGAGGAGGAGAGCGGCCATGAGCACATGGCGCCGTTACGATTCGCACCTGATGCCGGTGTTCCACGAGCGCTTCGAGGAGCGCTGGGGCGAGGGAACGGCGCCCTTCCTGGACCCTGAGGCGCACGAGGCCCCGCTGCCCCGGGCACAATGGATCAACATCGATACGGGCGCGGCGCTGGCTGTGGTCCCGGTCTGGTCGGACGATGACAGCCAGCACCGTTCCTTCGGCGTGTTCTACCTGCCGCCCGCGGGCGATATCTGGGTGCTGAGGCCCGGCTTCACGGAATATCTGGAACCCTCGGCGGACGAGGCGGAGCAGCTCCTGGCGCTGCGGAACGACGCCTTCCGCAAAGCGGTGGCGCACGCCAAGGTTTTCCTGTTCGGCCCGGAGACGTCGGTGTTCTGAACGGCCGGGACCACCGAAGCCGAACCGGAATGACGTCAGGGATCAGTTGCCGGCGGGATCAGTTGCTGCCAGGGATCAGTTGCTTGGTCGTGGCGCCCGCCCCGGGGGTACGCCTAAGATCAGTCAACCAACCACAGAAACTACATAGAGGTTCCCGTCGATGAACGCTTCCGCCAAGGATCTGGCTTCCCTCCTTCCGCCCGGCTTCACCCTGGGTGTCGCGACGTCCGCCTTCCAGATCGAGGGCGCGCTCGATGAAGACGGGCGCGGCCCCTCCGGATGGGACGTCTTCGCCGCGAAACCGGGTTCGATCGTGGAGGACCACAGCCCGGCCGTCTCCTGCGACCACTACCACCGGATGCCAGAGGACGTGGCACTGATGAAGGACCTGGGCATCGACTCGTACCGGTTTTCGTTGTCCTGGTCCAGGATCCAGCCCGGCGGCAGCGGACCCGCGAACCCCGCCGGACTGGACTTCTATGACCGCCTGATCGACCTGTTGCTCGCCAACGGCATTTCCCCCATGGCCACGCTTTACCACTGGGACACCCCGTTGCCCCTGGATGAGGCGGGCGGCTGGATGAACCGGGAAACGGCCTACCGGCTGGGGGACTTCGCCGCCATTGCCGCGGCTGCCTTCGGGGACCGCGTTACCCGCTGGGTGACAGTCAACGAGCCCGCCACCGTCACCACCAACGGCTACGCCCTGGGCATGCATGCGCCGGGCGAGGCGCTCATGCTCAAGGCCCTCCCCAGCGTGCACCACCAGTTGCTGGGCCACGGCCTGGCGCTCCAGGCGCTGCGTGCCGCCAAGGTGAAGGGCGAAATCGGCATCACCAACGTGTACTCACCGATGGTCCCGGCCACCGCCAACCCGCTGGACGCGGTCAGCGCCGGACTCATGGATGTGGCGCAGAACCGGCTCTACGCCGATCCCGTGCTGCTCGGCAAATACCCGGATGTCATTCGGGCCGCCACGTTCTTTTCATCGTCATTCAGCCCCTCCAGCGAAGACATGGAGCTGATCTCCCAGCCCGTGGATTTCTACGGCCTGAACTATTACATGCCCACCCTCGTCGGGTCGGGTCCGGGGGAGGGGACTGTGCCGACCGGCATGGCCGAGGCCATGGGGGACGACCTCGGCGGGACCCCCGGTGCGCCCTTCCACATCGCCCCGTTCCCGGACACCGCGACCACAGCCTACGGCTGGCCGGTCAAGCCCGAATACATGTCCGTCGCCCTGGCCGAGATGGCCGACCGCTACCCGGATCTGCCCCCGATCTATATCACCGAGGGCGGGGCCAGTTTCGAGGACGTCGTGGTCCAGTGTGTCGGGTCGGACCGCCTGATGGTTCCGGATGAACGGCGCCTGCGTTACCTCGCGGACCACATCGGCACGGCCCTGGAAGCGACCCGTCCCGGCGGTGCGGCCGAGGCCGTGGACCTCCGCGGCTACTACGTGTGGTCCTTCATGGATAACTTCGAGTGGTCCGCCGGCTACAAGCAGCCTTTCGGTCTGGTGCACGTCGACTTCGACACCCAGGTCCGCACGCCAAAGGCCTCCTACTACTGGCTCCAGGAGGTAATTGTGGCTCGGAGCACGATGCCCGCCGTCGGACAGCAGGACGGCGTCCGGACAGCAGGACGGGGCGGGACAGGAGGACGCCGTCGGTCAGGAGGACGGGGCCACAGCAGGACGGGGCGGCTCGGTCAGCCCCGCCCGGCGGGCTGACGCCCGGTCAGGACCTAGAGCAGATCCAGGTCCTGCAGGCCCTTGGCCAGTCCTGCGCCGTCGGGCGAATAGAGCCACGGGACGGATGATTCCGAGTGGTCTCCGGTGTCGGAGTGGCCGCCGGCGAAGACGGCCTCGCTGGCTGAGAGCTGCCGGATGCCGATCGCTGCTACCTGGTCCGGATGCTCCTGCGCGAAGCCGGAGTAGATCTCTTCATCGTGCTGGCCGTTGTCGCCGAACAGCAGCCAGCGCATATTCGGGAACTCCTGGGCCAGCAGCTCGAGGTTCCGCCGTTTGTGTTCCTGGCCGCTGCGGAACCAGCGGTCGTGGGTCAGTCCCCAGTCCGTGAGCAGCAGCGCGCCCGAGGGATAGAGGTTCCGGGCGATGAAGCGGCCCAGGGTGGGCGCTGCGTTCCACGGCCCGGTGGACAGGTAGATCACCGGCGCTTCCGGGTGCTCCACCTTGAGCCGATCCAGCAGGACGGCCATGCCGGGTGTCGCCATCCGGGCGCGTTCGTTCAGGACGAAGGTGTTCCACAACGCCAGGAAAGGCCGGGGGAGGGCCGTGACCATGATGGTGTCGTCAATGTCCGAGACAATACCAAGCTTAGTGTCCGGCGAGATCACGAAAATCCTGGCCTCGACCGGTTCCGTTCCTTCGGCCCGCAGCACGGCCGTATGCCAGCCCGGGGTCAACGCCACGTGAACCAGGGTGTCTACCAGGCCGCCGCGGTCCGTGTGCACGCGCGTGGTGATGCCGCCGATCTGGATCTCCACCTCGGTGAACTGGACCGGGACGCTCGTGAAGGCGCGCCAGCCGCGGATGTTCTGGTTGCCGTTCAGGGCCAGCCGCTCCGCCTTGCTGCCGGGCACAGCCCTGCTGGTGAGGACCACGCGGCCCAGCAGCCTGACCCACTCTGTCGAGCCGTAGCCCTGATAGGCGACGGTCTGCGGGACGAACTTCCAGCGCCGGGCCGTCTTGAGGCGAACCTCATTGACGGTGTTCGACACCCAATGGGCGAGCCGGAAGGCCCTGTTGCCGGACACGGGCAGCTGCTGCCCTGGTTGAGACGCCAATTCCATGCCTCCACTCTCCCACAGTGCCGGGCTCCGGCAGTGCCGGCGGCGTCCCGGGAGGGGCGCCGTGACGCCGGATTACCAGTGCGGCGGCTCATCCAGGAGCCGCCGCAGGGTGCTGGCGTTGCGGACGGCGTTGCCGCCGCCGTCGTTGTTGAAATAGGCGAAGACGTCCTTGCCGGCCGCCTGCCACTCGCGGATCCGATCGGCCCACCAGCGCAGGTCGTCGTCGGAATAGGATCCGCCGTACAGGAAGTCGTGGTCCGGTCCGTGCAGCCGGATGTAGACGAACGGCGCTGTCGCGCGCAGGACGCACGGGAGTCCGGCGCCGCTCATGATGCAGTAGGCCGCATGGTGACGCTCCAGCAAGGCGTACACGCCGGCGTCGTCCCAGCTTGGGTGGCGGAACTCCACACAGACGCGGATCCACTCGGGGAGCGCCGCCAGGAAGTAGTCCAGCCGGGCGTCATCCCGCGCTAAGCCCGGAGGCAGCTGGACGAGCAGCACGGCCCTCTTGTCGCCGAGTTCGTGCCAGCATCGGGTGATCCGGTCCACCCACACCTCCGGGGCGTAAAGCTTCTTGGCGTGCGTCAGGCCCCGGGGTGCCTTGACGGACAGGGCGAAACCCTCGGGCAGCCGGCGGCGCCAACTGGCGAACGAGCCCTCTTTCGGCCAGCGGTAGAAACTGGCGTTCAGTTCCACCGTGTCGAAGCGGGCAACGTAATGCCCCAGCCGGTCCCGGGCCGGGAGGCCTGGCGGATAGAGGACCCCTTCCCAGTGGTCATAGCTCCAGCCAGACGTTCCGATCCGCACAGCGCCGGTGTGGCCACCGCCTTCGTGCCAAGTGCCTTCGTGCCAAGTGCCCTCGTGCTGTGCCATACCCGGCCCTTTCTCCCAAGGATGGATCCTAGTCCTGTGCGCCGTCCCCTGCGTGCCTTCCTCCGCCTGTGCGCCGCCATTTCCTGTGCGCCGCCACCTACGTGCCTTTCCCGTGCCGGGCGGGACGGTGCTGTGGCACTGTAAGTGTCATGGCACGCATCGAGGATTATGCAATGGTCGGGGATCTGCACACCGCGGCCCTGATCAGCACTGAAGGTTCCATCGACTGGCTGTGCCTGCCGCGCTTCGACTCGCCAGCCTGTTTCAGTGCCCTCCTCGATACCCCCGCGGCCGGCCGGTGGCTGCTGGCGCCGGCAAACGGCGGCGAATGCACGCGGCGCCGCTACCGCAAGGGCACATTGATCCTGGAAACAGAGTGGGATTTGCCCGAGGGCAAGGTCCGGATCATTGACTTCATGCCACCCCGCGACGAAGTGGCGGATATCGTGCGGATCGTGGTCGGCGTCCGGGGCACGGTGCGGATGCGCGGCGAACTGGCGCTTCGGTTCGACTACGGCCATATTGTGCCGTGGGTCCGCCACGACGAGCGCGGGATCCACGCCGTCGCCGGGCCCGACGCCGCCTATCTGGTGACCGAGGCTCCGCTGCGCGGCGAGCGGATGCACACCGTCAGCGACTTCACGGTCACGGCCGGGGACCGCGTGCCCTTCGTGCTGACCTGGAGCCCCAGCCACCTCCGCCGGCCGCGCGCCGTGAACCCGGAAGCTGTTCTGGCGTCCACCGAGGAGTTCTGGTTCGACTGGTCGGCGAAGTGCAAGATTACCGGGCCGCACCGTGACGCGGTCCAGCGCTCACTGATCACGCTCAAAGCCTTGACCTTCGCCCCCACCGGGGGCATCGTCGCCGCCGTCACGACGTCCCTGCCGGAGGAGATCGGCGGCACCCGGAACTGGGACTACCGCTTCTGCTGGCTGCGCGACGCCACCCTCACCCTGCAGGCGCTGCTGGCCGCGGGCTACACGGAGGAGGCCGGCGCATGGCGTGACTGGCTGCTCCGCGCCGTCGCCGGGGATCCGGCGGATCTGCAGATTATGTACGGCCTCCACGGGGAACGCCGGCTGCCGGAGCTCGAACTGCCGTGGCTGAAGGGCTATGAAAACTCTGCCCCGGTGCGCACCGGGAACGGCGCCGCCGGCCAGCTGCAGCTCGACGTCTGGGGCGAGGTGCTCGATTGCCTCTCCCTGACTCGGAACTCACTCCTCAAGCACACCGACGACGCCTGGGACGTCCAGGTGGCCCTCATGGAACACCTCGAGACTGCCTGGACCCGGCCGGATAACGGGCTGTGGGAAATGCGCGGTCCGCAGCGCCACTTCACTCACTCCAAGGTGATGGCCTGGGTGGCGGCGGACCGCATGGTCAAGGGGGTCCGGGACTTCGGCCTGACCGGACCGGCGGACCGTTGGGAGGAGCTGCGCGACACCATCCATGCCGAGGTCATGGCCAACGGTTTCGACGCCGAACGCAACACGTTCGTGCAGTCCTACGGGCGGCCCGAGCTGGACGCGAGCCTCCTGCTGCTGCCCCGGGTGGGGTTCCTCCCGCCGGATGATCCGCGCATCATCGGAACCATCGACGCTGTCCAGCGCGAGTTGACGCACGACGGCTTCCTGCGCCGCTACCTGCCGGCGCAGAGCGACGACGGGCTTCCCGGTGGGGAAGGGGTGTTCCTGGCCTGCTCCTTCTGGCTGGTGGAAGCCCTGCTCGGGGCGGGCCGGCGCCACGAGGCCGGGGAACTGTTCGAGCGCCTGCTGGCGCTGCGCAACGACGTCGGACTCCTTAGCGAGGAGTGGGGCGTCGAGGCCGGCCGGCAGCTGGGCAACACGCCGCAGGCCTTCAGCCACTTCGCCCTCGTCATGAGCGCGCTCGAACTGCATGAAGACCGCGTCCGCCGCAGCGACACCCCGCTGCCTGCGGGCGCGGGCGGGGCGCCTCACCGGGCCGGCAGGTCACCCCGCCCGGGCCCCGCGCCGGTAACGCCTGCCCGCAGACCGCGCCCGTGACCCGGGTTGGTGACCTGGGCTGGTGCCCTGCGTCCGTGGCCGCCGGCAGTCGGCGGTGGGCAACGGCAGGACCTTCAGCACTTTCCCTCCACTGCAAAGTAAGTACACTTACTAATATCCCGGTGGGGGATACGGGGGGATAAGAGGGAACGAGGAATATGCAATGGCGGGATATTTTGAGCTCGTGGACGCGCCCGACGGCGGCTACCGCATTCGGATGATGGACGGGACAGGACAACTGATGGCAGTCTCAGTAACTTTCCCCACCAAGAAAGCGGCCGTAGCCGGCGTCGCCCAGGCGAGGGAGATCGCCGGAACCGGCCTGATCAGGGACCGCAGCGCCGACGCGCGGGCCGCCATGCCCGGCTCGTCCGCCCGGGTGATCAGGGGGCGGCGCGGCGGTGCCGGGCGATCAAAGTCCGCCCTCGGGGGCTCACTGGCGGCAGGAAAGCGGGCACAAGCCCCGCCACTGATCTCCGCCCCATTGATCCTCGCGGGCGGCCGTTGCCCTGCCGAGATCCCGCGCCGAACGGTTACAGTATGACCATGGATCCGCGGGGGAATCGGAGTTCCGGCCGTGCCCGGACGAGCCTGCTCGGCCGCGTGGCCGTGCCGCTCGCTGCCGCGGCCATGCTGCTGGCCGGCCTGGTCCTTCTCGCCCAGCCGATGCCGCAGGAGGACTTTGGCTGGTTCGCGTATGCTCCGCTGGCCACGGGGCCTGTCGTACCGCAAGGCCTGATGTTCATGGGCGCCACGGCCTGGGCCGGGGCCGCGCTGATCGGCGTCGGGCTGCTGGTGCTGGCTTTCTGGTCCGGCTACCGAACCGGCCGGCAGATCCGGGACCGCGGCGACGGCTCCCGCTAGCGCGGCACGCCTCGAAAAATCCGCCTCCCGCCGCCGAGATCACCGTCCCCAGGAAGACCGGCCCCGGCGCGAAACACTGCCGCGATGTGCCGTCTCGGCGGTACGCTGGCCGGGCAGCCGCGTAACCGTCGAGGAGGACCGCATGAGCCAGCACCACACCCCCGGAAGGGTCGCCGTCGTCACCGGAGCCGGGTCCGGCATCGGCCGTGCGGTGGCCCGGCTCATGCTGGCCGAGGGCTACCGGGTGATCCTCGCAGGGCGGCGGGAAGAGCCGCTCCGCGAGACCGCGGCCGGCCACCGCCAGGCGCTCGCGGTCCCGTGCGATGTCACCGTCCCCGCCGACGTCGAGCGGCTCTTCGCCGCGGCGCTGGAGCAGTGGGAGCGGGTGGACGTGCTCTTCAACAACGCCGGCGTGTTCGGCCCCGCCGCCTCGGTGGACGAGATCACCGTGGAGGACTGGGACGCGACCGTGGCCGTGAACCTCACAGGATCCCTTCTCTGCGCCGCTGCCGCCGTCCGGGCCATGAAGGCCCAGTCGCCCCAGGGCGGGCGGATCATCAACAACGGTTCGATCGCGGCGCATTCGCCCCGGCCGCGGACGGTGGCCTACACGGTGACCAAGCACGCGATCTCGGGACTGACCAAAAGCATTGACCTGGACGGGCGCGGGTTCGGCATCAGCTGCGGACAAATCGATATCGGCAATGCGGCAACTGAGCTCATGGACGAGATCGGCGTCGGCTCCGGGGCCGTCCAGGCGGACGGCAGCAGCCGGGCCGAGCCGACATTTGCGGTGCAGGACGCCGCCCGGGCCGTGCTGCTGATGGCCGGGATGCCGGCGACGGCCAACGTGGGATCCCTCGTGGTCACGGCTGCGGGCATGCCGTTCATCGGGCGCGGCTGAGGCCCCCACGCGCTAGACGGGTCAGGCTAGAGGGCGCAGCTAAAGAAAAGGCGCGGCTACAGGGGCAGGAGGGCGGACAGGTCCGCACGCAGCCCCGAGGCGGCAACCTTGCCGGCCGCGACGGCGTCTGCCCAGCTCAGCTGCCCGCTGACCATCGCCAGCCAGGTGGCGGCGTCGCACTCGATGACGTTTGGCGGGGTGCCGCGCGTGTGCCGAGGGCCTTCCACGCACTGCGTGACGCCGAACGGCGGGACGCGCACCTCCACGGAGTTGCCGGGCGCCCGCGCGGTGACTTCCTCCAGTGAGTAGCGCACCGCCGTCGCGATCGTGGTGCGCGGGACGGCGCTTGCCCCCTCGGCGCTGGTCCCTTCAATGCCGCGTGCCGGGTTGGCGTCCTGCCACGCGGCGAGCGCCGCGCGGCCCTCGTCCACGGCGATCCGACGGCGCGATACAGCCACGTTCCTGCCTCCAGCCCTAGTCCAGCAGAGCCGCGACGGCCCGCCCGAGCCGGATCTTGCCCACCGGGCGTCCCCCGCCCAGGACGGGGTCCACCACCTTGTCCAGGACGCTGGACACCTCAGGGATTTCGACGGCGCCCGAGGCTGCGAGGAGCGTCAGTCCCACCAGGGTGGTGGCCCGGATGTTGCCGTCGAGCATCTTGATGGCAACGGAGACGCCCTGGCGGGTGGCCATGACCAGCACGCCCTCGGCGCCGATCTTGGCCAGGATGCCGAGTTCGTCCATGACGATCGTGTTGGCCTGTCCGCGCCCCTGGACGGCCCAGGGGTAGTCCAGCATGGATGTGGCAATCGTGGCGGCCCGCGCGTTCGAGTTCTTGTCGCCCGGGGCCTTGGCCAGCTTCGAGTAGGCCCGGGCCAGGCCGGTCAGGGAGACGGCAGCAACCGGCGCGCCGCAGCCGTCGATGCCCAGGTGGGTGATGTGTTCGCCGGTGTATTCCTCGATCACGGAGCGGATGCGCTGCTGCAGCGGGTGGTTGGGTTCGAGGTAGCTGTTCTTGTCCCAGCCGTTTTCCGTGCACGCCCAAAGGAACGCGGCGTGTTTGCCCGAGCAGTTGAAGGCAAGCCTGGACTTGCCGCGCTCGGTCTGGACGAGCCAGTTCCGGGCGGTCTCATCCTGGGGCCAGTCAGCGGGGCACTGCAGCTGGTCTTCCTTGGCCCCGGCCGCCTTGAGCATGCCCTCGACCACATCCATGTGGTCCAGGGAGCCGATGTGGCTGCCGCACGCGATGGCCACCTGGGCGCCCCGCAGGGGCACTCCGGACTGCATCGAGGCGAGGGCCTGCAACGGTTTGAGCGTGGACCGGGCAAAGATGGGGGCGTTAACGTCGCCGAGCTCGGTCACTACGGTTCCATCCGCGGCCAGCACTACAGCCGAGCCGATGTGGCGGGACTCCACGAAGCCGCTGCGTTCGATGACTGCCAGTTCGACTGCGGAGTCGACTGTGAAGGTTGCATGCGGGTTCAAAGCCATGCAGCAAGTCTATGGTGCCCGGTGCTGATACCCCGGTTATTCCACGGTCACCATGACTGACTGCCAGCCGGAGGCGCCGTCCGGGACCGGATCCGCGCGCTTGTCCGTCTGGACCTCGCCGGTGCCGTCCGTGGCGCGGACCTTGATGTAGTGCGGGCCCGGCGTGGCATCCCAGTCGAGGGACCACTGCCGCCACGTGATGAGGGATGCCTCGTCGGAGAGCACTGCCTCGGTCCAGGGACCACTGTCGATCTGCACCTCGACCTTGGTGATCCCGCGGGTCTGGGCCCACGCGGTACCGCCGATTGCGACCTTCCCGGCGGGGACTTTGGCGAAGGACTTGGGCACCTCCACCCGCGCCATGGTCTTGATTGGGCCGCGTTCGGACCAGCCG
This sequence comes from uncultured Actinomycetota bacterium, assembly GCA_963722145.1. GTDB lineage: Bacteria > Actinomycetota > Actinomycetes > Actinomycetales > Micrococcaceae > Arthrobacter. The sequence continues at coordinate 102,030 of CAVRLW010000011.1, read as the reverse complement.
CGCTGGGTCCAGTAGGCCTTGCTGTCCGCGAACCGGGTCACTTCGAGGTCCACCACCCATTTGGTGGCGGAGACGAAGCCGTACAGCCCGGGAACCACCATCCGCACTGGATAGCCGTGTTCGAGCGGGAGGGCCTCGCCGTTCATGCCGATCGCCAGCATGGCATCTCGGTCGTCCTGGAGGACCTCCAGGGGCGTGGAGGCGCTGAAGCCGTCAATCGAGGTGGACAGCACCATGTCCGCGCCCTGCTTGGGGCGGGCCAATTTCAGGGCGTCACGGATGGGCATGCCCAGCCATTTGGCGTTGCCGGCCAGGTTGCCGCCGACCGGGTTGGACACACACGTCAGCGAGATGTGGGATTCGATGAGCTCGGCGTCGAGCAGGTCCTGAAAGGTGAGCCGGACCTCCTGTTCCACGAGCCCGTGGATGCGCAGTTCCCAGTCCTGGGCGTTGACCTCCGGCACACTCAGGGCCGTGTCGATCCGGTAGAAGTCCTTGTTCGGGGTCAGCCACGGCGTGACGCCGGGCGCCTTGGACTGGACACCGGCCGGGACCGCGGGGGCGGCCTTGGCGGGCGCGGGCAGCTGCAGCGACTCGCGGGCCGCGGCCACGTTGCTGCGGGCGGCGCTGAGCAGCCGTCCGCCGGTAGCGGCTAGGGCCGAGGCGGCGGCGGTGATGCCCGCGGCGGCGAAGAATGCGCGCCGCGTGGTCGCCGGGCGTTCGGGTTCCTTCGCGGCGACGTCAGCCGCCCGGTCCGGCCATTCCTGCATCCGCCACAGCCGGGTGATCAGGAGCCGCAGCACCACCAGCCCGGCCACGGTGCCGATCAGGGAAGGAATGGCATCGACCGGCTTGACGCTGGCCCGGGTCACCACACTGCCGACAATGATGGCGCCCATCAGCACCACACCGGCCACACCCAGGGCCCACTTCCGGTACGCCACGATGCCGAGCACGCACGCGAGGAGCAGGATTGTGACCGCCATGCCGACGAAGAGCGCGGCCTTGTCGTTGGTGCCGAACGTGGCAATGGCGAAGTCCTTCATCCACGGCGGGGTGAAGTCGATGAATGTGGAGCCCAGCGCAATCAGGGGCGTGGCCCGCGCGGTGAAGAACGCGCCGATCAGTTCCGCGACGGACAGGACGACGGCGGCGGCAGCCACTCCGGCCACCGCGGCCAGTGCTGTGGCGCCGCGGGACCGCTGGCTGGGCTTCATGCTGGGCTTGTTCATACAGGCCATTCGTAGCCGCGGAGCCCGCGGATTGTCTGGCGAATGGACATGCTCCCCGGCCCCACGGGACATGCCCAGCCCTGGGACCCAGGCGCGGACATGGTGGCATTGTGCCCAGCGGCCGCGGCCTGGACTGGGCATGTCCCACGGATTGCCTGGCGCGAAGATTGGGCATGTCCGGCGGATTGCCCGGCGCGAAGATTGGGCATGTCCGGCGGATTGCCCGGCGCCCGGGCCTGCCCCGCGGCGAAGATTGAGCATGTCCAGCGGCCGACACAGCTTAGGAGCCTGCGGGGTGCACCACGTACCCTTGGAGACTGTGAAGGTACTTGTCATCGGCCCCGGCGGCCGCGAACACGCCATTGTCCGATCCTTGCTCGCCGACCCCAACGTTTCCGAGGTCCACGCGGCCCCGGGGAACGCCGGCATCAGCGCGCTGGTCCCCACATATGCGATCGACGCGAACGATCCCGACGCCGTCGCCGCGCTGGCCGCCAGGCTCACCGTGGACCTGGTGGTGGTCGGCCCGGAGGCGCCCCTCGCCGCCGGTGTCTCCGACGCCGTCCGCGCCGCCGGCATCCCGGTCTTCGGCCCCAGCAAGGCCGCGGCCCAGCTCGAGGCCTCCAAGGCCTTCGCCAAGGAGGTCATGGCCGAGGCCGGCGTCCCCACGGCAATGGCCCGCGTGGCCGGCACCGCCGAGGAGGCTGCTGACGCCCTCGACACGTTCGGCGCACCCTTCGTGGTCAAGGACGACGGGCTCGCCGCCGGAAAGGGCGTCGTCGTCACCAACAACCGGGACGAGGCCCTCGCGCACGCGCAGACCTGCTTCGACGCCGGCGGCACCGTGGTGATCGAGGAGTTCCTGGACGGACCCGAGGTCTCCGTGTTTGTCCTCTGTGACGGCAGCAACACCGTGGCCCTGTCCCCGGCGCAGGACTTCAAGCGCATCTTCGACAACGACGAAGGCCCCAACACCGGCGGCATGGGCGCCTACACACCCCTGGAATGGGCCCCCGAAGGCCTCGTCCAGGAAGTGATCGACCGCGTTGCCCAGCCCACGGTCAACCAGATGGCCCACCGCGGCACCCCGTTCGTCGGCGTCCTCTTCGTCGGCCTCGCCCTGACCTCGCGCGGCACCCGGGTTATCGAATTCAACGTCCGGTTCGGCGACCCCGAAACCCAGGCCGTCCTCGCCCGGCTCAAGACCCCCCTCGGCGGGCTGCTCATGGCCGCCGCCAAGGGCGGACTGGACAAGGTGCAGCCGCTGCGCTGGTCCAAGGACACGGCAGTCGCCGTCGTCGTCGCCGCAGAGAACTACCCGGACACCCCGCGCACCGGCGACCGCATCCGGGGCCTGAAGAAGGTCGACGCCCTGGACGGCGTCCACGTGATCCACGCCGGCACCAAACTCGACGGCGAAGGCAAGGTCGTGTCCGCCGGCGGCCGCGTCCTGGCCGTCGTGGCGGTGGGCACGGACCTCGTGGAGGCCCGGGAACGGGCGTACGACGGCGTCGAACTCGTCCAGCTGGACGGCAGCCAGTTCCGCACCGACATCGGCGGCAAGGCCGCCCGCGGTCAAATCCGGGTCGCCGCGCCGGGAACCCCGGCCCCGTCGAAAGCGGAGGCGTGAACGTGACAGAACCCGCAGCCCCGGCGCCGGGCACGACGCCCGAGACCAAGCCCAAGGGCGGACTCGACACCGCCACGCTGGACCTGCCCGGCTGGCAGCACGTCTACTCCGGCAAAGTCCGCGATCTCTACGTCCCCGCGGACCCGGCGTTCACTGAACACTTCGGCCAGGACTGCGTCCTGGTGGTGGCCAGCGACCGCATCAGCGCCTACGACCACGTCTTGGCCAGCGAGATCCCGGACAAGGGCCGCATCCTGACCCAGCTGAGCCTGTGGTGGTTCGAACAGCTCGGCGTCGCGCACCACGTCCTCGCCTCCACGGTCGACGGCGGTGTTCCCGCCGCCGTCGAGGGCCGGGCGATGATCTGCAAGAAACTGGACATGTTCCCGGTCGAATGCATTGCACGCGGCTACCTCACCGGCTCGGGGCTCCTGGAGTACCGCGAGTCGGGCACCGTGTGCAGCATCCCGCTGCCGGCCGGCCTCGTTGACGGATCGCGGCTGCAGGAAGCCATCTTCACGCCGTCGGCGAAGGCCGAAGTGGGCGAGCACGACGAGAACATCACCTACGACGCCGTCGTGGGCCTCGTGGGTGTGGACGTCGCCGCAAATTTGAGCAGACTGACCCTGGAGATTTACACGAAGGCCGAGGAAATCGCGCGCGGCCGCGGCATCATCCTGGCCGACACCAAGGTGGAGTTCGGCCTCGACGCGGCGACCGGCGTCATCACCCTGGGCGACGAGGTGCTGACCCCGGATTCGTCACGCTTTTGGGATGCGGCCACGTACCAGCCCGGCCAGGCCCAGCCCTCTTACGACAAGCAGTATGTGCGCGACTGGCTGACCTCGCCCGAATCGGGCTGGGACAAGGCCTCCGACACGCCCCCGCCTGTACTTCCGGCCGACGTCGTGGCGCGCACGCGCAGCCGCTATGTGGAGGCCTACGAGAAGCTCACTGGCCGGACGTTCGCCTAGCCCGACCGGGCCGGCACAGCGGGGCTAGGATTCCGCGGAAGCGGCTTCGGCCCGCCGCTGGGCCAGCTTGATCTCGAGCACGGCGTCCAGGGCCTGCTGGACCCGGTCCGAGGCGCCCGCCGCGCTGAACTCCTTCTGGGCCTCCTCAAGGTACACCAGTGCCTCCGTGGACTCCCCGGCAGCCTTGAGGGCCTTGCCCAGCAGCAGGGAGACCTCGCCTGCCGTGTGCCGGGCCAGCGCCTGCCGCTCGGCGTGGATCTCGCGCAGCTTCTGGACCGCGGTCACGATGTCGCCGGTGAGGTAGAGCCAGCGGGCCCGGATGAAGGCCACTTCCAGCTGGTCCGTCTTGTTGCCGCCGACAATCGAGAGGGCCAGTTCGGCGCGCTCGATCGATGACAGGGTTTCGGGTTCGACGATTCCCGAGGACAGGCGGACGGCGGCGGAGGCCTTGTTGAACCGGGCCCACAGGTCGATGTCATTGGCGGGGGAGAGCAGCCGGCCGGCCCGCTCGTGGTATTTGATCCCCTCGGCGTAGTCGTGGCGCATGAAGGCCACGTTGCCGATCACCCAGGCCACCTCGCCGGCGAGCTGGGACATCGAGTGGTCGTCCATCTGGTCGTTCATGGCCTGGCAGTACTCCCACGCCTCATCGAGCCGGCCGCTCTCGGCTAGGGCGCCGATGAGGGCGCGGAGGGCGCCGATGATCATGGTGGAGCCCTTGGGCAGCTCTGCGCAGAGCCGCACCGCTTCCTGCGCGTGCTCGACGGCGGCGGTCAGCTGGCCCTGCCCCTGCGAGGCTGCGGCGAGCATCTGTTGGGCCCGGACGCCGAGCCCGGCCGACTCCGCGGCCATCGGGTGCTCCAGGAGATTCTGGACCACGTCCTTGCACTCCTGCCAGAGACCCTGCTTGATCAGGCACTCGGCCTGCATGTAGGTCATGTTCCACCACGCGCTGGTGTTCTTGGCCTCCAGGGCGATCTTGGCGGCGGCGGCGGCGTGGGTGGCGGCCACGGGGTAGTCACGGAGGTCCCAGGCCTGCCGGGCGTACAGTCCCGCGAGCACGTATTCGGCGTCGCTGACGGACACCGGCTGGCTCCAGGCTTCGAGCGCCTTGGGGGCCAGTTCAAGCCGGCGGGCAAGCTCCTCGATGACATCGGCAGTCGGCTCGCGGCGTCCGGTTTCCAGCAGAGAGATGTAGCTGGGGGAGTACAGGTCACGGCCCAGCTCCGCCTGCGTCAGGCCCCGTTCGAGCCGTTCCGCGCGGAGCTTCTCCCCAAATCCGTTCCCCACGGATACCTCCTAATTCCGGACATTCTTTGTACTAAATGCTTGACAGTCTCTGTGGAAACCATTTTACAATGTGTGTCAACAAGGGTAGTGCTGACTTGGTTAAGGACCCCAACCCATATTGAGGAACTCTATGTTGAAGAAGATTGCAGCCGGCGCCGTCTTGGCGGGCGCACTGGCATTCTCCGCCGCGGCCCCGGCCGTGCTGTCCGCTGCTTCACTTACCGATGTCTCAGACGTTGCCGCCGTTGGCAACTGGCCCGACCCCATGCGCACGGCCCAGGCTGTGGGCAACTGGCCCGATCCCATGACCGCCTCGCTGAACGTCGGAAACTGGCCCGATCCGATGTAACAGCTCCGATGTAGCAACGCAGCCCCGGGAGACTTCTCCCGGGGCTGCGTTGTGTCCGGGCAACTTCCGTCGCCGGAGGATCACCGGTGCCGAAATCTCTAAACAGTGCCGGATACACAAAAGAGGACCCTCCGCGTGGAGGGCCCTCTCTTGTTATTGGTCGGGATGACAGGATTTGAACCTGCGACCTCGTCGTCCCGAACGACGCGCGCTACCAAGCTGCGCCACATCCCGATCCGCTGCTTCAAAAGCAACTTCACAAGAGTATCCGATCATGGCCCCGGATGTGAAATCGGGCGTGGGGCCAGACGGGTCCGGACGTCGTCCCGGCCCGGGCGCAGGCCGGTCCAGCAGGAACTGTTCAGACCAGTGAGTCTTTCCAGGCGCCGTGCAGCCGGGCGAAGGCGCCGCCGTCGCCGATCAGCTGCTCCGGCGTGCCGTCTTCGACGACGCGCCCGTCGTGCACCACCAGGACCCGGTCCGCCGTCTCCACGGTGGAGAGCCGGTGGGCAATGATCAGCGCCGTCCGCCCGGCGCCGGGGGCAGCGTCCGGGCCGGAGGCCGGGTCTGCGCCGGCCTGCCCGCCGTCCGCATCCTGCCCGCCGGATGCGCGCTGTCCGGTCTCCCGTATGCCGGCCTCCCTCGTCCCGGCCTCCCGCGTGCCGCGCAGGAGTCCCGCGAGGCCCTGCTGGACCATGCGCTCGGAGGGGATGTCCAGCGAGGACGTTGCCTCGTCCAGGATCAGGACGGCCGGGCGGGCCAGGAAGGCCCGGGCGAAGCTGATCAGCTGGCGCTGTCCGGCGGAGACCCGGCCGCCGCGCTTGTTGACGTCGGTGTCGTAGCCGTCCGGCAGGTCCATGATGAAGGCATGCGCCCCCACTGCCTTGGCCGCGTCCTCGATCTCCCCGCGCGAGGCTTCGGGCCGGCCCAAGGCGATGTTGTCCGCCACAGAACCACTGAACAGGAACGCCTCCTGGGTGACCATGACGACGTTCCGGCGCAGGTCCTCGGTGGTGAGCTGGCGCAGGTCCACGCCGTCGAGCGTCAGGGACCCGGCGGAGACGTCGTAGAAGCGGGCAATCAGCTTCGCGAGGGTGGACTTGCCGGCGCCGGTCTGCCCGACGAGCGCGACCGTCTGGCCGGCGGGGATGTGCAGGTCCAGCCGCGGGATAACGACCGGTCCGTCGCCGTATCGGAACTCGACCCCATTGAAGTCGATGCTGCCCCGCGCGTGGTGCAGGACCGCGGGCGTCTTCGGCGGCCGCACGGTGGGGATCTCCTCGAGGAGGCCCGAGACCTTTTCCAGGGCCGCCTGGGCGCTTTGGAAGGAGTTGTAGAACATCGCCATCTGGTCCACCGGCTGGAAGAAGCGCTTGGTGGACAAGATCAGGGCCAGGAGCACACCCACCTCGAGGTCGCCGCTGAGGACCCGGAAACCGCCCGTGAGCAGCACGAGGGCGACGCACACGTTCCCGATCAGCACCAGCCCGGGCTGGAAGATGCCGTTGAGGTTGATGGAGCGGACGGTGGCGCGCCGGTAGTCCTCCGACAGTTCGGCGTAGCGCCCGGCATTCTCGCGTTCCTTCCGGAACGCCTTCACGGCGCGGATGCCGGTCATGGTCTCCACGAAGTGCACGATCAGCCGGGCCGAGACCACCCGGGATTCGCGGAAGGCGATCTGTGAGTGCTTCTGGTACCAGCGGGCCAAGAGGTACATCGGCACACCGGCGGCTAGTACCAGCAGCCCGCTGCGCCAGTCCAGGGCGAACACCGTCACGGCCGTAAACGCCATGAACAGAGCTCCCGAGGCCAGCGAGCTCACGCCGGAATCCAGGAGTTCCCGCAGGGCCTCCAGGTCCGAGGTCTGCCGGGCGATGATGCGGCCGGAGGTGTATTTCTCGTGGAATTCCAGGCTCAGCCGCTGCGTGTGGCGGAAGACCCGGACGCGGAGGTCCAGCAGCATCGCCTGGCTGAGTCGCGCCGTCGAGGTCACGTACAGGGCCGTCAGGCCGGCCGCTACGACGGCCGCGGCTAGGTAGGCGACGCCGGCGAGCACCAGGGGAAGGCTGTCGCCGGCGCGCACGGCCGGCAGGGCGTGGTCGATGCCGAAGGCTATCAGCGCCGGGCCGGCCACGCGGGCGGCCTGGGACAGGACGACGGCGCCGATAGTCAGCCAGAAGCGGGCGCGGACGGGGCGGATCAGGGAGCCCAGAAGGGTCAGGGAGCGCCGCCGGACGGCCTTGCTCTCGTTCCTGCTGAGGTGCGCGTTGTCCTCATTGGCGGTGCCGAACGTTGCGCTGCTCATCGGGAAATCTCCTCGGACTGGTCCTCGAGGGCGGACAATTCTGAATCCAGGTCCCGCGGTTCCGGGTCCAGGCTGGCGATCACGTAGCGGTAGTGGCTGTTCTTGGCGAGCAGTTCCGCGTGGGTGCCGACGGCGGCGATCCGGCCGTCCTCGAGCAGGGCCACCCGGTCGGCCAGCGCCACCGTGGAGGGCCGGTGGGCCACGATTAGCGTGGTGGTGTCCGCGAGGACCTTACGCAGCCGGGCCTCGACGAGTACCTCGGTGTTCACATCCAACGCCGAGAGCGGGTCATCCAGGACCAGCACGGCCGGTTTCGCGGCGATGGCGCGGGCCAGCGCTATGCGCTGGCGCTGGCCGCCGGAAAGGCTGAGGCCCTCCTCGCCGATCAGGGTGTCCACCCCGTGCGGCAGGGAATAGGCGAAGTGGGCCTGGGCGACGTCGAGGGCTTCCTCCAGGGCCGCGTCGCGGCCTTCCGCCGACCCGGCGTCGGGCGCGCCGAGCAGGACGTTGTCCCGGACGGAGCTGGAGAACAACGTGGTGTCTTCGAACGCCACGGCGACCGCGGTGCGCAGATCCTCCACGCCGAACTCGCGCAGGTCCACGCCGTCGATGGTGATGGAACCGCCGGTGACGTCATAGAGCCGGGGGACCAGCTGGAGCAGGGCGCTCTTGCCGCCGCCCGTGGTGCCCACGAGGGCCATGGTTTCGCCGGGCCGGATGTCCAGGGTGATGTTCTTGAGGATCGGCTTGTCCGGGGCGTCCTCGAACGCGAACGAGGCATCGCGGAAGCTGAGGGCACCCTGGAGTCCGGCCGGCCGGCGGGGCTGGTCCGGGCTGGTGATCGTGTTCTGCGCGTCCATGACCTCGAAGTGCCGGTCCACCGCGGACTTCGCGGTGAGGGCCATCGCCAGCAGCATGCCGCAGAACTCGACCGGCGCGGCAACCACGGCGGCAGTGGCGAAGAAGGCCACGAGGGACCCGATGGAGAGCTGATCCGTGGATGCCAGCAGGATGCCGACGACGAGGCCGGCGCCGAGGGCGAGCTCGGGCAGGAGCGTCACTACCAGGCTGAAGGTCGCCAGGTGCTTGGCTTTGGCGATCTCCGTCTGCCGCAGTTCCTCGGCCTGTTCGTTGAAGTTCTCCAGCGCCTCGCGGCTGCGGCCGAAAGCCTTCAGGACGCGGATGCCGTGGACGGATTCCTCGACCGTCGTGGCGAGATCCCCGGCCTGGTCCTGGCTGCGGCGGGCCACCTTGCTGAATCTGGTGCGGAAACGGAATCCGTAGATCATGATCGGCACGGCGGCGGCCAGGAAGATCAGGGCCAGCTGCCAGCTCATGGAGAACATCACCGCGACGCCGATCACCACGGTGAGCGTGGTGACCACCAGCATGATGGCGCCGAAGGCCATCCAGCGGCGCAGGAAGTTCAGGTCCGTCATGGCCCGGGAGAGCAACTGCCCGGAGCCCCAGCGGTCATGGAAGGAGACCGTGAGGTCCTGGAGGTGCCCGTAGAGGGAGACCCGCATCCGGGTCTCGACGGTGGTTGCCGGATTGATGACGAACTGCCGGCGCAGGGCCACGAGGCCGGCCTCGGCGACGCCCAGGACCAGGATGAGGAGCGAGGCGGCCCAGACGGCGTCCGCGCTGCCGCCGGGCTCGAGGGATTCGTTGACCAGCACGCGCAGCACCTGCGGGATGGCCAGCGCCATGACGCTGGCCAGCAGTGCGCAGAGCAGGCCCATGGCCAGCCGGGGCAGGATCGGCCTGACGTGCGGGTAGAGACGGCTGATGGAGGTGAAGAATGAACTCTGCTTGGCCATGCCTGCTTCTTAAGACGCCCGTGCGTAGATAGCACCGTTGAATGTAGTTTCCTGTAGCAACTACCCTAGGCCATCACGTGACCGGATTCACACGTTGTTCTGCGCTCCCAGCATCTCGCCCAGTCATTACGATCCGCAATGGGGCGCGGGTGGCGGGGGACCGCAACGACCCCGGTGGGACATGTCCAGTTTTGGTGCCGACCCCGGTGGGACATGTCCAGTGTTGGCCGCAGCGGGTGGGCATTGTGGGTCTATGCCCAACGCTCGCGGCCGGAAGAGGGCATGTCCCGTGGGCGGGGGCGCCAGGGGAGGGCATGTCCACCCGTGAGGCCGGAAGGCGGGCAGGGGAGGGCATGTCCACTCGTGAGGCCGGAAGGCGGGCAGGGGAGGGCATGTCCACTCGTGAGGCCGGAAGGCGGGCAGGGGAGGGCATGTCCACTCGTGAGTCCGGCGGGCGGGCAGGCCCAGATGCGGGCAGGCCTAGGCGCGGGAGGTCAGCGTGATCAGAACGGCTTCGGGCCGGCAGGCGATGCGGACCGGCGCGAAGCGGGAGGTGCCGATGCCCCCCGAGACGTTCACCGGCGTCGTACTTCCGTTGCTTTCCCAGGTGTGCAGGCCCTGGGCCCGCCACGTGGGAAGGTCGCAGTTGGTGACCAGTGCCCCGTATCCCGGGACGCAGATCTGTCCGCCGTGGGTGTGGCCGGCCAGGAGGAGGTCGGCGCCGGCTTCGGTGAAGTGGTCCAGGACGCGCTGGTAGGGTGCGTGCGCCACGGCGATGCGCACGTGCGGGTCGGCGTCCCGGCCCTTTGTGCCGCGCGGCCAGCCCGCGTACCGTTCGAGGCGCAGGTGGGGATCGTCCACGCCGGAGAAATCGAAGCGCATGCCCTTGAGCACGAGAGACTGGCAGCGGTTGGTCAGTTCCACCCAGCCGGACATGCCGAACTCGGAGCGCAGCTTGGGCCAGTCGAGTGTCTCGCGATCCTTGCGCTGGGCCGAGGGGCCGCGCAAATATGAGGCGGGGTTCTTGAAGCTCGGGCCGAAGTAATCGTTCGAGCCGGGGACAAACACGCCCGGGAATTCCAGCAGGGGACGCAGGGCCGCCACGAGGGGGTCCACGCCCTTGGCATGGCTGAGGTTGTCGCCCGTGTTCACTACGAGGTCTGGCTGCAACTGCGCGAGGGAGGACAGCCACTGCGCCTTCCGGTGCTGGCCCGGCACGAAGTGGATATCGGAGAGATGCAGGATCCGGAACGGGCCGAATCCGGCCGGCAGGATGGGGAGGGTCTCCTCCCTGAGGACGAACTGGTTCTTCTCCCACAACCCGTAGCCGACGCCGGCCGCCCCTGCAGCCGTCCCGATCGCGGCTGTCACGGCAAAGCCGCGTCCGATGCTTCGAACGCGGCTCGCCAGATCATTCCCCCGGGTCATCGGCTACTTCCTACTGGACTTCGTCGGTGACGGCTTGGGCTCGGCGGACGGTTCATCGGCCGGTTCGGTGCTCTCCTCCGTCGGCGTGGACGTCCGCGGCGGCGCTACCGGGCGGGTCGGCGCGTTCAGCAGGTTCGACGGCGGGGCCGGGAACGGATCGGTGCCGTAGGCCGGCGCGACCTGGGCCATGTAGTTCGAGAACTGCGGCCCGGCGATCATGTAACCGTCGATGCCCTTGTAGAACTTGCCGTTGATCGTGACGTTCTGGCCGGCCCGCTGCTGGTCGCCCAGGGGATCGCCAAACCAGGTGGCCGTCGCCAGGCCCTTGGTGTAGCCCGCCACCCATGTGGAGCTGTTGTTGTCGTTAGTTCCGGTCTTCGCCGCGATGGGGAAGGTGGTCCGGGTCGAAATCCGGGGCTGGATCAGCGAGCCGGAGCCGCGGTTGAGCACTTCCTGCATGGCATACGCGACGCCGCGGGCCACTTCGGGCTTGATCGCGTCCCGGCAGTTCGGTGTCTGGGCCGGCAGCTGGGCACCGGTTGCGTCCGTCACCGAATCAATGGCGATCGGCTCGCAGTACCTGCCGTCGTTGGCGAAGGTGGCGAACGCGCTGGCCATGGTCAGCGGCGCCGTCTGGGTGGATCCGATGAGGTTGCCGAGGGTGGTCATAGGCACTTGGGGGTTGGGGTTGTCCGCGCTCGGCAGGCCGCCGTGGATGCCGACGGCGTCGACGATCTTCTGGATCCCGCAGAGGTCCACCTGGGCCGCAGTGGCGAACGTGATCGTGTTGATCGAGTTCGCCAGGCCGTCGACGACGGACATGTACTTGTAGTAGCCCTCCTCCGCGTTCTGCAGGTCATGGGTGCCGTTGGTCGCGTCATACCAGCCGACGGTCTGCGCCGGACAGGTGTTCTTCCAGGGGAAGTTCTGGGTATAGCGGCGCACGGCGCCGTTGAGCTGCGTGTTCATGGACTTGCCCTCATTGAGCCACTCCGCGAACGTGAAGGGCTTCATGGTGGAGCCGGGCTGGAAGCCGCCGAGGCCGTTGAGGTCATTGCCCTTGGCGTCCTGCACGTCCACGTTGAAGTTCTGGGTCTGGTCGAACTTGCCGTCGGCCGGGAACCAGACGGTGTTCTGGGCCATGGAGATGATCTTGCCGGAGCCCGGCTGCACGGACACCAGCGAGGCGCCCCACTTGTCCGGGTTCGCGCCGGCTGAAGCGTCAACCTGGGCCTGGGCCACGCCCTGGGCGTTCGGATCCAGCGTGGTCTTGATGGTCAGGCCGCCGCGGAAGATCTTCCGCTCACGTTCTGCGGCGTCGGCCCCGTAGGCCGGGTTGTTCAGGAGCAGGTGGAGCACGTAGTCGCAGAAATACGGCGCCGTCGGCGAATAGGCACAGCCCTGGCGGGGCTGGGTGACCTTGGTCTCCACCGGCGTCGCGACCGCTGCATCATAGTCGGCCTGCTTGATCTTGCCCTGGGTCAGCATCGAACTGAGCACGAGGTCGCGACGGACCTTGGCGTTCTCCGGATTAGTGATCGGGTCGTAGTACGAGGGGCTGTTCACGACGCCGGCCAGCAGGGCCGCCTGCGGCAGGGTCAGGTCCTTGGCCGTGGTGCTGAAGAAGAACTTGGACGCGGCTTCGATGCCGTAGGCGTCCCGGTTGAAGAACACGATGTTCAGGTAGCCCTCGAGGATCTGCTCCTTGGTGAACTTCTTCTCCAGCGCGATGGCCAGCTTCATTTCACGGAGCTTGTCCCCGACGCCCTTGTTGACGCCGTTGAGGAGGACCTCGTCGCCCTTGCCTTCGGCCTCCAGCGAGGAGTTGATGACGTTGTTCACGTACTGCTGCGTAATGGTCGACGCACCCTGCTTGTTGCCGCGGGCGGTGCTGACGAGGGCGCGCAGGATGCCGGTGGTGTCCACGCCGCCGTGCTCATAGAAGCGGCTGTCCTCGATGGCGATGACCGCGTCCTTGATGTGCGGGGACATCTGGTCCAGTGACACACGGGTGCGGTTTTCCGCGTAGAGGTTGGCGATCACGCTGCCGTCGGAGGCCAGGATCGTGGTCGATTGGCTCGGCGGATCGACCTTCAACTCTGCGGGAAGAGTGTCAAAGAACTGGATCGAACCGCTCGCCGCGCTGCCCGAAACGGCCGCCGCGGGGACCAGGAGGCCCGCCACCAGGACGCCACAAATGGCGCTCACGCCCAGGAAAAGAAAGATCTTTCCGAGGGTGGTGGCCGTGTCAAATAAAGGGTTCTTGCCAGTCGCCATGTTTTCCACTTTACCGGCAACGACTAGGCTTTATGTCATGACCAAATGGGAGTACGCCACGATTCCGCTCATTATCCATGCCACAAAGCAGATCCTGGACCAGTGGGGCGAGGACGGCTGGGAGCTCGTCCAGGTTGTTCCGGGCCCCGACGGAAACGGCCTGGTTGCCTACCTGAAGCGGGAGAAGCAGTAGCCATGAGCACCCCCTCAGACGCCATTCCGGCCACGCCGGCGGGCGCGGAAAATGTCACCAAAGACACCGCCGCCGCGACGGCCGGCGCAGCAAGCCACGCCGGCGGCGCGGGCGCGTCGTCCGCCGTCGAACAGCGCCTGGCGGAGCTGGGCCTGACCCTCCCCGAGGTCGCGGCCCCGGTCGCGGCGTATGTTCCGGCCGTCATATCCGGCAACCACGTCTACACCTCCGGGCAGCTGCCGTTCATCAACGGCAAGCTCGAGGCCACCGGCAAGGTGTCCGCCGGCTCAGCGGGCGCCGCCGACGAGTCCACGGTGTCCCCGGAAGACGCGAAGGCCTACGCTGCCGTCTGCGCCGTCAACGCCCTGGCTGCCGTCAAGAGTGTGATCGGCGACCTCGACCGCATCACCCGGATCGTCAAGGTTGTCGGGTTTGTTTCCTCCGACCCTTCCTTCACCGGCCAGCCCGGTGTCATCAACGGCGCCTCGGAGCTGCTCGGCCAGGTCCTCGGCGACGCCGGCCAGCACGCACGGTCCGCCGTCGGAGTATCTGTCCTGCCGCTCGACTCGCCCGTCGAAGTCGAACTGATCGCCGAATTCGCCTAGAAGACCGGTCACTTCGTTGCCACAGTTAGCACGTCGCCTTTTTGTTCTGCCCCCCGATCTCGAGGGAGCAGCCCGCAGCTGGATTGAACACGGTGAGCGGACGCCCCGGGCCCCCCGCCTGGCCTCGTCGGTGATCCTCCTGCGGGACTCGCCCACGGGCCTGGAGACCTGGCTCGGCTACCGGACGGGCTCCTCCCCGCTCGGTGTCCTCGCCTTCCCCGGCGGATCGCTGGAAGCCTCCGACGACGACGCCGTCGGCTGGCTGGGCCCCTCGGCCCAGCACTGGGCCGAGCAGATGGGGACGTCCGACGTCGGGCTGGCGCGCCGCCACGTCGTCGGCGCCATCCGTGAGCTGTTTGAGGAGACCGGCATCCTGCTGGCCGGCCCCGACCTGTCCACCACGGTGGAGCTGACCTCCAGCGCCGAATGGATGCGGGCCCGCGCAGCCGTGGCCGAGCAGGAGAAATCCTTCACCGATGTGCTCGCCAAGCGCGGTCTCTCGCTGCGCACGGACCTGCTCAAGCCTCTGGTGAACTGGCTCAGCCCCGATTTTGCGCACCTCCGGTTCAACACCCGCTACTTCGCCGCCACCGTGCCCGTGAACCAGCAGCCCTCGCTGCTGGCCAGCAAGGGCCTGTGGGGCCGCTGGGTGTGCTGCCGGAAAGTCGTGGACGAGCGGGACACAACGGTGCTTGGCGACGAGGTGGGCCAGGAGAACACGGTCGGCCGAACCCTGGGCGAACTCCTGGTGCCCGGCTCGGAGATCATGCTCGAGAAGATGGCCAAGGCCAACGGCTGCATCGCCTACCTCAGCTACAAGCGCAAGGCCCACGTCTACCAGCCGAAGCTCGTTGAGGAAGACGGCCAGCTCATGCTCGAAGTCGAAGCCGCCAAGACGGTTGCCGGCGAACCCCAGCGGGAACGCTAGGTCCAGGTTCCGGTCCAGGTCCGCACCGCTGGACATGTCCCTTCTTGCCGCGTGCCGGCACCGGACATGCCCGGTCCAGGTCCGCACCGCTGGACATGTCCCTTCTTGCCGCGTGCCTGCTCTGGACATGCCCTCCGTTGGCCTTGGCCGTTGGACATAGTGGCATTATGTCCAGTCCTCGCTGCCGCAGTTGGGCATGTCCCGCGGACAAGCAAGCGAAGGAAACCGCGGATAAACGACAGAAGGCCGGTCCCGTTCCCGGGGCCGGCCTTCGTGGTTGCTGCTGGGGATCCCTAGCGGGAACGCTGGCGCAGGCGCTGCATGTCGAGAATGACGACGGCACGCGCTTCCAGGCGCAGCCAGCCGCGCTGCACGAATTCAGCCAGGGCCTTGTTGACCGTTTCGCGGGAGGCGCCGACCAGCTGGGCGAGCTCTTCCTGCGTCAGTTCGTGGGCGACCAGGACGCCGTCGGTCGCCGGGCGGCCGAAGCGGTCGGCCAGATCCAGCAGCGCCTTGGCCACACGGCCCGGCACGTCGGAGAAGACGAGGTCGGAGAGGGAGTCGTTGGTGCGGCGAAGGCGGCGTGCCAAGGCCTGCAGCAGCTGGGCCGAAACCTCCGGGCGGGTGCGCAGCAGCGCGTTGAGGCTCTCGTTCTTCAGGCCGGCGAGACGCGTCTCGGAAACGGCAGTTGCCGTGGCCGTTCGCGGGCTGGGGTCGAAAAGCGCCATTTCGCCGAAAAGTTCGCCCGGGCCGAGGATGGCCAGCAGTGATTCGCGGCCGTCCGGTGACGTGCGGCCGAGCTTCACCTTGCCGGAGACGATGAAGTAGAGCTGGTCACCCTGATCGCCTTCCCGGAATACCGAGGCGCCGCGTGAAAGGTCCACCTCGGTAAGTTCGTCCGTCAGCAGACGGAACGCCTCGTCGTCGAGCGTGGCGAAAAGGGGTGCGCGGCGCAATACCTCGATATCCATGAAATCTCCTGACTAGCTGTGTCGGCTGGGGCGCTTCAGCCATTCTTTCAGAATTTTTTGGCTTCTGTGACGTAGTTGGCACCGAAACGCCCGAAGGGGCCGAAAGCGCACGGCTCGGGAAGTCCGCGCAGATCCCTGGGCAGGCTGGCGGCCGGTCGGCAAACGTTCAGCTTACACCGGTACAATCGTCGCTGAACTGTCTGTGAGGAGCCCCCGGTGTTTGGCTTGACCATTTTGGACCTGGCGTTGGTCGTGGCGCTCTTGTCCTACCTGATCCACGGTCTTCGCAATGGCTTCCTTGTGACGCTCGGAGGCATCGCGGGATTCGCGGCAGGCGCCGTCGCCGCCTTCGTCTCCGTGCCCATCGTCAGCGGGCTCGTGGAGGACAGCGGCTGGCGCCTGACGGCGATCATTGCCGCCGCCGTCCTGCTGATGATCGTGGGGAACGGCCTCGGCACCATGATCGGCCGGCAAATCCGCAACGTGGTCCCGTTCAGACCCCTGCGCGCGGCGGACCGCCTCGTGGGCGGGGGCGTGAACGTGGTGGTGTCCGCACTCGTGATGTCGATGCTGGCGTTCAGCATCGGGGCCCTGGGCGTGCCGTTCGTCTCCCAGCAGCTCGCGGAGTCCAAAGTCATCAGGTTCATCGACGGAATGACGCCGACGCCGGTCAAGGCATCGATGGCGCAGCTCCGCTCTGCCGTGATCGGCGACGGCATCCCCACGCTGCTGGACGGCTTCGCCCAGACCCAGCCCGTTGCCATTCCGGACACCAGCACGGACACGCCGGCGCTGAACAAGGCCGCCGCGTCCGTACTCAAGATCGCCGGAACCGCCTACCAGTGCGGCCAGAACCAGACCGGAACCGGCTTTGTGGTCGCCCCCGGCCGGGTGGTGACCAACGCCCACGTAGTCGCCGGGGTCGACGAGCCGGTGGTGGAAACGCCCGGCGGCCGCGCGCTGCCCGGGCGCGTTGTGTACTTTGACTCCCAGCACGACCTCGCCGTTGTGGCCGTGGACGGCCTGCGCTCGGAACCCCTCGCGCTGTCCGCCGACCTGCCGCCCGGCAGCGCCGCGGCCTTCGCCGGCTATCCGCACGGCGGGCCCTTCCAGTCCAAACCAGCCACTGTGCAGGACATCGCCACCGTGCTGGTCCCGGACATCTATGGCAAGAATGCGTCCCCCGAGGACGTGTACCGGCTCGCCGGCGACGTGCAGCCGGGCAACTCCGGCGGCCCGCTTTTGACCACGGACGGGCAGGTCGCGGGGGTGGTCTTTGCCAAGGCCACCACCGAGTCCTCGCTCGGATTTGCGATCACCATGGCTGACCTCGGCCCCGTGGCGGCGCAGGCGCCGGGTCTGGGCAGTGCCGTCTCCTCCGGGCAGTGCATCAAGAAATAGCCGGACTGCCACGCACTGGCGGAGCGCCACAGGCTGGAGCCACAGGCTAGAGCCACTCCAGGCTTTGCCCGTGCGGGCCCGTGATGGCCGTAGGCTGGCCGTCCTGCAGCAACAGGAACCGGCCGCGGAGCCGGGCGTCATCCATTTCCGGGACCACATTGGACCCGTCCGCCTGCGCAATCACCGTGTGGCCTTCGTTCGAGAGCCAGTGGCAGCCCCGCTCCGCCGCAAGATCCGCCATGGTGCGCCGGAACCGGGCGCGGCCGCCGGCATCCAGGTACGCCATGACTGCGCTGTGGAAAACCACCAGGACGGCATCGGCCGGGGCGCGGCCGGCGAGTTCCACCAGCTGTTCGTTGAGGTCGCCGGCCACCAGCAGCGGCGGCCGTTCCTGGGCAATTGCGATCGCCTGGCGCAGCCGTTCGAGCCGGAACTCCTGCTCCGGCCAGACGAGGGCTTCGAGCCAGGCGACGTCGTCCGGGTTGCGCACGTCCAGGGGGTTGAGATCGATCCCGGCACGCCATGCCACCCGGGGAATTTCCGCCGGCAGCGGCACCGGGCCCGAGGTGACGCAGCGCAGGACCGGAAACGTGCCGGGCGTGGCGCCGGCCGGAACCAGCCGCGTCGTCTGTGCTACCTCCGCCGGGTCGGCCTCTGCCGGGTCGGCCCCCGATTCCGCCGGGCCGCCGTCGGCCCGTGCACCGACATACTCGTAGCCGTAGCGGTCAGGGAACAGCGCCAGCCCGGCCGAGGCGCCCACCTCGATGAGGGCCAGCGGCCGGCCCTCCACGGCCGAAATCTGTGCGAGCGATGGCAGCAGGGTGGCGCAGCGTCCGGCCTCGTTCGTCTGCGTGGACCGCGAGAGCACGATTCTTGAGACCTCGGCCCAGTGATCGTCCAGGAAGGTCCGGAAGTCGCGGTAGGGGCTGACCTGCGCGCCGAGGAACCGCGCCGCGGCCAGGATCAGCAGCGGCTGGCGCTTGTTGTGCGGCCACTGATCGATCCGCCGGATCAGCTCCGCGTCCCCGGCGATCCCCACGGCCCACGCGGCATAGCACGGGGAGGAACCGGGGGCATCGATTGTGCCGAAGTGCCGGTACCACTGGGCCGTGCCTGATTCCGTGGCCGCATCCCCCGGCTCCGCCGCGGGCTCCGTGGGGGACATGCTCAGTCCTTGTCCGCGTGCAGTCCGGCGAGGTATTCCACTGCGAAGCGGTAGCCCAGGATCCCGGCGCCGGCAATCACGGCCTTGCTGATGTCCGAAAGGTAGGAATGGTGCCGGAAGGCCTCGCGGGCGTGAACATTGGTGATGTGCACCTCGACCGTGGGCAGGGCAACGGCGGAAATGGCGTCGCGGATGGCCACGGACGTGTGTGTGAAGGCGCCGGCGTTGAGCACGATTCCCACCGCCTTCCCGCGTGCGGCGTGGATGGCGTCCACCAGGGCACCCTCGTGGTTGGACTGGAAGCACTCGACGTCCAGGCCGTGTGCCGCGCCGGCGTCTTTGGCGAGCTGTTCGACGTCGGCCAGCGTCGCCGTCCCGTATTTCTCCGGCTCGCGGGTGCCGAGCAGGTTCAAATTGGGTCCGTTGAGTACCAGGATGGTGCCGCGGCCTGCGCCGCTGGCGGGAGTGGCTTCAGTCATGTCGCAAATCTATCGCGCCGCGGCCCGCACGCGCTGTTCGTTACCGCCGCTCTGTTCGTTACAGATGCACCGTTCGTTACCGCCGCACCGTTCGCCACGGGGTAGGTTGCCCGCTGCGGCGTCGACCAACAGGACCGACGACGACGGCGGCGCCGCCCACCAAGCTGGGCGGCGCCGTCGTCGGGCGTGGGCGGGGTTGCGGGTTATTTCTTCAGTGATTGGGCGATCTGGGTCATGACGGTGTTGTCGGCCAGGGTGGTCGCGTCGCCGACTTCGCGGCCTTCGGCGACGTCCTTGAGCAGGCGGCGCATGATTTTCCCGGACCGGGTCTTGGGCAGTTCGGGGACCACGAGGATGGTTTTGGGTTTGGCGATCGGGCCGATTTCCTTGCCGACGTGGTTGCGGAGTTCCTGCACGGTGGCGTCGCCGCTGTCCACGGCGTCGGCGCGGAGGATCACGAAGGCCACGACGGCCTGGCCGGTGGTCTCGTCCGCGGCGCCGACGACGGCGGCTTCGGCGACCGCGGGGTGGGAGACGAGGGCGGATTCGATTTCGGTGGTGGAGAGCCGGTGGCCGGAGATGTTCATCACGTCATCGACCCGGCCCAGGAGCCAGATATCGCCGTCCTCGTCCTTTTTGGCGCCGTCGCCGGCGAAGTACATGGTCTCGAACCGGGACCAGTAGGTTTCCTTGAACCGTTCCGGGTCGCCCCAGATCCCGCGGAGCATGGCCGGCCAGGGTTCGCGGATCACCAGGAAGCCGCCGTGGCCGTTGGGCACGGATTCGCCGGCCTCGTCCACGACGTCCGCGGCGATGCCGGGCAGCGGGACCTGGGCCGAGCCGGGTTTCGTGGCCGTGACCCCGGGCAGCGGGGCGATCATTTGCGCCCCGGTCTCGGTCTGCCACCAGGTGTCCACGATCGGGGCCGGGTGGGCCTTCTTCTCGCCGTGCTTGCCGGCGTTGGCGCCGATGACCTCGCGGTACCACATCCAGGCTTCCGGGTTGATGGGTTCCCCGACCGAGCCCAGGACCCGGATCGAGGAGAGGTCGTAGCCGGCCGGGATGTCCTTGCCCCACTTCATGAAGGTGCGGATCGCGGTGGGGGCGGTGTAGAGGATGGAGACCTTGTACTTCTCCACGATCTCCCACCAGCGGCCCTGGTGCGGGGAGTCCGGGGTGCCCTCGTAGATGACCTGGGTGGCGCCGTTGATCAGCGGGGCGTAGGCGACGTAGGAGTGCCCGGTGATCCAGCCGACGTCGGCGGTGCACCAGTACACGTCGGTCTCCGGGTGCAGGTCGAAGACCGCCTTGTGCGTGTAGGCGGTCTGGGTGAGGTAGCCGCCGGTGGTGTGCAGGATGCCCTTGGGCTTCCCGGTGGTGCCGGAGGTGTAGAGGATGAAGAGCGGGTGCTCGGCGTCGTGGCCGGCCGCGGTGTGCTCGGCGGACGCGGCGCCGACGGTGTCGGCCCACCAGTGGTCCCGGCCCTCGTGCCAGTCCACGTCCGCCCCGTTGCGCTTCACCACCACGACGTTCTGCACGGTGTGCCCGGGCCGGGACAGGGCGTCGTCGACCGCGGGCTTGAGGGCGCTGGGCTTGCCGCGGCGGTAGGTGCCGTCGGCGGTGACCACGAGCCTGGCCTCCGCGTCGTCGATCCGGGACCGCAGCGCGTCGGCGGAGAAGCCGCCGAAGACCACGGAGTGGATCGCGCCGATCCGGGCGCAGGCCAGCAGGGTGATCACGGCCTCCGGAATCATCGGCAGGTAGACCGCGACCCGGTCGCCCTTGGCCACGCCCAGGGACTCGAAGGCGTTCGCGGCCTTCTTCACCTCCGCGGTCAGCTGGGCGTAGGTGTAGGTGCGGGTGTCCCCGGGTTCGCCCTCGAAGTAGATCGCCACCCGGTCCCCGCGGCCGGCCTCGACGTGGCGGTCCAGGGCGTTGTAGGCGGCGTTGACCTCCCCGCCGGCGAACCACTTCGCGAACGGCGGGTCGGACCAGTCCAGCGCCTCGGTGAAGTCCCTGGACCAGTCCAGCAGCTCCCGGGCCTGCCTGGCCCAGAACGCGGGCCGGTCGGCGGCGGCCTCGGCGTACACGCCGGCGCCGGCCACCGCATCCGCCGCGAACTCGGCCGAAGGCGCGAAACGGCGGTTCTCCTGGGACAAGTTTTCAAAGGCGTCGCCGTGGGGAGCCTGCGTGGCCATGGAGCCGGGTGTCTGCTGGGACATGGTGAACCTCATCATTCATCGATCCGGGCTGCGCGGCCGTACGCGTCCCCTCCACGCCGCGCCGCATGCGCGACGTCGGGCGGCGGCAGACCGCGGCAGTGCCGCTAGCGCTGTCTGGAATAAACACTAATACTTGGGTCCGACCAAACGTGCGCCCCGTCACAATCAGCGCCGTGAGCGGTGTTTGTTAAGCGCCGAGTGGTTCGTTGACGGCACTGGGCGGCGGCCCGGCGCAAGCGTCCGAAATTCGGAAAGCCGGGGAATTCTGCTGTGTCCGCCCTCGGCTTGTCAGCTAGTGATCGGCCAGTCACTTGGCTAGGCTGAGATGAAGTTGTGACATCCGATGGAGGCGACAGGACCCGCTGGTGGTTCTGTCCTTGCCTGCCGTTAGACGGCGCTGTCCAGAGTGCCGCCATGCTAAGGAGATACGGAATGAACGAGCAAGACAACGGGCAGCTCCGGGCGCCCGCCCAGAGCCAGGGCGGAACGGCGCAGCCGGGGCCCGCGGGCTTCGGGGAAGCGCCACGCTTCACGGTGGACAAGAAGACCGCGAAGAAAAACGAAGCCGTCCTCGGTCCCTTCACCATCCGGGACCTCACCGTCTTCGGTTCCACATTGCTTCTTTTCATCGCCTCGCTGATTCCGATGTTTTCCTTCGCCTACAACCTGTGGAACCTGGGCAGCCTGTTCTTCCTGGGCCTGGGCATCGTGCTGCCGCTCATTGTCACCGCGTTGTTCGTGGCCCGCCGCCTCAGCCCGTCGACCAAGATCCGGATCGGATCCCTGTCGATCGACCAGTTCGCGTCCGTCGTCGCGTCTTTCACGCTGGCCTTCTTCTTCCTCGCCGTCGCCGGGGCGTTCGTGCCGAGCATGCTGATAGCGCTCCTTGGCGCCCTGGGGCTCTTCGCGGCCACGGTGCTGGCCCGCTGGATCCCGTTCTTTGCCGGCGATTTCCTGGACCGGGAGGAAACGCCTGCCCACGTGGTGGCCCGCGAGGCTGTTGCCCCGGTGCAAAAGCCCCGTGCGCCCAAGACGCCGAAGCAGCCCAAAACGGCCAAGGACTCGGCGGGAACGGACGCGTCCAAGACAGCCGCGTCTGGGGCTGCAGTATCCGGCGCGGCAGCATCCGGGGCGACAGCGTCCGGGGCGGCTGCCGGCTGGGCCAAGCGCCCGACCACCGGAGGCCCGGTCACGGGCGGCCAGACCGCTGCCGGCCCGGCCACTGGCGGCCAAGCCGCCGCGCAGGCGGCAACTTCACCTGCCGTGCCGTCGGCCGGTGTCCCAACAGCTGGAGCACCTTCGGCGGGCGCGGCATCCGTTGCGGCGCCGGGCGCTGCGGCTCCCGGCGGGCCGGAGACCCAGATCTCGGGCGTTGTACCAGCAGCCGGTTCGGCTGCCACGGCGCCGTCCGCCTCGTCGACGCCGTCGACGTCGGCCCCGTCTGCTGAGTCGGCCCCGTCTGCCGCGGAAAAGACCCGGACTGCCGGCGTCCCTGCCGCTGCCGGTGCCGCCGCCACTGCCGCCGTCGCCGGCCCTGCGCAGAGCCGGCCCGCCGCGGAACAGACCCAGGCAGCCGGGGCTCCGGCAGCCGCAGGCGGCAGTGCCCCCACCACGGTCAACCCCCAGGTTCGGCCGCAGGAGCCCATCGGCGCCACCGTTGATCCCAACAGCCGGCCCGCGGAGGACACTGTCCACCCGGTGCACGAGGCCTTCTGGTTTGCCGTCGCGCAGCCCCGCACCGCCGTCGACGAGCGCACCGGAGCCCCGGCGTTCGTCATTGAACCCGGCGGCTGGGTCCTTGCCCTTGAGGACCGCGGCAACGAATTCCTGGTCCAGCACACCGACGGACGGCTCGGCGTTTTGCGGGACCTCAGCAACATCGAACGCGGTTAGCCCGCCCCTGTGACCACCGCATCCGGCAGCACGGAACCCGGCACCCCGGACCCTGGGCGCGCCAAGCCCGGTGCGCGGAGGGCCTCAGGGGAGTCTGTCCTGGCGCTCAAGCGCCGCGCGCGCCGGATCAACAGGGAACTCGCGGAACAGTACCCCTACGCCCACGCGGAGCTGGACTTCCGCAGCCCGTTCGAGCTCGTGATAGCCACCGTGCTGTCCGCGCAGACCACGGACGTGCTGGTCAACCAGATCACGCCGCTGCTGTTCGCGCGCTACCCGGACGCGCGGCGGATGGCGGAGGCGGATCCGGCCGAGCTGGAGGCCATCATCAAGCCCACTGGCTTCTTTCGCGCCAAGGCCAGAAATGTCCTGGCGCTGTGCACGCGGCTTGTGGACGAGTACGACGGCGAGGTGCCGGGCCGGCTGGAGGACCTGGTGACGCTGCCCGGCGTCGGGCGGAAAACCGCGAACGTCGTACTGGGCAATGCCTTCGGCATTCCGGGCATCACGGTGGACACCCACTTCGGCCGCCTGGCGCGGCGCTTTGGCTGGACGGAGTCGGATGATCCGGTCCGGATCGAATCCGACGTCGCTGAGCTGTTCGAGCCGAAGGACTGGACCATGCTCTCGCACCGCGTCGTCTTTCACGGCCGCCGCGTCTGCCACTCACGTAAACCGGCCTGCGGCGCCTGCGCCGTCGCCAACTGGTGCCCCAGCTACGGCGCCGGCGAAACCGACCCGGAAAAAGCCAAGAAGCTGCTGAAGTACGAACTCGCCCCGGGGCAGGAGGAACTGCTGGCCCGGCTGCTGGCCGAGACGCACCGCGCCGCCGAAATCCGGATGGAATCGCAAAGGAAACAGCGGTGACCGCACGCCAGGATCTCGTCGACCTCGTAGCCGCGGTGGAGGCGGGCACGGCGCCCGCCCCTGATCCGCGCTGGCGGGAACTCGCAGTCGAACCCGGCGAGCGGGTCCGCAGGGCCGCCGTGCTCATGCTCTTTGGTGCGCTGGACAACGTTCCGGCGGTGTCCGAGAAGTTGCTGGCTCCAGCGGATTTGGACGTGCTGCTGCTGCAGCGGGCCCAAACCCTGGAGGACCACCCCGGACAGGTGGCGTTTCCAGGCGGCGGCATCGACCCGGGCGAGTCTGTGGTCGACGCGGCCCTTCGCGAGGCGGAAGAGGAAACCGGCCTGAACCCTGCGGGTGTGGACGTCCTCGGAGTGATGCCTGAACTGGCGCTGCCCCGGGGTAATTTCCTGGTCACCCCGGTCTTGGCCTGGTGGGCCGCCCAGTCGCCGGTCCGGGTGGTGGACTACGGAGAATCCGCGCAGGTGTTCCGTGTTCCGGTCCGGGACCTGCTGGACCCGGACAACCGGGTGATGGCAACGGTCAGCCGGGCCGGCCAGACGTTCCAGAGCCCCGCCTTCACCGTCAATGGCGTGGTGGTGTGGGGGTTTACAGGGATGATCCTGAACCAGCTCTTTGAACAGCTGGGCTGGGCCGTTCCGTGGGACCGCAAGCGGCTCTACGGGATCGATGTGTGAGGCCCGCAGGGCACCGGCCTATCGGCCCTTCCGGTAGCGCCGGCCCATTAGCAACCGGCCCTTCCGGTAGTACCGGTCCGCTAGCCTGTGGCCACGGCGCTGCCTGCCAGGGGAGCAAGTGCTCGTCCTCCCGACCTGGTGGCTGCGACCCGCCTGTGAGTACCGGAGCGATCCACAATCAGGCCGGTCGCGGCGTTCTCGCGCACGGCGTTGATGCCCGCCGCCGCGCTTTTGATGGAGCTGAAGAGCGGGGACACGGCCACAACCGTGCCGTCCGCCGCCGTCAGCCTGAAGAAATATGCCTTATCGCCAGCCTGCGCGATCTCAAAAATGCCAGCCAAACCGCTGCCTCCCCAATTCCTTGCGTCGTTGCAATAGCCGGCGGATCGTACGGGAAATTCACCGGCCTTTTCGAGGGTAGCCCGGTGACGGAGCCCACACAACGCTACCGACGGGTACGTTACAGGCGGTGACTTCGGTCACTCATTTGGCGTTGTCGTACGAGTCCACGACGGCCACGCTGACCGGAAATTCCACCGGAATCCGGCCGAACAGCAGGTCTTTGGCGGCAGTCGCGGAGTCCTCGATCGCCTTGATGCAGTCCCCGACGGCGCTTTCGGGGCAGTGGACCATTACCTCGTCGTGGAGGAAGAACACGAGTTCGCCAACGGCTGCGCCGTTCGACCGTATGGCGCGCAGCCGGCGTCGCAGTTCGGCGAGCCAGCACGCTGCCCAGTCAGCGGCGGAGCCCTGGACCACGAAGTTCCGGGTGAAGCGGCCGCGTGAGCGGGCGATCGAGTCCGCCCGGCGCTGTTCTTCCGCGGTGGTGGAGTGCTGGCTCTGCAGCCAGCGTTCCGACGGCGGCGGGCTGCTCCGGCCCAGGCGTGAGGTGACGGTCCTGCCGGCTTCGCCGTCGCGGGCAGCCTGCTCGACGAAGCCCACGGCGCGGGGGTAAGTGCGGGCCAGCTGGGGCATCAGCCGTCCGGACTCGCCAGTGGTCGCACCGTAGATTGCCCCGAGGAGGGCCACCTTGGCTTTTGCCCGGTCACCGCCGAAGCCCTGTGCGGCGATGCCGGCATAGAGGTCCTTGTCCCGGGCGGCCTCGGCCATCTTGGAATCCTGCGCCAGCGCCACGAGCACCCGCGGTTCCAGTTGAGAGGCGTCGGCAACGATCAGTTTGTGGCCGGGATCGGCGTGGACCGCGCCGCGGACCTGGCGCGGGATTTGCAGCGCCCCGCCGCCCCGAGACGCCCACCGGCCCGAGACCACGCCGCCCACCACGTACTCGGGCTGGAACCTACCGTCCTTCACCCAGGTATCAAGCCACGCCCAGCCATTGGCCGCGTGGAGGCGGGCCAGCTTTTTGTAGGCCAGCAGCGGCACGATCGCAGGGTGGCTGGATTCCTTCAGCTCCCATTGGCGGGTGGTCTTCACTTCGATGCCGTTGCGGTGCAGGGCGCGCATGAGCTCCTGCGGCGAGTCCGGGTTCAGCGCCGGCGACTTCAGCAGCAGCCTCAGTTCGGCCGTGAGCGATTCGAGTTTGGCCGGGCGCTGGCCCGGAGCCGGGCGGGGTCCGAGGTGATCCGCAAGAATCTGCTCGTGCAGTTCCTCCCGCCACGGGACGCCGGTGTGCTGCATTTCGGCGGCGATCATGGCTCCGGCGGATTCCGCCGCGAGCAGCAGCTGCAGCCGTTGGCGCCGGCCGGCGTCGGTGACGACTGCGGTGCCGGTGGCCGTTCCCGAGGCCGTTCCCGCCTGGCGAAGTGCCTCCTGCTGCGCGGCGTATTCGGCGCGAAGAGCCTCGAGGGATTGGCCGGGACGCTGACCGGGGGCCGGGGCATCGAACAGGGCGCCCTGTTCCGGCGGCGGGGCAGGGGGCTGCAGGCCCCGCGGTGGCTGGTGCAGCTCGTCGTCCTGCGTCATCTTCTCCGCCGCCTGGGCGTAGCCGGTGTGGGCGGTGAACTCCGAGTGGGCCAGGATCGAACCGCACAAAGTCAGGTCGTAGCAGCGCTCGAGCTCCACCCCGGCGGCCAGGAGCGAGGGGTACCAGTCCTGCGTGCGGTGCCAGATCCAGCGCGGGTGCCGCTCCTCCAGCCCGCGAACGACTCCGGCGAGGTCGCCGGCCCTGACAACCCGGGGTTCCGGATTGGACGGTTCAGGGTCGCCATCTGCCGTGAGTTGCTGCAGCGCCGCGCCGTCGGCGTGGGCAGCAAGCAGCAGGTACATAGGGTCAATTCTGCCCTGCTTCGGGGCGTGGTCCGTGCGCGCTCCCTGGCGGCGCGTTCAGGAAAGCCGCGAGGCTTGTCCACATAGCCCACGACGGCGGTTACGCTGCGATTCCGGCCCGGGCACAGTGGCAGCATGAACAGGCACCAGCAACGTGGTCCAGGCTCGCCGCTCCCGCGGGAGCCGGGGCCGTGGATCCCCGGGGAATCCGCGGAAACCCTGCTCGTCACCGGGGTCGAAGTGCTGCGCAACGAGGTGGAACGCATCGTCGCAGCGGCCGGCGGCCAGCTGCGGACGGTGCAGGACGTCGCCGAGGCCGCACCGTTCTGGGACGCCGCGGCCGCCGTCTTGGTGGGCAGCGACATCCGCGAGTTGCCGCCCCGGCGGAGGGCCCCGGCCGTGCTTCTCGGACTCCAAGGAGACGGGGATGGCCTGTGGCATCTGGCCGCCGCCGTCGGGGCCGAACGGGTCGCGGTGCTGCCGGACGCGGCCGCCTGGCTGGCGGAATACCTGAGCAGGTCGCGCGCGCCGGAAGCTGGCGGACTCGTTCTGGGTCTCATCGGCGGCTGCGGCGGTGCCGGTGCCACGACGGCGGCGATCTGGATCGCGCAGGCCGCCGCCGGGACCGGGGCCCGGGTGCTGCTGATCGACGGCGACCCCTGGGGTGGCGGCCTGGAACTGGCGCTGGCTGCCGAGGACGCCCACGGGCTCCGCTGGCCGGATCTGGCCGGGGTGAGCGGCAGCATCGACCCAGCCCAGCTGGACGATGCGCTGCCGGTCGCCGGCGGATTCTCCTTCCTGTCGTGGCCGGGAACCCGGGACCGGGCCGCCGGTGTGGACGCAACCACCGTGGCCGCGGTTCTCGACGCCGCCCGCCGCGGCTGCGAGTTGGTCGTGCTGGATATTGGCCGGGAACGGGAGGCCTTGCGGGCCTTCGCCGGGGAATGCGACCGGATCATCGTCGTTGCGCCGGCCCGGCTGCGGGCAGCCGTCGCCACGGCCTGGCTGCTGCAGGAGCTTCCACCCGTGGATACGTCGCTCGTGGTCCGGGCCAGTCCCGGCGCCGCCTTGGATGCGCCGCTGATCGCCAGCTCCGTGGGGCTCGCCCTTCAGGGCATCATGCCGGACATCAAGGCTCTGGCCGGAGCAACGGAACTCGGCCGCCTTCTGGAAACCGGCCGGCAGCGCGCCGTCCGCCGGTTCGCCGCCGGAGTCCTTGACCTGAACGGCGGAAATGACACATGAGTGCCCATGCGGCCGTAGAGCCCGCCGAACCCGAACAGCCCACCCGGCGGGCACCGGGGCGCCGGCGTTCGCAGGGTTTTCTCGACCAGACGCTGCTGGAGTCCGTGCGCGAGTCCGTCATGGCCGACGCCTCCCCGGTAACCCCCTCGCGGGTCGCGGCAGCAGTCCAGGCGAGCGGACGGCTGCTCGGCACGGGCGGCGCCCTGGCTGCGGTCGAAAGCATCAGCGCGGAACTGAACGGACTGGGCCCCCTGCAGCCGCTCACCCGGGATCCCGCCGTGACAGACATCTTTGTCAACGGGCCGGACTCAGTCTGGCTGGACCGCGGCGGCGGTCTGGAAAAGGCGCCGGTGGTCTTTTCCGGGGAGCCTCAGATCCGGGCCCTCGCCGCGAGACTGGTGGCAGCGGGCGGCCGCCGCCTGGATGACGGTTCGCCGTGCGTCGACGTCAGGCTCGACGGCGGCTACCGCGTGCACGCGGTGCTGCCGCCCATTTCCACGGCCGGAACCCTCTTGAGCGTGCGGATCCGCCGGGCCACGGTCTTCTCCATGCCCGAGCTGAGGCGCGCCGGCCTGTTCGGGACCGGGGCCGTCGGGAGCCTGGTCCAGTCCGTGCTCGAACGCATGGTGGCGTCCAGGCTGAGCTTCCTCATCAGCGGTGCCACCGGCTCGGGGAAGACCACGTTGCTGGCGACGCTGCTGGGACTGTGCCGCCCCGGGGAGAGACTCGTCCTGATTGAGGACGCCGCGGAACTGAATCCGGTCCACCCGCACGTCGTCTCGCTGGAATCCCGGCACGGAAACCTGGAAGGCGGCGGTGCCGTGGACCTGGGCGAACTGGTCCGCCAGGCCCTGAGGATGCGGCCGGACCGGCTGGTGGTGGGCGAATGCCGCGGCGCGGAGGTCCGCGAGCTGCTCTCGGCCATGAACACCGGACATACGGGAGGCGGCGGAACTATCCACGCGAACGAGGCGGCTGCTGTGCCTGCCCGGCTGGCGGCCCTTGGCGCGCTCGCCGGCATGGGCCAGGACGCCGTACGGCTGCAGGTCGCCAGTGCGATCGACGCCGTTGTGCATGTCGAGCGGACGGAGACCGGGCGCCAGGTCGCGAGCATAGGAATCATGGAGGCCCAGGACTCGGGCCTGGCTGTCACGGTCGCGCTGGACATCCAGCAGGGCCAGCTCCGCGTCGGCCGGGCCTGGCCGCAGCTGGCGCACCGTCTCGGCCTGGACCCCGGATTGGCAGGGGTGGGCCCCTCCGAGCTGCAGGCGGTGCGGCCGGCAGAGCGTCGGCCGGGTTCCGGGCACGAACCCCCGCCGTCATGGACGCCGTGATGACCGTCCTCCTGATCATCGTCCTGCTCCTGGCTGTGTGGCTGGCATTTCCCTCCCCGCGCGCGGCCGGCCATCGCACCCGCAGGGCATTGCAAGGCGTGGGCACGCGGAGCTCCGCAGCCCACGGGCAGCCTCGATCCGGGGTGCGGAGAGCCGTCAGGGGATTTGGCCGTTGGCGCGGTGGGGGATCCGCGAGTGCCGGGCCCGTCCCAATGACCGTCGTGGTCCAACAGCTGGCCGCGCTGCTGAAGGGAGGGCGCATCCCCGCTCGGCTGTGGGACGAACTGTGGGTCCTGTACGCCGGGGCCGCTGCGCAGGACTGGTCCGCGGGCCAGGCGGCGGTTCCCGGCGCCGGCCACGACCGCACCAGCGAAGGTTCCGGAACGGTACTCGGCCCCGAGTCCCTCAGGATCCTTGCGGCCGCGCGAGCGGCCGCCCTGCGCGGGTCCTCCGTGGCCGCGGCCATCCGTCGCGAGGTCTCCGGCGGGTCTGCGGGCGAGGACACCGGCGTCGCTGTCGCCACGGGGGCCGTGGGCAGCCGGGCCGGGCGCGACGTGCGCGTGTGGGGCGAGCTCGCCGCATGCTTTGACACGGCGGAGGCCAGCGGCTGCCCGCTGGCCGATGTCCTGGCACGCTTTGCCGCCCACCTGGAAGCGGAGGATGACGCCGAGGCCGCCCGGCAGACCGCCTTAGCGGGGCCCCGGGCAACCGTGAGTCTGCTGACCTGGCTGCCGCTGTCTGGTCTGGCTCTCGGTCTGCTGCTCGGCGTGGACGTGGTGGCGACGCTGCTGGGAAACCCCTGGGGCCCCGCGGCGCTGGCCGCAGGTGTGGCGCTGACCGCCGTCGGCCGGTTGTGGTCCTCAAGGCTCGTCCGGTCCGCGACGGAAGCCCCATCGTGACTCCGCGGCCGCCGTGAGGCCCGAACTGGCCGGATTCGTGGTGGCAACGAGCCTTGCCGGTGCAGCCGTCGTGGTCCTCGCACGCCCGGGCCGCATCCGCCGGCGGCTCCGGCGCCAGTTTCCGCCCCCGGCGGACGGGACCGTCCGCAGCACGGCGGTCCACGACGCCAGCCGGCACGGACGCCACGGCTTCCCCGGTCTGCGAGACACCGCCATGATGCTGGAACTGATCGGCGCCATGCTGGATGCAGGAGCCGGACTTGGCCGGTCCCTCGAACTCGTCGCCGCCCTGGTGCCACCGGAACTCGGGCGGCAGTTGCGGCCGGTTGTGTCAGCCCTCGCAATCGGGGCGGACTGGGACACCGCATGGCACAGTTCCGGTGTTCAGGCGCCCCAGCTTCTTGCCCTGCGCGACGCCCTTGTTTTCGCCGCGCTCACCGGCGCCCCCTCCTCAGCGCTCCTCTATGCCCACGCGGCCCGGCTTCGCCGCGAACGCAACAGGGCCGCCGAGAAGCGCGCGGCGGCGCTCGGCGTGAAGCTCGTTGTGCCGCTGGGCCTGTGTTCCCTGCCGGCGTTTGTATGCCTCGGCGTTGTGCCCGTGCTCCTGGGGCTGCTCCCGGCCTGATGCAGGCGGCCCGCGAATCGCCGGACCCAAGGTTTATTCAAGTTACTGGGGGATACCGTTGGGGCAGGCACCGTCGGAGTATGAGCGGTCTCGTGCATCGGCTACTCACAGCGCTTCCTTGGCGCCTCGAATCCCGGAGTATCTGGGGTCTCGTACCGACTGGGAGCCATGCCAGGGGGGCAGATCAATGATTCGACTGCAAAAAGCGGGCGTGATTGCAGCGCTCAACCTACTAGTGTTGGCCGGTTTGGTGGTCGGTGCCAGCCCGGCGTCCGCCGCCATAACCTGTCAGCCGGGAGCGCCTCAACCGACCAACCAACTCCCGGGCACAACGGTGATTGCGACGAACTTCGAGTCGGGAAGCCTCACGACCGCAGGATTCGCCGCCCCCTTCACCGCCGGGACCGGCACGGCCGATGTCTCCTCAGCTCAGCAACACTCCGGGCGCTGCTCAGCCAACGTTCACGTCACCACGGCTGCCGGTTCCGTGGCCAATTTTTCCAAACCACTTCCTGCCGGCAGCAATGACGTCTACGCCGACGGTTGGTTCAACATCACCAAGGAGGGCGTCGCAGGCAACAACGTCCCCTACTTCCGCTTCTTCAACGGGAACACCCGGTTCGTGGACGTCTACCGTTCCAACGGCGGCGCCGGCCCGCTGTGGCTGCGTGTATCGGCGCCCGACGGCACGCTCCGCTACACCCCGATGAAAGTCAACGTCCCGCTTGGTACGTGGCACCACATCGTCATGCACGTCGTCGCCAACGGGCCCTCCTCCACGGTCGAGGTGTGGTTCGACGGCAAACTCCTGTATTCCAGCAAGCAGGTCGCCACGCGCTTTACCGCCGTCACCAAGATGCAACTCGGTGCCGAGCACCGGCGGCAGGCCGGCGACAGCTTCATTGACGACGTCATCATCAAGGCCGGCAAGGCGGGTGGCCAGCTTCCCGGAACATTTAGCCCCATCTCTCCGACCCGGCTCCTGGATACCAGGGACACCTCTCGTGTCGGTGTCGCTAAGAATTCTGCCGTGTCGTTCCAAGTCGCGGGAGTCAGCGGCATCCCTGCCAAGGTATCCGCCGTCGTCTTCAACCTCACGGTGACGCAACCAAAGTCCTTCGGATTCATCACCGCCTACGCCTCTGGCACCCAGCGTCCCAACGCTTCCAACCTGAATTTCGCAAAAGGGCAGACAGTGCCGAATTTGGTCACCGTCCCTGTGGGCGCTAACGGAAAGGTCAGCCTGTTCAACCGGTCTGACGGAACGTCCCAACTGATCGCCGACGTCACGGGCTACTACGTCGCCGGCGCACCGACGACGCCGGGAGCCTTCAAGAGCATCTCGCCCGACCGGCTCCTGGACACTAGGAAGTCGTCGGCGGTGCCCGCAAATACTCCGGTCTCCTTCCAGGTCGCGGGCGTCAACGGCATCCCCGCATCCGTTTCTGCGGTCGTGTTCAACCTGACGGTGACCCAGCCTCAGCGCCTGGGCTTCGTGACCGCGTACGCGTCCGGCACCAACCGGCCCATCGCCTCCAACCTGAATTTCTCCGAAGGCCAGACGGTGCCGAATTTGGTCACGGTCCCCGTGGGCGCCAACGGAAAGGTCGCATTGCTCAACGCGTCCTCGGGCTCCTCCCACCTGATCGCCGACGTCGCGGGCTACTACCTGCCAGGGACTCCCACCGCTGCCGGTGCGTTCAAGGCGGTCGGCCCCACCCGGATCCTGGACACCCGGAGGGCTTCCCCGGCCGCAACGAATGGCTTCGTGTCCTTCCAGGTCGCCGGCGCCAACGGCGTACCGGCCGGTGCGCTGGCAGCTGTCTTCAACCTGACGGTCACCGCTCCGAGGACCTTCGGCTTCGCCACCGCGTTTCCGTCCGGCTCGCTGCAGCCGAATGCGTCCAACCTGAACTTCGCCAAAGGACAGACCGTGCCGAACCTGGTCTCGGTCCCGCTCGGCTCTGACGGAAAGGTGTCGCTGTTCAATCGGTCCGACGGTTCCGCCCAGTACATCGTCGACCTCGCGGGGTACTTCCTCCCCTAGCAACGCGTGGGTGAAGTTCTGAACACCCAACTGAACCCGAGAGACTGTTGCCGCAGTACGGACCACAGCCCCTCGGGTTCAGTGCTGTGGCGAGCCGGGTGCTGTCCGGGCAGGTGCCTTGGGGTCCGGTGGCGGCCCGGTGTGACAGCCAGTCAGTTCTCCTCCACAGCACGCCACGGCGGCACCTTTGGGGCGTGTTTTCCACTTGGCGGGCATCCGGGCTTACGGTGCAACGTCCAAGCCGGGAGAGTCGAATCAGCCGGCGATCAGGCCGGTGTCCCGTGGAAGGAATTCAGATGTCAATAAATCAGGACACACCCGCCGCAAATCGACCCGGCGCAAATCGCATGGACACAGGGGAGGGTGGCGTTGCCGAGGTGTACGAGATCTACCCCGGCGCCAGCTCGGTTGTCCCCGTTCAGCCGCACGGACGCACCAGGCCGCCCTCAGCCCAGGCGGGAATGGCCACCGCTGAATATGCCATCGCAACTCTGGCCGCCGTCGGGTTCGCCGGGGTTCTCGTCTTCATCATGCGCAGCGATGAGGTCCGCGGTTTCCTCCTGAACCTCATCCGGACAGCGCTCACGTTGCCATGAAGGGACTGCGCGCCCGGGGGAGCGGCAGCCGGAGGGAGCCGCCACCAACGGCCGAGTGCCGCGGGGCCGTCACCGCAGAGTTCGCCGTGGCGTTGCCCTCGGTCGTCTTCCTCCTCGCCCTGCTGCTCGCGGGTTCGGCGGCCGGAGTGACGCAACTCCGCGTCGAAGAAGCGGCCCGCGGTGGTGCCCGTGCACTGGCGAGGGGAGCCGTGGCCGGCGAAGTCGGAGAGATTGTCCGCCGACTCGCCGGCGAAACAGCAGGGGCCGAAGTGACTCTCGACGGCGAATGGCACAGGGTCACCGTTTCCGGCCGCGTCCCCGGGCCTGTCGGGTCCCTCATCCCGTGGGCCCTCAGCGCCAGCGCGTGGGCGCGTTCGGAGGCCCCCGGTGCGGCACAACAGCCCCGGTTCGGTGGGGCCTCCACTACCCAGTGGCAGGGCACGTGATGCCGCCTGCACGTGCCCGGGCTGCTCCCGGGCCGCCGCCCCGAATCCCGTCTCTTGACCGTGCCCCGCACCGCTGCCGGCCGCCGTCGGAGCGGGGCTCGGGGACCGTCCTGGCCCTGGGACTCGGGCTGGTCGTCATTATGGCTGTCGTCTTGCTGCTGCTTCTGGCCCAATCGGCCGTTGCGGCGTCGAGGGCTGCGGCGGCTGCAGACCTCGCGGCCTTGGCTGCGGCGGACGCAGCACGGGGAATCACATCCGGTGAGCCCTGTGCCGTGGCTCGGGAGGTCGCGCTGAAGAACAACGCCGCGCTGGTTGCCTGTTCTGAAGGCCCGGACGCCACAGTTCAGGTCCGCACCGAGCTCAGCGCCGGACCGTTCCTCGGGGCGGCCACAGGGCTGGCCAGAGCGGGACCGCCCCCTCCGCCCGGGAGCGGGTCAGCGCCGTGAATGAGGCCCGATTCGCTACCGGATGCGTGGAGCCTCGAATCCGCTGGCGGCCGGCCTCGCCGACTTGCCACGGCCGGGCGCCGCCGAAGTGCCACGGCCGGGCGCCGCAGAAGTGCCGCCGAGACGCGTTCAGGCTCGGAGTGGTTGGGCGGGCTTGTCTCCCGACGTCCCGGCCGCGGCCGCCGTCGCCCCGGAGTTGCCGGTGTGCATCAGCTCGCTGGCGTCTTTGAGCAGCACGTCGATCAGTGTGACGGCAGCGTCCTTGTCGAGCGGGTTGTTCTTGTTTCCGCACTTGGGTGACTGGACGCAGGAGGGGCAGCCGGACTCGCATTCGCAGGCCTTGATGGCGTCGCGCGTGGCGGTCAGCCACACCCTGGCCTTGTCGTAGCCGCGTTCGGCGAAGCCGGCCCCGCCGGGATGGCCGTCGTAGACAAAGATGGTGGGCACTCCGGTGTCGGCGTGAATGGCCGTGGAGACTCCACCGATGTCCCAGCGGTCGCTGGAAGCCACGAGCGGAAGGAGGCCGATGGCCGCGTGCTCGGCGGCATGCAGGGCACCGGGGAACTGTGCCTCGATCAGCCCTGCGCCGGTCAGCGAGCGGTTGTCCACGACAAACCAGACCGCCTTGGTGAACAGGTCCCTGGCGCCCAGTTCCAGGGGTTCCTCGCCGAGGATCTCATTCGAAATCAGCGCCTTGCGCTGGAAGGAGACCACCTGGGTTGTCACTTTTACATCGCCGAAATGCACGGCCACATCACCCCACTGGGTGGTGCGTTCCGTGTCGAGGACTTCGATTTGGGTCACGTCCCGGGCGGTGGTGTAGTAGTCGGGGTTCGCCCGGCGCACCATCACACAGTGATCCTCTTCATTCAGGTCCTCCACCACGTAGCTGTCGCCCTGGTGAACGTAGATGGCGCCGGTGTGGGCCTGGTAATGGGTCTGGGGCGAATCCATGGTGCCGAGCAAGGAGCCGGTCTCGGCATCCACGATGCTCACCGGCCCCCCGCCATCAGCCCGGAGGTTCACCATGGCGGCGGCACTC
This sequence comes from uncultured Actinomycetota bacterium, assembly GCA_963722145.1. Lineage (GTDB taxonomy): Bacteria > Actinomycetota > Actinomycetes > Actinomycetales > Micrococcaceae > Arthrobacter. The sequence goes on along the minus strand of CAVRLW010000011.1, from coordinate 66,418 downwards.
TGCGGATGGGTCCAGAACCATCCGGCCGGCCGTTTGCGCAGGTAGCCCTGCAGAACCAGCCGGTCCAGCAGCTTCTCCGACGTGGCTCCGAAGAGCTCCAGCTCGGCGAACCCCAGGGGAAGTTCCGCAGCGGCGGCGCACAGGTGCGGGCCCAGGACATACGGATTGGAGGGATCGAACACCGTGGCCTCCACCGAGACGTCGAAAATCGCCTCGGGGTGATTCACCAGGTAAGTGTCCAGCGGGTCGTCGCTGGCAATGAAAGCCGCGATCGCGTCCTGGCCGGCGCGGCCTGCCCGGCCGATCTGTTGGAACAACGACGCGCGGGTGCCCGGCCAGCCTGCGACCAGCACGGCGTCGAGACCGGAAATGTCGATGCCCAGTTCCAGTGCGGACGTGCTGGAGACGCCCAGCAGCTCACCCGAGCGCAGCGACTTTTCCAGGGCCCGTCGCTCCTCCGGCAGGTAGCCCGAGCGGTAGGCGGCCACACGCTGCGGCAGGCTGGGGTCCACCTCGTCGAGGAGGCGCTTGGCGATGGAGGAAATCGTCTCCGCCCCGCGCCTGGACTTGATGAACGCAATGGTCCGGGTCCGGGAGGACACCAGGTTGGCCAGCAGGTCGGCGGTCTCGGCGACGGCGGTCCGGCGCTCCTTGGCACCGTTTTCGCCCCGGAGTTCCGTCAGGGCCGGCTCCCAAAACGCCACGGTGGTGGACCCGTGGGGTGAGCTGTCTTCGGAAACGGCACGCACTGGTGCGCCGATCAGCCTGCCGAAGGATTGCTCGGGGTCGGACGCCGTGGCGGACGCCGCGATGAATACAGGTCCCGGATGCGAACGGCCGGGGCTGTAGTAGGCACAGATCCGACGCAGCCGGCGCATGAGGTTTGCCACATGGGAGCCGAACACTCCGCGGTAGCTGTGGGCCTCGTCCACGATCACATAGCGGAGGCGCCGGAAGAACCTGGCCCACCAGGCATGGTTCGGGAGGATGCCGAAGTGCAGCATGTCAGGGTTGGCGAGGATGAAGTTCGCGTGGTCCCGGATCCAGCGCCGGGAAGCGGGATCGGTGTCGCCGTCGTAGGTTTCCGCCCGGACGGTGGGGAGCTTCAGGGCCCGGATCGCTGCCAGCTGGTCGGCGGCCAGTGCCTTGGTGGGGGACAGGTAGAGGGTCACGGCGCCGTCGTCGTGGATTTTCCCGGGGTCGGACAGGACCCTGAGTTCGGAACGGTGGATCGCGTCCAGGGCAGGCAGCTGATAAGCCAGTGACTTGCCGGACGCCGTGCCGGTGGCAATGACCACGTGCTCTCCGGCGTGGGCCAGTTCGGCGGCCTGGACCTGGTGAAGGTAGGGCTCGTGGATGCCCAGGGAACCGTACGCTGTCACCACGTCCGGGTGCGACCACTCCGGCCACGGCGCATTGACGGCCTGGCGGGCGGGGATCGTTCGCACATGACGCAGCTGTTCCGGGTCCGGGCCTCGGCCCAGCAACGGAATCAAGGACTCATGCGGGTTCACTCACATATTCTTTCATCCGGCCTCAAATCGCCCGCCCCCGCAGGCACTGCGCGTCGGCCAGGCGTCGGCGCGGTGCGGCCAACGGCCGAACGGGAGCCACACAGGCGGCCAAGACGGCACGTTGCCCCACGGCCCTGCCCGGCGGCACGTTGCCCCGGTGGGCAAGCGCGCAGCGTCAACCGACGGACAAGTCCGCACCTTCGTCCGAGGTCGACAGCATCAGAACGTGGCACACCATGCGCCAGCCGAGGTGCGAGTAGAGTTTTTGGCCGTCCAGCGAGGCGAGCAGCAGCCCGGAATCGACGTCGTGTTCGAACGCCTGGGCCGCCAAAGCCTTCATGATGAAGCTGCCCAGTCCCCGCCGCTGGTAGGTCGGCGCCGTCACGATCTTGTCGAAGATGGCGGTATGTCCCACCACAAACACGCGTCCGCTCGCGGCGACCTCCTCGCCTGCGCTGACCACCGCATGGTGGACGCCGTCCGTCCGGGACGTCTCAAGCTTGAGGTCGTCGTCCGAAAGCCAGGGGTCTTCGGAATCCTGGGTCTCCATGTCCACGATCATCATGGTCTGGGAAGCCGAGGTGACATGGATGCCATGCCGCTGTCCCAGGAACGTGTACCGGGCCACGTCATTGGTGAGGATCGTGAGGACTCTGGCCGGAACTTCAGCCGTCTTCGCCGCCAGCGCCGCGAACTCCGCCTCGGAGGGATCGTAGGCAAAATATTCCCATTCGTGGGTGGTGTCCGCGCGAAAAGCCGCGGGGAACCGTCCCTCCCTGCGCGTCTCATATCCGCGGCAACCGGCCCATCCGGCAACCCAGATTTCCAGCAGGTGAGTGGTGTCTTCAACCATGGCGTCAAGACTCATGTGATGAGCGTATTCCAGCCGTGCCACATGCAACAGGGGCCGCGTCGGGGGAAGGCCGGTTGCACATCCAATTGTGACTGTCGCCCGGCCGCCCCACCCAGCCAGTACCCTTAAATGCGTGGCTTTGAACAGGATTGTGCTCTTTTACGGCTTTACCCCCCTCGCTGACCCGGACGCCGTCCGGCTCTGGCAGCGCGCCCTGTGCGAAAAACTCGGACTGACCGGCCGCATCATCCTTTCCAAGGACGGGATCAACGCCACGGTCGGCGGAGAACTGAACGCCGTGAAGCAATACGTCAAGGCCACACGGGAGTACAAGGGATTCCACGACGTCGACGTGAAGTGGTCCGACGGCAGCGCGGAAGACTTCCCTCGGCTCAGCGTGAAGGTGCGGGACGAAATCGTATCCTTCGGCGCCCCGGGCGAGCTCAAGGTCGACGCCGGCGGAGTGGTGGGCGGCGGAACCCACCTCAAGCCCGAGGAACTCCACGAACTCATTGAAGCCAAGAAGCAGCAGGGCGACGAGGTCGTGTTCTTCGACGGCCGCAACGGCTTCGAGGCCCAGATCGGCAAGTTCAAGGACGCAGTGGTCCCCGACGTCGCCACCACCCATGACTTCATCAAGGAACTCGACTCGGGCAAATACGATGCCCTCAAGGACAAGCCGGTCGTCACCTACTGCACCGGAGGCATCCGCTGCGAGGTGCTTTCGAGCCTCATGGTGAACCGCGGGTTCAAGGAGGTCTACCAGCTCGACGGCGGTATTGTCCGCTATGGCGAGGCCTTCAAAGACCAGGGCCTGTGGGAGGGCTCCTTGTACGTGTTCGACAAGCGCATGCACCTCGAGTTCAGCGAGGACGCCAAGACCATCGGCGAGTGCGTCCGCTGCTCGGCGCCCACCAGCAAATTCGAAAACTGCTCGAATCAGAGCTGCCGGACCTTGACGCTCTACTGCGCCGAGTGCGCCTCCAGCCCGGAAACTCTCCGCTGCCCCGAAGGCTGTGCCGCCTGATCAGTTCGGACTGAACTGCCCGGCCGGTCCGGCTTTCGCCGCAGTCCGGCTGCCTTGGCGGCCGGGAACTTTCAGATCCGGCTCACCCGGTACGCAAAGTTCGCCGGTCCGTTCGCATCCACTTTGATCGAGAGCGACGCATCTGCGGCCAGATGCACCACGTTCACCCTGGACGTCCCGCACCGGAGACTCAGGTCCACGAGTTCGTTCTCGCCGTTCTCGATGGAAAAGGACACCCGGCGGGCGCTCCGGCACGCCAGGGTCAGGGCGTAGGTACCTTTGGGCAGCTGGGTTGTGGTGTCTTTCCGCTCCTCGTCGGCCTCCAGCGTCCCGAAACCCGTATGGAAGACCTGCCCCTGGGTGTCGGGCAGTACGTTGTGGACCCATGCGTCCAGCTCCGCGCCCGACACCGGCTCGTTGAGGTGGGGGTCTCGGGGCAGGGCAGCGTCAGTGGGCGGCCGAGCGGCAACGGAGGGCGATTCGTCGTCCCAGTTGTCGGCGCTGTATTCATATTCGCAGCCGGACAGGACCGTCCCGAGGAACAGCGCAACTGAGAGCACCACGGCGGCCGCCGGGGTGCGCCGTCGCGACACCCTGCTGGCCGGCACAGTTGGCATACCCTGAGATTAGGGCGGCCTGGGATCAAACGCCAGAGGCCAAAGGTCCGGGTCTGGCGGGCCCATCAGGAGGCACTGAGCCGGACGCCGGGGACCAGTCTGCGTGCGGCCTTACTCCGACACTGCCAGATGGTAGGCGTAGATGAGCGGGGCATCCACACTGGACGTGCTGAGCGTGACCTCGCCCGCGGCGGGCACTTTAATGCGGGCGGTTTCGCGGCTGCCGTTGCAGGCGGCTCCTGCTTCGGCCAGCTGGCTGCCGTCCAGGCTGACGGCGAAGAACGCCTTTCCGCCGCCCTCGCAGGTCATGGTCAGGGTGTAGGTGCCGGCGGGCACGCCGGAAGCGGCCCGGACGATCGGATGCCGGTTCAGGATTTTGCCGGCATCCTCCAGCACGGTCCCGGGGGCCGACGGCAGGGCGGTGGCCTTCCACGCCGGGACATCGGCGTTCTCAACCGAACCGGCCGGGGAACATGCCGCTGCGGTCAGTACGACGGCGGCCGCGGCCGCTCCCGTGAGCGTCCGCCGGACCCACCGGGCGGTCGGGGCGTGGAAAGAAGGGAAAACCATGCCTCAAACTTACCGTCTTGCAGGCCCCCGTCCGGCCGCACGGACTGTCCGGACGCCTTCCCCCGCGGACCCCTTGACTTTGACGCTGCGTCAAAGTTTAGAGTCGAAGGGATGGGCCGGCAGCGGCCGGTCGGCACGGGACCAGCAGGCCCTCAGGGAACAGACAAGGACGAGAGATGGAAGAGGACGGTGGAGGCATGGACTGGTCCGTTCAGCAGATCGCGAAATTGGCCGGCACCACCGGCCGGACTTTGCGTCACTACGACGACATCGGCTTGCTCAGGCCCAGCCGCACCGGCAATAACGGCTACCGGTACTACGGTCAAGAGTCTCTGGTCCGCCTACAGCGGATCGTGCTCCTGCGCGACCTGGGGCTCGGGCTGCCGGCGATCGCGGAGGTGCTCGGCAACGAGGCGGACGCGGAGCACGCGCTGGGCCGGCATCTGGCGTGGCTGCTGCAGGAACAGGACAGGCTGGGCCGGCAGATCGCTTCGGTCCGTCACACCATTGAGGCATTGCAAACGGGAGGAAAGATCATGGCGGAGGAAATGTTCGACGGTTTCGACCACACCAAGTACCGGGAAGAAGTCCAGCAGCGGTGGGGCCAGGATGCCTATGAGAAGTCGGACACGTGGTGGCGCGGCATGGGGGCCGGGGAGAAGGCCGCCTGGATGGAGCAGTCGCGGCAACTCGGCGCCGACTGGACTGCCACTGCGGAATCGGGGGTCCCGGCGGACAGTGCGCAGGCGCAAGACCTGGCCCGGCGCCACGTCGAATGGCTCAGGGGTATCCCCGGCACACCGGCGGCGTCACCCGCCCCGGGCAGCACGGCAGGCGCCAACAACGCCGCAGGGACGGACCTCAAGGGGTACGTGACGGGACTGGGCGAGATGTATGTGGCGGACCCCCGGTTCGCCGCGAACTACGGCGGTGCCGACGGCGCGGCCTTCGTCCGGGACGCTCTGAAAATCTATGCGGAGACCGAGCTCTAGCCGGACCCGCACGGCCGGGACTACCCAGGGCCAAACCCCGGGACTAACCCGGGACCAACCCGGGGCCAAACCCCGGGCCAAGACCTCCGGACTAAACTTGTCCGGTGACTTCCTCAGCGCAAGGCCCCGCCACGCCGGCTCCCGCCACGCAGGCTCCCTCAACACCGGCTTCCTCAACCCCGTTCACAGCAGGCAACACTCCGGACGCCCCGCGGAGCGACCTCCCGGGCCTTCTTGAGGCCCTGGCCGCGGACCTGCGTGCCGTTGGCTACACCGTGGACGGGGTTGCGGAGCTGCTCGGCGAGGCTGCGCACTCCGCCCTCGGCCGGGACCAGCTCATCCCTGCACTGATCGTCACCGGGCGCTCCCTCGGGGAGCCGGCGAAGGCGGCGCTCGCCGGCGTCGTGCGTCTTTGGCTCCTGTCCGAACCGCAGCGCGCGGAGACCTTGGACGCCGCGTTCCCCGGCATCCGCACAGAGGGGCTGATGGAGCTCGGGCTCGTGGAGCCGTCGGGCCCTGAACAGGACCAGAACCAGGACCTGATCCAGGCGAAAGTGGACCTGAGGCCCTACGGCTGGGACCCGTCCGTGGGGGAGGACGGGGTCGGTCAAGGCGGCGCGGATCTTTGGGTGGCCAGCGACCTCGCGGCGCACCAGCGCGCAGGCGTCCTCCGCCACGACCACGTCCTGGGGATTGGGCAGGCCTCCACCACCCTGGTCCAGGTCACCGCCCGCCGCCATGTTGCCAAGGCCCTCGATCTCGGCACCGGCTGCGGTATCCAGACCTTTCATCTGCTGCACCACGCCGAGCACGTGACCGCCACGGACATCTCCGAACGCGCACTGGCGTTCACCCGGTTCAACCTTCTGCTCAATGCCGACGAGCTGCACCTGGACCCGGCCGACCTTGACGCCCGCGTCAGCCTGAGGCTCGGGTCCCTGCTGGAACCCGTTGCAGGTGAGGAGTTCGAGCTGGTGGTGTCCAACCCGCCGTTCGTCATCACGCCCCGCAGCCTCGGCGAGACCGCCACGGACCAGTTCACTTATCGCGACGGCGGCCTGCCGGGGGACGAGATTGTGTCTTCGCTGGTCCGGGCGCTGCCCTCTGTCCTTGCCCCGGGCGGAACGGCCCAGCTTTTGGGCAATTGGGAGATCACGGCGGGCGCCGGCTGGGCCGAACGGCCGCAGAGCTGGGCCAGTCCGGCCGCCGACGTCTGGTTCATCCAGCGCGAGCAGGTGGGCCCGGAGCAGTATGCCGAGACCTGGCTGCAGGACGCCTCGGAAAACCGCGACCGCCGGCTCTACCAGGACTCGTACGCGGCCTATCTCGACGACTTCGCCTCGCGCAATGTGGCGGGAATCGGCTTTGGCATGATCTGGCTGCGCCGGCCCGCCGACGGCGCCGGGCCGGTCCTTTCCCGCTTCGAGGAGATCACGTATCCGATCGAACAGCCGGTCGGGCCACACCTGGGCGCCGCCGTCGAGCGAGCCGACTGGCTGGCCGCCCACGATCTGGCCGCCGCCCACCTGCTGGTCGCGGAGGACGTCACCGAGGAACGGCACCAGCGCCCGGGAGCGGAACACCCCGGCGTCATCCTGCTGCGGCAGGGTGCCGGGCTGCGCCGCACCAACCTGCTCAGTACCGAGCTGGCCGGCTTTGTCTCAGCGTGCGACGGCGACCTGTCCGTCGGGCAGATCATCGGCGCCCTCGAGGCGCTGCTGGGCGGCTACGAGGGGTTTGACGGCGCGGAGTTCCGCGCTGGCCTCCTCGAGGAAGTGGGGAACCTGGTCCGGGACGGATTCCTGTTGCCCGCCTGAAGCGGCGCTCGCCGCCGCCGCCGTCGTCGCCAGCTCAGCGGCTTCCGCCTCGGCCGCCTCAGCCGCCGCTGCGGTAGCGCCGGAGTCCTCCCGGCCGAACTTCGGCAGGACGTACGCCGTGAGGACGAGGGACACCAGTACCCCCACGCCCCCGGTGAGCAGGAAGCTGACGCGCACCGGCACCAGCGCGCCCAGCAGCCCGCCAAGGGCCAGCGCGGCAATGGAGACGGCGCGCGTCATCCCGCCGACGATCGCCATCGCCTGGCCCCGGCCGCTTTCCGGAATCCGCAGGATCGCTATCGCCCCGAAACAGGCGTTCAGGACGCCGCAGGCCATCCCCATTGCCGTGTAGGCCACAAAGAGCAGTTCCACATTGGGCACCATTCCCATAAGGCCCAGGAACGCCGAGGTCAGGGTCATCGAGGCCAGCAGCACGAGCAGCCGGACCCGGGGCGTCCTGATGCTCCCGGCCATTGCCGCCCCGGCCGCCATGCCGAGGCCGAACGCCGCGGCCAGCAGCCCGTACTGCGTCTCGGTGGCGCCAAGTTCGCCGCGGGCCAGGAAGACCTCAAGCACGTTCGTCGCCTCGCCGACAACGATGAAGAACATCGCCCCCAGGACCAGGGCCCAGACGAGGCCGTCCCGGCGGATCAGGCGGAGCCCGTCGAGCAGCGCGGGTTTCGCCCGTCCGGCACGTTCGGCTGCCGTGCCGCGGCGGGTCCGGATCAACAGGGCGCCGAGCCCCATGGCGACGTAGCAGCCGCTGGCCACGGCGAAGACCAGTCCGGTCCCGCCCCAGCCGCTGAGCAGGCCGCCGGCGGCGGGACCAGCCATGCCCGCAAGCATGATGGTCGCCTGCATGGTCCCCATCGCCCGGGGGGTGCGTTCCTCGCCGACGATCCGCGGCAGCAGTGCCTGCCACGTGGGACCGGCAACGGCCTGGGCTGCGTCGAGTAGGAACGTCATGGCAAAGAGCACGGGCAGATAGTTTTCCAGGTACTGCATGCCCAGCCCCATGCCGGCGACGGCGGCGGCGCTGACCGCGGAGCTCACCGTGGCCAGGGTGCGGGAGTCCCTGGTGTCCGCGAGCCGGCCGGCCCATGGGGCCAAGAGGACCAGCGGCAGCGCCGAGCACAGCAGGTATCCGGCCACCAGCCAGGGGCCCGCGACGGGAGTGCCGCCCGCGGCTGCCGCGTTCTGCAGGTGCAGCATGACGCTAACGACGACGGCGCCCATCCCCGCCGTCGCAACGAACCGCGCAGTGCTGGCGACCAGGAAGTCGCCGTTGCGCCAGAGGGGCTGCGCCGCTGTTGTGGGGGTCGGCAATTTATGAAGTGTCTGTTTCATAAATAGGAACGTAGCTCGGTCACGGAATAGATGTCAAGCATTTCTTTCATAGTTTGGATTGGCTGGATACACTGGAGGAGTGAACGCAGAAACCCCGACGGCGGAGTCCACGGCTCCGCCGGCCACCAAGCGCCGGCATCGTCCGGAGAAGCAAGTGGAAATCACTGACCCGAAGGCGATCCGTGCCCTCGCCCACGCCGCCCGGCTGGAGGTCATTTCCGAACTGTATTCCACCCAGGTGAGTCGGACGGCCACCGAACTCGCCGCTCAGACCGGTCTGACGCCCAGCGCCATGAGCTACCACCTGCGGGCACTGCAGAAATGGGGCATCGTAGTCCCCGCAGCCACGGCCGGGGACGCCCGCGAGCGGCGCTGGAAAGCCGCCGGCACCGATTTCACCATCCACTCGCTGGGGGGAGTGGCCAGCCCGGAACTCGCCGTCCTCGACCTCGAGCTCGACGCCTACCGCCGCCGGGTCCTTGCGTACGCCAAGGCCCGCAACGAGCGGCGCGCGAGCGGCGACACCGCCGACGGCCCGTCCTCGGTGGTACTGGCCAGCAACCTGCTGTACCTGACGCCGGACCAGCGGGCCGAACTGTCGCGGCGGGTATTCGACCTCCTGCGCGACTATGAGCTCGAGGATCCTGACCACGTGCCCGAGGGCGCCGAACGCATGGCGACGATGTGGTCGATGATTCCGGACGACCGCGGACCGGCTGCCGCAAAACCCGCCGCTGGCAAGCCCTCCACCGCCGCCGGCAAGCCTGCCTCCGGCAAGGCCTGAGCCTGCCGCCAGTAACGCCTGATGCCGCATCCGGGGCGCCCCAAGGACCGCCGGACACTCGGTCGTATTGCGGCCGAAACCCACCTCCGCCGGGCCTTCATTTCCGGCCGGATGCGCGGGATTCTGCAAAATATGGTGAACTAGGCGGGTATGGGCGCATCTGCCCGAGCCACCTTTTTCTGTAGGAGCACCGTGCCAAGCAAGGCCAAAACCGGCAAGAAACTCGTGATCGTGGAGTCTCCCGCCAAGAGCAAAACCATCGCCAAGTACCTCGGCGAAGGCTTCATCGTGGAGGCCTCCATCGGTCACATCCGTGACCTTCCGCAGCCCTCGGAGCTCCCCGCGGAACTGAAGAAGACCCCGCTGGGCAAGTTCGCCGTCGACATTGACAACGACTTCAAGCCCTACTACGTGGTGTCCTCGGACAAGAAGAAAAAGGTCGCCGAGCTCAAGGCCCAGCTCAAAGACGCCGACGCTCTCTATCTCGCAACCGATGGGGACCGCGAGGGCGAGGCCATCGCGTGGCACCTGCTCGAAGTGCTCAAGCCCAAGGTGCCCGTCTACCGGATGACCTTCGGCGAAATCACCAAGGAAGCCATCCACCGCGCCATGGACAACCTGCGCGATGTCGACCAGGACCTGGTGGACGCCCAGGAGACCCGGCGCGTCCTGGACCGGCTCTACGGCTATGAGATCTCCCCGGTGCTCTGGCGCAAGGTGGCCCGCGGCCTTTCCGCAGGCCGTGTGCAGTCGGTCGTCACCCGCATGGTGGTGGACCGCGAACGCGAGCGGATGGCCTTCAAGTCCGCCTCCTACTGGGACCTCACCGGCCAGTTCGGCGCCGGTTCCGGCTCCTTTAAGGCCAAACTCGCCGCCGTCGACGGCGCCAAGGTCGCCAGCGGCCGGGACTTCAACGACAACGGCGAGCTCACGTCGCGCAACGCCGTCCACCTCAACGAGGAACTCGCCGCCTCGCTCGCAGCGGGGCTGCAGGACGCCGAATTCCGGGTCCGTTCCGTCGACACCAAGCCGTACACCCGCCGCCCGGCCGCGCCGTTCACCACCTCCACCCTGCAGCAGGAGGCCGGCCGCAAGCTGCGCTTCTCCTCGAAGAGCACCATGCAGGTGGCCCAGCGCCTCTACGAAAACGGCTACATCACCTATATGCGTACGGACTCGTCCGCGCTGAGCAACGAGGCCATCACGGCCGCCCGGCGCCAGGCCTCCGAGCTGTACGGCCCCGAATACGTGCCGCAGTCGCCGCGGGTCTACAGCGGCAAGGCAGCGAACGCGCAGGAAGCCCACGAGGCCATCCGTCCCGCCGGTGACTCCTTCCGCACGCCGGCCCAGGTGGCCAAGCAGCTCTCCGGCGACGAATTCCGGCTCTACGAGCTGATCTGGAAGCGCACCGTCGCCTCGCAGATGGCTGACGCGAAGGGCTCCACCGCCACGATCCGCCTCGGCGCCGTGACTGTTGGTGACCCGGCCGACCGCCGTGACGCCGAGTTCTCGGCGTCGGGCACCGTCATCACCTTCCCCGGCTTCCTCGCAGCCTACGAAGAAGGCAAGGACGAAAGCCGCGACGACGAGTCCGAGGAAGCACGCCGGCTGCCGAACGTGGCCAAGGACGACGCGCTCACCGCCACCGACATCGTCGCCGTCGGCCACGAGACCTCGCCGCCGCCGCGCTACACCGAAGCCTCGCTGACCGCGGAGCTGGAAAAGAAGGGCATCGGCCGCCCGTCGACCTATGCCTCCACCATCTCCACGATCCAGGACCGCGGCTACGTCCGGAAGCAAGGCTCCGCGCTGGTCCCGAGCTGGATCGCGTTCTCCGTCATCCGGCTCCTCGAGCAGCACTTCCACGACTACGTGGACTACGAGTTCACGGCCGACATGGAAGCCGACCTGGACAAGATCGCCAACGGCCAGGCCGCCGGACCCGCCTGGCTCAAGCACTTCTACTTCGGTGAAGACTCCGAGCCCGGCCTGCTGAGCATCGTGAACAACCTCGGTGAGATCGATGCCCGCGAGATCAACTCCATCCCCATCACGGACGCGATCACGCTCCGGGTCGGCAAGTTCGGCCCGTACCTGGAAAGCTCCACCGCGACCGTGGACCCCGAGACCGGCGAAGTGGTTGAGGCGGCCCGCGCCAACGTCCCGGAGGACCTGGCCCCGGATGAGCTGACGGCCGCCAAGGCCGTTGAACTCATGGAGACCGCCGCCCCGGAGGAGCGCGTCCTCGGCGCGGACCCGCACACCGGGCATACCATCGTGGCCAAGAACGGCCGCTACGGCGCCTACGTCACCGAGATCATCCCGGAGATGACCGAGGAGCAGCTGGCCAACCAGCCCGTTGAGTACTACAAGAACGGCAAGCCCAAGCCGGCGAAGAAGCCGGTCAAGGCCAAGCCCCGCACGGGATCCCTGTTCGCGTCCATGAGCGTGGACACCATCACGCTGGACCAGGCCCTGCAGCTCATGAGCCTGCCCCGCGTGCTCGGCCAGGACGCCGACGGCAACCCCATCACGGTGCAGAACGGCCGGTTCGGCCCGTACCTGAAGAAGGGCACGGACTCCCGCTCGATCGGCTCCGAAGAGGAGATCTTCACGATCACGCTTGAGTCGGCGCTGGAGATCTACTCGCAGCCGAAGCAGCGCGGCGCCCGTGCCGCCGTTCCGCCGCTGGCCGAATTCGGCCCGGACCCGGTCTCGGAGAAGAACATCGTGGTGAAGGAAGGCCGCTTCGGCCCCTATATCACCGACGGCATCACCAACATCACCGTGCCGCGCAGCACGTCGGTCGAGGAGCTGACCCGGGAACAGGCCGTCGAACTCCTGGCGGAAAAGCGGGCCAAGGGTCCGGTCAAGCGCACGACGACGGCCCGCAAGGCACCCGCCCGGAAGGCCACGGCAAAGAAGTAGGCCAGCACTCCGAATTCGCCGGAAACGTGCGGATTCGCCGGAAATTACCGGCGGATTCGCAGGTTTCCGGCGATTTCGCGTTTGCGGACCGGGGCGCAACGTGATCGAGTAGGAATATGACTGAACAGCCCGCACACCTGGACAACCAGCCGCTGAACGAACTCGAGGAGCAGCTTGCCCGGGGGGAGCAGCCGGACGCCAACCCGGTGGACGTGATCCTGGCCTTCCTCAACAACGAGGTCTACGTGGTCAGCTCCGACGCCCTGGAAGGCCCCGATTCGCAGGTGGAGCCGCTGGTCCTCGCGAACTCCTCCGGCAAGCCTGTCCTGGCCGTCTTCTCGCACCCGAGCCGCGTGACCGAGCAGTATCTCGCCGCCGCCCCGAACGTGCTCGGCACGCAGGGCGCCGCGATCATCGGCAACCTCGGCGCAGAGCTCGGCATGGTGATCAACCCCGGGGCCGCGTACGGCTTTGAAATCGACCCGGAGGGCGTGGCCAACATCCGCCGCGACTTCAAGCCAACGGACGAGCCCGCTGACGGGACTGCCGTCCAGCCCGGCGCCCAGCCGACTGACAGGGCCGTGGACCGCCCGGCGCAGGACAGCGACCCGGCCTAAGCCCGCGCTAAACCCACGGCGTCGACGGCGGTATTCTGCGCGAATACCGCCGTCGCAGCTAGGCCAGCCGCTCCGTGGGGGGATAATGGCACCATGCGTCTAGGCGTCCTCGACATCGGGTCCAATACTGTCCATCTGCTGCTGGTCGACGCCCATCCCGGCGCCCGTCCAGTCCCCTACGCCTCGCACAAGCGGCGGCTGTCGCTCGTGCAGTACCTCGACGACGACGGCAGCATCAACGACGCCGGGCAGCATGAACTCGTAGAGTTCGTCCTCGAGGCGTGGGAATTCGCGGCCAAGCACAAAGCCGACGACCTCCTCGCGTTCTGCACCTCGGCCATCCGTGAGGCCACCAACGGTGCGGCCGTCCTGGCCCGTGTCAAGGATGAAACCACTGTCACCCTCCGGGAGCTTACCGGCAGCGAAGAGGCGTCCATGACGTTCTTCGCCGTCCGGCGCTGGTACGGCTGGGGCGCCGGGCCCATCTTGAACCTGGATATCGGCGGCGGCTCCTTCGAGATGGCCCTGGGACAGGACGAGCTGCCCGAGCTGGCGATGTCCGTTCCGCTCGGCGCCAGCCGGCTGACGCGCGACTGGCTGCCCGAGAACCCGCCCTCGGCCAAGAGCATCAAGGAGCTGCGCCGCTACATCCGCTCCACCCTCAAACCCGCGGTGCGCAAATTTGAGAAGCTGGGCCCGCCCAACCTCGTGGCGGGCACGTCGAAAACTTTCCGGTCCCTCGCCAGGATCGCCGGTGCCGCCCCCAGTGCCGCCGGACCCTACGTCAAGCGGGAGCTGCTGGCCCTCGACCTGGGGCTCTGGGCGCAGCGGATCTCGGCCATGGAGACGGGGGACAGGCTCCACCTGCCCGGCGTCTCCGAGGCCCGCGCCCCGCAGATCCTGGCCGGCGCCCTCGTCGCGGAAGCGGCCCTTGAAATGTTCAAATTCGACAGCATGGTGACGTGCCCGTGGGCGCTGCGCGAGGGGCTCATCCTCCGTCGCCTGGACCAGCTGGTGTTTGAGGGACCGGTCGATCCCGCGCCGCATGTGGCAGAGCAACCGCCGGCGCGGCTCCTGTCGCCGGAAAAAGCTTCCTGAGGACCCCCGGGCCGGCGACGGTGTCGAGACCGTGTCGATCCACAGCGTCCCCGATCGTGTAGTTGCTGAGAAGCCGGCACACCGCCGGCTGATCCGACAAGGAGGCACCGAAATGTCGCAGTACCTGCTCAGCATTTACCAGCCGGACGGCCCGGCCCCGGACCCTGAATTCCTCGAACCGATCATGCGTGACCTGGCGGCCCTGAACCATGAAATGGAGGCGGCAGGGGCCTGGGTGTTCGCCGCCGGGCTCCACCCGGCGGAGTCCGCGACGGTCCTCCGGATAAGTGGCGGCGAGATCCTGGTGACCGACGGGCCATTCACCGAAGGCAAAGAGCACCTCGGCGGATTCACCGTGATCGAGGCCGAGGATCTGGACGCGGCCCTTGGCTGGGCGCGGAAGCTCGCCAGCGTCACCACACTTCCCGTTGAAGTCCGTCCCTTCCAGCACTAGCCGCCGGGTTGGTGGGGGTGCTGCTGTGGGCGACCGTGGTGCAAATGACGCGGCGACCGAAGCGGACATTGCCCGGGTGTTCCGCCTCGAATACGGCCGCGCCGTAGCCGTCCTGACGCGTACGTTCGGGAACATCGATATTGCCGAGGACGCCGTCCAGGATGCTTTTGCTGCGGCGGTCCAGCACTGGCCTTCGGACGGCATTCCGCCCAGCCCGGCTGGCTGGATCATCACGACTGCACGGCACCGGGCGATCGACCGGCTGCGGAGGGAGGCCTCACGCGAGGACAAGCACGTTCAGGCGGCCTTGCTGGCGGCGGCGCGGTCCGGGAGCGGACCCGCGCTGGCCGCTGAAGAGCAGTTCCTGGCGGAAGAGTCAGGAGTCGAGGACGTGGACGACGACACTTTGCGGCTGATTTTCACGTGCTGCCATCCCGCTCTGGGCAGGTCCGCCCAAGTGGCGCTTACGCTGCGGCTTCTGGGTGGATTGACGACGGCGGAGATCGCCCGGGCCTTCCTGGTGCCGGAGGCGACCATGGCACAGCGGCTGGTCCGGGCGAAGGCGAAAATTCGGGATGCGAAGATTCCGTACCGTGTCCCGCAGGGCGCCGAACTGCCCGAACGGCTGCAATCGGTGCTGGCGGTCGTCTACCTCGTGTTCAACGAGGGCTACACCGCCGGCCCTGCGGAGAGCCCGGCCCGTACGGAACTCTGCGCGGAAGCCATCCGGCTGGGCAGGCTGCTGGCGTCGCTGATGCCGGACGAGCCGGAAGTGGCGGGACTGCTGGCACTGATGCTGCTCATTGAGTCCCGCCGCGCCGCGCGATTCACCCCCGACGGCGGCCTCGTGCTGCTCGCGGCCCAGGACCGGGGGCGCTGGGACAGCGCCTTGGCCGCCGAGGGCCAGGAGCTGGTCCGCCGGTGCCTGCGCCGGAACCGTCCCGGACCGTATCAGCTCCAGGCGGCGATCAACGCCGTCCACAGCGACGCCGCGACGGCCGGGGACACCGACTGGGCGCAGATCCTGCAGTTGTATGACCAGCTCCTGGCCGTCGCGCCGGGACCGGTCGTGGCGTTGAACCGTGCCGTCGCCCTAGCGGAACTGCACGGGCCGGTCGCCGCGCTGGCCGCGGTAGAGGGCCTGGGGCTGGAGAACTACTACCTCTTCCACGCCGTCCGCGCCGACTTCCTGGTGCGCCTGCGCCGCTATCCGGAGGCCGCCGACGGCTACAGGCGGGCCCTGGCGCTGGCCGGAAGCGCCGCGGAGCGCCGGTTCCTGGAAGGCAAGCTCCGCAGCCCAGCATTCGGCGGGGCCGGAGACGGTTAGGATTCGTGCCGCCCGTGCCCTGATGCGGGTCCGGTGCGGATGCGGGGTGGTTAACGTCGGTTAAACGAGTAACGCCGGGCGATTGGAGCAGGACTTGGGGGAACTCTGCTGCAGATCGCCCGGCGCACCGCCGGCTCCGGGGGAACCGACTATCATCACTCGCACCTGTTGAGGCACTTTCCAAGGTACTGGCCGATCATGGGCGCCCAGCGAGATTTCCCTGTACGTTCGCTGGAAGTCCGAGGCCGTCCCACGGGTGCCGGCGCCGCCACTGGTTCCTTAAACGGCAAAGGCACCGGCGGTCCGCTGCGGGAAAATGGGGAAACCCGCTGCAAACCACCGGTGCCGCGCAGGCATCCGCATGCCTGCTGCATCACTCGCACCCTCAATGAGGTAGGTACAACGTTAGGGTCCAAAGTTGTGCAATGACTGCGGTGAAGGTGTGAGCTGGCTGGGAATCACGTCTGACTGCCATGATGGGGACATGAGCAACCGAATCGCATTCCTGGGCTGTGGGTCAATGAACGAGGCAATTCTGGCTGGGCTGATCGACGGAGGCGTCGACCCGGCCGATATCGTCGCTACCGTCCGCCGGGCCGAGCGCGCGGCCGAGCTGGCCCAGCGGCACCACGGGATCACGGCCATCGCAGGCGAAGAAGAGCCCGACAACAACAAGCAGGCCACCACCGGCTCCGGCGTCGTAATCCTTGGCGTCAAGCCCGTGGGGATCGCGGACTTGGCCCGGGAAATCAGCGGGTCCCTGGCACCGGACACGATCGTCATCAGCGTTGCCGCCGCCGTGTCCCTGGAGCAGCTGGAGGCGGCGCTGCCGGCCGGCCAGCCCGTCATCCGCTCGATGCCGAACACGCCGGCGAAGCTGGGCCGCGGCGTCGTCTCGGTCTCTCCCGGGACCAACTGCTCCGCCGGGCAGCTCCAGCACGCCAAGGACATCCTCGCCGCCGCCGGTACGGTGGTGGAGATCCCGGAAGACCAGGTGGACGCCCTCTCCGCGATCAGCGGCTCGGGCCCGGCCTACGCCTTCTACCTGGCGGAGGCCATGGCGGAGGCCGGCGCACAGCTGGGCCTGGATCCGGAGCTGTCCCTGTTGCTGGCCCGCGAGACGGTCGCCGGGGCGGGCTTCATGCTGGCCGAGCCCGGCGCGGATCCCTCCGCGCTGCGCAAGGCGGTCACGAGCCCGAACGGCACCACGGAACGGGCCATCGCCACCTTTGACGAGCGGGGACTTCCGGCCATCATCGCCGACGGCGCCCGCGCAGCTGCTGCGCGCGCGGCCGAAATCACCCGACAGCTCGCCTGAGCCTGGCTGGACAGCCACCGGCGCCACCGGCGGTGGCTCCGGTGACCGGTGGGCGCAGATTGTGGCCTAGGGGCGTGCGGCGAACCGTTCGAGCAGGTCCACGTGGCCCGAAACGATGAGCATGTCCCGCGAGGAAACCTTGGTTTCCGGCCGCGCGTAAGTGAAGTCCTCGCCCGGGGACTTCACGCCCACAATCGTGACGCCGTACTTGGAACGGACCTTGGACTCATCGAGGGTGAAACCCACGGTCTCGCGCGGCGGGTACATCTTGACGATCGCGAAGTCATCGTCAAACTCGATAAAGTCCAGCATGCGCCCGGAAACCAGGTGCGCGGCCCGGACGCCGGCATCAGCCTCCGGGTAGATGACGTGGTTGGCGCCGATCCGGGTCAGGATCTTGCCGTGCGAGGGCGTGATCGCCTTGACCCAGAGGTGCTCGATCCCGAGGTCCACGAGGTTCACGGTGATCAGCACCGAGGACTCGATCGAAGTGCCCACGCCCACGACGGCGGAACTGAATTCCTGGGCGCCGAGCTGGCGGAGGGCGTCGATGTTGGTGGCGTCGGCTTCCACGACGTGCGTCAGGACGCTCGCCCATTTCTGGACGAGGGTGCGGTCGCGTTCAATGGCCAGGACCTCCCGGCCCTGCTTGACCAGCTGCTCTGCGGTGGATGCGCCAAAACGGCCCAGCCCGATCACCAGCACGGGGGCGTTGTGGGCGGGGCGGTTGACGGCGCCTGAGGAACTAGCCAATGATCGGTCTCTCTTCCGGGTAGTGGTACAGCTGGCTGCGCTGGCGCAGGGCCAGGGCGGCGGCAAGGGTGACGGTCCCGACGCGCCCGGCAAACATGAGCGCCGCGAGGACGTAAACCCCCGACGGCGGCAACTCTGCACTGAGGTTGGTGCTTAGGCCCACCGTGGCGAAGGCGGAAATGGTTTCAAACAGGACCCGGTCCAGGGAGGCGCCGCTGATGTGCAGGAGCAGGAGAGCAGAGACCGAGACGAGGGTGGCGCCCGCGACGATCACCGAAATGGCTACCCGCATGGTGCCCTCCGGGATGGTGCGGCCGTAGATCTTCACGTCGGCGTCGCCGCGGGCCTCGGCGGTGATCGCCAGGAACATCACGGCGATGGTGGTGACCTTGATGCCGCCGGCCGTGGATGCCGAACCGCCGCCGGCGAACATGAGGGCATCGGAGAGCAGCATGGTGGTGGACTCCATGTGGTTCTGGTCCACAAGGTTGAAGCCGCCGGACCGCAGCATGACAGAGGCAAACAGCGAATGCGTGAACTTGTCGCCGAGGTCCATGCCCCCGATGGTGCGGAGGTTATC
This sequence comes from uncultured Actinomycetota bacterium, assembly GCA_963722145.1. Lineage (GTDB taxonomy): Bacteria > Actinomycetota > Actinomycetes > Actinomycetales > Micrococcaceae > Arthrobacter. Next base: position 47,822 of record CAVRLW010000011.1, on the reverse strand, counting down.
CCACTCCAGGAAGGCCCAGAAGATCGTCCCGGCGGCGAGGAGGATGAAGGAGACCTGGATGGTCAGCTTGGTGTGAAGGTTCCATTTCTTCCACCGCAGCCCGTTCTGCTGCAGCACCATGACGACGGGGAAGCCCAGGCTGCCCAGGAACACGCCGAGCATGAGCGGGACGAGGATCCAGAGGTCGGTCTCGTACGGGACGATCCCGTCCGAATGTGGTGTGAAGCCGGCGTTGTTGAAGGCAGAAATGGCGTAGAAGATGCCGTGCCAGATCGACTGCGGGAAACTCTCCCCCAGGATCAGGAACCGCGGGATCAGGGCCAGTGCCAGGGCGGCCTCGATCACGACGGACGTCACGATCACGATCCGGAGCAGCGTGCCGACTTCACCGAGCCGGCCGGCGTTCAGGGCCTCCTGGGCGATCAGCTTGCCGCGGACACCGAGCTTCTTGCTGACCATGAGCGCCAGCAGTGACGCGAGGGTCAAGGTGCCCAAGCCGCCCACGAAAATGCCGACCAGAATCACGAGCTGGCCGAAGAAGGACCAATGCACAGCCGTGGAGACGACGGTCAGGCCCGTGACGCAGACTGCGGACACCGCTGTGAAGAGGGCCTCGTGCAGCGGCGTGGCCTCCCCCCGCGCGGACGACACCGGCAGGGAGAGCAAAAAGGTGAAGACCAGGATCACGAGGCCGAACGCCGTGAGCGCCAGGCGGGCCGGCGAGCTATTTGCGATGCTGTCAATGAAGTCGCGCAGGCGTGTGAAGATCCACAGGCCGTCCCGCTCCGGCATACCTGGCTGCCAGCTGGCCGGGCTTTTGGACCTCGACTGGCTTTGCGTCATGTTTTTCCTCGGTTGAAACTGCTTCCCCAAGTAGTAAACCACTAAACCCCGGTAATGACCGGGGGAGCACGCGTGCACGCTCGGGAAGCCGGGGACCGCTCGGGTAGCCTGTGATTGATGACATTCCTGCCCGGACTCGCTCAGACCGCGCTGCCGACGACGGTGGTGTGGTCTCCTGCCATGACCGCCTACAACTTTGGCCACTCCCACCCGATGGCGCCGGAGCGCATGGAGCTCACGGCGGCGCTGGCCGGCAGCCTGGGACTGCTGGATCTGGACCACGTCACGGTAGCGGCGCCGGACGTGGCCGCCGACGCGGAGCTGTGCGCGGTCCATAGCCCGGAGTTTGTGGCCGCCGTGCGGCGGGTGAGCGAAAACCCGGGCACCCCCGACCACGCCAGGGGCCTCGGAACCGAGGATGACCCCGCCTTTGCCGGCATGCACGAAGCCAGCGCCCGGCTGGCCGGAGGCTCCCTGCTGGCGGCCGCTGCCGTCCTGGACGGCAGCGCCGTACGGGCCGTGAACTTCGGCGGCGGGATGCACCACGCCTCCCGGGACCGCGCGAGCGGTTTTTGCATCTACAACGACGCCGCCCTCGCGGTCCAAAGGCTGCTCGACGGCGGCGTCCGGCGCGTGGCCTATGTCGACGTCGATGCTCACCACGGCGACGGCACCCAGAGCATCTTCTGGGACGATCCGCGGGTGCTGACTATTTCGCTGCACGAGTCCGGGCTGACCCTCTTCCCGGGCACCGGGTTTGCGAACGAGATCGGCGGCCCGAACGCGCAAGGCAGCGCCGTGAACGTCGCCCTCCCGGCCGGCACCGCTGACGCCGGGTGGCTGCGGGCCTTCCACGCCGTCGTGCCCCAGCTCATTGGCGCGTTCGAACCGGAAGTCATCGTGAGCCAGCACGGCTGCGACTCGCACCGTTTTGACCCGCTCGCCCACCTGAACATCAGCGTGGACGGCCAGCGCGAGGCCGCCACGGCCATCGGCAACCTCGCCGCGCGCTACTGCGACAACCGGTGGATTTCCACCGGGGGCGGCGGTTACAACGTCGTCAGCGTGGTGCCGCGGGCCTGGAGCCACCTCATCGCCATCGCCGCCGGCCGCCCGATACCGCTGCGCACCCCGGTTCCGGAGGACTGGCGAAACTATGTCAAAGACAAGTACGGGGCCAAGTTCGGCGTGGAACCCCCCGAGGCGATGGGTGACGACGTCGATCTCTGGTGGCGGTCCTGGGAAGTGGGTTTCGACCCCAACGACGAGGTGGACCGCACCATCATGGCCACCCGCAAGGAAGTGTTTCCGCTGCACGGACTGGACCCCTGGTTCGACTAGGTCCGGGCCCGGGTTGAGGCCCTGTACCAAGGCAGCAATTGGTGGATGCCATCTGGCGTATATGTCGCTAGTGTGGAGGGCATGGTGACAGACGACGTATTTGCCGTCATTGCTGAGGCAACCAGGCGTGACATTCTGATAGCCCTCCGCAAGGGGGACAAAGCGGTGGGGGAACTGGTCCAGGAGCTTGAAGCGAGCCAGCCCACCATTTCCAAGCATCTCAAAGTCCTCCGCGAAGCGGACCTGGTAAGCATGCGCGCCCAGGGCCAGAAGCGGTACTACACGCTCAACCCCAAGCCGCTCGCCGGGATCGCCAACTGGCTGCAGGCGTTCGACGTCGGCCCCGCTGCGACAGCGGACGCGGCTGCCGCCCTCCACCCAGAGCCCAGTTCCGCCGCCGTCCCGGATGGCCTTGCCGCAACGGCCGTCCCGCAACCGGTCGCCGCGCAGCCCGCCGCAGCACTGGCAGGCCGCCCTGCCGGCAGCCCGCTGAGCCCCGCCGTCGTCATCCCGGTAGGAACGGCAGGGGAGGACAAGATGCCCCAGCAGATCGGGCGGACCGTGGGCCGGGCCGCCACCAGAGCCGCCGATCTCCTGGCCAATCTGCCCAAGTTCGGCCGCAAAAAGTAACCCTTCCGGCCCTGCGTATGCCGCCCTGCGTATGCGCTCTGTTCACGCGCACTGGCCACCCTGCGGGCGGGCGCGTTAGGTTCGGAGGAGCCGCACGTGTTCGGGGGTGAGGTCCGCGATCCGGCTGACGCCGAGCAGTGCCATGGTGCGTTGCATGTCCTTCTCCAGGATTTGGAGGGCACGGTCCACCCCGGCCCGTCCGCCGGCCATGAGCCCGTACAGGTAGGCGCGGCCAATCAGCGTGAAGTCGGCTCCGAGGGCGAGGGCGGCGATGATGTCGGCGCCGCTCATGATGCCGGTGTCTAGGATGATGGCCGCGTCGCTGCGGTCCGCCTTCAGTGCCGCAGAGACTTCGGGGAGCAAGTGGAACGGGATCGGTGCCCGGTCCAGCTGGCGGCCGCCGTGGTTGGAGAGCACAATCCCGTCCGCGCCATGGTCCACCACCTTGCGGGCGTCGTCGGCCGTCTGGATGCCCTTGACCACGAGCTTGCCCTTCCAGGTCTCGCGCAGCCAGTCGAGGTCGGCGTAGGTCAGGGTGGGGTCGAACATGGAGTTGATCAGGTCAGCGACAGTGCCGGTGTACCGGGACAGCGACGCGAACGTCAGCGGCTCATGGGTGAGGAAATTGAACCACCACGCGGGCCGGTAGGACGCATCGAGGACGGTCTTGAGCGTCAGGGCGGGCGGGATGGTCATGCCGTTGCGGACGTCGCGGAGCCTGGCGCCGGCGACGGCGGTGTCCACCGTCACCATGAGGGTGTCGTTGCCCGCAGCGGCGGCACGTTGGATCAGCTCCAGGGAACGGTCCCGGTCCGTCCAGAGGTAGAGCTGGAACCAGTTGCGGCCCGTGGGCGCGGCGACGGCCACGTCCTCGAGCGACGCCGTGCCCATGGTGGAGAGCGTGTACGGAATGCCGGCGGCTTCGGCGGCCTGGGAGCCGGCGTATTCGCCCTCGGACTGCATCATCCGGGTGAAACCTGTGGGCGCGATCCCCACCGGCAGGCGGGACGGCCCGCCCAGGATGTCGGTGCTGAGGTCGATGCTGGAGACGTCACGCAGGACCCCCGGCCGGAACTCGATGTCCAGGAACGCCTGGCGGGCGCGGCGGAGGGAGATTTCGGCTTCGGCGGCGCCGTCAGTGTAGTCGAACGGCGCCTGGGGCGTGCGGCGCTTGGCCATGTCCCGCAGGTCCCAGATGGTGCTGGCACGGCGCAGCCTGGCGGCCCGGCTGAACTCCGGCTTCTTGAACTGCATCAGGGGAGCAAGATCGGCGTATTTGGGCACGCGGCGCTTCAACGCGGCAGGGAGCCGGCGTGCGGCCGCGGCTGTGTCTTGCCCGGATGCCGAGGCTCCGGGGTCCGGGGCGGTGGCCTCGGGAGTGGTCGGAGCCTCGGGGTTGCCGGGCGGGACGGTCTGCGTCATGGCTGTCTCCGGTTCTGCAGGATCTTCAGCGTGTGCTCCAGAACACTCTAGCGGTCATGGTTTGGGCCCCGGCATGCGTGGCCCGCGAATTGTTACGCCCGGCGTTTGCCCCGGCCGCGGCTCCGGAGCTATGGTCGACGCTATGACTAACCGTTGGTATGCGTATTTTTCGTTGGCTCTGGAGGGGCCCGCGTCTAACTGACACGCATCCAACTTTCCTTCAGAGCCAACAGGGCAGAGATCATTCTCTGCCCTTCGCCATTTCTCCGGCGGGTTCTGATCAGGGCCCGCTCCGCATCCGGAACAGGACCCGAACATGAGCATCGAAGCAGCCCCCGGCACCCAGCACTCCACCTCGAACCTGCGCGTCAGCGAGTTCACCCCGCTGCCCACCCCGCAGGACCTCATGGCGGAACTGCCGCTGGAACCCCGCCTGGCCGGGGTAGTCGGACGGGGCCGGGACGAGGTCCGGGCCATCATGGACGGCGTGGACGACCGGCTGCTCGTCATCGTTGGCCCCTGCTCCATCCATGACCCCAGGGCGGGGCTGGAGTACGCCCGCCGGCTGGTCAGCCAGGCCGAGAAGCACCGCGAAGACCTGCTGATCGTCATGCGCACCTACTTCGAAAAGCCGCGCACCACGGTGGGCTGGAAGGGCCTGATCAACGACCCCCGGCTGGACGGCAGCCACGACATCGCAGCGGGCCTGCGTGCTGCCCGGGCGTTCCTGCGGCAGGTCACCGCCCTTGGCCTGCCCACCGCGACCGAGTTCCTCGAACCGATCAGCCCCCAGTACGTCGCGGACCTGGTCGCCTGGGGCGCGATCGGGGCCCGCACCACGGAGAGCCAGATCCACCGCCAGTTGGCCTCGGGGCTGTCGATGCCGATCGGCTTCAAGAACGGGACCGACGGCGACCTCCAGGTGGCGCTGGATGCGTGCAGCGCCGCCGCTGCCGCCCAGGCGTTCCTCGGGATCGACGACGACGGCAGGGCCGCGCTTGTGGCCACCGCGGGCAACCCGGACACCCATGTCATCCTCCGCGGCGGACGCAAGGGACCCAACTACTCAGCCGCTGACGTTGAAGCGGCCTCCGCCAAACTCGCCGCGAAACAGTTGAATCCCCGACTGATCGTCGACGCAAGCCACGCCAACAGCGGCAAGAACCACCACCGCCAGGCCGAGGTCGCCCTCGAAATTGGTGCCCAGCTGGAAAATGCCGGAGCCGCGGCCGGGGCGATCGCCGGCGTCATGCTGGAGAGCTTCCTGGTGGGCGGGGCGCAGACCCTTGAGGTCAACGCCGCCGTCAACACCGACGTCAGCGCCACAGTCAATGCCGAGGGCAATGTTAAGCTGCCGGCCGGGACGAGCTGGTCTACGGCCAGAGTGTCACGGATGCCTGCATGGACTGGGATGTGACGGCGTCGGTACTTGGCCAGCTGGCCGCCTCGGCCCGCACGCGCCGGACGCGTGCCTGAGGAAAGAACTGGCCGTGCGGTTCCGCGAGATTTTCGAGATTCCTGCGGAAATCGTGTGGGGATTCCTGAGGAAGCCTTTCACATTGGCACCATGAGCAACTAGTGTTGCTAACACATGGTTGTTTGATGGCTCAGCATCGGCACACCGCCATGTCACCAGGTGGGGCTGCCGTTCGCTTGAGCAAAGGAATAGGGAAATGTCTACGGAGGCCAACTTCTCCAAGGCCCGTTTTTTGACCGTCGCCGAAGTCGCGGAACTTATGCGGGTATCAAAAATGACTGTGTACCGTCTTGTGCATTCGGGGGAGATGCCGGCCGTGCGGTTCGGCCGCTCTTACCGAGTGCCGGAAAACGCCGTCGAACAGTACCTCAAAAGTGCCGTCGTCGACCGGAGTGACGGGCACGCCGGAACTGGCTGAACAGCCAGCGGCAACATTCACAGCGTGAATTGACTGCTTTGGGTCCCGCAGGGGGCCCGCGGTCGTGGGCTGCCTCGCAGAGGCGGTACCCTGTTAAGGAACGTTTTACGTCATTGTAAGAACCTGTCAGTTGTTTCAGTCTGCTGCTTAGCCCGCGGACCCTTCCCAACAGGCAGGTACTGCATCTAGCCGGTAAGGAACTTTCGTGGGTTCAGTTATTAAGAAGCGTCGCAAGCGTATGGCCAAGAAGAAGCACCGCAAGCTGCTTCGCAAGACGCGCCACCAGCGTCGCAATAAGAAGTAGCAATACTTCGAAATGCATGAAATGCCCGTTGCCTTCCAGGCGGCGGGCATTTTTCTTGCTCGGTTCCGGCGGGAAGATTTCGGCCCGGACCCGCGACTCGCGGGTCCGAACGCGAGGCGCGGGTCCCAAACCGCAACGGAAGGCCGCGGGGCCTAGCGGCTGGGGCCGCGGAAGCGGGAGAACCCCCGCCACAGGCCGTAGATGGCCCCGCCGACCGTCGCGGCCTTGAATCCCAGAGTGGCAGCGCGCCGGCCGGAACGGAAGTCGTAGACCGGCCAGTTGTGCTCGCGCGCGTAACGGCGCAGCTTGGAGTCGGGATTGATGGCAACGGGGTGCCCCACCATGCTCAGCAGCGGGATGTCGTTGTGGGAATCGCTGTAGGCCCAGCAGCGGCTGAGGTCCAGCCCCTGGTCCTCGGCAATTTTCTGGACCGCGACCGCCTTGGCCGGGCCGTGGAGGATTTCGCCGACGAGCCGCCCCGTGTAGGAGCCGTCGAGGATCTCGCCCACCGTGCCCAGCGCCCCGGTCAGGCCCAGCCGGGCGGCAATGACGGTGGCCACCTCGATCGGAGTCGCCGTGACCAGCCATACTCTGCGCCCGACCCGGAGATGCTGCTCCGCCAGGGCCTTGGCCCCCGGCCAGATCCGCGACTCGATCATCTCGTCGTAGACTTCTTCGCCCAGTGCCTCGATGTCCTTGGCCGTGATGCCGGCGGCCAGCGTCAGGGCGGAATCGCGGACGGCGTGGACGTCATCCATGTTCTCGCCGCGCAGCACGAACATGAACTGCTTCCAGGCGAACCCGGCCGCCTGCGGCAGGGTGAATGCGCCGCGCTGGTGAAGCTTGCGGGCGACGTGGAAAAGGCTTGCGCCCTTCATGAGGGTGTTGTCGACGTCGAAAAATGCGGCCTCGCCGTGCTGCGTCGCTGCAGCAGGCTCAGTGGCCACAATGACGTATTTCTCCTCGGGCATGCCACGAGTCTAGTCAATGACCGGCGCAGGACGGCCCGCAGGCCGCGCGACGCGACGGCAGGACGGCCCGGCCTCAGGCGGACTGCGCCGCGCGTCGACGCCGGAGCGGCCGCCGGGCTACGGTGGTGGCATGGCCAAACCCGCATCTTTCCCTGATGTAGTACTGATCACCAAAGCTGACTGTCACCTGTGCGCGGAGGCGCGCGCCGCCGTCGGCCGCGTGACCGCTGCGCTCGGAATCAGTTGGTCGGAGAAATCGGTGGACGACGACGCCGGGCTGCGCGAGCGCTTTGCCGAGGAGATCCCGGTGGTGCTGGTGGACGGGGTCCAGCGCGATTTCTGGAAGATCGACGAGGCCCGCCTGACCCGGACCTTGCAACGGGTCCTCGGCCAGCCGTCCTGACGGCGGGGTGCTTTGTTGCGTGATGCACGGGGGCTTTAGAGTGGGAAGCACAACGCGACGCGATGGGGTAGATAGTGACTTCGCTGGATTCATCTCCTGGGGCTGTCCCCGGGGGAGCCGGGACTGCGGCCAAACAGATTCCACCCGCGGCCGTGGCCCGGCTGACCATCTATCTGCGCGCCCTGACCACACTGCTGGCTGAAGGGGTGGACCGGGTCTCGTCCGAGTCGCTGGCCGAGGCCTCCGGGGTGAGTTCCTCGACGCTGCGCAAGGACCTCTCCTATGTCGGCTCCTACGGAACCCGGGGTGTCGGTTATGAGGTCCAGTACCTCAACCGCAACATCGCCGCTGCGCTCGGGCTGACGCACGACTGGAAGGTCGCGATCGTAGGTGCGGGCAACCTGGGCAAGGCCCTGGCCCGGTACGGCGGATTCGAGTCGCGGGGCTTTGACATCGTGGCAATCTTCGACGCCGACCAGATGGTGGTAGGTAGCGAAGTCGGCTGGCTGCGGGTCAGCGACGCCGCTGACCTTGAGCCGGTACTGCAACGGACGGGCGCCAACATGGTGGTCCTCGCTTTGCCTGCCGCGGCTGCCCAGAGCGTCTGCGACCGGGTGATTGCCGCAGGTGTTCGGAGCATCCTCAGCTTCGCGCCGGTAATGCTGCAGGTCCCCCCGAGAGTCAACCTGCGCAAGGTCGACATGGCAACGGAACTGCAGATTCTGGCCTACCACGCACAAAGGGCGCAGGATCCGGAGGACGCCGACTAAGATCGGCCAGGCCCTCCGGCCCCCGCGCCCCTGCACAGTTCTCTGCTGGTTGGTGCTCTGCTGGGCGGTGCTCTGCTGGTTGGTGCTTGGCGCAGTTACTTCCCGAAGGGGGCTCCGGGCTGTCCGTAGGGGTTGGCAAAGGACTGGCGCTTCTGGAAATAGGGCGAGGCCGCGGGCAGGTAAAGCAGCACGATGGCCGCGATGCCGACCAGCGCCGCCAGCGTGGCGAGGCTGAGCGGGAAAATGTTGAAGACCGACAAAGCGGCGAACACGGTGCCCAGAATGCGAGCCCAGTTCTTACCCTTGCGGACATTGAATGCGACGAGGGCGTACAGCCCTGCGCTGATCAAGGCGAACACCACGATCGTGCCGACCAGGAAACCCTTGATGGAGTCGAAATCGACCTGGGTGCCGCTCGTTGCCATCTGCTGCTCGAACATGTCCCTGACGGCGGGCGTGTCCAGGGTTCCCAGTGACACCAGCATGGAGATGACCCACAGGACTCCTGCCGCGACGATCAGCCAGAACGACGTGTTGACCAGCTGGGGAACCGCGCCCTGAGCCTGCGGCTGTTCGGACGGGTACTGGGCGTAGGGGGATTGGCCGTACTGCGGCGCGTTTTGGCCGTACTGCGGCGCGTTCTGGCCGTACGGCGGCGGCGTCTGCTGGCCGTACTGCGGCGCGTTTTGGCCGAACTGTGGGGCATTCTGGCCAAACTGCGGGGCGTTCTGGCCGTACGCCGGTGGTGTCTGCTGGCCGTACTGAGGTGTCTGCGGAGTCTGTGGCGCCTGTGGCGTCTGAGGGGCGTTCTGGCCGTACCCCGGAGTGGTTTCCCCGCCCGGCTCGGAGCCGTTGGGCGGTGAGGGCTGGACTGGCGGGTTGCTCATGAAGCGGTCCTTTGCGTGTCGATCACTGAATCGGTCACCGGGATCAGAGATCCTGCCCTGCCCCCAGCATGGTTTAGCTCAACCGTACCGCGGGCCGGCCGCCGTGTGGATCATTCCGGAGAGGTATTCTCAACCTCATTCGAGGCCGGCGCGGCCGCGGCGGGGAAGCGGCCGGACTGGCGGCGCGTATGCACTGTAGCTGCCACGATCCGGCGGATTCCCTGTGGGGCGGCAGGCCTAGATTCGGCCCCGGTTGGCGACAAACCAGGCCTGTGCGTTCGGCAGCCACATGAGCACGGTAGCCACCAGGCTAATGAGGAAGCCCGGCAGACTTCCGCCCGCCCGGCCGTCGGCGACGCCGGCACTGATGACTGTCAGCACCAAGGAGATGCCGACAAGAATGGTGAGGGCGAAGCGGGCCCACTCCCGGCCTTCCTTCATCTTCATGGCGAGAACGACCTGAGCGGTTGCCAGTGCAAGGGCCACGATTACGAGCAGCAACACCAGGAGCCCGACTGGCGGCGCGAAGGCGATCAGCACGAAGGATCCGAACAATCCGATGATTCCGCCCAGCAGTCCCAGGAGTCCGCCGATAAGCCAGATCCAGTACGAGACCTTCAGCTCTGTGGGCATAGCAGCGACCCTGAACATGCCGGAGAGGCCGCCCGCAGGGAGTGCATCGCTGAAGTTCCTGGGACGGTCGGTGGGCATCTCGAAGCGGAACCCGCCCGCAGGCGCCGGCTGGCCCTGATAGCCGGGCTGACCTTGATAGCCGGTCTGACCCTGATAGCCCGGCGGTGGTGCCTGGTACCCCGGCGGCGGAGCCTGATAGCCGGGAGTAGACGGCGGATTGACCGGGGGCTGCTGTGGGCCGGCTGGCGGGACGTTCCCCGACGCCGGAGGCTGGGCGCCCGGTTCCTGCGGCGGTACATCACTCGGGTTGCTCATGGCTCTCACTGTAGACCGCCGTTTCCCCGTTATCTAGGGAGTCCACGGGCCCGTCGCGGCGTCCGGCGCGTCGTCCGTCGGAGGCGCCTAGCAGCGGGGCAAACAACAGCGCCCTGCTTCATCGCGAAGATGAAGCAGGGCGCTGGAACCGGCGGACCGGCGTCGGGTCCGGTCGGTATTGACCGGGACCGGACGGGACTGACTACGCTGCGGGAGCGATGAAGGCCAGTTCCAGGTTGATGGCAACCTTGTCGCTGACCAGCACGCCGCCGGCTTCGAGGACAGCGTTCCAGGTCAGGCCGAAGTCCTTGCGGCTGATGGTGGTTTCGGCGCTGAGGCCGGCGCGGGTGTTGCCGAAGGGATCGACGGCCACACCGTTGAATTCGGTCTCGAGGGCCACGGGGCGGGTGACGCCCTTGATCGTGAGGTCGCCCTGGAGTTCATAGGCGTCGCCCTTGGGGACGATGGTGTTGGAGACAAAGGAGATCTCCGGGAACGTCTCGACGTCGAAGAAGTCCTCGCCGCGGACGTGGCCGTCGCGGTTGGCATCGCCGGAGTCGAAGCTTGCGGTCTTGATCGAGGCATTGACCTTGGAGTCGGTGACGTTCTCGGCGAGGTCCAGGGTGGCTGCGGCGTCGGTGAACTGACCGCGGACCTTGCTGATGCCGGCGTGGCGGACGGTGAAGCCGATCTCGCTGTGCGACGGGTCGAGGGTCCAGGTGCCGGTGGTGACGTTTGCGGGAAGTGCCATGGTGATGCTCCTTGAGTCGGGTTGGTACTGCGGTGGTTCGTCTGATCGTGAGTTGAAGCTCGTTGGTTGAACTCTCAACTAACTGCTTCACCCAGTATAAACATGCATTTGCATCTTTTATTCCAACTCCGGGGAACATTTTTCTGAACTCATCAGTTCTACCTCTTGTAGAAGATTTCAGATCGACCGGCATCTTTGAGAAACTGGTAGACATGCCCCAAGCCACTGTTCATTTGCTCCGCCACGGCGAGGTCCACAATCCCGATGGTGTCCTGTACGGCAGGCTGCCGGAATTCCACCTCTCCGAACTCGGCCGGGAGATGGCCCGCACGCTGGCGGAACACTTCAGGGAGCGTTCCGAACAAGGGGCCCGGATCGTCCACCTGGCCGCGTCCCCGCTGACCCGCGCGCAGGAGACGGCGCAGCCGATCGCCGACGCCCTGGGCCTCGAGATTGCCACCGAAGCCCGCATCATCGAAGCCGACAACTACTTTGAGGGTCTCCACGTCTCCAAGGCGGAGCTGCTCCGGCCCAAGCACTGGGCGCAGCTGTACAACCCGTTCCGGCCATCCTGGGGTGAGCCGTACAAGGAGCAGGCCGCGCGGGTCATCGCGGCCGTCCAGGACGCGCGCGTCCGGGCTATCGAGCTGGGCGGCAACGGGGCCGAAGCCATCCTCGTCAGCCACCAGCTGCCCATTTGGGCCACGCGGCTCAGCGCCGAGGGCCGGCCGTTGTGGCACGACCCGCGCAAGCGCGAATGCACGTTGACGTCCCTCACGTCCCTGGTGTTCGACGACGTCGGCGCTCTCGTGCGCGTCGACTACAGCGAACCCGCTGCCGCCCTGCTGCCCGGTGCCGCCACCACCCCGGGAGCCTGACCATGGCCGCGAACCGCCACGAAGGGACTCCGCTGTCCCGCCGCCGCGTCCTGACCGCCGGCGGCGCCGCGCTGGCCGCAGTGCTCGGGCTGTCCGCCTGCGCCCAGGACGATGCCCTCGCCAAGCAGGCCAAGGCCGGGGATAACAAGAATTACGTGGCCGGCGACGGGTCCGTGACCGAGTTCGCCGTCGCGGACCGCAAGAGTCCCGTGGCGCTGAAGGGGACGCTGTTCGATGGCACGGCCGTCTCGTCGGCGGACTTCCCCGGCAAGGTCACCGTGCTGAACTTCTGGTTTGCCGCCTGCGCCCCCTGCCGGGTCGAGGCGCCCTCCCTCGAGGCGCTGAACCAGGAATTCAAGGCCAAGGGCGTGCAGTTCTTCGGCGTCAACCTGCGCGACGAGAAAGCCACGGCCGACGCGTTCGACAAGACCTTCAACCTGACGTACCCGAGCTTCAATGACAAGGACGGCGCCGTGCTGCTGGCCGTCTCCGGACTCGTGCCACCCGGTGCCGTGCCCACCACGCTCGTGCTGGACAAACAAGGCCGCGTCGCCTCCCGGGTCCTGGGCGAAATCCAGCAGGGCACCCTGAAGTCCCTCATCGCCGCCGCCGTGGCCGAGTAGCGCGGTCCCCGCCGTGAACAGCCCCTTCGCTGAAGCCATCCTGAGCGGATCGCTCCTGCTTGCCATTCCGGTCGCGCTGCTGGCCGGACTCGTCTCGTTCCTCTCGCCCTGCGTCCTTCCGCTGGTGCCCGGATACCTGGGCTACGTCACGGGACTGACCGGCGTCGACCTGCAGAAGCAAAGGCGCGGGCGCATGCTGGCCGGCATCGGGCTGTTCGTCCTCGGCTTCTCCGCGATCTTCGTGCTGCTCGGCGGCGCCTTCGGGCAGCTGGGCAGCTTCATCACCGGCTCGCAGAACAAGTGGATCACCCAGCTGCTGGGCGTCCTGGTGATCGTCATGGGCGTCGTGTTCATGGGCGGCTTCGGCTGGCTCCAGCGCGATGCCAAGATCCACGCCAAACCACCGGCCGGGCTGTGGGGCGCGCCCCTACTGGGCATCACCTTCGGGCTGGGCTGGGCGCCGTGCATCGGCCCCACCTATTCCGCCGTCCAGCTGCTCAGCCTCTCCGGCGGCTCGTCGGCGGCCAAGGGGGCCTTCCTGGCGTTCGTGTATAGCCTTGGGCTGGGCATCCCGTTCCTGCTGATCGCCCTGGCCGTGCGCCGCGGCATCGGCGTGATGTCCTTCTTCCGCACGCACCGGCTCGCCATCCAGCGCACCGGCGGCGGGATCCTGATCCTGCTCGGCATCCTGATGGCCAGCGGTGTGTGGGGCACCTGGGTCTCTGAGTTGCAGTACTGGTTCCAAACCGATGTGAAATTGCCAATCTGATGAGCGAGCGCGTGAACGAAACGAAGAAGAAGTCCCCGAAGCCCGAGGCTGTCCTGCCCTCGCTGGGTCCGTTGGGCATGCTCCGGTGGGCGTGGAGGCAGCTGACCAGCATGCGCACGGCCCTGTTCCTGCTCTTGCTGCTGGCCGTCGCCGCCGTGCCGGGCTCGCTGTTTCCGCAGCGGCCGGCCAACCCGGCGATTGTCACCCAGTACATCAAGGACCACCCGGACTACGGCGCGATCCTGGACTCACTGCAGCTCTATGACGTCTACTCCTCGGCCTGGTTTTCCGCGATCTACATCCTGCTGTTCGTCTCGCTGATCGGTTGCGTGATCCCGCGCGCCATCGCGCACTACAAAGCCATGCGCTCCCAGCCCCCGCGCACCCCCGCCCGCCTGTCCAGGCTGCCCGAATACGGCACCCTGGTCATTCCGGCCGACGCCGGGATCCCGGCGTCGGCCGCCATCTCCGACGCCGCGGAACTGCTGAACAAGCGTGGATACCGCGTCGACGTCCGGGACCGCGACGGCGCCCGCCCGTCCCTGGGGGCCGAGCGTGGCTTCCTGAAGGAAGTCGGCAACCTCGTCTTCCACACCTCACTGATCGGCGTGCTGGTCTCGGTCGCGGCCGGCGGCCTCTTCGGCTACAGCGGGCAGCGGATCTTGGTGGAGGGCGACACGTTTGTCAACACCCTCGTCGGCTACGACCAGTTCACGCCCGGCACCAATTTCCAGAGCAGCCAGCTCCAGCCGTATTCGGTCCAGCTGGACAAGTTCGACATCACCTTCGACCGTGAGTCGAAAGGCAAGTTCGGCCAGCCCATCGACTTCACGGCCGCTGTGACCACGAAGGAAAACCCCGACGCGCCCGCCAAGAAGGAAGTCCTCAAGGTCAACGACCCCCTCAGCCTCGGCGGCACCAGCGTGTACCTCACGGGCAACGGTTACGCGCCGGTGGTCACCATCCGCGACGGCGCCGGCAATATTGCCATGCAGGGTCCCGTGGTCGCCAAGCTCCAGGGCGAGAACTACTACTCCTCCGTGGTCATCAAGGTCCCGGACGCCAAGCCGGAACAGCTCGCCTTCGCCGGGTTCTTCCTGCCGACGGCGTTCGTCACCGACCAGGGGGTGTCCTTCAGCGGTGATCCGGAGCTCATCAACCCCCAGCTGACGCTGAATTCCTACTACGGCGACCTCGGCCTGGACGACGGCTCGCCGCAGAACGTCTTCGAGCTCGACGTGAAGAACCTGACCCCGCTCAACGCCCGGAACCTCGACGCCAAGGGCATCGTGCTCACCCCCGGCGCCACCCACACGCTGCCCGACGGCAAGGGAACCATCAGCTTCGACGGCGTCAAGCGCTACATCGGCGTGGACATCCACCACAACCCCGGCCAGCTCTACGCCCTGATCTTCGCGCTCCTGGCCGTGGCCGGGCTCGTGACATCGCTCTACGTAAACCGCCGCCGCGTCTGGGTCCGCACCGGCACCCACGAGGACGGCCGCACCATGGTGGAGTACGGTCTCCTGGCCCGCGGCGAAGACCACCGGCTTGCCGGGGAAGCCGCGGCCATCCGCAAGCTGCTCTCCGCCGAGTGGCAAGTGGGGGAGGACGCCGCCGCCGGTTCCCAGCCCGCTCCCAGCGCGGGCGCGGATAATGACCGGGCGGACAAGGCCAGCACGGCAACGGGCAGCACGGTTGCCGGCGGCGCGCACGCCACCCCTGAACCACCCGCAGAAGACTTCATCCAGTCAACAGCCGGCTCTTCCGAGTCGAAGAAGGATCAGTAATGTTGTACTCGATCAACGAGACCATGGGCCAGTACAGCGAGCTCTTCATGCTGCTGGCCGCCGGCACGTACACGGTGGCGTTCATCGCCTTCGCCTGGGACCTGGCCAAGAGCAGCAAGATGCTGCGCGCGGTGGATCTGAAGGCCGCGGAACTCGCAGCGCAGGCGTCGACACCCGAGGCCGCTCGCGTGCCCGTCGGCGTCGGTGCGGGAACCGCCGGAGGCGACGTTGACCGCTCCGATGCGGACGTCAGCGGCCCTGCAGGCCGTGCCGAGCGTCCGACGTCGGCCGTCTCCGGCCGCGGTACCGCGGCAGGTGCGGGCCAGACCGCCGACGGCAGCATGCGCTACGCCGGCGCGCGGCGCGCCCCCGCCCGGGTGGCCGTCGCGCTGACCATCCTCGGCGCTGCGATTCACGCGGCCGGCGTGATCACCCGTGCGCTGGGTGCAGGCCGCGTGCCGTGGGGCAACATGTACGAATTCCTCACCACCGGCGCGTTCGTGGCCGTGGCCGTCTTCCTGCTGGTGCTGATCCGACGCGACCTGCGCTTCCTGGGCACGTTCGTGATCGGCCTGGCCATCATCATGCTGGTTGCGGCCTCCATCGCCTTCTGGACGCCCGTGGGACACCTCGTGCCGGCGCTGCAGAGCTACTGGCTGATCATCCACGTTTCCATCGCCGTGATGTCCTCGGCGCTGTTCACCCTGACGTTCGCCATGTCCGCGCTGCAGCTCGTGCAGTCGCACCGGCAAAAGACCATCGCCGCCGGCGGTGCCGACAAGCTCGGGTTCATGCGGCTCGTCCCGAACGCCCTGAGCCTGGAGAACCTCTCCTACCGCATCAACGCCATCGCGTTCGTCGGCTGGACCTTTACGCTCATGTTCGGCGCCATCTGGGCGGAAAAGGCCTGGGGCCGGTTCTGGGGCTGGGACACGAAGGAAGTCTGGACGTTCGTGATCTGGGTGGTCTACGCCGGATACCTGCACGCCCGCGCCACCCGCGGCTGGACCGGAACCCGTGCCGCCTGGCTGTCGATCGTCGGCTACCTGTGTGTGGTCTTCAACTTCACGATCGTGAACCAGTTCTTCAACGGCCTGCACTCCTACTCGGGTCTGTAAGCACCCCAGGGCTGCACATCCTCCGTAATCCGCCACGAATGGCCGCTGACTGCCCCGCTTAGCGGCCATTCGTGTCAGATGAGTGGGGCGGTTGGGGCGGGGCGGGCACGTTGACGTCGCCCCGGCTTCGGGCCGGGGTCGGGAGTCCAGCCGCGCTCCGTCAGCGCCGCACGCACGCGGGTAACGGCAGCCGGCTCCATCCCAGGGGCGAACGGGGTCAAGTGCCATTGAGTCAATACGACGACGCGCCATCCGGCATCCCTGGCGTTCTCATCCCGGAAGATGTCGCTACGACGCTGGGCCGGACTGGAATGATGCCCGCCGTCGTACTGAATCGCGATCTTTTCTTGCTCGTAGGAGAGATCCGGGTCCTGGATCCCGCCGCCGGTCTCGTCGAACATAGGGACGTTGATTCCGGGTTCGGGCAGGCCATGTCTAATCAGAAGCAGCCGGAGTTCGGTCTCTTGGGGGAATCCGTATCGGCGCGCATCAGGGAGCGTGCACCCGAAGCGCGCCGGTAGCCCGCCCTGCCTTGCTTCCCTGCGAGGAAGGCGTCCAGGGCGTCGATGGTGGTCAATGGGTTTCTCCGCCGTAACAGGAAGTCCCCGGTAATCACCAATTCATCGAGACTCAGTAGGCCGGCGAGATCGAACCACGTCCGCAATGGGGAGGTGCAGTTCACTCTGAGCCCGGGCACGATCTCCTCCGGTTCAAATGCCTGCTGATGGCCGACCACAATCTTATGACGCACGGCCCGCTGGCCCGGCCGACTCGTCAGATGGACGACAGCCAGGTTCTCCAAGGCCTGCGGCAGGGGGAAGCCCCACAGCACTGCCGCAGACAGATGGCTTACGACTGCGCCCGTCACCGCAGTCAGGGCATGCACGCGTTGCAGCAAACTATCCGGGGTGGCGGCCATGGCGCGCACTCCGTAACAGGGGCTGACGAGATCCCGGGCCCGCGTCCGGCGTCGGCTCAGCCCGGCTGCGCGTGCCTCGGCCACGGTGAAGGGCTGGTTTCCAAAGTGCGAGGGAAGGCCGCAGTTGGGTGCCCACTCAGCGCCCGCTCGGCCTTCCGCAGGAACGACGAAACGGCCATTAAGGCCATGCTTTATCCGCCACGCGCGACGAAAAGTCACAGGAGTGCCGACCGGGAGAGGGCCGGAATCGTGCCCTACTTGACTTCGTCGGTGCCTGGCGTTCCGGCGTCGGGTTCGTGGGCATCGCCGGCGCCCTCCGCGCTGCCGGCTTCCGCGCTGCCGGCGTCGAGTTTGCGATCCTTGGCGTCGAGTTCTTCCTTGAGCTTCTTGAGCCTGTCGGCCTCGGCCTGGTTGCGGCGGCGGATTTCAAGGTTGCGGAGGAACTCGGGGTCGTCGTCGGGCGCTACCGGGTGGCTGTAGGCGACCGGTGCGGTATCCGTGGCGCGGGGGCGCCCAATGAGGAACCACAGGATGGCGCCGACCACGGGGAGGAGGACCTGCACGAAAATCCAGGCGGTCTTGGAGATGCCCCTGGTCAGCCGCGCGTCAGTGCGGATGAGGTCGACTAGTCCATAGACAAATACGGCAAGTATGACGATCGGAACCACAACACGGAGCATACCTTCAGTCTAGCTGTCGGGCGCCCCGACAGCGTCGGTCACTGTGTCCGGGCGCAGGCCGCCGGCACCGCAGCTCAAGGGAGCAGGACGGCCGGAGCAGCGCCGCCGTCCTGGCGGCTAAACTTGAGGGGTGGCTTTCCTCAAATACACCCTGATTCGGCTGGCGCTGTTTGCGCCCTTGTTTGCGCTCTTCCTCTACCTGCAGCTGGGGGTGCTCCTGGCCGCCCTGTGCGCCGGGATGATGTCCTTCGCCATCAGCTTCCTGTTCTTCCAGAGGCAGCGCGACGCGGCCACTGCGACGCTCCACCACCGGTTCTCGGGCAAGGCCAAGCCGATGCGCAGTGCCGGCGAGGTGGCTGACGCCGAGGCCGAAGACCGCCTCGTGGACGAGAACCCCGACATTGCAGTCCGCGCGGACACCCGCCCCAAGGATTCCCAGCAGCCCGGCGCCTGAACCCGGCGTCTGAACCCGGGTCCTAGGAACCGGTCTTAGAACCCGTGGCTGAGGACGAGTCCGAGTGAAAACAGTGCGGCGAAGCCGAGGTTGATCAGTCCGGTCTGCTTCAGGACGGGGATGAGGCTCTTGCGGCGCCGGCCGGCGATCATCAGCCAGGACGGCATGAGGCTGGCGGGGATCAGCAGCAGCACGATCAGCATCCAAGGCCGCGCGGGGGCCAGGACGATGACCAGCAGGATCGCGACGGCGAGCATCAGCACGTAGCTTTCGCGCGCGTGCTTGTCCCCGAGCCGCACGGCCAGGGTCTTCTTTCCCGCCCTTCTGTCGGTCGGGATGTCGCGGACATTGTTGGCCATCAGCAGCGCGCACGCGATCAGCCCGGTGCCGATCGCTCCGATGATGGCGGCGAGGCTCAGCTGCCCGGCCTGCGTGTACGTGGTGCCAAGCGTCGCGACCAGCCCGAAGAACACAAACACGAAGACGTCGCCCAGGCCGAGGTAGCCGTAAGGGTTCTTGCCGCCGGTGTAACCCCAGGCGGCCAGCACGCAGCCGAGGCCGACCAGGATGAGCCACCAGGCCTGCGTGATGATCACGAGGACCAGACCGAACAGCATCGCCAGCCCGAACGCCGCGAACGCTGCCCGTTTGACGTGCTCCGGGCTGGCCGCACCAGAGCCGACCAGCCGGAGGGGACCCACCCGGTCCTCATCCGTGCCTCGGATGCCGTCCGAGTAGTCGTTGGCGTAGTTGACGCCGATCTGCAGGAGCAGGGCGACCAGGGCGGCCAGCACGGCGTTCAGCAGGATGAACGAATCCATCTCGTAGGCGGCCGCGCTGCCGATCAGCACCGGTGCGATCGCAGCCGGCAGGGTGCGCAGTCGGGCGCCTTGGATCCATTGTGCGGCTGTGGCCACGGTCAGTACCTCGTTGGTTGGTTGAATACTCGTTGGTTGGTCGAAACAGCCGGCCGGAGCCGCTGGTCTATTTTCCCTGATGGAGCGCATCCAGCAGGACCGTCATGCCCAGGCGGTCGGGTTTGCCGTTGGGCAGCATGAGCAGTTCCGCGGCGGGCAGCACTGTTTTCGGGGCCAGCGCGCCCAGGGCCGGTGCCCAGGTCTCGTTCCGGCGGTCGGCGAACGCCGCCAGGCCTTCCGGGGAAGTGTCGGCCACCGCGACGTACGCGGCCAGGGCGTGGCCCCACTCGGCCGAGGGCACACCGGCGACAAAAGCCGCCCGCACGCCGTCGAGCTTTTCCAGCTCAGCCTGGACATGGGCGGCGGAAACCTTGACGCCGCCGGTGATGACGACGTCGTCGGCCCGGCCGAGCACGGTGAGCCGGCCGTCGGCGTCCAGTTCACCGAGGTCGTTAGTCCGGTACCAGCGGACACCGTCCTCCTCGATGAACGTCGCTGCCGAGAGCTCGGGGGCCTGAAGATACCCGGCGGCAATGGTTGCCCCGCCAAGCAGGATGCGGCCGTCGCCTTCCACACGGACCAGGACGTCTTCGAGCGGGAAGCCGTCGTACACGCACCCGCCGCAGGTCTCGGACGAGCCGTAGGTGGTCACCACCCGCACCCCGGCGTCCCGGGCCGCGGCGAGCAGCTCCGCAGACGTGGGACCGCCGCCGAGCAGGATGGCGTTGAAGCGCCGCAGCACCGCCAGCGTGTCGGCCGAGGGCGCGTCCAGCAGCCTTTGAAGCTGGGTGGGCACCAGCGAGGTGAAACGGATTTTGTCCGTGAGCTCCAGCGCCGCGGCGGTGAAGGCCTCCGGCGTAAAGCCGCCGGACAGGTCCATGACCCACGGACGGGTCCCCGCAAAGAGCGAGCGGACCAGCACCTGTACCCCGGCCACGTACTGGACGGGAAGGGCCAGGAGCCACTGCCCCTCGCCCTTGAGCGCAAAGGCCGTCGCCACGGACGAGGCCGCCAGGGCCTCGACGGTGAGGACGGTCGCCTTGGGCGCGCCGGTGGAGCCGGAGGTCCGCACCACGACGGCCGCGTCCTCGACGCCGGTCGTGTCAGGGAACTCCAGCACCGGTGAGCCGTCAGGCCCAGCGGAGAGTTCCACGGCGGGGCCCTCTCCGTGGAGGGCAGCAGCCAGCGCCTTGAGCGCGGGTTCAATGTTCATGGCTCCGGAAGTCACAGCGCGCCTTAGAAGTAGTACGGGAAAGCGGACCAGTCGGGATCCCGCTTCTCGAGGAAGGCCTCTTTGCCCTCCACGGCCTCATCGGTCATGTAGGCCAAGCGGGTCGCCTCGCCGGCGAACACCTGCTGGCCGGCCAGGCCGTCGTCCGCCAGGTTGAACGCGAACTTGAGCATGCGGATGGCCTGCGGGGACTGCCGGGCGATGTCCGCGGCGTACTCCAGGGCCACCTCCTCAAGGCGTTCGTGCTCCACCGCTTCGTTCACGGCGCCCATCCGGACCATGTCCTCGGCGGAATATTCGCGGGCCAGGAAGAAGATTTCCCGGGCGGCCTTCTGGCCGATCTGGCGGGCCAGGAGGGCCGAGCCGTAGCCGGCGTCGAAACTGCCCACGGTGGCGTCGGTCTGCTTGAACTTTCCGTGCTCGCGGGAGGCGATGGTGAGGTCCGAGACGACGTGGAGGGAGTGCCCGCCGCCGGCTGCCCAGCCGTTGACGACGGCGATGACTACCTTGGGCATGGTGCGCATGAGCCGCTGGACTTCCAGGATGTGCAGCCGGCCGGCGCGGGCGGGGTCGATGGTCTCCGTCGTTTCTCCGTTGGCGTACCGGTAGCCGTCGCGGCCGCGGATCCGCTGGTCCCCGCCGGAGCAGAACGAGTGGCCACCGTCCTTCGGGGAGGGGCCGTTTCCGGTGAGCAGGACGGTGGCCACGTCCGGGGTCATCCGGGCGTGGTCCATGGCGCGGTAGAGCTCGTCCACGGTGCCGGGCCTGAAGGCATTGCGGACCTCGGGGCGGTCGAAAGCGATGCGGACGGTGGGCAGGTCCCGGACCACGGAACCGTCCGCCCCACGCTCCACCTGCCGGTGGTAGGTCATGTCCTGGAAGTCGTCGAAACCGGACACGGTGCGCCACCGGGTGGGGTCAAAGACGTCGGATACCTTGGCGGGGATTTCGTTGCTCACAGTCCGAGTCTAGTAATCGCGTCAGCTGATGCAGAACTCGTTGCCCTCCGGGTCCGCCATGGTGTGCCAGGAATGCGGTCCCTGGTTGGCAGTCCAGAGGAACGTGGCGCCGCGGGCAACAAGGGTGGCCCGCACGGCGTCCTTGTCCGCACCCGCGAGCCTCACGTCCCAATGGATCCGGTTCTTGACGGTTTTTTCTTCCGGGACGATCTGGAACAGGATGCGCCGGGCGGGCGATTTGGCGTCGAGCTCTTCGGGCGGGCGGATGGCGGCACCCACGCGCCACACGAGCTTGCCGTGGTGCATCGTGGTGTCTGCCTCCGTAGCGAAGCCCTGCTCGATCATGGAGTGGATGAAAACCTCATCCTGCGGCTCCACGGCCCATTCGAGTGTTTCAGCCCACCAGTCGGCGAGCTCGTGCGGGTTCTTGCAGTCGACAGCGATCTGGATGTTCAGTGTCATGGAAAGAACCTACGACGTCGGCGCCCGCGCCGGTAGTGCCCGGCCCGCAGATCTCCCGCTGCCTCCAAATAGCGCTTGGGCTAGCCCTGGACCTGCTGCAGCTGTTCGAGGACTTCCGGCGGAATCGCGTAAATGAAAATGACGGCGAGGAGGTTCTTGGAGGCGTGGACGAAATAGGAGAACATCACGTTCTTCCCGGTCCAGACGTACACGAACACCAGGACGGCGCCCATGGCGAGATAGGGCATCAGCACCTGCAGGGTCATTTGCTCCTGGCCCACGATGTGCAGGGCCGCGAAGAGGACCACGGACAGGACGCAGCAGACCCAGAGGTTGACCCCGCGGCTCAGTTTGCCGATCAACAGGTGGCGGAAAATGTATTCCTCGACGAACGGGCCCACGATCACCAGCAGGGGCACCATGAGCCAGACCGGGACCTGCTGCATGAGCGCCTGGAGCCCGGCCTGATTGGCGGAGGTCTGCACCGGCCCGCTGACGGCCACGAGAACCGCGGTGAGGATGAGCATCACCACTACGGCCAGCGGCACCATGAGCGCCGTGAACCAGGGCCTTGTAGCCAGGACGCGGAGGTCGCGAGCGGCGACGCGCCGCGCGGCGGCCAGGGCAAGGGCGCCGATGGTGGCGTAAAAGAGCAGGTTCACCGCATAGGACGCCACCGCAGGATTGGGCGATATCTGCAGCAGCAGCGGCGCCAACAGCCCGCCCGCCACGGCGAATAATGTTGCCACGGCAACATAGAGTCCAACGGCGATGAAATCGAGCCGGGAGAACCGGTAAAGCTCCGGCTGCGGCGCGGGTGGTGTGCGGAGAGCTGTGCCCATGTCCCCAGCCTAGCGCCGAGGCAAGGTGACGCGGTCAAGTACAATATTCGGTATGCCTAAACTTTCTTTTCGGTGCGCCAAAGTTGTCCGCCGATCCCGCCCTGTTCGCGCCGCCGGAGCCGCCGTCGCTGCCGTTCTTCTCTGCCTGTCCCTGGCCTCGTGCGGGGGTGCCGTCCAGGGCCAGGATTCAGGCGGCGGGAAGCCCGTTGTCTTGACCACCTTCACCGTCCTTGCCGACGTGGCGCAGAACGTGGCGGGGGACAAACTGCAGGTCGAATCCATCACCAAGGCCGGCGCTGAGATCCACGGCTACGAGCCCACCCCCGGGGACATCCGCAAGGCGGCAAAGGCGGACCTGATCCTGGACAACGGCCTGAACCTTGAGGCGTGGTTTGCCCAGTTCGTTGAAGGCCTGGACGTTCCGCACGCAGTGGTGAGCGAAGGTGTGGACGTGATGTCCATCAGTGAAGACTCCTACCAGGGCAAACCGAACCCGCACGCGTGGATGTCGCCGGTCAACGTTCAAATCTATGTGGACAACATGGTGAAGGCGTTCTCGAAGCTTGATCCGGACAACGCGGCGGTCTTCGAGGCGAACGGCGCCGCCTACAAGGCCAAGCTGCAGTCCGTGAAGGATGAAATGGTCCAGAAGCTTGCGACTGTCCCCGAGGCGCAGCGGGCGCTCGTGACATGCGAGGGCGCATTCTCTTACCTGGCACGCGACGCCGGCCTCCGGGAGGTCTACATCTGGGCCGTCAACGCCGAACAGCAGGCCACCCCGCAACAGATCACCAAGGCCATTGAATTCGTGAAGGCCAACAAGGTCCCAGCAGTCTTCTGCGAGTCCACGGTCTCGGATGCCCCGATGCGCCAGGTGGTGGGAGCCACGGGCTCGACGTTCGGCGGGGTGCTGTACGTGGATTCGCTCTCCGAGGCGGACGGGCCCGTCCCCACGTACCTGGATCTCATCCGGCACGACTCCAAGATCATCACCGAAGGCCTGACGGGAGCGGCATCATGAGCAATCCGGCGATTCTGGTGGAAAACGTCACCGTCCATTACGGCGAAGTCCTGGCGCTCGACTCCGCGTCGCTGTCCCTTGACGCTGCCCGGATCTGCGGCCTGGTGGGCATGAACGGCTCCGGAAAATCCACGCTGTTCAAGGCGATCATGGGAATGATCAAGCCCGACGCCGGCCGCGTCCTCATCAACGGTGAACCGCCTGCCAAGGCACGCAAGGCAGGCGGAATCGGCTACGTCCCGCAGAGCGAGGACGTGGACTGGCAGTTCCCGCTGTCCGTCCGCGACGTGGTGATGATGGGCCGCTACGGGCACCAGGGGTTCACCCGCCGAGCTTCCAAGGCGGACCGCGCCGCCGTCGACCTCGCCCTGGACCGGGTGGAACTCTCCGAGTTCGCCAACCGGCAGATCGGCCAGCTCTCGGGCGGCCAGAAGAAGCGCGCATTCGTTGCCCGGGGGATCGCCCAGGGGGCCACCATGATGCTCCTGGACGAGCCGTTCGCCGGGGTCGACAAACGCTCCGAAGCGACCATCACGCGCCTGCTCAAGGAGCTCGCCTCGGACGGCTGCACCATCCTGATCTCAACCCATGACCTCCATGCCCTGCCGCACCTCTGCGACGAAGCCGTGCTCCTGATGCGCAAAGTCCTGATGCACGGCCCGCCCGAGGTCGTGCTGCAGCCCGAGCACTTGGCCATGGCCTTCGGGCTCGACGTGCTCAACCGTGACCTCCCCGCTCCGGACTCCGCTGGCCGTGATCTCCCCGAACGGGATCTGACTGACCGTGCCGTATCAAACCCACAGGGCAGGAGCTGAACCATGGATTTCTTCGACATCCTGCTGGAACCGCTGAGCTATGACTTCATGGTCCGTGCCATCATCACCACGGCGCTGGCCGCAATTGTGTGCGCCGTGCTGAGCTGCTGGCTGGTGCTGATTGGCTGGTCGCTGATGGGCGACGCCGTCTCCCACGCCGTGCTGCCGGGCGTGGTGCTCGCCTACATCGTCGGGGCGCCCTTCGCCTTGGGGGCGCTGGTGTTCGCGCTGATTGCCGTGACCCTCATCGGGGTGGTCCGGAACACGAGCCGGGTGAAGGAGGACGCGGCGATCGGGATTGTCTTCACCTCGCTGTTCGCCCTGGGCCTGGTGCTCATCTCCGTCACACCGAGCCAGACGGACCTGAACCACATCATCTTCGGCAACCTGCTCGGCGTCAGCATCCCGGACCTCATCCAGGTCCTGGTGCTGGGCGTGGTCGCCTTCACCATCCTGATCCTGAAGCGGCGTGACCTGACGCTCTACGCCTTCGACCCCACGCACGCCCACGCGATCGGCCTGTCCCCGAAACGCCTTGGAGCGCTCTTGCTGGGCCTCCTGGCACTGACGTCCGTCGTGGCGCTGCAGACTGTGGGCGTGGTGCTGGTGGTGGCCATGCTGATCATCCCCGGCGCCACGGCCTACCTGCTGACGGACCGTTTCTCCCGCATGCTCGTGATCGCGCCAGTCATTTCCGCGGTGTGCTCCATCGCCGGCATCTACCTCAGCTACTACCTCGACACCGCCTCCGGCGCCATGGTGGTCCTGACGCAGGGTGCCGCCTTCGCCGCCGTCTATCTGTTCAGCCCCCGGCAGGGCCTGATCGGGACGCGGCTGGCGAAGGCCCGGCGCAAGAACGCGGTTGTGCTCGCCGCCTGAGCCCGGCCGGGCGGCAGGCGCCCCGGTGCCTCAGCAACAGTAGACGGTGCCATACTTGAGGACGCAGGCCGCCGCCGGGCAGGCTGGCACCTACTTGCGAGGACTCCTTGAGCGAACATCTCCGCCTTACGGGCGTATCCCATGGCTATGGGGACCGCCAGCTCTTTGACGGCGTCGACATTGCCATCACAGCCGGTGAACACGTGGCGATCGTCGGCGAAAACGGCGCGGGCAAATCCACGCTGCTCCGGATCTTGGCCGGGCTCGAGGCCCCGGACGAGGGCACCGCCGTCAGCCACGGCCGCGTGGGCTACCTCGCCCAGACCCACGGCCTGCCCGATCAGTTCACCGTCAGTAACGCGATCGACGCCGCCCTGGCATCGCTCCGCGCACTGGAGGCCGAGCTGGACCGTCTGGAGGACGGGCTGTCCGGCGCGGAAGCGGACGAACTGGAGCGCTACGGAAACCTGCAGACGCAGTACCAGCTCAGGGAGGGCTACGCCGCGGAATCCCGGGTGGAGGCGGCGCTGGACCGGCTTGGCCTGGGCGGCCTGGACCGGATGCGGACACTGGGTTCGCTCTCCGGCGGGGAACAGGAACGCGTGGCACTGGCTTGCGTACTCGCCGATCCCGCGGACATCCTGCTCCTGGACGAACCCACCAACCACCTTGACGCCAGCGGCACGGCCTGGCTGGAGGCACGGCTGGCGGCGCACCGCGGAACCGTGGTGGTGGTCTCCCACGACCGCGTGCTGCTGCGCAAAGTCGCCTCAACGGTGATTGAGGTGGATGCCGAACGCCGGACGGTCAACCGGTATGGCAACGGCTACGAAGGCTACCTGCGGGAGAAGGCTGCCGAACGCCAGCGCTGGGCCCAGCAGTACCACGGCTGGCTGGACGCGATGGCTGCCGAACAGCTCCAGGCGGACACAGTCGCGGGGAAGATGGGCTACGCCCGCCAACGCGACGGCGACAAAATGGGGTTCGACTTCAAGGCCGGCACGTGGCAGAAGGCGGCCACCAGCAAGGTCCGCAATGCCCAGGAGCGTCTGCGCCGGCTGGAGGCAAACCCCATTGACCGTCCCCCGGTGCCGCTGAAGCTGGCGACGGATCTGCGGGCGGACGTTGCGGAGGGCCCCGCTCTTGAAGCGAAGGGCGTGGCCGTGCCCGGGCGCCTGGAACCCACGGACTTCCGGGTGGAGACGGGCCAGAAGATCCTCATCACCGGTCCCAACGGTGCAGGCAAGTCCACGCTGCTCTCCGTCCTCGCGGGCACGCTGGAACCGGCCAAGGGCGCCGTGGTGAGGCACGGCCGGGTCGGCTACCTGCAGCAGGAGCTGGAACTCCCGCAGCGCCCCGCGTTGCGTCTGTTGCCCGCTTTTGCCTCGGGCCTGGGCGGCAACATCGATGAACATGCCGAGGCACTGCTGCGCCTGGGGTTGTTCCGGACCAGCGAATTCCACGTCCCGGTGGGCAGCCTTTCCGCAGGGCAACAGCGCAGGCTGGCGCTGGCCCGGCTCCTGCTGGGCGGGTTCGGGACGATGCTGGTGGATGAGCCCACCAACCATCTGGCGCCTGTACTCGTGGAACAGCTTGAAGCGGCCCTTGCCGATTTCGAAGGGACGCTGGTCATGGTCAGCCACGACCGCGCGCTGGGGGAGTGGTTCAGCACGTGCGCCAAGCGAAGCGCAACCGGGCCCGGCCCCGGCACCGGGAACTGGCTTCGGTACGCCATGCGGGACGGCGCCTTGGCGTAGTGGATCGATCGGCCGGGCTCTGCGAAGCCGAAATAGAACATTATTCGGCCATTCCACAGATCAGGCGTCATTAGTTAGGCATAGTACCCATCTGGTGTTGCCCGCGTCACGGTCAAGCCAGGAATTCTAGTACGATGGATGAGCCGCGCGAAGCTTTGACTTTGTGAGGTTCGGTACACGAGGCTGCCCCACCGGGCAGAACCCGAATGCTGTGTAACCGAATCCCGGTCCCGTCCCGGCCATAATTCGACCTACAAGGAACCGTTGTGCCATCAATTACCCCCACAGAACTCAAGAGCGCGCCAGCGGAATCCGCCGTCGACTCCACCCTCAGCGCCGAGGGCTATAAGAAGACCCTGAGCGGCCGCCACGTGACGATGATCTCGATGGGCGGGGCAATCGGCGTCGGCCTGTTCATGGGGGCCGGCGGACGCCTGGCCTCCACGGGCCCGGCGCTGATCTTCTCCTACGCCATCGCCGGCGTCATCGCGTACCTGCTGATGCGTGCCCTGGGCGAGCTCATCATGTACCGCCAGACCTCGGGCTCCTTCGTCAGCTATGCGGGCGAGATGTTCGGCAAGAAGGGCGCGTTCGTCGCCGGCTGGATGTACTTCATCAACTGGGGCATGACCGGAATCGCGGAACTGATCGCGATCGGCCTGTACTTCCAGTTCTTCTTCCCCAATGTGCCGGTCGAAGCGTCCGCCATTGCCGCGCTCGCGCTGCTGGTCGCCGTGAACCTGCTCAGCGTTAAGGCGTTCGGCGAGTTTGAATTCTGGGCCTCCTGCCTCAAGGTCGGCGCCATCGTGATCTTCCTCGCCGTGGGCACCTTCATGGTGGTCACCAACGCCCAGGTGGGCAACGGCCACGCCTCCGTGGCGAACCTGTTCCACGACGAAGGGGGCATGTTCCCCAAGGGCGCCCTCGTGATGGTGCTCGTCCTGAACGCTGTCATCTTCGCCTACAACGGCATCGAACTCGTCGGCATCACCGCCGGTGAGATGCAGAACGCCAAGCGTGAAGTGCCCAAGGCAATCCGCGCCGTCGTCCTGCGCATCGTCGTGTTCTACGTCGGTTCCGTCCTGCTGCTGGCCATGCTGCTGCCCTCCGACCAGTACAAGGCCGGCGTCTCGCCGTTCGTCACCGTGTTTGGCCAGATGGGCCTCGGCTGGGTGGGCGACGTCATGAACATGATCGTCATCACCGCCGCGCTGTCCTCCTGCAACTCCGGCCTCTACTCGATCGGCCGCGTCTTCCGCACCATGGCCAACAACGGCCACGCCCCGCAGTGGCTCACCAGGATGTCGACACGCCACGTGCCCTACATGGCGATCCTCGCCATCGCGGCGTTCTACCTCGTGGGCATCATGCTCAACATCTGGCTGGGCGGCTCGCACGCCTTCGACCTCGCGCTCAACACGGCGTCCATCGGCGTCATCTTCACCTGGGGGGCCATCTTCGCCAGCCAGATCGCGCTGCGCCACCAGAAGGGCCGCGTCTCCAGCCTTCCCATGCCTGGTTCACCGTGGACCAGCTGGGCCGGCCTCATCGCGCTGCTGGCCATTGCCGTGCTGATCGGCTTCGACACCATGACCAGCAAGACCGGCGAGGTCTTCCACCTGGGCCTCTGGACCCTGGCCACCATCCCGTTCTTCGCCATCGTGCTGTGGCTGGGCTGGCAGAAGGTCAAGACCAACGAGCCCAAGAGCGAGCTCTACAGCTAGGACCCACCGGTCCCGACGCGCACCGCACCGAGCTGCAGCGCGACCTGAAGCACGACGACGGCGGCAACCACATCGAACAGGTGGTTGCCGCCGTCGCTTTTAACGCTGCGGATCTTCAGTAGCTGGCGGGGTGGTCACCAGGCTCAACTACCGGGTCCGGGCGGATGTAGTCGGCAGCGAGTGCCTCGGAGCCACGGGCCAGGATGGACACGTCGGCGCCCACCAGCACGAACGCGGCGCCGGCGGCCATGTAGCCGCGGGCCGTTGCCGGGTTGAAGGCGTTCACGCCGGCGGGCTTCCCGGCCGTTTTGGCCGCGGCAAGGCAGTGTTCGACGGCGGCGCGCACCTCGGGGTGTTCCTGCTGGCCCAACAGTCCCATGGAGGCGGCGAGGTCGGAAGGTCCCAGGAAGATCGCGTCCACGCCGTCCACCGCCAGGATGTTCTCCACGGCGGCAACCGCGGCTTCGGATTCGATCTGCACGGTGACACTGACGGTTTCGGACGCGCGGGCGAGGTAGTCCGGGATCCGGTTCCAGCGCGCGGCCCGGGCCAGGGCAGAGCCCACGCCCCGCACACCCTGCGGCGGGTACCGGGTGGCGGCCACGGCGGCCTCCGCCTCGGCTGCCGAGTTCACCATGGGGATGAGCAGGTTCTGGACGCCCAGGTCCAGGTACTGCTTGATCAGCACCGTGTCGTTCACCGGCGGCCGGACCATGGCCTGGACCGGGTAGCCGTGCACGGCCTGCAGCTGGGCCAGGATGGATTCGAGCCCGTTGGGGCTGTGCTCGGCATCGATCAGCAGCCAGTCCAGCCCGGCCCCGGCGCAGAGCTCTGCAATCAGGGGACTGCCCGAGCACACCCACATCCCGGCCAGCGGCCGGCCGGCAGCGCCGGTTTGGTTGCGGAGGGCGTCGCGGAATGTGGCGTCGGGTTCTACTCGAAGCGGCATGTGATGCTCCCCAGCGGTCCGTAGTCGGCGTGGACGGTGTCACCCTTGTACACCCAGAGGGGCCGGGTGAAGGAGCCGGCGAGGATGATGTCGCCGGCTTTCATGCCGTCCCCGTGGGCGGCGATCTTGTTCGCCAGCCAGTGCACGCCGTTGGCCGGGTGGTCCAGGACCCCGGCGGCCACCCCGGTTTCCTCCACGGTCTGGTTCTTGTAGAGGATGGCGGAGACCCAGCGGAGGTCCACGGCGTCGGGACGGACGGGGTTTCCGCCCACCACCATGGCGCCCATTGCGGCGTTGTCGGCGATGGTGTCCACGATGGTCCGGCCCTCCATTTCGATCCGGGAGTCCAGGATCTCGAGGGCCGGGACCACGTAGTCGGTGGCGTTCAGGACGTCGAAGATGGTGCAGCCGGGGCCGGCCAAGTCCTTCTTCAGCACGAACGCCAGTTCCACTTCCACCCGCGGGTGGCGTGTACTGGTCCCACTGCACGGAGCAGCCGGTTTCGAGCACCATGTCATCGAAGATGGCGCCGTAGTCCGGCTCGGTGATGCCGGTGGCGGCCTGCATCGCCTTGGACGTGAGGCCGATCTTGCGGCCCACCAGCGTCCGGCCGGCCTCCTCGTTGCGCCGCCGCCACAGCTGCTGCACGGCGTAGGAGTCCTCCACCGTCATGTCCGGGTAGCGGGCAGTCAGGCGGGGGACCGGTGTCCGGCTGCGGACGGCTTCCAGCAGTTCGTCTGCGATGGCTTCGATCGTCGCGGGATCCAGCATGGCTAAACCTGCGCTCCGAGCTTGAAGCCTGTCTTATCTCCGGCGGTGCCGTCCTCTTCCTTGCGCGTGTAGGAGAACCCGTCGGCGCCCACGGTCACGGCCATCTCGCTCTTTTCCTCACGGACGATGACGGGCTGCGGGTTGCCGTCGAGGTCCAGGACCAGGGAAGCTTCGGTGTACCAGGAGGGGACCACGGGATTGCCCCACCAGTCGCGGCGCTGGTTGTCGTGGACGTCCCAGGTGATGGTGGGGTTGTCCGGGTCGCCGGTGTAGTAGTCCTGCGTGTAGATCTCGATGCGGTGGCCGTCCGGGTCCAGGATGTAGAGGTAGAACGCATTGGAGACGCCGTGCCGACCAGGGCCGCGTTCAATCCGGTCGGAGATGCGCAGGGCGCCCATCTTGTCGCAGATCTGGATGATGTTGTGCTTCTCGTGCGTGGCGAAGGCAATGTGGTGCAGCCGCGGGCCGTTGCCGCCGGTCAGGGCGGTGTCGTGCACGGTCTGCTTGCGGTGCATCCAGGCGGCGTAGGTGACGCCGTCGGAGTCCTTGATGTCCTCGGAGACGCGGAAGCCCAGGTCTTCAAGGTATTTGCGGCCGCGCGGGACGTCCGGGGTGACCTGGTTGAAGTGGTCCAGCCGGACCAGTTCGCCGGCGGAGTAGAGGTCGTAGCGCTGGGTGAGGCGTTCGACGTGCTCGGTCTCGTAGAAGAATTCGTAGGGGAAACCGAGCGGATCCTCGACGCGGACGGCGTCGCCGATGCCCTTGGTGAAGCCTTCCTTGCGGCGCTCGGTGCGGCAGCCCAGTTCCTTGTAGTAGGCCTCGGCGGCGTCCACCTCGGCGGGGGACTTCACCCGGTACGCGAAGGCGGCCGCAGCGGCCACGGGGCCCTTGCGCAGCACCAGGTTGTGGTGGATGAACTCCTCCAGGGACCGCAGGTAGATGGTGTTCTCGTCTTCCTCGGTGACGTGTAGGCCCAGCAGGTCCACGTAGAACTCGCGGGACTTGGCGAGGTCCGTGACCACGAGTTCCAGGTAGGCGCAGCGGACGATGTCCGGGGCCGGGACGGTGGGGGTGGGGACGAAGTTGGTCATGGCGTTCTCTCTTCTTTGAAAGGGGTCTGGTTGGCGCCGGCTGGAACTTTAGGCGCCGAATTTGGGGGTATGAACCGTGCCGAGGCTGATGTGGACGGCCTGCTGGTCGGTGTAGAAGTCGATGGAGCGGTAGCCGCCCTCATGTCCCAGGCCGGAGGCCTTGACCCCGCCGAACGGGGTGCGGAGGTCGCGGACGTTGTGGCTGTTGAGCCAGACCATGCCGGCCTCCACATTCTGGGAGAAGTTGTGCGCGCGGGTCAGGTTCTGGGTCCAGATGTAGGCCGCCAGCCCGTATTTGGTGTTGTTCGCCAGGGCGAGGGCTTCCTCGTCGCTATCAAACGGGGTGATGGCAACCACGGGGCCGAAGATCTCCTCCTGGAAGATCCGCGCGTCCGGGGCGACGTCGGCGAACACCGTCGGGGCGATGTAGTTGCTGTTGTTGAGCCCTGCGGGCAGGTGGTCCGGGCGGCCGCCGCCGGCCAGCAGCCGGCCCTCGGACTTGCCGATCTCCACGTAGGAGGCCACCTTGGCGTAGTGCTCCGGGTGGACCAGCGCGCCGACCTCGGTCTTGGGGTCGTTCGGGTCACCCACCACGATCTTCTTGGCCCGGGCGGCGTACTTGTCGCAGAATTCCTCGTACACGGCGCGCTCCACCAGGATCCGGGAGCCGGCGGTGCAGCGCTCGCCGTTGAGTGAGAAGACGCCGAACAGGGCAGAGTCGATCGCGGCGTCGAGGTCGGCATCGGCGAACACGACGCACGGGGACTTGCCGCCGAGCTCCATGGACAGGCCCTTGAGGTTGGCCGCGGCGTTGCGGAAAATCGTCTGGCCCGTAGTGGTTTCGCCGGTGAAGGAGATCAGCGGCACGTCCGGGTGCTTGACGAGGGCGTCGCCGGCTTCCTCGCCGAGGCCGTTGACGAGGTTGAACACGCCGTCGGGAAGGCCTGCGTCCTTGAAGATCTGTTGCCCACAGCGAGGCGGACAGCGGGGTGAATTCGGCCGGCTTGAGGACCACGGTGTTGCCGGTGGCCAGGGCCGGGGCGAGCTTCCAGGACTCGAGCATGAACGGGGTGTTCCACGGCGTGATGAGGCCCGCGACGCCGATCGGCTTGCGGTTGACGTAGTTGATCTGGGCGCCCGGGACCTTCATGGCGTCATCGAACTGGGCCACGATCAGGTCCGCGAAGAACCGGAAGTTCTCGGCCGCGCGCAGCGCCTGGCCCTTGGCCTGGGTGATCGGCAGGCCGGTGTCGAAGGTTTCGAGCTCGGCGAGGCGTGCCTCCTGGGCTTCGACGGCGTCGGCGATCTTGTTCAGGACGCGGGCCCGCTCGCGGGGCTTCATCTTCGGCCACGGGCCGTTGACGAACGCGTCGCGGGCGGCGGCGACGGCGAGGTCGATGTCCTCCTTCTGGCCGGCGGCGGCGGTGGCGTAGTTGGTGTTGGATACCGGGTCCAGGACATCGAAGGTCGCCCCGCCCACGGAATCTACGAATTCGCCGTTGATGTAGTGCCGGATGTGGGTGGGAAGGCCCTGCGGAACGCGGCGGGTTGCGGTTTCTGCGGCAGTGAACGTCATTGTTTTTCCTTACTGCTGTGTGGTCTGCGGGGTTGGGAGGTCGTTTGCCACCGTTTGGGCGAGGTACGCGTCCAGCGTGGCGCTGCGGTGGCGGCGGGCGGCCTTTTCGATCTCATCCGGGCTGGCGCCGGACTCGATCAGCTGCAGCAGCGCCTCGTGCTCGTCCACGGATTCGTGTGCCCGGCCGGGGACGAAGCGGAAGGTGGACGAGCGCAGGGACGCCAGCCGGTTCCAGCCCCGGTGGACGAGGTCCAGGATGTGCGGATTGGGGCAGTGCTCGAACAGGACGCTGTGGAAATCCTGGTTCAGCCTGGTGAACCGGACGGGGTCGAAGTGCTGCAGGCACTCGCGCATCTCGGCGTTGACGGCCCGGGCGCGGGCCACGTCCGCCTGCCCGATCAACGGAGCCGAGAGTGCCGTGGCGGCGCCCTCAACGATGCTGAGGGTCTGCATCGTGTAGAGGTACTCGGTGGGGTCGATGCCGGACACGGTGGCGCCGATGTTCCGCTCGAACTTGACCAGGCCCTCGGCCTCGAGCCGGCGGATGGCTTCGCGGACCGGGACCACGCTGACGCCCAGGTCCTCGGCGATCTTCGCCAGCACCAGCCGGTAGCCGGGGGAGTAGGTCCCGTCCACGATCCGGGACTTCACGGCCGCATAGGCCTGCTCGGACTTGCTGACGGTCGTGGTGGCCGTGTGGGTGCCTGCGGCGCTGGCTGTGTCAGTCATTGGCCTTGCCGGCTTCCCATTCCTGGTAGCGGGTCCGCCATGCGGTGTTGAGCGGGTAGAGGCCGTCCACGCTGTGGCCCTGCTGCACCATTTCGGCGATGAAGGTTTCCTCGCGTTCCTGGGCGATGGAGTCGTCCGCGAGCTGGTCGGCGAGGGCCGGCGGGATCACCAGGATGCCGTCCGCATCGGCCACGATGATGTCCCCGGGCTGCACGGTGGTGCCGCCGCAGGCGATGGTGATGTCCGTGTCCCACGGGATGTGCCGCCGCCCGAGGACCGCGGGGTGCGGGTTGGCGTAGTAGGTGGGCATGTCCATGGCGGCCACGGCGGAGAAGTCGCGCACGCCGCCGTCGGTGATGATGGCGGCCGCACCGCGGACCTGGGCGCGGAGGGCCAGGATGTCGCCGATGGTGCCCGTGCCCTTTTCGCCGCGGGCCTCCATCACGAGGATCTCGCCCTGGTTGACGGAATCGATGGCCTTCTTCTGGGCGTTGAAGCCTCCGCCGTGGGTCTTGAAGAGGTCCTCGCGGTTGGGCACGTAGCGCAGGGTCCGGGCCAGGCCCACGATCCGCTTCTCGGGGCCGCGTCGAGGTCAGGCCGTCGATGCTGACGTTGTTCAGGCCGCGCTTGCGCAGCTGGGAGGACAGCGTGGCCGTGCAGACGCTTTCCAGCTTTGCCTTCAGCTCCGGGGACAGGACGGGAGCCGGCGCCTCTGGCGACAGGGCATGCCCGGCGGCCGGAAGGCCGGCGGCTTCCGCGGGAGCCGTACGCCTCCTCCCGCTGCAGATCATCGGTCTTGGGCCGGGCGCCGAAGTCCGCGAACGCCGTCGTGCCTTCCTCAACCCGCGTGACCAGCCGGCCGGTGGAGAGAGCGGTGCGGTTCGCCGGCGCTGACTTCCACCTCGACGACGTCGCCCGGCTTGGCCACCGAAGCCCCGGCGGGGGTGCCGGTGAGGATGATGTCGCCCTCTTCGAGGGTGAGCAGCTGGGACAGATCGGCCACGAGCCGGGCGAACGGGAAGAGCAGGTCCCCGGTGGTGTCGTCCTGGACCAGCTCGCCGTTGTGCCAGGTGCGGATCCGCAGTTTTGCGGGATCGACGGCGTCCGCCGCGATCAGGCCCGGCCCCACCGGCGTGAAGCCGTCGCCGCCCTTGGAGCGGAGGTTGGAGCCCTTGTCCGCGTAGCGGAGGTCGTACACGCCGAGGTCATTGCTGGCGGTGACCCACTCGACGTGGCTCCACGCGTCCTCGATGCCCACGCGGCGGGCCGGTTTGCCGATGATCAGGGCGATCTCGCCCTCGTAGCCGAGGAGTTCGCAGCCGGCCGGGCGCTCGACGCGTTGATGGGGCTGCTGCCGAACCGACTGCCAGGGACGACGACGGCTTCAGGAAGTAGGAGGGCTGCTCCGGTGTGCGGCCGCGCTGCGCTGCCCGGCTGGGGTAGTTGATGTGCACCGCGATGACCTTGCGGGCCGCGGCCAGGATGTGGTCGGTGACCTGTTCCAAGAGTTACTCCTCATCGAGTACGAAATCGTATACGAAAACTATGGTCCGGGAACCGTGGAACGTCAACCCCTGTTTTCCGGATTCCTCGACGGCACTTGTAACCCGCGTCATATCTGCCGTACAGTTTTGGATCACAGAACAAAATTCTATTATCGAACGTCAAGTTCTAATATCGAACACTCACGACGGCGACAGGCCGCCACACAACGAAGTGAGGAAAGCCCGTGCAGTTCCACCACCACGGTTACGTATCCGGTGACCCGCGCGTCCAGCCGGCCGCCGGCGTCGGCATTGATCGGCCCACGCAGCTTCCTGACGAGGTCGACGTGCTCATTGTGGGCACCGGGCCCGCGGGCATGCTCACCGCCGCGCAGCTCTCCCAGTTCCCGGGCGTCACGACGCGGATCGTGGAGCGCCGCAGCGGGAGGCTCGCCATCGGCCAGGCCGACGGCATCCAGGCCCGGAGTGTCGAGACCTTCCAGGCCTTCGGCTTCGCCGAGCGGATCATCGCCGAGGCATACCGCATCACCGAGATGGCGTTCTGGAAGCCGGACCCCGCGGACCCCTCCCGCATTCATCCGCGCGCCCGCGCCGTGGACGACCCGGCAGGCATCAGCGAGTTCCCGCACCTGATCGTCAACCAGGCCCGCGTGCTGGATTACTTCGGCGAGTTCATGGCCAACTCGCCCGCCCGCATGTCACCGGACTATGGCCTGGAGTTCCGCGGCCTCGAGGTCACCGGTGACGGCGAATACCCCGTCACCGTGACGCTCCTCCACACGGTCGGCCCTGACGAGGGCCAGGAGCGCACCGTGCGCGCCAAGTACGTCGTCGGTGCGGACGGCGCGCGGAGCAAGGTGCGCGAATCGATCGGCTGCACGCTCGCCGGCGACCAGGCCAACCACGCCTGGGGTGTCATGGACGTCCTTGCCGTCACGGATTTCCCCGACATCCGGCTGAAGTGTGCCATCCAGTCCGGCCGGGGCGGCAGCATCCTGCTGATCCCGCGCGAAGGCGGCCACCTCTTCCGCATGTACGTCGACCTCGGCGAGGTGGACCCCAACGACAAGGGCGCCGTTCGCAGCACCACCATCGAGCAGATCATCGCCAAAGCGAACGAGATCCTCCACCCCTACACGCTCGACGTGCGCGATGTCGCCTGGCACAGCGTGTACGAGGTGGGCCACCGCCTCACCGACCGGTTCGACGACGTCCTGCCCGGCGAGCGGGGCACCCGCACGCCGCGCGTGTTCATCACCGGCGACGCGTGCCACACGCACAGCGCCAAGGCCGGCCAGGGCATGAACGTCTCCATGCAGGACGGCTTCAACCTGGGCTGGAAGCTCGGGCACGTGCTCGAGGGCCGCAGCCCGGAGAGCCTGCTGTCCACCTACTCGGCCGAGCGCCAGGTCATCGCGAAGAACCTCATCGACTTCGACAAGGAGTGGTCGACCCTGATGGCGAAGAAGCCGGAGGAGTTCGAAAACCCCTCCGAGCTCGAGGACTTCTACGTAAGCACCGCCGAATTCCCGGCAGGCTTCATGACCCAGTACGCCCCCTCCCTGCTCATCGCCGAGCCCGCGCACCAGGACCTGGCCACCGGGTTCACCATCGGCAAGCGTTTCAAGTCCGCGCCCGTTGTGCGGGTCTGCGACACCAACCCGGTCCACCTTGGCCACCAAGCGACAGCGGACGGGCGGTGGCGCATCTACGTCTTCGCCGACGCGGCAGCGCCCCAAGCGGGACAGCAGGGAGCGGGACAGCAGGGAACGGGCCCGCGACGGGCTCGCCCGCCGCGGAGCTCGCCGAATGGCTCGCGAACGCGCCGGACTCGCCCCTCGCAGCCACCCCCGAAGGGGCCGACCGCGACGCCTGGTTCGACGTGAAGGTCATCTATCAGCAGGACCACACGAACATCGACATCGGCGCCGTGCCGGCAGCGTTCAAACCGCAGGTGGGGCCGTTCGGCCTCACGTACCTCGAGAAGGTCTACGCCACGGATCCGACGGCGGACATCTTCGACCTGCGCGGCATCGACCGCGGCGGCGCGATGGTGGTGGTGCGACCGGACCAGTACGTGGCCAACGTCCTGCCGCTGACGGCGACGGCGGAGCTCGCCGCGTTCTTCGCGCCCCTCCTGCGGACAGGGCTGCGCGAGGCAGTGTGACCGGCGTGCGCGTGGGCAGACGCGTGTGGGCTCAGGGGCTCAGGTGCCGGGCGAAGTGGTCCTCAATCCGCTGCCAGGCTTCCGGGGCCGATTCCGGATCCGGACCTATGCCCATGACCCTGAAGAGCGGCCGCAGCGCCCTCGGTCCGGTCTCCACATCGTTGAGGAAGGCGTGCCCGGCGTGCGGGAATTCCTTGACGTCGCGGTCCACGCCCAGGCGGTCGAGTACGGACTCGAGCTGCGCTGCCCCGCCACGCAGGGTGCGGTCCCTGGCGCCGAAGTTGGCCACGACCGGGCAGGCGCCGGCGAGGGCCTCGCCGGGGTTCTTCGGGAGCCGGCCGTAATTGACGGCGGCGGCGTCGAAGCCGTCATTGGCCAGGAGCAGGGCGAAGCCGCCGCCCATGCAGAAACCGATCACGCCGAGCTTGCCTGTGGTCCGGCCGGATTCCCGCAGCCAGTCCCGGGCGGTGGCCAGATCCGTGAAGGCCCGGCCCTCGCCCGCGGCCAGCGAACGCATGGTGGCCACGAGGCAGCGGCGGGCCCCGCCGTGGCTGTATAGGTCAACGGCCAGCGTCAGGTAGCCGGCCGCCGCCATCCGGTCGGCGTGGCGGACGGTGATGTCGTCCAGGCCGAAGGCTTCGTGGATCATCAGGACCGCAGGAAAAGGCCCGTCGCCCTGCGGCGCCGCCAGGTAGCCGCGCAGCACGGGCGAACCGCCGGCGGCAGCGCTGGCCTCGCTCAGGTCGACGTTGCTGAGATCCCGGCTGACGGGCTTGCCTTGCTTTGCCGCTGTCCGTGCCACGCTGTCTCCTCTGTCGGCTGTGTGGGACATTCTCGCAAACGGGCACAAAAAAGCGGCGCCGGACATCCCCCAAAGGAAAATCCGGCGCCGCAAACTTTGTGAGGACTAGTCCTTCTTGAACGTGTCCTTGACGTTTTCGCCGACCTTCTTCGCATCGGCTACAACCTGGTCCCGCTGGCCTTCGGCTCGAAGCTGGTCGTTGTCAGTGGCATTGCCAGCAGCTTCCTTGGCCTTGCCGCCCAGGTGCTCTGCTTCGTTCTGAATCTTGTCTCCGACACCCATGGTGTTGGCCACCCTTCGTTTCCGGTTGAAATTCACTGTCCGATCAGCCTAACACAAAGCATGCTTACTAATTCAAGGGTCTCTCCGGATGATCCTCCGGAGCGTCGCCGGCGGCAGCGGCGGGGCGGTTCGCGAAAGGATGAAATTGCCCCGGCCCGCGGGCTAGGCTCGAGGTCATGGACCACAAGACCACACTCACGCAGCACATCAATGCTCCGGCGGACTCAGTCTGGGCGGTCGTGTCGGACATTCCCGGATCTGCCGCGACCCTGTCCGGCGTCGATTCGATCCAGATGCTCACCGGCGGACCCTATGCCGTGGGCACCCGCTGGAAGGAAACCCGCACCATGATGGGGCGCTCGGAAGCGGTGGAGATGTGGGTTTCCCAGTCCGAGCCGCCGTCGAACGGCCGGGCCGGCAGTACCACGGTCAAAGCCCTCCAGGGCGGCGCCGACTACACCTCCAGGTTCACACTGGCGGAGCGCGACGGCGGAACTGACCTCACGCTGACCTTCGGCGCCGAAGTCATCAAACCGACCCGGTTCAGCAAAATCATGCTCACCGTGTTCGGTCCGCTCGGCATGCGCATCACCCGCAAGGCGCTTGCAAAAGACCTGGCGGACATTGCCGCCAAAGCCGAGTCCCTGTAATGGTCCCGCGCGCTGCGGCGGACAAAGCTCCCAAGGTCACCGCCCCCCGCCTTGCGCCGGTCCGGACCGGGGAACTGCGGGACGATCCCGCCGCGGATTTCCGGCGCGGTGAACGGTACGACGGCGTCCGGTATGGCCGCGCGTCGGCAGACGGCCTGGACCTTGGCGGCACGGACTTTGCCGAATGCGAATTCGCCGGGGTGTCCTTCAACGGGACGCAGCTGCGGGGCGCCACTTTTCGCGACTGCATCCTGACCGAGGTCTACGCCCCGGTGCTGACGGCGGCCCGTGCCAGCCTGCGGGATGTGGAGATCGGCAACCCCCGCTGGGGGTCGGCAGAGTTCTATGAAAGCGGCTGGCAGTCGGTGCGGATCGACGGCGGCAAACTCGACTATGTGAACCTGCGCGGATCCAAGCTCACGGACGTGCAGATCAGCGACTGCATCATCAACGAGCTGGATCTGGGCTCCTGCACGGCCACCCGGGTCGCCTTGAAGAACTGCACGGTCGGCACCCTTGACTTCACCGGAGCACGGCTCAAGGACTTCGACCTCCGGGGCACCGACTTCCGCACGATCAACGGCCTGGGCAGCCTTTCCGGCCTCGTGGTCGACGACTACCAGCTCACCCTGCTCACGCCGTTGCTCGCGGCCCATCTGGGCGTCGTCGTCGCGTAATCCGGCGGCATCCGGTTGACCCCCTTGCCCCGCCGTGTAATCTTTATAGAACGAACGGTCGGTAAATTACTTTGGTGCCGGCCCCGCTTTCTTGGTGAAGGATGTTCTCATGGTCGAGGCTTTTCTTGTTGGCGGTGCCCGCACCCCGGTGGGCCGCTACGGCGGCGCCCTCTCCGCAGTCCGCCCCGATGACCTGGCCGCACTGGTGGTTCGCGAGGCTGTGGCCCGCGCCGGCGTCGACCCGGACACCGTCGAGGAGGTAATCCTCGGCAACGCCAACGGCGCCGGCGAAGAGAACCGCAACGTGGCCCGCATGGCCACCCTCCTTGCCGGGCTGCCCCTCCACATCTCCGGCATCACCGTGAACCGGCTCTGCGCCTCCGGGCTCAGCGCCATCATCATGGCCAGCCACATGATCAAGTCCGGCGCCGCGGACATCGTGATTGCCGG
Organism: uncultured Actinomycetota bacterium; assembly: GCA_963722145.1. Taxonomy (GTDB): domain Bacteria; phylum Actinomycetota; class Actinomycetes; order Actinomycetales; family Micrococcaceae; genus Arthrobacter. The sequence continues at coordinate 7,170 of CAVRLW010000011.1, read as the reverse complement.
CGGAGTCGAATCCATGAGCCGGGCCCCCTGGGTCCAGGAAAAGCCCCGGACTGCCTTCGCCAAACCGGGCGAGATCTTCGATACGTCCATCGGCTGGCGTTTCGTCAACCCGCAGTTCACCAAGGGCGAGCTCTCCCGGGACGGCAAGATGACCTACTCGATGCCGGAGACGGCGGAAGAGGTGGGCCGGGTTGACGGTATCTCCCGGGAGGACGCCGACGCCTTCGCTGTCCGCTCCCACGAACGCGCCCTGGCCGCCATTGCCGCCGGCCGCTTCGCCGAGGAAATCGTCCCCGTGACCGTCAAGACCCGCAAGGGCGAGACCGTGGTGGACACCGATGAGGGCCCGCGCGCCGGCACTACCATGGACGTCCTCGCCGGGCTCCGGCCGGTAGTCAAGGGCGGCTCGATCGTGACCGCAGGCAACTCCTCCACCCTGAACGACGGCGCCTCCGCCATCATCGTGGCCTCGGAAGCCGCGATCCAGAAGCTTGGCCTCACGCCCCGCGCCCGCATCATCGACGGCGCCTCCGCCGGGTGCGAGCCCGAAATCATGGGTATCGGCCCGGTCCCGGCCACCCAGAAGGTGCTCGCCCGTTCCGGGCTCAGCGCCGATGACCTCGGCGCCGTCGAACTCAACGAGGCGTTCGCAACCCAGTCCCTGGCCAGCATGCGCCGGCTCGGCCTTGACCCGGAGATTGTGAACCGCGACGGCGGCGCGATCTCCCTGGGCCATCCGCTGGGTTCGTCCGGTTCCCGGATCGCCATCACGCTGCTGGGGCGGATGGAACGCGAAGACGCGAAGATCGGCCTCGCCACCATGTGCATCGGCGTCGGCCAGGGCACGGCCATGCTGCTGGAGCGCGTGTAGTGGCGGCCCCGGCACTGGCACTCGACGCGACTGGCTTCAGCACGCTCCTGGTCGAAGAGCGCGAGGACCGCGTGGTGGTGGTGCTCAACCGCCCTGAGGTCCGCAACGCGATCGACCAGCAGATGGTCGACGAACTCCACACCGTCTGCGCCCATCTCGAGAAGCACCCGAAAGTCCTCATCATCGCCGGCGCCGGCGGGGTTTTCGCCTCCGGCGCCGACATCGGCCAGCTGCGCGAACGCCGCCGCGACGATGCCCTGCAGGGCATCAACTCCACCATTTTCGTCCGGATCGCCAAGCTGCCGATGCCCGTCATTGCAGCCCTGGACGGCTTCTGCCTCGGCGGCGGCGCCGAACTGGCCTACGCGGCCGACTTCCGGCTCGGCACTCCGGCCCTCCGGATCGGCAATCCCGAAACCGGCCTCGGCATCCTGGCCGCCGCCGGCGCCAGCTGGCGCCTGAAGGAACTGGTGGGGGAGCCCGTCGCCAAGGAAATCCTGCTCGCCGGTGCCGTGCTGCGCGCAGAACGGGCCCTCGCGGTCAATCTCATCACCGAAATCCATGAACCGTCCGGGCTGATGGCCGCGGCCCACAGCCTCGCCGACCGGATCGCCCGGCAGGACCCGCTCGCCGTCCGGATCACCAAATCCGTGTTCCAGGCCCCGGCCGAGGCGCATCCCCTCATTGACCAGCTGGCGCAGGGAATCCTCTTCGAATCGCAGGCCAAGTTCGACCGTATGCAGAATTTTTTGGATAAGAAATCAGAGAAGAAAACAGAGAAAAAGTCAGCCAAAGAATCCGGGAAGCAGAAATAAACATGGGCAACTCCGCACTCCCCGCCGATAACCTCCCCGGCAGCAATTTTCCCCACTTCGTGGGAGTCCTCGGTGGCGGCCGCATGGGCGCTGGCATCGCACACGCCTTCCTGATCAAGGGAGCCAACGTCGTGGTGGTCGAGCGCGACGAGGCTTCGGCCGAGGCCGCCCGGGAGCGGGTCGAATCCGCCGCTGCCAAGAGCATTGAGCGCGGCGCCGTGGACGGCAACCTGGACGAGATGGCTTCCCGGCTCGCGGTCACGGTGGACTACGACGACTTCGCCGGCCGGGAGCTCGTGGTCGAGGCCGTTCCGGAGGACTGGGACCTGAAGGTCACCGCGCTGCGCGGCATCGAGGAACGGCTCGCCGACGGCGCCTACCTCGCGTCCAACACGTCCTCGCTGTCCGTCAACGGGCTGGCCCATGAGCTGAAGCGGCCGCAGAACTTCCTGGGCCTGCACTTCTTCAATCCGGTGCCGGCGTCGACGCTCATCGAGGTGGTCCTCGGCGAGCAGACTTCCGACGCCCTGGCCCAGGCCGCCCGCGGCTGGGTCGAGGCCCTCGGCAAGACCGCCGTCGTGGTCAACGACGCGCCTGGCTTCGCCTCCTCCCGGCTTGGCGTCGCGATCGCCCTCGAGGCGATGCGCATGGTGGAAGAGGGCGTGGCCACCGCCGAAGACATCGACAACGCCATGGTCTTGGGCTACAGGCACCCCACGGGCCCGCTGCGGACCACCGACATCGTGGGCCTGGACGTCCGCCTCGGCATCGCGGAATACCTGCAGTCCACGCTGGGCGATCGTTTCGCGCCGCCGCAGATCCTCCGCGACAAGGTCGCCCGCGGGGAACTGGGCCGCAAGTCCGGCAAGGGCTTCTTCGACTGGACCAAGTGACCGCGTTCGTCCGGACCCCTAGGATGGTGCGGTGACTTCCCTGGACCGCCCCGCGATCGCCCCCATCACCCTGACCGGCAAATACGTCGTCCTTGAGCCGCTGAGCCAGGACCACCACGACGGTCTCGTCGAGGCGGCCCGCGACGGAGAACTGTGGCACCTCTGGTACACCAGTGTGCCCGCCCCGGAACACATGGCGGCCGAGATTGAGCGGCGCCTGGCCCTGCAGGACAGCGGCGACATGCTCCCCTTCACCACACGGCTGCTTGACCCCGCTACGGGCGGGCCGGGCCGGGTGATCGGCATGACCACCTACATGAACATCGACGCCGTCACGCCCCGGGTGGAGATCGGCTCCACCTGGAACGCGGCGTCAGCACATGGCAGCGGCAGCAACCCGGACTCCAAGTTGCTGCTGCTGCGGCACGCCTTCGAGACGCTGGGCTGCCCCGCCGTTGAGTTCCGGACGCACTGGCTCAACCACCAGTCCCGCGAGGCGATCGCACTGCTGGGCGCAAAGCAGGACGGGGTGCTCCGCAGCCACACGCGCAGCAGCGACGGCGCGCTGCGGGATACTGTTGTGTTTTCCATCCTGGAACACGAGTGGCCGATGGTCCGGAATGCCCTTGAGTCCAGGCTGGCCAAGCGGCGTTAGCGTGCCCAGTAGGCCTTGGCCTCGCTAAGGGAATCAAAGTACGCCTCGTAGCCCTTGGCGTTCGGGTGGAAGTTATCGGGACTATTCAGGGCCGAACTGTCGAAATTGATCCACGGCGCTGCAGAGTTGACGCCGTGACCGGCGAAGGCGGCCCTGACATCGACGTACTCCGCTCCGGTGGCCCAGGCGGCTGCGGCGATGGACCCGTTCAGGCCGTCAGCCAGGAATGTGGCCTTGTAGATGAACAGGGACATCGGATCAGTTTGACCCGGGGCGACCGGATCGTAGAGGTAGGGGTAGCCCGTCACCACCACCTTGGCGTTGGGCGCGGCAGCCTTCACGCCCTGAATCATCGCGATCACGTCACCGGCCAGTTTCTTGCTGGCGATCTCGCCCGCCGCGAAGGCGCTGGCAGCCTCGCACTGCGGACCCGCGGCGGGATTGACCATGGCGGCGCCGCAGTAGGCGAAGATGGCCCCGACCTGGAGGTTATTGCCGCCGGCAGTGATGGTGACGAGCTCGGTGCTCCTGTTCAGCTGCCTTAGCTGGGTTTTCACGACGTCCTGGGTCGTCCTGCCGCTGCAGGCCGCGTTGGTGACCAACTTGATGGCTTTCGCGTCGTCCGCGAGTTCGGCATAGGTGTTCTCGCTGCGGTAACAGTCATCGAGGTACGGCCCCGCCCCCTGCCCGGCGGCGTACGAGTCCCCCAGCGCGATGTACGTGGTCTTGCCCGCGGCCTGCGCCGGCACCGCCGCCAAACCGACCGCCATTGCCAGGGCGGCGAGACCGGCCGCCAGAGCCGTTCGCCGGCGTCGAAGTTTCAGAGTTCCCACGGTGTTCCCCTCAGTAGCACGCTGGTTTCACCGCCACCCTATGCGGAAGCGTGAACCCACACCATGCCAATAGTCCCGTTGTGCATATCTTTCCATTCCGCCGTGGATCGGCGCCCGTGCGTGTGCTTAGCTTTCAGAATGACAAATCCCGCCGCGCCCGGAGACCAGGCCAAGGCGAAGGCCGTGCCCGGAGCGATGGAGTGGGACGGGGCCGTCAACGCGTGGCATGTGGCCGGTGACGTGTTCCGGATGGGACGCCGGGAATGGCTTACCGAGGCCGGCTGGCGGCAGGCATACCGCCGTGGCATCCGGACCGTTATCGACCTCCGCAACGAAGCCGAAATCCGGCGCCGGGAGACCGACCCGCCAGTGGGGGCGGCGGCCTTGGCCGGCTTCGACGTCGTGCTGGCCCCCACCGAAGATCCGGGCAACAGCGAATTCCGCGAGCTCTGTGTTCCCTACCTGAACGACCCCGCCTGCTATGCCGACAACGCCAGGCTGTTCCCGCACCTGCTGGCCGGAGTCTTCAGGGCGGTGGCCGCCGCGGAGGCCGGGGTGGTCATCCATTGCTCCGCCGGGCGGGACCGGAGCGGCATGATCGCCGCAATGCTCCAGGACCTCGCCGGGCACAGCGACGAGGCCATTGTGCGCGGCTACCAGCGCTCCATGCGGGGCATCAACGAGCACCATGGGCACGCGGCCGTCCCGCATCCCCACGAGCGCTTCCTGCCCGAGAACGTCCTGATGCCCCTGCTGGAATCGCGGGGCAAGAGCCTGCTGGAATTTGTCCGGTCCCTGAACACCGCGGACTACCTGATCCGCCACGGTGTGACTTCCGCGGAGCTCGCGGCCATCCTGGCAAAGCTCGGCAGATAGGGTAGCGGAGTGATGACTCCGAAGTTCCAGCCGATGGTGCGGGCCGCCGCGGCCCTCGCAATTGCGCTTGCCGGTACCTTGCCTGCTAGTGCGTTGTCCGCGGTGCCGGCGCTGGCTGAAGCCGGCGCAGGCACGCCGACGCCGGCTCCCGCCGCCTCGACGCCGGCGGCGGCCCCTGCCGACTCGACGCCGACGGCGGTATCGACTCCGACGCGGACGCCGACGCCCGCCGACTCGACGACGCCTGCGGTCCCGACTCCGGCGCCGTCTGACCCGCCTTTGGCTGAAACTTCTCCGGTCCCCTCCATGGCGCCCATCAGCAATGCCGGCCTCGCCGAGGCCGTGCAGCGGGACCTCGGCATGACCCTCGCGGAATTCGACGCCGCCGGTGCACTGGCCCGGCGCGCCGCCGACGCCGCGCCCTCCTTGCGGGCACTCCCCGGCTACGTGGGGATCAGCCTGGCCGGCGGCAAGATCGCGGTCAAAGGCAGCGGCCCCGAGCTCCTGGCCCGCGTGGCCGAACTGAACCAGTCCGGCCCGGCCGCATTCGTGCTTGCCGCCCCTGCGGCCGCCGCCGTTGTCCCCTCTGCCGCGGAGCTCCTGGCTTCCAGTACCCAGCAGCTGTTTGAGGCGTACGTCCGCGAGGTCGGGGCCGCCGGGCTGCAGGCCGTCACTTACACCAATGGCCACTTCGTCATCCGCACCGGCGGCACCAACATGGCGCAGTCCGTGCCCGCCGCCGACGCCGATTTGGACTCCGACGCCGTTCCCGCCTCCGGCATGGACACGCAACCGGCGACAGCGCCAGGCACGAAGCCCAAGATGTCCGCCGCGGATTTCGTGGCCCGCTACGCCAACGTGGCGCTGGAACGAGGGTCACGGATCGCCACGGAAGAGGACTTCTTTGGCGGCCAAGGGTACATCATCGATGGCCGCACCCTGTGTTCGGCCGGATTCGGAGCCTTCAGCCCCGCGGGCGAGCCACTGGTCCTGACCGCCGGCCACTGCGCCGCTGACGGCACCGCGAAGCAGGCCCAGATTGAAGACCCCGCGGGCGCGCCGGCGGCCAGCGGCGCCGGTTCAGGCGCGGCCGCCGGGACCCTGGGGACATTCGGGTTCAGCCAGTTCGGCGGTCCGGACAATTCCACAGTTGCGGCGGACGGCACCAACGTCGGCACGGACATCGCCGTCCTCCAAGGCATCCGGCGCGGCTTGGACCTCCAGCCCGCCGTTACCCGGTGGGACAACCCTGCCGATCCGGGGCCGACCTCCGTGAAGATCGTGGGAACCGTGGCCCCGTTCCAGGGCCAGCCTGTTTGCAGGTCCGGCCGGAGCCTTGGCTGGTCGTGCGGGACCGTGGACTCGGTGGGCACTTGGGTCATCTCCGGACCGAACTCCCTGCCGCCGGACTACGACAACGATCTCCGGGCGCTGAACGGCTTCGACTCCAGCACGGTCAAGTCCCAGCCCGGAGACTCCGGCGGCCCGTGGATCAGCGGGAACTTCGCGGTCGGCATGCACACCGGGGCGGAGAGCGAGGGCGGCGTACAGACGCGGGCCATCGCGACCACCCTTGAGGACGCCGCACGCAGGGTCCCCGGCGGTGTCCAGCTGCAGCTGTACCTGGCCAAGCCAACGCTCGCGGCGGCCGCCAACGGAACCGTCACGGCCGGTGAGCCGATTAAGGGGCACGTGGGTGCCGGTTCGGCCTCCGTGGTGGCTCCGAATTCCAAGGTCCGCATCACGGTCAAAGGCCAGAAACCGGGCCAGACGGCCGGCCAGCCGTTGGAAGTGCCGGTCGACGCGTCGGGAAAATGGCAGTTCCCCGCACCGTCGTCGGCCGGGCAGTTCAAGTTCTCGGCTGAAACCGTGAACGGCTTCAGCCGTTCCGGGGCAATCTCCCTGTCCGTCGACGTATCCCGCCTCGCTGCTCCGGCCATCACCTCTCCCGTGGACGGTCCGTCGCTCACCGCCATCGAAACGATCGAGGGCACCGGAGAAGCCGGCCGTACGGTGCGGCTCTCCGGCGACTTTGCCGGGACCGGACTGGTCGCCGCAGACGGCCGCTGGAGCATCAAGGTGGCCGATCAGCCGGTCTTCGGAAAAATTTCGGTCACGGCGGTGCTCACAGCCCCCGGACATGCGGACAGTCCCTCGGTGACCCGCACTTACTCCGTGATTCCGCCAGTTCCGGCGGTGTCGAACCTCCGGGACGGCAAACACCTGC
>CAVRLW010000010.1:0-11295 GCA_963722145.1 uncultured Actinomycetota bacterium | reverse complement strand
CCTGGCCCGCATCCTCGGAAAGAAGACTCCCATGACGAACCTCACCATCATCGGTAACGGCAACATGGCCCGCGGCATCGCAACCCGGGCCCTCGCTGGCGGCCTGACCGTCGAGATCCTCGGACAGGACGCCGCCAAGGCACAGGAACTGGCCGCCGAGCTCGGCGCCGGCGTCACCTTCGGCACCACCGCCGGCGCCCCGCAGGGCGACATCGTGGTCCTGGCCGTCCCGTTCGACGCCGCCAAGTCCGTGGTCAGGCGCCTATGGCGATGCACTGGCCGGCAAAATCGTCGTGGACATTACGAACCCGGTGAACTTCGAGACCTTCGATTCCCTGGTTGTTGAGCCCGGAAACTCCGCCGCCGAGGAAATCGCACAGCTTGCCCCCGCCGGCGCCCATGTGGTCAAGGCCTTCAACACAACCTTCGCCGGCACCCTGGTGGCCGGCGAGTCAGGCGGACAGCCGCTGGATGTCTTCATCGCCGGGGATAATGCGGAAGCCAACGAGGCAGTCAGCAGCTTCGTCAGTGCCGGCGGCATGCGGCCCCTGGTCGTCGGTCCGCTCAAGCGCGCCCGCGAACTGGAAGGCTTCCAGTTCGTCCTCATGACCATGCAGGCCAACCCGGAGTTCGCCGACTTCAACTGGGACACCGGACTTCAGGTCACCAAGTAGTACCGGGCCGTAAACAGACGACACCCAACTTGCCAAGAGGACGACGGCGGGACTCTCCCGCCGTCGTCCGCTTTCGTCCCGGATGATCACTGCCAGTGCATCTGAGTGAAATAGCCAGTGGCTAGTACACGATGACAGGCTTGATGACTGTGCCCTTGGCTGAATCTTCGAACCCCTGGTTGATTTCATCCAGGCTGTACTTCCGCATCAGCTTGTCCATGGGGAAACGGCCGTCTTTCCACAACTGGATGAGTTTGGGAATGAACACCTGCGGTACGGAACTTCCCTGGATCACCGTTTTGAATGTCCATCCTTTGACCAGTGACAGACCGATCTCAAACGAGACCTCGGTTCCGGGTGCCGCGGCGCCGACCAGCGCCAGCGTGCCCCGGAGGGCCAGTGCGTCGGCTGCCTGGCGGAGCAGTTCGGGCCGGGCGGTCGTGTCCACCACGTAGTCAGCTCCATGTCCGTCCGTCAGGCGGAGGATCTCCTCCGTCAGGTCGGCTTCTTTCGTGTTGATGACGTCCGTCGCTCCCAGTTCTTTCGCGAGGTCGAGCCGGGACGTGTGGATGTCGACGGCGATGATCCGCGCGCACCCCGCAATCCCGCCGGCCATGATGGCACCCGATCCGACGGCGCCGGTCCCGATCACCACGAGAGTGCTGTTCAGTGTGGGCCTGAGTTCGTTGAGGACGGCGCCGGCTCCGGTCTGGATGCCGCACCCGAGCGGGGCAACGATTTCAAGGGGAACGTCGGAGTCGATCCGGACCACGCTTTCCTCGACGACGTTGGCGTAGGTCGCGAACGACGACTGGCCGAAGAAGTGGGAGGAGATCACTTCCCCGCCCTTGCTCAGTGCCGTAGTCCCGTCGGGCCTCCGGCCCCCGAAGTCAGCGGCGAAGAGATTCTCGCAGTACGCCATCTGGCCGGACCGGCAGCGGTCGCACTTACCGCAATAGGCGGCCGCGAGCAGGACGTGGTCACCGGGCTTCACCGTGGTGACCGAATCCCCGATCCGCTCGACGATCCCGGCCCCCTCGTGCCCAAGGACGGCCGGCAGCGGTGTGGGATAAACCTGGTCACGCACGATGGCGTCCGTGTGGCAGACACCTGAGGCCACCATTTTTACGAGCACCTCGTCGGGGCGCAGATCGTCCAGCTCAAGTTCTTCAATTGTGAGGGGTTGCCGTGGCTCCCGGGCCACGGCTGCGGTTACCTGCATAGCTATTTCATTCCTTTTGTCGGATGCCTCGGGCTCTGGTTCAGAAGGGGTACGGCTGGTCGGACTGCTCCACGGTGATCCACTTCAGCTCGGTGAACTCGTTGATGACCGCCCTGCCGTCAAACCTGCCGTAGCCACTGTTTTTCATGCCGCCGTAGGGAGCCTGGGCCTCATTCTGAACCGTTGCCCCGTTGACGTGCACGTGTCCTGCCTGGATTCGCATGGCAACCTGCAGTGCCCGGGTGCTGTCGGCGCCGAAAACGGCCGCAGCGAGACCATACTCCGTATCGTTTGCCACCTGGACCGCCTCTTCGACGCCGGAAACGCGGACAACAGTGGTGATCGGCCCAAAGGTTTCCTGGTCGTAGATGGACATTTCGGGCCGCACCTTGTCGATGATGGTGGCTGGCATCGATGCACCGTCGGCACGGGAACCGACGACAAGTTCCGCTCCCTTGGCGAGTGCATCATCGATGAGGCCGTTAATCCTGGGGCCCGACTCTTCGCGGATCATGGGGCCGACGATGCAGGCTTCGTCGGTCAGCGGGTCTCCGGCGGCCAGCTGCGCTGCACGTGCTGCGAACTTGGAAACAAACTGGTCGGCCACACTTTCGTCAACGACGAAACGTTCGGTCGACATGCAGATCTGGCCCTGGTAGAGGAAGGAACCAAAGACGGCCGCATTGACGGCACCGTCGATGTCAGCATCATCGAGGACGACGAACGGTGCCTTGCCGCCGAGCTCGAGCAGCACCGGCTTGAGGTAGCGGGCCGCCTTTTCGGCAATGATGCGCCCCACTGCCGTTGAGCCGGTGAAGTTGATCCGGCGGACCGCCGGGTGCGCGATGATGGATTCGACAACCCGATCGGAGTCTTCCGCGGTGCTGGTCAGGAAGTTCAGCACACCGGCCGGAAGCCCGGCCTCGTGCAGGACCTCGGCAATGATCGCATGGGTCTTCGGGCTGGTCTCCGAGGCACGGAAGACCACGGTGTTGCCGCAGACGATCGGGTACGCGATGGCCCGGGCCGCAAGCACGCCTGCTCCGTTCCAGGGGGCCATGCTGAGGACAACCCCGGCGGGCTGCCGGACCGTCATCGAGAGTGTCCCCGGCTTGTCCGTCGGGAGGGTCTCCCCCTGGATCTGGGTGGCGAGCCCGGCTGCTTCGCGGAAGAGCTGCGCCGTGAGGAAGACGTTGAACCCGGCCCAGAGCTGGGCTGCACCAACTTCCGACATCATGGTTTCGATGAACTCCGGGCCGCGCCGCTCCATGATATCTGCGGCTTTGAGCATCACAGCCCGCCGCTCGGTGGGGCCGGTAGTGGACCAGGTGCTGAAGGCCTGTGACGCCGAATCAACGGCGTCGAGCGCGTCGTCGACGCCGGCTGCCGCGCTTTCGGTCACGAGTGCGCCCGTCACCGGGTTGCGGCGTTCGAACGTCTTGCCCTCACGGCCGTTCCGGGGCTGGTTGTCGATGATGAGTTGCGTCTGCAAAGTGGACTCCTTAGGTGGGTGCTGCCGGGGCGGCCGGCATTCGGCCTTGGCAATACGATCTTTAGTGCTTAGGCGTGCTGCTGGATATGTGAGGCTCAGACGTCGCGGAGGCGGTGACCGTGGCTGCGGCGTCAGGGAAACGCGGCACGGTCAGGACGGCGACGACGCCGATTGCTGCTGCTATCGCCCAGACGGAGAAGTTGATGAAGTTGCCCAGTGATGCGGCCACCAGCACGCCGCCGCCCGAGATGGCCAGGACCGCGCCGATCCGTCCGACGCCGAGCGTGATGCCCAGGGCGGTCGCCCGGGTTGCGCCGGAGAAGTAGGTTGCGACAAATCCGTTGACCAGGATCTGGGCGCCCACCGACCCGAAGCCGACCACCGCGACCAGCAGGTACATGACCGGAAGCGGCATGACGCCGGTTCCCATCAGGACCAGCGCCAGTCCGGAACTCGCGAAGGCCGTAGCGGTAACGGGCCGGGGACCGAAGCGGTCGGCCAGGCGGGAGGAAACGAGCACGCCTACGACGGCGCCGATGTTGACGGTCAGGAGGAATGTCAGGGAGGAGGCCAGCGAGTATTTGGCGATGACCATGAGTTGCGGCAGCCAGGTATTGAGCCCGTACACGAGGGTCTGGCCGCAGACACCGGCCAGGCTGAAGAGGATCATCGCACGAAGCAGGCGCCCGGTCAGCAGGGTGCGGAATCGGCCGTGCACGGGCGCGTCCACTTGTGCCGGTGCTTCGGGCAGCGGCTCCAACCCGTATTCGGAGATGATGCGTTCCGCCTGTACCCGGTCTCCCTTGGCGGCGAGGAATGCCGGCGATTCGGGAAGGAACTTGTACAACAGGGGGACGACGGCGATGAGTGGTACGCCGCCGAGTGCCAGCATTCCCTGGAATCCAAGCGTGGGCAGGAAGGCGAGGGCGAGGAGCGCGGCGAGGATCCCGCCGACAGCGTATCCGGAGAACATCAGGGCGTTATTGAAGTTGCGGCGGTTGGACTTGGAGAACTCCACGGTCAGTGCGATCGCCGTCGGGATCACGCCGCCCAGTCCGAGGCCCGCGAGAAATCGGAACAAGCCGAAGAGTTCGGGAGTTGGCGCCCAGGCGGTCAGCAGCATCAGCAGCGAGAAGGAGGCGATGGAAACCATCATGACCTTCCGGCGCCCGACGATGTCAGTGAGGTATCCGATCAGGATGGCGCCAATGAACATCCCGGCCAGCGCATAACTGCCGATGGCGCCGGTCTGCACCGGAGTCAGGCCCCAGGGTTCGTAGGCCAGGAGCTTGGGGACGATGGCACCGTAGACGACCAGATCGTATCCGTCGAAGACGATGGCCAGGAAGCAGAGAAAGATGACAGCGGCTGCCGATTTGCGGGGGCGAACCGGAGGTGAGGCAGGCGATTGAAAAGCCATTGGGGACTCCAGGTGATATACACGACGTTGTGGCTGTGCCAGAGATGAGGGGTCGTTCGGCTGTGATCTGACCCACAACTGAATGTAACATAAATGTGTTGTGCGTCAACAGGGATGTTGCATGTTCGCTGATTGACGATCCGCCCGGGCACGCAAGAATGAAAATTGGAGAAGCCTTATGCAGTGGAAACCCAGAGCCCTGATCCTGGATCTTTTCGGGGACTACCTCCGGTATGCCGGGAGCGAGGTCAGGCTTGCTGACATCACGGAGCTCCTCGCCGTCTTTGACATTGAGGCGGCCACGGTCCGCGTCAACCTCTCGCGCCTGCGCAAGGAGGGCTGGTTCACCACCCGGCGCGTCGGGCGGGAAACGGTCTACTCCCTTACCCCCCACATGCTGGAGATCCTCAACGAGGGGCGCGAACGGATCTTCCGGCGGCGGGACGAAAAGTGGGAGGGGCGCTGGACCATGGCCATTTACCAGGTCCCGGAATCCGAACGCGCCGTCCGGGAACAGCTCCGCAAGCAGCTCGCGTGGCATGGTTTCGGCCAGCTGTCGCCCTCGACCTGGCTGAGCCCGCACGACCTCATCTCCGAGGTCCGCGAAATTGCCGCCGAATATCCGCTGGCTAAAGTTGATGCCCTCTGGTGCGGGACCGGCGACCTCGCGGAGGACAGGGACCTTGCCGCACGATGCTGGGACCTCGAGCAGCTCGGCGCGGACTACCGGCAATTCATCCGCACCTATGCCGCCCTTGACGATGAGGCCGCTCAACGCCGGCAAGGACGGGCGAACGGCACTCATCGAACGGATGCAGATTATCGGCGACTTCCGTCGCTTCCCCTTCCGGGACCCCCACCTGCCCCCCGAGCTGCAGCCCAAGGGCTGGCCCAGCAGTGAGGCCTACGGCCTGTTCGGTGCAATACACCGCCAGCTGGGGCCTGCCGCCACGGAATTCGTCTCCGGCATCATTGGTCAGCCCGTCGGGCAGGGCCAGGAGGTCGTCGCGTAACCCATAGAGGCCCTGAAGCTAGCCGCCCGTTGCCGGGACATGGACGCCCTGAGGGTTTATGCCAGCGGCCCCCGGAACCCATATGTAACAAATAGTTGACGATCCGCGGAGAATCGTTACATAACTGGGACCGAGACGTATCACACGTCCTCCCCCAAATCTCTAAAAGGTGGCATCGATGGCACTTCGCGTAGCCTGCATTGGCGGCGGTCCCGGCGGACTGTTCTTCTCAACCCTGTTCAAACAAACCGTTCCCGACGCCGACGTCGTGCTCTTTGAGCGGAACCAGGCAACTGACGCATTCGGCTTTGGCGTGGTCTTCTCCGACGCGACGCTGAACCGGATCAACGACGCCGACCCCGTAGTTCGCAACGGACTCCGGGACTACGGCACCCACTGGGATGACATCGAGGTCTGGCTCAAAGGTGAACAGAAGTCTTTCGCCGGCAACGGCATGGCCGCCATCTACCGCAAGACCCTCCTGAAGCTCATGCAGGACCGGGCGGCAGAAGTCGGCGTCGATATGCGCTTTGGCCAGTACGTCCCCGACCTGTCCCAGCTCGATGGCTTCGACCTGATCGTCGGCGCTGACGGCGCCAACTCCTCCACCCGCGAACAGCTCGGCGACGGCCTGGGCCACACCGCCGAGACCGCCACGGCCAAGTTCATCTGGTTCGGCACAACCTACAAGTTCAACGGGCTCACCTTCGTCCACCGGCAAAGTGAATTCGGCAACTTCGCGGTCCACGGATACCCGATCAGCGATGAGCTCAGCACCTTCATCGTTGAAACCGACGAAGACACCTGGCGGAAGGCCGGCCTCGACGAATTCGATGCCAGCCAGCCGCCTGGACCCTCCGACCTGAAGACCCAGCGCTTCCTCGAGAAACTGTTCGCCGAAGACATCGCCGGTGAGCCGCTCGTGGCCAACAACTCCCGGTGGGCCAACTTCCGCACCCGCCGCACCCGCTCCTGGCACAAGGGCAACGTCGTCCTGCTCGGCGACGCCGTCCACACCGCACACTTCTCGGTCGGCTCCGGCACCAAGATGGCCATGGAAGACGCCATCACGCTGGTCCGCGAAATCGCTGCACACCAGGACGACCTCGAACTGGCCTTCACAAATTACGAAGCCGAACGCCAGCCACAGGTCGCCAAGATCCAGAACCAGGCACGCGGCGGACTGAGCTGGTGGGAACACTTCGCCCGGTACTACAACTCCTTCGACCCCACCCAGTTCACGTTCCACTTCTTCTCCCGCAGCATCGACATCGACAAGATCCGCCAGCGCGACCCGGAGCTGGTTGCGTCTGCGGAACAGGACTGGCTGGCCAAACACGGCAGCTCACCGCTGGAATCACCGCTCGCCGCAGGTTCCGCCGAGTTCGCAGGGCGCCACCTCTCCCTGGCAGAGCGGAACGGCCAGGTGCGCCTTGACCGGTCCCGGCGGCAGCATTGCGCTGACTACCGACCCGGCCGACGCCGATGCCAACACCGGGCTGCTGCTCACCGCACCCGCTACCGAAGCGGGCCTGCCGGCCGCCTTCGAGCACCTGCCTGCCCAGGCCGCAGCCGTTGTCATCCAGGGCGGCAATCCGTTTACCCGCATCCTCCTCTCGGAGGAAGCCCGCCTGGGCCGCGGCCTGATCAGCGTCATCGTCGATGACCGGGGACCGGTGTCGGCTCTGACCCTGGTGCTCTCCGGCCGGGCCGACGCCGTTGCAGCGGAAGGCCCGGAGGCGACCGATGCATAGTCTCACTCCGCTATTCGCACCACGCGGCATCATCGTCGTGGGCGCCTCGTCCAGCCCGGAGAAGCTCGGCGCCGTTATGGCGCAGTCGCTGTCCAACTACCCGGCTCCAGTTGAACTCGTCAACAGCCGCGGCGAAAACGGCATGCACACCAGCATCGCCGGCGCCGCAGCAGCAATTCCGGGCGGCCCCGATCTGGCAGTGCTCTGCGTACCTGCCGCCGCCACCGCCCAGGCCCTGCGAGACAGTGCAGCGAACGGCGCCAAGGCTGCCCTTGTCTGCGCCGGGGGTTTCGCCGAAGCCGGCGGTCCCGGCGTCGAATTCGCCCTCCAGGTGGAGGCAGCTGTCCGGGAAACCGGCATCCGGCTGCTCGGCCCGAACACGTCCGGCTTCTTCGTGCCCCGCCGCAACCTGCGCGCCAGCTTCGTACCCGGCGTCGCTGAACTGGAGCCGGGTTCGGTGGCCGTCGTGGCAGCAAGCGGCGGAGTCAACCACGTCCTGGCATTCCAGCTGCAGCGCGCCGGAGCGGGCGTCAGCCTCGCCGTCGGCATCGGCGCGGGCACCGACATCAGCGCACCCGATGTCCTCGACTACCTGATCGACCGATGAACAGACCAAGGCAGTCGCCCTGCATCTGGAAACCGTCGCCGACGGGCCAGCCCTCATCGACGCCGTTTCACGCCTCAGTTCCGTCAAACCGGTCGTGGCGTTGGTCGTCGGGCGAAATGATGTCTCGGAGTTCGCACAGTCCCATACGGGTGCCCTGGCCACATCCTGGCGCACCACACGCGCGGTCCTGAAGCAGGCTGGTGCCGTGATCGTCGACGACGAGAACCAGCTGGTTGCCGCTGTCACTGCCTTGGCCGGGCGCAGGCTTGCGCCGGCGGCCGACCCCGGAGTCGGACTCATCACGGGGCAGGCGGGCCCCGGACTGTTGATCGCCGATGCCCTCCACAGCGCCGGCGTGACGCTGCCGCGCTTGGCTCAGACCAGCCAGGACACCATCGGCACGTTGCTGCCGCCGCTGACTTTCCAGGCCAACCCTGTGGATACCGGCCGCCCCGGTCCCGGCTACGAGAAGATCGTGGCCGCCGTGGCTTCCGACCCGGCCGTCGATGTCGTAGCGGTGTACGGTCTGACCGAACCCGTCGCCGACCTCCCTCTCGCCGTCGCCAGTTCAGGGGTGGCCGACACAATGCCGTTCCTGATCGGCGTCGACGGACCCGACGGCGACCTTGAACGCGCGAAAAAGTCCGCGCAGCAGCATGACCTGCCACTGATCAGCGGACCGACATCGCTGGCCCACGGCATTACGGCCCTGGTCAACGACGCCCGCGGACAATTCCAGCGCGCCGAAGCAGCCGCTGGAGCCTTCACCTGGCCGGAACTGGAAGGGCCCTGGGACGAGAACCGCGCCAAGGAACTCCTCGGCGCACTCGGCATCGCCACCCCTGCCCGGCGAAGCTGCAGCACCCGCGCCGCGGCGCAGGCCGCCCTGTCCGAGCTGGGCGGTCCGGTTGCGGTCAAGCTGCTCGACGCCGCCGTTCTGCACAAGACCGAGATCGGCGGTGTGCACCTCGGAGTGGCCTCCCCCGAAGCCATGGACCGGGCCCTGGACGGCCTCGAGGCCGCCGGTGCCCGCGAATTCCTGGTCGAAGCAATGGCTCCGTCGGGTATCGACCTGGTGGTCGGCGTTCGCCGTGACCCTGTCTTCGGACCGATCGCTGTGCTTGGGCTGGGTGGCACCACCGCAGAGGTATTCGCCGATATTTCCATCCGCTCCGCTCCCCTGTCCGTCCGTGTGGCGGAGGGCATGCCCGGTGATCTCCAGGCGCGCGAGCTCTTGTATGGCTTCCGTTCCGGGCCGATGCTGGAGACGGAGGAGCTGGCGGCCCTGCTGGTCAGGCTCGGCGATGCGCTTGTTTCCAATGACGCAATCGCAGAAATCGAAATTAACCCCCTGCGCCTGACCCATGACGGGCTCGTGGCCCTTGATGCAGTAGTTATCAATGTCGAGGAGGACATGAAATGACCAGCCACACCAGTGAGGGCACCATCCCCTGGCCGGCGGACCTTGCAGCAGAATTCCGCAGCAAGGGCTACTGGGAAGACCGCACCCTCGGTGCCTACATTCTCGACACGGCCGACCGGCTGCCGGAAAAAATCGCGATTGTGGACGGCGACGTCCGGCTCAGCTACGCCGAAGCTGGCCAACAGAATGGATGCAGCCGCGGAACGCCTCCTGCAGTTGGGCCTGAAAGCGGACGACCGCATCATGGTCCAGTTGCCCAACGGCTGGCAGTTCACGGTGCTGACCCTTGGCGTGTTTCCGTGCGGGCATCATCCCGGTGATGGCCCTCCCGGCACACCGGCAATATGAGCTGTCGTTCCTCACGGAGCTCTCCGAATCACGGGCCATCGCCGTGCCGGACGTGATCAAGGACTTTGACCACCAGGCGATGGCCGAAGAACTTGCGTCAAGCATTCCGTCTCTGGAGATCATCCTCGTTTCGGGTGCAGCGAACCCCCTGAACGTACGTCTCGAGGAAATCCTGGCACCAGGCAAGGACGTGTCGGGCGCCCGCGCACGGCTGGACGCCGGCGCACCGTCGCCCGACTCGCCGGCCCTGTTCCTGCTCTCGGGGGGCACCACCGGGCTGCCCAAACTGATTACCAGGACCCACAACGACTACGCCTACAACATCAAAGCCACGTCAATCCCAACCGGAGTCACCCAGGACACTGTCTATCTGGGCACCCTTCCGGCCAGCCACAACTTTCCGCTGGCCTGCCCGGGCATCCTCGGAATCCTGTTCGCCGGCGGCCGCGTGATCATGCTGCCGAGCCCCGAACCGCGGAAGGCCTTCGCCGCCATCGAACGTGAGGGGGTGACCCTTTCAACCGCGGTCCCCGCAGTGGCCCAGCGATGGATCGAGTACCAGCAGGAAGTAGGCACCAAGCAGCTGGCCAGCCTCGAAGTGCTTCAGGTCGGCGGCTCGCGCCTTCCGGACGAGATTGCCCGGAAAGTGAAACCAGTCCTCGGCGCGACCCTGCAACAGGTCTTTGGCATGGCCGAGGGGCTCATCAATACCACCCGGCTGGATGATCCCGAAGACGTCATCTGCACGACGCAGGGCCGCCCCGTGTCCGAAGCCGACGAGATCCGGATTGTGGATGAGGCCGGCAACGAGCTCCCTGACGGCGTACCCGGCTCCATCCTGACCCGCGGACCCTACACACCCCGCGGCTACTACCGCGCACCTGAAGCCAATGCGCGGGCTTTCACCACCGGACGGCTGGTACGCCAGCGGTGACATTGTCGAGCGGCGCCCCGACGGAAACCTGATCGTCCAGGGCCGCGACAAGGACATGATCAACCGGGGCGGAGAGAAGATCTCGGCCGAAGAGATCGAGAGCCTGGTCTACCGGCTCGACGACGTCACCATGGCAGCAGCAATCGCCATGCCGGACCCGATGCTCGGCGAACGGCTCTGCCTTTACATCACGGTCAAGCCCGGACGCGAAGTGACGCTTGAACAAATCCAGGAGCTGTTGCGCCGGACCGGTGTTGCTGCCTTCAAAATCCCGGAGCATCTTGTGGTCGTCGATGAACTGCCCACCACCAAGGTCGGGAAGATCAACAAAAAGGACCTCCGCGCCGATATCGCCGAACGCCTGGCTGCCGCCGGCGCCCACGCACAGTAGAAGGATTGCCATGATCG
>CAVRLW010000009.1:0-18289 GCA_963722145.1 uncultured Actinomycetota bacterium | reverse complement strand
TTCCGCCGAGTTGTGGGTATCCGTTTCTCCGGACGCCGACTTCAGTGAGACGGAGCAGGCGGTGCGGGACGTCGTTCAGGGCTACCCGGGCATCGCGCACAACGTTGTGAACTATTCCCAGCAGAAAATCGGTGAACAGCGCACCAGCATGGATCCGGGATTCGCAGTCCGCGTCTATGGGACCGAAATGCCAGTCCTGCGCGAGAAGGCAGAAGAAGTCCGCAAAGCCCTAGAGAACATCAACGGCGTCAAGAACCCAACAATCAACGCCGCGACCATGACTCCGGTCGTGGAGGTCCAGGTCAACCTCGAGGCTGCCCAGAAGTTCGGCATCAAGCCCGGTGACGCCAGGCGTGCAGCAGCGACTTTGATGCAGGGGATCGTCGTCGGCAACCTCTTTGAAGAACAGAAAGTCTTCGAAGTGATCGTGCGCGGCGCGCTTGACGTCAGGGATGATCTGACCAGCATCCGTGAACTGCTTCTCGATACCCCCGACGGCGGCCACGTCCAGCTGGGCGAGATCGCCGCGGTCCGGATGGTCCCCAACGAAGTAGCCATCTTGCACGATGACACCTCGCGGCGGATCGACGTCGTGGCTGACGTCAGCGGGCGCCCGCTGGCAGACGTCCAGCGCGATATCCAGGCGGCTATCAAGCAGATCCAGTTCCCGATCGAGTACCACGCGGAAATCCCGACGAAATACGGTGCGATCCAGGCTGCAGACACTCTCGTGCTCTGGCTCTTTGCAGGTGTCCTCATCGGCATACTGCTTCTGCTCCAAGCCGCGGTGCGGAGCTGGACGCTGGCCATCGCCACCTTCCTGGCCCTGCCGGCGGCGCTGGCCGGCGCGGCCGTTGCCGCTTGGATCGGCGCAGCCTCGCAGTCCTGGATAACTTTGACTGCCTTCGCAGCGGTCCTGGCGATCGCCGCCCGCAACGCGGCCCTCCTGTCCGCCCGTGTAGACGAACTATGGCGGTCCGCGCCGGAGACATCCCGCTCGGGGATCGTTCTGGCGGCTGCGCGGGACCGGGTCTCGCCGATCCTCAAAGCGGCCCTCATCACGGTCCTGGTCCTCGTACCGCCCGGCCTGTTCGGCGGTACCGTCGGCCAGACCGTCATCGGCCCGATGCTGCTGATTGTCGCTGGCGGCCTTGTGACCACAACCCTCGTGGGGCTGTTTGTGCTCCCTCTCCTGGCACTCTGGTTCGGTCCCCGCACTGTCCCGGAAGAGTGGTCGGAAGTCTACGAACCGGAAATCCCCGTACAGCCCGATACGCAGGAAAAGGTGGAAGTAAAATGACCAGCCAAAAGCCCCAACGGCGCCTGCCTCTGGCGGCCGCTGTCTGTGCAGCCCTCTTGTTCTCCCTGCCGGCCTGCGCCCAGCCCACGGCGGCCCCTGCCGCGCATGGTGAGGCCCCTGCCAAGGTGGAGAAGAACGCCACAACCGGCATCGCTAAGCTGACCCTGACCGAACACGGTCTGGAGCGCATCGAACTGAAGACGGAACCTGCCAAGGCGGGCACCGGAACAGCTGTCCTGCTGCCGTACGCCGCGCTGTTGTACGACTCCAGCGGCAAGACCTGGGTCTATACCAACCCGGCCTCGCGGGTGTACGAGCGCCAGCCTGTCACCGTCACAAAAGTGGAGGCCGGTGTGGTCACGGCCAGCGCGGGGCCCGCCGCGGGGACTCCAGTGGTAACAGTAGGTGCGGTTGAATTGTTCGGCACCGAGTTCAATACAGGCAAATGACATGCGCCGGATAGTCGCAGCAAGCCTAAGGTTCAGATCGATCATCATTGCGATGGCGGCTGCGCTGATGATCGTGGGCGGCGCGCAACTCAGCAGCGCCTCGGTGGACGTGTTCCCCGAGTTTGCGCCGCCGAAGGTCGAGATCCAGACAGCCTGTCTGGGACTCACCGCCGCTGAAGTCGAAGAACTGGTCTCCGTTCCCTTGGAAGAGGCCTTCAACGGCATCGACGGCCTCGACCATATGCGGTCGAAGTCGGTCCCCCAGCTCTCATCGATTGTGATGGAATTCAAGAACGACATGGACCTGCTCACTGCCAGGCAGTTGGTGTCTGAGCGGATGGCAACGGTCGTCCCGACCCTGCCTACGTGGGCTGCCCCGCCGCTAATGCTGCAGCCTTTGTCCTCGACTAGCCGCGTCATGAAGATCGGCCTGTCCTCGGACACCCGGTCGCTCATCGAGATGTCCATGATTTCGTACTGGAACATCAGGGCCCATCTGCTCCGTGTTCCGGGGGTGGCCAACGTGGCCATCTGGGGCGAACGCCTCCAGATGCTGCAGGTTCAGGTTGATCCCAACAAGCTGGCGGCCCACAATGTCACGCTGGAAACGGTGATGACCTCCACTGGGGACGCTCTCGACGCGGGGTTGCTTCAGTATTCCCCCGGCGCCTTGATCGGAACCGGCGGAGCTCTCGATACGCCCAGCCAATCCATAGGCATCCGGCACGTCCAGCCCATCACGTCGCCGGAAGAGCTGGCGAAGGTGGCAGTGGCGAACCGTGAGGGCCAGGCCCCGCTCCGGCTCTCCGACGTCGCCAACGTCGTGGAAGACCATCAGCAGCTTATTGGCGATGCTGTCATCAACGGTGGTCCGGGACTCATGCTGATCGTCGAGAAGCTCCCGTGGGGCAATACGCTCGAAGTAACGCGTGGGGTCGAAGAGGCGATGAAACAACTCGAACCCGGCCTGACCGGAATCGCCGTGGACACCGCTATCTTCCGGCCGGCAACCTTCATTGAGGAATCCTTGGGCAACCTGGGCGTGGCTCTCTTGCTCGGATGTCTTTTTGTCATCCTGGTGCTGAGCCTCTTCCTCTTCCAGTGGCGGACTGCACTGGTCAGCGTGACGGCCATCCCGTTGTCACTCATGGCCGCGGCCCTCGTGTTGTATTGGACCGGAGGCACTATTAACACGATGGTGCTTGCGGGGTTGGTGATTGCCGTCGGGGTGGTGGTGGACGATGCCATCATCGACGTCGAGAACATCGTCAGACGGCTCCGGCAGCACCGGGCCAGCGGCGGCACCGAAAGCACGGCCAGGGTGGTGGTCAATGCTTCGCTTGAGGTCCGCGGACCGATTGTGTACGCCACCTTGATTATCGTCGCCGCCACGGTGCCGATCTTCTTCCTGGACGGGCTGACAGGGGCGTTCTTCCGGCCGCTGGCCACGTCATACACCCTCGCGGTGATGGCATCCATGCTCGTGGCGCTCACAGTTACCCCGGCGATGGCGTACATCTTCCTCCGGAACGCCAAGCTGGAGGACCGGGATCCCCCCGTAGTCAGGGTGCTGAAGCGCTGGTACGCCAAGTTGCTCCGGCCCATAGTCCGCAGGCCCGCCCCGGGGTATATTGCCCTGGGCGCCCTGGGCGTCGTCGGCATCGTGTTGGCCCCGCTGCTGGGCCAATCGTTGCTGCCGTCGTTCAAGGAACGGGACTTCCTCATGCACTGGCTCACGCAGCCGGGCACATCCAACTCGGAGGAAGTCCGCGTCAGCGAGCTGGCCTGCACGGAACTCATGACGATCCCGGGTGTGAACAATTGCGGGGCGCACACTGGACAGGCATTCAACGCCGATGAGGTGGTGGGCGTCTACTTCGGTGAAAACTGGATCAGCGTTGACCCTTCAGTCGACTATGACAAAACCCTGGCCGCCGTCACAGAAGTGGTCGACGGCTACCCCGGCATCGTCCGGGACGTCCAGACCTACCTCAAGGAGCGCATCCGCGAGGTCCTGACAGGCACTGGTTACGCCGTCGTCGTGCGTGTGTACGGAGACGACCTGGCCACGCTGCGCCAGGAGGCTGACAAACTCAAGACCATCCTGGCCGGCATCGACGGAGCAGTGGGCGCGAAGGTGGCTCTCCAGGCCAGCATTCCGCAGATCAACGTGGAAGTGAACCTGGACGCCGCCAACCGCTACGGGCTGAAGCCGGGCGACGTACGCCGCGCCGCAGCCACCCTGGTCGCTGGTGAAGAAGTGGGCGACATCTACCGGGACGGGAAGGCCTACGACGTCCAGGTATGGAGCCCGCCGGAAATCCGGACAAGCGTCACGAGCATCGAGAACCTCCCGCTCGATACGCCGTCCGGGCAAAAGATCCGGTTGGCGGATGTCGCCACGATATCGGTCAAACCCACTCCGAACGTGATTGAACGTTCAGAGGGATCCAGGCGCATCGATGTCAGTGCCAACGTCAAGGAAGGCGATCTGGCAAAGGTTGTCGAGAAGTTGGAGTCCGAGATGAAGTCGGTTCAGTTCCCGGTCGGCTACGAAGCGGTTGTCCTCGGCGAATACGCAGAACGCCAGGCCGCCTCACAACGCCTGCTGTACTACTCGATCGGCGCGGCAATCATCGTGTTCCTGTTACTCCAGGCGGCGTTCCGAAGCTGGCGGCTGGCGATTCTTGCCCTCCTGACGCTACCTGTCGCCCTCGTGGGCGGTATTATCGCCGCGCACATGAGCGGCGGCATCCTCTCCCTGGGGTCGCTGGTGGGCTTCCTGACCCTGATGGGCATCGCGGCCCGCAACGGCATCCTGCTCATCAATCACTGCCAGCACCTGGAACAGTTCGAAGGTGTGCCCTTCGGCCGGGACCTCGTGCTGCGCGGAGCGGCCGAGCGGTTGTCCCCGATCCTCATGACCACCCTTGCTACCGCCTTGGCCCTCGTGCCACTGGTGGTCATGGGCAACCTCCCCGGTCATGAGATCGAACACCCGATGGCGGTGGTGATTCTGGGCGGCCTTGTCACGTCGACGCTGGTCAACCTGTTCATCGTCCCGTCGCTCTACCTCCGGTTCGCCAAGAAGGGGCCGGCACGTCGTGACCGCCAGCCCCGCCAGCCGGAACCCGTACCAGCGGCCTAGCACCCACTACAAACCAGGAGAGGCAGACAGATGACTCCGCGAAGCAAGAGGTTCACCGCCTACGGCACCGCGCTCTTGCTGGTGGTGGGGTCGCTGACGGCGGCGACGGCGGCGACGGCCGGCGCCGCGCCGGCGGCCACCAGTTCCCAGGAGCTGTGCGGCCCCGGCTCGGCGCTGAGGTTCAACCGGTCCGCGTTTCCGGCAAAGCCGAATATCGACAACCAGTGGCTCAAGCTCAGGCCCGGCATGCAGTACACGACTACCGGCAAAGTAGTCTCCGCGGAGGGGACGACTGTCCGCACGGTTGTCAGCACTGTCACGGGGCTGACCAAGGTCATCGACGGGGTCAAGACGATCGTGGTCTGGGACCGGGACTACTCCGACGGTGAACTTGTGGAGTCCGAGCTCGCCTTCTTTGCCCAGACGGAGAAGGGCACGGTCTGGCTCTTTGGCGAGTATCCGGAGGAGTACGAGAACGGCAAGCTTATCGGCGCGCCCAGCACGTTCATCAGCGGCATCGACAGGGCCCGGGCCGGCATCGCGATGCAGGGCGAGCCGCACCGGAACACGCCTGCCTACGTCCAGGCCTACGCCCCCACCGTGGACTTCCTGGACTGCGGTGACGTCAAGTACAAGCACCTTCACGTCTGTGTCCCCACGGGCTGCTACAACGACGTGATGGTGATCGATGAGTTCAACCCGCTGGAACCGCCGAGCGCGGGCCACCAGCGTAAGTTCTACTCAGCCGGGACCGGGCTCGTCAAAGTGACAGCCGTCGGCGGCGAAGACCAGGAGTTCATGGACCTGATCAAGATCACGAGGCTCACCAGCGCGGTGCTTACCAGAATCAACATCCGTGCCTTGGAGCTCGACAACAGGGGCTACACGGTCAGCAAGGACGTCTACGCCAAGACGCCGCGTGCTGTCGTGGCGACCCCGGCAACGCGGCCCGTGTCCTGAGGAACAAAGCGGAGGCGGACAATGAAGAGCTCCGGCCAGGTTTCCCTGGCCGGAGCTCTTCATTGTCCGCCGAAGCCGTGCCCGGACGGCGGGTCAGGCGGTGCGACTACCGGACGTCGTCGTCAACCCAGTCCATGGACTTGGTGACGGCCTTCTTCCACAGACGCATCTGGCGTTCCCGCTCGGCCTGGTCCATACGCGGCTCCCACCGCTTGTCCTCGGCCCAGTTGGCCGAGCACTCGCCCAGGTCCTTCCAGAATCCGACCGCCAGGCCGGCCGCGTAGGCTGCGCCCAGCGCGGTCGTCTCGACCACCTTCGGACGGATGACCGGCACGCCGAGGATGTCCGCCTGGAACTGCATGAGGGCATCGTTGGCGACCATGCCGCCGTCGACCTTCAGCTCCGTCAGTGGCACGCCGGAGTCGGCGTTGACGGCGTCCAGCACCTCACGGGTCTGGAAGGCGGTGGCCTCCAGTGCCGCGCGGGCGATGTGGTTCTTGTTCACATAGCGGGTCAGGCCCACAATGGCACCGCGGGCGTCGGAACGCCAGTACGGCGCGAAGAGGCCGGAGAACGCCGGCACGATGTACACGCCGCCGTTGTCCTCCACCGAGGCCGCGAGGGTCTCGACCTCCGGGGCGCTGCTGATCAGGCCGAGGTTGTCCCGCAGCCACTGGATCAACGAACCGGTGACGGCAATGGAGCCCTCCAACGCGTAGTGCGGCGGCGCGTCACCGAGCTTGTAGCCGACGGTGGTCAGCAGCCCGTTCTTGGAGTGGATAATTTCCTCGGCCGTGTTGAAGATCAGGAAGCAGCCCGTGCCGTACGTGTTCTTGGCTTCACCGGCATCGAACGCCGCCTGGCCGAACGTGGCCGCCTGCTGATCGCCCAGGATGCCGGCGACGGGGACCTCGCGCAGCAGCTGGGAGGTGTGCACCGTGCCGTAGACCTCGGAGGAGGACTTGATGGCCGGCATCATCGAGGCCGGGACGCCGAACACATCCAGAATCTCCTGGTCCCAGGACAGCGTCTCAAGGTCCATGAACATGGTCCGCGAGGCGTTGGTCACGTCGGTGACGTGCACTCCGCCGTCGATCCCTCCGGTCAGGTTCCAGAGCACCCAGCAGTCGGTGTTGCCGAAGACGAGGTCGCCGGCCTCCGCCTTGGCCCGGGCGCCCTCGACGTTGTCCAGGATCCACTTGATCTTGGTGCCGGAGAAGTAGGTTGCCAGCGGAAGGCCCACCTTCTGCTTGAAGCGTTCCGGTCCCCCATCCTTGGCCAACTCATCGACAATCGGCTGGGTGCGGGTGTCCTGCCACACGATGGCGTTGTAAATCGCCTCGCCGGTGGTCTTGTCCCACACAACCGCTGTTTCGCGCTGGTTGGTGATGCCGACGGCGGCGATGTCGTGCCGGGTCAGATTCGCCTTGGACAGGGCCGAGCCGATCACTTCGCGGGTGTTGTTCCAGATTTCAGCGGGGTTGTGCTCTACCCAGCCGGCCTGGGGGAAAATCTGCTCATGCTCCATCTGGCCGGAGGAGACGATGCTGCCGCTGTGGTCGAACACGATGGCGCGGGTACTCGTGGTGCCCTGGTCGATGGCGACTACATACTGGTTCATATTGACGTCCTTGTCTGTTTAGCGTGGCAGTTAGAGGGGCAGTACAGGGGGGATGATCGGCACGACCGCGGCCACGATGCCGCCGAGACCGCCACCGATCAGCGGTCCGACCACCGGAATCCAGGAGTAGCTCCAGTCGGAGGACCCCTTGCCCTTGATCGGGAGCAGGGCGTGCGCGATGCGCGGCCCGAGGTCACGGGCGGGGTTGATGGCGTAACCGGTGGGACCGCCGAGGGAAACACCGATGCCCACAACGAGCAGGGCGACGGCGAGCGGGCCGAGTCCGGAAGGTGTTCCTCCGAACGTCAGGATGACGAACACGAGGACAAAGGTGCCGATGATCTCGGTGGCCAGGTTCCACGGGTTGGAGCGGATCGCAGGGCCGGTGGAGAAGACGGCCAGCTTGCTGGCGGGCTCGGTTTCGACGTCGAAGTGCTGCCGGTAGGCCAGCCACATGATGACGGCACCCAGGAAGGCACCGAGCATTTGCCCGCCGAAGTAGGTCAGCGTTGAGACGAAGTCGACCGGGACGCCGGGAGCGTACAACTTCTTCCCGTTGACCAGCAGGCCGAAGGTCACGGCGGGGTTGATGTGGGCCCCGGACAGGGCGGCGACGTAGACGCCGGAGAAGACGGCGATGCCCCATCCCCAGGTGACCATCAGGAACCCGCCGTTGTTGCCCTTGGTGCCTTTGAGTGCAACGTTGGCCACAACGCCGCAACCCAGCAGGGTCAGCATTGCGGTACCGAATACTTCGGACAGGAATACTATTCCAAGAGACATCTTTGACTCCTCTATTTTCTGTTGTCGGCCCTTCGCGAGTTTGAAAGGCCGTGGGGCCGGCAGCATGTTGCTGCTGCCGGCCAGCCACTGCGCCGGCCGCCGGGGCGGACCGCGCAGTGCTTGCACCCGGGCTTCCCCGCCCGGGCACGCAAGCCGTATCAGGCGACCAGGCTGTGGACCTGGACGCGGTGGAACCGCTGAAGCACCTCCTGCGTGTGGCTGATCTCCTTGGCCCGGCGAGCCGCGTCCCAGCCGAGCGGGCCCGAAAGTGCGTCGGCAACTTCGTTCAGCAGCTCCCCGGTCACGAGCCCCCGGAAGGCCAACGAGGTGCGGCGGATGAGCACGTCCACGAGGTGTCCGACCTGCTCGTGCGCCGCCATGAACTCCAATTCGCGCGTGCTGAGCTCACGGGTGGAGTGCAGCGGCCTGTCGGGTGCACCGGCCTGCCCCGCATCCAGGAAGCGGATGACTTCTTCCGCGCGGGTCCCGTAGCGGGTCAGCAGCCCGGTGACGCGGGCGGCGTCGCGGCCGGCCGACATATGGGCCTTGATCCAGCGCTGGACGCCGTCCTCGCTGTCCGGGAACCCGGCGCCGCCGCCAATGGCGAGCTTCGCCGTCGAGACCTTCCGTTCCATGCCGAGTTCGGCCAGGACGTCATTGCTCAGGTGCTCGGCGGAGGCCCGGAATGTGGTCCACTTGCCGCCGACCAGGCTGAGGACGGCCCCGCCCGCTGCACTGCGTTCGATCCGGTAGTCCCGGCTGACGAACCCGGGCTGGGTGGCGTCATGCTTCGGAAGCGGGCGCACGCCGGAGAATGTGTAGACAATCTGCTCCCGGTCCACCGGGACGTCCGGGAACACGTGGCCGATCAGGTCAATGAAGTAGTCGATTTCCGCCTCGGTGCAGACGGCGTCCTGGGCCATGTCGGCGTCGACGTCGGTGGTGCCGACCAGGACGCGGTCCCCCATCGGATAGATCAGCACGATCCTGCCGTCGGTGTGCTCGAAGAAGATTTCGCGGCCGTTGCACGCCGCGAGCAGCTCCGGATGGTCCAGCACGATGTGCGAACCTTTGGTTCCGCCCATGAACGACGACGCCGCCCCCATCGCCTCGTTGGTCAGGTCGACCCAGGCGCCGGTGGTGTTCACGATGACGTCGGCGGTGAAGTCGAATTCTTCGCCGGTCAGCTCGTCGCGCAGCTGGACGGTGGTGCCGGTGGTCCCGGTTCCGCCCGTGCCGCTATCGGCGCCGCCCGCGGCAACGGTCGAGACGAGCGAGACATAGTTGCTGGCCCGGGCCATATGGCCGTCTGCGCCGCCGGCCTTCTCGCCGTCCTGGAGCACATCGAGGGTGAGGCGCTCGGGGTTGTGGACCGAGGCGTCGAAGTAGGTGGCCGCGTATTTGATCCCGGGGTGCAGGCGGGGCAGCTCGGCCAGGGCGCGCTTGCGTCCGCGGAACTGGTGGCGCGGAACCGTGCCGCCGTCGCGGGAGAAGAAGTCGTACATGCTCAGGCCGAGCTTGATCAGGAACGCTCCGCGCTCGGTGTGCTTGCCCTGCTTGTGGGTCAGGAAGCGCATGGGTGCGGCCAGGACGCCGGAGAAGGTGCTGAAGATCGGGATCGTGGTCTGCAGCGGCTTGACGTAGTGCGGTGCGATCCGCAGGAGCCTGTTGCGTTCGACCACGGACTCCTGGACCAGGCGGAACTCGCCGTTTTCGAGGTACCGGATGCCGCCATGGATCATGTGGGAAGAGGCGCCGCTGGCACCCTGGCAGTAATCACCGCGCTCAACGAGCGCCACGTCCACGCCCTGAAGCGCCAGGTCGCGGAACGTGCCGACCCCGTTGATTCCGCCTCCGATGATCAGAACCTGCGCGTGCCGCCGCGTCCGCAGCTTCTGCACCGAGGCGCGATCGTTCGCCGGTCTGCCGGATGAGTCCTTCTGTCCCAAAACTGCTCCCTTGGGTTTGGTTCTGTGCGGCACGCCCGGGGCGCGGCGCCGTTCAACACTATTCTTTGGACTAATGGAAAATGGAGTCAAGCACTATGCACAAACGTGCAGACGGGAAATTTCATGACGCATTCACGCCAGTCCGATGCCCTCCGCGCGGCCCAGCTGTATTACCTCCAGGACCTGACCATGGACGCCATTGCCCGCGAGCTCCGGACGTCGCGGTCCACGGTTTCGCGGCTCTTGTCGGCGGCGCGCGATTCGGGTCTGGTGCAGATCCAGATCCGCAGCCCGCTGGACACGGGGCCCGAACTCGAGAGCATGATCCGTGCCGAATACAGGGTGGATGTACACGTTGTTCCGGTGGTGGACACCCTCAATGAGGCGGAAACACTGGACCGCGTGGCCATGCAGGCCGCCCGGACGATCGGACCCCTGGTGGACTCCAACGCCATCATCGGCGTCGCGTGGGGCTCCACCCTGAGCGCCGTGAGCCGGCACCTGACCCGCAAGATCACCCACGACAGCGTGATCGTCCAGCTCAACGGTGCCGGCAACATGCAGACCACGGGCATCACCTATGCCTCCGACATCATGCGACGGTTCGGCAGCGCCTACGGTGCGCGGGTGGAACAGTTTCCCGTGCCGGCTTTTTTCGACCACGCCGCGACCAAAACGGCCATGTGGAATGAGCGCAGTGTTCAGCGGATCCTGGAGCTGCAGGCCCGGATGAGCATCGCGATCTTTGGTGTCGGATCCGTCGACGCGGACTACCCGAGCCACGTCTACGCCGGCGGCTACCTCGATGAAGACGACTTGAACGTCCTCGCGAACTCCGATGTGGTGGGCGATGTGGCCACCGTGTTCTTCCGCTCTGACGGGTCCTCGGACGGCATCACGCTCAACCAGCGGTCCACCGGCCCGGACCTGGCCCAGCTCCGTCAGGTGCGGCGCCGCATCTGCGTCGTGTCCGGCGCCTCCAAAATCAACGGGCTCAGGGGCGCGCTGGCGGCAGGACTGGCCACCGACCTGATCCTGGACGAGGCCAGCGCCCGCAGGCTCGTGCGGTTCGACGGACTCGCCTGAGCGGCCGCGGCACGGCGTAACCGATGCGGCCGGCGGCGCCGGCGGTCCGTCGCTCGCCAGCGCCAGTAGGTAAAGTCATTGTCATGAGACTCTCCCCCCAGCTGACCCTGAACAACGGCGTATTGATCGACCGGCTGGGATTCGGGCTGTACAAGGTCCCGCCGGCAGACGCCGCCAGCCTGGTGACCATGGCGGTCGAGGCCGGCTACCGGCACTTCGACACCGCCGCCATGTATGGCAACGAGACCGGCGTCGGCAAGGGAATCGGTGCCCTGTCCGGGTTTGAGGGCACGGGCGGTGGCCCCGGGGAAACCGCACCCTACGTTTCCCGCCAGGACCTCTTCATCACCACTAAGGTGTGGAATGACGACCACGGCTACGACGCCACGATGCGGGCGTTTGACACCTCGATTTCCAACCTCGGCCTGGAATACATCGACCTCTACCTGATCCACTGGCCGTGCGCGCGGCGCGGCCTGTTCCCGGAAACGTACCGGGCTCTGGAGACGCTGTACCGCGAGGGCAAGGTCCGGGCCATCGGCGTCTGCAACTTCCAGCCGCAGCACCTGGACCGGCTTCTGGAGACGGCGGAGGTGGTTCCGGCCGTGAACCAGATCGAGCTGCATCCCTGGCTGCAGCAGAATGAACTGCGGGAAAAACACGAGGTCCTGGGCATCCGCACTGAGGCGTGGAGCCCCTTGGGCCGCGGCCAAGTCCTGAAGGATCCCGTGATCCTGGCCCTCGCCGCAGAACACGACCGCACACCGGCGCAGATCATCCTCCGCTGGCACCTGCAGCTTGGCAACATCGCCATCCCCAAGGCCAGCTCGTCCGGGCGGATCCGTGAAAACCACGAGGTCTTCGACTTTGAGCTCACCCCGCTGGACATGTCGGAGATCGGCGGCCTCGAACGCGGCTTCCGGACCGGCTCCCACCCCGACAACGTCGCATAGGAATCGAATCAATGGAACAAGTGGATACCGGGTCCTCACGCACGCCCCTGTTCAGCAGTGGACTCGACGCCCGCACCCGGGCCGCGTCCGTTGAGGTTGACGGCGCCCGGATCGCGTACTGGGTCTATGAACCCGTCCGCGTCACCCCGGAGACCCGCACCATCCTGGTGGTGCACGGTTTCCGCGGTGACCACCACGGCCTGCTGCGGGTAGCGGACCAGCTGACTGACATGCGCCTGATCATGCCGGATTTGCCGGGCTTCGGCAGTTCGGCAGCCTTCGAGGGGACCGAGCACAGCATTCCCGCCTACGGCAGTTTCCTCGGCGGCTTCATGGCCGCGCTGGGCCTTGGTGCGGATACGGTCCTGCTCGGACATTCGTTCGGTTCGATCATCGCCAGTCACTTCGTGGCGGCGAACCCCGGCGCCGTGGCCGAACTGATCCTGGTCAATCCCATCGCGGCGCCCGCCCTCGAGGGACCCAAAGGCCTGATGACGAAGCTTGCGGTGCTCTACTACGAGGCCGCGGCGCGCCTTCCCCAGCGGCTCGGGCTGGCCCTGCTGCGCAGCCAGGCGATCGTGCGGGTGATGAGCGTGACCATGGCCAAGACCGGGGACAAGGACATCCGCCGGTTCGTGCACGCCCAGCACAGCGCCTATTTCTCCTCCTTCGCGGACCGGGACAGCCTGCTTCAGGCTTTCAAGGCCTCGGTTGGCGGCAACGTCACCGAGGTGGCCAGCGGACTGACGCTGCCTGTGCTGCTGATCGCGGGAGAGAAGGACGAGATCGCCATGCTGGCGGACCAGCACAAACTCGCGGCGCGACTTCCGGACGGGAGGCTGGAAGTCATTCCCGGCGTCGGGCACCTGATCCACTACGAAACCCCCGAACCCGCCGCCCGCTACATCCGACGATTCCTAAAGGACCACGCCGCGTGAAGATTCTCATCGATGCCCGCTTCACCCGGCTGGACCACCACGACGGCATCAGCCGCTACGGCGCCAGCCTGATCTCGGCGGCCGCCAAGATCGCCGACGTTTCGATGCTGATCAGCGACCCCCGCCAGCTCGCGCTCCTGCCCGACGTTCCGTACACCGTCATCAACAGCCCCCTGTCCCCGGCCGAGCTCTTCGTGGCCGCGAGGGTCAACAAGCTGGGCGCGGACGTGGTGGTGTGCCCCATGCAGACCATGGGCAGCTGGGGCCGCAAGTACGCCCTGGTGCTGACCCTGCACGACCTCATCTACTACGAGCACCCCGCCCCGCCCGGGTTCCTGCCCGCCCCGGTCAGGGTCCTGTGGCGCCTGTACCACAAGGCCTTCTGGCCCCAGCGGCTCCTGCTGAACCGGGCCGACATCGTGGCGACCATCAGCTCCACCACGGCGGCCCTGATGGCGAAGTACCGGCTCACCCGCCGCCCGGTCAGGATCGTGGGCAACGCCCCCCAGCACGGCCACACCCCGCGCGACCCGGAGGCCGGGGCCGACAAGACGCTGCTCTATATGGGTTCCTTCATGCCCTACAAAAACGTGGACACGATGATCCGCGGCATGGCGGAGCTGCCGGACATGACCCTTCACCTGCTGAGCCGCATAGCCCCCGAGCGGCGGGCCGAACTTGAGGCCCTGGCCCCGGATGGCGCAAACATTGTCTTCCACAACGGCGTGACCGACGCCGAGTACGAGGACCTCCTGGCCCGCACCACCGCCCTGATCAGCCTGTCCCGGGCCGAGGGCTACGGACTGCCGCTCGTCGAGGCCATGTCGCACGGCACGCCTGTGATCGCCAGCGACATCCCGATCTTCCGGGAAGTCGGCGATGACGCCGTCAGCTACGTGCACCCCGACTCGCCGTCGGAGTTTGCCGATGCGGTGCGCATGCTCGAGGACCCTGCCCTGTGGAAGACACGTTCCCGCCGTTCAGTGGAGCGGGCCGCCGATTTCAGCTGGGACGAATCTGCGCGGCGGCTCGTGGCCGTCGCCGAAGAGGCCGTCGCGCTCCGGAGCCGGAACAAGAGCTAGCTGACTGACCCGGCGTCGCCGCCCTGGCACCGTTAGCGGGCTAGAGGACGTCCACGCCGTCCAGGCGCAGCTGCACCGGATCATCGCTCCGCTTGGCGGCGGCTGCCGCCTTGACGGCCCGCAGGACGGCCGTGGCGTCCGCGGCCTGGGCGTAGGGGATGAACAGCAGGGTCCGGACCTCGTCGCCGGAATCCCGCGGCACTGGGCGGCCGGCCCCCGCGGACGCCGGCAGGATGAGGGGCGCGGGCCCGGCCGTCCGGAGGACGGTTCCCTGCGCCGCCAACCGCTGCTGTACGGCATCCGTGAAATGCCCGACGGCGGTCCTGCCGCCGGTGACGGAGGCGACTCTCACGGCGGGGGGCAACTGCAGCTCCTGCCGCAATGCCAGTTCCCTGCTGGCGTACCCGGCGGGATCCCAGCGCAGCAGGGCGCCGACCCCGGCGGCGTCGTCGGCGGTAATGACCACGAGGCCGCCGTCGGCTGCCGGCCGCACCAGGGCGGCGGCGTTGAACCAGCGGCGGACCGCGTCCTCCCCCGCCCTCAGGTTTTCCCGGCGCAGCAGAGAGTCGCCGTCGAGCAGCAGGGCTGCGGCGTACCCGCCGGTGGCCACCGGTTCGGCACCGACGGTGGCAACCACGAGGGCCGCCGTCTCCGGAACGGTGGCCTTGATCTGGTCCCCGGAGGAGGTGATGACCGGTTTCCCCGGAAAGGCCCGGCCCAGCTCCTCCGCCGTGCGGAGTGCGCCCGTGGCGCCACGCCGGAGCCTGACGCCGTTGCACGTGCCGCAGCGCCATGCCGGGGCCGCGGTAGAGCACCAGCGGCATTGCGGCACGGCGCTGCTCCCGCCCGGACCGGCGATCGCCAAGGGGCCGCTGCAGGCGGTGCAGCGCGCCGGTTCCCGGCAGCTTTCGCACACCAGCGAGGGGGCGTAGCCGGCACGGGCCACCTGGACCAGGACCGGACCCCGTTCCAGGCCTTCCTTGGCTGCCCGCCAGGCCGCGCCGGGAAGGCGGGCGATGCGGGCAAGCGGGTCATGCTCGAGTTCATAGCTGTCGGCCGTGTTCAGGACGCGCGGGACCGTCCGCCGGAGGACGGTCCGCTCCGCTTCCACGGCCTGCGCCCAGCCGGAGGCGATGAGCCGTTCCGTTTCGGTGCTGCGTGAATGGGCCGCGAGCAGGCACGCGGCGCCCTCCTGGCCTGCGCGGAGCAGGAGGACTTCGCGGGAGTGCGCGTACGGGGACCGCTGCTCGATGTGGAGGTCGTCGCCGTCGTCCCAGCAGACCACGAGCCCAAGGTTCGGCACCGGCGCGTAGGCCGCGGAGCGCGTGCCCACGGCAACCCCGGCCGCGCCGCTGAGGACGCGCAGGAAACTGCGGTAGCGCGGCGTCTGGCCGTCGTCCGCGGTGAGCCGGGCGATATCGCCGGCAGGAAGGAGTTCCAGCAGGGCAGACTCCACGCGGTCGAGGTCCCGGTAGTCGGGCACCACCACGACGGCGCCGCGGCCGGAGATCCGCACTGCGGCCACGGCTTCTGCGACCATCCGCGGCCAGCCGCCGGGCCCGTACCCCTGGAGGGCGGTCAGAACGGCCCGGGGCGACTCCCCCGCGGCGAGGTGGGCGAGGAACGCCGGACCGTTGCGGTAAGTGGTCCAGACGCTGCCCGCGGCCGGGGACGGAAGAGACACGGCGGTCGCAGGTCCGAACAGCTCGGGGACGAGCCGGCCGTCAGGGGCGAATTCCTTTTCGAGCTTGGCCATGCGTGGCGGCACGGCAACGCGCAGGACATCGCTGACCGTTCCGGCGTAGCGGGAGGCGATCCGGCCGGCGAGCTCGGCCACCGCAGGGGTCAGCACGGGGACGGGAGAGAGCACTTTGTGCAGCGGCACGAGGGGGTGGCCGGCGTCGGACGCCGCGGTGCGTTCCAGCAGGTATCCGGCCAGTTCCTGGCCGTTGAACTTGACCTTGACCCGGACTCCCGGCGCGGCCTCGGCGTCAAGGGCGGCAGGCACGCTGTAATCGAACGGCCGGTCCAGGTGTGGCAGCGAGGATTCGATCAGCACCCGCGCCACCGGCAGCCGAGCAGCAAGGGCGGGCCCGGACGCTTCCGCGGTGGAGGAGGGAAAGCCCTGGAGCAGGGACAGCTGCTGGGGCTCGCCGGGCGCGCCGCCGGCAGGATTGGGTCTCACGGCTCACGCCTCCCCTCGGAATCGAATCGACAGCGGCACGAAGAACACCGGCTAAATGCTGGACCATTCAAAAGCTGATCCCTCTAAAAGCGAAGTAGCCAGGCCACCGGAGGGCGGCCTGGCTACAGCACATCACACAGGACTGACAAACTCACCGTCAAAACGAACCGATGAGACGGCTTCGGAGCGTGCGGCCCGGCCTCAGGCGTTGAAGAACGCCTTCAGCTCGTCCACCCGGTCCAGGCGTTCCCACGTGAAGTCCGGGTCCTCGCGGCCGAAGTGCCCGTGGGCGGCGGTCTTGGCGTAGATCGGGCGCTTGAGGTCGAGGGCGTCGATGATGGCCCGCGGGCGCAGGTCGAAGATCTCGGCAATCGCGGCGCTGATCCGCGCCGGGTCCACGGTTTCGGTTCCGAACGTCTCAACGTACGTGCCCACCGGGCGGGCCTGGCCGATCGCGTAGGCGATCTGGATTTCCGCGCGCTTGGCGAGGCCGGCGGCCACCACGTTCTTGGCGACCCACCGCATGGCGTAGGCGGCCGAGCGGTCCACTTTCGAGGGGTCCTTGCCGGAGAACGCGCCGCCGCCGTGGCGGGCCATGCCGCCGTAGGTGTCGACGATGATCTTGCGGCCGGTGAGGCCGGCGTCGCCCACCGGGCCGCCAATGACAAAGGCGCCTGCGGGGTTGAGGATGTTGTGGGTCCGTGAGATGTCCAGGTTGGACAGCGCCATGACCGGCCCCACGACATGCTCGGCGAGGTCGGCCCGGAGCCGGTCGAGGCTGGTGCCTTCGGCGTGCTGGCTAGAGATGACGACAGTCTCGACCGAGACCGGACGGTCGCCGTCGTAGCCCACCGTGACCTGGGTCTTGCCGTCCGGACGCAAGTAGGCGAGTTCGCCGTTCTTGCGGACCTCGGTCAGGCGCTCGGAGAGCCGGTGCGCAAGCCAGATCGGCACGGGCATGTAGGACGGCGTCTCGTCGCTGGCATAGCCGAACATGAGTCCCTGGTCGCCCGCGCCCTGGAGATCGTAGTCGTCCTCCTGGCGTCCCTCGCGGGCTTCGAGCGAGTTGAACACGCCGCCGGCGATGTCGTTGGACTGCTGGCCGATGGATACCGAGACGCCGCACCGGGCGCCGTCGAAGCCGTTGGCCGAAGAGTCGTATCCGATGCCCAGGATGGTCTCCCGGACAATCTGGGGGATCTCGACGTAGGCGTCGGTGGTAACCTCGCCGGCGACGTGGACCAGCCCCGTGGTGGCCAGCGTCTCCACTGCAACCCGGGACTCGGGGTCTTTGTCGAGCAGGGCGTCGAGGATCGCATCGCTGATCTGGTCACAGATCTTGTCGGGGTGGCCCTCCGTCACCGACTCGGACGTGAAGAGCCGGAGCGCGGCGGGCGTGGACCCGTGGAAGGCGGGGATGTGCAGCGGTAAAGTCACTCAACTACCTTACTGGTTGGAAAACGGACGTCCGGCGGCGTGTGTCCCCGTGCTAAGGAGATGTTGGTTACGCCGGGCTACGCCGGCGGTACAGCCCGGCTCAGCTCGGCGCTGATCCGGTCGATCACGGCAGCCGCGACGTCGGATTTGGAACCCGACGCCTCTTGGGGTTCGGAGCCGTCGCGGGAAAGGATGACTACGGAATTCGTGTCTTCGCCAAAGACCAAGTCCTGGCCCACCTGGTTGACGACCAGCAGGTCACAGGCCTTCCGGTGCAGCTTGTCCCGGGCGTACTCCAGGACGTCGCCCCCGGCGTCGCCTGTTTCGGCGGCGAAGCCGACGATCAGCTGGTCCCGGGACGCGGCGTCGCGGACCTCGACAAGCTCTCGCAGGATGTC
>CAVRLW010000008.1:0-92280 GCA_963722145.1 uncultured Actinomycetota bacterium | reverse complement strand
GTACCCCGGCCCCGGCCGCAATGACGGCAACGTCGTCGGATACCCCCTGGGACCGGTTTACGCGGCGAAGGCCGGCGGTTTCTTCTTCATCGTGTTCGGTGTCGTTGCCCTCATGGCGGCGTTCTTTACCATCAACCCGATCTGGAACTACGGCCCGTACGACCCCTCGCCGGTTTCTGCCGGCACGCAGCCTGACTGGTACATCGGCTTCGTTGACGGCGCCCTGCGCCTGATGCCAGGCACGATCGGTGACTGGAAGGTCGAGCAGGTGTGGTTCGGCCACGTGTTCACGTTCAACGTGCTGCTGCCGGCCCTGGTCCCCGCGGGCATCCTTTTCACCGTCATGTTCGCCTACCCGTGGATCGAACGCTGGATCACCAAGGACAACCGCGAGCACCATGTCCTGGACCGTCCCCGCAATGCTCCTACCCGCACGGCAATCGGCATGGCCGGTTTCGTTTGGTACTGCGTTATGTGGGCCGCCGCAGGCTCCGACCTCATCGCCACCCACTTCCACGTGTCGCTGAACGATGTGACCTACTGGCTGCGCGCACTGTTCTTCATCGGCCCGGTTATCGCGTTCATCGTCACGAAGCGCGTCGCCCTGGCGCTTCAGCGCAAGGACCGCGAGATTGCCTTGCACGGCCGTGAAACCGGCCGCATCGTGCGCCTGCCGCACGGTGAGTTCATCGAGGTCCACGCCCCGCTGGACGAATACAAGCGCTACAAGCTGGTCGGCTTCGAGTCACCCTCCCCGCTGCCCGCGGTGCCGAACGAGCACGGCGTCGTTGACCGCAAGGAAAAGCGTCGCGCGAAGCTGTCCCGCTGGTTCTTCGAGGACCGGGTTGCGCCGGCCACTCCCGCAGAACTGGAGGCGGCTCACGGCCACCACGGCGCCCATGAGGCCGTCGAAGCGGCAGAGTCTCAGAAGACGCTGAGCCACTAGGCAGCACCAAGCAAGTGCTATACAGGAAGGCCCGGTCCCCCAGGGGACCGGGCCTTCCTGCGTTGGCAACCCCTACCGAAAAGTTGGATGGAAGCTTCTTGTCTGTGCGTCACCATAGGGGCAAATGCAAGATTGACGCCATTGCGACGGCTACGGGCGGTACCCGGAGGCGTAGTTGCGGGTGGGCCGGACGCCGGGGCGCTGCAGGGGCACCCAGAGCTTGTAGCGGTCAGCCCGGTAGTAGGACACGGAGTAGTCCACCATGGCTCGGGCCACAAACGCGTGGCGCTGGATCTTCAGCAGCGGAGTCCCGACCTCGACGTTCAGGAGCCTGGCCGTGGACGGCGACGCGGCCGTCGCCTCGATCATGTCCTCGCCCCATTCCATCACCAGCCCGTAGCGTTCGCTCAGCACATTGTAGAGGGACGTGGGCGGCTCGCCGTCCAGCAAGCCGGGGACCCGGTGGGCCGGGATGAAGTTCTCGTCCACGCTCATCGGCTCGCTGTCGGCCAGCAGGAGGCGCCTGAACCTGACCAGGGGCGTCCCCTCCTCCACCTGCAGCTCGCGGGCCAGGAAGGCGCTGGCGCCAATCTGTTCAAAGCTCAGGACCTTGGCGGCCGGGACCATGCCGCGCCGCTGCATCTCTTCGCTGTAGGAGGTCAGCTTGACCTGGAGGTCCAGTTTGGGTTTGCGCACAAACGTGCCCAGCCCCACGACGCGCTCAATCACTTCCTCGCCCACGAGGGCGTCGATGGCCTGGCGGACGGTCATCCGGGCCAGGCCGAAGCGCTGGGCGAGGTCACGCTCGGACGGCAGCGCGGATCCCGGCGGGCAGGCTGCAGCGATGTGCGTCCGCAGGATTTCCCGCAGCTGCACGTAGATCGGCACCCCGCTCTGACGGTCGATCTCGCCAATCATCTTGGACGCGTTAGAGGACGCCATGGTTCAGCCTCCGGTTGGGGCCTGGCGCGGGAAATTCACTCATATCTCAAGGGTAAGCCCGGGGCCCGGCAGGTCTAGACCACGGCACCGACTCAAGTCGTGCGGGCCCCTCCTCCGCGGCTACCCTTGAGGTTACAGACCGGAGCCGGGGCAATGGAGCCCGCCCTGTCCGATGGAACGCCTGACATATGGTAAGCGTCACTTTGCGGTACGCCTGTCGTAAGGACCAGCCCGTCCCGCAGCAAAACCTGCAGAACCAACACCAGCATGAGGGAGTCCCGTTGCCAGTTTGCAAGGCAATCGTCACGGCCGCCATCGGCCTCCACGCCCGGCCGGCGGCCGTCTTCGTCCGGGCCGTCACCGCCACCGGCCTCCCGGTGACCATCAGCAAGGACGGCAGGCCCGGCGTCGACGCCCGCTCGCTGCTGGAGGTCATGACCGAGGACTTCGAGTGTGGCTGTGAAGTGGAGCTGGCCGTCGCAGCGGAGGCCCTCCCGGCCCGCTGCAGCCTCGCAGAGGCCGAAAACGCGCTGGCGGAACTCCGGATCCTCCTGGAGTCCGCAGCCGCCGCCTGAGGCCCTCAGGCCGCCCTCACTGCCGGCAGGCTGGACGCGAGCAGGCCTCCACAAAAGACGGTAGGCACAAACGACGGCGGGCCCCACCATTGGTGGGGCCCGCCGTCGTGCATTTTGCAGTTTTAGTCCGGGTGGACGCTAGTGGGCGTGGTCACCGCGGCTGTACTCGTAGACCCAGCCGACCAGGGCAACCACTGCCATTCCGCCGGCGATGAAGACGATCCACCAGCCCACGGCCAGGCCGAGGAACCCGGCGGCGCAGGACAGGCCCAGCATCAGCGGCCACCAGCTCCAGGGGCTGAAGTGTCCCTGTTCGCCGGCGCCTTCGTGGATCTCAGCGTCGTTGCGGTCCTCGGGGCGCATGCCCACGCGCCGGCCGGTGAAGCCCAGGTATGCGCCGATCATGCCGGCGAGGCCGCCCACAAGCAGAACGCCGAGGATGCCTACCCATTCGGTCCAGTTCGTCAGGTAGCCGTAGATCAATGCCACCGGTACGAAGAAGAAGACGCCGAGGCCAAAGATCCTTGATTCGATTTTCACTTGGCGGTGTCCTTCTGGTCGGCGTTACCGAGAGCTGCTGCTGCCGGAGCAGGAGAATCGACGGTGTACGACTGGGAGAGCTCCGGGTGGTGCAGGTCCAGGGCGGGACGTTCGGAGCGGATGCGGGGCAGGGACGTGAAGTTGTGGCGCGGCGGCGGGCAGGACGTGGCCCACTCGAGCGAGGCACCGAAGCCCCACGGGTCATCAACTTCCACGCGCTCGTTGCTGCGCCAGGTGATGTAGACGTTCCAGAAGAACGGGATCAGCGAGGCGCCGAGGACGAACGAGGCGATGGTGGAGAACTGGTTCATCCACGTGAAGTTGTCCTGCGGCATGTAGTCAGCGTAGCGGCGGGGCATGCCCTCGACGCCCAGCCAGTGCTGGATCAGGAAGGTGCCGTGGAAGCCGAGGAACAGCATCCAGAAGTGGATCTTGCCGAGGCGCTCGTTGAGCATCTTGCCGGTCCACTTCGGCCACCAGAAGTAGAAGCCGGCGAACATGGCGAACACGACAGTGCCGAAGACCACGTAGTGGAAGTGCGCCACCACGAAGTAGGAGTCCGAGACGTGGAAGTCCAGCGGCGGCGAGGCCAGGATGATGCCCGTCAGGCCACCGAAGAGGAACGTCGCCAGGAAGCCGATGCTCCACAGCATGGGGGTCTCAAAGGTGATGGAACCGCGCCACATGGTGCCGATCCAGTTGAAGAACTTCACGCCGGTCGGAACGGCGATGAGCATCGTCATGAAGGAGAAGAACGGCAGCAGGACCGAACCGGTGACGTACATGTGGTGTGCCCACACGGTCACGGACAGGGCGGCAATGGAAATGGTCGCGTAGACCAGGCCCTTGTAGCCGAAGATCGGCTTGCGGCTGAAGACCGGGAAAATCTCGGAGACGATGCCGAAGAACGGCAGCGCGATGATGTACACCTCAGGGTGGCCGAAGAACCAGAACAAGTGCTGCCAGAGGACGGCACCGCCGTTCTCAGGGTCAAAGATGTGCGCACCAAAGCGGCGGTCGGCACCGAGGGCAAAGAGTGCGGAGGCCAGCGGCGGGAAGGCCATCAGGACCAGGATGGACGTCACCAGGGCGTTCCAGGTGAAGATCGGCATCCGCCACATGGTCATGCCCGGGGCGCGCATGCAGATGATGGTGGTGATGAAGTTGACCGCACCAAGGATGGTGCCGAAGCCGGAGAGCGCCAGGCCGAAGACCCAGAGATCACCGCCCACGCCGGGGCTGAACGTCGTGTTGGACAGCGGCGCGTAAGCAAACCAGCCAAAGGACGCGGCACCTTGAGGGGTGATGAAGCCGGACACGGCAATCGTGGAGCCGAACAGGAAGAACCAGAACGCCAGTGCGTTCAGTCGCGGGAACGCGACGTCGGGGGCACCGATCTGCAGCGGCATGATGACGTTGGTGAAGCCGGCGAACAGCGGCGTCGCGAACATCAGGAGCATCACGGTGCCGTGCATGGTGAACAGCTGGTTGTACTGCTCTTTGGTCTGCAGGATCTGCATGCCCGGCTCGAAGAGCTCGGCACGGATCAGCAGCGCCATGATGCCGCCCAGGCAGAAGAAGATGAACGACGCGATCAGGTACATGTACCCGATCGTTTTGTGGTCGGTCGAGGTGATCCAGTTGACGACGATGCGTCCCTTGGACTTCGGTACTACGGGAGCCTCGAGGATCCCGGCGGATTGAGTGTAAGTTGCCACGTCGCTCCCCTTACTTGGTTTCGGTCGGGGCCGGGTTGCGGTCGTACTCTTCACCGAGCAGGCCGGTGTTCCCGTCCAGGCGCAGCTGGTTCATGTGCGCCTGGAACTCCGACTCGGAGACTACCTTCACGCGGAACAGCATTTCGGAGTGGTACTCGCCACAAAGTTCGGCGCATTTGCCGTCGTAGGTTCCCTCCCTGGTGGGGGTCAACCGGATGTAGTTGGTCTTGCCAGGGATCATGTCCCGCTTTTGCAGGAAGGCAGGCACCCAGAAGGAGTGAATGACGTCGCGGGCATTGAGCTCGAGGTCAACCGACTTGTTCACCGGCAGGTACAGGGTGGGCAGCTTTTCCTTGTCCACCGCGTTACCGGTCAGGTGCGCCTGGACGCCGGCCTCGTAGACGTCCTCAGTGACGACGTCGCCCTTCTTGTAGTTGAAGTCCCACGCCCACTGCTTGCCACGGACATCGACGACGACGTCGGCCGGCTTTGAGCGGTCATCGATCGACTGCTGATCGCGGTCGGTGAAGTAGAAGAACACCAGGACCATGAACAGCGGGATCGTCAGGTAGAACACTTCGAGCGGAAGGTTGAAGCTGTTCTGGCGCGGGAAGCCTACGGTGCCCTTGCGGCGGCGGTAGGCGACGATGCACCAGATCATCAGGCCCCAGGTGATGATGCCGACGACCAGCGCGGCAATCCATGAGTTGACCCAGAGGTCCATGATGACGCCAGTGTGATTAGTGGTGTCACGCTCGGTGGGCAACCAGCCCCTTTGTACCTCTGGTGAACATCCAGTCAAAGCCAA
Source organism: uncultured Actinomycetota bacterium (assembly GCA_963722145.1). GTDB lineage: Bacteria > Actinomycetota > Actinomycetes > Actinomycetales > Micrococcaceae > Arthrobacter. The sequence continues at coordinate 86,751 of CAVRLW010000008.1, read as the reverse complement.
CGCGCCGGCTAGTGCCAAGCCAGTGATCGTAGTGATCTGTTTGCGTCGGCTGCCGGTTCGGTTCTGCGAACTCACAGACGGCCCTTCCTACTTGTTGCTGTTGCCCCGCAAATTACGGGCAGGGCAAACGAAAAGTTTTACTACTCGGTGTAGAGCTTACCGCTCCCCGGGAGTTTTCGCCCACATGTCCGCACCGTGCGTCGGAGCTTTTTGCCCGTGCCGCTCGTTGAGGATCCTGCGACACTAAGGCCGGGCAAAATGCCCGGCCTTAGTGGAAGGAATTAGTGGAAGGAATCTCCGCAGGCGCAGGACCCGCCGGCATTGGGATTGTCGATCGTGAAGCCCTGCTTGGCGATGGTGTCCTCGAAATCGATGCTGGCACCGCTGAGGTAAGGAACGCTCATCTTGTCGACGACGACTTCCACGCCGTCGTAGTCGCGCACAGCGTCCCCGTCGAGCAGGCGCTCGTCGAAGTAGAGCTGGTAGATCAGGCCGGAGCAACCGCCGGGCTGCACGGCAACGCGGAGGCGCAGATCGGTGCGGCCTTCCTGCTCCAGGAGGCTGCGGACCTTTCCGGCCGCGACGTCGGTCAACTTGACCTCGTGTGTGGCCAGCTCGCCGGCCTGGGCGGCAGTGGTGTCGGCGCTGTTTTCATTGGTTGTAGTGCTCATGGCCTACCTTCTTGCAACGGTGGTGGCGGCTCCGCTAGCACGGTGCCCGCCCCTACTTAAACGGTATGGGCTATAGCTACATGCTACGTCGCGCAGCCTTCTAGCTCTAACTTCTGACGTAACCGTGTGAGACGGGTGGATGTTCCCCCGGCCCCGATGGGCCCGGCGACTAGCGCGCACCTTCGTTGTTGAGGCGCGCGAGCAGCAGGGCTTCGGCAACGATCGCGTTCCGGAAGTCGCCCAGGTGCAGCGATTCGTTGGCGCTGTGGGCGCGGGAATCGGGATCCTCGACGCCGGTGACCAGGATCTGCACGTCCGGGTAGAGCTCCGTCAGGTCCGCGATGAACGGAATGGACCCGCCGATCCCCATTTCGACGGCGGGCACCCCCCAGGCTTCGCCCAGGGCCCACATTGCCAAGGACGCGGCCTTCGAGCTGGTGTCCGTCAGGAAAGAGTTGCCGCTCTCCCCCGGGGTGAACACCACCTGCGCGCCAAACGGTGCGTTCTCTTCGACGTGCTTGCGGACGGCATCCATGGCGGCTGCGGGGTCCTGCCCGGGGGCCAGGCGCAGGCTGAACTTGGCCCGCGCCCGCGGCAGCAGGGTGTTGGAGGCCACGTCCACGGCCGGGGCGTCAAAACCGATGATGGACAGGGCCGGCTTGGTCCACATGCGCGAGGCAATGCTCCCGGTCCCGGCGAGCTTTACGCCGTCGAGCACGGAGGCATCGGCGCGGTACTCCTCCTCGGTGAGGTCGACCACCACGTCATCGCGGCTCACCAGGCCCCTGATCGCGACGCTGCCCTCGTCGTCGTGAAGGGTCGCGATCAGGCGGGCCAGCAGCGTCGGCGCGTCGAGCACCGGGCCGCCGAACATGCCCGAATGCACCGCGTGGTCCAGGACCTTGACCTCGATGGTGCCGTCCACCAGGCCGCGCAGGCTGGTGGTCAGGGCCGGAATGCCCACCTTCCAGTTGCTGGAGTCGGCCACGACGATCACGTCCGCGCGGAGCAGCTCGCGGTGCGTCTCGAGGAACTGCCGGAACGTTGGCGAGCCGGCTTCCTCTTCGCCCTCGAAGAAGAATGTCACGCCCAGGCCCAGCTCTTCCCCGAGCACGCGCGTCACGGCCGAGTACGCGGCGATGTGGGCGAGGATGCCGGCCTTGTCATCCGCGGCGCCGCGGCCGAAGAGCCGGCCGTCGCGTTCGACGGCGGTGAAGGGGTCGGTTTCCCACAGCGCCAGGTCACCGGTGGGCTGGACGTCGTGGTGGGCGTACAGCAGGACTGTCGGCTTGCCCTCGGCGGCCGGGCGGCGTGCGACGACGGCGGGCCCGCCGGGGGTCCCGTCTTCCTTGTCGCAGCGGAGGATCCGGACGTCATCGAAACCGCTGGCCTGCACGAGGGCGGCGACGGCGTCGGCGCTGCGGTTCAACGGGGCAGGATCAAAGCTGGGCCAGGCGATGCCCGGAATGGCAACAAGGTCCGTCAGCTGGCGGATCGTTTCATCGAACGATTCGGCAACGGCCTGGCGGAGGGCCTCGGCATCGATAGTGCCGTCGTGGTCCATGGTGGTCTGCGGGTTCCCCGCGGTTGATGAAGTCATGGCCAAAACACTACCCGTGCGCTGAATCACGACAAACAGCGTCATCACCGGGCCTGCACCGTGTGGGCTGGGTCTCGGACCCGAGTCTGCGGGGTATTCTTTAGGGGTGTTTGGACGTAAAAAAGAAGCGCCATCGGCGCAGGACATAGTTGACCAGCAGGCAGCCGAGGCAGCAGCCCGGGGCGCCGTGACCGGCAAGGGCGCACCCACGCCCAAGCGCAGCGCCCAGGTGGCGGCCCGCAAGCGGCCCCTCGTGCCGGAGGACCGCAAGGCTTCCAAGGCAGCCGAACGCGCCGCCGTCGCGGAGCAGCGGCTCAAAATGCGGCAGGCCATGGACAGCGGTGACGAGAAGTTCCTGCCCTTGCGCGACAAGGGGCCGCAGAAGCGTTTCGCCCGTGACTACGTCGACGCACGCTTCAGCTTGGGCGAGTACCTCATGTTCGGGGCCCTGCTGTTCGTCATCATCTCCCTGCTCGTGCCGGCCTCCAGCGAACAGATGATCTACGTCCTGGGCGGCTTCTGGATCATGTTCCTCGCGGTCTTCGTGGACGTCTTCATCCTCTCCCGCAAGCTCAAGAAGCGGCTCGGCGAAAAGTTCGGCGAGGTCGAGCGCGGCACCGTCTGGTACGGCTCCATGCGCTCCCTTCAGTTCCGCCGCCTGCGCCTGCCCAAGCCCCAGGTCAAACGCGGCGAGTTCCCCGCCTAACCTTCCCTCCTAGGATTCTTCAACCGAGAAGCCCCCGGCAGTTCAATCTGCCGGGGGCTTTTCGTTTGCAGCGGTCGAACTGGGGCTTGGTCTCCCCGTGATGCCTAGCGCCGGCTCGGGTGCATGGCCAGCAGCCGGTTGATGCGGGCGGCCCAGAAGGGTCCCTCGTACAGGAAAGCCGTGTAGCCCTGGACGAGGGTGGCGCCGGCGTCCAGCCGTTCCTGCACATCCTGCGCGGTTTCGACGCCGCCCACCGAGACGAGGGCCAGCGCTCCGCCCGTGACGGACTTGAGCCGGGCCAGGACGTCCAGGGACCGTTTTTTCAGGGGCGCCCCGGAAAGTCCTCCGGCACCGCACGCTTCAACCTTGTCCGGGCTGGAGACGAGCCCCGTGCGGGCGATCGTGGTGTTGGTGGCGATGATGCCGTCCAGCTTCAGGTCAAGCGCCAGGCGCGCGACGTCGTCGATGTCCTCATCGCTGAGGTCTGGCGCGATCTTGACCAGGAGGGGGACGTGGCGGCCGGCGGCCTTGTCCGCCTCCTCCCCCACTGCGGCCAGCAGCGGGCGCAGCGACTCCACGTCCTGCAGCAGCCGGAGGCCGGGCGTGTTGGGCGAGCTGACGTTCACAACGAGATAGTCGGCGGCCGGGGCCAGGGTTCGCGCGCTGATCAGGTAGTCGGACACCGCATCCTCGAGCCCAACCACCTTGCTCTTGCCGATGTTCACCCCGATCACGGGCCGCACGCCGGGCCGGTGGCGCTGCAGGGCGGCGCGGGCGGACTTCAGGCGCGGGGCCACGGCCGCTGCGCCGTCGTTATTGAACCCCATGCGGTTGATGACGGCCCGGTCTTCCACGAGGCGGAACAGCCGGGGCACCGGGTTCCCCGGCTGGGCCTGACCGGTGATGGTGCCGACTTCCACATGGCCGAAGCCGAGCTCGGTCAGAGCTTCGATGCCGTGGCCTTCCTTGTCGAAGCCGGCCGCGAGTCCGAACGGTGAGGGGAAGGTGAGGCCGAACGCCTGGGTCTGCAGGGAGGCCGCCGGGGCGGTGAACTTTTGCAGCAGCCGCCCGGCACCGCAGCTGTGGGCAAGCCGGATGGCCTTGAAGCCGATCTTATGGGCGCGTTCGGCGTCCATCCATGAGAAGGCCAGCCGGAAGAATGTGGGATATACGCGCATGCCTCCAGTTTTCCGGTTCGGGCCGCGCAGACCAAACCAGCTCACGGCGCCAGCCGGTTGTGACGCCCGTTATGACTGCGGTTGTGACTGCGGTTGTGACTGCCGTTGTGACTGCGGCGCCCCGCGCCCTGGACCCGGCGGCCGAAGAGCGCCGGGGAGAGTTAGCATGAAGCCATGACCAGCAATGATGGTGTCGGAACGGGCGGCCGCGGGACGCCGGGGCGCGGTATCGAGGCCGGCGTCGTGGTGGTCGGGGCCGCGGCGTACGCAGCATAGTCAGCAGCGCGCTCAGCAGCGCAGGAGGAAAGTCGATGCAGTGGCGGACCGACATACTGGGGGATGATTTCCAGGCGTGCGCCTTCGAGGCCGCCGGCCCTGACGGCGTGCTGCGCACCGCCACTCTGGTCCGCCATACCCCGCTGGGACCGGCACCATCCGCGCTGCCGGCCAGGGCTGTGCTGTTCCTGCACGGTTGGAGTGACTACTTTTTCAATGAGGAACTCGCGGAGTTCTGGGCGGGGCAGGGATTTGAGTTTTTCGCCCTCGACATGCACAACCACGGCCGCAGCCTGCGGTCGGGCACTCACGGCGGCTACGTCGCGGATCTGGACAACTACGACGCCGAAATCACCGGGGCGATCGGCATCATCGGCTCGCTCCGGCCGCCCGGCGCGGCGCCGCAGCTGATACTCATGGGCCATTCCACCGGCGGCCTGATCGCGGCGCTGTGGGCCGACCGGCATCCGGGGGTGGCATCGCAGCTGGTCCTGGACAGCCCGTGGCTGGAGGTTCACGGCAGCCCCGCCCTGCGCCGGGCCGCGCGGACCATGGTGGAGCCGTTCGCCCGGTTCTGGCCAGAGTCGGTGATCCGGCTGCCCGAGCGTGCCTTCTACTGGCGCAGCATCAGCAGCGCCGCGGAGGGCGAATGGGCCCTGGACGATGCCTACCGTCCGCCGCATGCCTTTCCGGTCCGCGCCGGCTGGCTGAGCGCCGTGCTGAGCGGGCAGTCCAAGGTGGCGCGCGGCCTGAACATCGATGTGCCCATCCTCGTGCTGATTTCGGGCGCCAGCGCCAACGGGATGTTCTGGAAGGAGTCGATGCGCCGCACGGACGCGGTCCTGGACGTGAACACGATCGCCCTTCGTGCGCTCAGCCTGGGCCGTACCGTCACGCTGGAGCGGATTGACGGCGCCCTGCATGACGTCTTCCTCTCCGCACCGCGGGTCCGCGCGGACGCCTATTCCCGGTTGTCCCGTTGGCTCAGTGCATATGTGTTCCATTGACGCGGACCACGACGGCGGGCAGCGCCGCGCCTCCGGTGCGCAAAGTTCTGGTCCTACGGGCCGGTCAGGTGCCCTGGTTGCCTGCGACGGGAGCGGCGTCGACCGCTCCTCCGTAGCGTCGGTCCCGCTGGGCATAGATCTCGACGGCGTCCCAGAGCGTCCTGCGGTCCACGTCCGGCCACAGCGTATCCATGAACACGAACTCGGCGTAGGCCGACTGCCACAGCATAAAATTGGACAGCCGTTGCTCGCCGGAGCTGCGCAGAAACAGGTCAACGTCGGGCAGGTCGGGCTCGTCCAGGAACTTCTGGATGGTCCGCTCGGTGATGGCGCCCGGCTTGAGCCGGCCTTGCGCCACTTCCTCCGCGATCGCGGCGACGGCGTCGGCGATCTCGGCGCGTCCGCCGTAGTTGACGCACATGTTCAAGGTGCAGGTGCTGTTGCCGCGGGTGTAGTCCTCGGCCTCTTCGAGTTCGCGGATCACCGAGCCCCACAGTTTCGGACGTCGCCCGGACCAGCGGATGCGGACTCCCCAGTCATCGAGCTGGTTCCGCTGCCGGCGCAGCACGTCCTTGTTGAACCCCATGAGAAACCGCACCTCCTCAGGGGAACGGCGCCAGTTCTCGGTGGAGAAGGCGTACACGCTGACGTGTTCGATCCCCAGCTCGATCGCGCCGGCCATGACGTCCAGCAGGGCGGGCTCACCCGCCTTGTGGCCCTCGATCCTTGGCAGGCCGCGCTGGTTGGCCCAGCGCCCGTTGCCGTCCATGACGATCGCTACATGCCTCGGGATGAACTCCGCGGGAATCGCGGGCGGAACTGCGCCCGAGGGGTGCGGATACGGGGCTATTACCGGGGTGGTCCGCCGCCGGCCGATGGCCTGCTTCCCCTGGCTCTTCTCCAGGTTTCTTCCCAAGCTTCTTCCCAATGCCACTTTTACGTTCGCTCCACATGTTTGAGGGATTTCAGGACTCGCTCCAGGTGCCACTGAAGGTAGCTGGCCACCAGACCGGCCGCTTCCCGGCGGTGGACGGACTCGGAGGCATCCGCCGTCGTCCAGTTCCCGGTGAGCAGGGCACCAAGCAGGAGCACGGTTTCCGGGGCAGGCGCCGGGGACCCCGGCGGCCGGCACTCGGGGCAGACCATGCCGCCGACCGGCGCGGAAAAGGCCGTGTGCGGCCCGGGCGCACCGCACCGGGCGCAGTCGGTAAAGCTGGGCGCCCAGCCGCCGGTCGCGAGGGCGCGGAGCAGGTAGGAATCTAGGATGAGTTCGGAGGCGTGGTCTCCCCGGCTCAGCGACGCGAGTGCACCAACCAGCAGGTTGTACTGGGCGGTTCCGGCTTCGCCGTCGACGTCCGTGAGTTTCTCCGCCGTCTCGGTCATGGCGGCCGCAACCGTGTAGCGGCCATAGTCCGCCGCGATGTTTCCGCCGTAGGCACCTTTGGCCACGGCCTGCGTGACAACGTCCAGGGTGCGCCCGGAAATCAGCTGGAGATCGGCCACCATGAACGGTTCCAGCCTGGCGCCGAAGCGGCTGCTGGTGCGGCGGACGCCCTTCGCCACCGCACGCACCTGGCCGTGGTGCTTTGTCAGCAGCGTGATGATGCGGTCGGCCTCGCCCAACTTATGGGTGCGCAGTACGACGGCGTCATCACGGTACGAGCGCGCTGCGAAGGATTGTTGGACCACAGTTAATCTTCGCACTGTCTTTGCCGAATCACGGTATGACAGCACCGCCGAGGTAAAACACCGCGAGGTAAAACACCGCCGAGGTAAAACACTGCCGAGGTAAAACACTGCCGACGTAAAACACTGCGCCGCCGGAGTGTTCCGGCGGCGCAGTGTGCGTCGGGTCAATAGTGCCTGCCGTGCCGGCGGGCGAATCAGGCGCGGGCGTCCCGGATGGCGCGGTTCACGGCCGAGATGACGGCCTTAAGGGCGGACGTGCTGGTGTTGGCGTCGATTCCCACGCCCCAGAGCACGCGCTCCCCCACGGCACATTCGACATAAGCGGCGGCCAGGGCGCTGCCGCCCTCGGAGAGTGCGTGTTCGCTGTAGTCCAGGACCCGGACGTCCACGCCGTCCTCGCGCAGGATGCTCAGCAGGGCCGCGATGGGGCCGTTGCCGGTCCCGGTCCGGCGGACCTGGTTTCCGTCGATCTTCAGGGCGGCGGTCAGGGTCATGTCGCCGTCCTCGTCAGTTTCGGTGCTGATCGAGCCGAGGGCGTAGCGGCCCCACTGCGTGTCGGCCGAACCTGAGGGCAGGTATTCGTCCTGGAAGACCTGCCACAGCTGGGGTCCGCTGACTTCTCCGCCCACCGTGTCGGTCCGCTTCTGGATGACGCCGGAGAACTCGATCTGCGCCCGGCGCGGCAGGTCCAGGCTGTGTTCGTTCTTGAGCAGGTACGCGACGCCGCCCTTACCGGATTGCGAGTTGACCCGGATGACCGCCTCGTAGCTGCGGCCGAGGTCCTTCGGGTCGACCGGCAGGTACGGGACCTGCCAGGTGTAGTCGGCCACGTCCTTGCCCGCCGCGGCGGCGTCCTTTTCGAGGGCCTCCAGGCCCTTCTTGATCGCGTCCTGGTGCGAGCCGGAGAACGCGGTGAAGACGAGGTCTCCGCCGTACGGGGACCGCTCGGCCACCGGCAGCTGGTTGCAGTACTCCACTGTGCGGCGGATTTCGTCGATGTCGGAGAAATCGATCATGGGATCGATGCCCTGGACGAACATGTTCAGGCCCAGGGTCACCAGGTCCACGTTGCCGGTCCGCTCGCCGTTGCCGAAGAGGCAGCCCTCGATCCGGTCTGCGCCCGCCAGGTAGCCGAGCTCGGCGGCGGCGACGCCGGTGCCGCGGTCGTTGTGCGGGTGCAGGGAGAGGATGATGCCCTCCCGCGGGTGCAGGTTCCGGCTCATCCACTCGATGGAGTCGGCATACACATTGGGGGTGGCCATTTCCACCGTGGCGGGCAGGTTGATGATGACCTGCCGGTCCGCCGACGCCTCGAAGACATCGGCGATCGCGTTGCAGACGCGGATGGCGTACTCCAGCTCGGTTCCGGTGAAGGACTCGGGCGAGTATTCGTACGTGATGTGCGTATCGACGAGGGTTTCCTCGTACTTCTTGCACAGCCGGGCCCCCTGAAGGGCGATGTCCAGGATGCCGTCTTCGTCCTGGTTGAAGACCACGCGGCGCTGCAGGACGGACGTGGAGTTGTAGAGGTGGACGATCGCCTGCTTCGCGCCGACCAGGGACTCATAGGTCCGCTCGATCAGGTGTTCACGGGCCTGCGTCAGCACCTGGATGGTGACGTCGTCGGGGATGTGGTTGCCCTCGATCAGCTGCCGGACGAAATCGAAGTCCGTCTGCGATGCCGAGGGGAAGCCGACCTCGATCTCCTTGTAGCCCATCCGGACCAGCAGCTCGAACATCTTCAGCTTGCGGGCCGGGCTCATGGGATCGATGAGGGCCTGGTTGCCGTCGCGCAGGTCCACAGCGCACCAGCGCGGGGCCTTGGTGATGACCTTGTCCGGCCAGGTGCGGTCCGGCAGTTCAACGGTGATCTGGTCCTGGAACGGGATGTAGCGGTGGACCGGCATTCCTGAGGGCTTCTGTGCGTTTCGCATTACTATCGGGGCCTTTTCTGTGATTCTTGGTGAAAGGGTGGCCGGGCAACACAAACTCCGCAGCGAGGGTGGGCCTTGCGCTAGATCGCGTCTGAGGCCTCGCCGCGGCAGCTAAGAAGGAGCAGTTCTGCGCGCACCATTTCACAGTAACACGGGTGCGTAAGATGAAGGAGCCAGACCACCGTAACGTCCACCATGCAGACCGTGCGCCGACAACGCTCCGGTGCCGGACTGCCTCTCAAAGGAGCATCCGTGCCACTTTCGGGGATCGATCTGTCCACCATCGACGCCAGCGTCCGTCCACAGGATGACCTGTACCAGCACGTGAATGGCGGCTGGCTCAACAGCACGGTCATTCCGGACGACCGGCCGCTGGAGGGCACGTTTACTGCGCTGCGCGACGCTTCGGAGCTCGCTGTGAAGGAAATTATCGAGCGGGCCGCCGCGCGCGGTGCTGAGGCTACCGGCATCGAGCGGAAGATCGGGGACCTGTACAACAGCTTCATGGACGAAGCTGCCGTGGAAGCCAAGGGCCTGGACCCGCTCCGGGCGCGGCTGGCGGAGGTGTTTGCCACGACGTCCGTGCCCGCACTCGTGGCGCTGGCCGGGCGCCTGTTCCGCGCCGACGTCTCGGGGCTTTTCTACATCTACCCCGCGCCGGACGCCGGGAACCCGGACCGGGTGCTGCTCTACACCGGCCAAGGCGGCCTCGGCCTGCCGGATGAGTCCTATTACCGGGAGGAGAAGTTCGCCCCGATGGTCAAGTCCTACCGGGAGCATGTGGAGGCCATGCTGGGCCTCGCGGATGTGGCGGACGCGGAGGGCGCGGCCGGCCGCGTGGTGGCGCTGGAAACTTCGCTGGCCTCGCACCACTGGGACAACGTGACATTGCGGAATCCGCAGAAGACCTACAACCTAAAGTCCGCCGGGGAGGCCGCGGAGCTGTTCCCCCTGCTGGCCGACTGGTTCGACGCCGCCGGCATCGAACCGGAGAAGCGCGCCGAGCTTGTGATGAGCACTCCCGATTTCTTCTCCGGCGCGGCCTCCCTGCTGGTTACCGAACCGCTGGCCACCTGGCAGGAGTGGCTCGCCATGCGCGTGGTCAGCGCGGCCGCCCCGTACCTGTCCTCTGCGTTCGTGGAGGCAAACTTCGCGTTCTATGGCACCACCCTGAGCGGTACACCGCGGATCAAGGACCGCTGGAAGCGCGGCGTCGCGGTGGTCGAGGCGGGCCTCGGTGAGGCGGTCGGCCAGATCTACGTGGCCGAACATTTCCCGGAAGGCCACAAGGCGCGGATGCAGACCCTAGTCGCCAACCTGATCGAGGCGTACAGGGAATCCATCACGGGACTGGACTGGATGGGCGAGGCAACGAAGCTCGAGGCCTTGAAGAAACTGGACACCTTCCGCGCCAAGATCGGCTTCCCGGACAAGTGGATCGACTACTCCGCCGTCCAGGTCGACCCCGCCGATCTTTTGGGGAACGTGGAGCGCGCGCACAGCGCCGACGTCGACCGTCACCTCGACGAGGTCGGCAAGCCCGTGGACCGGGAGAAGTGGCTCATGACACCGCAGACCGTCAATGCCTACTACCACCCGCTCCTGAATGAGATCGTGTTCCCCGCGGCCATCCTGCAGCCTCCGTTCTTCACCGCCGACGCCGACGACGCCGTCAACTACGGCGGCATCGGTGCCATCATCGGACACGAAATCGGCCACGGCTTCGATGACCAGGGCTCGCAGTACGACGGCAACGGCCTGCTGCGCAACTGGTGGACCGAGGACGACCGCACCGCCTTCGAGGCCCTGGCCTCCCGGCTGGTGGCACAGTTCGACGCCCTCTCCCCCAGCGCCGCCCCCGGCCACAACGTCAACGGCAAGCTGACCCTGGGCGAGAACATCGGCGACCTCGGCGGCCTCGCGATCGCCTACAAGGCCTACCGGATCAGCCTCGACGGGCAGGAACCCCCGGTGCTCGACGGCCTGACCGGGGTCCAGCGTTTCTTCGCGTCCTGGGCCGCAGGGTGGCGGCAGGTTATCCGGAATGAAGAGGCCATCCGCCGGCTGGCGACGGACCCGCACTCCCCCAACGAGTTCCGCACGAACGCCATCGCTAAGAACCTCGATGCTTTCCATGACGCGTTCGGCGTCACCGATCAGGACGGCATGTGGATGGCACCGCAGGAGCGCGTCAGCATCTGGTGACCAACAGGTGTGAAAACTGAAGGGCCGGCCCAGGGTTTCCCCGGGGCCGGCCCTTTGCCGTTGGCGCCAGTCTGTCGCTTTAAGTGTCAGCCCCTGCAGGGAGCCTGAGCCCCGCGGATGATCATCCGGTGATCAGCTCCGGGTTCGCTTGCTGGCAGACGGTGTCTCCGGCTGTCTGGTTGACGATGTCCGCGGGCAATTGCGGCGTGGCAGATGCTGTCGGCGTCCCGTTGGCGTAGTCGCTGCCCAGGTAAACCTGGACTCCGGCAACGCCGGCAGCCGGGAGAACCTGGCTTGGCGCCACTCCGAGCAGGGCCGCGACGTCCGCGGCCACGTCTGCGTAACCCGCCCCGTAGTACACCGCCGTGGCCGCGACGGGCTCAGCCGCCAGCTGACCAACCTTGGAGAAGCCGGCGGCCTTGATGGCCTGCACGATTTCCTGGGTCCGCGCCGGCGCTCCGGAGCCGTTGGCCACGGCGATAGGCTGCAGTGTCTTGGCGTAGGCCGGTTCCGTGGCGCTGGGCGTCGGCGTGGCGCTGGCGTCAGGCGACGCGCTCGGCGTCGCGGTCGGATCGGTCAGATCGACGTCCTTGCGCATGGCCTCGAACAGCTGGGACGCCGCGGGCTCGGCCAGCTGCAGCCGGTTGAGGTCGGCTTCGGCCGGGACAGTCGGCGTGGCCACGAAGGCCACCTTGCCGACGTCGATGTTTTTGAGCCGGTTGCCCACAGTCAGCAGCGTCGGCACCGAGGCCAGGCCGTCGTCGATGGTCAGGTTCTTGGTGATCGCGTCCGCGATGCCGAGCATCCGGGCCGGGTTGGTGAGCGTGCCGTCGTCCTTGATTTTCCTGGTCAGCGAGGACAGGAAGCCCTGCTGGGCCTTGATGCGGCCGAGGTCGCCGCCGTCGCCGAAGGCGTGCCGGGTGCGGACGAACGACAATGCCTGCTCGCCCTGGACCGTGGACGTGCCCTTGGGCAGCCGCAGCTTCGAGTCGGGGTCGTACACGGCGTCGCTGATGCATACCTCCACGCCACCGACGGCGTTGGAGAGTTCCTTGACGGCGTTGAAGTCGGCCATCATGAAGTGGTCGATCTCCAGGCCGGTGAGCTTGTTGACGGTGTCCACGGCGCAGCCGATGCCGGCCTCGGACATGGCCGAGTTGATCATGACCCCGGTCTGGGCCGGGTACTCCGTGTTGGTCTTCGGATCCTTGCACTTGGGGATGTCGACCAGCAGGTCGCGGGGGAAGCTGATGACATTGACCCGCTTGTTGTCCGCGGAAATATCCATGAGCATCATCACGTCCGAGTGCCCGTAGCCGGTCGCGTCATCGCTGGTGCCGTACTGCGAGTTCTTCCCGTCGCGCGTGTCCGAACCCAGGATCAGGATCTGCATCCGGTCCGTCGAATCGTTCAACGCGTTCTCGGACTTGATGTTGCCGGCGCTCAGCGGCGCCTTGGTGAGGTTGCCCTGGAGCCGGATGGCCCAGTAAGCACCGAAAGCGATCACGCCCACCAGCAGCACCGAAATCACTCCTGTGCCTACTTTCAGCCAGGTGGGGGTCCGCCGGACGGCCCCAAGGTGGCGCGCCGGACCAACGGCGGGATCGGCCGTGTGCCGGGCAACGGCGGCTGACCGAGCCGGCGGGGCGGATCCGTCGGCACGGTTGTCACGGGGTCGAACCACTTGTTGAGCCTTCCTACACGAACGGGGAGTCAGCCCATTTTAGAGTCCGAATCTGGGAAAACGCCGATGGCCCCGCTCTTGGGAGCGGCGGGGCCAGCCGGGGGCCGGGTTAGGCCCAGCTCAGAAGCCCAGTTTGACGAGCTGCTTCGGGTCGCGCTGCCAGTCCTTGGCGACCTTTACATGCAGGTCGAGGTAGATCCTGGCGCCGAGCAGCGCCTCAATCGCCTTGCGCGCGTTGGTCCCGACCTCGCGGAGCCGGGCGCCGCCCTTGCCGATGATGATGGCCTTCTGGGAGGGCCGCTCAACGTACAGATTGACGCGGACGTCCAGGAACGGCCGGTCTTCGGGCCGACCTTCCCGCGGAACGATCTCGTCGACGACGACGGCCAGGGAGTGCGGCAATTCGTCGCGGACGCCTTCGAGGGCGGCTTCCCGGATGAGTTCGGCGATCATCACGGCTTCCGGTTCGTCCGTCAGGTGCCCGTCCGGGTACAGCGGCGGCGACGCCGGCATGTGGCTGATCAGCACGTCGGCAAGGGTTTCGACCTGGAAGCCGTCGGTGGCGGAGACCGGGACGATGTCCTTCCAGCCGTCCTCGCCGAGGACTTCGCGGCCCAGGGCGGCGACGGCGAGGAGCTGCTCGGTGAGGCCCTGGCGGTCCACGGTGTCGGCCTTGGTCACAACCGCGATGATCGGCTTGTTGCCGATGGCCGCCAGCTGGGCGGCGATGAACTTGTCGCCGGGTCCGATCTTCTCGTTGGCCGGCAGGCAGAAGCCGATCGCGTCGACCTCGGCGAGGGTGTCGGCGACGAGTTCGTTCAGCCGCTTCCCCAGCAGCGTGCGCGGGCGGTGCAGGCCCGGGGTGTCCACGAGGATCAGCTGGGCGTCGTCCCGGTGCACGATGCCGCGGATCGTGTGCCGCGTAGTCTGCGGCTTTGCCGAGGTGATGGCGACTTTCTGGCCGACCAGGGCGTTGGTGAGGGTGGACTTGCCCGCATTGGGCCGCCCGACCAGCACCGAGAACCCGGCGCGGTAGCCGCCGTAGGCTGCTTCGCCGTCGGACTTATTCTGCTTGCTCACGTGAGACTCCCTGTTGGATTGGTGCGGCCTCGTCGAGAAGGTCTTCAAGGTCAGTCTGTTCTTTTGCTACGGCGGCCGCAATGATGTGGCTGACGCGGTTCCGCCGGCCCTCGAGCCGGTCGGCGCGGAGGGACAACCCGTGGACCTGGACGGTGCTGCCGACAATCGGCACCCGCCCGAGGGCCTTGGCGAGCAGGCCGCCCACGGTGTCCACTTCGTCGTCGTCGAGCTCAAGGTCGAAGAGCTCTCCGAGGTCATCGATGCTCATCCGGGCGCTGACCCGGTAGCTTCCGTCGCCCAGGGCCACGGCCTCGGCGCTTTCGGTGTCGTATTCGTCCACGATTTCGCCGACGATCTCCTCGATGAGGTCCTCAAGCGTGACCAGCCCTGCCGTTCCGCCGTATTCGTCGATGACGATTGCAACGTGCGTGGATTCCTTCTGGAGTTCACGCAGCAGGTCGCTGACCAGCTTCGAATCCGGCACGTAGCGGACCTCGCGGGCGAGTTCGTCCACCACCGGTGGTTCCTCGTCCGCGCCCAGGTTATGAAGCGAGGCGGCGACGTCCTTGAGGTACACAATGCCCAGGATCTGGTCCGTGTTTTCGCCGATGATCGGGATCCGCGAGTACCCGGAGCGCAGGAACAGCGACATGGCACGCCGCAGGCTGGACCCGGAGTCGATCGTGAGAATGTCGGTCCGCGGCACCATGACGGAGCGGACCAGTGTGTCCCCGAAGTCGAATACCGACTGGATCAACTCGGCCTCGTTGTCCTCAATCACGTCGGACTCGGTGGCGCGGTCCACGAGTTCGCGGAATTCTTCCTCGCTGAAGAACGCCTCGCTGTCGGCCGGCGCGCCGGGGGCTACGACGCTGCCAAGCCGCACCAGCCAGCCGGGGATCGGGCCAAGCACGGCGTAGAGGGACCGGACCAGCGGGGCGCTGAACCGGACCAGGGCGGCGGAGTGGACCCGGCCGAGCTGCCGCGGGGACACCCCGACGATCACGAAACCGACCACCGCCATGATGCCGGTGGCTGCCAGGCCGGCTAGCCAGACGTTGTCCAGCATGCTGTAGAGGAGGACGGTCACGGCGACAGCGGCTGCCGTCTCGAACCAGACCCGCCAGAACCGGAGGGCGCGCATGTGCCCCACGGGCTGTGCCAGGATGCGTTTGAGTGATGTGCCCCTGCTGTTCAGGACCGCCTGTTCGGCGTCGTGCCGGGGCAGGAAGTTGAAGGCGGACTCGGCAGCGGTGAGCACCGCGGCAAAGCTAAGGAACACCAGCGCCATGCCGGCCAGGATCAGTGGGGTCACTGAACCGTCTCGGACGGGGCCGCTTTACCGGTGAACGCGGTGAGCAGTTCGCGCTGCAGCCCGAACATCTCTTCCTTCTCTTCCGGCTCGGCGTGGTCATAGCCCAGCAGGTGCAGGATGCCGTGCGTGGTCAGCAGCAGCATCTCGTCCTGGGTGGAGTGGCCGGCGTCGCGGGCCTGGACCTCGGCCACCTGGGGGCAGATGGCGATGTCGCCGAGCATGCCCTGCGGTGTCGGCTTGTCCGGCGTGCCCGGGGTCAGTTCGTCCATGGGCACGGAGAGGACGTCGGTGGAGCCGGGTTCGTCCATCAGTTCAAGGTGGAGCTTTTCCATGGCGGGTTCGTCGACCAGCAGGATGGACAGTTCCGCCTGCGGGTGGATGTAGAGGCGTTCAAAGATGAACCGTGACAGCGCCACGAGCTCGGACTCGTCCACGACGACGCCGGATTCGTTGTTGACCTCAATGCTCATGCGTGTTCTCCCCGCGTTTCCCGGGCAACCGAGTGCTTGACCCGGTTCCTTTGGACTTCGTCCCAGATGCTGTAGGCGTTGACGATATCCCCGACCAGGCGGTGCCGGACGACGTCGGAGGCATCCAGGATCGTGAAGTTGACGTCCTCGATCCCCTGCAGGATCTCCTCGACGATCCTGAGCCCCGAGCGGGTGCCAAAGGGAAGGTCAACCTGGGTGACGTCGCCGGTGACCACCATCTTGGAGCCGAAGCCCAGGCGGGTCAGGAACATCTTCATCTGTTCCGGCGTGGTGTTCTGGGCCTCATCGAGGATGATGAAGGCGTCGTTGAGCGTGCGGCCGCGCATGTAGGCCAGCGGGGCGACTTCGATGGTGCCGGCGGCCATGAGGCGCGGAATGGATTCGGGGTCCATCATGTCGTGCAGGGCGTCGTACAGGGGCCGCAGGTAGGGGTCGATCTTGTCGCTCAGGGTGCCCGGCAGGAAGCCGAGCCGCTCCCCCGCCTCGACGGCCGGACGGGTCAGGATGATGCGGCTGACTTCCTTCTGCTGCAAGGCCTGGACGGCCTTGGCCATCGCCAGGTAAGTCTTGCCCGTACCGGCCGGCCCGATCCCGAAGATCACCGTGTTCGCGTCGATCGCGTCCACATAGTTCTTCTGGTTCAGCGTCTTGGGCCGGATGGTCTTCCCTCGGGTGGAGAGGATGTTGGTGGTCAGCACTTCCACGGGGTTCTGCAGTGACTGGCTGCGGAGCATCGAGACGAGCTGCTGGAGAACGGCCGGGGTGATCACGGTGCCTCTGGCCACCAGCCCGCGCACCTCGTTGAGCAGGCGCATGATGCGCGGCACGTCGGCGGCCGGACCGCTGATGGCGAGCTCGTTCCCGCGGACATGGAAATCGACGGCAGGGAACTGGTCTTCGATGAACCGCAAGGCTTCGTCATGGCTGCCCAACGACTGGACCATCTGTTCTGAGTCGTCGAACAAGACCACCTCCGTCCGCAGCCCTGGTAGGGAGTGGGGAAATTCCCCTGCGGTGCGTTCTCGGGCGCTGAACCGGGCCTTGCCGTTCGCTGCTTCAGTCATGGTGTTGGCCCGCGGGCCTCTGGTCCCCTCCAGTATGAATATGGTCTGTCGCCGTGATCCGTACCGACGGCGGTTCGCGCCGCCCGCGGCCCGGGTCAACGGGTCCTTCCATCTTACGCCAGCGCGGCGCGCCCGACGCCGTACGGGGATCCGGCGTCGCCCGTCACAGGTAGGTGTTCCCGGAGACGACCCACCCATCCAGCCAGTGGGCGCCGGTTGCCGGGAACGAGTGTTCCGCGTTCTCCGGCTCCGAAACGTCGCCACGGCCCGGCCGGGCCGGCCGTGCCGCCATCAAGGGCCAGGCTGCCCACAAGCGGGACAGTGACCGCAGCACGGTCATGCCACGCTCTCCAGGGCGCCGGCGCGGGACCGGACGCCCACGTAGTCGCCCTTGTAGAAGAGCAGGGGCTCAGCGTCAGGACGGGCGCCCAGGGCGCGGACGGCGCCGACGACGATCGTGTGGTCGCCGCCGTCGTACTCCTGGTGCAGTTCGCAATCCACCCAGGCCAGCGCCTGGTCCAGGACGGGGTTGCCCAGGGGCGAGGCCGAGTGATCAACGCCGGCGAACTTGTCCGTTCCCGACCGTGCGAACTGCCCCGCCAGATGCTGGTGCTCTGCGGGCAGGATGTTCACGGTAAACCGGCCGGCGTCACGCAGCAGCGGCCAGGTGCTGGACGTCCGCGCGGGGCTGAAAGTAACCAGAGCCGGCTCCAGGGACAGGGAGGAGAAGGACTGGCACGTGAACCCGGCCGGCCCGTGCTTCGTTGCTGCGGTGATCACCGTCAGGCCGGTGGCGAAGTGTCCGAGAATGCGGCGGAGTGTCTTCGGGCTGAGATCAGTTTGTTCCGTCATGGCGAGTCCTTTCGACGCTGATAACCCAATCAACCACTGCGGACACGGGTTCCCAAGCCCGGCTGCAACGCACAGTCGCGCAGCGACACAGCGCGTCACGCACCCGTTGCATGACGTAAAAATTCGGTACTGCTCTTTTCTTGGGACCTGGCGCACCTGGGCTGGCTCCCTGGGCTGGCTTCCGGGCCTGTCCGCGGGCTCCCGCAGGGGCGCAGCAGGTCAACTGGGGTTCGCCGGCCACGGCCGTTAGGCTCGTTCGATGGCAAACTCCGAGAACCTGTCTGACGTCAGATCCGCCTATGACACAGTCGCCGAGGCGTATTCAACGGTGATCCCGGATACAAGCTTCGAGGCCACTCTGGATATGGCCATGGTGGACCACTTCAACGCCCACATGCGCGCCACAGCGGACCGGCTGGTGATCGACGTCGGATGCGGTGCCGGACGAATGACCAGCTACCTGAGCCACGCCGGGCTGAACGTCAGCGGTGTCGACCTGTCGCCCGAAATGGTCCGGGTCGCACAGCGGATTTATCCCGAACTGCCGTTCGAAGTGGGCGAGCTGACTGACCTGCCGGCGGCAGACGCCGCTGCAGACGGCATCCTCGCCTGGTATTCGATCATCCACTCTCCCGCGACAGCCCTGCCGGCGATCGCGCGCGAGTTCTGGAGAGCGCTCCGCCCAGGCGGCTCGGCGCTCATCGCCTTCCACGCCGGCAGCGGTCACCGCACTATTGACCGTGCCTACGGACACGACGTCCTACTCCGTGCGGAACTGCACGCCCCCGACGACGTGGCGCTCCGGTTCACCGAGCAAGGTTTTGAGATGCGCGCCCAACTTATGCGTTCGCCGAGAGCCATGGAGAAGGACCCGCAGGCCGCCATCCTCGTCGACAAACCCTTCGTGCCCTCATAGAGGGCGTTGACGTGTCCGCTGGCCAAGACTGCCGGAGAACTGCTCTTCACGGGTGTAGTCGAGAAATTGCTCGAAGGACGGATCGTCTGTGCCCGGCACAGCCCCGGCCGCTGCCGCCTTCACAAGCCAGTCCACCTGGTGCGGGATGGTCTGAGCGTATGTCCCGACGGGTACATAGGCCAGGTCAAGGGAGGCTTTGGTGCTGAGGACCAACGGGGGCCGGAAATCCCATGGGTGGTCGCCCAGGCCGGCGGGGGCGGTGTCATCCAGCAGCACCTCTTCCCATTGGTGGCCGAGATACTGGGCAATTGCTGCCGCGATCTGCCGGGCGTTTGGCGCA
Source organism: uncultured Actinomycetota bacterium (assembly GCA_963722145.1). Classification (GTDB taxonomy): domain Bacteria; phylum Actinomycetota; class Actinomycetes; order Actinomycetales; family Micrococcaceae; genus Arthrobacter. The sequence continues at coordinate 67,743 of CAVRLW010000008.1, read as the reverse complement.
TCCGGATCGGCGCTGTTGAGGATGCGCAACCCCGGCACGGCAGCAACCCGTTCCACGAGGGCTGCCGTGTTCACGGCTGCCGTCGTGTGGTCCGCGCCCTGCCCCGCATGGGCCAGGAACACAGCCGGGCGCCGGTCGAGGACCCGTTTGACGAACATCCATTCCCGAGGCCTTGCCGCGCCCTCGCCATGCACCTTGGACGCCCGGATCACCGTCACCGGATGGCCGCTGTCCAGCAGGGCATTCTCTGCTGCTACCTTGTTGGCTCCATAGCCTTCAGGGGAGTCGTAGTCGCCTGCGCCGGGCTTCATGGTCGGATTGCTCTCGATGATGGGAGCATCAAAACGGGGCGGAACATCGGAGTTGACATGGTTGCCGGCGGCGTCAACATACACCGCCTTGCTCGAGAGCATGACGGCCGAGGTCACGGCAGCCAGGTGTGGAAGGAGTTGCCAGGCGTCGGCCTCCGTGTAGCACACAGCGTCCACGAGGAGATCCGCACCACTACCAACCACAGCCGCCAGGGCTGCCTCGTCACGACGGTCGGCAGGGATGAATCGTGCCCCGGCAGCGGCCAGGTCAGCCGGCATCTTGGTCCGGTCCCTTCCTGTTATGTCCACGGCCCAGCCGGCATTAATTAGCCGCCAAGCAATGGCGCTGCCGAGGACACCAGTACCGCCAAGGACCACCGCACGTTTCATCGTCCGACTCTAGCTGACGGGAATTTTTGGCTACCCCGTTGACCCGGAATTCGCGCCAGGCATTTCCGCGATTTCATCCGAAGCGGGTGAGGCTCAGGCCGGAATTGACGCCAACAATAGTCATACCCTCCATTGGCAGGGCTGAGGGACGGACCGTCCCAGAAACGAGAACGCATCTTTGAGAGCAGGAAAGACAAATGAGTTTCTGGGAAAACTTTTGGCATAACGGTTAGGCAGCAGTGCGCGAATTCTTCCAGAACTCTGAAGCGTTGGCCTTGCTCCTGCTGGCCGCCCATATATTCCTCGTGACCGTCGCAGCTGTCCTCGTGTCGATGAATCGCCGTCCATCCTCTGCTATTGCCTGGGTGCTCGCCATAATTTTCATACCGATCCTTGGTGCCGTCGCGTATTTCCTTGTCGGCTACTCGAAACTGCCCAAGGCGCGCCGGGACAAACAGCGCGAAGTCAACGATCTGGTCCTGGCGCGGACTGAAGGCAGCCCGCTGGTTAGCCGCGGCCTTGACTGGCCGGAGTGGCTGCATTCGGCGGTGGTGTTGAACAGCAACCTTGGGGCGCTCCCTATGGTCGCGGGCAACAGTGCGACCCTGTTGGGCGACTACAACGGCACTTTCGATGCCATGATCGCTGAGATCGATTCGGCCACCAGCTACGTGCACGTGGAGTTTTACATCCTGGTAATGGACGAAACGACGGCGCCGTTTTTTCAAGCGTTGGCCCGGGCAAGACGACGCGGCGTCGACGTCCGGGTTCTGTCCGATCATCTGGCTGGCCTGAAGTTCCCCGGCCGGAAAGAAACCCTGGACTTCCTCCAGGAGATAGGGGCGGAATATCGCCCCATGCTGCCGGTGCGGCCGTGGCGCGGCGAATGGCAGCGGCCGGACCTGCGCAATCACCGGAAGATCTTCGTCGTCGATGGACGCGTGGGATTCACTGGATCCCAGAACGTCATCGACGCGAGCTACGACACGAAGGCCAACCTGAAGCGCGGGCTCCAGTGGCACGAGCTGATGATGCGCGTTGAGGGACCTGTGGTCCGGGAGCTGGACGCGGTCTTCGCGACGGACTGGTACAGCGAAACGGATGTGATCCTGCCACTGGATTCAAGCCCCATAGGCGTCAGCCACCGTTCTGCGCTCATCGACGCACAAGTCCTGCCCAGCGGTCCCAGCTTCGACAACGACAACAATTTGAAGCTCTACGCGACGCTCATCCACAAAGCTGAGCGGCGCGTCAGCATCACCAGTCCATACTTTGTCCCGGACGAATCCATCCTGATGGCTATTGTCACCGCAGCCGCGCGGGGGCTAAAAGTCGAGCTCTTTGTTTCCGAGGTCGGAGACCAGAGCATGGTCTACCATGCGCAGCGTTCCTACTACGAGGCACTGCTCCGCGCCGGCGTCAGGATCTACCTTTACCGGGCGCCCAAGGTGCTGCACTCGAAGCACTTCACCATCGATGAGGAGGTTGCGGTGATTGGGTCCAGCAACATGGATGTCCGTTCCTTCAGCCTCAACATGGAGGTATCCGTTCTTGTGCATGGGCGCGGTTTCGTGGACGCAATTCGCGGGATCGAGGACGGGTACCGCGTGGAAAGCCGTGAGCTGCAGCTCGAGGACTGGAACCGGCGGCCCATAGCCCAAAAAGCATTCGACAACCTGGCGCGCCTGACCGCGGCCCTCCAGTAGGGAATTGACGAACCTTTCTGGGCTCCTCCTCGAGACTTAGCTGGCAGGCGTCCGGCTTCACGCCGAACGCGAGATGTCGGCAACCACCTGCTCGATCTGATATCTCGAAACCAGGGCCAGCGCTGGGTTGGTGTGAAGATAGTAAGGATAGGCAATCACACCAATCGACAGAGCCCAGGCACGCCCGCGTTCCCACGTCGCCAGGTCAACGCCAACAGCCTCGCGAAATGCGGCGCGCCCTTCGTCCTCAAGCAGGTTCCAGGCGACGATGAGGTCGACTGCCGGATCGCCAATGGCGAGGCCTCCCCAGTCGAGAACGCCGGCGAGCCGCGCGTCTGCCGTGAGAAGGTTCCCGGGTTGCAGGTCCGTGTGAATCCAGACCGGCTTCCCTTCTCTCTCCGTCACCCGCCGGGCCTTGTCCCACGCCGCGGTCAGGAGCCGGACGTCCAGCAGGCCCTCGCAGCTGGCGATTGCGGAACGAGTCGGTCCGTCCCTGGCAGCAAGCGGGCCGCCGCGGTAGGACCACAGCAGCCCGGCGGGCACTTCGTTCCCAACGTCGGCGGCATGTAATGCGCGGATGAAGTTCGCAAGATCAGAGGCGAATTCGGTTCCGTAGGCCTGGCCCGGGGAAGGGTTCTCGCCCGCCAACCAGCCAGACACCGACCACGGCCACGCATAGCCCCGGCCAGGTTTGCCCTCTGCAAGCGGAATCGGTACCGGTGCGGGCAGTTGGGGACCCAGCATGCGCGGGTATTTCCACTCCTTGGAGATCGAGGGAACAGCGGCGGCAATGCGGGGCAGCCGAACCACGAGCCGGTCACCAAGCGTCAGCATGACGTTGTCCGTCCCGCTGGATGACACCGGCTCCAATGGCAGCCCGGCCCACGCCGGAAACTGATCCGCGACCATGAGGCTGACCTGGTCTGTGTCGATGTCAGGCTCTGCGTCGTGCAGCTTGGTAATCAACATGTGTTCAACGTAGTCGACTGATAGCTGGCGCGGATCACGCCGCCGACCGGCCTTCCACGCGCGGTGAGGAACCGTTGCCCTGTCGGGATCGCTGTTCGGCGATCTCAGGTCCTGAGCGCACTTCCTGGTCTGGGGGTATAGTCGTCGCATGCTGTCTACGCGTCGATTTATTCGCCCCCGACCGGTCTCCGGTCGCGAGGGCTCTGAGGCGCGCGCCTAGGTCCTGGCGCCGGTTTGAGTCGGGGGGAGAAAACCACCACTCGAATCCGAACACAAGGACCTGCAATGCCCACTTATCTCCGTCCCTCCGAGCTCCACGACGCTTTGACCATCCGCGATCTTTCAGATCCGGACGGCCCGCCCCATGCGATGCAGTCACTGTTGCGGGGCGTCATCGACGCTCTCTGCGGTGAATGGGGAGTACCAGCACGAATCGTCCGCCACAGTCCCCTGGTGAGTATGGCCGACAACTACGATCGTTTGGGGTTCAACGAATCGGACGTAACGCGGGATCAAAGATACTCCCGCTACCTCAGCCCCACGGTCATGCTCCGGAGCCACACGTCGGCTTCCATCCCGTCGCTGCTGCGGGCACTGGACGACGAAGCATCCATGGACGAACTCTGGGCCATCCCCGGTCTGGTCTACCGACGCGATTGCATCGACCGCACGCACGTGGGAACTCCCCACCAGGTCGACCTGTGGCGCGTCAGCTCGCGGGAACAACTCGACGCAGGCAACCTGCAGCAAATGATCGGATCGCTCGTGCAGGCGGTGCTTCCGGGGGCACGATGGCGCGCAGTTCCGGCCGTTCACCCCTACACCAAAGAAGGCTTGCAGATCGATGTCCGCATGGAAGGAGTGTGGCTCGAACTCGCAGAATGCGGGCTCATGGCCCCGCATCTGTTCTCCGAGGCTGGCCTGAATCCCACAAGGTGGTCTGGACTTGCCCTGGGGATGGGTTTGGACCGGGCACTTATGCTCCGCAAAGGCATCCCCGACATCAGGTTGCTTAGGTCTACGGACGAGAGAATCGAACAGCAGATGTTGGACCTGTCCCGATGGAAACCGGTCTCTCAAATGCCGTCCATCCGCAGGGACATCTCCATCGTGGTACCCGTGGACATGGATACCGAAGTGCTCGGCGACCGGGTGCGAACAGCATTGGGCGAAAAGGCCGAGGACTTGGAAAGCGTCGAACTCTTGGCCCTAACTGCGTATGGAGACCTTCCCGTAGCAGCGCAGAAACGACTTCGCATCTGCGATGGACAGGCCAATGCACTGATACGTCTGGTGCTGCGTCCTCTCGCTCGGACAATGACAGATCCAGAGGCGAATCAGATCCGAGACGATGTTTACTTGGCCCTGCACGAGGGGCCAGTCCGGGAGCTCATCGCAGGATAGTGCTGCGCGAGTTAGGTATCAACTTTGTATCGGCCTCATATCGTTCCCGTTGCAGTTCCGGCGCGGGGGCCCAAACCTGGCTGCCGCGCGGCGCCCGTGTGCCATGCTGGAATTCGGCTGTCCCAGGATCGCCGGGCCGGTCTCCGGCAGGTGAAGGATGGGGCGGCCACCAGCGGTCTACGACGGCTACAGACGGATCATCGCCGCGGAACGCGGGACGTAAGAAGGGACAGCGGCATCAGGAAGCGTGAAGTTCAGCAGTCATCGGTGGGCCGCGTCCGCCGCGCCGCGCTGGCGCTCGCGCTGCCCGCCGCCCTTCTGCTGTCCGGCTGCGTGGCGACGCCGCAGAGCGGCATCACGAACTCCAGCAGCCCGTCGGAGCTCATTCCTGTACCGGCCTCGGGCGTCCCCACCACCAGCGCTCCGCTCGAAACGGCCCAGACGTCGAACAAGGCTCCGGTGTATTGGATCGGCCGGAGCAACGACAACTCATTTCTCTACCGCGAGTTCCGTGACGTTCCGGACCAGGACAACCCCGTCACACGTGCCCTGCGCGTGATGATGTCCCAGAAGCCGCTGGACCCGGATTTCTTCACGCCTTGGCAAAACCCGAAGAAGCTGGCGACGTCGATTTCCGGCAAGAACGTCATCACGGTGGATGTTTCCGCGGATGCCTTCAACAGCAACGTGGATGCGGCGATGGCCGAACGCGCCATCCAGCAGCTCGTCTACACGGCGACGGCTGCCGCGGCCAGCGCCGGCCTCATCGATTCCGGACAGCAGGTCCAGGTGGTTGTCCTGGTTGACGGTCACACGGACTACGTCGCCTTCAACCATGTCCGGCTGGGCGAGCCGACGTCCCGCAGCGCCGGGATGGTGGCACCTGTGTGGATCATTGATCCGCAGGAAGGTTCGTCCGTGGCCGACGGTTCGGTCAAGATCAGCGGCCGGAGCACCGTCCAGGGCGGGAAGCTCCGCTGGGCGATCTTGAAGGTCGACGGCGACGGCGACAACGACAAAACCGCCTACCTCAACGGCAACGCCACGGCCTCGGACGATTCCGCCCAGTCCGGGTTGTTCACCTTGTCCGCGAACCTCGGCCCGGGCCGTTACGAGGTCCGGGTGTCCCAGGTGGACGCGTCGGACAGCGCCAAGGAAGTGTTCCAGGACACCCGCGGCTTCACTGTTAAATCGACTTTCTAAATAGCCTGTCGCGTCAAATAGTCTGGCGCGTCAAATAGCCATCACGTCAAGGAGCCACGACGCCGGCAGCCGGTCACCAGCGGCCGAGGATGTCGCTGGCCAGCACGGTGGCGGCAGGCCCCGCGGTGGACGAGCGCAGCACATGGTGCCCCAACAGGGCTGTGACCGCCCCGGCGTCGCACAACCGGGTCACTTCCCGCGGGCTGATGCCGCCTTCGGGGCCCACGATCAGCAGCACTTCGCGGGATCCGGCGTCGCCGGGCTGCGCGGTTTCCAGCCACGATTCAAGGACGTGCCGCAGCGGGCGGACGGCGTCTTCGTGCAGGATGACCGCAAGGTCAGCGGCCGCCACGGCCGCCTGCAGCCCGGTGCCGTCGACTGCCGCCCGGACCTCCGGAATCCAGGCCCGGCGCGCCTGCTTGGCAGCTGCTGTCACCACCGACTGCCACTTGGCGTGCGCCTTCGTGGCCCGTTCAGCCTTCCACCGCACTATGGACCGCTCCGCCTGCCAGGGAATGACGGCGTCGATGCCTAGCTCGGTGGCCGTCTCGGCCGCTAGTTCGTCGCGGTCGCCCTTGGCGAGGGCCTGGACCAGGACCAGCCGGGTCCCGGGCCGCGGCTCGTCGGCTACGTCCAGGCACTCGACGGTCAGCTCGCCGGGCGCGACGGCGGTCACCGTGCCGGTCAGCCGCTTGCCGGCGCCGTCGGCGATGTCCACGGCTTCGCCGACGGCGATCCGCTTGACGGTGACAGCGTGGCGGGCCTCGGCGCCCTCCAGGACGAAGGCGGAGCCGGGGACCTGCTCGTCCAAGGTGCCTGGGGCGGTGAAGAAGACCGGGTTACTCACCGCTACAGGTTACCGAGCCGGTCCCGGAGTTTGGCGAAGACGCCGCCGCTGGCTGCCAGTTTTCCGGCCGTGAAGTGCTCGCCGCGCAGTTTGGCCAGTTGGCGGAGCAGGTCTTCCTGGGCGGCATCGAGCTTGCCGGGCGTTTCCACCTGCAGATGCACTTTCAGGTCACCGCGTCCGTGGCCGCGCAGATGGGTGACACCAAGGCCGCGCAGGGTGATGATCTCGCCGGACTGGGTGCCGGCCCTGACGTCGATCTCCTGCTGCCCGTCGAAGGTGTCGAGGCTAATTTCGGTGCCGAGCGCGGCGGCCGTCATCGGGATGTTGAGGCTCGCGTGCAGGTCGTCGCCGTCGCGGACGTACGTGGCGTCGTTGTTGACCCGGATCTCCACGTACAGGTCCCCGGCCGGACCGCCGGCGGGCCCTGCCTCGCCCTGGCCGGACAGCTGGATGCGGGTGCCGGTGCCAACGCCGGCCGGAACCTTGACGGTCAGCGAGCGGCGGCTGCGGATCCGGCCCTGGCCGGCGCATTCGTTGCAGGGGTCCTTGATGACGGTGCCGAAGCCCTCACAGGACCCGCAGGGGGCCGAGGTCATGACCTGGCCCAGGATAGACCGCACAGCGCGCTGGACCTGCCCGCTGCCGCCACAGATGTCGCAGCGCACCGGGTGGGTGCCCTCGCGGCAGCAGGAGCCCTCACACGTCGGGCAGACGACAGCCGTGTCGACCTCGAGCTTTTTGTTCACGCCGAACACCGCGTCGCGGAGGTCAATCCGCACGCTGATGAGCGCGTCCTGGCCGCGGCGGACACGGGAAGCCGGGCCGCCCTGGCCGCCGCCTGCGCCGAAGAACGTCTCGAAGATGTCCTGGAAGGCGAAGCCCTGGCCGGAGTAGCTGCCGCCACCGAAGCCGTTGTCGGTGCCGTTCTCGTTGCCGGTGGTGTCATAGACCCGGCGCTTCTGCGGGTCGGAGAGGACCTCATAGGCGTGGGTGACGGCCTTGAACCGGTCCGAGGCGTCTTCTCCCGGGTTCACGTCCGGGTGCAGGGTCCGGGCCAGTTTCCGGTAGGCCTTCTTGATCTCCTCCCCCGTTGCGTCGCGGGAGACTCCAAGAACGTCATAGTGGCTGGTCAAAGTGTGTATCTCTTCCTTTTCGTACTGCCGGTGGGGCACTGCCTGTGGGGCAAGAAGTCGCGTTCGGTCCCGGGCCCGTCAGGGCCCCAGGATCCTCGAAAGGTAACGGGCCACCGCGCGGACGGCGGCCATGGTGGTGGGATAGTCCATTCGGGTGGGTCCAAGGACGCCGACCTTGGCCGTGGCGTCCGGCCCGTAGGCAGTGGCCACGACCGAGGCCTCGGCGAGACCGTCGTAGGGGTTTTCCCGGCCGATGCTGACGGTCACACCGCGCGGGTCCTCGGCCATTTCGCTGAGCAGGCGGAGCATGACCACCTGTTCCTCGAGCGCCTCCAGCACGGGGCCGATGCTGAGCGGGAAGTCCACATTGGAGCGGGCCAGATTTGCCGTGCCGGCCATGACCATCCGCTCTTCGCGGCTGCTCGTGGCCAGGGCTTCCAGGCCGCGGGCCAGCGCCTGCGCCGCACCACGGCGCGCCGGCGGGCCACTGGCGACGACGGCGGGCAGAAGCTGGGGCAGCAGGCTCAGCGGGGTTCCGGAGAGGCTCGCCAGGAAGCGCGTGCGCAGCTCGGCGAGGGCGTCGTCGGGAATGTCCTGCCCGACGTCGATGACGCGCTGCTCCACTTTGCCGGTGTCTGCTATGAGGACAATCAGCACCTTCCGGGGGGCCAGCAGCACGAACTCTATGTGCCGCACCCTGGCGCGGCTGAGCAGCGGATACTGCACGACGGCGACCTGGTTGGTCAGGTGCGAGAGGAGCCTCACGGTCCGGTCGAGAATGTCGTCGAGGTCCTCGGATCCTTCCAGCAACGCCTGGATGGCACGGCGCTCGGCCGGGGACAACGGCTTCACCGCTGAGATCTGGTCGACGAAGAGCCGGTAGCCCTTGTCGGTGGGGATCCGGCCGGCGCTCGTGTGGGGTGCCGTGATCAGGCCTTCGTCTTCCAGCGCCGCCATGTCATTCCGGATCGTGGCGCTGGAGACGCCGAGATGGTGCCGTTCAACGAGCGCTTTGGAACCCACGGGCTCACGCGAATGGACGTAGTCCTCCACGATGGCGCGCAGCACTTCGAGTTTGCGCGGTTCGCTCACGCTCCACCTCCAATCGACTGTCCCGCAGTCGGTGCCGCCCGCGTTGTCCGGTTCGCGTCCAGATGTAGTACCAGAGGTAATACAGAGACGGCCCTCTTCGGGACAAGGGTTAGCACTCGACATGCCTAAGTGCTAACCAGTCTAATATGAGTCGCCGCGTTGTTAGCATTGGATTCGCTCCAGGCGTGGCCCGCGGGATAGCGATTCCCGTCACGCCGGTGCCGAGACCGTGGCAGCCGCTGCCGTTGCAGCGCCGTCGCGGTCCGGTTCCGGCCCCGGAGAGTTCCACCGACCGCCGTACATTCCGAGTGCAAAGTAAGCGTGTAGAGATGTCGTACCAGAACTGGGGACCCCAGGACCTGTCCGCCCCCGCCAAGACTCAGTTGCCGGAAGTCCCGGTGGAACGCGGGATGGTCCTCGAGGAGGTCCAGTCCGGCTGGGTGGGTGCCGTGACCCGGGTGGAGAAGTCCGGCGGCATGCATGTGGTGGCGCTGGAGGACCGACGGGGCAAGTCCCGGTCCTTCCGCCTCGGCTTTGGCTTCCTGTTGGAGGGCCAGCCCATCCGGCTGATGCCGCCGGCCCCGAAGAAGGCGGCGCCGGCCGCCGGTGCCGGCCGCACGGCGTCGGGCTCGGTCCGCGTCGCGGGGCACCGCGCACAGGTGGCCAAGGCCAGCCGCATCTGGGTGGAAGGAAAGCACGACGCCGAGCTGGTGGAGAAGGTCTGGGGCGATGACCTCCGGGTGGAGGGCATCGTGGTCGAACCGCTGCACGGCATTGACGACCTCGCGGCTGCCGTGGTGGACTTCGGTCCGGGCCCGGGCCGCCGACTCGGCGTGCTTGTTGACCACCTGGTCGCCGACTCCAAGGAGTCGCGGATCGCCGACGCCGTCATGGCCTCACCGGGCGCCGCCGGCAACGTCCTGATAGTGGGCCACCCGTACGTGGACGTGTGGCAGGCCATCCGGCCCGCCGTCCTGGGAATTGAGCAGTGGCCCGTGATCCCCCGCGGCGTCGACTGGAAGACCGGCATCCTGATGGCTTTCGGGTGGCCCCACTCCACGAAGGAGGACATCGGCCTCGGCTGGCAGAAACTCCTGGGCGCCGTCCGCAGCTATGCGGATCTTGAGGCGTCCCTGCTGGGCCGGGTGGAAGAGGTCATTGACTTCCTCACCGTGCCCTAGTTCGCCGCGGCGGACGCTGCCTGATCTTCATTTTCGCGCCCGAGCAAGTATTCTTGAACGACGGCCGGGCTCCCAGTGCGGTTTCGGCTATTCCAGGCACAACCCAGGCAGCAACGCATCACCGCAATCCGAAGGGCTACACCGTGGCAGATAACGCACGCGAACAGACGGGCAACCAGACCGGCCATGGTCAGCCCCCGTACCATGGCGTTCCGGCAAATGCGCTGCCGCTGACGGCCAGCGAGGACCGGCAGTGGGCCACGCTGGCGCACTTCGGCGGCATCCTAGGCTGCGTGCCGTCGCTGCTGATCTACCTCATCTTCAAGGACCGCGGCCCGTTCACGGCGCAGGAATCCAAGGAAGCCCTCAATTTCACGCTGCCGCCGACCATCGCCGCAGTGCTCGCCAATCTGCTGGTCTTCATTCCGGTGGTAGGCAACATCTTCGCCGTGCTCGCCACGGTGATCTGGATCGCGGTGACGTGCTTCTCGGTGGCGGCGGGCATCCACGTCAACCGTGGCCAGCCGCACCGGTACGAGTTCAACCTGCGCTGGATCAAATAGCCCAGCCCGGCCCCAAGCAGGAGAGCCGGCCGCTGCCCATCAGGGTTAGCGGCCGGCTCTTTGTGTGCCAGAGCCCTTTTGAGTGTGGCCGCTTAGCGCGCAGCCTCTTTGTGTCCGGACGTTCAGTCCGGCAGGATCCTGCGGACCACGGCGTCGGCCAGCAGCCGGCCCCTGAGCGTGAGAATGAGCCGGCCCTTGAATGCAGCCGCGGGGTCCACCAGGCCGTCGGCGATCAGCCCCGCGACGGCGTGCCTGCCGGTGTCCCCCAGGCCGCCGAGGCTCGGGACGTCGAGTCCGGAGTTCAGCCGGGCCTCGAGCATGACGCGTTCCACGTTGCGGGTTTCGGTATCCAGCGTTTCGCGTCCGGCGGCGGGTGAGACTCCCGTGCCGAGGCGGTTGGCGTAGGCGGTGGGGTGCTTGACGTTCCACCACCGCACGCCTCCGACGTGCGAGTGCGCCCCGGGCCCGATGCCCCACCAGTCATCCCCCCGCCAGTAGGCGAGGTTGTGCCGGCAGGCCTGTTCGGGCGTGCGGGACCAGTTGCTGACCTCGTACCAGGCGAGCCCGGCGGCTGAAATCAGCTCGTCGGCGAGTTCGTATTTGGCGGCGTGGTCGTCGTCGTCGATTTCCGGGACTTCGCCGCGGCGGATCTGCGCCGCAAGTTTGGTGCCGTCCTCAACAATCAGGGCGTAGGCGCTGATGTGGTCGGGGGCGTAGGACAGCGCCGTCTCGAGTGAGAAGCGCCAGTCGTCCAGCGACTCCCCCGGCGTCCCGTAAATAAGGTCGAGGCTGACCGCGAGCCCCGCGTCCCGCGCCCACTGCACCACCTCGGGCACGCGGCTGGGCGTGTGGGTGCGGTCCAGGACCTTCAGGACGTGCGGCACAGCCGACTGCATACCGAAGGACACCCGGGTGAACCCGGCGTCGGCGAGCAGCTGCAGCGATTCGGGGGTGACGGAATCCGGGTTTGCCTCGGTGGTTACCTCGGCGCCGGGTTGCAGGCCCCAGGCGCCGATCGCGGCGGTGAGTATGCGAGCCAGATCCTCGGCCGGCAGCAGCGTGGGTGTGCCGCCGCCGAAAAAGACCGTGCTGAGGGGGCGCGCCGGCAGGCCGCTGCGCTTCAGGGCCCCGGCGGCGAATTCCACTTCGGCGATCGCCGTGGCGGCGTAGGCGTCCTGGGAGGCCCCGCCGCCCAGCTCGGTGGCGGTGTAGGTGTTGAAGTCGCAGTACCCGCAGCGTACCGCGCAGAACGGGATGTGCACGTACAGCCCGAAGGCGCGCTGATCGGCGCCCTGGCGCGCCTGGGCGGGCAGGAGCCCGTCCGGCGGCGCCGGGTCACCGAGGGGAAGAACGCTAGGCACGGGCCCGGCCTGCCGACACTGCAGCAACAGTCATTACCAGCACCGCTACTTCTTGGCCTTGTCCTTGGACTCGTCCGTCGTGAGCGCGGCGATGAAGGCTTCCTGCGGCACCTCGACGCGGCCCACCATCTTCATGCGCTTCTTGCCTTCCTTCTGCTTTTCCAGCAGTTTGCGCTTTCGGGTGATGTCACCGCCGTAGCACTTGGCAAGGACATCCTTGCGGATGGCGCGGATGCTTTCGCGGGCGATGATCCTGGAGCCGATGGCGGCCTGGATGGGCACCTCGAACTGCTGGCGCGGAATGAGTTCGCGCAGCTTCCCGGTCATCATCACGCCGTAGGCGTAGGCCTTGTCACGGTGCGTGATGGCGGAGAAGGCATCAACCTGTTCGCCCTGGAGCATGATGTCCACCTTGACGAGGTCGGCCACCTGCTCGCCGTCGGCCTTCCAGTCCAGCGACCCGTAGCCGCGGGTCTTGGACTTGAGGATGTCGAAGAAGTCGAAGACGATTTCGGCCAGCGGCAGGCGGTAACGGATTTCCACCCGGTCCTCGGAGAGGTAGTCCATGCCGCCCATGACGCCGCGGCGGCTCTGGCACAGCTCCATGATGGCGCCGACAAACTCGTTCGGGGCCAGGATGGTGGCGGACACCATCGGCTCGCGGACTTCAGCGATCTTGCCGGTGGGGTATTCGCTGGGGTTCGTGACGTGGACGATCTTCTTGTCCTCCAGCGTCACCTCGTATTCCACGTTGGGGGCGGTGGAAATCAGGTCCAGGTTGTATTCGCGTTCCAGCCGCTCGCGGGTGATTTCCAGGTGCAGCAGGCCCAGGAATCCCACCCGGAAGCCGAATCCCAGCGCGGCGGACGTTTCGGGCTCGTACACCAGCGCGGCATCGTTGAGCATCAGCTTCTCCAGCGCGTCGCGGAGCACCGGATAGTCTGTGCCATCCAGCGGGTACAGGCCCGAGAAGACCATCGGCTTGGCGTCCGCATACCCGGGGAGGGATTCGGTGGCCGGCTTGGCCAGGTTGGTGACGGTGTCGCCCACCTTGGACAGGCGGACGTCCTTCACACCGGTGATGAGGTAGCCGACTTCGCCGACGCCGAGGCCCTTGGAGGGGGTAGGTTCCGGGGAGCTCACACCGATCTCGAGGAGCTCGTGCGTGGCACGGGTGGACATCATCTGGATGCGTTCGCGGGGGTGCAGCATGCCGTCGACCACGCGGACGTAGGTGACCACGCCGCGGTACGTGTCGTAGACCGAGTCGAAGATCATGGCCCGGGCGGGGGCGTTCGGGTCGCCCACGGGGGCCGGCAGGTCGCGGACGATCTTGTCCAGCAGGACCTCGACGCCCATGCCCGTCTTGCCGGAGACGCGGAGCACGTCGTCGGGGTCGCCGCCGATCAGGTTGGCGAGTTCCGCCGCGTACTTCTCGGGCTGGGCTGCCGGGAGGTCGATCTTGTTCAGGACCGGGATGATCGTGAGGTTGTTTTCCATCGCCAGGTAGAGGTTGGCGAGGGTCTGGGCCTCGATGCCCTGGGCCGCGTCCACCAGCAGGACCGCGCCTTCGCAGGCCGCGAGCGAGCGGGAGACCTCGTACGTGAAGTCGACGTGCCCGGGGGTGTCGATCATGTTCAGCGCGTAGCTGGTGCCGTCGAGTTCCCAGGGCATGCGGACGGCCTGGGATTTGATGGTGATGCCGCGTTCGCGCTCAATGTCCATGCGGTCCAGGTACTGGGCCTTCATGTCACGGGACTGGACGACGCCGGTGTACTGGAGCATCCGGTCGGCCAGTGTGGACTTGCCGTGGTCAATGTGCGCAATGATGCAGAAGTTCCGGATGATGGCCGGATCTGTTGCGGCGGGCACCGGGGCGGTGCGGGCCATGGGAGACACGCAGGGTCCTTACTGTTGGCATTACTGTTTGCGTTTCCACGGATCGGCGCGGATGCTGGTTTCCCATCCTGCGACGTGGCGCATTTGTCGTTCCTATAGTCTCCCACGTCCGGGCCAGTGGCAGTGCATCCCTGCTTTGCGTTGCGGACTCGTGTCAGCCCCGCGGAGTCTCCGCGCGATTCTGCATGCTCCCCTCTCCCCGCTGGGGGTTGCCGGTATGGTTTCCCCATGGCTTGGAACTTACGATCGATCGGCAACGCGGTCCGCGACACACTGCGCTTCCTGGACAAACTCGGCGGCTCCGCACCTGGCACCACCCGCGGGCCGGCGGCAAAGCCAGCGGGGAAGACACAAGGGAAACCACAGCCGAAGCCGGCGGGAAAGCGGCGGCCTGGCCAGGCACGGCCCGGCGCCCCGACGCGTGCCACGGGCGGCGCCCCGGCGGCCGGGCTGACCGGGACGTATCCCGGCGACTTCCGGGGACGGGCGGCCGTCCGCTATGCCCCGGCACCCAACGGCCTGCCCGAGCCCGGCGAAATCGTCTGGACCTGGGTGCCCTATGAAGAGGACTATTCCCAGGGCAAGGACCGTCCGGTGCTGTTGGTGGGTACAAGCGGCCGGTATTTGCTGGGCTTGATGCTGACGAGCAAGGACCACGACGGCGACTCCCGCCGGTCGGAGGATTACGTGGACATCGGCACGGGCCCCTGGGACCGCCAGTGGCGGCCCAGCGAAGCGAAGCTGGACCGGGTTCTGCAGATCAATCCGAAGGACATCCGGCGCGAAGGTGCGGTCCTGGACGTAGGCCGCTTCAACCTCATCGCTGCTGCCCTGCGGGAGCACCGCGGCTGGAGCTGACCCGCCCGGGGCGCCGCGTGTGGCGGCGGATCGCCACCCGCACTCGTGCCTGTAGGTTCATCTCTGCTATTATTTACAGCTGTGTGTCCGTGCAGGTCGACGGCCACAGATGGTTGGTCGCCATAGGTATCCCCACGCCGCTCAGTCAATGGCCAATCTGAAAGCCCTCTAGACCATTTTCCGCATTGAAAAAGAGAGTTCACACGTGGCTAATATCAAGTCCCAGAAGAAGCGCATCCTGACCAACGAGAAGGCTCGCCTGCGCAACAACGCAGTCAAGTCCGAGCTGAAGACGGCCATCCGCGCCGTCAACACTGCCGTTGAGTCCACCGACAAGGATGCTGCCGCTGCCGCACTGGTTGCCGCCGGCCGCAAGCTGGACAAGGCTGTCAGCAAGGGTGTTCTTCACAAGAACAACGCTGCAAACCGCAAGTCCGCGATCTCCAAGAAGGTCAACGCACTCTAAGGTTTCCAGTTCACTTGAACTGATGATTGTGGCCGGCACCCCATGGGTGCCGGCCACATCCAGTTAAGCCGGAAGTTGCGTCCGCACCGGTTCCGCCGCGAGCTGGCCGCGGCCGTGTCTGACCGCAGACGCCGGGCCATAGGCAGGTCGGGCCGGTGGGTCCGAAGGTCCAAATCCCTGTGTCAGGAGCTCCGGACCGAGGTGGCAATCACCGTTACCGCATGTTCCACGGCATAGACGGGATCCCGCGAGAGCCCCTTGACCTGGGCGTCGGCCTCGGCGGTGACCTGGATGGAACGGACCAGCCCCTCCGGCGTCCAGCGCCGGACTTCCCTCTGGGCCTGTTCGACGAGCCAGGGCTGCATTCCCAATTGCTTGGCGATCTGCGAGGACGATCCCTGCGCGCCAGCCACCTTGGCCAGGGAGCGCAGCTTCGACGCCAGGGCGGCAACGATAGGCACTGGGTCCGCGCCGGTGGCCAGGGCGTGGCGAAGCGTGGAGAGGGCCAGAGGGCCGTTACCGGCCATCGCGGCGTCGGCGACTTTGAAGGCCGTTGCCTCCACCCGGCCGCCGTAGTACTTGTCCACCATGGCGGCGTCCACGCCGGTGGTGGCGTCAGCGATCAGCTGGCTGCAGGCGGCGGCGAGTTCCGCGAGCTGTGCGCCGACCGCATTGACGAGGGCGTGCACGGCGTCGGGGTCGATGCGACGGGAGGCCGTCTTGAACTCGGCCGTGACGAAGGCGATCTTCTCGGCGTCTTTCTTGAGCGGCTGGCAGTCGACAACGGGCCAGCCCGCGGCCTTGATGGCGTCCAGCAGCTTCTTGCCGCGGACTCCCCCGCCGTGGCGGAGCACCAGGATGGCGTCCGGTTCCGGCTGCGCCACATATTTAAGGGCATCGGCGAGGAAGGCATCGTTCATCGCCTCGAGCCCGTCGACCTCGATGAGCTTACGCTCGCCGAACAGTGAAGGGCTGACGTTCATGGCCAGCGACCCGGCCGCGTAGCTGCCTGCATTGAGCCGAGTAATTTCGACGTCGGGCGCCGCCTCGCGGACCTGACCGCGGATACGGTCCATGGCACGCGAGCCCAAGTAGTCTTCCGGGCCGCCGACCAGGACTACGGCAGCCGGTGTCACGTCGCGCCAGGTGGCGGTGTTCGACGCCGAGGTCCTCGGCCGTTGGGTCTGGGCAGCAGCCACTCGTGATTCCTCCCGGAAGTTGGTTTGCGGACTCTAAGCGTCCCACGCCCGGACCGGTGCTCCAAGCCGCGCCTGAAGGGCTGCCAGGCGGTTGACCGTGCCGCCGCACGCGACCGCGCTTCGAGGACGGCGACGACCCGCGCGTGAGCCGTCAGGGCGGCTCGGACAACCGCGGCCGGGTGCAGGGCAAGCCACGCCGCTGCCAGCAAAGTCGCGGAAAAGATGCCCATGGTGGTTGCGCCGAAGGCTCCTTCCGGCCATGGCAACGCGGCGCCCGGGAGTGCCGCGAAGAAGCGGGCGATCCCCGCCACAGCGCCTGCGAAGATGGCAGCAGCGGCCATCAGGAGCTCCGCTGCGGCAGGGACTGCGGGCAGCAGCGCCACCGCGGCCGTGCCGAGCAGTGTCACTGGCGCCACGAGCGCCGCAGCAGCCACGTTCGCCGGTAGTACGTACGCACCGAACTGAGGTTGCAACAGCACGATCGCCGGAGCGCAGAAGAGCTGGGCGGACAGGGGAACGGCAACCCCGGCTGCGGCCCAGCGCGGCACCGAGGCAGGCAGCCAGTCCATGATGCGGCGTCCGGTGACCACGATTCCCAGCGTGGCCAGGACCGAGAGCAGGAATCCAAAGCTGGTTGCGAGGACCGGCTGCGCCAGCAGCAGGCCGATGACAGCAACGCAGAGCAGGCTGAGTCCGCGCCCCGCCCGGCCATAGGCTATGGACACGAGGCCGATGCCACCCATGAGCGCGGCCCGAAGCACACTGGGATCCGGGCCCACCATGAGGACGAACAGCGCGAGGCCCGCGAGACTGGCCACGGCGGCCGTTATGCGTGGAAGGCGCAGCGTGCGGGCGGCGAGTAGCAGCGTCCCCAGGATCAGGCTGCAGTTCGCACCGCTGACGGCGGTCAGGTGCGTCATCCCGACGGTCTTCATGGCTGCTTCCAGTTCCGCGTCCAGGGCGCTGGTGTCGCCGGTGACCATCCCGGGCAACAGCCCGCCGGCGTCGCCGCCGAACCGTGCCGCCGAGGCGGTGAAGGCACGGCGCAGCTCACCGGGACCCTGCTGCCAGGACCCAGGTCCCCGCAGCACCGTTGGAGCGGACGAGGCTGAAAGGATTCCCGCGTCCGGCTCCCCTGGGGCAGCCGGCCGGAGCTTGCCCGTGGCGCGCAGACGCTGGCCCGGAACGGCGTGTTCCCACGCCGCTCCACCCATGACGACGAGCCGGGCGTCGCCGGCGATCCGGTTGCCACCGAACGTCATCACCTTCAGCGTCACGGGGACTGCCCAGCGGTCCGCCAGGCCGGTCCCGGTGATCCTGAGCCGCCGCGGGGCGCTTGCAATCTCCACTTCCGCGACGACGGCCGCGCGGACGGCCACTGCCTCGGCGATTGGGCCGTCGTGCCGCCGGGAGGCGTCGACGGCGGCGTGCGCTCCCGCCGCGAGGGACAGCAACAGCGCCACAGCCACCGTGGCGCGAAGGCTGCGTGGGGCCGACGGCCTTGAACTGGAGCCAGGCCCGGCGCCGTCCCGCCCAGCCTTGGCGCGACTTACTTTGGCGCGGCCGACCTCAGCACGGCCGCCGTCGGCGCGTCCGGCCAGAAAGAGCAGGCTTCCGGCGGCCGCCGCCAGCGCCGCGCAGAGACCCGCCAGTCCGGCGGGGGACAACCAGTTTCCGGCAACGGCGGTCCCCCAGACCAGGAGTGCCGGCAGCACCAGCCGAAGGTCCGTCCGCCTTGTCCGTTCCGTCTGGCGCCGATGCAAGTCCGTATCGCGCGCGGACCGGGACAGCAGGCGGCCGGTTGGGTGCCCGGGGAGATGCCCGGCAGGGAGCCGCGCAAGCCGCGCCGTGAAGTCCTGGCGGCGCTTCGCACCCTGGCTTGGAGACGCGGAATTATCGGGCTGCAGACGGCACGCTTCCGGTGCGGGTTGGCCCGATCCGCCAAGCCGGCCGGCGACCGCCGGGTCATCGTGTTCCGCGGGTGCGGAGGAATGGACGGCCGCGTCGACGTACCGCTGCCAGCGGCTCTGCTGGGCTGCCGCAGGACCCCGGCCGGTCTGCCCCACGCCAAGGATTCCCACGTCAGAGGCCCACCAACGGGAGCAGCGCCTCGAGCAACTTCGGACCGATCCCGTCAACCGCGTCGAGCTCCTGCACGGTCTTGAAGCGCCCGTGCTGCTGGCGCCACTCCACGATCCGCTGCGCCAGGACCGGACCGACGCGCGGGAGTGTGCCGAGTTCCTCAAGGCTGGCGGTGTTGAGGTTGATCTTTCCGCCACCGCCGCCTCGACTCGTGCCGCCCGTGGTGGAACCGGGCGCAGGTGAGCCGTCCGTGGCATCGGCCTGATCGGGTTGGCCGCGGATCGGCACCAGGACTTTCTCGCCATCCTCCAGCACGGCTGCCAGGTTGAGCCGGTCCGGTTCCGCGCTATCCGTTGCCCCGCCTGCCGCTGTAATCGCTTCGTGAAGCCGGCTTCCCGCCGGGAGCTGAACCACCCCCGGCCTGGCCACGGCCCCGGCAACATGGACCGTGATGCTTTCCGGTCCCGTGCTGGACGCGTCTCCCGGCGGCAGGAGGGTCTCGCCGGCTGCCGGATCTGGTGCTTCCTCCGCGGCCGGGGCGGAGTCACTGAGCCCGACCACCTGCGCGCCGCCGGAGGCCGCCTGCCACCAGAAGCAGCCGCCCAGAACTGCGGCAAGGACGCCCAGCATCGCCGCCGCCCGCACACCGGTCCTGGCCCGCAACCACGTGGAGAGCGGCGCCCTTGCTCCCTGCCCGCGTTCGGGGAGCGCAACGGAGGGCGTTCCGGCACCGCCGGCGACCGCGGCGGCCGGGGCGGCCGGGGACGGGATAGGGAGGCTAGAAGCCGGCACTTTTAACAGCCCAGAGGACAGATCCGCCGCCCGGCGCGTGTCCAAAGATATCTCCGAACTCCCGGCGTTCGGCGAATCTCCGGCGCCGTCCGCGTCCGGCGAATCGACGGCGCCTGCGGCATCCCAGGAGTCGGCGGCATCCCCGGCAACTCCCAGCGTCGCCGTCAGTCGTTCACGGGCAACCCTAACTCCCGTGGCGGATTCAGATCCCGGGTTGCGGCGTGACATGGAACGACTCTAGGCAACCACCGCCCACCCTGAAATCCCGCACAATGTGTATGTGGAAATACCTGAGTAATACGCGTATTTCCGCGGCAGCGGGCAAGTATTCCCTACGCTGGTGCCCACCCGGGCCCGGTGGTAACGTCTGCATCCTCAAACGAGAAGACTTTGCCGGCTGGGGGCAACCCTGATCGCCTGGATGTGACCATCAGGCGTCGAAAGCTGGTGTGCAATGAAGTGGTTGTTTGGGCCGGCGGCGGTCGTGGCTCTTGGCGGCGCTATGCTGCCGGCCCCGCCTGCGGTGGCAGACACAACGCAGGCTACTTCAACCCAGGTGGTCAACTTTTCCCTTGACGGTAGTTTCTGCCCGCAGCACGGCCTCTACGGCATAGCGCACGTGACGGTTGATGGGACGGCGGGTATGAGGGCCGACCAGAATTTCATCTGGACCACTAAGACGGCCGCCACGTCCATTCACGCGGTTCCGTCGGCGGGCGCCGTCGCCAATGTCACGATTGTCTACCACTGCAACGTCCAGGTGCTCTGGTGGCTGGAGCCCGGCAGCGCCCATAGGGTGAAATCGGCTCTTTGGGTCAACGGCTCAGCCCCACAGCCTAGCTACACCATCAAGCCGCATCAGCCCGGTTCCCCGCCAACGGCCGCGCCGGGCCCCGCGCCAACGACCGAGCCAACAACCGCGCCAGCCCCCGCACCAACGCCCTCACAGACACCTGCCCCGACGGCCCCGCCAGCTCCCCCGCCAACAACCGCGCCAGCCCCCGCGCCGACGCCAGCGCCAACGGCCCCGCCCGCGCCAACGGCCCCGCCAACGCCTGCGCCAACGGCTCCGCCCGCGCCAACGACGCCACCGACGAACCCGCCAACGCCCGCGCCTACCCCATGAGCGGCAAATTCAGTCCGAGATTCACTGCTGGTAGGTGATGTAAGCCTCGTACTGCACCCGCCATTTGTCGGCGGCCTTGGGATCAGGCACGGCGGTGGTGAGGAATTGGACGCTGGTCACTTGGCCCTTGAGGTATTTCAGCCATTTGGTCACCTCTTCGGCAACGTCGCGATCGAGCTGGGCTACGTGGTGCACCTGCATTGCCATGGCGGCCTCCGGTTCGCTGGGTTCGGTGGAGTGACTTTACCGCCGGCGCCCCTTCACGGCCAGAGTCCAGCGTCCACGCAGATGGACCCCCGCACTAGTCGTTGACGCGTCCGGGCGTGCTGCCCTCCCCCACGATCACCGCCAGCACTCCGAGCCCGGCGTGGGCGGCCAGGACGGCAGGGAGTGCGCTGATCTGGGCCGGCGGACAAGCCGGCAATGACACGGCCAGGCGCCGGGCAAGCTCTTCGGCTTCGGCCTGGTTTCCGAAGTGGTGCACCGCCAGCCGCGCCTGCCCGGTAGGGCGGTTGGCGGCATCGGCGGCAACGATTTCTTCCAGCCGTGCGATGGCCTTCGCCGCGGACCGGACCTTTTCCAGCGGGATGATCCGGCCGTCGTCAACCGCAAGGATGGGTTTGATAGAGAACACGGTTCCCCAGAGCGAGGCCGCGGCGCCGATCCTGCCGCCCCGGCGCAACTGTTCCAGGCTTGGAACATAGAAGTACACTTTGGTGCGGTCCAGCCGGTCCTGCGCGAAGGCTTTCACGCCGGCTGCACTCCTGCCGTCGGCCGCCGCGACGACGGCGCCCTGCACGCCCATCCCCTGCGCCATACCAACCGTCCGGGAGTCGAGGACCTCTACCGGGATGCCGACTCTTTGGGCTGCCAGGCGAGCGGCGTCGGCAGTCCCGGACAGCTCGGCGGAGATGTGAATCGAGACCACGGACTGGAAGCCACGCTCGGCGGCCGCCCGGTAGGCGTGTTCAAACTGCCCCGGTGACGGACGCGAGGTCTTGACGGGCTTGCCGCTGGCGAGGGCCACGGCGATCGTCTCCGCAATATCGTCCTCACCCTCGCCGTAGATTTCGGCGCCGACCATGACGGGCATGGGGACCACGGTCAGCCCGCCGTCGGCAGCGAAGGACCGGATCCAGTCCGCGGGCAGCGCGGCGGCAGAGTCCGTGACCACCGCAACCTGCACGACGGCGGCGGGAGCCTCTTCGGGGACGGCCCCGCCCCGGGGGCCCTGCCGAAGGCGAATAAGCCGCTCGCGCAGCCATGGCCAGCCTGACGGCTCGCGGTCTGGCACGAGGGACCTCCTGCTGTCGGGACGTATGGACTTTTTTCTCCGGCCAGGGCATCCGTGCCCGTCACGGTGCCTGACACTGGCCGCCGGTCTCAACCGGCGGCCAGTGTCAGGCTAGTACGTCCGGCTAGGCCGGGACGATGTTGACCAGTTTAGGCGCCCGCACGATCACCGTGCGAAGGGCGCGGCCGTCGAGAGCGCGCTGGACGTTTTCCGAGGCCAGCGCCAATTCGCGAAGGTCTTCCTCGGAGATATCCGGGGAAACCTCCAGGCGGTCCCGCACCTTGCCCTGCACCTGGACGACGGCGGTGACCGTGTCCTCCACGAGCAATGCGTCGTCGTGCGTGGGCCAGCCGGCGTTGGCCACCGAGGCCGGGTGTCCCAAGACGCTCCACAGGTCCTCGGCGGTATACGGCGCAAACAGGCTCAGGATGACGGCAACGGCTTCCACGGCTTCGCGGACAGCAGGGTCCGCGCCGCCGGCTCCGGTGTCTATGCTCTTGCGGGTCGCGTTGACCAGTTCCATCAGCTTTGCCACCACCACGTTGAACTTGTTGTGGTCCAGCAGGGCCTGAGCATCGGCGATCGTGCGGTGGGTGACGGTCCGCAGGGCACGGTCACCGGTGGCGAAGTCGACGCCGGGTGCGCTCGTTACGTCCTGGCCGAGGCGCCAGGCGCGGGCCAGGAACTTCGCGGAGCCCGACGGCGATACGTCCGCCCAGTCGACGTCGTCCTCCGGCGGGGAGGCGAAGATCATGGTCAGGCGCACGGCGTCCACGCCGAACTTGTCCAACTGCTCGCTGAGGTCGACGCCGTTGCCCAGGGACTTGCTCATGGCCTTGCCGCCATTGAGCACTTGGCCCTGGTTCAGCAGCGCACTGAACGGCTCGTCGGCGTCGATCATGCCGAGGTCGTGGATGACCTTGGTGAAGAACCGCGCATAGAGCAGGTGCAGGATGGCGTGTTCCACGCCTCCCACGTACTGGCCGACCGGCATCCAGTCGTTGATCTTCTCCGGATCGAACGGGCCGCCGGTGTACTGCGGGGAGACGAAGCGCAGGAAGTACCAGGAGGAATCCACGAAGGTGTCCATGGTGTCTGTGTCGCGCTTGGCCGGGCCGTGGCAGTTGGGGCACTCGGTGTTGACCCAGCTTTCGACCGCGGCCAGCGGGGACGTGCCCTTCGGGGACAGGTCTTCGCCGCGCAGGTCCGCCGGCAGGGTCACAGGCAGCTGATCGTCCGGGACCGGGACCTCGCCGCAGGCGGGGCAGTGGATGATGGGAATCGGGGTGCCCCAGAACCGCTGCCGGCTGAGCAGCCAGTCACGCAGGCGGAAGTTCACGAACTTCTCGCCGGTGCCCAGCTCACGCAGGATCTCGATGGCGGCCGGGATGGCCTCGGCCTTCGGCAGCCCGTCCAGCCCGCCGGAGTTGATCAGGGTCCCCTCGCCCGTGGTGGCGATGCCGGTGGCCGCGGGGTCTTCCTCGCCGGTGTCCAGTACTGCCCGGACGGGCAAGTCAAAGGTCTTGGCGAAGTCGAGGTCGCGCTGGTCATGGGCCGGGACGGCCATGATGGCGCCCGTGCCATAGTCGGCCAGGACATAGTCCGCGGCCCAGACGGGCAGCTTTTCGCCATTGAGCGGGTTGGTCGCGTAGCGCCCGGTGAAGACGCCGGTCTTCTCGCGCTCGGTGGACTGGCGCTCAATCTCGGACAGCGCCTTGACCTGTTCGCGGTAGGCGTCCAGGGCCGCGGCGTGCTCGTCGGTGACCAGTTCGACGGCGAGCGGCGCGTCGGCGGCGACGACGAAGAATGTGGCGCCGTAGAGGGTGTCCGGACGCGTCGTGAAGACGGTGACATCCTTGGCGGCCTTGCCGCTGTCGGCCTCGATCACGAAGTTGACGTGGGCGCCCTCGGAGCGGCCGATCCAGTTCTTCTGCATGGCGAGGACGCGCTCGGGCCAGTGCCCGCGCAGTTCGTCCATGTCATCGAGCAGGCGGTCGGCATAGTCGGTGATCTTGAAGTACCACTGGTTCAGGGACTTTTTGGTTACGGGCGTGCCACACCGCTCGCAGGCGCCATTGACTACCTGTTCGTTAGCCAGCACGGTCTGGTCCTTGGGGCACCAGTTGACCGGCGAATTTTTGCGGTAGGCCAGTCCACGCTCGTAGAAACGCGTGAACAGCCACTGCGTCCAGCGGTAGTACTCCGGGTCGGAGGTGTGCAGCCGGCGGGACCAGTCCGCTGAGATCGCGTAGCGCTTGAACGACGCCGCCTGGGTGTCGATGTTGGCGTACGTCCACTCACTGGGGTGCGCGTTGCGCTTGATCGCTGCGTTCTCCGCGGGCAGGCCGAACGAGTCCCAGCCGATCGGGTGCAGCACGTCGTAGCCCTGCTGGCGCAGGTAGCGCGCCACAACGTCGCCCATCGCGAATGCCTCGGCATGGCCCATGTGAAGGTCACCGGACGGATACGGGAACATGTCCAGCACATAGCGGCGTTCCTTTGAGCCGTCGTCGAGCGGCGTGAAGACCTTCAGGTCTTCCCAGACCTGCGGCCATTTGGCTTCCATTGCCGCGAAGCTGTAGGCACCTTCCTCGGGCCCCTCCGCCGCGGCTGCTGGTGATCCGGTCTGTGTTTCCGGCTGAACGCTCACTGCTGGCCTCTTCTGTTCTATGCGGCCTGTTGTCTCAAGCCTGTCTACCTTCAGGCCTGCCTGCCGCCAGGCCTGTTCACCATCAAGTCTGCACTGTCACGGCCGGCTGCCCGGCCCTGACTCCATACTGTCCGTACGTGGTACTCCTGCTGTTATTTCTTGCCTTGCGGCCCGGAATGTACCCCGGACACACAAAAGCCCCTCGACATGGAGGGGCCGCCGCTCGGCAATCCGAGGACTCTTCGGAATCGAGGTCTCGTCGGGATGCCGGGCGGCTAGCTAAGCAGGAGCACAGCGCGCATAGGACCACTTTAGCCCCTCGGGCAGGTTCGCGCTGAACCGGCGGGCAGGATGCTGCCCGGTAGTCGCAGTCGACTCGCGGTCCTGCGCCCTTCACGGGCCGTTATGTCCAAAATTGTTACAAATGCCATACCTATGGAATAGCGGTACTTACTGCCAGTTACAGGACGCCTTGGACGAGTAATTAAAACGAAAACACAGGTAGCTCCCCGCGGAAAAACAGGTAGAAAGCCCACCACTACTCGGGTGGCTTTCTGCGGGCGCCGGGGCAGTTACGCGAAGTTCGGCTAGAAAGCGGATTATGCTTCTCCAGGCTGGGAGAACGCCGTGAAAAGCCGGGGACAGGGCCCAAAATTTTTTATCTTGCCAAATGATTCAAATGAGAACACTATTCGGATAAAGATCAGCAAATGGGATCTCTTGGGGGGATTCGCAAATGGTCTCGGGTTGAGGAGCCTGTCATGAATCACTTGCGCAATACTTCTGTGCAACTGCCGAAAACCCCCGCTGGCCGCACTCGCGACGCCGGCCCTCTGGAACAGAGCTAGCCATGTTCGGCTGGATCACACGTTTCAGTTTGCAATTCCGCATCCTGGTTCTCGCGCTCGCTGCCGGACTGATCGCCTTCGGCGTAGTCAACGTTCCACATATTGCCGTGGACACCATGCCCGAGTTCGCACCTGCGCAGGTCGAGATCCAGACCGAGGCCCTTGGCCTCTCGGCTGTCGAAGTTGAACAGCTCATCACTTCCCCGATGGAGGCCGATCTCCTCAACGGGGTGGCCTGGCTGGATGAGATCCGGTCGAAATCCGTAGCGGGGCTGTCGTCCATCGAACTCGTTTTTGAGCCGGGCACGGATCTCCTGCGCGCCCGCCAACTGGTGGCGGAGAGGATGACCCAGGCCGTGGCGCTGCCGAATGTATCGGCCCCACCGCTGATCATGCAGCCCATGTCCTCTACCAGCCGCGTGCTGATGGTGAAGATGAATTCAAACCAGCTCTCAGGCATCGAAATGTCGGTCCTGGCCCGCTGGAAGATCAAGCCCCGGCTGATCGGCATTGCGGGTGTGGCCAATGTGTCCATCTGGGGACAGCGGGAACAGCAGCTCCAGGTTGAAGTCACGCCGACCCAGCTACGTGACAAGGGCATCACGCTCGAACAGATTATCAAGACCACAGGCAACGCCGTCTGGGTGTCTCCGCTGACCTTCCTTGAGGCGTCAACCCCAGGCACGGGCGGGTTCGTGGAGTCGCCGAGCCAGCGGCTCGGCATCCAGCATGTCCTTCCGATCAGGACGCCCGCCGACCTTGCCAAGGTCAGTGTGGAAGAAGCGCCCCAGCCGATGCTGCTGGGCGATATTGCCCAGGTGAAGGAAGACCATCAGCCCCTGATCGGCGACGCCGTCGTCGGCCAGGGCGCAGGACTCATGCTAGTCATCGAAAAGTTCCCCGGGACCAGCGCCGTGCAGGTCACCAAGGATGTCGAGGCAGCCCTGAAGGATATGGAACCCGGGCTTTCCGGAATCCAGATGGATACGTCCGTGTTCCGGCCTGCCTCGTTCTTGCAGGATGCCGTGGACGGACTCGGCGTGGCCCTGCTCCTGAGCCTCCTGATCGCCGTTCTGCTCTTCTGGCTTCTCTTCCATTCCTGGCGTGTCGCTGTGATTGCCCTCGTGGCCATCACCACGACAGTCATGGCGGCAGGAGTTGTGCTCTACACCATCGACTCCACACTGAATATCTCGATCCTCGCCGGCATCATGCTGGGTGTGTCCGTGATTGTGGGAGACATCGTGGAGGATGTGCAGGCGCAGCGGCGCCGGCCCCTGCGGGCCGCCGAGACCGAGACAGATGCCACCATCAGGTTCCGCATGGTCAAGCTCGTCCGCAACGTCCGCACACCCTTGTTCCACGCATCCCTCATCATGGCCATGGCGCTCATTCCAACGCTGTTCGTTCCTGGCGTCGGCGGTGCGTTCTTCCAGCCGCTGTTCTGGTCAATGGCCCTGACGCTTGCCGTGTCGATGCTCGTGGGCTTGTCCGTGACACCGGTACTGGCGTATCTCCTGCTTCCCCGTGAGACTGCCGAGCGGGCAGACTCGACCGGTGTTGTCCGGGCGAGGTCCTACTACGACCGAGCGCTCGAGGCCGGACGTTCCCGCCGCACGCTCGGCATCATAGCTGTCGCCGTCGTTGGCCTGCTAGGAGTCGCTGCCGCATCCCAGCTGGTCGGAAACCGGGCCGTCGTTCCGACGCTTCCGGACCGGACGCTGCTGGTGCAGTGGGACTCCATGGCCGGCACATCCAATGACGAGGTAAGCAGGGTCGCGTCCAAGGCTTCAGACGAGCTGAGGGCCTTGCCGGGCGTATCCGGAGTCGGCGGGCACGTCGGCCGCGCCATCACCTCCGACCAGGTTGTCGGCAACAGTTCCGCCGAGTTGTGGGTATCCGTTTCTCCGGACGCCGACTTCAGTGAGACGGAGCAGGCGGTGCGGGACGTCGTTCAGGGCTACCCGGGCATCGCGCACAACGTTGTGAACTATTCCCAGCAGAAAATCGGTGAACAGCGCACCAGCATGGATCCGGGATTCGCAGTCCGCGTCTATGGGACCGAAATGCCAGTCCTGCGCGAGAAGGCAGAAGAAGTCCGCAAAGCCCTAGAGAACATCAACGGCGTCAAGAACCCAACAATCAACGCCGCGACCATGACTCCGGTCGTGGAGGTCCAGGTCAACCTCGAGGCTGCCCAGAAGTTCGGCATCAAGCCCGGTGACGCCAGGCGTGCAGCAGCGACTTTGATGCAGGGGATCGTCGTCGGCAACCTCTTTGAAGAACAGAAAGTCTTCGAAGTGATCGTGCGCGGCGCGCTTGACGTCAGGGATGATCTGACCAGCATCCGTGAACTGCTTCTCGATACCCCCGACGGCGGCCACGTCCAGCTGGGCGAGATCGCCGCGGTCCGGATGGTCCCCAACGAAGTAGCCATCTTGCACGATGACACCTCGCGGCGGATCGACGTCGTGGCTGACGTCAGCGGGCGCCCGCTGGCAGACGTCCAGCGCGATATCCAGGCGGCTATCAAGCAGATCCAGTTCCCGATCGAGTACCACGCGGAAATCCCGACGAAATACGGTGCGCTCCAGGCTGCAGACACTCTCGTGCTCTGGCTCTTTGCAGGTGTCCTCATCGGCATACTGCTTCTGCTCCAAGCCGCGGTGCGGAGCTGGACGCTGGCCATCGCCACCTTCCTGGCCCTGCCGGCGGCGCTGGCCGGCGCGGCCGTTGCCGCTTGGATCGGCGCAGCCTCGCAGTCCTGGATAACTTTGACTGCCTTCGCAGCGGTCCTGGCGATCGCCGCCCGCAACGCTGCCCTCCTGTCCGCCCGTGTAGACGAACTATGGCGGTCCGCGCCGGAGACATCCCGCTCGGGGATCGTTCTGGCGGCTGCGCGGGACCGGGTCTCGCCGATCCTCAAAGCGGCCCTCATCACGGTCCTGGTCCTCGTACCGCCCGGCCTGTTCGGCGGTACCGTCGGCCAGACCGTCATCGGCCCGATGCTGCTGATTGTCGCTGGCGGCCTTGTGACCACAACCCTCGTGGGGCTGTTTGTGCTCCCTCTCCTGGCACTCTGGTTCGGTCCCCGCACTGTCCCGGAAGAGTGGTCGGAAGTCTACGAACCGGAAATCCCCGTACAGCCCGATACGCAGGAAAAGGTGGAAGTAAAATGACCAGCCAAAAGCCCCAACGGCGCCTGCCTCTGGCGGCCGCTGTCTGTGCAGCCCTCTTGTTCTCCCTGCCGGCCTGCGCCCAGCCCACGGCGGCCCCTGCCGCGCATGGTGAGGCCCCTGCCAAGGTGGAGAAGAACGCCACAACCGGCATCGCTAAGCTGACCCTGACCGAACACGGTCTGGAGCGCATCGAACTGAAGACGGAACCTGCCAAGGCGGGCACCGGAACAGCTGTCCTGCTGCCGTACGCCGCGCTGTTGTACGACTCCAGCGGCAAGACCTGGGTCTATACCAACCCGGCCTCGCGGGTGTACGAGCGCCAGCCTGTCACCGTCACAAAAGTGGAGGCCGGTGTGGTCACGGCCAGCGCGGGGCCCGCCGCGGGGACTCCAGTGGTAACAGTAGGTGCGGTTGAATTGTTCGGCACCGAGTTCAATACAGGCAAATGACATGCGCCGGATAGTCGCAGCAAGCCTAAGGTTCAGATCGATCATCATTGCGATGGCGGCTGCGCTGATGATCGTGGGCGGCGCGCAACTCAGCAGCGCCTCGGTGGACGTGTTCCCCGAGTTTGCGCCGCCGAAGGTCGAGATCCAGACAGCCTGTCTGGGACTCACCGCCGCTGAAGTCGAAGAACTGGTCTCCGTTCCCTTGGAAGAAGCCTTCAACGGCATCGACGGCCTCGACCATATGCGGTCGAAGTCGGTCCCCCAGCTCTCATCGATTGTGATGGAATTCAAGAACGACATGGACCTGCTCACTGCCAGGCAGTTGGTGTCTGAGCGGATGGCAACGGTCGTCCCGACCCTGCCTACGTGGGCTGCCCCGCCGCTAATGCTGCAGCCTTTGTCCTCGACTAGCCGCGTCATGAAGATCGGCCTGTCCTCGGACACCCGGTCGCTCATCGAGATGTCCATGATTTCGTACTGGAACATCAGGGCCCATCTGCTCCGTGTTCCGGGGGTGGCCAACGTGGCCATCTGGGGCGAACGCCTCCAGATGCTGCAGGTTCAGGTTGATCCCAACAAGCTGGCGGCCCACAATGTCACGCTGGAAACGGTGATGACCTCCACTGGGGACGCTCTCGACGCGGGGTTGCTTCAGTATTCCCCCGGCGCCTTGATCGGAACCGGCGGAGCTCTCGATACGCCCAGCCAATCCATAGGCATCCGGCACGTCCAGCCCATCACGTCGCCGGAAGAGCTGGCGAAGGTGGCAGTGGCGAACCGTGAGGGCCAGGCCCCGCTCCGGCTCTCCGACGTCGCCAACGTCGTGGAAGACCATCAGCAGCTTATTGGCGATGCTGTCATCAACGGTGGTCCGGGACTCATGCTGATCGTCGAGAAGCTCCCGTGGGGCAATACGCTCGAAGTAACGCGTGGGGTCGAAGAGGCGATGAAACAACTCGAACCCGGCCTGACCGGAATCGCCGTGGACACCGCTATTTTCCGGCCGGCAACCTTCATTGAGGAATCCCTGGGCAACCTGGGCGTGGCTCTGTTGCTCGGATGTCTTTTTGTCATCCTGGTGTTGAGTGTCTTCCTCTTCCAGTGGCGGACTGCACTGGTCAGCGTGACGGCCATCCCGTTGTCACTCATGGCCGCGGCCCTCGTGTTGTATTGGACCGGAGGCACGATTAATACGATGGTGCTTGCGGGGTTGGTGATTGCCGTCGGGGTGGTGGTGGACGATGCCATCATCGACGTCGAGAACATCGTCAGACGGCTCCGGCACCACCGGGCCAGCGGCGGCGCCGGAAGCACGGCCAGGGTAGTGGTCAATGCTTCGCTTGAGGTCCGCGGACCGATCGTTTACGCCACCTTGATCATCGTCGCCGCCACGGTGCCGATCTTCTTCCTGGACGGGCTGACCGGCGCGTTCTTCCGGCCGCTGGCCACGTCCTACACCCTCGCGGTGATGGCATCCATGCTCGTTGCGCTTACCGTCACCCCGGCGATGGCGTACATCTTCCTCCGGAACGCCAAGCTGGAGGACCGGGATCCCCCCGTGGTCAGGGTACTGAAGCGCTGGTACGGCAAGCTGCTCCGGCCCATGGTCCGCAGACCTGCCCCGGGGTATCTTGCCCTGGGCGCCCTGGGCGTCATCGGCATCGTGGCGGCCCCGCTGCTGGGCCAATCGTTGCTCCCGTCCTTCAAGGAGCGTGACTTCCTGATGCACTGGCTCACGCAGCCCGGCACATCCAACGCCGAGGAAGTCCGCGTCAGCCAGCTGGCCTGCAAGGAACTCATGACCATCCCGGGTGTGAACAATTGCGGGTCCCACATTGGGACAGGCTTTCAACGCCGATGAGGTGGTGGGCGTCTACTTCGGTGAAAACTGGATCAGCGTTGACCCCTCAGTGGACTATGACGAAACCCTGGCCGCCAGTCTCAGGAAGTGGTGGACGGCTATCCCGGCATCGTGCGGGACGTCCAGACCTACCTCAAGGAACGCATCCGCGAGGTACTGACAGGCACCGGATACGCTGTCGTCGTCCGCGTGTACGGGGATGACCTTGCCACGCTGCGCCAGGAAGCTGACAAGATCAAGGCATTCTGGGCGGTATTGACGGAGCCATTGGCGCCAAGGTCGCTCTCCAGGCCAACATTCCGCAGATCAACGTGGAAGTGAATCTGGACGCCGCCAATCGCTACGGGCTGAAGCCGGGCGACGTACGTCGCGCCGCGGCCACTCTGGTCGCCGGCGAAGAAGTGGGCGACATCTACCGGGACGGCAAGGCCTATGACGTCCAGGTATGGAGCCCGCCGGAGATCCGGACGAGTGTCACGAGCATTGAAAACCTCCCGCTCGATACGCCGAGCGGGCAAAAGATCCGGTTGGCCGATGTCGCCACGATTTCGGTCAAACCCACGCCCAATGTGATTGAGCGTTCGGAGGGATCCAGGCGCATCGATGTCAGTGCCAATGTCAAGGAAGGCGATCTGGCCAAAGTTGTGGAGAAGCTGAATTCCGAGATGGAAGTCAGTTCAGTTCCCGGTCGGCTACGAAGCGGTTGTCCTCGGCGAATACGCCGAACGCCAGGCCGCCTCCCAACGGCTGCTGCTCTACTCGATTGGCGCCGTCATTGTGGTGTTCCTCCTGCTCCAGGCGGCATTCCGGAGCTGGCGGTTGGCCATCCTCGCCCTCCTGACGCTGCCTGTCGCCCTGGTCGGCGGCGTGATCGCCGCCCACCTCAGCGGCGGGATCCTGTCGTTGGGTTCCCTGGTTGGATTCCTGACGCTGATGGGCATCGCGGCCCGCAACGGCATCCTGCTCATCAACCACTGCCAGCACCTGGAACAGTACGAGGGCATGACCTTCGGCCCGGGTCTGGTCCTGCGGGGGGCTTCCGAACGGTTGTCGCCGATCCTGATGACCACCCTTGCTACCGCCCTGGCCCTTGTGCCGCTGGTGGTGATGGGGAACCTCCCCGGCCATGAGATTGAGCATCCCATGGCGGTGGTGATTCTGGGCGGTCTTGTCACGTCGACGCTGGTGAACCTGTTCATCGTCCCATCGCTCTACCTGCGGTTCGCCAAGAGGAAGGGCTGCCGTGACCGCGGGCCCCGCGAGCCGGAACCCGTACCGGCGCATAGCCACAACCACCACCAACATGAGAGGCTCGTCAGATGACTCCCCGACCAAGAGATTCACGGCGTACGGCTCCGCGCTGTTGTTGGTGGTGGGGTCGCTGACGGCGGCGACGGCGCTGCGCCGGTCGGCGGCGGCCGCCGCGCACGGCGGCCACAGTCCCCGGGAACTGTGCGGCCCCGGCTCGGCGCTGTGGTTCAATCGTTCCTGGTTTCCCGGCCACGCCGGTGATCGACAACCAGTGGCTCAGGCTCAGGCCGGGAATGCAGTACACGACCACCGGCAAAGTCGTCTCCCCGGACGGGACGACTGTCCGCACGGTTGTCAGCACGGTCACCGGGCTGACCAAGGTCATCGACGGGATCAAGACAGTGGTGGTCTGGGACCGGGACTACTCCGACGGTGAACTCGTGGAGTCTGAACTGGCCTTCTTCGCCCAGACAAAGGGCGGGACGGTCTGGCTGTTCGGCGAGTATCCGGAGGAGTACGAGAACGGCAAGCTTGTCGGCGCCCCCAGCACCTTCATCAGCGGCCTCGACAACGCCCGGGCCGGCATCGCGATGCAGGCAGAACCGCACCGGAACACCCCTGCCTATGTTCAGGCGTACGCCCCCGCCGTTGACTTCCTGGACTGCGGTGACGTCAAGTACAAGCACCAGCACGTCTGCGTTCCCACGGGGTGCTACAACGACGTCATGGTCATCGACGAGTTCAACCCGCTGGAACCACCCAGTGCGGGCCATCAGCGCAAGTACTACTCAGCGGGGACCGGGCTCGTCAAAGTCACGGCCGTCGGCGGCGTGGACCGGGAGTTCATGGACCTGGTCAAGGTCACGCGCCTCACCGCCGCGGTGCTGGCCAGGATCAACGCTCGGGCCCTGGAGCTGGACCGCAGGGGTTATACGGTCAGCAAGGACGTCTACGCCAAGACGCCGCGCGCTGTCGTGTCCACCCCGTGGCGGCCTACTGACGGCGGTTATTGACCGGGGCTACCTGCGGTTGTCCCGCAGCCAGCCGGCAATGAAAGGCTCCGGCCAGGACTTTCCTGGCCGGAGCCTTTCATTGCCGGGAGGGATATTGATTTCCGCCGCGGCGGCCGCGGTTGGCGAGTTGACGCCGACGCTATTTGACGTCCTCGTCAACCCAGTCCATGGACTTCATGACGGCCTTCTTCCAGAGGCGCATCTGGCGTTCACGCTCGGCCTGGTCCATTTGCGGCTCCCACCGCTTGTCCTCGGCCCAGTTCGCCTGGCACTCGCCCAGATCCTTCCAGAATCCGACGGCCAGACCGGCCGCGTAGGCGGCGCCCAATGCCGTCGTCTCGACTACCTTCGGCCGGACGACCGGCACCCCAAGGATGTCCGCCTGGAACTGCATGAGGGCGTCGTTGGCGACCATGCCGCCGTCGACCTTCAGCTCCGTCAGCGGAACGCCGGAATCGGCGTTGACGGCATCCAGTACCTCACGGGTCTGGAAGGCGGTGGCCTCCAGTGCCGCGCGGGCGATGTGGTTCTTGTTCACAAAGCGGGTCAGGCCCACAATGGCGCCGCGGGCGTCGGAACGCCAGTACGGCGCGAAGAGGCCGGAGAACGCCGGCACAATGTACACGCCGCCGTTGTCCGCCACCGAGGCGGCGAGGGTCTCGACCTCCGGAGCAGTGCTGATCAAGCCGAGGTTGTCCCGCAGCCACTGGATCAGGGAGCCGGTCACGGCAATGGAGCCCTCCAACGCGTAGTGCGGCGCCGCGTCCCCCAGCTTGTAGCCAACCGTGGTCAGCAGCCCGTTCTTCGAGTGGACAATTTCCTCAGCCGTGTTGAAGATCAGGAAGCAGCCCGTGCCGTAGGTGTTCTTGGCTTCGCCGGCGTCGAAGGCGGCCTGGCCGAACGTGGCCGCCTGCTGGTCGCCCAGGATGCCGGCCACAGGAACCTCGCGCAGCAGCTGGGAGGTGTGCACCGTGCCATAAACCTCGGAGGAGGACTTGATGGCCGGCATCATGGAGGCCGGAACGCCGAACGCGTCGAGGATCTCCTGGTCCCAGGACAGTGTCTCAAGATCCATGAACATGGTCCGCGAGGCGTTGGTGACGTCGGTGACGTGCACGCCGCCGTCGATCCCGCCGGTCAGGTTCCAGAGCACCCAGCAGTCCGTATTGCCGAAGACGAGGTCGCCGGCCTCCGCCTTGGCCCGGGCGCCCTCGACGTTGTCCAGAATCCACTTGATCTTCGTGCCGGAGAAGTAGGTCGCCAGCGGCAGGCCGACTTTCTGCTTGAAGCGCTCCGCTCCCCCTTCTCGCGCCAGCTCGTCCACAATCGGCTGGGTGCGGGTGTCCTGCCAGACGATGGCGTTGTAGATCGCCTGGCCGGTGGTCCTGTCCCACACCACCGTCGTTTCGCGCTGGTTGGTAATGCCGACGGCGGCGATGTCATGCCGGGTCAGGTTCGCCTTGGACAGGGCCGAGCCGATCACCTCGCGGGTGTTGTTCCAGATTTCAGCAGGGTTGTGCTCCACCCACCCGGCCTGGGGAAAGATCTGCTCATGCTCCATCTGGCCGGAGGAGACGATGCTGCCGCTGTGGTCGAACACGATGGCGCGAGTGCTCGTGGTGCCCTGGTCGATGGCGACTACGTACTGGTTCATATTGACGTCCTTGTCTAATTAGCCTGGCGTTTGAATTAGTGAGTACAGAGGGAGTTAGCCAGCGGCAATTACGATGATCGGCACGTACTTGGCGGCGATGCCGGCCAGTATTCCGCCGACCAGCGGGCCTACGACGGGAATCCAGGAATAGCTCCAGTCGCTGGAACCCTTGCCCTTGATCGGGAGCAGGGCGTGAGCGATGCGCGGGCCGAGGTCACGGGCAGGGTTGATGGCATAGCCGGTTGGTCCACCGAGCGAGACACCAATACCGACAACCAGCAGGGCAACGGCCAGCGGGCCAAGCCCGGAAGGCGTCCCGCCAAAGGTCAGGATGACGAAGACGAGGACAAAGGTGCCGATGATTTCCGTGGTCAGGTTCCAGGGGACGGAGCGAATGGCGGGGCCGGTGGAGAAAACGGCCAGCTGGTTGGCGGGCTGCGGCTCGGCGTCGAAGTGCTGCTTGTAGGCCAGCCACATGACAATCGCACCGAGGAATGCACCGACCATTTCACCACCAAGGTAAGTGAACGTGGACGCGACGTCGATCGGAACATCGGCGGCGTAACGCCGTCGGCCCTCAATGAGCAGCCCAATGGTGACCGCGGGGTTCAGGTGCGCCCCGGATATGGCTGCAACGTAGACGCCGGAGAGGACTGCAATGCCCCACCCCCACGTGACCATGAGGAACCCCCCGTTGTTGCCCTTGGTGCCTTTGAGCGCAACGTTGGCCACAACACCGCAACCCAGCAGGGTCAGCATTGCGGTTCCGAATACTTCGGACAAGAAAACTATTCCAAGAGACATCTTTGACTCCTCTATTTTCTGTTGTCGGCCGTTCGCGTGTTTGAAGGCCGTGGGGCCGGCAGCATGTTCGTGCTGCCGGCCAGCCACTGCACCGGCCGCCGGGGCGGACCGCGCAGTGCTTGCACCCGGGCTTCCCTGCCCGGACAGGCAAGTCTTGTCAGGCGACCAGGCTGTGGACCCGGACGCCGTGGAACCGCTTTAGCACCTCCTGCGCGTGACTGATCTCCATGGCCCGGCGAGCCGCGTCCCAGCCGAGCGGGCCCGAAAGAATGTCGGCGATCTCGTTGAGCAGTTCCCCGGTCACGAGGCCGCGGAAGGCCAGGGACGTGCGGCGGATGAGGACGTCCACGAGGTGTCCGATCTGCTCGTGCGCTGCCATGTACTCCAGTTCGCGGGTGCTGAGCTCACGCGTGGAGTGCAGCGGCCTATCGGGCGCTCCGGCCGGCGTCCAGGAAGCGGATGACTTCTTCGGCCCGGGTCCCGTAGCGGGTCAGAAGCCCGGTGATCCGGGCGGCATCGCGTCCGGCCGACATGTGGACCTTGATCCAGCGCTGGATGCCGTCCTCGCTGTCCGGAAAACCGGCGCCGCCGCCGATGGCGAGCTTCGCCGTCGAGACCTTCCGTTCCATCCCCAGCTCGGCCAGCACGTCGTTGCTCAGATGCTCGGCGAGGGCCCGGAACGTGGTCCATTTGCCGCCGACGAGGCTCAGCACGGCCCCGCCGCCGGCTGCACGGCGTTCGATCCGATAGTCCCGGCTGACGAAGCCGGGCTGCGTGGCATCATGCTTCGGGAGCGGGCGCACGCCGGAGAAGGTGTAGACGATCTGACCCCGGTCCACCGTGATGTCCGGGAACACATGGCCGATCAGGTCGAAGAAGTAATCGATTTCGGCCTCGGTGCAGACCGCGTCCTCGGCCATGTCGGCGTCGACGTCGGTGGTGCCGACCAGGACGCGGTCCCCCATCGGATAGATCAGCACGATCCGGCCGTCGGTGTGCTCGAAGAAAATCTCGCGGCCGTTGCAGGCAGCGAGCAGCTCCGGGTGGTCCAGCACGATGTGCGATCCCTTGGTTCCGCCCATGAAGGACGACGCCGAGCCCATGGCCTCGTTGGTCAGGTCGACCCAGGCGCCCGTCGTGTTCACGATCACGTCGGCGGTGAAGCCGAACATCTCGCCGGTTAATTCGTCGCGAAGCTGGACTGTGGTTCCGGGACTGGTGCCGTCTGCAGTCTCCGCTGCAGTGTCCGTGCCCGAGGAGACAAAGGAGACGTAGTTGCTGGCCCTCGCCAGCTGGCTCACCGGACCGCCGGCCTTCTCGCCGTCCTGGAGCACATCGAGGGTGAGGCGCTCAGGGTTATGGACCGAAGCGTCGAAGTAGGTGGCCGTGTACTTTATCCCCGGGTGCAGGCGGGGCAATTCGGCCAGCGCGCGCTTGCGTCCGCGGAACTGGTGGCGCGGAACCGTGCCGCCGTCGCGGGAGAAGAAGTCGTACATGCTGAGCCCGAGCTTGATCAGGAATGCCCCGCGCTCCGTGTGTTTGCCCTGCTTGTGGGTCAGGAAGCGCATCGGGGCGGCCAGGACGCCGGAGAACGTGCTGAAGACGGGAATGGTGGTCTGCAGCGGCTTGACGTAATGCGCAGCAATCCGCAGGAGCCTGTTGCGTTCGACCACGGACTCCTGGACAAGCCGGAACTCACCGTTTTCGAGGTACCGGATCCCGCCGTGGATCATGTGGGAAGAGGCACCGCTGGCACCCTGGCAGTAGTCCCCGCGCTCAACGAGCGCCACGTCGACGCCCTGCAGGGCCAGGTCCCGGAAGGTGCCCACACCGTTGATTCCGCCACCGATAATCAGGACCTGTGCATGCGGCCGCGTCCGCAGCTTCTGCACGGAGGCTCGGTGGCTGCGGCCGGTGTGCGGACTGAGTCCTTCTGTCCCAAAACTGCTCCCTGGGGGTTGCTTCTGTGCGGCACGCCCCATGGCGCGGCGCCGTTCAACTCTATTGTTTGGAATAATGGAAAATGGAGTCAAGCACTATGCACAAACGTGCAGACGGGATATGCCATGACCCCCTCACGCCAGTCGGACGCCCTCCGCGCGGCCCAGCTGTATTACCTCCAGGACCTGACGATGGACGCGATTGCCCGGGAGCTCCGGACGTCCCGCTCCACGGTCTCGCGGCTACTCTCCGCGGCGCGCGATTCGGGTCTGGTACAGATCCAGATCCGCAGCCCGCTGGACACCGGGCCTGAACTCGAAAGCATTATCCGCACCGAGTACAAGGTGGATGTCCACGTTGTTCCGGTGGTGGATACCCTTAATGAGGCGGAAACACTGGACCGCGTGGCCATGCAGGCCGCCCGAACCATCGGACCGCTGGTGAACTCCAACGCCATCATCGGCGTCGCATGGGGCTCCACGTTGAGCGCCGTGAGCCGGCACCTGACCCGCAAGATCACCCACGACAGCGTGATTGTCCAGCTCAACGGCGCCGGAAACATGCAGACCACCGGCATCACCTACGCCTCCGACATCATGCGCCGGTTCGGCAGCGCCTACGGGGCACGGGTTGAGCAGTTCCCCGTGCCGGCCTTCTTCGACCATGCCGCGACCAAAACGGCCATGTGGAATGAGCGCAGTGTTCAGCGCATCCTTCAGCTGCAGTCCCGGATGAGCATCGCGATCTTTGGTGTGGGATCGGTCGACGCCGACTATCCCAGCCACGTCTATGCCGGCGGTTACCTCGATGAGGACGACCTAAGCGTCCTTGCGGAGTCCAATGTGGCCGGCGATGTCGCCACGGTGTTCTTCCGCGCCGACGGGTCCACGGACGGGATAACGCTGAACGAGCGGTCCACCGGCCCGGACCTCGCCCAGCTCCGGCAGGTGCGGCGCCGGATCTGCGTCGTATCGGGGGCCTCCAAAATCAACGGGCTGAGGGGTGCGCTGGCAGCGGGGCTGGCCACCGACCTGATTCTCGACGAGGCCAGCGCCCGCCGACTCGTCCGGTATGACGAGCTGGCCTGACCGGCTTGCGACCGGCCGCGGCGGATGCCGTCGGCCGCCGTCGGCATCCGCCGCTGGGGAGCACCAGTGGGTAAAGTCAGTGTCATGAAAATTTCCCCCCGGCTGACCCTGAACAATGGCGTACTGATCGACCGGCTGGGATTCGGGCTCTATAAAGTCCCGTCGGCAGACGCCGCCAGCCTGGTGACCATGGCGATCGAGGCAGGCTACCGCCACTTCGACACCGCCGCCATGTACGGCAACGAGACCGGCGTCGGCAAGGGACTCGGTGCCCTGTCCGGATTTGAGGGCACCGGCGGCGGGCCGGGGAAACAGCCCCTTACGTCGCCCGGCAGGACCTCTTCGTCACCACGAAGGTCTGGAATGACCACCACGGCTACGACGCCACGATGCGGGCCTTCGACACCTCGATGTCCAACCTCGGCCTGGAATACATCGACCTGTACCTGATCCATTGGCCGTGCGCCCGGCGTGGCCTCTTCCCGGAAACCTACCGGGCGCTTGAGACGCTGTACCGCGAGGGCAAAGTCCGGGCCATTGGCGTCTGCAACTTCCAGCCGCAGCACCTGGACCGGCTCCTGGAAACAGCGGAAGTGGTGCCCGCCGTCAACCAGATTGAGCTGCATCCGTGGCTGCAGCAGGACGAACTGCGCGAAAAGCACGAGCTCCTGGGCATCCGCACCGAGGCGTGGAGCCCTTTGGGCCGCGGCCAGGTCCTCGAGGATCCGGTCCTCCTGGCCCTCGCCGCCGAACACGACCGCACCCCGGCGCAGGTCGTCCTCCGCTGGCACCTGCAGCTGGGCCATATCGCCCTCCCCAAGGCCAGCTCTTCGGGGCGGATCCGTGAAAACCACGACGTCTTCGACTTTGAGCTCACGCCCGCTGGACATGTCCGACATCGCCGGCCTGGACCGCGGTTTCCGGACCGGTTCCCACCCCGACAACGTCAACTAGGATTCGAACGCATGGAAAAGTGGACTCCGGGTCCTCACGCACGCCCCTGCTTCAGCGACGGACTCGCAGCCCGCACCCGGGCGTCTCCGAAGAGATCGACGGCACCCGGTCGCGTACTGGGTCTACGAACCCGTCCGGGTCACCCCGGAGACCCGCACCATCC
Source organism: uncultured Actinomycetota bacterium (assembly GCA_963722145.1). Taxonomy (GTDB): domain Bacteria; phylum Actinomycetota; class Actinomycetes; order Actinomycetales; family Micrococcaceae; genus Arthrobacter. The sequence goes on along the minus strand of CAVRLW010000008.1, from coordinate 28,012 downwards.
TGGTGGTGCACGGCTTCCGCGGCGACCACCACGGCCTGCTTCGTGTGGCCGACCAGCTGACCGGACATGCGCCTGATCATGCCGGACCTGCCGGGCTTCGGCGGCTCGGCCGCCTTCCGGAACGGCGAACACAGTGTTCCGGCCTACGGCGGATTCCTCGCCGGCTTCATGGCCGCGCTTGGCCTCGGTGCCGGACACGGTCCTGCTGGGCCATTCGTTCGGGTCGATCATCGCCAGCCACTTCGTGGCGGCCAACCCCGGCGCCGTGGCCGAACTGATCCTGGTCAACCCCATCGCGGCCCCCGCCCTCGAGGGACCCAAGGGCCTCATGACGAAGCTCGCGGTGCTCTACTACGAGGCCGCGGCCCGCCTTCCCCAGCGGCTCGGGCTGGCCCTGCTGCGCAGCCAGGCGATCGTCAGGGTGATGAGCGTGACCATGGCCAAGACCGGCGACAAGGATCTCCGCCGGTTCGTCCACGCCCAGCACAGTTCCTACTTCTCCGCCTTCGCGGACCGGGACAGCCTGCTGCAGGCCTTCAAGGCCTCGGTCGGCAGCAACGTTGCCGAGGTGGCCCCTGAACTGACGCTGCCCGTGCTGCTGATCGCCGGAGAAAAGGACGAGATCGCCCTGCTGGCGGACCAGCACAAACTCGCGGCCCGGCTTCCCGACGGGCAGCTCGAAGTCATTCCCGGCGTCGGGCACCTGATCCACTACGAGACCCCGGAGCCCGCCGCCGGCTACATCCGATGCTTCCTAAAGGACCACGCCGCGTGAAGATTCTCATCGACGCCCGCTTCACCCGGACTGGACCACCATGACGGCATCAGCCGCTACGGCGCCAGCCTGATCGCGGCGGCCGCCAAGATCGCCGACGTGTCCATGCTGATCAGCGACCCCCGGCAGCTCGCCCTGCTGCCGGACGTGCCCTACACGCTGATCAACAGCCCGCTCTCCCCGGCCGAGCTCTTCGTGGCGCGCAAGGATCAACAAGCTTGGCGCGGACGTGGTGGTGTGCCCCATGCAGACCATGGGCAGCTGGGGCCGCAAGTACGGCCTGGTGCTGACCCTGCACGACCTGATCTACTACGAGCACCCCGCGCCGCCCGGGTTCCTGCCCGGCACCGGTGCGGGTCCTGTGGCGCCTGTACCACAAGGCCTTCTGGCCGCAGCGGCTCCTGCTGAACCGGGCCGACATCGTGGCGACCATCAGCTGCACCACGGCGGCCCTGATGGCCAAGTACCGGCTCACCCGCCGCCCTGTCCGGATCGTCAGCAACGCCCCCCAGCCCGGCCAGCACCCCGCGCGACCCGGCAGCCGGGGCGGACCAGACGCTGCTCTACATGGGCTCCTTCATGCCCTACAAAAACGTGGAGACCATGATGCCGCGGCATGGCCGAGCTGCCGGACTTCACCCTGCACCTGCTGAGCCGGATCACCCCGGAGCGCCGGGCCGAACTGGAGGCCCTGGTTCCGGCAGGGCGCCAAGATGGTCTTCCACAATGGTGTGACCGACGACGAATACGCCGCCCTGCTAGCGCGCACACCGCCCTGGTCAGCCTGTCCCGGGCCGAGGGCTACGGACTGCCGCTCGTCGAGGCGATGTCGCTGGGCACGCCGGTGATCGCCAGCGACATCCCGATCTTCCGGGAAGTCGGCGGTGACGCCGTCGCCTACGTGCACCCGGACTCGCCGCGGAGTTTGCCGCGGCCGTGCAGCAAGCTCGGAAGACCCGCACTGTGCAGGACGTTCGCGCCGTTCAGTGGAGCGGGCCGCCGAGTTCAGCTGGGACGAATCTGCCTGGCAGCTGGTTGACGTGGCGCACGACTCGGGCGGCGCTCACGCCGGAAACGTCTGACTCACCGGCCTCGCCGGCCAGGCAACGGCAGCGGGCTAGAGGACGTCCACGCCGTCCAGGCGGAGCTGCACCGGGTCCTCGCTCCGCTTGGCCGCGGCTGCCGCTTTGGCGGCCCGCAAGACGCCCGTGACGTCCGCTGCCTGGGCGTAGGGGAAGAACAGCAGGGTCCGGACGTCTTCGCCGGAATCCCGCTGCAGCCGGGCGGCCTGGCCGGCGCCGGGACGCCGGCAGCATGAGGGGCGCGGGACCGGCGGTCCGCAGCGCACGGTTCCCTGCGCGGCCAGCTGCTGTTCGCACGGCCTCGGTGAAATGCCCGACGGCGGTCGCGGCCGCCGGTGACGGAGGCGACCCGCACGGCGGGCGGCAACTGCAGTTCCTGCCGCAGCGCCAGTTCGCGCTGGGCGTACCCGGCGGGATCCCAGCGCAGCAGGGCGCCGACCCCGGCGGTGTCGTCGGCCGTAATGACCACGAGGCCGCCGTCGGAGGCCGGCCGGACCAGGGCGGCGGCGTTGAACCAGCGGCGGACCGCGTCCTCCCCCGCCCTCAGGTTTTCCCGGCGCAGCAGCGAGTCGCCGTCGAGCAGCAGTGCCGCGGCGTACCCGCCGGCGGCCACCGGCTCGGCACCGACGGTGGCGACCACGAGGGCCTTCGCGTCTGCCGGAACGTGGCCTTGATGTGGTCCCCGGAGGAGGTGATGACCGGTTTCCCCGGAAAGGCCCGGCCCAGCTCCTCCGCCGTGCGCAGTGACGCCCGTGGCGCCACGCCGGAGCCGGACGCCGTTGCAGTGCCGCAGCGCCATGCCGGGGCCGCGGTGGAGCACCAGCGGCATTGCGGCACGGCGCTGCTCCCGCCCGCACCGGCGATCGCCAAGGGGCCGCTGCAGGCGGTGCAGCGCGCCGGTTCCCGGCAGGTTTCGCACACCAGCGAGGGGGCGTAGCCGGCACGGGCCACCTGGACCAGGACCGGACCCCGTTCCAGGCCTTCCTTGGCGGCCCGCCAGGCCGCGCCGGGAAGCCGGGCGATGCGGGCAAGCGGGTCATGTTCGAGTTCAAAGCTGTCGGCCGTGTTCAGCACGCGCGGGACCGTCCGCCGGAGGACGGTCCGCTCCGCTTCCACGGCCTGCGCCCAGCCGGAGGCCACGAGCCGCTCCGTTTCGGTGCTGCGTGAATGGGCCGCCAGCAGGCACGCGGCGCCCTCCTGGCCTGCGCGGAGCAGGAGGACTTCGCGGGAGTGCGCGTACGGGGACCGCTGCTCGATGTGGAGGTCGTCGCCGTCGTCCCAGCAGACCACGAGCCCAAGGTTCGGCACCGGCGCGTAGGCCGCCGAGCGCGTGCCGACGGCAACCCCGGCCGCGCCGCTGAGGACGCGCAGGAAACTCCGGTAGCGCGGCGTCTGGCCGTCGTCCGCGGTGAGCCGGGCGATATCCCCGGCCGGCAGGAGTTCCAGCAGGGCCGACTCCACGCGGTCGAGGTCCCGGTAGTCGGGCACCACCACGACGGCGCCGCGGCCGGAGGTCCGCACTGCGGCCACGGCTTCCGCGACCATCCGCGGCCAGCCGCCGGGCCCGTACCCCTGGAGGGCGGTCAGAACCGCCCGGGGCGACTCCCCCGCGGCGAGGTGGGCGAGGAACGCCGGACCGTTGCGGTAAGCGGCCCAGACGCTGCCGGCGGCCGGGGTGACGGACACGGCAGGCCCGGTGCCCGCCGATCCGGGCCGGCCTCCGGCGGCAGCTTCTGACGAGCCGGCCGTCAGGCGCGCGAATTCCTTTTCCAGCTTGGCCATCGCGCGGCGGCACGGCAACGCGCAGGACATCGCTGACCGTTCCGGCGTAGCGGGAGGCGATCCGGCCGGCGAGCTCGGCCACCGCGGGGGTCAGCACGGGGACGGGCGAGAGCACCTTGTGCAGCGGCACGAGGGGATGGCCGGCGTCGGACGCGGCGGTGCGTTCCAGGAGGAACCGGCCAGTTCCTGGCCGTTGAACTTGACCTTGACCCGCACTCCGGGCGCGGCCTCGGCGTCGAGGGCGGCAGGCACGCTGTAATCGAACGGCCGGTCCAGGTGCGGCAGCGAGGATTCGATCAGCACCCGCGCCACCGGCAGCCGGCAGCAAGGGCGGGCCCGGACGCTTCGGCGGCGGAGGCGGGAAAGCCCTGGAGCAGGGACAGCTGGTGGGGCTCGCCGGGCGCGCCGCCGGCCGGATTGGGTCTCACGGCTCCGCCTCCCCTCGGGATCGTTGATCGACTAGCGGCACTGAAGCATCACCGGCTACAGCTGGACCATTCAAAAGCTGATCCCTCTGAAAGCGACGTAGCCAGGCCACCGGAAGGCGGCCTGGCTACAGCACATCACACGGCACTGACAAACTAGCGTCAAACGAACATGGACGGCTTCGCAGCGTGCTGCCGGCCTAGGCGTTGAAGAACGCCTTCAGCTCGTCCACCCGGTCCAGGCGCTCCCACGTGAAGTCCGGGTCCTCGCGGCCGAAGTGGCCGTGGGCGGCGGTCTTGGCGTAGATCGGGCGCTTGAGGTCGAGGGCGTCGATGATGGCCCGCGGGCGCAGGTCGAAGATCTCGGCGATCGCGGCGCTGATCCGCGCCGGGTCCACGGTTTCGGTTCCGAACGTCTCAACGTACGTGCCCACCGGGCGGGCCTGGCCGATCGCGTAGGCGATCTGGATTTCCGCGCGCTTGGCGAGGCCGGCAGCCACGACGTTCTTGGCGACCCACCGCATGGCGTAGGCGGCCGAGCGGTCCACCTTCGACGGGTCCTTGCCGGAGAACGCGCCGCCGCCGTGGCGGGCCATGCCGCCGTAGGTGTCGACGATGATCTTGCGGCCGGTGAGGCCGGCGTCGCCCACCGGGCCGCCGATGACGAAGTCGCCGGCGGGGTTGAGGATGTTGCGGGTCCGCGAGATGTCCAGGTTGGACAGCGCCATGACCGGGCCGACCACGATGCTCGGCGAGGTCGGCCCGGAGCCGGTCGAGGCTGGTGCCTTCGGCGTGCTGGCTGGAGATGACCACGGTCTCGACCGAGACCGGACGGTCGCCGTCGTAGCCCACCGTGACCTGGGTCTTGCCGTCCGGACGCAGGTAGGCGAGTTCGCCGTTCTTGCGGACCTCGGTCAGGCGCTCGGAGAGCCGGTGCGCGAGCCAGATCGGCACGGGCATGTAGGACGGCGTCTCGTCGCTGGCATAGCCGAACATGAGTCCCTGGTCGCCGGCGCCCTGGAGATCGTAGTCGTCCTCCTGGCGTCCCTCGCGGGCTTCGAGCGAGTTGAACACGCCGCCGGCGATGTCGTTGGACTGCTGGCCGATGGATACCGAGACGCCGCACCGGGCGCCGTCGAAGCCGTTGGCCGAAGAGTCGTATCCGATGCCCAGGATGGTCTCGCGGACGATCTGCGGGATCTCGACGTAGGCGTCGGTGGTAACCTCGCCGGCGACGTGGACCAGCCCCGTGGTGGCCAGCGTCTCCACTGCAACCCGGGACTCGGGGTCTTTGTCCAGCAGGGCGTCGAGGATCGCATCGCTGATCTGGTCACAGATCTTGTCGGGGTGGCCCTCCGTCACCGACTCGGACGTGAAGAGCCGGAGCGCGGCGGGCGTGGACCCGTGGAAGGCGGGGATGTGCAGCGGTAAAGTCACTCAACTACCTTACTGGTTGGAAAACGGACGTCCGGCGGCGTGTGTCCCCGTGCTAAGGAGACGTTGCGTTACGCCGGGCTACGCCGGCGGTACAGCCCGGCTCAGCTCGGCGCTGATCCGGTCGATCACGGCAGCCGCGACGTCTGATTTGGAGCCCGACGCCTCTTGGGGTTCGGAGCCGTCGCGGGAAAGGATGACTACGGAATTCGTGTCTTCGCCAAAGACCATGTCCTGGCCCACCTGGTTGACCACCAGCAGGTCACAGGCCTTGCGGTGCAGCTTGTCCCGGGCGTACTCCAGGACGTCGCCCTCGGCGTCGCCTGTTTCGGCGGCGAAGCCGACGATCAGCTGGTCCCGGGACGCGGCGTCGCGGACCTCGACAAGCTCCTCGCAGGATGTCAGGGTTGCGCACCAGTTTGATCACGGGGTCGGCGACGTCGTCGCGCTTCTTGATCTTGGTTCCGGAGACGTCCGCCGGGCGGAAGTCCGCGACGGCGGCGGCCATGATGACGACGTCGGAGTCGGCGGCCGCGTGCAGCGCCGCCTTCCGCAGCTCCAGGGCAGTCTCGACCTGGACGACTTCGACGCCGGCGGGCGCCGGGACCTCCATGTGGGCGGCCAGCAGGCGGACGCGGGCGCCGGCCTCGCGGGCGGCTACAGCCAGCGCCACGCCCTGCTTGCCGGAGGAGCGGTTGCCGAGGAACCGCACGGGGTCCAGCGGTTCCCGGGTGCCGCCGGCACTGATGGTCACGGTGAGCCCGGCCAACGGCGGAACCGCCGACAGCGCCGCTGACGGACCGGCGGACAGGACCGCATTCACGTCCGCATCTCCGGCCGCGTCTGCCGGCGGGCCCGCCGACGCGGCCGTTGCAACGGATGCCGCGGATGCGCCGGCGAGGGCCATGGCGGCGGTGAAGATCGCCTCGGGCTCGGGCAACCGGCCGGGACCGGAATCGGCGCCGGTCAGGCGGCCACTCGCGGGTTCCAGCACCGTGACGCCGCGGCTGCGCAGGGTTTCGACGTTGGCCTGGGTGGCGGGGTGCTGCCACATTTCAGTGTGCATGGCCGGGGCCATGAGCGCCGGGCAGTCGCCGGCCATCAGCAGGGTGTTGGTAAGGAGGTCATCGGCCTGGCCGGTGGCCGCGCGGGCCAGGAGATCCGCCGTGGCGGGGGCCACGACGATCAGCTCGGCCTCATGGCCGAGCCGGACATGGTTGACCGTGTGGACGGCGTCGAACACGCTGTTGCTCACTGGGTGCCCGGAAAGGGCCTCCCACGTGGCAACGCCGACGAAGCGGGTGGCCGCCTCGGTGGGGATGACCGTGACGTCATGCCCGGCTTCAGTAAAAAGCCGGAGGAGCGATGCCACCTTGTAGGCGGCAATCCCTCCCCCGACTCCGAGGACTATGCGCACGTGTTCTCCGTCAACAGGCAGTCTGTTTACTTGGCTCTTCCCGCAGAGGGAATTACTCTGTGGCTTCGATCGGCGTGGAGACGAGCTTGCCTTCGTTGATCTCGCGCAGCGCGATCGACAGGGACTTCTCGTTCAGCTTGGTGTCGACCAGCGGACCAACGTATTCAAACAGGCCCTCATGCAGCTGGGCGTAGTACGCGTTGATCTGGCGTGCGCGCTTGGCACCAAAAATCACCAGTCCGTACTTCGAATCGGCGGCCTTCAGCAGCTCGTCGATCGGCGGGTTGATGATGCCTTCAAGGTTCGTGGACACGAATTCTCCAAATTCTAACGGGCCGGTACGTCCCGGCGCCTAGCGCGGGTTCGGGGTCAGCCCCATGAGTGAAACAAGCTCGTCCGCTGCCCGACGAACGTCATCATTGATGACGGTGTGGTCGAACTCCGGTTCAGCGGCAAGTTCTAGTTTAGCGGTTTCCAGCCTCTGCTGCTGTTCCTCGGCGCTTTCCGTGCCGCGGCCGACCAGACGGCGGACCATTTCGTCCCAGCTCGGGGGTGCCAGGAACACAAACTGGGCATCCGGGACGGCCTGCTTGACCTGCCGGGCGCCCTGCAGGTCAATCTCCAGCAATACCGAGCGGCCCTCGGCAATGGCGGCGTCAACCGTGCTGCGCAGCGTGCCGTAGCGGTTCCGACCGTGGACGACGGCCCACTCGAGCAATTCGCCGTTTTCGATCATGGAATCGAATTCCTCGGACGACTTGAAGAAGTAGTGGATCCCGTCCTGCTCCCCCGGGCGCGGCGGGCGCGTCGTGGCCGATACGGACAGCCAGACGCCGGGGTAGTTGTCCCGGATGTAGGTGGACACGGTGCCTTTGCCAACAGCCGTCGGGCCGGCGAGGACTGTCAGTCCCGGTTTCTTGGTCACATATTCCTTTGGGCGTGGTGGACAGCTCGGCGCACCGAGCTATTTGTCGTCAATAAAATCTACCAGCGCGCGGCGCTGGTGGATTCCCAGGCCGCGGACCCGTCTGGATTGTGCGATGCCGAGCTGGTCCATGATGGCCGCCGCACGGACCCGGCCGATCCCGGGCAGGGCTTCGAGCAGCTCCACAATTCTCATGCGGGCAATGGCGTCGTCTGTTTCGGCCGCACTGATGACCTTGGCGATGGTCAGTTCTCCCGCCTTGAGGCGCTCCTTAGCCTCCGCCCTGGTGGCCCTTGCGGCAGCGGCCTTGCGGAGGGCGTCGGAACGCTCCTGCGGAGTGAGGGGTCTCAAACTCACTGGAAGTCCTCCCTGCATGGCGGGACGGGGCACACGTGCCCTTGCCCCGAACCTACCGTCTGGCGGCGGCAGAAATCAATGGAAATCTGCTAACGCCCCCGGCACGGGAAGAACTCAGATGCCAAAACTGGCCGGAGTCGGGAAAGCAGCCAGCCCGGGTCCGGCAGCTCCGGTCCCGGGCCGGCTTGGCGGCTGCCGCTAGGCGGCGAGGAGTTCGTCGAGGGTGCGCCGTGCGGCGTCCTGGAGGGACTGCAGCTGCGGTCCGGCGCCGAGGATGTCCCGGCTCGAGGTGCCCAGAACCTGCGGATACGCGGCACCGAAGGTGCGACGCAGGTCCGCGGCGGTGGCGCCCTGCGCACCCAGCCCGGGGGCAAGGATGGGCCCGCGGACCGCCGCCAGGTCGAGATCCAGTGCGGTGATGGCGGAGCCCACCGTGGCGCCCACAACCAGGCCCACGGAACCGAGGGGACCGTCATAACGCCGGTTTTCCGACGCGGCCGCTTCGGTGATGCGCCGCGCTACGGAGTCCGCCCCGCCGACGTGCTGGACCGAGGCACCTTCCGGGTTCGAGGTCAGCGCGAGGACGAACACGCCGCGACCTGTCTCGGCCGCCAGGTCCAGGGCGGGCCGGAGCGACTCAAAGCCCAGGTACGGGCTCAGCGTGACCGAATCCGCGGCCAGGGCCGAGCCGTCCCGCAGCCATGCGTCGGCGTAGGCGGCCATGGTGGAGCCGATGTCGCCGCGTTTGGCGTCAGCGATGGTCAGCACGGAGGCTTCCGCCGCCGCGGCCAGGGTGCGTTCGAGCACGGCGATTCCGGCCGAGCCGTGCCGCTCGTACAGGGCCACCTGCGGTTTCACCGCGGCAGCGAGGGAGGCCACGGCCTCCAGGACAGTCAGCGAGAAGCGTTCCAGCCCGGCGGCGTCGTCAGTCAGCCCCCAGCGCTGCAGGAGTGCCGGGTGCGGGTCGATGCCGACGCACAGCGGGCCGCGCTCGGCCATGGCCCGCCCCAGCCGGGAGCCGAAGGACTCCCGGCCGGCCGTTTCAGCGGCGGATGCCTCAGGCATCCTGCAGGGCCTTCAGGTTCGCGGCGTGCTCCTGCAGGCTGGTGACGGACCATTCGTAGGTGCGCAGCGCCTCGATGGCCTGGACGGCGGCGTTGAACTCGGCCACGGTGGTGATGCAGGGGATGCCGATCGACGTAGCGGCGGCACGCAGTTCGTAGCCGTCGCTGCGGGCCTCGCCACCGGAGGGGGTGTTGAAGACCATGTCGATCTCACCGGCGATGATGAGGTCGGCGATGGTGCCTTCGCCTTCGGCGCTGGAGCCCTCGGCGACCTTCCGGACCGGGGTGGCCTGGATGCCGTTGCGGCGCAGCACGTCGGCCGTGCCGCCGGTGGAGACGATCTCGAAACCGAGGTCCGAGAGCCGCTTGACGCCCATGATGACCGAGCGCTTGTCCCGGTTCGCCACCGAGACGAAGATCTTGCCCTCGGTGGGCAGCGCGTTGTTGGCGGCCGCCTGGCTCTTGGCGAAGGCCGTGTCGAAGTGCTTGTCGATGCCCATGACCTCGCCGGTGGAGCGCATTTCCGGGCCGAGCAGGGAGTCGACAACCTTGCCCTCGGGGGTGCGGAAACGGCTGAACGGCAGCACGGCTTCCTTGACCGAGACCGGTGCGTCCAGCGGCAGGGAGGAGCCGTCGCCGGTCTCCGGCAGCATCTTGTAGGCACTCCGGAGCTGGTTGATGGTGACGCCGGTGCCGATCAGGGCCGCCGCCTTCGCCATCTGGACACCGGTGGCCTTGGAGACGAACGGCACGGTGCGTGAGGCCCGCGGGTTGGCTTCGAGGACGTAGAGCACGTCGGAGGCCAGGGCGAACTGGATGTTGATCAGGCCGCGGACACCCACGCCCTCGGCGATCGCCAGGGTGGCGGTCCGGACCCGTTCCAGCACGTTGCCGCCCAGGGTGATCGGCGGCAGCACGCAGGCCGAGTCGCCGGAGTGGATGCCGGCCTCCTCGATGTGTTCCATGATGCCGCCGAGGTACATCTCCGTGCCGTCGTAGAGGGCGTCGACGTCGATCTCGACGGCGTCCTCGAGGAACCGGTCGATCAGCACCGGGTGGTCCGGGGTGATTTCGGTCGCGTTGGCGATGTAGCGGGAGAGGTTGGGCTCGTCGTAGACGATCTCCATGCCGCGGCCGCCTAGGACGTAGGACGGGCGGACCAGGACCGGGTAGCCGATCTCGTCGGCGATCTTCTTGGCGTCCTCGAAGGACACGGCGGTGCCGTTCTTCGGCGAGACGAGCCCGGCCTTGTCGAGCACTCGGGAGAAGGCGCCGCGGTGTTCGGCGAGGTCGATCGCCTCCGGCGAGGTGCCAAGGATCGGCACACCGGCGTCGGCGAGCTGCTGGGCCAGTTTGAGCGGGGTCTGGCCACCGAGCTGGACAAAGACGCCCATGACGCCGCCGGTGCGTTCCTCGGCCGCGATGACCTCGAGCACGTCCTCCAGGGTCAGCGGCTCGAAGTAGAGGCGGGTGGAGACGTCGTAGTCCGTGGAGACGGTTTCCGGGTTGCAGTTGACCATCACGGTCTCGTAGCCGGCCTTGCGCAGCGCCATCGAGGCGTGCACGCAGGAGTAGTCGAACTCGATGCCCTGGCCGATCCGGTTGGGGCCGGAACCGAGGATGATGATGGACGGCTTGGCGTGCAGCGCAACCTCGTCCTCCTCGTCATAGGAGGAGTAGTGGTACGGGGTGTAGGCGGCGAACTCGGCCGCGCAGGTGTCCACGGTCTTGTAGACGGGACGGATGCCCAGGGCCTGCCGAACGCCGCGGACGACGTCCTCGGAGTTGTGGGTCAGGGCACCGATCTGCTCGTCGGAGAAACCGTGGCGCTTGGCGCGTGTCAGCATCTCCGGAGTCAGCGCGGCGGCCTGCCGGATTTCGAGGGAGATCTCGTTCAGCAGCTGGAGCTGGTCCAGGTACCACGGGTCGATCTTGGTGGCCTCAAAGAGCTGTTCCACGGTGGCGCCGCCGAGCAGGGCGCGCTGGACCTGGTGCAGGCGGTCGGTGGTGGGCCGTTTGGCCTTCTCGATCAGCTCGGCAACTTCCCATTCCGGGACGTGGCTGAAGTCCAGCTGGGAGCCCTTCTGCTCCAGGGAGCGCAGGGCCTTCTGCAGCGCCTCGGTGAAGTTCCGGCCCATGGCCATGGCCTCGCCCACCGATTTCATGGTGGTGGTCAGGGTGGGGTCCGCCGCCGGGAACTTCTCGAAGGCGAAGCGCGGGACCTTCACCACCACGTAGTCCAGGGTCGGTTCGAAGGACGCCGGGGTCTTCTGGGTGATGTCGTTCGGGATCTCGTCCAGGGTGTAGCCGAGGGACAGCTTGGTGGCGATCTTGGCGATCGCGAAGCCGGTCGCCTTCGACGCGAGGGCGGAGGAGCGGGAGACGCGCGGGTTCATCTCGATCACGACGACGCGGCCGGTGTCCGGCTCGACGGCGAACTGGATGTTGCAGCCGCCGGTGTCGACGCCGACCTCGCGGATGACGGCGATGGAGATGTCGCGCAGCCGCTGGTACTCGCGGTCGGTGAGGGTCAGCGCGGGGGCGACAGTGATGGAGTCGCCGGTGTGCACGCCGACCGGGTCGAAGTTCTCGATGGAGCAGACCACCACGACGTTGTCGTTTTTGTCCCGCATCATCTCGAGCTCGTATTCCTTCCAGCCGAGGATGCTCTCTTCGAGCAGCACCTCGGACGTGGGGCTGTACTGCAGGCCCTGGCCGACGATCCGGCGCAGGTCGCCCTCGTCGTAGGCCAGCCCGGAGCCGAGGCCGCCCATGGTGAAGGAGGGCCGGACGACCATCGGGTAGCCGAGGTCCCCGGCTGCGGCGAGTGCCTCGTCCATGGTGTGGATGATGTGGCTGCGGGCCGACTCGGCGCCGCAGCGCTCCACGACGCCCTTGAACTTCTCGCGGTCCTCGCCGAGCTCAATCGCGGCAATGTTGGCGCCGATCAGCTCGACGTTGTACTTCTCCAGGACGCCGTTCTTGTCCAGCGCGATGGCCGTGTTGAGGGCCGTCTGGCCGCCCAGGGTGGGCAGGAGCGCGTCGGGGCGTTCCTTGGCGATGATCTTCTCCACCACTTCGGGGGTGATCGGCTCGATGTAGGTGGCGTCCGCGAACTCGGGGTCCGTCATGATCGTGGCGGGGTTGGAGTTGACGAGGATGACGCGCAGGCCTTCCTCCTTGAGGACGCGCAGTGCCTGGGTGCCGGAGTAGTCGAATTCGGCCGCCTGGCCGATCACGATCGGGCCGGACCCGATGACCATGACGCTCTTGAGGTCAGTTCTCTTCGGCATTACTTCTTGTCCTCAGTCTTGGAATCGGTGGCAGTTTTTGTGTCTGTCTCTGTCTTTGAAGAAGCGTCCGCCATCAGCTCGATGAAGCGGTCGAAGAGGTAGGCGGCGTCGTGCGGGCCGGCGGCAGCTTCGGGGTGGTACTGCACGGAGAAGGCCGGGATGTCGAGGCAGGCGAGGCCTTCGACGACGTCGTCGTTGAGGCTCACGTGGCTGACCTCAACGCGGCCGAAGCGTTCCTCGGGCGCCTGCGTGGCGCCATTGAGCGGAGCGTCGACGGCGAAGCCGTGGTTCTGCGAGGTGATTTCGACCTTGCCGGTGCGGCGGTCCATCACGGGCTGGTTGAGGCCGCGGTGGCCGTAGCGGAGCTTGTAGGTGCCGAACCCGAGGGCCCGGCCCAGGATCTGGTTGCCGAAGCAGATGCCAAAGTACGGGATCTTCTCATCGAGCACGGAACGCAGCAGCGCCACCTGGTTGTCCGCGGTGGCGGGGTCGCCGGGGCCGTTGGACATGAAGAAGCCGTCGGGGTTGACGGCCTTGACGTCGGCGAGGGTTGCCGTGGCCGGCAGCACGTGCACCCGGACACCGCGCTCGGCGAAACGGACCGGGGTCATGCGCTTGATGCCCAGGTCGATGGCGGCGATGCTGAACCGCGGCTCGCCGTCCCAGCCGAAGTCCTTGGGTTCCACCGTGTACGCGGCGTCCACGCTGACTTCCTCGGCAAGCCGTGAGCCTTCCATCGGTGCGCTTGCCAGGACGGCGTCGACGAGTTCCTTGTCCGTGGCGCGGGCGGCGTCGCCGGAAAAGATGCCGGCGCGCATGGTCTTGTGTTCGCGCAGGTGGCGAGTGATGGCGCGGGTGTCGACTCCCTGGATGCCGACGATCCCCTGCTCGACGAGCTCGTCATCCAGGGAACGTTCGGAACGCCAGTTGGAGGGACGGCGTGCGGCGTCGCGGACGATGTAGCCGGCCACCCAGATCCGGCGGGACTCGGCGTCGTCGGTGTTGACGCCGGTGTTGCCAATGTGCGGCGCGGTCTGGACCACGAGCTGGCGCGCGTAGGAGGGGTCGGTGATGGTCTCCTGGTAGCCGGTCATGCCGGTCGCGAAGACCGCCTCGCCGAGGGCCGTTCCAGTGGCGCCGTAGCTGGTGCCGCGGAAAATCCGGCCGTCCTCGAGCACGAGGACTGCGGGGCTGGAGGCTGCTGCAGCGGGTGCAGTGGGGTTTGTAGTCACTGCTTTTTCTGACACTGCGTTTTCTGTCACTTCGTTGGGGTCCGTCACGTCGTTACTTTCCACTATCGGCTTCTGCCTGAGGGGCTGCGGAGATCAATTCTTGGAGGGTGGTCAGGAGCACGGCCTTGTCCTCGGCACGGCGCGTCCGGTAGCCGGTGTCCAGCTCGTGGGAACCGAGCATCCAGCTGAGCACCAGCAGGCCGTCCTTCTCGACGAACTTCCCGGCCATGCCGCTTTCCTGCCGCACACCGGTGAGGCGTCCGGTCGGGATGAACACCGGGCCGGCGCCCGAGCGGTCGAACAGCACGCCTTCGGGGTGGACGCTGAGCTTGGCGTTGGTGCGGATGCCCAGATTGTGCACGGCGATCCGGTCCAGCCAGTCGCCACCGGTGGTGGACGCGACGTACTGGCCGTCGGCCGCGGCCAGCGGGGCGCCAAGCTCGGCGGGAACCTCGGGGAGGGCCTCGACGTCGGACTGGCGGCGGAGTCGGTTCCGCCAGCCGACTGCGATGAGGGTAAGCGCGACGCCGATCAGGACGAGCGTGAGGAGCAGGGAAAGGTCCTTGACCGTCATGGGCGGAGGCCCGCCGGTCCGGCTTCGACAGCGTCGGCCGGCCACCGGTACGGGGTGTTGAGTTTTCCGTCGAGAACGGTCGGATGGCCCTTGAAGAACGTCGCCACTACCTTCCCTGGCAGTTCCCGGCCGGCAAACGGGGAGTTACGGCCCATGGTTGCCATCTTAGAAGGGTCCACGGTCCAGCGCGCAGCCGGGTCCACGAGTATGACGTTGGCAGGCTCTCCGGCCTCGAGCGGGCGGCCCTGGTCCTGGACCCGGCCAATGGCGGCCGGAGCCGTGGAGGTCACGCGGGCGAAGTCTTCCCAACCCATCAGGCCGCTTTCGATCATGGTGTGCTGCACCACGGACAGCGCGGTTTCCAGCCCGGTCATGCCCATCGCCGCCTGCGCCCACTCGCATTCCTTGTGTTCGCTCGGGTGCGGGGCGTGGTCGGTGCCGACGACGTCGATCGTGCCGTCGGCCAGGGCGGCGCGGAGGGCCTGGACATCGGCGTCGGTGCGCAGCGGCGGGTTGACCTTGTAGACCGGGTCGTAGCTGCGGGCGAGCTCATCGGTGAGCCAGAGGTGGTGCGGGGTGACCTCGGCCGTGACGTTGACGCCGCGGGACTTGGCCCAGCGGATGATCTCCACGGACCCGGCCGTGGAGACGTGGCACACGTGCAGGCGGGAGCCGACGTGCTGGGCCAGAAGCACGTCCCGGGCGATGATGCTCTCTTCGGCGACGGCCGGCCAGCCGGCCAGGCCCAGGACGGCGGAGACCTCGCCCTCGTTCATCTGGGCGCCGGCGGTGAGTCGGGGTTCCTGCGCGTGCTGGGCCACGACGCCGTCGAACGCCTTCACGTATTCGAGCGCGCGGCGCATCAGCACCGGATCGTGCACGCAGATGCCGTCATCGGAGAACACCCGCACGTGTGCGCGGGAGTCGGCCATGGCGCCGAGTTCGGCGAGCTGCTCCCCCGCGAGTCCCACGGTGACGGCGCCCACCGGGCGGACGTCCACCCAGCCGGCGGTCCGGCCCAGGGTGAGGACTTGTTCGACGACGCCGGCGGTGTCCGCCACCGGGGTGCTGTTGGCCATCGCGTGGACGGCCGTGTAGCCGCCCAGCGCGGCAGCGCGCGTGCCGGTTTCGACGGTTTCGGCGTCTTCGCGGCCGGGTTCGCGCAGATGGGTGTGGATGTCCACCATACCCGGGAGCGCGACGAGGCCCCTGGCGTCAATTACTGTTGCGTCCCCCACCCCGGCGCCGTCGGCGTCCAACTGCCGGCCGCGGGCGGCAATGACGCCGTCCCGGATCAGGAGGTCCTCGGCTGCTCCGCCCAGGATCGCAGCGCCCCGGATGAGGTAGGCGCCGCTGTTGTCTGCGTTCTGTAGCTGATCGGCCATCAGTGGCTCTCCTGGTGGGAATAAGTGAGGTTCGGATTGGCGGCGTGGGACGCGGCCGCAGAGGCAGAAACAGGTGCCGCGGCGGGTTCGCGGTTCTCCCCGGAAAGCAGCAGGTACAGCGCCGCCATGCGGATCGAGACGCCGTTACGGACCTGCGCCAGCACGGTGGAGCGGGGCGAGTCGGCCGCGGCCGCGGAGATTTCCAGGCCGCGGTTCATGGGACCCGGGTGCATGATGATGGTGTCCTTGAGCCCCAGGTTATCGAGGGCGCGGAGCCGGTTGTCGTCGAAGCCCCAGCGGCGCGAATACTCGCGGGTGGTCGGGAAGAAGGATGCATTCATCCGTTCGCCCTGGACGCGGAGCATCATCATGGCATCCACGCCCTTCGCCAGGGTCTCGTCGAGGTCGAAGCTCACGGCGCACGGCCATTTTTCGACGCCGATGGGCAGCAACGTGGGCGGCGCGACGAGCGTGACCTCGGCGCCGAGGGTGCGCAGCAGCCAGACGTTGGAGCGGGCCACGCGGGAGTGCAGCACGTCACCGGCGATGGCGACGCGCATGCCTTTGAGGTCGGCCCCGGCCGACGGCGTGCCGGCCAGCTTCGACCAGTGCCGGCGCATGGTGAACGCGTCCAGCAGCGCCTGGGTGGGATGTTCGTGGGTGCCGTCGCCGGCGTTGATGACGGCGGCGTCGATCCAATCGGTCGCAGCGAGCCGGTGCGGGGCGCCGGAGGCCCAGTGCCGGATGACCACCGCGTCGGCGCCCATGGCCGCGAGCGTCTGGGCGGTGTCCTTGAGCGACTCGCCCTTGGAAACAGAGGAGCCTTTCGCGGCAAAGTTGATGACGTCGGCGGAGAGCCGCTTGGCGGCGGCTTCGAAGGAGATCCGGGTGCGGGTCGAGTCCTCGAAGAACAGGTTGACCACGGTGCGTCCGCGCAGGGCGGGAAGCTTTTTGACCTCGCGCTCCCCCACGGCCGCCATTTCCTCGGCCGTGTCCAGGATGCGGATGGCGTTGTGCAGGCTCAGGTCTTCGGTGGAGAGCAGGTGCCTCATGCGGTGGCCTCGATGACCACTTCATTGACGGGGACGCCGTCGGCGGCGCCGTCCACAGCGTCGGTTTCCTCGAGGCGGACCCGCACCTTCTCCGATGAGGAGGTGGGCAGGTTCTTGCCGACGTGGTCCGCGCGGATGGGCAGTTCCCGGTGGCCACGGTCGATCAGCACGGCGAGGCGGACAATCCGCGGACGGCCGAGGTCGATGATGGCATCGAGCGCTGCCCGGATGGTGCGTCCCGAGTAGAGGACGTCGTCGATCAGCACAACAACCTTGTTGTCGATCCCGGTGCGCGGCAGCTGGGTGGGGTACGGCGGCCTGGTGGGCTGGTGCGAGAGGTCATCGCGGAACATGGTGACATCGAGCTGGCCGACAATCGCGGCGGCGTCCACGGTGGGATCCGCGGCGGCGATCTTGGCGGCGAGGCGGACGGCGAGGGGATAGCCCCGGCGCGGGATGCCCAGCAGGACGAGGTCCTGGGAGCCCTTGTTGGCCTCAAGAATTTCATGGGCGATACGAGTGAGGGCGCGGTCAATGTCAGCCTGGTTGAGGACAACCCGGGTGAGCACCACCTTCGCCGGACCCGGTGCTGAAGGCACAGTAGTCAAGGCTCGTCTCCCCTTTCCCCGCCTCACGGGACGGAATTAAAAAAGGATTATTTGCTCTTTCAAATTACCACAGCGGGGCTGACGCCCCGGCGCCGCCGGAATGCGTTTAACCTCACACGGACATAGGCTCGGTTCTATGACGACTAACGAGCCGCGGCCGGGACATGACCATCCCGGTGCCACCGGCCAGCGGCCGCTGCCGCTGCCCTTGCCGCAACAGGCCAACCCGACGTGGCTGGGGCATGTCCAGCCGGCGTATTACCGGCGGGCCCCGGCCAACAACCGCGGCCAGTTCCAGCCGGCGCTCCCTCCCGCCCTTCCGGCGGTAGCGGGCGGCCGCAGTTCCGCGGGCGTTGTTGGCCTCGTGCTGGCCGGCGGATTACTCGCATTCATCAGCCTCTTCCTGGTCCTGCCCTTCCTCCTGGAAAGGACCGGAATCTCGGGCTTTGTCATTGGCTTCGTCGCCTCGCTGATTCCACTGGGGACCGTGCTGCTGACGGTGCGCTTCATCGACCGCTGGGAACCTGAGCCCAAGCCGCTGCTGCTTTTCGCCTTTGCCTGGGGCGCCGCCGTCTCAATAGCGGTGACGATGCTGATCCAGCCCTATTTTTCGCTGGTGGCGGGGCCGGCCTCGGGACTGGACTATACGACGTTCGCCGTGACGGTCCAGGCGCCAGTGGTGGAGGAATTCGCTAAGTCCTTGGGGCTGCTGGTGCTCCTGATCTTCGCCCCGAGGCACTTCAACGGACCGGTGGACGGTGTGGTGTTCGCCTTCACGATCGCGGCAGGCTTCGCGTTCACGGAAAACATCCTCTATTTCGGCCGCGCCATTGCCGAATCCAGCGACCCCGGCACTGACCTCGCGGTGGTCTTCTTCCTCCGCGGGGTCATGTCACCGTTCGCCCACGCCATTTTCACGGGTACCACCGGCCTGATCATGGGCTTCGCCGCCAGCCGCGGGCGTACCGGGCTGTCCGTGCTGGCGTTCGCCGTCGGCCTCGTCCCCGCGATGCTGCTGCACAGCGGCTGGAACAGCATGGGCCAGGACTTCCTGGCCCAGTACGTCCTGGTGCAGGTCCCGATCTTCCTGCTGGCGGTCCTGGTCATCGTGCTGCTGCGGGTGGCGGAGCGCAGGCTCACCCGCCAGCGGCTCAAGGAATATGCGGCCGCGGGCTGGTTCACCGCGGCCGAGGTGGAAATGCTGGCCACCGCCGGGGGCCGCCGTTCTGCGCTGCGCTGGGCCAAGTCCGTCGGGCGGGGCACGCAGATGAAGGCTTTGCTCGATGCAGCCACCCAGCTCGCCTTCACCCGGCAACGGATCCTCAGCGGCCGGGACGTGCCGGCGCACCAACGCGAGGAGCAGCACCAGCTCGCGGAGATCGCCGCACTTCGCGCCGCCGTCGTCGGCTAGCACTTCAGCGGCGTGGCAGTTTCAGCGCTTGGCAGTTTCAGCGCTTGGCAGTTTCAGCGCTTGGCAGTTTAGGCAGCAGTTCAGCGTGCCGCAAGTGTCTGCAGCAGCTCGAAACCCTGGCGATCAACAGGAGCTGCCGTCGCCGAGAGCAGGACGACTGCGGTCTTTGCCTCCCGGTCCAGGCCGATCCAGCTGCTGAACCCGCCCGTGCCGCCGTTGTGCCAGGTGATCCGGCGCCCCTTGGCATCCAGGGTGAGCCAGGCAGCGCCGATGCGGGCTGCCGGACCGGCGAAATTCGCCACCGGGTCCAGCGCGGACCTGCCCGGGGCGGAGCCGTCCAGGAGCGCCCGGGCGAGCCGGGCGAGGTCCTGCACGGACGCCCGGATGCCGCCGGCCGGGGCCAGGGCCTCGCCGGTCCAGGGCTGCCGGGGACGGCCCCGCCGGCTGTGCCCGGTCAGGGCGTCCGGACCCAGTTCGCCGGGGTTTGCAGGCATGTACATCGAGTTGAGAGCCAACGGCCCGCAGAGGCGAGCCGCGACAAGGTCCCGGTAGCTCATGCCCGCACCGGCCGCGATCGCGTGGCCGAGGAGTTCGAAGCCGAGATTGGAGTACCGCGGCCGGGGCGCCTGCAGCCGGGGCCCCTGCAACCGGACTGCGCGGGCCTGCACCAGCAGCTCCACCAGGCTGTCCCCATATGGATTCGCCCCGTGCAGGAAGAGCGACACCGTGCGCCTCAGCGGTGACGCGGAACCGCGTGTTCCCGGCGGCTGCCGCGGCATTCCCGAGGCATGCCGGCTCAGGGAGCCAAGGCTGGCCCCGGCAGCCGCGCAGTTTCCCAGTGGGAGCAGCTCCCCGAGCGGGGTGGCCGGGGAAATTTCGCCCCGTTCGCAGGCGTCCGCGTAAAGCAGGCCGGTGATCCCCTTGGAGATCGAGCCAATCTCGAAGTCGGCGTCTGAGGCGACTCCATTGACCGCCACGGTTGCCTCTCCGCCGGCGATGGCGGCCGCGGCAAACCTCGGATGCCTGGCCCCCAGCCGGGCCTGCAGAAATGCTTTGAGTTCGGTGTCCACCCGCCCACGATATTCGCTGGGTGAGCCCCGCGGAAGATCCGCCGTGAGAACGAAAGAACCCCGCCCAGGTGTCTTGGGCGGGGTTCTTCGTGGCGCGGGGCGTATTCCGTACGGCCTAGGCCAGCAGCGAAGGCTTCAGCTGCTGCAGCCGGCCCAGCAGGCCGTTGATGAACGACGGCGACTCGTCCGTGGAGAGCGTCTTGGCCAGGGCCACAGCTTCGCTGACGGCAACGCCGTCCGGGACGTCGTCGTTGTAGAGCAGTTCCCAGGTGCCGATCCGCAGGATGATGCGGTCCACGGAGGGCATGCGCTCCAGGGTCCAGCCCTGCGAATAGGTCTCCAGGAATTCGTCGATGGCGGCCTGGTGGGACACCACGCCTTCGACGATTTCGAGCGTGTACGGGTTGACGATCTGGTCTGTCTGCTCGCGGCGGGACTTCAGTACGTCGAAAGCCGAGGCAGAGCGCTGCTCGGCCTCAAAGAGGACATCGAGGGCCCGGTTCCGGGCCTTACCGCGTGCACTCACTAGTCGTTGACCCGGCCGAGGTAGCTGCCGTCGCGGGTGTCGACCTTGACCTTGGTGTTGTTCTCGACGAACAGCGGCACCTGGATCTCGTAGCCGGTTTCGAGGGTGGCAGGCTTGGTGCCGGCCGAGGAGCGGTCGCCCTGCAGGCCCGGCTCCGTGTAGGTGATCTCGAGGACGACGCTCGGGGGCAGCTCGATGTAGAGCGGGTTGCCCTCGTGGATGGCGATGTTGACCATCTGGTTTTCGAGCATGAAGTTGGTGGCGTCGCCGACGGTGGCGGCCGACACGGTCAGCTGGTCGAAGTCCGAGGTGTCCATGAAGACGAAGTCGGCGCCGTCCTGGTACAGGTACTGGTAGTCGCGGCGGTCCACCGTGGCGGTCTCGATCTTCAGTCCGGCGTTGAAGGTCTTGTCGACGACCTTGCCGGACATCACGTTGCGCATCTTGGTGCGCACGAACGCGCCACCCTTGCCGGGCTTGACGTGCTGGAACTCGATGATGTTCCAGAGCTGGCCCTCAAGCTTAAGGACGGTTCCGTTCTTGATGTCGTTAGTGGTTGCCACAGTATCCTCTTAGTTTCTCGATGGTTCCATCAGGCCGGTGCTAGCGGCCGGACGCTTATGCCGGGCCGGCATGCCAAGCGGCCCGCCAGCGCGTATTTGTCAAAAATCCAAGATCTATTCTACCGGTTCCCACGGACAGCTGGCTGACGGGGGCTCAGGACTGCTGTTCAAGCACGTCCCGGGCGCGCTGCAGCGCCACCGTGGAGGCGTAGATGAGGGCCGCGTCGGCGGACCCGGCCACGCGCAGATCCAGCGCTTTGGCGAAGGATTCGACGGCCGCCCCAACGTTCCCGCCGGCGAAGTAGGACCGGCCGAGGTGCTGGCGGACGGCCGCCTCCTCCAGGGTGCCCTGGGTTTCGGCCAGGAGCTGGCGGAATACTTCGACGGCCCGGTCGAACCGGTTTGAAACCCGGAGCACGTCCGCTTCGAAGATCCGCAGCCGGAGCGAGTCGGGGTCCTTGTAGCGGGCCTCGGCGAGGAGCTCGGCGGCTTCGGCCGCGTGCCCTTCGACGAGCCGGAGGAGGATCAGGTCCCCGGGGTCGGCAGAGGTCGCCAACGCCTCGGCTAGGACCTCGTCGTTCACGATCTGGGGCATCAGGGTCTCCGGATTGATCCGGATCCCGGGAAGTCCAGCGTCCGGCCACTCGCTCGTGCCGCCCTTGACCATGATCATCAGGAGGCAATCTCCTGGTAGGCGGCGAACAGCAGTGAGGTGTCCGGGACGTCGAGGATGCCGGGCCGGCCGACGCCGTCGAGCACCACGAAGCGCAGCAGGTCGCCGCGGGACTTCTTGTCCCGGCGCATGCCGTCGAGGAGGGCCTGCCACCGGTCGCGGCGGTACGTGATGGGAAGCCCGAGGCTTTCCAGGATGCTGCGGTGCCTGTCGGCGTCGGCGTCGCTGAGCCGGCCGACGCTGCGGGCGAGCTCGGCGGCGAACATCATGCCCACGGAGACGGCGGCACCGTGCCGCCAAGAGTAGCGCTCGGCGAGTTCGATCGCGTGGCCCAGGGTGTGGCCGTAGTTCAGGATCTCGCGCTGGCCGGTTTCCTTGAGGTCCTCGGAGACCACGCGGGCCTTGACGCTGATGGCACGTTCGATCAGTTCCCGCAGCAGGTCCGAGCGGGGATCAATGACCGCCGACGGGTCCTTTTCGATCAGGTCCAGGATGGCCGGGTCGGCGATGAAACCGCATTTGATGACCTCAGCCATGCCGGAAATGATCTCGTTCTTCGGCAGCGTCTCCAGCGTGTCGAGGTCCGCGAGGACGCCGGCGGGCGGGTGGAACGCGCCCACGAGGTTCTTGCCCTCGGCGGTGTTGATCCCGGTCTTGCCGCCGACGGAGGCGTCCACCATGCCCAGCAGGCTCGTGGGCATGTGGATGACCTTGACCCCGCGCAGCCAGGTCGCGGCGACAAAGCCGGCCAGGTCCGTCACGGCGCCGCCACCGACGGCGACGACGGCGTCGGAGCGGGTGAAGTCGTTCTGCCCCAGCACCTGCCAGCAGAAGGAGGCGACCTCGATGTGCTTGCCCTCTTCGGCGTCGGGGATTTCCGCGGTCAGCGCGGTGAAACCGGCGGCGGCCAGCTCTTCGCGGACGGTGTCCCCGGTAAGCCGAAGCGCGCGGGGGTGGATGACCAGGACGCGTTTGACGCGCTCACCGAGCAGGCCCGGCAGGCTTGCCAGGAGGCCACGGCCCACTACGACGTCGTAGTTTTCGCCCGGCGTTTGTCCGGTGACTTTGATGACGGTTGATTCGGTACTCACTATTCAACTTCCTTTGTCGCCGCCGGAGTGGGCACAGCCGCGGTCTTCGCCACGGCGTGCTCCCCCAGCGCATCTTCCAGCCTGTGAGCCAGCTCCGGAACGCTGCCGGTCCGGACATCGAGGACGAGGTCGGCGAGCCGTTCGTAGACCGGCTGCCGGGTGGCGAACAGGGTCCGCCACCGGCCCATGGCGTCGCCGGCCAGGAGCGGCCGGCCCGAATTTCTGGCGATGCGTTCCGCTACAGTCTCGGCGTCGCATTCGAGATACACCACGGTACAGCGGCCCAGGAGCTGCTGCGTACCGGAGTCAAGGACAGCACCGCCGCCGAGCGATATGACGGTGGTGGTCCCCTGCGCCTCTTCGATGGCCTGCGCCACGGCCCGGGCCTCGAGCTGACGGAAGGCGTGCTCGCCCCGGCTGGCGAAGATCTCGGCGATCGTCCCGTGCTGGGCCACCACGACGGCGTCGGTGTCCACGAAGGCGCACCCCAGGTGCTGCGCGAGCTGCTGTCCGATCGCCGATTTGCCCACGGCCATCGGTCCGATCAGGACCACCGGGCCAGTGTGCCTTGCCGCGGCGGAGAGCCCGTCGGTGTTCATGGCGGGCACTAGTGGCCGATCGAGTCCAGGGACGCCGGAATGCTGTCCAGGTAACCCTTGATATTGCGGGCGGTCTCCCGCACGGAGTCACCGCCGAATTTTTCGGTGACCGCCTCGGCGATCACGAGGGCCACCATGGCCTCGGCCACGACGCCGGCGGCCGGGACGGCGCAGACGTCGGAGCGCTGGTGGTGGGCCTTGGCGGCCTCCCCCGTGCTGACGTCGACCGTCTTGAGCGCGCGGGGTACGGTGGCGATCGGCTTCATGGCGGCACGGACGCGCAGCACATCGCCAATGCTCATGCCGCCCTCGATCCCGCCGGCGCGGTTGGACGTGCGGATGATCCTGCCGTCCGCGTCCTTGACGATCTCGTCGTGGGCGGCCGAGCCGCGGCGCGCCGCCGTGCGGAAGCCGTCGCCGACTTCGACGCCCTTGATGGCCTGGATGCCCATCAGGGCCGCCGCCAGGCGCGAGTCGAGGCGCCGGTCCCAGTGGACGTAGCTGCCGAGTCCCGGCGGGAGGCCGTAGACAAGCACTTCCACGACACCGCCGAGGGTTTCGCCTTCTTTGTGCGCGACGTCGACCTCGGCCACCATGGCGTCCGAGGTTTCGCGGTCGAAGCAGCGCAGCGGATCGGCGTCCAGCGCGATCACGTTGCCCGGGACCGGCAGCGGCCGGCCTTCCGGCACGGCAACGCTGGCGATGGACACGGTATGGGAGACGAGTTCGATCCCGAGCTGCTTGAGGAACGCTGCGGCAACCGTGCCGAGCGCCACTCTCGTCGCCGTCTCGCGGGCGCTGGCGCGCTCCAGGACCGGGCGGGCCTCGTCGAAGCCGTACTTCTGCATGCCGGTGAAGTCGGCGTGGCCGGGCCGCGGCCGTGTCAGCGGGGCGTTCCGGGCCTGGTCGGCCAGGATTTCCGGCTCCACGGGATCGGAGGACATGATCTGTTCCCACTTGGGCCATTCGGTGTTGCCGACCTGGATGGCGACGGGGCCACCCTGGGTCAGGCCATGGCGGACTCCGCCGAGGATCGTGACCTCGTCCTGCTCGAATTTCATCCGGGCGCCGCGGCCATAGCCGAGCCGCCGGCGGGCCAGCGCCTCGCTGATGTGGACGCTGGTGAGTTCCACACCGGCGGGCACGCCTTCAATTATTCCGACCAGTGCCGGGCCATGGGATTCTCCGGCAGTCAACCAACGCAACATAGATTCCATCCTGCCATGTCGGGCGGTTAGAACACCCGTCGGGGCGCCCCGACTGCGTCACACATCACATCTATGACTCCGGCCGGGAGTGGCCTCGCCCAGTCCGGTGAAGTGCCGCACTTGTTCCACCGCCTGGTAGATGAGCATTTCAAGTCCCGGGACCACCGTGCCGCCGGCTTCCTGCCAGACCGCGGCTATCCGGCTGGGCCACGGATCGTAGGCGACGTCCAGGAGTACGCCCGGGCTGCCCAGGCCTCTTATCCGCCGTCCGCCGCGGCCCGAGGCAAGGATTCTCCCGGCGTTGCTGATAGCTCTGCTGCTGGTTCCGCGGCAAGCGCGTCTGCCAGTTCGGCGGCAAGTGCGTCTGCCGCGCGGGGCGGCAGGGTGGAAATGACGACGTCGGCCGCGGCGACGGCGGCGGCCGCGCCGGTGAGGGGAAGCACCTGGACGGGGACCCCGACGGCGTCGGACGCCGCGCGGGCCTCGCCGGCGCGGCTGGGATCGCGCACGAACACCTGGGCGGACACGGCCCCCAGTTCCTTGAGGGCAGCGATGGCGGCTGCCGCAGTCCCGCCGCCGCCGAGGACCACGGCGGTGGGCGCCGGGGCGGCCCCCGCGTGCCGGAGCGCGTTGACGATGCCGGCGACGTCCGTGTTGTACGCGACCAACCGTGTTGGCGCCGCCGTCGGATTCGAAGGCAACGGTGTTGACGACGCCGAGTGCCCGCCCCACGCCCCGGACCTCGTCCACTTCCGCCACCATGGCCGATTTGAGCGGCATGGTGACCGAGAGCCCGCGCCAGGAACTGTCAGCGCGCGCCTGGTCCCTGACCTGCCGCATGAAGTCCGGCAGCGCGGCCTCTGTCACGTCAATGGCGGAGTACGCGATGTCCACGCCCAGGTGGGCGTAGGCGGCGCGGTGCAGCGCCGGAGACTTCGAATGGCTGATGGGATGCCCAAGGACGGCCGCCCGCAGCGTCATACGCAGCGTCCCGGGTTGGCCTCGCACCAGGCGTTGTACTGCTCCACGTATCCGTTGTGTTCAGCCAGGGTCTTGGAGAACTTGGTCTCCTTGGTGTCCAGGTTGATGGTGACCCAGTAGAGGTAGCTGTTGGTCTTGGGCTTGGCGGCGGCGTCAATGGCCGTCTTGCCGGGCGAGCCGATGGGCCCGACGGGCAGCCCCTGGTTGGCGTACGTGTTGTACGGGTTCGACTTGTCGGCCTTCTGGGCCTCGTCGATGTGGAAGCTGCGGATGCCCAGGCCGTAGGTGACCGTGGCATCGGACTGGATGAGCCCGTTGGTCTCGGTGTTGTTGGGCTTGAGGCGGTTGTAGATGGCGCCGGCGACGTCACCGTATTCGGCCTGGCCGCCCTCGGCCTGCACGATGCTCGCTACCGTCACGACGTCGTACTGTTTCGCCGGGTCGGTGACGCCCTGGGCCTTGAGCTCATCCAGGGTGTTGCCGACGAGCTTCTGCAGAATGTCCTTGGCGGAGGTGCCCAACGGGAAGCGGTACTCCCCCGGCGCCAGGTAGCCCTCGAGGTTCTTGGCTTTCGCCGGGACGCCGAACTGAGCGGGCGCATTGCTGAGGGCCTTCAAGTCGGGAACCGAAATCCCGGTGCCCTCGGAAATCGCCTGCAGGGATTCGCTGATCCGCAACCCGGCGCTGAGCGCAAAGTACATGACCTTGCCCTGGTCCTTGTTGAGCAGGACGGCCACGGCATCGGAGTTCTTCATTTCCTGGCGCATCGAGAAGGTGCCGGGGTTCAGGGCACCGCCGGAAGCGGTGAATTCCTTGAGGAACGTGTCCGCGTTCGCCACCACTTTCTTCGACTCCAGCTCGGTGGCCACGGACCTCGGCCCGGCGCCGGGTTCGACCGTGATGGTGACGTCGCCGGTCCCCGGGCCGGGGTAATCGGCCATGGTGTCCATGCCCAGGAGTGGCTTGAGGAACTGCGCGCCGATGGCGATTGCGACGACGAAGACCGTCAGGGTCAACACCAGCGCCAGGAAGCGGCGCCGGCGGCGGACTTTCTTGGACGGAACTTTGTCGTAGCGGACCGCCCCGGCCATCAGCTCGTGGCCGGGTTCGCTGTGGTACTCGGCGTCCGGGTGGGTCTGTGCCTGGGGCTCCCCGGAGTCGTCGTAATCATGGTGCGCCTCGTCGTGGGGATGCGGAGCATATCCGTCGGGGGCCGCCCCCATGGGCAGCCGCATCGTGGCGGGCAGCACGCCTGCCGTCGCGTAGCACGCGTCCCCCCGGTGGTGTCTGCGGGCGGGGCTGTCGCGGGCGGGGTGGGCGGGAATATCGCGGACGGGCATCAGCGGCGATGAAACCTTGAACGGGCTCTCGCCACCTGAACTCATATTCCGGTCCACGGGCTCTTCGTGGACAGTGTTCCACGTCACGGGCTCTTCAGCAGCGGGTCGTTGCGGGCGCTGGGCTCCGGCGCTTCACGTACCGGTCCGGTCTGCAGTGCGGTAGCCGACGCCGATTCTGACAGCCGTCCTTCGTGCACGGTCGGGGACGCGGCAGGCTCGAGTTCCGGGTGGGCGAGGTCGGGGTCCGGCGCATCTCCGGTCCCCCCGTGGCGTCCCCCGTTTCATAATCCTGCGGCGGATCACCGTCCGCCCCGCATCGCCGTGAGCTTCTCCCGGGCACGGATTTCCTTGCGCGTCAGCGCCCGTCCGGCGTCCCTGAAGTTCCTGCCGGAGGAGTCGTCGTTATTGACCGGGCTCACTGTAGCCTTCCATCCTCTGAAGATTGTGTCTGTGCCGCCGGGACAGCCTGCTCAGCCTGCTTGCTGCGGCGTCTCCGGTCTGCCCCGGCTGGGAATCGCGCCTACGCGGCTCCCGACATCCGTTCCCCTGGCCTTTTGCATGTCGATGGCGTGCTGCAAGATTCCCGCAGCCGCAACCTGATCCACCACTTTACGGTGATTTTTGCTGCTCATGCCAGCTTCGTGCAGGTGTCGGTGGGCTGTTACCGTGCTGAGGCGCTCGTCAACGAGGTTTACGGGCACGTCCGGCCCTGGCGGCCCAGCTCGTCCGCCAGCAACTGGGCGTACTCCGTGGCCATCCGGGCCGAGGCGTGCTCTTCGCCCTTCATGGTGCGCGGCAGTCCCACGAAAATCTCCACGGCGCCCAGCTCCGCCGCCAACGCAGCCAGGATGCCCACATCGGTGTTCTTTTTCACGTTCCGCTGCAGCGTTCGGAGCGGGGTCGCCAGAATTCCGTCGCGGTCGCAGACGGCCACCCCCACGCGGACGGTGCCGACGTCCACCCCGAGCTTCACGCCCCGGGGATAGACGCCGGCCACAGCAGCTTCAGACATGTAAGGATCCGCTATCGCCGGGTAATGGCGTCCACGACGGCGCTGAGCGCAGCGCCGACCTTCGCGGCGTCCGTGCCGCCGCCCTGGGCGACGTCGTCCTTGCCGCCACCGCCGCCGCCGAGGATGCCCGCGG
>CAVRLW010000007.1:0-13032 GCA_963722145.1 uncultured Actinomycetota bacterium | reverse complement strand
GCTTCGCACGGGGGCGGGCACCGGGTCGCAGCGTGTTCGCGCCGGACCGCACGGGGGATGTTAGCGCTTGAGGTTCTTCCGGATCGTCTGGCCGCGGACCACAATCCCGGCAAGGTGCAGGATCAGGCCCAGCCCGATCACGGGCAGCGAAGCGAGGGCAAGGGCCTGGTTGCCGGTGGTGTTGCCGACGATGTTGAGGATGATGCCGAGGGCGATCAGGCCCATGGCGCTGAAGACCAGCACCTTGTAGGTGGTTGACGCGGTGGCCCAGAATTCATTCAGCACCATGCCAGTCTACCGGGGCGGGCCGGCCACACCGCGGGCCGCAAATTCCTGGCGACACTCAAAATTCCTGGCGACGCGGGAATACGGGCGCGTCCGGAATTTTGCGCGTCGCGGGGCAATTCGGGCGTCAGGACAGCGCTTCCTGCATGGCAGGGGCGGGCGCTGGTTTCGTTGGCAGGACCCTGGGCAGCGCGAGGGCGGACAGGAGCGCGAGCAGGACGGGCGGCACCCAGGGGGTGCCCGGCCACCAGTTGAGCCGGTCCGTGAGGTCCACCAGCTGCCCCATCACGGCGTTGCCGGCCAGCACGGAGACACCGCCGCAGCTCGCCGCCAATCCGTAGTAGGCACCCCGCCCGGCGGCTGGCCTGTCCGCGGGGAGGAAGGCCGGGATCAGGGACAGGATTGTCGGGGTGAGCAGCATGTGGCCCAGGATCAGGAGGGCGATGGCGCCGGCCAGCGGGGCGATCGAACTTCCGGATGATCCGGCGTCCCCGGAGGTCAGTGCGGCCGTCGCAAACGCGGCGCCCAGGAGCACAAAACCCACCGACAACGCGCGGCCGGTGCCCAGCCGGTGGCCTGCCGCCGAGACCGGAAGTTGCAGGACCAGCGTCAGGACGGATGCCAGCAGGAAGAGTATGGCCAGCCACGAAGCATCGAGGCCGCGGCGGCCGAGTTCGAGCGGAACGGCGAAGTAGAGCTGGTTGTACGCCAGCATGTTGGTGCTGGCGAGCACGCAGAACAGGACGAAGCGCCGGTTCCGCAGGCATCCGAGTGCCCCTTGGTGCCCGGCGTTTGGGGAGTCCGGTTCCGAGGCCGCCGTTGCTGCCGTTTTGCGGGCCGCGTCCGCGGGGAGGCGGAACCACAGCAGGACCGTCACAACACTGAAGATTCCGATGCCGAGGGCCAGCGCGGCGTCGAACCCCCAGCCCAGCAGGGAGGCTCCCAGCACCGGGCCAAGCAGCGCACCGATTTCCCCGGTGATCGAGAGCCAGACGAAGACAGACCGCCGGCCCGTCCTCCCTCCGGCCGGTCTGGATTCTTCGGTGACGCGGTCGGCCTGGGACAGCCGTGACTCAAGTGCCGGCGAGAACAGGGCCCCTCCGGCGCCGGTGAGCACCGCGCCGAGGAGGAACAGGCCGAAATCCGATGCGGCCGCCAAAGCGGCGTAGCCGGAGATGCGGACCAGGCAGCCCAGCAGAATTGCCCGGCGGGCGCCCCAGCGGTCGGCCAGGAGGCCACCGACGAGGAACATCCCCTGCTGGCTGAAGGTGCGGGCGCCAAGGACCAGCCCGATCGCGGCGGCGTCCAAGCCAAAACCGTCGCCCATGGCGCCGGCCAGAAAGGGAATGACTGCGTAAAAACCGAGGTTGAAAACGAGCTGCGCCCCCAGCAGGGTCCCCGTTTCACCCCGGTAGCGACTAGCTGGCATCGACCAGCTCAATCTGCTGGCCGCCGGTGGCTGGGCTGGGGACGGGGAGCGCCGCGGCCACGAGCTCCTTGCTGTGCCGGTGCCGGGGAGCGGAGAAGAATTCGGCGTTGGGCGCCACTTCGACCACGGCGCCCTGAAAGAGGACGGCCACCCTGTGGCTCATGTACCGGAGGACGTTCATGTCGTGGGAGATCATAATCAGCGACAGCTGGCGGTCGCGGTGCAGGCGCAGCAGCAGGTCCAGGACCGTCCGTTGGGTTACCGCGTCCAGCGCCGACGTCGCTTCGTCGCAGATCAAGACTGCCGGTTCCAGCAAAAGCGCCCTGGCGATCGTGAGCCGCTGGAGCTGCCCGCCGGAACACTGGCCTGGGTACCTGTCGAGCAGTGCGGGGTCGAGTTCAACCTCGCGGACCACCCGGTGGATGCGCGCACTGCGTTCCTCAGCCGTGCAGTCCCGCCGCGGCAGCAGTGGAGCTTCCAGGCTGGTGCGAAGCTTCATGCGCGGGTCAAAAACATTGTGTGGTTCCTGGAAGACGAGCTGGATCTCCGTGCCCGGAGTCTCTGCGCGGTTGGCCACGGCGCCGAGGAACCGGGTGATGCTTCCGCTGTCCGGAGTCTCGAGTCCAACGATCATCCGCGCCAGGGTGCTCTTGCCGGATCCCGACTGCCCCAGGATGCCGAGAATCTCGCCCTCGCGGAGCTCGAGCGAAACGTCCACCACGGCGGGCCGGGCGCCGCGCCGGTTGGACGGGAACCGCTTGGTGACGTTGCGCAGGCCGAGGACCGGGCGCGCAGGGGCAGCGGCCGGAGCAGTGGCCGGCGGAAGGGCCGAGGCCCGCAGGAGTTCCTGCGTGTAGGTGCTCCGGGGCATGCACAACACTTGCCTGACCGGCCCTGTCTCCTGGACGCGGCCGGCGTCCATTACGACGACGCGGTCGGCGAAGGCGGAGACCGTGGCGAGGTCGTGGGTGATGTACAGGACGCCCAACCCGTGGCTGCGCCGTTGCCGGTCGATCAGCTCCAGGATCTGCCGCTCGAGCACTTTGTCCAAGGCCGAGGTCGGCTCATCAGCGAGCAGCAGTTCGGGCCGCCCGGCCATGGCAAGAGCGAACATGGCCCGCTGGGCCATCCCTCCGGAGAGCTGGTGCGGATAGGCCCGGGCACACCAGGCCGGATCCTCGAACCCCGCTTCCGCCAGCAGCTCCAGCGCCTCCTTCCGAGCGCTGCGACCCCGGAGTCCGCGGTGTAGCTTCAGTGGCTCGGCCAGGTGGTTGCCGACGGTCTTGCGGGGGTTGAACATCCGTTTGGGCTGCTGATACAGCATGCCGATCTGCCCTCCGCGCACACGGTTGAGCTCCGCTTCGCTGGCCGTCCGCAGATCCGTCCCGCCGGACAGGATCGAGCCGCTCTCAATGTGGATCCCCTGCGGCAGCAGGCCCATGACGCTGAGGGCAGTCATCGTCTTGCCGCTTCCCGACGTTCCCACCAGCGCCACAAACTCCCCTGGCGCTACGGCGAGGTCTACGCCGGACAGGATCGGCCTGTCGGCATCCTGACGGGCAGCCGACCGGCGTCCTCCGAGGCGCGCCCGGTGGCCGATGCTGAGCCCTTCAATGACCAGTCCCTCAGGCATCCGCGGCCGCCTTGGTCTGGGCTGCGGACAGCAGCAGGCGGCTTCCGGTCCGGCGTGAGACATACTGCCCAATCAAGGTGACGCACAGCGCCACGACGAAGATCACCAGCCCGGGGACAAGAATCGTCAGCGGAGCCCGGGTGGCATACGGCTGGGCAGTTGCCAGCATCGATCCCCAGTCCGACTGCGGCGGCTGCACCCCGAGCCCCAGGTAGGAGAGCGCGCCGACGTTGATGAGGAACTGCCCGAACCGAAGGGTGGCCTGTCCGAGCAGCGGCCCGACCAGGTGGGGCAGGATGTGCCTGAAAATGATGAAGGCGGGCGGGCAGCCCAGCACCCGGGCTGCCTCGATGAACCCGCGGGCCGAAACGTCATAGGCGAGTGAGCGGGCGAGCCTGGCAAAGGGCGTCCAGCCGGTCACGGTGAGGGCGAGGAGCAGGGAGGGGTAGCCGGCGCCCATGGCGGCCACGAGGAACAGGGCCACCACCATCTCCGGCATAGCCAGCAGCACGTCGTTCGTGCGGGTGAAGAACTCGTCCAGCCAGCCCCGCCGTCGGGCGCTGAGGACGCCAACCGCGGTGCCAGTTACGGCGGTCAGCACCGTGGCCAGGGCGGCGATCGTCAACGAGAACTGGCCGCCGTCGAGCAGCCTGCTGAGCGTGTCACGGCCCAGGTTGTCCGTGCCGAGCCAGTGGGCGGCATTGGGCGGGGCCAGCCTGGCGCCGAGGTCCTGTTCCGCGGGCGGATAGGGCATTATCCAGGCGGCCAGAGCGACTGAAATCACGATGAGAAGCAGAATCGACGCGGCGGCCAGGACGTGAGGGGGAAGTTTACGCATGGCTCATCCTGATTTGGGGGTTGAGTAGTCCGTGGACCAGATCCGCCGCCGTGGTCAGGACAACAGCCAGCCCGACGACGACCACGACCGCGCCCTGCGCCAGCGGAATGTCGCTGTTCAGGACGCCGTCGAACAGCAGGCGTCCCATGCCGGGGATCGCGAAAATGACCTCGACTATGACGGATCCGCCCAGCAGCCCCGCGAACCACACCGCCACCAGCGTGGTGAGCGGCAGCAGGCCGTTGGGGATCACATGCTTCCACACAGTTTGCAGGTGGGAGACTCCCCGGCTTCGCGCCGCGACAACATGCTCCGCGCTCATCGCCTCGAGCACTCCCTCGCGCACCGCCGAGGTGAAGTAGCTCGTGGGCCGCAGGGCGAGGACGGCCACGGGAAGAACGGCTGAGTGCGGTCCTTCCCATCCCGCCGAAGGCAGCAGGGCAAGTTGCAGCGCAAAGAACAGCACCAGCAGGGGTGCCAGCCAGTACTCAGGAATCGCGATGAACGCCTGGGTGACCGCGGTAATGATTTTGTCGGCCGGACGTCCCTCCTGCAGGGCGGCTATGACGCCGAGGACCACGGAGACGGCGGCTGCGATACCCAGGGCCAGGACCACCAGGCTGAGCGTAATCCAGAGCGCGGGCATCACCTGCTCGGCCACCGGTGTGCGGCTGGTGTAGGACAAGCCCATGTCGCCGCTGCCGAGCCGCCCGAGCCAGCGCAGGTACTGCGCCCACAGGGGGTCATTGAGGCCCAACTGGAGACTCAATGCCTCAACGGCTGAGTCGTCGATGACGTCGCCGGCAACCCTGGAGCGGATGATCTTCCGCACCGGGTCCCCCGGAGTCACGAAGGGGATGAGGAAGACAACAAAGGACGCCAGAAGAACGGCTGCCACCAGGGCAGCCGTTCGCCGGGCGAGGAACGGCATCACGCCGGGCCCCGTTGATCTTCTCTGGTAGCGGGGACGGCCACGGTCAGGATCCGGTCTTGGCGGTCTCCGCCCTGACCACATAACGGGACAGGGGGTCCTGGACATGGGACTGAAGATCGGCACGGACTGCGTCAATGGCCTGCTCGTTGACGAGCCACACGTTCACGGCCTGCTCCTGCAGGATCTTTCCGGCCTCTGCGTACAAGCGGTAGCGCTCGTCCGCGTCAGCTGTTTTTGCCGCCTTCGCGACCGTCGCGTCGTAGTCCTGGTTACAGAAATGGCTGAGGTTATAGGTGCCGTCGCAGGTGTAGTCCGCCGTCAGGAATCCGATGGGGTCGGCGATGTCGATCAGCCGGTTGCGCTGGCTCAGCACCATGTCGTAATTGCCGGCCAGCACGTCCGGTTCCGCCGCCGCGTACTCCTTGGTCTGGATCTTCACCGGGATGCCCACCGCTTTCAGGTCGTCCTGGATGACGGTTGCGACATCCGCGAACTCCGCGCGTTCCACGATTGCGATGATTTCCAGCGGGCGGTCAGCGGTGTATCCGGCGCTGGCGAGCAGTTTCCGGGCACCTTCAACATCCTGCTTCGGTGTTACGGCTCCCGGGATGGCCCACGGTTCCGAAGGCGCGAAGGGACCATTGGCGGCGATGGCCGCGCCTTCGTAGACGCTGGCGGCCAGGGCATCCAGATCCAGTGCCGAGCGGACCGCCTTCCGGAAGTCGACGTCGTCGAACGGCGCCCTGCCGTTGTTCATGTACAGCGTTGCGGTCCGCGGAGAATCTGTTTTGAGGACCTTGACGTTGGCATCTGCTTCCAGGGCGGGCAGGCCGGAGACGGGAATGGAGAGCGAAATGTCGGCTTCGCCGGTCTGGACCTGCGCGGCACGGGTGGTGCCGTCCGTGATAAAACGGACCTCCGCACCGGCAAGCTTCACTTCCCCGCCCCAATACGCCTCATTGCGGTCCAGGGTCAGGGACTGCTTCGGCTTTTCGGAGACCGGTTCGAAAGGTCCGGTGCAGTGGCCGAACGGATCCACCGCCCCGTCCTTGAACGCCGCCGGGGACAGGACGCCGGTGTTGACGCTTGCCAGGCGGTACGGAACCAGCGGGCTCTCGGTCGGGGTGGTGACGCGCACGGTGCGGTCGTCGAGCGCCTTGACCGTGCTGACCACCTTGGGGTTGAAGGCCCGTGCCGGAACGGCTGCCCCCAGGACCTTCTGCAGGGAGCCGGCCACGGCCTCAGCAGTCAGCGCGCTCCCGTCTTGGAACGTGACTCCTTCGCGGATGGTGAAGTCCCACTCCAAGGCAGAGACCTGCTTCCACTCCGTCGCCAGCAGCGGCACGATTTTTCCCTGGGACTCGTCGTAGCGGGTGAGGGTTTCGAGGCATCCGGACAGGGACAGAATGTAGGCGGCATCGCTCTCCAGCGCCCAGTTCGCCACCGGGGCCCGGAAGTTGTCCACCACGATCCGCTGGTCGG
This sequence comes from uncultured Actinomycetota bacterium, assembly GCA_963722145.1. Lineage (GTDB taxonomy): Bacteria > Actinomycetota > Actinomycetes > Actinomycetales > Micrococcaceae > Arthrobacter. The sequence continues at coordinate 6,431 of CAVRLW010000007.1, read as the reverse complement.
TTTTGGCCGCCTGCGGGGTGGCTGCGGTTGGGCCGCTGAAACCACAGCCCGACAGTGAGAGAAGCGCCACGAGCCCCAAGGACAGAGATGACGAAAGGGAAAAGCGCACGAAACCACCTAGATTCAATGCCTGCGGACGCGGCAGACGGGATTACCAGGACCGATGAGGGCCATGGGTAGTTTAGGCTAACCTAAGTTTGTCTGCCAAAATGGCCCCGGAGAGGCCGACATATAGGGCGCCGGAAGGCGTCCAGGGGTGCCGCGAGGCGCAAAATTCCTGGCGACACTCAAAATGCCTGGCGACGCGGGAATACGGGCGCGTCCGGAATTTTGCGCGTCGCGGGATAATTTCAGCCTCAGAACAATGCCTCCTGCACGGCCGGGACCTCAGAACCGTGGTCGCCGAGTTCGATCACCCGAGCCTTGAGCTGCGCCAGGTTCACCACGAACTCCAGTTCGCTGCCGTCCAGTGCCGCGAGCGCAATGCTGCCGCTTAGCGAGTCGACCCGGAACCCGTGCGTTCCGCTCCCAAGATCGTGGGGGTAGGCATGCCGGGCGGCTTGGGCACAGGCGGCGGCAGAGAGCTCCGGCCGGACCCACCGTTCATCCACCACCTCGAAGCCCTCCCCGCCGGCACCGGCCAGCAAGGTCCGGGCCTCCCCTGCCAGCCGTCCGTTCACGGCGTCGACGTCGACGGCGGCGGCCGGAGCGACGAGCGCAGCCGCTTTGGCGGCGGTGCGGACCTGCTGCGGCAGCCCGGCGTCGCGCGTGATCATGTCCTCCAGGAGGCGAACCACCCGTCCGTCCTCGGCGCGGGCGACATACCGGGCGACGACGGCGCCCTGCTCGGCGAGCCGGTTCCATTTGCGCAAGTGCGACGCGGTGCCGACCTTGCTGGCCCCGTTGGCGAAGGTGGCGACGTAGAGCCAGTGCGGCTGCATGAGGTACGCGCGCAGGCCAGACGGGACCCGGCCGCCGCGGTGGAAGTCGTGGATGAGCCGGGAGTCGTCGCGCACGAAGCACTGCTCACACTGGCTGCCCCTGGTGGCGGAAGCCCGAACCGGGCAAAGGATATGGTCCCTGTCCCCGGGTCCGTGCACCAAGTGGCGTCCGAGGCAGTGTTTCCCCGTGGCGGCGAGCCGGAAGCCGAGCCGGGTGCCGGCGTCGAGCGTCAGGTCGGTGAGGGTGCCGTCAGGATCCTGCAGGCGCATCACCGGGAGCCCGCCGCCGGACTGTCCGGATTCCGGCGCGGGAACCGGCGCCGCCGGGGCCTGCACTGGCGCCGGACCATCCCAAAAGACCCCGTGAACCAGATAGCGGGTATCGGTCACGGGGTCTCCTGGAGTGGTGTGGCGGCTACAGTGCCGGCTGCACGCCAAAGGCTACCGCGAGCTTCATGATCTTCTCGGCACGGCCCAGGCGCGGCAGGTCCGAACCGTCCCGGATGACGCGGCCGCTGGCTTCGAAGTCGGCCATGAAGTCCGTGGCCCACGCGACGTCGGACGGTGTGGGGCTGATGACCTCGTTGATGACCGGCGTCTGGTCGATTGCCAGGCAGAGCTTCCCGGTCATCCCCATCATCACGGTGATGCCGGTCTGTTCGCGCAAAATCGGGTGGTTCGTGCCGACGGTGGGGCCGTCGATGGGGCCGGGCAGGTTGCCCACGCGGCTGGCCACAACCAGCTTGGCCCGCGGGTAGGCCATGGCTTCCGCGGTGGCCGCCATGCCGGTGTCGCGGCGGAAGTCGCCCGAGCCGAAGGCCAGGCGGAAGGCACCTTGGGCCTTCGCGATGTTGTTGGCTTCCTCGATGCCGACGGCGGACTCGACCAGGGGGATGACCGGGGTCTTGCCATCCATCCGGTGGAAGCTCTCCGTGACTTGGTCGGCCGATTCGGTTTTGGCCAGCATGATGCCCAGCAGGCCGGGGGTGCCACGCAGGCCGGCGAGGTCGTCGGCCCAGAACGGGCTCGTGGCGTCGTTGATCCGGACCCACGCGCTGCCGCCGGCGGTCAGCCAGTTCACGACGTTGGCGCGGGCGATGTCCTTCTGGGAGGGGTCCACCGCGTCTTCGATGTCGAGGATGATCGCATCGGCCCGGGAGACGGCGGACTGGTCGAAGAGGTCGGTCTTCATCGCATTCACCAGCAGCCAGGAGCGGGCGATGTCGGCCGGGATGTTGCGCTGATGCCGAAGTGATTCGGCGGTGGTCGTAGAGGTCATGCATCTACGCTAGCCGCCCGGGGGCACTTGCCGCTAAGCGATCCGGTCCTCAGGGGCGACCATTACGACCAAAATCACGTCCCTACCCAACTGGCTGGCAGCAGAAGCCGTTTCCAGCGCTCAAAACGGCCTCAACTGCCGGCTAGTTGGGTGGGACGTGACGCCGGGTCCGGCTAGGGAATGTTGCTTCCCCTGGCCGCGACCCAGAGGCCGTACCACTCGGCGCGGGTCATCGCGGCGGCGGCCTCGGCGGCACCGGCGCAGGCGAGGATCCTGTCCGGGTTGGCGGTGCCGATCACGGGCGCAATCCCGGCCGGGTGCCTCATGAGCCAGCCCAGAACGATCGCCTCCCCCGTGGTCCCCTTCGCGGCGGCCAGGGCGGCCACGAGGGCGGTGGTGGCCTCCTCTGCCGGCGTCGGCATAGCGGCCGGCGCCCCGGTATACAGGCCGCGGGCCAGCGAGCCGTACGCCTGCAGCCGGATTCCCTTCCGGACGCAGTGCTCCACGGTGCCGTGCGGGAAGCTGTAGTCAGTGCCCTCGGCGTGGTTGACCAGCACCGTGCTTTCGAGCCAGGCACGCTTCAGCAGGCTCATTTCGAGCTGGTTGGCCACCACGGGCACCTCGAGCCGGTCCTGCAGCATCTCGATCTGCGGGCCGGACATGTTGGACACGCCCACGGCCCGTACTTTGCCCTGGGCTATGAGCTGTCCGACGGCGGATGCCACCTCCGCCGGGTCCATCAGGGGATCGGGGCGGTGCAGCATGAGCACGTCGACGTACTCCGTGCGGAGCCGGGCCAGGCTTTCGTTGACCCGCCCCAGGATGCCGTCCCGGCTGAGGTCGTAGTACGTCTCCAGGCCCTGCTCATTGAGCCGGATGCCGCATTTGGTCTGCAGCCGGATCTTCTCCCGCAGCCCGGGGGTCCGGGCCAGCACCTCGCCGAAGACTGCCTCGGCTTTGCCGTGGCGGTAGATGTCCGCATGGTCAAAGAGCGTGATGCCCGCCCCCATGGCGGCATCGACGGCGGCGGCCGCCTCGTCCACGTCTGCGGACGAGTACGACTCCGCCGCCCAGGCGCCGCCCAGGCCCATGCAGCCATAGACGAGCTCCTGGGAAAGGTCCACCTCGTGGGCGGCCGAGCCGGATGAATCCTTCAGTGCCGGGCTCACCGCAGCCAGACGGTGGTGTTAGCCGGCAGCTGTCCGCCATCGAGCGGGCCGCTGCTGACCAGCACCTCGCCGGCCGGCAAGTCAACGGGTGCGTCGCCGAAGTTGGTCACCGTCTGCCAGCCACCGGGACGGCTGAAGCGCAGGACGTCGGCGCTGCCGGATTCCTGCCACTGCAGTTCCTCCGAGGTCTGCAGTTCGCGGCGGAGCTTCAGTGCCGTGCGGTAAAGCTCCAGGGTGGAGCCTTCCACGCCGTCCTGGGCTGCCACGGCGTAGCGGCTGAACCAGGACGGCTGGGGCAGGTGTGCCCCGCCGGCGCCGAAGCCGAACGAGGTGCCCTCCGGTACCCACGGGAGCGGCACGCGGCAGCCGTCGCGGCCGATCTCTACGCCCTTGTTCCGGAAGAAGGTGGGGTCCTGGCGCTCGGCGTCGGGGATCTCAGCGACTTCCTGCAGACCCAATTCCTCGCCCTGGTACAGGTATGCGGAACCCGGCAGGGCCAGCATCAGCAAGGTGGCGGCGCGGGCCCTGCGCAGGCCGAGTTCGACGTCGAGCTCTTCGGCAGGCGCCCCGGCCAGCAGCCAGCCCTTGCCGTCCTGGCCCTGGGCGTGCTTGCCGCCGCCCTGGGGCAGGCCGTAGCGGGTGGCGTGGCGGACGACGTCGTGGTTGGAGAAGACCCAGGTGGAGGAAGCCCCGGATTCGGTGGCCTCGGCGAGGTTCCGGGCGATGATTTCGCGGAACTCGGCGGCGTCGAAGTCGGCCTGCAGGAGGTCGAAGTTGAACGCCTGGCCCAGACCCTCCGGGCTGGCGTAGCGGGCGCGGCGGGTGGCGTGCACCCAGGCCTCGGCGACGGCGGTGCGCGGCGGGTTGTACTCGTTGAACACCTCGCGCCATTCGGCGTAGATCTCGTGGACTTCGTCGCGGTCCCAGAACGGGTGCGAGCCGTCCGGGAATCCGTCTGTGCCCGTGTTGGCTGCGCTGAGCTCCACCTTGGAGATGAGCGGCTCGGTGAGGTCCTTGGTCAGCGCGTGGGCGACGTCGACGCGGAAGCCGTCCACGCCGCGGTCGGACCAGAAGCGGAGCGTCTTGAGGAAGTCGTCGCGGATTTCGCGGTTGGCCCAGTTCAGGTCCGGCTGTTCCTTGGCGAAGATGTGCATGTACCACTGCCCGGGGGTGCCGTCGGGCTCGGTGATGCGCTCCCAGGCGGGGCCGCCGAAGACGGACTCCCAGTCCGAGGGCGGCAGCTCGCCGTTTTCACCGAGGCCGTCGCGGAAGATGTAGCGCTCGCGGGCATCGGATCCGCGCGGGGAGGCCAGGGCTTCCTGGAACCATTCGTGCCGGTTCGAAGAGTGGTTGGGGACGATGTCGGCGATCAGCTTGATGCCGGCAGCGTGCAGTGCGGCGGACATCTCGTCGAAGTCCGCCAGCGTGCCGAGCTTGGGGTCTACATCGCGGTAGTGGTCGACGTCGTAGCCGCCGTCGGCCAGCGCCGAGGGGTAGAACGGGGAGAGCCAGACGGCGTCGATCCCGAGTCCCTTCAGGTAGGGGACCTTGGCGGTGATGCCCTTGATATCGCCCAGGCCGTCACCGTTGGAATCGGAGAAGCTCCGCGGGTAGATCTGGTACACCGATGCCTGGCGCCACCAGTTGGGATCGGCGGCGAGGTCGGAACCGGACAGGGTTGCCAGCGTTGCGGTGTTGGTCAAAGGAGATTCCTTCGGGTCTGGGAGGGCTTCTGGTAATTTAGATAGAAGCTAAATATATTGCCTCAAACAATTATGGGTCCGGGAACAGAAGAGGTCAAGAAGTGATGCCGCACGCCGCCGCCACGCCGCAGCTGCTGCGCCGCGTCAACGCCCAGGCCGTGCTGCGCCACATCCGCGGCGCCGACGTTGCCACCGGAACCGAGCTGATGGCCCTGACCGGACTCACCCGGGCCTCAGTGATGGCCGTCTGCGAGGACCTGATCAGCCGGGGCTGGATCGTGGAGCTGGACCAGCCCCGTACTGAGCCCCATATCAAGCCCCACGCTCAACCTCATGCTCAACAAGGCATGCCCCCCGTTCCGCGGAAGGGCCGCCCGGCCCGGCGCTTTGCCTTCAACCGGGAGGCGGGCTTCGTGCTGGGCCTCGACATCGGTGCCGCGACCACCACGGCCGCCGTGGCCGACCTCAGCGGCACGGTGATCGGCCGTTCCAGCGGGAGGTTCCGCGCGGCGGACATCCCCGCGCAGGAGCGCGTCGGCGTCGTCGATCTCGCCTGCCGCCAGGCGCTGGAAGCGGCGGGAGTAGACCCGGGCAGGGTCCTGGCCGTCGGCGCCGGGATCGCGGCACCGGTCGACCGGGACGGCAACGTCCTCGTGACGCAGCGGTTTTGGAGCCTGTTCGACGTCGGGCTCCGCTCCGCGCTGAAGGAGCTGCACGGCTGGACGGTGCTCCTGGAAAACGACGCCAACCTGGCCGCGCTCGGCGAGCGCTGGCGCGGTTCCGGTGTGGGCGTGGACGATCTCGTGGTGCTCCTGGCGGGCGAACGCCTGGGCGCCGGGGTGATGGAATCCGGGCGGCTGCTCCACGGCCGCGGCGGGGCCGCCGGCGAGATGGGCTATCTGGACATGGTGGAGGGCGTTGGCTCCAGTGACGGCATCGCGGCCCTGGTGCGCCAGTGGTCCGCGGCAGGCGGTGGGCCCTCCACGGGCGGTCCGGCCAGCGCGCCGCGGGTCTTCGCGGACGCGGCCGCCGGGGACGCGGCGGCGTTGGCAATCCTGGACCGGATTTCGGAGCGCATGGCGCGCGTCATCGCCTCGATCGCGAGCCTGATCAACCCCGAGCAGGTAGTGATCGGCGGCGCCGTCGCCGAATCCGCCGGCGCGCTCCTGCCGGGCATCACAGCGCTGCTCCCCCGCTTCACCGCGACTCCCCCGCGGGTGACCGTCTCGCCCCTGGGCGACGCGATCGTCACGGCCGGCGCGGTCCGGCACGCGCTGGACTACGTCGAGGCGAATGCCCTGGAGCTGGCCCTCCCCGCTACGGCCTGACCCCGGGTCAG
>CAVRLW010000006.1:0-143461 GCA_963722145.1 uncultured Actinomycetota bacterium | reverse complement strand
GGTAGCCCGAACCGCTTCAGACGCTCCCTCACCCCGGTCCCTCAGGCCGTTCCCTCGGGCCGTTCCCTCGGGGGTTGAGGGGGCGGCTAGGGTTGTTCCATGCCGTCGTTCCAGACCAGACTGAAGATCACCGGACTCAAGCCGGGCACCGCTCCGGAAGCGGTCATGGCCGCCGCCATCGAGGCGCTCGGGACGCGGCACCACGTCGAATCGCACCAGCTTGAGCTCGCCAGCGGCGTGCCGCAGCTGAACCTGCGCTTCCTGGTCGATGCCACCGGTTACAGCGCCGAAAACAGCCAGGCGCTGGAGTCGGCAGCCATGATGCGCGACGCCGTCGAACGCGTTGCGCTCACCGGGACGCTGACCGTCCTGCGCCGCAGCCGCGGCCGCTGGGCGCCTGTTTAGAAAGTCGGGCGTCTAAAAGTCCAGTTCCTCGTCCGGGTCGACCGCGGCGGACTCGACGGGGGCGGGGCTGCCCCGGCGCCGCGTCACGATCATGCCCACGACGGCGCCGATCAACAGCCCGACGCCGACGCCGATCAGGGAGCTCGCCCAGAACGGGAGCCCGGTGGCGGAGCCCGTGAAATAGCCCAGCGCCACGGACCAGCTTGCCCAGAGCAGGCCGCCGATGGCCGCGCAGAGGCTGAACCCGCGCGTCGAGACGTTCGCAATGCCGGCCGCGGCCGTCGTCGCCAGCCGCCCGCCGGGGATGAAGCGGATGCCGATGATGGCTCCGTACGTGGAGGATCGGCCTGCCTTCGCGATCGCCGCGTGCACGGCCGCGTGGAACCGCAGGCCCCATTTCCAGCGGTCCAGCACGTGGCTCAGCCGCCGTTTGAAGAGCTGGAAGACGAGAAGGTCACCCAGCCATGAGGACAGCGTGGCCAGGAGGATCAGGAGGAACGCATTGATGTGGCCCTCTGCGGAGAGCGCGCCGCCGGTGATGACGACCATTTCAGAGGGCAGAGGCGGGAAAATCGCATCGCCGATCACGAGGGGGAAGATCCAGAAATAGATCGCGGCGCCCCAGCTGTCCGCATTTCCGAAGTCCATGGGCACAAGTTACCGCACTTCCCGCTGCTAGCGCGCTTCGCTCAGTTCCAGTCTGCTGCGGTACTCCACCGGGCTCCCCGAGATGGGGTCCACGAAGCGGATCCCGCGGGCCAGGAGCTGCAATGGCTTGGCGTAGTTGTCCGGGGCCTTGTCCAGCAGCTCCGGGTAGAAGGCATCGTTGACGATGCCCAGACCCAGTGAGGCCATGTGCACCCGGAGCTGGTGGGTCTTTCCCGAGTGCGGCTCCAGCCGGTACAGCGCGCGGCGTTCGGGGCCGCCGTCGGGTGCGCGGTCGGGTGCGGCGTGCAGTCCGGCGTCGAGTGCGCTGTCTGGTGCGCCGGCCGCGTCAAACGTGTGCAGCCGCTCGATCCGGGTTTCCGCATTGGGTTCGCCGTCAACCACCTCGGCGAGCAGGTAGCTGCGGGACTTGGTCATCCGGTTCCGCACCACCACGGGGAAGTCCACCGCGGGATGCCCCGGCGCCGGCTCCGCGGCGGAGACGCATTCGTATTCCTTCTGGACCTGGCGCTTTTCGAAGAGCACCTGGTACTTGCCCCGGGTCTCGGGGTTCGTGGAGAGCAGCAGGATGCCGGCGGTCATGCGGTCGAGGCGGTGCATGGGGATCAGGTCCGGGAGGCCGAGCTGGTTCCGGAGCCGGACCAGGGCCGATTCCTGGATGTATGTCCCGCCGGGGGTGGTGGGCAGGAAGTGCGGTTTGTCCACGACCAGCAGGTGATCGTCCTGGTGCAGGATGTTCAGCTCCACCGGGATCCGGGTCTCCGGCGGCAGGGAGCGGTAGTACCAGATGAACGTGTGGTCCTGCATCGGCGTGCTGCGGTCCAGGGCTATGCCCGCCTCGCCGACGATCTCGCCGGCGTCGAACCGGTCCTCGATGCCCTGGGGGTCGATGTGCCCCCAGCGGTGCATCATGTAGTCCAGCGCGGTCTCCCAGGGCCCCTCGTTCGGCAGGCGCAGGCGCGTTGCGTTCACGCCGTCGCGCACTGGGAGGGGGGATTGCATCACCGGACCATTCTACGTGCCCGGCATCCCGCCCCGCCCCGCCCGCCGCCGACGTCCCTCCGTCCCGCCCCGCCCGCCCGCCTCCGCGCTCCAGCTCGCCGGAAGCGTGCCAGTTAGCCGCAAAGGTCCGGCGACCTCGCACGCTTCCGGCGACCTCGCTGGACCGCCAGGCCGATCGCCGACGAAAAAAAAGTTCTTGACAAATAAAATTGTCGGCGGGCAGACTTGAAGCATGTTGGATATTGAAGTGATTGAGGATCCGGCCGCGGCGGAGGCCTCGCTGGACCCGATTCGGACGCGGATCCTGCGCGAGCTGGCCGAGCCCGGATCCGCAACGCAGCTCGCCGCGAAGGTGGGCCTGCCGCGGCAGAAGGTGAACTACCACCTCAAGGCCCTTGAACGGCATGGGCTCGTCGAGCTAGTCGAGGAGCGGCGGCGGGGAAACGTCACCGAACGCATCCTGCAGGCGACGGCGGCGTCGTACCTGATCTCGCCGGCGGCGCTGGCCTCCGTGGCGCCGGACCCGCACCGCTTCTCGGATCGCTTTTCCGCCTTCTGGCTGCTAGCACTCGCCGCCCGCATGGTCCAGGAGATGGGCCAGCTGATCGCCGGGGCGGCCGCCGTCAGGCAGAAACTCGCCACCTTTGCCATCGACGGCGAGATCACCTTCCGGTCGGCGGCGGACCGGGCGGCCTTCGCCGAGGAGCTCGGCGTCGCCGTGACCCGGCTCGTGGACAAGTATCACGACGGCGGACGCGACGTCCCGCCAGGTTCCCCGGCAGCTTCCCCGCCGGCGGGACGCAAACACCGGCTTGTCGTCGCGCTCCACCCGTCGCTGAAGGCGCCGCAACCCAAGGCAGCGCACGCAGAACCAAAAGCTGCAAACCCACAAACTGCAAACCCACAAACTGCAAACCCACAAGCTAAGGAGCAGGACAAGGACAATGACTGACAAGCGGAATTTCGAAATCGTCTACGACGCCGAACTGCCCGGCACCCCGGAACGGGTGTGGGAGGCCGTCACTAAGGACACCCCGGCCTGGATGTTCCCAACGGACCAATGGCCAGCGGTCCGGACTGTGGATGAGTACCCCTCCCATCTGGTGTCCCGGATGGACGGCCCAGACGGCTGGTTCAACCAGCTGGAGCACGTCCTGGAACCGCTCGACGGTGGCCGGGCCCGGCTGCACTACGTGCACAGCGGCATCTTCGCGGACAACTGGGATGAGCAGTACGACGGCGCCAGCAAGCACACGGCGTTCTATCTGCACACCCTGGGCCAGTACCTGAGGTACTTCGACGGCAAGCCCGTAGTCTTCACGGACATCCAGGCACCCGCCGCGTCGCAGACCCCGGACGGCTTCGACCGGCTCAAGCGGGCCCTTGGCGTCGGCACCGCGGCCCCGGGGGAGACGGTGGAGCTGGAGCTCGACGGCGTCGGGCCGCTCACCGGCGAAGTCGACTTCTCCAACGAGAACTTCCTCGGCCTGCGGACCGCGGACACGATGTACCGCTTCTTCGGACGCAACGCCTTCGGCGCGCCGGTGGGCATGACCGTGCACGACTTCAGCGGCAGCGGCGACGCCGGGGCGACGGCGAAGGCCTGGACCGGATTCCTGGAAAAGGTCTACGCCTAGGTCCGCGACGCGCATCCTGTCTGGCGACGCGCAAATGCCCTGTCGACACCCGAATTCGGGCGTCGACAGGGCATTTGCGCAGCGCAAGAAAAAACCGGCGTCACAGGACGGGTTTGCGGGCGTGCCGCGCCATGGGAACTAGGCGATGGCGACGGCGGGCGGACTGGTGAGGTCCCGCCGCAGCTGTGGGGATGCCTCCAGCCGGTCCTGGGCTGAGCGCAGCGCCATCACCGCGGTCTCGAGCTGATCCGGTGCCAGGGTGAACGGCACGCGGAGATAGTGTTCGAAGGCCCCGCCAACACCAAACCTGGGGCCGGCCGCGAGACGGATGCCGAAGTCCGGGGCGATCACTGTCAGTGCCGTGCTGAGCGGAGCGGGCAGCCGGCACCAGACCGACAGCCCGCCGCCGGGCCGCTCCGCCTGCCACGTCGGCAGGTTGCCGGCGATGAGCTCCAGCAATGTGTCCCGGTTGGTACGGAGCGAGGCGAGCCGTTCGGGGAGGGGCTCCGTGAGGTCATTGACCAGATGGGCCGCCGCGAGCTGCTCCACGACCGGACCGCCCAAGTCCATGGTGGTCCGGGCGGCGGCGAAGCGCTGGATGAGTGACTCGCCGGCCCGGATCCACCCGGTCCGCAACCCGGCCCAGTGCGACTTGCTCAGCGAACCGATGGACACCACGGCCGGGCCGAATGCGGCCAGGGGTGTGGAGGGCGCGCCGTCGAGGTTGAGCTCCCGCATGGTCTCGTCCACCACCAGCACGGTGCCCGACGCGGACGCCGCCCGGACCAGTTGCCGGCGTTGGGAATCCGGCATCAGCCGGCCGGTGGGGTTGTGGAAGTCGGGGACCACGTAGGCCATGGCAGGCCGTTGTTGCCTCAGCGCGGTCTCCAGGGCTTCAATGTCCCAGCCGGCACCGCCGCCCTGGCGTGCCGGGGGCAGGGCCACCGGGACCGGCCGGCAGCCCGCGGCGCGGATGGCGTCGAGGGCGTTCGGGTAGCTGGGGTGTTCCACGAGCACCTTGGTCCCCGAACGGCCGGCAAGGGTCCGCAGGATGATGTTCAGCGCGTGCTGGGCGCCCGAGGTCACGAGGATCTGGTCCGCGGTGGTGGGTACGCCGGCGGCGGTGTACCGGGCTGCAATGGCTTCGCGGAGCGGGCCCACCCCCAGTGCGTCGTAGCCGAAGCCCGGCAGCAGCGCCGGCAGCTCGGTCAGTGCCGCGGCAAAGGCCCGGTGCACCACCTCACCGCTGGCCGGCAGCGAGGCGTAGGCAAGGTCCAGCAACCCGTCCGGGATGGCCAGTCCGGGCGCCCCGCTGAGTTCGGATCGGCCATCCTGCGCCGTTCCCCGCGGGCCGCGGTGCGGAATGCAGGTCCGGCCGCGGCTGCCCTGGCCGCTGCTCAGGAATCCCTGGTCGCGCAGCAGGCTGTAGGCGGCGGTCACCGTGGTGCGGCTGATGCCGAGCGTGCCGGCCAGCGACCGCTCGCTAGGCAGGGCAACATCGAGGGCGACGCGGCCGTCGAGGATGAGCAGGCGGACGACGTCGGCGAGCTCGCGGTAGGCGGGGGCGGCGCCAAGGTTCCACTCGCCCAGCAGGCGAGCCAGGGACCCCGGCGTCAAAGAGACGGACATCAGGCCAGTATTTCAGACTGGCTATGGATTGCAAGGCCAGTTTTCTTGGAGGATGGACATCATGTTGACGCGCAGACTCTTCCAGCTCCTCATTGGCCTCGCCATGTACGGCGTTTCGCTCGCCATATTCATCCGCGCCGGGCTGGGCCTGGACCCTTGGGATGTGTTTCACCAAGGCCTTGCGATCAAGACCGGGCTGAGCATCGGCACTGTCGTGGTGATCGTCAGCTTCCTCGTGCTGCTGCTGTGGATTCCGCTCCGGCAGTGGCCCGGCGTCGGCACGCTGTGCAACGCCGTGCTCGTGGGCGTCTTCGCCGACGTCGGCCTGGCCTTCATTCCGGAAGTCACGCATCTCGGCGGGCAGATCGGCATGCTCGTAGGGGCCATCCTGCTCAACGGCATCGCCTCGGCCTGCTACATCGGCGCACGACTGGGGCCCGGGGCACGCGACGGCCTGATGACGGGACTCGCCCGCCGCACCGGCTGGTCAGTACGCACGTCGCGGACCGGCATCGAAATCGTGGTCCTCGGCGCCGGCTGGCTGCTGGGCGGGTCGGTCGGTGCGGGCACGGTGCTGTACGCGCTGGCGATTGGCCCCCTAGTGCAGCTGCTGCTGCCGCGCTTCACCGTACCTGTTGCGCGTCCCGTCTCCGTGACCGGGACCGAAACGGCCGGGACCGAAACGGACGCTGCCGGTGCCGGGACAGCCGTCCCGGCGGCAGCCTCCAGCGGCCGGACAGATTGATCCTCCTGGGTCCCGTCAGCTGACGCTGTCTGTCCCCGGGCGCGGCAGGGGCTGGCACGTGGGGCAGTAGTAGATGTCCCGTTCCTCCGTGTACGTGCCGGTGGCCTTGCCAAGGACTCCGCGGCGGATGGGGGTGCCGCACTTGAGGCACGGCTGGTGCTCGCGCCGGTAGACCCAGTAGCCGGGACGGCCGGCCGTGCGGCCCACGGGCACGCCGCGCGCGTTCAGCACAGTGGTCCGGCGGCCCGCCCCGAGGTTGGCGGAGAGCAGGACCTGGGCATCGGTGATGATGGCGGCAAGATCCGGCACTTCGGAGACGGGCGACGCCGGATGGACTCCCGCGAGGAAGCAGGCCTCGCACCGGTAGATGTTCCCGATCCCCGCCAGCTTGCTCTGGTCCAGCAGTGCGACGCCGATGGGAACGTCCGGGGCCGCGAGCAGCCGGCGTTCGGCCTCGGCCGCGTCCCAGTCCGGGCCCAGCAGATCCGGGCCGAGGTGCCCCACGATGGAGTCTTCCTGGTCGGTGCGGACCACCTCAAGAATGCCCAGCGAGAATCCGACGGCGTCGGCCGTGGCGGTGCGCAGCACGCAGCGGGCCGTGAAGCCGGGCTTCCGCCAGCGGCCCCCGGGCGGGTAGACCTGCCAGCTGCCCTCCATCTTCAGGTGTGAGTGGATGGTGAGCCGGTCCTTCGGCGTTGGGCCCTGCACGCGCATCAGCAGGTGCTTGCCGCGGGGGACCACTTCGTCCACGGTCCAGCCGCCGAGCTTCAGGGTGGCGAAACGCGGGACCCGGAAATCGGATGAGACCAGTTCCTTCCCGGCCAGTGCGGCGTGCAGCTGTGTCGCGGCGCGGAAGACGGAATCGCCCTCAGGCACGGATCCTCAGTCCCTTCGGGGTGGAGTAGGCCCCGGCGTGGGCGAGGGCGGCCGCCACCGGGGTGTCCAGGATGCCGTGGCCGTTGACCTTTTCCATGATCAGCTTGTCCACCGCGCCGCGGGTCACCACGCCCACCAGGGCCGAACCGGCCGCTGCCAGGACGCCGGTGTCGTCGCTGAACGCGAGCAGGGTCTTGCCACCGCGCTCCACATACAGCGCCAGGGCGCCGTCGACCAGGACGACGAGGGCGCCGGCCTTCCGGCCGGGGCGGTGGCCCGTGCCGGCGTCGACGTTGAGCGCGGGCCACGGCAGCGCCGCGCCGTAGGGGTTGGCGGGGTCGGTCGCGGCGAGGGCAAGGGCCGCCGGCTCGGTCTTGTGCAGCTGGGCGTCCTCGACGTAGGACCGCAGCCGGTCCACGGTGGCCGGGACGGCGAACTGCGCCGCGCCGAGGTGTTCGATGAAGTAGCCGCGGCGGCAGCGTCCGGCTTCCTCGAGCCGGGCCAGCACCTTGTACATAAGGCCGAAGCCGCCGAGGATGTTTTCTGCCATCACCGAGCCGCGGGTGACCACGCCGTAGCGGTCCAGGAGCAGTTCCGCGGTGGCCCGGGCGTGGATGGTGGGATCGAGTTCGGGGGAGGGCAGCGCGGACCAGCGTCCCGCGGCGAGCGGGGGTGCGGGTGCGGTGCCGGTCACGGAGCCGTACCGGCCGCCGGTGAGTCCCGGCGATCCCAGCAGGCCGGTGCCGTGTGCCCGTCCGAGTCGGCTGAGCCGCGGCGCGCGGGCCCGCGGGGCGCGCCCGACCTGCCGGTGCGCGGTGTGGCCGCCGGCGATCAGAGCCCTGACGGGGGCGAAGGTGTCGCCGGTAATCCGGCCCGCCCAGGCGAGATCCCAGAGTGCGGTCACCACGTCCTGGTCGTTCAGCACGGAATCCATGCCGCCGGCAACCTCGGTCAGCTGCCGGAAGAAGTAGCCGCCGCCGTTGTTCTGCAGGTGCTCGAGGAGCCGCCGCTGCGCGTCGCCGGGTTCGAAGTCGATGGCGGGGTTCAGGGTCAGTTCGGCCGAATCGGCGAGGTGCAGGCTGACCCAGCCGTCGTTGCCCGGCAGCGGGCCGGCGCCGGACCAGAGGACTTCGCCGGCGGCCATGAGTTCGTCCAGCATGGCCGGCTGGTAATTGGAGACGCGGCTGGCCAGGACAAGCGGTTCCCATGCGGAGGCCGGAATGGGCACGCCGGAGAGCTGGTCGATGGCCGTGATGATGCCGTCCAGGCCGCGGAGCGCGGACTGCCCGCGCCCGCCCGGGGTCCGCACGTTCTGCCAGGCCGGAAGGAACCGGCCGTACGCGGCGGCGTCCACGGGCTCGACTTCGGCCCGGAGCGCGGCGAGCGAACGGCGGCGCAGCTTGCGGAGGACCTCGGCGTCGCACCATTCGCTCACACCGGCCAAAGGCGGAACGACAGGCGGAACGACAGGCAGAACGACAGACGGGACCGCGGCCGGGGCGGCCGCGCCGCCGGAGCCCTCAGCGCCGGATTCCTCAACGCCGGCTCCCGTGCTGTCCGACGTAACTGCCGGTGGCGTAGCGTGCGGGCGGAACTCGCCCTCCACCAGGCGGCCGTCCGCGGCCAGCCGCTTCAGTGCCGTGCCGACGACGGCGACGCCGAGTCCCAGCCGCGCCGCGGCCTCGGCGGCGGTGAAGGGCCCGTGCGTGCGGGCATAGCGCGAGACGAGGTCACCGAGCGGGTCCGCGACCGGTTCGATGAAGGCCAGCGGCACGCCCATGGGCAGGGGCACGCCGAGGGCATCCCGGAGCCGGGCGGCATCCTCGACCGCCGCGAAGCGTTCGATACCACCGATGTTGACCTTGATGGCCCGGTTGGCCCGCTGCAGTGTGGTGAGGTGGGCGGCGGCGTCGGCCTCCGTCGCCGGGGTTTCCACAGGCAGAAACGCCGGGGTTTCGACAGGCTCAGCAGTCGGGGCGGCCCCGGCGGTCTCGCCCGCCGGTGCCGGGACCGGCACAGGCTCCAGGCGGGCGGCGACTTCCTCCGGCGCGAGCGGACCCAGGAGGCGCAGGAGGTCCGCGACGCCCTCCAGCCCACGCACCTGGCGGTCCCGAGCCAGGCGCTGTAGTTCGCGCTCGGTGGCCTCAATGACCTTCACAT
Organism: uncultured Actinomycetota bacterium; assembly: GCA_963722145.1. Classification (GTDB taxonomy): domain Bacteria; phylum Actinomycetota; class Actinomycetes; order Actinomycetales; family Micrococcaceae; genus Arthrobacter. The sequence continues at coordinate 134,341 of CAVRLW010000006.1, read as the reverse complement.
CCAGCAGCTCGCGCAGCTCCACACGGCCCATGAGCTCATTGAGCAGGGTGGAATCGAGGGCCAGGGCGGCGGCGCGGCGCTCCGCCAGCGGGGAGTCGCCCTCGTAGAGGAACTGGGCCACGTAGCCGAAGAGCAAAGACTTCGCGAACGGGGAGGGCTGCTGGGTGGTGGTCTGGACGATCCTGAGCTCGCGGCGCTCCACCGAGGCGGCGATGTCCTTCAGCGCTGGAAGGTCGTAGACATCCTGCAGGCACTCGCGGACCGTCTCGAGGACAATCGGGAATGTCGGGTACTTCCGGGCAACATCCAGCAGCTGCGCCGAGCGCTGCCGCTGCTGCCACAGTGGCTGCCGCTTGCCGGGATTCTGCCGAGGCAGGAGCAAAGCACGGGCCGCGCACTCGCGGAACCGAGAGGCGAACAGGGCGCTGCCACCGACCTCCGCCGTCACAATCTGCTCGATTTCCTCCGGATCGAACAGGAACAACTCGGCGCCCGGCGGCTCGTCCTCCATCATGGGCACACGCAGCACGATGCCGTCGTCGGCGGCCATGGCCGAGCCGTCCATCCCGTAGCGCTGCTGCAGGCGCTGGCCCACGGCCAGGGCCCACGGTGCGTGCACGGGCATGCCGAAGGGGCTGTGCAGCACCACGCGCCAGTCGCCGAGTTCGTCGTGGAAGCGTTCCACCACGAGGGTCGTGTCGCTGGGGACCACTTCGGTGGCGAGCCGTTGTTCGGCGAGGTACTGGATCAGGTTGTTCGCGGCGTAGTCGTCCAGTCCGCTGGCCCTGCACCGCTCGGTGGCCGGCCCGACGTCGGAGGCCGCCAGTTCGCGCATGAACGCGCCAAGGGCGCGGCCCAGGTCCACCGGCCGGCCGAGGGAGTCGCCCTTCCAGAATGGGAGCTTGCCGGGCTGGCCGAACGCCGGCGAGACCAGGACACGGTCGTGCGTGATGTCCTCGATCTTCCAGCTGGTGGCGCCGAGGGCGAAGATGTCGCCAACCCGGGATTCATAGACCATTTCCTCGTCGAGTTCGCCCACCCGGCGCCCGCCCTTGGCCGCGGCGGCGGCCGGGCTGGCCGCCCTGCCGTCCGAACTGGCACCGCCGGATCCTGACCGCCGATCCTGAACCGCCGGTGCCCTCGACTTCGCTGCCGATGATGTAGACGCCGAACAGCCCGCGGTCCGGGATGGTCCCTCCGGACGTGACGGCGAGCCGCTGCGCACCGGGTCTGCCCTCGATGGTCCCGGCGTTCCGGTCCCAGATGACCCGGGGACGCAGTTCCGCGAATTCGTCCGAGGGGTACCGCCCGGCCAGGAGGTCCAGGGTGGCCTCAAACGCGGAGCGGGGGAGCGAGGCGAAGGGCGCGGACCGCCGGACCGTGGTGAACCACTCCTCCACGTCGATGGCACCCAAGGCGGTGGCGGCGACCGTCTGCTGGGCCAGGATGTCCAGCGGGTTGGCCGGCACGCTGAGCCGCTCGATCTTGCCTTCGAGCATCCGCTCCACGGTGATGGCCGTGTGGACGAGGTCTGCCCGGTGCTTCGGGAACAGGACACCCTGGGAGATTTCGCCGACCTGGTGGCCGGCGCGGCCCACCCGCTGCAGGCCGCTGGCCACCGAGGGCGGCGACTCGACCTGCACCACGAGGTCCACGGCACCCATGTCGATGCCAAGCTCGAGTGAGGACGTGGCCACGACGCAGCGCAGCCGCCCGGATTTCAGGTCATCCTCGATCAAGGCGCGCTGGTCCTTGGACACGGAACCGTGGTGCGCGCGGGCCAGCACGGGATCGGCGCCGGCGGTGCTGCCGGCCTGGGCCATCATGTGGGCCGGCGTGGCGGTCGACGTCGGCAGCGCGGCGGCACCGGGCGCGGCGCCGCCGGAGGGCGCTGTTTCCTGTGCTGCGGCCGGTACCGCGTCCGAAGTCCGGCGCGCCGGCACCAAAGTCGGTCCAGTCGCCGCCGGCTGCCATGAGCTGGCGTTCGGTGTAGATCTCGTTGAGCCGGGCGGTCAGCCGTTCGGCGAGGCGGCGGGAGTTCGCGAACACGATGGTGGACTGGTTGGCCAGCACCAGGTCAACGATCTTTTCCTCCACATGGGGCCAGATGGAGGCCTGGGGCTGGAGCCCGGAGGCCGGACCGGAGTCGAAGGCCCCGGCGGCGCCCTGGAGGTCGGACATGTCCTCCACAGGGACAGAGACGGTCAGGTCCCAGTTCTTCTTCGACGGCGGCGCCACAATTTCCACCGGCGCCGACCCGGCGAGGAACTGCGCCACCAGCTCCTTGGGTTCCACGGTGGCGGACAGCCCGATCCGCTGGGCGGGCTTGGGCAGCAGCGCGTCAAGCCGCTCCAGCGACACCGCCAGATGCGCCCCGCGCTTGGTGCCGGCGACGGCGTGGACCTCGTCGACAATGATCGTGTCGACCTCGCTGAGGGTTTCGCGCGCCTTGGACGTCAGCATCAGGAACAGGGATTCCGGCGTGGTGATGAGGATGTCGGGCGGGTGGCTGAGCAGCGAGCGGCGGTCGGACGCCGTCGTGTCTCCGGACCGGACCCCCACGGTAATGAGCGGGGAGGGCAGGTCCAGGCGTTTGGCGGTCTGCGTGATGCCGATCAGCGGCGCGCGGAGGTTGCGTTCGACGTCGACGCCGAGAGCCTTGAGGGGGGAAATGTACAGCACGCGGGTCTTCCGCTGGGCGGCTCTCCGCTGGGCTGAATTTTTCTGTGCAGAACTTATCCGTGCGGCCGTCCGGCTCCCGCCCTTGGCCGCCGGATCCAGGCCGGGCAGGGCCTCGGGCTCGGCGGGGGCGGAGACGAGCAGCCGGTCCAGCGCCCAGAGGAACGCGGCAAGCGTCTTGCCGGAACCCGTGGGGGCGACCACGAGGGCGTGTGCACCGGAGGAGATGGCATTCCAGGCGCCGTTCTGGGCCGGGGTGGGCGCGGAAAAAGCGCCCAGGAACCAGTCCCGGGTCGGTCGGCTGAACCGGTCCATGGCGTCGGCCTCGAGTGTGCCTCCGGCGAGCTCCTGCCCCTTCATTCCTCCATCATGCCCTACCCCACCGACAGTACTAGCCGGGCCCGATCACCGCGGCCGCGGTGACAGCGGCGGCCGGACCGCTCCATGGCGGGCGCCACCGGGAGACCCGGGGGGCGGCCGTTACTTGGGCTGGAAGGCTCCAATGGTCAGCAGGTTGATCTCCGTGTTGCTGCAGGCGTCCAGCGGCTGCGCGAGGAACAGCGAGTCGGTGTCGTTGGGCGGGTAGACCCGGAATCCCGCCGCCGGCGTCTTGGTGCAGTCCGGGTAGTTGGCGGCCTGGGTGTAGCGCAGCGTGGCGGCGCCGGCCTTGCCCGGGGCAAGCAAGACATCGGTGACCGGGGTCGAGTCGTCGCGGGTTGCGGCGGCGCCGATCGGCTCGCCGTCGGCCCCGGCAGTGAGGGAGACGCCCGCATAGCCCTTCAGCAGGCACGGTTCGGTGCCGGAGTTGGTCACGATCAACTGCATGTAGACGCTGCCCGCCGCGCCGCCGCCCGTGGAGTCTGTGGTGGCAGTCAGGCCTCCGGCCTTGCACAGTGCGGGACCTGCCTGGGCCGCCTGCGAGGATGCGGCGGCCGCGGCACCCGAAGTTGCGGCATCCGAAGTTGCGGGCTGGCTGGTTTCGCTGGCGGATGGGGTGGGCGGGGACGTGGCCGACTGGGTCTGCGTCGAGCTGCCCCCGCAGCCGCTGAGCAGGAGGGCCGCCGCGGCAGCCGTTGTCACAACTAGTGCATGCTTCATTCGCTGAGACCTCATGGCTCAACCATTATGCCCGCGGTTGCCTTAGTCAACGATGCCACGGCAGCGGAGCCCGATTGATGCCCGGATTGTGATTTGAGGGCATCGGCCGAGGTCAACTGCTCCTACGGACCCTTGGGGCCGCGGCGCAGGGGAGCCTCCGCCGCTAGTCCGTCTCGGGGCCGGAGCAGTAGTGGCAGTCATCCGGGCAGGAAGCGGTGCCTGCGGCCCAGATGTTCGTCCCGGGTGCGATGCCGGATCCGGGGTTCGGCTGCGGCATCACGGCGGCCTGGCGGTCAGTTGTCAGCATGGTGGGCTCCTTCGGGGTCTGCCACGCTCAGTTCGAAGCCGTCGGCGACATGGAACAGCTTCCGGTGCCCGCCCTTGGACACCACCCATACGACAGCGCCGTCGGGCGTGCGGTTGTCCACACGGCCCGCGTGCTCGAGGCGGCCGTCCCGGCGGAGGTGGACGGCGTCGCCGATCTCGACGTCGTCCCAGTGGGCGGCTCGGCTCGAAGGCCGGTTTTTCTGCAATGTCATGAGGATTCCTGAACGGTCACGGTCAAAATGAGGATGTGATCCAGCTAACCGTGGAGTGGCCTCCTGCCTCAATGGTCAAGTGAATGAGGCGTTTCCGTCCTGTTGTGCAGGAGTCCAGACGCTAGGCCCTCCGTTGTGAGTCCCTGCGGGCTGCGGGAGTGCGGGTTGCGAGCCGGGTCAGCCAGGTAAATGTGGGCGGTGGCGGCGGCGGAACAGCTCCGTTCGTGGTGGTCCCCGCCGCGGCCCGGCGCCGGCGGAGCTCCAGGGCGAGGCTCTCCTGGCCGCGCGCCATCGCCCAGCGGTGGTTGGCCGCGAACCCGGGTTTGAGCAGCCAGCTCAGCCGGCGAGCGGGGCTTGGCGGCGTTGACGCGCCAGCGGTACGTGATGACCGTTTCCGGCCCGTCCGGCTCGAAGGTCCAGCGGCCGGTGCCGTTGAGGTCTCCGGCCGCGGTGAGGGCGAAGCCGCGCGGCGTGACCGGCTCCGTGACCGTGAGGGTCCAGCGGAGCGTGTAGGGCAGCCAGCCTTTCGTGTGGAGGCGTGCGGGGCGGGGAAGGCCGGGCCCGGGCTCCGGGCCGCCGGCCACGGTCTCGGCGCTGAGGTAGACGGAAGGCCACCAGCGGGGCATGGCAGTGGCCTCGCCCAGTACCGCGGCGACTTCTTCCGGCGTCCCCGCCACGCGCCAGACGGTCCAGAACTCATAGTCTGTGCTGCCCATCGGGGCCTCCTTCTAGCCCTGCGTTGATGCCCTCACGATCAGTTCGGGCGGGAATACCACCTGGGTGGGTTCAAAGCCGTCCTCCGCCGCCGCTTCCTTAAGCAACAATTCCAGTGCGGTGGAGCCGATGAGGGCGCTGGGCTGCCGGATGGAGGACAGCGGCACGACGGCGGCGGCGGCGAACTCGATGTCGTCGTAGCCGATCAGGGCAATCTCCTGCGGCACGTTGACGCCGCCCATGAGCATCAGGCCCTGGAGGACACCGATGGCCAGCAGGTCGTTGGCTGCAAAGATCGCATCCGGGCGTTCGGCTTCCGGGCGGGACCGGATGGACTCCCCGGCCGCCCTTCCCGACAGCACGGTCAGGGATTCGGTCGCGATGACCTCGAGGGTTGCGCCCGCGACGGCGTCGATCGCCTTCCGGGCCCCTGCCAAACGGTCCGCCACCTGCCGGATGCTTTCCGGGCCGCCAATAAACGCGATCCGCCGCCGGCCCAGCGACAACAGGTGGGCCGCAGCCATCTCCCCGCCCGCCAGGTCATCCACGGCCACCGAGGAGAAGCTCATGTTCTCTGTCTGCCGGTCCACGAGTACCGTCGGGATCCCCCGGCGCCGGAGCTGTTCCAGCCGGGGGATCACATTTCCTACCGGGGACAACAGCACGCCCCGCACACGCTGCTGCTCGAAGAGGTCCAGATAGGCCGATTCCCGGCCCTGATCCTCATTGCTGTTGCCGACGAGGACAGTGAAGTTCTCCGCGGTCGCGCGATCCTCTGCGCCCCTGGCCAGATCTGTGAAGAAGGGGTTTGCGGCGTCCAGGACCACCAGGCCGATGCTGTGGCTCATGCCCGCGCGCAACTGCCGCGCCGCGTCGTTCCGGACGAAGCCGAGCTTGTCGATGGCGGACTGGACCCTGACGGTGACTTCCGCGGAGACCTTTTCCGGCCGGTTCAGCACATTGGAAACCGTCCCGACCGAGACGCCGGCAAGTGCGGCGACGTCCTTGACGCTCGCTGAAACCATTTCCCGTACTCCTGAGGGTGGACGCCACAGCCTTAGGGGCAGGCGCCCCGATGGCTAACTACTCTCTTCAGGATACCCGCGGGGACCCACTTTGAACCCTTTCATTGAAACGAATCAAAAGCCGGGTCGCGAATGCTTAACGGCAGTTGACGTGTCCATTTGAAGACCCTATGATTCAAATCACAGCTAGTTATGAAACGATTCATTGCTATGTTCACTAAGGCGTTCACTAAGGCAGTGTTCACTGAGCCCCAAAGGTGCGGTTAATTTTATGCAGCAGACATACAGTTCCCGGTCCGGCCCCTCCGAGGGGGAACCGGTCCCGGTGCTCTCGCTCTCCCACGCAGCCAAGACCTTTGGCCCGGTGGTCGCCCTGGCCGACGGCACCATCCACATCGAGGCCGGCGAAATCCACGCCCTGGTCGGGGAGAACGGCGCCGGCAAGTCCACGCTGGTGAAAATCCTCGCAGGCCTGCACCACCCCGATTCCGGCGACTTTCACGTGGCCGGCCAGAGCGTCCAGTTCCGCAACGTTGCCGAGAGCAAGGACGCCGGAATCTCCGTCATCTACCAGGAACCCACACTGTTCCCGGACCTTAGCGTCGCAGAGAACATCTTCATCGGCCGCCAGCCCAAGGGCCGCTTCGGGCTCATCAGCAAGGCGATCATGGTCAGGGAAGCGCACAAGCTGTTCGAACGGCTTGGTGTTCCGATCGACCCGACCCGCATCGCCGAGGGCCTGTCCATCGCGGACCAGCAGATCATTGAAATCGCCAAGGCCATTTCGCTCGACGCCAAAGTCCTGGTGATGGACGAGCCCACCGCGGCTCTCAGCGGCGTGGAGGTGGAACGGCTGTTCGCCGTCGCCCGCAGCCTCCGGGACCGCGGGACCGGCATCCTCTTCATTTCGCACCGTTTCGACGAGGTCTTTGATCTGTGCGACCGCATCACCGTCATGCGGGACGGCCGCTACATCTCCACCCACCGGACCGCCGACGTCACTGTCGAGCAGATCGTTCGCGAGATGGTGGGCCGCGACATTGGCGCCCTCTTCCCCAAGACGCCTGCCGAGATCGGCGACGTGGTCCTGAAAGTGGATGGTCTCAGCCGCGCCGGAGTGTTCCGCGACATCAGCTTCGAGGTCCGCGCCGGGGAAATCGTTGCCCTGGCCGGCCTCGTGGGCGCCGGCCGTACCGAGGTGGCCCGGGCCGTGTTCGGAATCGATCCCTACGACGCCGGCGCCATCACCTTCGACGGACGCAAGCTCAAGCCCCGGGATCCCCAGGTTGCCATCACCGCCGGCATGGGCTTCGTCCCGGAGGACCGCCGTAAGCAGGGCCTGGTGATGGACCTTTCCGTGGCCCGGAACGTCACGCTTACGCTGCGCAACAAGTTCACGACGGCGGGTCTGATCAACGGTGCCGCCGAGCGGCGTGCCGCCCAGGAGTGGAGCAAACGGCTCCAGGTCAAGACCGGTTCGCAGGAGCACGCCGTCTCCACGCTCTCCGGCGGCAACCAGCAAAAGGTGGTGCTCGCCAAGTGGCTGGCCACGGACCCGAGGCTGCTGATCATCGACGAGCCCACCCGCGGCATCGACGTCGGCACCAAGAGCGAGGTCCACCGGCTCATTTCGGACCTCGCCGGGCGCGGGATCGCGATCCTGATGATCTCCTCCGAACTGCCCGAGGTCCTCGGCATGGCGGACCGCGTCCTGGTCATGCGCGAAGGCCGGATCACCGCCGAACTCGACCGTGCCGATGCCAATCCCGAATCGGTCATGCACGCCGCCACGTCTTCCGCAGGAGGAACCCTGTGAGCTCAGCTCTGGACCACAAGAACGCAACGACGACGGCGCCCGCCGCCGGCGCCCGGGGCGCGGCCGCTGCGCTGCTGCGGATGCGCGAACTGCCCGTGCTGATCGCGCTGGCGCTGCTGGTACTCGTCACCTACCTGATCAACCCGCTGTTCCTCACCGCCCAGGGTGTGAAGGACCTGCTGCTCAACGCCACTATCATCATGATTCTGGCGGTAGGGCAGACCCTGCTGATCATCACCAGGAACATCGACCTCTCCGTCGGCTCCATGCTGGGGCTGGTCGCCTTCGGCACGGGCTCCATATTCTCGGCCGCGCCTGACGTGCCGATCATCGCGGTCTTTGCGATCGGCATGGCGTTCGGGGCGTTGCTGGGTGCCTTCAACGGCGCCCTGGTCACCGTGGCCAAAGTGCCCGCCCTGGTCATCACGCTCGGGACGCTCTACGTGTACCGCGGCCTGAACAACGCCTGGGCCGGCGGCAAGCAGTTCTTCGCCGGCGACCGTCCGGAGGAGTTCGGCGCCCTCTCGGTGGACACCGTCCTGGGGTTCCCCGTCATCACGCTGCTGGCCATCGTCGTCGTGATCGCCGTCGCCGTCTACATGTCCGGCACCCGCCCGGGCCGTGACCTGTACGCCATCGGCTCGGACCCGGACGCGGCCACTGCCTTCGGCATCAAGGTCTCCAAGCGCGTGTTCCTGGCCTTCCTGGCCAACGGGGCGCTCGCAGGCCTGGCCGGCGTACTCTACGCCAGCCGCTTCAACTCGGTCGGCGCCACCACCGGCACCGGCATGGAACTAACCGTGGTGGCGGCCGCCGTCGTCGGTGGCGTGGCCATCTTCGGCGGCAGCGGATCGGTGACCGGGGCCGCCCTCGGCGCCCTGCTCCTGACCACCATCACCAGCTCCCTGACCGCCCTGCGGGTGGACAAATTCTGGCAGCAGGCGATCGTCGGCGTGCTGATCCTCACCGCCATCATCATCGACCGCGTGGCCAGCCTGCGCACAGCCAAGAAACTGCGGATTAGCGAGGCGCGCAATGTCTGAAACCACGTCCACCACCAGCACGGCGCCAGCTCCCGTGGCTGACAACACCAAGCCGCTGGCCAGCGAACCGAAGGGCCGGACCGGCGCCGCACGGATCCTGACCGGCCGTGACGCCATCACCATCTACGCCCTGATTGCCTTCCTGATCTACGCCGCCATCGCGATCCCGCGCTTCGCCTCGCCGGTCACCACCGGCTTCCTGCTCCTGGATGTGATCCCGGTCCTGCTGATCGCCATGCCGATGACGCTGATCATCATCACAGGCGAAATCGACCTGTCCGTGGCCAGCACGGCCGGCCTGACCAGCGCGTTGATGGGTGTCCTGTGGGCCGGCGGGATGGACATCTGGCTGGTCCTGGCGATCAGCCTGCTGGCAGGAATCGCCGCCGGCATGTTCAACGGCTTCCTGATCGCGGTCCTCGGCCTGCCCTCCCTGGCGGTCACCATCGGCACCCTGGCATTGTTCCGCGGCCTGGCCCTGGTCATCATCGGCGACAACGCCGTGGCCAACTTCCCCAAGGCGCTGACCGCCTTCTTCACCTCCAAAATCGGCGGCACGGGCATCCCCACGGTGATGATCGGCGTCGTCGTGGTGATGGTCTTCTTCGGCGTGCTGCTGCACTTCACGCCGTTCGGGCGCGGGCTCTATGCGATGGGCTACAGCAAGGAAGCCGCCAGCTTCGTCGGCATCAACGTGGCCCGCAGCAAGTTCTGGCTGTACGTCGGATCCGGCGCCGTCTCGGCGCTCGCCGGCATCTACTGGACGCTGCGCTACACGAGCGCCCGCAGCGACAACGCCTCCGGCCTGGAACTGGCCGTCATCGCCGCTGTCCTGCTGGGCGGAGTGTCGATCTTCGGCGGCAAAGGCTCCATTCCCGGCGTCATCGCCGGCGTCCTGCTGATCGGCACGCTCAACTACGCGCTCCGCCTGGCCCGGGTGTCCGACGTCGTCCTCATCACGGTGACCGGCCTGCTGCTGATCGTCTCGGTGGTGGCACCGAGCATCGGCTCTGCCATCAGGCAATGGCGCCATACCCGGCGCGTACGCCGAAGTTTTACCCGCAAGACCACCTGAATCTGCACACAAGCACCACAAAACCGTGCCCGACTGGGACCGGCCGTACCTACCGCACGAAGGAAAAGGGAAGAACGATGATGTTGAACCGCAAGAACAAGGGCCGGACCGGCCGACTGGGAAGCATGGTGGCCATCACCGCCGTCGCCGCACTGGCGCTGACAGCCTGCAACAGCGGCTCTGCATCCTCCGGTGGTACCAGCACACCCTCAGCAGGGGGAGGGGACCAGAAGATCACCTTCATCCCCAAGCAGCTGAACAACCCGTACACGGACGTCGTCCTGGGCGGCGGCAAGAAGGGCGCCACGGAGGCAGGATTCGTCTCCTCCCAGGTCGTCGGACCGCTGGAAGCCTCCGCCTCCAGCCAGGTTTCCTTCATCAACGCCGAGACGCAGGCTGGCACGAACGTCATCACAATTGCCGCCAATGACCCCGACGCCGTCTGCACGGCCCTCGGCGAAGCCCGCTCCGCCGGCGCCAAGATCGTCGCGTTCGACTCCGACACCAACCCTGACTGCCGCGACGTCTTCATCAGCCAGGTCGTAGCCAAGGACGTTGCCCTGATCCAGACCAAGCTGATCTCAGAGCAAATCGGCGGCAGCGGCGAGATCGCCATCCTGTCCGCCACCGCCAACGCCACGAACCAGAACGAATGGATCAAGTACATGGAAGAGGAGCTGGCCTCCAACCCCGCGTACAAGGACATCAAGCTTGTGGCCAAGGTCTACGGCGATGACAACGACACCAAGTCCTTCCAGGAGGCCCAGGGCCTCATGCAGGCCCACCCGAACCTGAAGGGCATTATCTCCCCGACCACCGTGGGCATCGCAGCCACCGCCCGGTACCTCTCAACGTCCGCCTACAAGGGCAAGGTTGCCCTCACCGGGCTGGGGCTGCCGAATGAAATGCGGCCCTTCGTGAAGGACGGAACCGTCAAGGAGTTCGCCCTCTGGGACCCGGCACAGCTTGGTTATGTTGCCGCGTTCGCCGGCAAGGCCCTCACAGACGGGAAGATCACCGGCGCCGAAGGCGACACCTTCACCGCCGGCGAGCTTGGCGAGCGCAAAGTCGAAAAGGGCGGCCTCGTGATTGTCGGGCCGCCGACCGTCTTCAACGCCGAGAACATCGACAAGTACAACTTCTGATCCGTACCTGTTCCATCCCGAGCGGCCGGGCGGGCCGCCGACAGCCCGCCCGGCAGCTCGTCCCTTCCACTTCACACGTTTCCACCTCACCGGTGCCACAGCGCCGGGTCCACGGCGCTTTCCCCACAGCCGTGCCCGGAAACCAGGTACCAGAGCCCCAGGTTCCCTTTTTTTCACGCCGGAAGGCCCCTTAAATGAACCAGAAACAACCGGCCGACCGGCTGCTGACCCCGCACCGACGCCGCCCCACCCGTATCGGGCTGGTCTCAGGCGGGCTGGGCGCCTACTGGCCCCAGTTCCCGGAGCTGCTGCCGCAGCTGCGGGACTCCGTTCGCTACGTCACCGGCCGCTTCCAGGGGCTCGACGCCGAAGTCGTCGACACCGGCTTCATTTCCGACGCGCAGGAAGCCGCGGCGGCCGGGGAAAAGCTGCGCGTCGCCGACTGCGACCTCATCGTCATCTTCCTCACCACGTACCTGACGTCCTCGATGGTCCTGCCCATCGCCCAACGGGCGAAGACCCCCGTCCTGGTCATCGACCTGCAGCCGACCGAAGCGATGGACCACGCCAACTTCGACACCGGCAAATGGCTGGCCTACTGCGGGCAATGCCCCGTGCCGGAGGTCGCCAACGTCTTCCGCCGGGCCGGGATCGACTTCCGCTCAGTCTCCGGGCACCTCAAGCAGGAGTCCGCCTGGGAGCGGATCACGCAGTGGGTTCACGCCGCCGGTGTCCGCGCCCGGCTCCGCAATGCCCGGCACGGGCTCATGGGCCACCTCTATCCGGGCATGCTGGATGTCGCCACCGACCTCACCACCGTCTCGACCACCTTCGGCTCCCACGTCGAGGTGCTCGAATTCGATGACCTCCGCGAACGGGTCAACGCCGTGACGGAGGCGGAGGTTACCGAACGGCTCGGGCTCGCCCGCGAACTTTTCGTTGTGGATGACTCCGTGAACGACGACGACTTTGCGTGGGGGGCGAAGGTGTCGGTGGGTCTGGACCGCCTCGTGGAGGACTTTGACCTCGACTCCGTTGCCTACTATCACCGGGGTCTGGCCGGTGAACAGCACGAACGGCTGGGCGCCGGGATGATCCTGGGTTCCTCCGTCCTGACGGCCCGGGGCATCCCGATGGCCGGCGAGTTCGAGCTGCGGACCTCCATTGCCATGCTGGCCGCCCAGGCGATCGGCGCCGGGGGATCCTTCACCGAAATCCAGGCCCTGAACTTCCTCGACAACGTGGTCGAAATGGGACACGACGGTCCGGCGCACCTGGCCGTGTCCGCCCAGGACCCGCTGCTGCGCGGACTCGGCATCTACCACGGCAAGCGCGGCTGGGGTGTCTCGGTCGAATTCGATGTGCGCCACGGCCCCGTCACCACCTTCGGCCTCGGCCAGGACCCGGACGGAAGCTACGTCTTCGTCACCTCCGAAGGCGAAGTGGTCCCCGGCCCGCTCCTTCAGATCGGCAACACGACCTCCCGGGTGGACTTCGGCGGGGACCCCGGGCTCTGGGTGGACCAGTGGAGCCAGACCGGAATCGGCCACCACTGGGCCCTCTGCGTCGGCCACCGGGCCGCTGACATCAAAGCCGCCGCGTCCCTGCTGGGCATCGAACACCGCCACGTGGTGCTCTCATGACCACGCAACGCGTCTGCTTCCAACTCCAGGTCAAGCCCGGGCTGATCGAGGAATACACCCGCCGGCACGCGGCCGTCTGGCCGGAGATGCTCCGGGCCCTCAAGGCCTCGGGCTGGAACAACTACTCACTCTTCCTCCGGCCCGACGGGCTCCTGATCGGCTACTTCGAAACGGACAGCCTGCCCGGAGCCCAGGCGCGGATGGCAGCCACTGACGTGAACGCCCGCTGGCAGGCCGAGATGGCCGGCTTCTTCGAGGATCTGGCCGGAGCACCGGACCAGGGCTTCCTCCAGCTCACAGAAATTTTCAATCTCGAGGACCAGTTGTCCGCGGCCAACGCCGCCGGGGACAACCACCAACCGCAGAAGGAACAATCATGAACACCACAGAAACGGCCCTGGGCCGCCTCGCGGAACTCGCCATCGAGGTCCCGTCCTGGGCCTACGGCAACTCCGGCACCCGCTTCAAGGTGTTCGGCACCCCCGGCACCCCCCGCACGATCCAGGAGAAGCTGGCCGACGCCGCGAAGGTCCACGAACTCACCGGCCTGGCGCCCACGGTTGCCCTGCACATCCCCTGGGACAAAGTGGATGACTACGCGGCCCTGAAGGAGTACGCGGCGGGCCTGGGCGTGGGCCTGGGCACCGTGAACTCCAACACCTTCCAGGATGACGAGTACAAGTTCGGCTCCCTGACCTCCCTGAACCCCGCTGTGCGGCGCCGCGCCATCGAGCACCACCTCGAGTGCCTGGAGATCATGAACGCCACGGGCTCGCGGGACCTGAAGATCTGGCTCGCCGACGGCACCAACTACCCGGGCCAGGACGACATGCGCGGCCGGCAGGACCGACTCGCGGAATCCCTGCAGGAAATCTACGCCGCCCTGGGCGCGGAACAGCGCCTGGTGCTGGAATACAAGTTCTTCGAGCCGGCTTTCTACCACACCGACGTCCCGGACTGGGGCACCTCCTACGCCCAGACCCTGGCGCTGGGCGAGAAGGCCTTCGTCTGCCTCGACACCGGCCACCACGCCCCGGGCACCAACATCGAATTCATCGTCATGCAGCTGCTGCGCCTGGGCAAGCTCGGCTCCTTCGACTTCAACTCCCGCTTCTACGCGGACGATGACCTGATCGTCGGTGCGGCGGACCCGTTCCAGCTGTTCCGCATCATGCACGAGGTCATCCGCGGCGGCGGCTTCGGCAACTCGTCAGGTAAGGACTCCGGCGTCGCCCTGATGCTGGACCAGTGCCACAACCTGGAAGAAAAGATCCCGGGCCAGATCCGCTCCGTGCTCAACGTCCAGGAAATGACGGCCCGCGCCCTGCTCATCGATACCGACGCGCTCGCCGAGGCCCAGCGCAGCGGCGACGTCCTGGCCGCCAACGGCATCTTCAACGATGCCTTCTACACCGATGTCCGTCCTGCGCTGGCGCAGTGGCGTGAATCCCGCGGCCTGCCCGCGGACCCGCTGGCCGCCTTCAAGGCCAGCGGCTACCAGAAGAAGATCAACGAGGACCGCGTCGGCGGCCAGCAAGCCGGATGGGGCGCCTAAGAGTTATGACTGAGAACAAGACTGTTGAAGAACTGATCTCCCGTTCCAACCGCCTCGGCGCGGACAAACGGAACACCAACTTCGCCGGCGGCAACACCTCCGCCAAGGGCACCGAAAAGGACCCCGTCACCGGCGAGGACGCCGAACTCCTGTGGGTCAAGGGCTCCGGCGGGGACCTGGGCACGCTGAAGGCCGAAGGCCTTGCCGTGCTGCGGCTGGACCGGCTGCAGGCGCTGAAAAACGTGTACCCCGGCGTCGAGCGTGAAGACGAAATGGTGGCCGCGTTCGATTACTGCCTGTTCGGCTTGGGCGGTGCCGCGCCGTCGATCGACACCGCCATGCACGGCCTGGTCGACGCCGCGCACGTGGACCACCTGCACCCGGACTCCGGCATCGCCATTGCCACGGCCGCCGACGGCGAGGCACTCACCAAGGAGATCTTCGGCGAGAAGGTGGCGTGGGTGCCGTGGCGGCGCCCCGGGTTCCAGCTGGGCCTGGACATCGCCGCGATCAAGGAAGCGAACCCGCACGCCGTCGGCACCATCCTCGGCGGCCACGGCATCACCGCCTGGGGCGCCACCAGCGAGGAGGCCGAAGCCAACTCGCTGTGGATCATCGAGCAGGCCGAGCAGTACATCAAGGACCACGGCAAGGCCGAACCGTTCGGGCCCAAGCTCCCCGGCTACGCCGCCCTCCCGGAAACCGAACGCCGCGCCAAGGCCGCCGCCCTGGCGCCCGTGATCCGCGGCCTCGCCTCGACGGACAAGCCGCAGCTGGGCCATTTCAGCGACCACCCAGCCGTCCTGGAGTTCCTTGAAGCCGCGGAGCACCCGCGGCTCGGGGCCCTGGGCACGTCCTGCCCGGACCACTTCCTGCGCACCAAGGTCAAGCCGCTGGTCCTGGACCTGCCCGCCGACGCCTCGGTGGAGGACGCTGTGGCCCGGCTCAAGGAACTCCATGCCGCCTACCGCGAGGACTACCAGGGGTACTACGACCGGCACGCGACTCCGGACAGCCCCGCGCTGCGCGGCGCGGACCCGGCGATCGTCCTGGTGCCCGGCGTGGGCATGTTCTCCTTCGGGGCGAACAAGCAGACCGCCCGGGTGGCCGGGGAGTTCTACCTCAACGCCATCAACGTCATGCGCGGCGCCGAGGCCGTCTCCAGCTACGCCCCGATCGAGGAATCCGAGAAGTTCCGGATCGAATACTGGGCCCTGGAAGAGGCCAAGCTGGCCCGGATGCCCATGCCGAAATCCCACGTTGGCCGGATCGCCCTGGTGACCGGGGCGGCGTCGGGCATCGGCAAGGCGATCGCCACCCGCTTCGCCGCCGACGGCGCGTGCGTGGTCATCGCGGACCTGAACCTGGACAACGCCCGGGCCGTGGCCGCGGAACTCGGCGGGCCCGACGTCGCGATCGGCGTCCAGGCCGACGTCACCGACGAAGCCCAGATCGCCGCGGCCATCCAGGAAGCCGTCCTGGCCTTCGGCGGCCTGGACCTGGTGGTCAACAACGCCGGGCTCTCCATCTCCAAGCCGCTCCTGGAAACCACCGAGAAGGACTGGGACCTGCAGCACAACGTCATGGCCAAGGGCTCGTTCCTGGTGGCCAAGGCCGCCGCGCAGGTAATGATCGGCCAGGAAATGGGCGGGGACATCATCTACATCTCCTCCAAGAACTCCGTGTTCGCCGGGCCGAACAACATCGCCTACTCCGCCACCAAGGCAGACCAGGCCCACCAGGTCCGGCTTCTCGCCGCGGAACTGGGCGAGTACGGGATCCGGGTCAACGGCATCAACCCCGACGGCGTGGTCCGCGGCTCCGGGATCTTCGCCGGCGGCTGGGGGGCCAAGCGCGCCGCCGTCTACGGCGTGCAGGAAGAGGAACTGGGCAAGTACTACGCCCAGCGCACGCTGCTCAAGCGCGAGGTCCTGCCCGAAAACGTGGCCAACGCCGCCGCCGTGCTCACCGGCAGCGAGCTCTCCCACACCACCGGGCTGCACATCCCCGTGGACGCCGGCGTGGCCGCGGCCTTCCTCCGATGAGCACTCCTGCAATAGGCACAGTGCCAACAACCGGCGTCGACGGCGGTGTGTCCGCCGGCAGTGTCTTTGTCGCCGTCGACATCGGGGCCTCCTCCGGCCGGGTCATCCTGGGCCGGGTCGCAGGCAGTCCCGGTGGGAAGAGGGCCGAACTGGAGACCGTGCACCGGTTCCCCAACGGGGTCAAAGAGTTCGACGGCGGCCTCCGCTGGGACTTCGACGCGCTGTTCGCCGAGGTCCTCACCGGGCTCGCGGCCGCCGCCACGGCGGCCGCGGCCCGCGGCGAGAGCATCGCCAGCATCGGGATCGACACCTGGGCTGTGGACTACGGCCTGGTCAACGACGCCGGCGAACTCGTCGCCGCGCCGTTCAGCTACCGCGACGACCGGTCCCGTGCTGCCGTCGCCCGGGTCCACCAGGAACTCGACCCGGCCCGTCTCTACGCCACCACGGGGCTGCAGTTCCTGCCGTTCAACACGATCTACCAGCTCGCCTCCGAGCCCGGCCTGGACGGGCTGCAGGCCCTGCTCATTCCGGACCTCATCGGATTCCTGCTGACCGGCCGGCGCCGCACCGAGGCCACCAACGCCTCCACCACCGGACTCTTCGACGCCGTCGCGGGGGAGTGGGCCACCGAGTTCCTGGCCGCCCTGGGCCTGCCCGGGAACCTGTTCCCGCCGCTGATCCAGCCCGGCGAGGTCCTCGGGACGCTCACGAAGGAGATCGCGGAACGGACCGGTCTGCCCGCTGTCACGAAGGTGGTGGCCGTGGGCTCGCATGACACCGCCTCCGCCGTCGCCGCCGTGCCCGCGGGCGCCGGAAGCGAAAAGGAGAAATTCGCCTACGTCTCCTCGGGCACCTGGTCCCTTGTCGGCGTCGAGCTGGCCCGCCCGGTCCTGACCGAGGCCAGCCGGGCCGCGAACTTCACCAACGAACGCGGCGTGGACGGCACCATCCGCTACCTGCGCAACGTCGGCGGCCTCTGGCTGCTCAGCGAATGCCAGCGCACGTGGGCTACCGTGGGCTACCGGTCCGGACTCGAGGAACTGCTCGACGCGGCCGCAACGCTTCCTCCCGGCGGCCCGGTCATCAACGCCGACGACCCCTACTTCATCGCCCCGGACAATATGCCCGAACGCATCCGGTCCGCGGCCCGCACCACCGGCGCGGTCCTGCCGGAGGATCCCGCGCACATCGTGCGGTGCATCCTGGACAGCCTCGCCGCCGGCTACGCCCGGACCATCGCCGACGCCGAGCGGCTCGCGGATCTGAGCGCCGGCGTCGTGCACATCGTGGGCGGCGGATCCCAGAACCGGCTCCTCTGCCAGCTCACCGCCGACGCCACCGGAAAACCCGTCCTGGCCGGACCCGTGGAAGCCACCGCCCTGGGCAACGTCCTGGTCCAGGTCCGCGCCGCCGGCGTCCTCGGCGGCGGCCTGGGCGAGCTGCGCGCCGTCGTGCGAGCCTCCCAGCAGCCGGCCAAGTACCTACCCTCACCCGTGGCCGCACACCAGAGCGCCGGAGGTGCCCTGTGAGGATCGCGCTCTTCGCCACGTGCATCGTGGACGCCATGTACCCGCGGACGGCCCGCGCCACCGTGTCCATCCTCGAGCGCCTCGGCCACGAGGTCATCTTCCCCGCCGGGCAGGCCTGCTGCGGGCAGATGCACGTCAACAGCGGCTACTTCAAGGAGGCCCTGCCCGTCGTCGCCAACCATGTGAAGGCATTCGAGGAAGATGAGTACGACGCCGCCGTCGCACCGTCCGGTTCCTGCGTCGCCTCCGTGAAACACCAGCACGCCATGATCGCCCGCCGCTGCGGGGACTCCGGGCTGGAAGCCCGGGCGGCCGCCGTCGGGCACAAAACCTATGAGCTCTCCCAGCTCCTGGTCGATGTCCTGGGCGTCACGGACGCCGCGGCCCAGCTGGGCTCCTACTTCCCGCACCGGATCACCTACCACCCGAGCTGCCACGGCATGCGGCTGCTCCGGCTCGGCGACCGCCAGCTGGACCTCCTGCGCTCGGTCGCAGGCATCGAGGTGGCCGAGCTGCCGGAGGCCGAGCAATGCTGCGGCTTCGGCGGCACCTTCTCGATGAAGAACGCGGACGTGTCCTCGGCGATGCTCGCGGACAAGACCGCCAACATCTGCGGCACCGGCGCCGATCTCTGCGCCGGCGGCGACGCGTCCTGCCTCCTGCATATCGGCGGCGGCCTGTCCCGGCAGGGCAGCGGCGTCACCACGATGCACTTCGCCGAGATCCTGGCCAGCACCCTGGAGAATCCCGCCGCCGTCACCGGCGACGTCCGCCTCACCACCGGAAGGACCGCACGATGAGCGGCACATTCCTGGGGATGCCGTCCCTGCCGGTCTTCGGCATCGGCAACCTGCACGAACACGAACCCTTCCCCAAAGCCGCGCACCGCGAGCTCGGCAACAGCCAGCTGCGGGCAAACCTCGGCCACGCCACCCGGACCATCCGGGACAAGCGCCTGGCCGTCGTGTCCGAACTCCCCGACTGGGAGGAGCTGCGCGACGCCGGCCGGGCGATCAAGGAATCCGTCATGGCGCGGCTGCCGGAGCTGCTCGAACAGTTCGAGGCGAACTTCACCGCCCGCGGCGGAACCATCCATTGGGCCCGCGACGCCGGCGAGGCCAACCGGATTGTCGCCGCCCTCATCCGGGACCAGGGCGCCGACGAGGTGGTCAAGGTCAAGTCCATGGCCACCCAGGAAATCGGCCTCAACGAGTACCTCGAAGAGCAGGGCATCGCGGCGTTCGAGACCGACCTCGCCGAGCTCATTGTCCAGCTGGACCACGACAAGCCCAGCCACATCCTGGTCCCGGCCATCCACAAGAACCGCAGCCAGGTCCGGGACATCTTCCTGCGCGAAATGGAGGGCGTGGACCCGGACCTGACCGACGAGCCGGCCCGCCTCGCCGCGGCCGCCCGGGCCCACCTGCGCCGCAAGTTCCTCACCGCCAAGGTGGCCGTGTCCGGCGCGAACTTCGCCCTGGCGGATTCCGGCACGCTCGCCGTCGTCGAATCCGAAGGCAACGGGCGCATGTGCCTGACGCTCCCGGAAACCCTCATCACCGTCATGGGCGTGGAGAAGCTGCTGCCGGCGTGGGAGGACCTTGAGGTGTTCATGCAGCTGCTCCCGCGGTCCTCCACCGGGGAGCGGATGAACCCGTACACCTCGCTGTGGACCGGCGTCACGCCCGACGACGGGCCCCAAAACGTCCATCTCGTGCTGCTCGACAACGGCCGCAGCGCCGCACTGGCCGACGAAATGGGCCGCTCGGCCCTGAACTGCATCCGCTGCAGCGCCTGCATGAACGTCTGCCCTGTCTACGAACGCACCGGAGGGCACGCCTACGGTTCCACCTACCCGGGACCGATCGGCGCCATCCTGTCCCCGCTGCTGACCGGGATCACGGCAGAGGAGAACAACTCCCTGCCGTACGCCTCGTCCCTATGCGGCGCCTGCTACGACGCCTGCCCCGTAAAGATCAACATCCCGGACATCCTGGTGCACCTGCGTGGTGAGGACGTGGACAGCAAACGCGGCAAGAAGCGCCTCCCCAGCCAGATGGACCTGGGCATGAAGGCAGCCTCCTGGGCACTGTCCTCCGGAAAGAACCTCGGCCTGGTCGAGAAGGCGCTGCCCCTGGGCCGGCTTGCCGCCGGACCGGACCGAAAGATCACCAAGCTGCCGGGCATCGCTGCCGGCTGGACCCAGAGCCGGGATATCCCCGCACCACCCGGACAGTCGTTCCGGCAATGGTGGGACAAGGAACACCGGGCCCCGGCCGGCCCGGCGGATGCCACCGGCTCCGAGGCCACCGGTCCTGGGGCCACTGGCACAGAGGAGAACCCGTGAACGCGCGCGAAGAAATACTCGACCGGATCCGCTCTGCCCTCCGGGACGCCC
Source organism: uncultured Actinomycetota bacterium (assembly GCA_963722145.1). Lineage (GTDB taxonomy): Bacteria > Actinomycetota > Actinomycetes > Actinomycetales > Micrococcaceae > Arthrobacter. The sequence goes on along the minus strand of CAVRLW010000006.1, from coordinate 114,034 downwards.
CGGCCGTGCCCGAGGTGCCCCGCGACTACCGGCTCTCCTCCGGACTAGGCGAGGAAGAGCTCATCGAGCTGCTGACGGACCGGCTCGTTGACTACAAGGCGAACGTCTTCGTTGAGGATGCGGCCGCGGTGCCCCGGCGGCTCGCCGCCCTGCTCGAGGGCACCGGCCGCTACGCTGTCCCGCACGGCCTGGACCAGTCCCTGTTCGCGGAGGCGGACGCGCACGACGCCGGCTCCCGCCGCGTCGCCGACGCCCCCGGGCAGCTGCTCAGCGTCGGGGAACTGGACGGGGTTGACGCCGTCGTGACCGGCAGCGCCGTGGCGGTCGCCGAAACCGGCACCATCATCCTCGACGCCGGCCCGGACCAGGGCCGCCGGATCATCAGCCTCGTCCCGGACCGCCACATCTGCATCGTCCGGGCCTGGGACATCACGGCCGTCCTGCCCGAGGCCCTCCGCCGGCTTGACGCGACCCGCCCGCAGACCTGGATCAGCGGCCCCAGCGCTACCAGCGACATCGAACTCGAACGCGTCGAGGGCGTCCACGGACCGCGGACCCTGGACGTGGTGATCGTGCGCGGGTAGGCGCCGGTCCGGGCCGGAGCCGGGCGGTGTTAATGTGTCCGCACGCGCTTGAGCAGGGCCGACACGCGAAACGGCCAAGCGATGTCTTCAGCCCTGCCATGTAGCATTGACTGGCTCGCAAATCTGCGGGCACCAGTCCACGTTGGCGGCGCCGCTGTCTGGAGGCACGTTTCATCGTGGCATTTGTCCGCTCTCGGCCCGTATCCATTCTTCTTTGGCTCCTAGTCATCGCCTCCCTCCTGCTGGTGCTGGTGCCGGTTTCTTCCCCGCAAGGGCCGGCCGAGCCTGCTCCCCCGGCGTCGCCCGCGCAGGTCACCGTCCTGCATGTGTTCCTGGCCGCCGGGCAGTCGAACATGTCCGGGCGCGGCCGTCCGTCCGGTGGCGCCTATGACCCCACCGACCCGCGCATCTTCCAGTACGGCGCGACAAACCGGACGTTCCGCCCCGCGACCGTCCCCCTGGACATGCATGACCCGGCCACCGGGATCTCGCCGGCCACAACCTTTGCCCGCGAATACCTGAAGACGCAGCCGCCCAACGTCGGTGTGCTCATCATCCCTGCCGCCCACGGGGCCACCGCGTTCACCACAGCACTCGACAAGCTGACGTGGTCTGTCGGCGTAGCGGCTGACCCAACGCTCGACCTCCCAGCCCTCGCGGCGGCCCAGACCCTGGAGGGACTGGCAGCGGCGAAGGCAGCCGGCTATAGCGTGGATCTCAAAGGCGTCCTCTGGCACCAAGGCGAAGGCAACTCGGCCATCTCCACATCGGCATACGCGGCGAAACTTGACGAACTGATCGGGTTCTTCCGCTCGCGGTTCTCCTCCCCGAAACTTCCCTTTGTTGTGGGGGGCGTGTCGCCGGAGGGCATTGCAGCCACGCCGGGCCTGGCGAACATCGACCGAGCCCACCGCGAAACCCCGTCCAGGGTCGCTTTCACCGGCTTTGCCAGATCCACGGCCGGCGGCGTCAACCGGGGCGACAGGATCCACTTCTCCCGGGTTGGCATCGAGTTCCTCGGGAAGACGTACCTTGCCGCGTATCGGCAGGCGCTCCGGAATACCGCCCAGGGCTCCGGCATTACTCCGGCGCCGCCGGCCACCGGCGCCGCGAGGCAGCCGAAGGCCACAATCCCGCCCCGACCGTAGCGCTAGCCCGCAGCCTCAAACAAAAAAGCACCCCTCAGGGGTGCTTCGTTGTTATCCACACAGGGCCTCTAACGGCCTGCACCCATGAGTTCTTTCATGACCGGGACCAGCCGGTGAGCGGGTGGCGGGTTGTGGCCGGCCTCCTCGTTGCTGAAGAACCGGATGTCCACGCCGCCCGACATTTCAAGTTTCCCCAGGCCGGCGATCAGCGGCAGGATGTGGTGCGTCATGTGCCACTGATCATGGGTGTTCATCATGATCGTCGCCTTCGGCGCGAACCCCTCCTTCTTCCAGAGCTCCGCGATGCTGACCCGCCACGGGATCGTTTCCTCGATCTTGATGTTGCTCATGCCGCGGAAGCAGGCGCGCATGGCCTTGGACAGTTCGCCAATGTCGTGGAAGCGGAGGATCTCCGTTTGCGGATTCACGGCCAGGGCCCTCGCGCCTCGGACGTGTGTGGCCAAAGCCAAGGATGCGAACCCGCCGGCGGATGAACCAAAGAACAGCGTCTGTTCGTTCTGGATCCCCAGATGGCTGAGCAGGCCCTCAATGAACACGGCGGTGATGCGGGCGAAGTCGGCTTCCCTGGTGCCAAGGAACCACCCGATCTGCACATTGTCCGCCAGCCGCTGTGTGGGGTCTGCCATTGAGATGCCAACGCCATCCAGGTCTTCGAGCCACTTCATGCGCTGGAAGTACGGGTATGGGTAAGTGACCCGGTTGATCCAGCCTGGCGAGAAAATGTACGCGGCCTTCGTCTCTGAGGGCCGGTAGTAAAAGTCGAGGGTGAGATCGTCGAGGATGACCTCGTAATGGCCGGCCTCTACGATCTTGGAGTAGTCCGGCCCGATGATTGTCGTTTTCAGCACCGGGCCATTATGCCATTGGGGCCAGATGGCGGGCCGCGCACGCTGGCCCCGTGCTCGCCGGACGGCTCTCGCTGGCCCGCTCTCGTTGGCCCGCGCGGCCGTCCGCGACGCGAGGCGTTCGCCGCTACCACTGATCACCCAGAAGATACTCATGGTCCTCTCAGCGGGGAGTTGAACCATGGAAGCATGTACTTAGTCGATCCCAGAGCCTATGCACATCGTTTAATGCACCCTGGCGCTTGGTTGCCCAAGTCGAACCGCCGGCACCTGATAGACCAGCAGCCCACCCTTTCCCGCCTCGACTATCTTGAGGCCGGCATGACGGGAACAGTCAGCAGCGCTTACAGGCGGCGCCGGGCCCAGGAACTCGACCAGGCATTCCGGAACGGCGAAATTTCCTACACCGACGCGAGCCTGGAGATGGAAGCACTCGACGGGGAGCCTTGAGCGGGTGCCTGCGTTCGACGCCGCCAAGACGTTCGCCGCCGCCAAGACGTTCGACACCGCCAAGACAGAGGAAACCCCCGCCACTCGTGATGACTGGCGGGGATTCTCTGTGCGTGGTCGTTAGTAGCGGACGACGTACGTCCTGCTGAACCGATAGCTGACCTTGCCGTTCAATGTGCCCTTGACGCGGACGACGAACTTATCGCCTTTGCTGTCCACGACCGGCGGCCCCCAGACCTTAGTGGTTTCATTCCAGCCGCCCGCGAAGATTTTGCCGTTCAAGAACCAGCGGTATTCCAGCTTGGTGCCCTTGGGCCAGCCGCCGGGCCTTAGCCCGGCCCAGGGTTGGAGGTTCGGGAGGTGTGCTCCCAATGCGCGGTGTGAGCGCGCCGATGGAGTTCCTGATCGACCTGGCCGAGGAGGTCGAGGAGTTCGCTGGCGACGGTCGGCCCTACGAGTTTTTGCACTTGGCGCAGCGGTTGGCGCGGCTTCAGCAGGTCTTCATCCGGTACCAGGGACCATCTTCCGAAACGGTGGAATATCCGGTCGCAGCCTTCGGAATTTATGTGCCCACTCATGCGGCTGCCCTCGCTGCGAGATCCGGGCGGTGTCCACGGCGGGTAGGCATTGGGTGGTGCGTGGTCAGAGTTTTGATCCCGGCGCCGGAGAGGGCCTGGAGCGCTTCCGGCGAGCTGGCGTGGACCTGGCCCAGGTCCAGATGAACGAGGAAGCCGGGCAGGACGCGCCCGGCGCGCCCCACTACCGCAAGGAGGGCGCGGACATTGTCGGGGGTAAGTTTTCCAGAGGTCTAAGAGTGACGGTTGCGGCATCCATACGTAACCCTTATGCGGACCCCTGCCGGTGTCACTTCCCGGTGGTCTGAAAGCTCAGCGGCGGGCCGAAGTGGGACTCTTCCTGAGTTCGGCAGTTGGTGGCACGATGCAAACCAGGGCAACGGATTACAGGCCGGGCGTCGCCGGGTAACTAAACAAAGCGCTGGTGCCACTTGTCCCGGTCAGCTGTTCTTGTTTTTGCCTCTGCCCTCGTTGCCTCTGCCCTCGTTGGCATTGCCCTCATTGCCTTTCCTCTCTTCCGGTGCTGGCGATGGCGCCGGTACGGGGGCTGCAACTACCGGTGCCGTGTATTCCTGTGCAGCTCTCGCCGCCGCTTCCGCATCGGCTCCTTGGCTTTCTCCGCTTCTGCCGCGGCAGCGCGGCTGCTGCTTCCTCGGCCGCTTTCGCCGCTGCGGCAGCGTCAATGGCGGCAGTGAGGTCGGCCCTGACGGCGGTGATGCTGGTCATGATGCTCCGGCGCCGTTCCTCGGAAACCCGGCCGCTGCCGGCCGCTGTTCTCACGTCCGCTTCCAGGCTGTCCAGGGTTCTGAGCGCGGCCGAATGATCGTTCGCGGCCGCGGCCTGGCTCACGCCCAGCACGAGTTCCTGAAGCTGCCGGGCCGTGTCGCGCGGCAGGGCGGTATCGGCCGGGCCGCAGCCGGTAAGCGTAGCCGCCAGCACCAGGGCGGCGGCAAAGCCAACTCCCCGTGAGCCGGTGCACGGCCCTTGGTCTGAAAGCGGATCATGGTTCCACACTTTTCTGAAGTTGCTGGAGGTGGTCACCCAGGGTGCCGGTGACCGTCGGGTACGGCACAACGATGGGCGCGGGCGGTGGCGCCATGCTCGCCGTGAGCGCCGCCGCCCCGCCCCCCAGCGCAAGAACGGCCAGGACTGCGACCGCGGGGAGCCGCCCCCTGTAACCTGCACGGGAGGATCGCGCCGCGCGGGGCGTTCCCGGGCGGTTGCTGCTCTGATCGTTAGCGGGGTGCGGCGAGGGCCGGGCGGGGTTGGGTGCGGCATCCGTGGCGCTGCGATCCTGGCGTGGGTGTGTTCGTTGGCTGGGCCGGGGGAGAGGCCGGGGGCCGCGGACCTTGTCGTGGGGGAGGGGGCCCTGTCGGGCCTGGAGCGGCAGCACGCGCGTGGGTCCCGGCGTAAGTTCGCCGGGAGTGGATGCCGGCGAGACAAGTGCCTGCCGCAGCGCTGTCTCAACATCGGCGGCGCTCGGGCGTTCCAGCGGTTCGATTGCCGTCATCGACCGGATCAGGTCCGCCCACTCCGCCGGGAGATCCTCGGGAATGTTCGGTGCGCGGTGCAGCCTGGCCACGGCGGATTCCACAGCGCTGCCGGGGTACTCCATTGTCTGCTTGATGCTTTCGAGCAGGACCAGGCCCAGCGAATACACGTCCGTGGCCGGGCTGAGTGGAGAGCCCATGGCTTGTTCAGGGCTGAGGTATGCCGCGGTTCCCACCATCGCCCCGGTGGCTGTCAGGCGTGTTGAGTCGGCGATCCGGGCAATCCCGAAGTCTGTGACCTTGGCCCTGAGCGGCTCCCCGGGGCGTGTCTGCACCAAGAGGATATTGCCCGGCTTGATATCCCGGTGGATGATGCCCAGGTTGTGGACATAGGCCAACGCGTCAGCACTTCCGGCTCCAATGACTGCGAGTTCGTCCAAGGGAATATCGCTGTGCCTGATGCGGCTGCGCAGATCCTGTCCCCCGACCAGTTCCATCGTCAGGAAGGGGCGGGGTTCGTCCGGGATACGGGTGTCGATGCCGGCGTCGAACAGTGTCACGAGGTTGGGATGGTTCAGTGTCGCCAGCAGCTGAATCTCAGCTTCCTGGCGTTTGAGCTCGTCCGCGTCCGGCGCCTGGGGTGCGAAGAGCTTCAGCGCGACGTCCCGGCCCAGATTCTCGTCCCTTGCACGGTAGACGGACGACATACCGCCACGGCCGATCACCTCGCCAAGCCGGTATCGTGCGCCGACCACTTCAATTCTGATGGAGCCCGGCGATTCCGCCACCATATCCGTTCCTCCCGGTGCGCTGTGGCACTTTCTACCCCAAATCATAAGGCACACTTACTATACGGGCCATTTCGACAGATGCCTACAGTCGGCTCCGTCCACCAACTCGCCGAGGTTGCTGAGGCCTGCCGCGGATGAAGTTGCTGGCTCGTGGGCGGACTTTCCACTTATGGTTCATCTCCATACCCGGGGGTGTGTCTTCGCGGGCTCTTCGAGCGGGGCCAAGGATCGTCAGAGCCCGGACCGTGCCCGATGCTTGGGTGGCGCTTCCCGGCTCATGGACGGCGGTCCGGGCCGTCAGAGCACAATTGCCTCCAACCCCGGCATCGGATTTCCCAGTCTGCGCTACATCCTGCTGAACATGATCGAGGAATATGGGCGCCACAACAGCCATACCGACCTTATCCGTGAGTCGGTGGACGGTCTCGTGGGACAGGACCCGCCGGCTTGAATCGTCGTGCCGGCAAGAGGAAATCAGGTGCGAGTATCCCCGAACCAAGGCGCAACAGCGATACCGTCGGTAGGCATCGTCTAATTGCCGGGACGTCCGTAAGGCAATCCTCTAGCGGGGCAGCAAGGGTGACATTTAGCGCTGTGGAAACGCCGCCACTTATCGCTACGATTCACAGGCATGGTCGACGGCAAGCGACTTTTGGACGGTCGTCTGTGAGATTGCAGAACTTATTTGGGGCGAAAGGGCAGCCAGTTTGAATCGTCACCTGCCCGGGCCGCCTAGTTATGTGAACGCCGGGACAAATCCGGTGACCAGGGTGCCGAGGCGCGCCGCGGCAGTCAGCTCCAGGCCAGTTTCCGTGAACGTGAGGTTGCCGCCGCTGATGACCAGGACGTGTCCTGCCCCGGCTGCTTGCAGCCATCGGGAATCATTCAGGTTCGTCCTGTCCAGTTGCTGGGAATGCATCAGGAAGCCGTCTACATGCAGTTGAACTGCTCCTCCGGCCGCCACGGTGCAGGTGCACGTGTCCCGCGCATGGACAGCGCGCTGCAGAATTTCCGTGTAGCTGGCACTTAGGGACATCTGGAATCCATGCTGGAGCAGGAGCGAGACCAGCGCGGAGGTCATTTCCCCGCCCGGTTCCCCGAAGACCATATTCGGCACAAGGGTGTAGGCCAGCACGGGGATGTTCATCGTTCCCGACGGGCCCGTGCTTAGGACCAGACGGGCGCCATGCGAGGTAAGGTCCCGCATGACACCATCCGTTTGATGAACCCTCAGCCCGGGTTCCTGACACTGCAGATGACACACGGCAGCATCGAAGGTCAGCGATGATATGCCGTCCAGGTCGCGGCCTTCGGTGATGTCCACCGTCAGCGACAAGGCGGCGCCGGAGCCAAGAGGTAGCCGGCAGACCGCGCAACGGCTGGCCGAGGCCTTGACCGTCTCGATGTAGTGAGCAGTGTCCCTGCCCTTGTAGGCCTCGAGTCGTTCGTCCCAGGCGACGTTGCTGGTGATCGGCATTCCATTGTCCAATCCGTGACGCCGCTCCAGTGACGTGCGGTGCGAGGAATAGACATCACCTGACCTCAGGTTTCTGCCGGGATAGTGCGGCCTGCACTCGGCGCCGGTCCAGGCCCCTGTGCGCGGCAGGGCCCATGCGGCCGGTCAGTCGTCGGGAGATTTTTCCCCTGCCGCAGGGTGTTCTCCGGCCGGGTGGCGTGCCTCCTTGAGATGGCGTGCGAGCTTTTCTTCAGCGTCAGCGCGCCGTTGCCCGACAGCGCGCAGCTGGTGTGTCGTCAGATCCTCGCGGCGCCTCCACGGGGCGGCACGTTCTGCCGGCCCGGGTTCGGTGTGTTCGCTCATGACCGCATCGTCGCACACGTTCTTCCGGAGGGCTGAACGGTTTATGCCATTGCTGCATATGGCCACACACGGGTTCGATTCCCTCCCAGCCCCCGCATGTGGCGAGTCGAGACATCCTTCACGGATGTGTCGGGTCATCGGTAACACCCCGATCTTCGGACCGGGGTGTTTTTCTTTGAACCGCGTTCCCTCCGCCCCCCGCCGCATCCGGAACTCGCCCGTTGATATTTGTTAGTCACAAATCCACTCAGGACACGGGCCAGGGCCTGCACGGGCCCCGGCAGGGGCGTGATCGGGCCGACGAACTCGCCAATGTCCACTCTGACGAGGAACGATGCGATGAAAACTGCGACGACAATGTAGGCGATCGCCAATGTTCCCCCGATCATCGTGATGAGGGTTCCCGCGTCCGCCTCTTCTTCTCGGGGAACTGCTGCGCGAATGCCTCGGCCGTGCCGACGTGGGCACCCGTGGGAGTCCCTGCAGTGGCCGCAGGCGCTCAGTCCGCTTTAGGAGCAGGGAGACCAGGCCGTCGGTGCCCTGCTGCAGATCCGATGTGGCTTCTGGAACGATCGCTGGTCAGCGCGACGAGTGACCAACGGAGCGCGATACAACGGCTCCCCTCGCCGGTGGCGGCGGGTGCACCCGAATTCGGTCACCAAGGTGATAAACCATCGGGAACCTGCTCGGCGGACCCCGGAAGTAGAATTAACACAGGCCGGCCCCGGTATCGGTAGAGCATTAGACCTCCCCTTGCCCGCCAGATCGTGCCCGCCCGATTGTCGTCGGTCGCGAAGCCGTGATGCCTCTGCATTCGCACGGGCACGTTGCTTCAAGGAGGGATTTTCCATGTCCGAGAACAGTGAATCTGCAGCCCAACAGCACGAGAACAACACCCCTAAGCCCACCGTTGAAAGAGAGGCACGCCAAAATATCGGCGGGGACTATGACGAGGGCGGAACAGTTGGGGAGGACCAGACCGCGCCGGAAGCCGGAGGATATGCCGAAGGGGACTACGGCGAGGGCGGAACCGTGGGGGGCCAGGCCGGTCCGGAAGCCGGAGGATATGCCGAAGGGGACTACGGCGAGGGCGGAACCGTGGGCGGCGAGGCCGGTCCGGAAGCCGGAGGATATGCCGAAGGAGACTACGGCGAGGGCGGAACCGTGGGGGGCCAGGCCGGTCCGGAAGCCGGAGGATATGCCGAAGGGGACTACGGCGAGGGCGGAACCGTGGGCGGCGAGGCCGGTCCGGAAGCCGCAGGATATGCCGAAGGGGACCATGGCGAAGGCGGAACCGAGCGCCCCACCGGTGGTGGAGAAGGCGGGACGGACGCGGAGGACGCAGCTCCTGGCCCCGCTGATGACGATACAGAAGGCACCGGCCGGAACGCCTGATTCCCTTACAGCCGATTTCGCGCTCTTGTAAGGAAAGCGCATCACGCCGTCCCCAGTGACGGGGGAAGCTGACGTGCGCCGGTGCGGACGCGTAGGAGCGGTCCCCTGTCCGGATTATGATCGGGCCGCTGGCGGAGGCTGTCGCTGGGCACGCGGGTCCGTCCATGCAACCGGTGTGGCCTCTACACCGAAAAGGATGAGCCACCGATGCTCGGACGCTTGGTGGTCTTACGTCGGGTCGCCCGTGCCGGAGGATCTCCGGCCCGACATCCTGTCGGGGACAAAAGATTCTGGACGGTCTCGAGCCGAAAGGATGGGATACGAGTATCGGCAGGCCGAGGGTCTGATGCAGAGGCGGCCCCCGTTCTCGACCGCCGCTGCGGAACGGCCGCACTGCTTCGCGCTGCATTTCTCGGCTGGCTTCATCCACCACCTCTGGCGAGGGACGCGCAGGCAAGGAACCCGGATCCCACCGAAAATCCAAAAGAAATTTGTGAGGGCAAGGGGCGCAACGATCTGGTGTTCCCCGGCGAGAATGGGCACCATTTGCGGCTGGCCCGCGTCCATGAGGACAACATGAGTTGGTTTGGCAGTGCCGTGAAGCGGACGGGCATTCCTCGGATCACCCCTCACGATTTGCGGCACTCGGCCGCGAGCTTCGCCGTGTCGTCTGGCGCGAATGTGAAGGTGGTCCAGAAGATGCTGGGCCATAGCTCGGCGGCTATGACGCTGGACACCTATGCGGACCTCTTTGATGGAGACTTGGACTCGGTTTCAGACGCTCTGGATCACGCCGTCTCTCTGGCAAATGTGCCCAGAATGTGGCCACGGGTTTGATTTCGACAAAGCAAAAGGCCCTGCTTCCCTTTGTTTGCAAGGGAAGCAGGGCCTTTCTCATTCGCGGTGACGGTGGGATTTGAACCCACGTTGGCTTTTACACCAAACAACATTTCGAGTGTTGCACCTTCGGCCGCTCGGACACGTCACCAACCTGACTAGGGTACCGGAGCAAGGCGCCCATCCACAAAACGGGCCGCAGCGGCACCCTCACAACGCCTCGAACTTGCGCGCGGCACACTTCCCCGCGAACAGTGCGGGCACTAGATTCGTAAGCACAATGACTATTTCTGAACGGCACGCCACCGCCTATTGGACCGTCGGCCCGGAACAGGGCGAGCTCCGGAGCGAGGACCTTTCCGCGCCCGGCCCCGGCGAGGCGCTCGTCCGGACCCTGTATTCGGGCATCAGCAAGGGCACCGAACTGGTGGTCCATCACGCCAGTGTCCCGGCGTGCGTCGCCGAGGCCATGGCCGCCCCCAACCAGGAGGGGGACTTCCCCTACCCGGTGAAATTCGGCTACCTCACCGTTGGCGTGGTCGAGGACGGGCCGGAGGGCTGGGCCGGCAAGACCGTCTTCTGCCTCTACCCGCACCAGGACCGCTTCATCGTCCCGGTCGAATCACTCACCGTAGTCCCCGACGGCGTTCCCGCCCGCCGCGCGGTGCTCACCGGCACGGTGGAGACCGCTGTCAACGGCCTCTGGGAGGCCGGACCCCGCCTAGGCGACAGGATTGCCGTGATCGGGGCCGGACTCGTCGGCGGCATGGTGGCCAAACTCCTGGCCGGTTTTCCGCTCGCGCGGCTGCAGCTGGTCGACGTCGACCCTGCCAAGCGTGCGTTCGCGGACGCCCTGGGCGTCGACTTCAGCCATCCCGACGATGCCCTCCCGGACTGCGACATCGTGATCCACTGTTCGGCCTCGCAGGAAGGCCTGCAGCGAAGCCTGCAACTGGTGGGCGACGACGGCGACATCATCGAAATGTCCTGGTACGCCGACCGGAAGATCTCCCTGCCGCTGGGGGAGGACTTCCATGCCCGCCGCCTGTCCGTCCGGGCCAGCCAGGTGGGGATGGTGGCCCGCGCCCGCCGGCACCGCCGCACCAACGCCGAGCGCCTCGCGCTCGCCGTGTCCCTGCTGCAGGACCCGGTCTTTGACGTCTTCCTGACCGGCTCGTCGACGTTCGCGGAGCTCCCCGGCGTCGTCCAGCGGCTCGCCGACGGGAACCTGGACGCCTTGTGCCACGTCATTGAATACTCATCCACCGAAGCCCAGTCCACCGAAGCCCAGTCCACCGAAGCCCAGTCCACCGAAACCCAGTCCACCGAAGCCCAGTCCACCGAAGCCACGAGGTAGCCCGTGTTCAGTCTGACCGTCCGCCGTAACTTCATGATCGCCCACAGCCTTCCCCGCGAAGCCTTCGGCCCCGCCCAGGGCCTGCACGGTGCCACGTTCGTCACGGAGGTGACCTTCCGCCGTCGTGAACTCAATGACGACGCGATCGTGCTGGACATTGGCGCGGCCGGTGACGTGCTGGACGAGGTCCTCGAGGGACTGAACTACAAGAACCTCGACGAGCACCCCGACTTCGCCGGCAAGCTGAGCACCACCGAGGCCCTCGCCCAGTACATCGCCGACGCCGTCGCCGCGCAGATCCGCGTCGGCAACGACGGCGGTGAGCTCGCCGGGCTGGACGTCACCCTGCGCGAGACCCCTGACGCCTGGGCGGGCTTCTCGCTGGACTTCGACGCCCGCTAAGCGCCGCAGATGCCTCCGGCCAGCCCTCGCCTCCGGTTTGTGGTGCCCGGCAACGTCCGGCACAACTCCGGTGGCAACGTCTACAACGCGGCGCTCGCCCGGGAACTGGCCCACCTCGGCGCCGAGGTGGAAACCTGCCCGCTCGACGGCGACTGGCCGGGAGGCAGCGCGGGGGACCGGCGGCGCCTGGCCAGACTGCTGCACACGGCCCCCTCCGTGACGTTGGTCGACAGCCTCCTCGCCTGCGGCGCGCCCGCCGAACTGGAGGAGGCCGCGGCCGCCGGGCAGCAGGTCTGGATCCTGCTGCACATGCCGCTGCCGGATCATGCGGAGCATGAACGCAGGGCCCTGCGGGCAGCGGCCGGTGTCATCTGCACCAGCCGCTCGGCCGCGGCGGGTATCGGTGCCCGGCACGGCTTTGACAGCATCCGAGTCGCCCTGCCGGGCACGGCGACTGCGCCGCCAGCGGCGGGAAGTCTGTCCGCCGGCGCGGGCGTGCCGCACTTCATAGCCGTGGCGGCGCTGCTGCCGAACAAGGACCAGTCGCTCCTGCTGGACGCCCTCGCCCGGCTCACGGATGTGCCCTGGACGGCGTCCCTCATCGGCTCGGACACCGCCCACCCGGACTATGCCGCGCAGCTCCGGAACACCGTGGACCGCCTGGGCCTGGCCGGGCGGATAAGCGTCCCGGGCGAACTCCGGGGCGCGGAGCTGGATGCTGAATGGGATGCGGCCGATCTCAGCCTGCTGATTTCCCGGGCCGAAACCTACGGCCTGGTGGTCACCGAATCGCTGGCGCGCGGCATCCCCGTGGTGGTGCGCGAGGGCACCGGAGCCGTCGAGGCGCTCGCCGCCGGCACCCCCGGCTCGCCGGGACCGGACCTTCCGGAGGTGCCTGACATGCCGGTGCCGGACCTGCCGCTGCCGGGCGCCGCCGTCGGGCTTGGAACGGACCCGGCCCCGCTGGCGGATCTGCTCCGCCGCTGGCTGGGCGACGCCGGAGTCAGGGAACGCTGGCGGGACGCGGCAGCGGAGGCCCGGGGCCGGTTGCCCGGCTGGGACGCCACCGCCCGGACCGTTCTGGAGTTTCTATCGACGGAAACGACGGAAACGACTAAGACCACGGAAACCGCGGAAACCACGGAAACCGGGAAACCGGCGGCGCCGGTTGATACCGCTGACAGAGAAGCTGTTGGAGAATGAGCCCATGAGCACCCACCCTGTCGCCACGCAATCGCCGTCGGTAGAAGAGCCCGCCAATCTGCCGGAGCCGCAGAGCCTGACCCCGGAGCGGCTCCGGGCGTGGTCCTGGCACCGGCAGGGCCTGGACGGCTCGCTGGCCGACTGCACGGCGGAGCAGGTCCTCGCCCGGGCGGGCTGGGCCCGGTCCATCGGCGGCGCCAACCCGTACCTCACGCTTTTCGCCCGCGCCGGCATCCGCCGCGAACAGGTGGACGCAGACGTCCTCGCCCACCGGATCCTCGAACTTCCCGTCGCCCGCGGCTGCACCTACGTCCTGGGCCGGGAGGACTTCGCCTGGGCGCTGAAGCTGGGCAAGGACGCCGCAGAAGCCATCCGGGTGCTCGGCCGGCTGGGCGTGGAACGGGGCGAAATCACGCTCCTGGAGGAGCAGGTGCTGCACGTGCTCGCCGAGGCGGAGGGGCCCATGGATCCGCGGCAGCTCAAGGAGGAACTGGGCGACTCAGTCCGGAACCTTGGCGAGGAAGGCAAGAAGAAGGGCGCCACCACCACACTGCCCACCGCCCTGGGGATCCTGCAGGCGCAGGGCAAGATCCGCCGCGTCCCGGCCAACGGCCGCCTGGACCAGCAACGCTACGCCTACGAGCCCTGGGACCTGGCGCCCAGCGGCATCGACGACGACGCCGCGCGCAGCGAGCTGATCCGCCGTTACCTGGGCTGGACCGGGGGAGCCACCTTCAAGCAATCGCAGTGGTTCACGGGGTTCACCGTGGCGCAAAGCAAGGCGGCCCTCGCCGCCGCCGGCGCCGTCGAAGTGCCCACCGTGCTGACCGAGGCTGGGGGCGACCCGCTGTGGATGCTGCCCGAGGACGTCGGAAGCCTCGCCGCATTCGAGGAGCCGGCGGGGGAACAGATCCAGCTGCTCGCCGGATCGGACTCCCTGTTCCTGCTCCGCCGCAACGCGGCGGAGCTGCTCGCGGAGGAAGACCTGCACAAAGGGGCTCTGGGGTCGCTCGCGCTGCAGGCGGATCTCCCGGACCACCCGATCCTGGACCGCGGCCGGATCATCGGGCTCTGGCAGTACGAACCGGCCAAGGAGCGGATCGTAGCCTGGCTGTTCCACGGCCCCACGCCCGCTGTAACGCAACGGATCGCCGAGGTGGAAGCCTGGATCCGCGAGGACCTCGGTGATTTCCGGGCCTTCAGCCTGGACTCGCCGGCCTCCCGGCAAAAGCAGATCGATGCGCTCGCGGCATCTGCAGCAGCCTCGGCGGCAGGGTCATCGGCCGCCGGTACGGCCGGCTAGCCGGAAACGGATCAGGCGCGGTGCCCGGCGAAAAAATCCCGCAGCAGTGCGGCACACTCCTGCTCCCGGACGCCTGCAACGACTTCCACCCAGTGGTTGAGCCGACGCTCACGGAGGATGTCGAAAACGGAACCCGCGGCACCGGCCTTCTCATCCCAGGCACCGAACACCACGCGCGGAATCCTGGCGAGGACGATCGCTCCCGCGCACATCGCGCAGGGTTCCAGCGTCACCACCAGGGTGCAGTCCTCCAGCCGCCAGCCGTCGTCGGGTGCGCCTTCCTGGGCACGGTGCGCCCGCAACCGCGCGGCGGCCTCCCGGATGGCGACCATCTCGGCATGGGCCGTCGGGTCGCCGAGGGCCTCGCGTTCATTTCGCCCGGCGCCCAGCACGGAACCGTCGGGCCCGATCACGACGGCGCCGATCGGCACGTCCGCGGTGGCCAAGGCATTCCGGGCCTCAGCCAGGGCAAGGCTCATCCATTGGGCATGGCGCGGCTCAGGGGCAGTCATGGGTCAATGATAGTTTCGATCCTAAGCATGCTGTGCAGCTCTGCTGCGCAGCTCATGTAGTTAATGTAATCAAGTAGTCGGGAGACGGCCGTGACCACCGATACAGAGAACTGGTTGGCGCGGCGCTGGGGCAAATGGGTGGTGCCGTACGCGGCCCTGTGGATCACCATGCTGATAGGCGGCGTGGTGGTGGTGATCCTGGCGCTGGTGAGTGCAGAGGTCTACGACAACGTGGTGGACGACGCCGGCCTCGCGAACCTGGACAGGCCGACACTGACGTTCATGGAACAGTTGCGCAGCCCCGGACTGGACGCCTTTATCACCGGGTTCACCAACATCGGCGGCGGCATCGGGATGCCCATCCTCGGCAGCATCCTGACCGCGTTGCTGATCTTCACCTCCCGGACGTGGCGGCCGCTGATCCTGATCGGCGGCGCGGCCGCCGTGTCGGTGACTGCCACAACATGGGGCAAGAACATGGTCGGCCGCGTCCGCCCGGACCATGCCGACGCCGTGCCGCCCTACGAGACCTCGCCGTCGTTCCCGAGCGGTCACACGCTCAACACCACGGTGGTGATCGCACTCGTGGTGTACCTGGCCTGCCTGCAGATCAAACGGACCAGCGCCCGGATCGGCCTGATCGCCGCGGGTGGGATCTTCATCGTCGCGATGGGCCTCAGCCGGGTCTACCTGGGCCATCACTGGATGACCGACGTGATCGTCGGCTGGGTCATAGGCCTGGCCTGGGTGGGGATGGTGATCCTGGCCCACCGGTTCTTCCATGCGCTGCGGCACCGGGAACAAGCCGGCGCCGCGCCGACCTTCGAGCGGCCCGCCCACCTCCATGACGGTGCCACCGGCGCCGCTGCCGACGGCACTGCACAGGCCGACGCGAACGACGCCGATACCCCCGGCCCTGCGGGACGGTCCTCCGCATCCGGGTGATAGTTTTGACCCATGCGCACTCTCGTTGTGGACCACCCGCTGGTCGCCCATAAGCTCACCGTTCTGCGGGACAAGAACACCCCGTCCCCGGTCTTCCGCCAGCTCACCGAGGAGCTTGTCACGCTCCTGGCCTACGAGGCCACGCGTGATGTGCGCACCGAACCGGTGACCATCGAGACGCCCGTAAGCACCACGGTCGGCACGTACTTCACCAAGCCGACCCCTCTGGTGGTCCCGATTCTCCGGGCCGGGCTCGGCATGCTCGAGGGCATGACCAAGCTGGTCCCCACCGCCGAGGTCGGCTTCCTGGGCATGGCCCGCGACGAAGAGACCCTGGACATCATCACGTACGCCGAGCGCCTCCCGGAAGACCTCACGGACCGGCAGATCTTCGTCCTCGACCCCATGCTGGCCACCGGCGGAACCCTGCGCGAGGCCATCAAGTTCCTCTTCAAGCGCGGCGCCTCCGACATCACGTGCATCTGCCTCCTCGCCGCCCCGGAGGGCCTGGCCAAGCTGGAGGAAGAGCTGTCCGACGCCAACGTGACGATCGTCCTGGCCTCGATTGACGAGAAGCTCAACGAGAAGGCCTACATCGTGCCCGGCCTGGGCGACGCCGGAGACCGCCTGTACGGGATCGCCGGCTAGGGCCAGTTCCGCCTCCGGGGTTCCCTTCCGCATTGCCGCCGTCCGCGCTAGCCTGTGCGACATGGATTGGAAACTTGAACTCGTGTTTGTGCCGGTGTCCGATGTGGACCGGGCCAAGGATTTCTATGTCAACAAGGTTGGCTTCAACGCCGACTACGACGAGCGGCCCATGGACGGCATCCGGTTCGTCCAGCTGACGCCGCCGGGCTCCGGCTGCTCTATCGCCATCGGCGAGGGCCTCAACGACGCCCCGCCCGGCACAGCTCCCAGCCTGCAGCTCGTGGTCAGCGACATCCAGGCCGCGCACAAGCAGCTCAAGGACAACGGCGTGGACGTCAGCGACGTCGAGGTCGAGGATTGGGGGCACTTCGTCCATTTCGCCGACCCCGACGGCAACAAGTGGGCCGTGCAGTACATCCCCAACCGGCCCAACGGCTGATCCAGCCCGACTGTATGACGGCTTCACGGCATCCGTGAAGCCGTCATCTGTGAAGCCGGCCCAAGGGTGAGTCGGGGCCATGCGGCAGGATGGAGGCATGAGCCTTCCATCCCGTTCCAGTACTGCCACCCTGACCGCCCGTGCCGTCCTGTTCGACATGGACGGCACGCTGGTGGATTCCACCAGCATCGTGGAGCAGGTATGGACCACGTTTGCAGGGCGCTACGGCCTGGATATCGGCGAGATCCTGCGCTCCTCCCATGGGGTCCAGGCCCTGGACACGGTCCGCAGGTTTGCCCCGGCCGGTGCCGACATCCAAGCCCTCGCGGCCGAGCTCGGCCGGATGGAGCTGGCGGAGACCCGCGGCATTGTTCCGGTGCCCGGGGCGCTGGAGCTGCTGGCGAGCCTGCCACCGGATGCCGTCGCGCTGGTGACGAGCGCTTCACGGGACCTGGCCGAGGTACGGATGGCAGCTGCGGGGATCCGCGTCCCGGCCGTCTCGGTCATGTCCGAGGACGTCAGCCAAGGCAAACCCCACCCTGAGGGATACCTCCGCGCGGCCTCCCTGCTGGGCGTGGCCCCGGCCGACGCGGTGGTCTTCGAGGACGCCCCGGCGGGCATCGCCGCCGGAATCGCCGCCGGCATCCGCACGGTGGCGGTAGGGCCCAACGCCGGCGAATTGCCGGACGGCGTACTCCACATTCCGGACTACTCCGGGGTCTCCGTGACCACGCACGTCACCGGCGCCGGCCTGCCCACACTGTCCTTCACCTTCTAGGCCCATCCACGGTCCGGGCCAGCCCACCCGGAGGCGCCGAGGTTCCACAGGTACAGCACGGCCGTGGCCAGTAGCAGGGCCGCGAGTTCCATCCGCCGCCGCCGCCGCAGCCGCCGCCGCCGCAGCCGCCGCCGCCACAGCGGCCGGGCGCCGGGGACGGCGCGCGTGCCGCCGGCAGCCGGGGGCTCCAGACGCCGAGGACGTTCCGGGACTTGCGGCTGCGGCGTGCGGGCCGGTGCAGCGCTGGGGCTCAGGGTGTCAGTCATGGCGGCCTATGCTCCCAGCTTGTAGACGGTGGTGCTGCCCACGGTCTGGGCCGGGTAGTTCGCCGCGACCCAGGTAGCGACTTCCGAGTTGCCCCCGCGGCCCCCGCCCATGCCCTGCCCCGGAAATGAAGTAGCCGATCTCACCGCGTTCCACCATCGCCTGGAACTGTGCGAGCGTCGGGTAGGGGTCGCCGCCGTTCCAGCCGCCGAGGGCGATCACGCTGGTGCCGGTGGCGAGTTCCAGGCTCGCGGCCTGGGTGGCGCCGGAGACGATCGCGGACCACTTGGCGCCGGAGGACTTCAGCAGCGCTGTCAGCTCCGCCGAGGACGTTTCCCCGCCGGGGCCGCCACCCGCGGCGCCGGTGCTGCCATCAGCGCCGGCCCTGCCGGCTGCCCCGAAGCCGCCGCCCATCGCGGACGCGGTGGGCCCGGACGTGGGGATCGAACCGGAGTGCGGCTGGGCCACGGTCGCCAGCGTCCAGGCGGTGCTCCCGAGCCCGCCGGCGAGCAGCGCGAGGACCACGATGCCTGCCGTGGCGGCCTTGCGGAACCGCGCCGGAAGCGCCGCCATGGCGTCTGCGCGCAGGAGCAACGCCGCGGCGGCGAGCACGCCGAGGACCACGACGATCACCCGGAGCCCGGGAAGCCAGGCCGGGTCGCGGCCCAGGAGCACGGCGGACCAGACCGAGGTGGTCAGCACTGTCACGGCCAGGACAACCCGGGCCGGCCAGTAGGCCCGGCCCCGCCACAGTTCCAGCGTACCGATGCCCGCCAGGGCCGCGATCGCGGGGGCCAGCGCCACGGCATAGTACGGATGCACGGTGCCGCCCATGAAGCTGAAGATCCCGGCCGTGATGACCAGCCAACCGCCCCACAGCAGGAGCGCCGCACGGGTTATTGAGGTCCGGGCCTCGCGCCGGGTGAACCACAGGCCGGCGGCCAGCAGGAGCAGGGCCGCCGGCAGCAGCCAGGACACCTCGCCGCCGAAACTGGTCCCGAACATCCGGGTGATCCCCGCCGCGCCGCCGAAGCCTACGTTTCCGTCGCCGCCCGGGCCGCCGGCGTTCCCGCCCAGGTTGCCTCCCAGGTTGCCTCCGGCAGGCATGCCCCCGCCGGACCCGGTGATCCGGCCCAGGCCGTTGTAGCCGAACGTGAGTTCCAGGAAGCTGTTGGTCTCCGAGCCTGCCATGTACGGGCGGACCGAGGCCGGGGTCAGCTGAAACAGCACAATGTAGCTTCCGGCCACGACCGCAATCCCTGCGGCGGCCGCCAGCAGGTGCAGGAGCCGGCGGCCGAGCGTGGTGGGCGCCGCCCACAGGTAGGCCAGGGCCAACCCGGGAACGATCAGGAAGCCCTGCAGCATCTTGGACAGGAAGGCCAGGCCGATCACCGCGCCGGCCGCGGCGAGCCACTTCCAGCCGGCTTTCTCGATGGCGCGTGTGGTGAGGTAGGCGGCCAGCACCAGGCACAGGGTGAGCATCGCGTCCGGGTTGTTGAACCGGAACATCAGGGCGGCCACCGGTGTCAGCGCCAGGGCGCCGCCGGCGAGAAGGCCCGCAACCGGTCCGGACACCCGCTTGACCGTCAGGTAGAGGAGCCCGACGGCGGCCACTCCCATGAGTGCCTGGGGAATGAGCATGCTCAGTGCCGAGAAACCGAAGATCCGGCCCGCGAGGGCGGGGATCCAGAGCGCGGCCGGCGGCTTGTCCACCGTGATGGCATTGCCGGCGTCGAGGGAACCGAAGAGCAGTGCGGTCCAGTCCTTGGTCCCGGCCTGGATCGCTGCGGCGTAGAAGGAGTTGGCGTAGCCCGTGGCTTCCAGATTCCACAGGTACAACGCTGCGGTGATCACCAGCAGCAGCGCTGCCGAGGGCCGCACCCAGCGGGGCTGCGGTCCGAACAGCAGCCGGTCCCGGCGGCTCAGGGTTGTGAGCGCGTGGGCAGCGGGAGGATGGGCTGCGGGCGCCTGGGTTGCCGACGGGTTAGCCTTCCCGGCATCCTCAGGTACCGTGCCGGGCGCGCCCTGGGCCGCCGGCGGGCTGCCGGCCGGTGAGCCCGCCTTGGCTCCGGCGATGGGGCTGGTGGTTGCCGTCATTTACTTGGCCTTTTCTGCGCGGGGGAGCGACGCGTCGGGTGCGACAGGCGCCGAAACAGGGTCGGTTGACCTGCGGCGGAAGACCACCAGCCGGAAAAGCAGGAATTTCACGGCGGTGGCGGCCAAGTTCGCGGCGGTGACCGTGAGCAGTTCAAGCCAGCGGTCCGGTGCCGCTCCTGACGAGGTGTGAACCAGGGCCAGTGCGCCCGAGGTCAGGGCCAGCCCGATCCCGAAGACCAGCAGTCCCTCGAAGTGGTGGCGTGCCACCTGGCTGCTGCCCTGGATGCCGAACGTGAAGCGCCGGTTGGCTGCGGTGTTGGCCACGGCGGTGCTGAGCAACGCGAGGAAATTTGCCAGCTGCGGGTCCATGAACCCGCGGCAGAACAGGAAAATCGCCAGGTATGCCAGGGTGGAGGCCACCCCAATGCTGCCGAAGCGGACGAGCTGCCCGAAGAGGCTTCCGCCGGGGCTTTGTTCCTGGGCCCGCGAGGAGGCAGGCAGTGGTCCGCGGGCCAGGGCGGCGCGGAGTTCTGGCACCGGGATCCGGCCCGAGACCAAGTCCCGGCTCAACCGGGCCATGCCGCGCAAGTCCGCGAGGGCAGTCTGGACGATGTCCACGCTGGAATCCGGGTCGTCGATCCAGTCCACCGGGACTTCGTGGACGCGCAGGCCGCACTTTTCTGCCAGGACCAGCAGCTCGGTGTCGAAGAACCAGGCGTTGTCCATCGTGTGGGGGAGCAGTTGCCGGGCCACGTCCGCCCGGATCGCCTTGAAGCCGCACTGGGCGTCACTGAAGTGGGCGCCCATAAGGGACTGCAGCAAGAAGTTGTAGCTGCGCGAGATGAATTCCCGCTTGGGTCCGCGGACCACGCGCGAGTTGCGGGTCAGCCGCGTCCCGATCGCCAGGTCGGAGTGTCCCGAAATGAGCGGGGCCAGGAGCGGCCCGAGGGCCGCCAGATCAGTGGAAAGGTCCACGTCCATGTACGCCAGGACCGGCGACGGCGAGGCCAGCCACACCTTGCGAAGCGCGTTTCCGCGGCCCTTTTCCGCCATATGGACCACCCTCACTTCGCGCAGCTCGCGGGCAACGCGCTCCGCCGCCTTGAGCGTTCCGTCGGTGCTGGCGTTGTCCGCCACGGTGATCCGAAAGGAGTGCGGGAAAGCGCCGAGAAGGTACGTGTGGAGCCGGCGCAGGCAAGCTTCAAGGTCCCGTTCCTCGTTGAAGACCGGAATGGTGACGTCCAGCAAGGGTGTGCTGGCACGCGTGTCAATGGCTGAGCGCCGGCCGCCAAGGCCGGTCAGCGCCCCGGCGAACGGGCCCGTGAACGGCGCGCCGGCGAGGGCCCGCCCTGACCGTGCATCGGGTCCCGCCGGGCCGGCCGGCGTCGCCGTGGAGCGGGGCAGGGTTCCCGTGGCCTGGTCTGTGAATGTCATGGCTCAACTTTCCCGACGGCCCATATGTGGGCTTTATGGTCAAGCTGTGCGGGGGCTGTGGAAGTCCGGCCAGTGCGGCAGGTCCGGCCGGGGATACGCAAAGGAGGCCCCGGATCCATGTGGATCCGGGGCCCTCCTTTGGTGGGCCGGCTAGTGCCGGTTTAGTACCAGTTGTTTGCGTAGTGGAAGTTCAGGGCGCCGCAGGGGGAGCCGTAGCGTTCCTGGACGTAGTTCAGGCCCCAGTTGATCTGGGTCCGGTAGTTGGTCCTGTAATCGGCGCCGGCGCTCGCCATCTTCGTGGCGGGCAGGGACTGGACCACGCCGTAGGCGCCGCTGCTGGGGTTCGTTGCGGTCGTCTTCCAGTCCGATTCCTTGGTCCAGAGCTTATGCAGGCACTCCATCTGGCCGGGTGCCCAGCCATAGCTGCCCAGCTGGGACGCCGCGTAGGCCTGGGCCCCGGCGGGGTCGTCGATTGCGACCGGGGCGGCTGCGGGGGCAGGAGCCGGTGCCGCTGCGGGTGCCGCTGCGGGAGCCGGGGCGGGAGCGGCTACAGGAGCCGGTGCCGGAGCGGGGGCTGCGGGGGCCGGTGCGGCCGGGGCGGGTGCTTCGGCGGGCTTACCCTCCGAGGCCTGGGCTACCACGCTGTTGTCCGCCGGAGCAGTGGGCGCAGCAACCTGGACTCGTTCGAAGTTGAGCTTGGCCAGCGGGTCGGCGCTTGTGGCCGTTTGGCTCGCAACGTTCGCCGTGTGGGCGCCCGGCTCGGCCGCCTGGCTGGCGGCGCCGCCCCCCACCAGCATGGCGCAGGCGGCGGTGATGACGGCGGCGCGGCGGCCCGTGATGCCGAGCCCGGTGGCCAGCCTGGACAGGGCGGATGCCTGGGTAGCTGGTTCGGCGCGGTGGCGCGACTTGGTAGAGCGGGAATGGGAATCGCCGTCAGGGCGCGTTTGTACCTGGAATTCAGTCATGTTGATGGCCTCTCAACGCCGGCGGAGTTAGCTGTCGGGTTCGGATGAGGTCATCCGGCCGCACGGAACATCACGTGTCGGCTTCACCCCGAGGGCGCATGAAATGCAGAATGCCCGGGAACTCTGGGTCCCCCGCCTCTGCCTGGTCCAGCGGAATCCGGGAAGCGGCAGAGTTTGGCGTCCATCCGGATATGCGGCACCAATGGCGGCGCACTCCAAAGACGCTACAGGACCCAGACGCTTAAGTCACATTTTGGTAACAGGAGTCACGGCGGCGGGGTGTCGGCTTGCGCCGGATTCACCGGTCGACCCGAAAGGGAGTCCTGTGGCTGGCTACGCCGACGGCGGCGCCGCAGGCAGCCGCACGGCGAACTCCGTGCGGCCCGGCCGGGACGTGACTTCGACTGTTCCTCCGTGGGCCTCCACAATCGACTGGACTATGGACAAGCCCAACCCGCTCGTGCCCTCGGAGGTCGGCGCGGCAGTGGCAGTGCCCTGACCGCGGCCGCCGCCGGCTGGCCCGCCGGAGGCACCGGAAGCAGCACCGGAAGCAGTGCCGTACGCCGAGCTCGGGGCTGGCCCGGACCGGGCCCCCGCCGTCGCGACGGCAGTGTTAGCAGCGCTGGCTGCGGCACTGGCCACGGGATTGGTGCGCGCGGCGTCGGCCCGTGCGAAGCGGGCGAAGACCCGGCCGACGAATTCCGGAGCGATGCCGCTGCCGTTATCCGTCACGGTGACCACGGCGCTGCCGTCAGCCGAACGCATGACGCCCGTGACCACCTTGGTCCCGGGGTCCGTGTGCTTGCGTGCATTGGACAGGAGGTTGGCGAGGACCTGGTGAAGCTGGGTCGCGTCACCGCGCACCACCACGGGCTCCTCCGGAAGCTCCAGCTGCCAGATGCGGTCCGGGGCCATGACTTTCTCATCGCTCACTGTCTCGATGGCCAGCTGGGTGAGGTCGACGTCGGTGATCTTGAGCGGCTGTCCCTCGTCCAGCCGAGCCAGCAGCAGCAGGTCCTCCACGAGGGTGGTCATCCGCTCGGACTGGCTTTGCACCCGCGCGAGGGATTTCTCGCCGTCGGGGGTGAATTGCTCGGTCATCCGCATCAGTTCCGTGTAGCCGCGGATGGCCGTGAGCGGGGTGCGGAGTTCGTGTGAGGCGTCGGCGACGAACTGCCGCACCTTCATCTCGCTCTCCTGCCGCGCCTCGAGGGCATTGGAGACGTTGTCCAGCATCTTGTTCAGCGCGTAGCCCACGCTGCCCACCTCAGTTCCGCGATGGGCGGCCGACGCCGGGACGCGTACGCCGAGCGCCACCTCGCCAGCGTCCAGCGGCAGGCGGGAGACCTTGGTGGCGACCTCGGAGAGCTGTTCCAGCGGCTTCATGGTCCGCCGGATCAGGGCCGTGCCGGCGAGGCCGATGAGCACGAGTCCGCCGGCGGAAACCACCACCATGGTCCAGACCAGCGAGGCCAGGGTGTTTTCCTTTTCTGCAAGCGGAAGCCCGGTGACAATCACGTCGCCATAGGGGGCGCGCACGGCCGTTAGCCGGTACGCGCCTGCCGAGAGGGTCCGGTCCACGGGAACACCGTTCGGGGGGAGCGCCAGGAGGGCCGCGTTGTCGTCGGGGGAGAGGCTCTTGACCGCGCCGTCCCCGGCCAGGAAGCCAGCTCTGCTGATCGAGCCGTCCTCTATGCGGGCGTTCAGCGTGCCGACGCCCTGCCCCCGGGCCTCGAGGGGGTCGCGGCGGCCGGCCGGGTTGCCGGACACGGGCCGGCCGAACTCGCTCGAGCGGTGCGAAGCCTGGCTGAGCTGGTCATCGAGCTGCCGGGTCAGGAACAGGTCCATGGAGGCATAGCTGAACAGTCCCACAGCGCCGCAGATAGCCACGAGCAGTGCCATGGCCACCAGGACCAGCCGGGTGCGCAAATGCCACGTGGACGGGTTGCGCCAGTCGCGTCCGGGGACGCGGGTCATGGCGGAAAGTGTGGGCACGGATCAGTCCGCCGGTTTCAGGACATAGCCGGCTCCGCGCACCGTGTGGATCATGGGGGTGTGGTTGGCGTCGACCTTCTTGCGGAGGTAGGAAATGTAGAGTTCCACGATGTTCGCCTGCCCACCGAAGTCGTAGTCCCAGACGCGGTCCAGGATCTGGGCTTTGCTGATGACCCGTTTGGGGTTTTCCATGAGGTAGCGCAGCAGCTCGAACTGCGTAGCCGTCAGGTGCAGCTCCTCGCCGGCCCTGGTGACTTCGCGGGTGTCGACATTGAGCACAAGATCCCCCACCACGAGTTCGGCGGTGTCCATGGCGGCCACCCCGGAACGCTGGACCAGCCGGTGCAGGCGCAGCAGGACCTCTTCCATGCTGAACGGCTTGGTGACATAGTCATCGCCGCCGGCCGCCAGGCCGGTAATGCGGTCCTGGACGGCATCTTTGGCGGTGAGGAACAGCGCCGGCACCTCCGGCGCGAACGCGCGGATTCTGCTCAGCAGCTCGACGCCGTCGAACCCCGGCAGCATCACGTCCAGTACCAGCACATCGGGGCGGAACTCCTTGGCGAGCCGGACGGCTCCGGGCCCGTCTTCGGCCACGGCCACGGACCAGCCGGCCATCCGCAGACCCATGCTCATGAGCTCGGAGAGGCTGGGCTCATCATCCACCACGAGCGCCCGGATGGGGGAGCCGTCCGGATGCGTGAGCTGGGGAAGGTTGTTAGTCATGGAGTGCGAAGTGGCCATGGGACAACTCTCCGATCTGCCGGTTAGGCGGGGCTTTGGGGACCCTGTGCGGCACCTGTGAATCCCAGCCTAGCGAGCTGGATGCCGTTCCGGGGCCGTGCAGGCCGCTTCGGCAATGCTCATTCCGGCTTGTCCGTCCTGCCAGAAGGTCACAGGCCCGGCTGTCGGCCCGCACAGCCGAGGCACAGGATCGCTCAGCACTCTGGGGTGAACACCGATCCGCACCCTAAGGAGAACCACCATGAGCGGTCAGCATCCCGGAACCGGTTCCGGACCAGCCCCCAAGCCCACCCCCGAATCAGCCCCCAACCTAACAGCGGCAACAGCGGCGCCCGCGCCCGTGACCACGCCCCAGGCGGCCGGACAGAACGACGCCGGATCGCACGCGGCCGGCAAGTACGACGCAGGACACCCCGACTCCGGACACCTCGACGTCGGGCAGCCGGCAGCGGACCCTGCCCCCGGCTGGGGCGCACCACAGGTTTCGGAAGTTCCGGCATCGGCCCCGGCCTGGGGCATGCCCCGTCAGGACCCTGCGGAGCCTGCTGCCGCAGGCTGGGGCGCGCCGGGAACCGCCGCCAAGACAGGCTCGGCGGCAAAGCCCTGGACCCTCACGCGGGGCCTCGCCGTCGCCGGAGCCGCAGCTGTCCTGGCTGTCGGCGCCGGGGTGGGGGTCTACGCCCTCACCTCAAGCTCAACGGCAGCCAATGGTGCTGCGGGCACGGCCGCCGGTGGGGCGGCGGGCGGGGCAGCCGGAGGCCAGGGCGTCGCCCCGGGCATGCCAGGTTCTGCCCAAGGCGGATTCGCGGGAGGCGGCATGTCGGGGCAGGGTGGTCCCGGCGACTTCGCTGCCGGTGGGTTGGGCGGCGGGCTTTCCGCGGCAGTGCATGCCGAATACGTGGTGCTGCAAGGAAGCGAATACACCACCATGGCCGAGCAGTTGGGCACAGTGAGCGAGGTCAGTTCGTCCTCCGTCACGGTCAAGAGCAGCGACGGGTTCACCCGCAGCTATGCGCTGGGCAGCGATGTGGTGGTTAGCAATCTGCAACAGCGTCGCCAGCAGTCCAGCGGCACCGGCACCCAGCTGAGCGTGGCGGACATTGTCGCGGGCGGGACGGTGCGGATCGTGGCGGCCAAGGAAGGTTCCGGCTACGCGGCGTCGTCGGTCATGGTTGTGGCGGCGACCGCCACGGGCCAGTCCAACTGACCCCCAGCGCAGCCGGCATTGCCGCCGGGCGAGGCGGCAATGCGGGCTGCCCACTCCGTGGACTGCCTCACAGGAAACGACGGGAGGGGCCGGTTTTGCCTATTTGCCCTGCTGTGAATGATTTCCCTCATCTGGCAACAGTGGCCGAATAATATTCGGTAAAGATCACCTTCTGACCTTCCGGTCGGGAAAACACTTGTTATTTTATTGCATCGCAAGAATTGTGACCTGCGCTACAATTTCCCGATCTGTCTCACTATGTGGAACCCGCGGTCCTTTGTTACTTGCACGTTCGCATTGTTACGTTGCACACTTCAATTGTGAACAAGAACTCAACAGCACCTGCAGCCGCAGCTTCCTGGGTCAGCACACCCGCTGGTACCGAGATGCGCTGTTGTCGAATGTACGCCTAACTTTTACACCCCTAAGAGTTTCTAGGCATTCGCCCCCAGCCCAGAGTCGGGCGCCCCTCCCCAATTTCATTGCGGGGAAAGAAGCATTCGAGCCGCGATGACGGCCATTCACATTGAGGTAAGCATTCCATGTCAGTTGCATCCGGATACGTCCACATCTCCGTCCGTAACGCCAGCAAGGCCGGTCAGGCCTCCGGGATCCGCCAGGGCTTTGGCGGCCGCTCCGCGTTCGCACCAGCCGGATCCGCCGGGAGCTTCCCCGCCCCCGGATATGCAGCGCAGGGCTACAACCCTGACTCCTACGGCCAGCTCCGAGCCGTTCCGCCCGCCCCCGCCACGGCGCCCACCCCTGTGATCGCTCCAGGTGCCGGCAGCCCGGTCCGTCAGGCCCCTAGCGACAACGTCGCCCGCGGCTTCGTGCTGTACATGGGGATCGACGAGGAAACAGCAGCTGCGGCCGGCACGTCGATCGCCAAGCTTGCCCAGGAAATCCGGGCCTACGCACAGTCGCTCGTTGCCGGCGCTGAAAGCTATGCCGCCGTCGCCGTCGCGCCGGCCAGTGCCCCGGGTTCCGCCCTCGACGTCGTCCGCTCGACCTTCGGTGACCCCACTGCAGGGGCCCGCCAGCGCACCGAGACCGCGCGCCTGCAGCAGCCGCAGGATCCGCGGCCTTCCGGCGTGCTGATCGACCTCGCCCGCCGTGAGGTGCACCTCGACGGCGAATCCCTGAACCTGACGTTCAAGGAATTCGAGCTCCTGAACTACCTCGTGGAGAACGGCACCCGCACCGTGGGCCGCGACGAACTCCTCGAAGGCCTGTGGCGGAACGCCGAAGAGGTCCCGAACGAGCGGACCATCGACGTCCACATCCGCCGCCTGCGTTCCAAGCTCGGCCGCCTCGCCAACACCGTACGCACTGTGCGCGGCCAGGGTTACCGCTTCTACGAGCACCCCGAAGTAGTTGTCTGGGCCGCTCCGGAATACTCGATCTAGCTTCTAGCCCACGCAAAGCGTCCGTCCCTCTTAGTGGGGCGGGCGCTTTTCGCGTTTCCGGAAGTCTCAGCGACTTTCCGCCGTGCCTTAGACACCTCCTTCGTTCCTCAGTCGGCGATGCGGCACTACGCGGAAAGCCGCTTCGCTTCCGCCGGGCAGTCACGCTCGCCCGCCTGCGCGTTGGTCGCTTTGGGTGGATGTTGGACTCTGTTGCGTTTGGTGCCTCCGGCGTAGTCTCGGACCGTTGAGCCGACAATTGGGAGGAAGACATGTCTGTTGCACGGATTACTACCCTGAGCGCTAACTCCAAGACCTCGTTTGATGCTGCCATCAAGGAGGGCATCGACCGGGCTAACAAAACCCTGCGCAATGTCACGGGGGCGTGGGTGAAGGAACAAAAGGTTGAAATCAGCGACGGCGCCGTGGTTGCCTGGCACGTCGTGCTGGAAGTGACCTTTGTCCTTGAAGACTGAGCGGCCGCCGGTGGGGTGGGCAGCTGGGACCGGCCACCGCACTAGGATTGGGGCATGAGCGCGCATCACATCAAACGGCTGGTGATCATGCGGCATGCCAAGTCCGACTGGCCCGGCGGGGTTGCCGACCACGAAAGGCCGCTCGAAGAGCGCGGCCACAAAGACGCCCCAGTCGCCGGAAAATGGCTGCTTAAGCACGGCGTGGTCCCGGATTTCATCCTCTGCTCCAGCTCGCTGCGGACCCGCCAGACGTGCACCTGGGTGTGCCACGCTCTCGGGGACAAAGCGCCGACGCCCAAGCTCGAGGACGGCCTGTACGCCGCGTCCGCCTTGCGCATGCTGGCGGTGATCAACCACGTCCCGGACACGGTGACCACCCTCATGGTGATTTCGCACATGCCCGGTGTGCAGGACCTCGCCATGCATCTGGCGTCGCGCGATTCCGATCACGATGCCTATATGGATGCCGCCACGCGCTTCCCGACCAGCGCTCTGACGGTCCTGGAAACGGAGAAGTCCTGGTCCGAATTGGATGGGCAGGACGCCAAACTGACCCATTTCAAGGTCCCCCGCGCCAAATAGCCGCAGGTCCGCCCGGACGGCGGTTCCCGAAACCATAGCTACCGGCCCCGTTCTGCGGTTTACTGTTGCTGTTTGCTGATGTGGTTTTTCCAGTGGTTTTTGGGGCAGGTTAGGCAAACCCGGAGAAAAGGTGGATCAACGTGGATTCAGGGCAGCTCATAGGAATTATCGTCGGCATCGTCGTGGTGCTGGCGATCGTGGCAGTGGCAGTCATGGTCAGCCGCAAGCGCAAGGTGGCCGCGGACCGGAACCGCGCCGCCGAAATGCGTGAACAGGCCAAAGCCGACGAATTCGCTGCGCGGGAACGTGATGCCAAGGCTGTGCGTGCCGAGGCCGACGCGCAGGAGGCCGACCTCGAAGCCGAGCGCCTGCGGAAGGAAGCCCGCAGCCGCCAGGAAGAGGCAGAAAGCGTCCGCTCCGGCGCTCAGGAGCAACTGCGCAAAGCCGACGAAGTGGACCCTGACGTGGTCACGTCTGAACGCGAAGGTGATACCAAGGAGATGCCGGACCGGGGGGATTTGCGCTCCCAGAGGGCCACGGGCGAACCAGCGACCGGCGCCCCGGCCTCCGGCGACAAGGTGTCCGGTGACCAGCGCAGCCGCGACGACGTGACCCGGGCCGACACCGCCCAAGGCCCGGATACGACCCCCCGGGAAGACAGGCCGCGAAACCTCTGAGCCTCAAACCATCTACCCGAAGCCTCTAGCCCAAAAACTCTGGGCCGGCAGGCCCGTGCGCCGGACTCAGCGGCGGGCGGACGCCCGTGCAGGCGACTTGGCAGCGGGCGGCTTAGCCGGTGACTTCGACGTTGCCTTAGCCGGTGACTTCGCAGTTGACTTGGCTGCGGGCCGGGCCACCGCCCGCGGAGCCGCCGGGCGCGCGGCGGTTCCCCTCGGCGTCGGACGCGGCGCGGACGGCCGCGGGCTTGCGGACCTGGTCCCCGCGCCTCGTGCGGCAGGCGCCGGGCGGCGTCGCGGAGCCTGGCCCGGGGAGCGCCGTCCGCGGTTCCTGCTGGGCAGGACGGTGCCGGCAAACAGCAGCAGCAACGTGACGGCGCCGGCGGCGGCGGCCAGGTAGAAGTACAAATCCGGATGCTCGGAATCGACGCGCGTGGACAGGGCGTCGGGATCGGGGTTGAAGGCCAGTCCCCACTGGCGCAGGAACGCGACGCCGAACGCGATGAAGAGGATGCTGCCGACCCCGCTCGCGGCCAGGGTCTTGTGCCGGCGCCGGACCACCACCTCCGCCACGCAGGCCACATAGGCCGTGGCGGCAGCCCCGATGAACCACACCAGCACCCACTCGTGCAGCGTGATCCCGGTCAGGACCAGGAGTGCCAGGGCAGTGAGGAACGCTCCGATGGCGATCTGCCCGCTGATACCCATGTGACGCATGTGAACAATCATGCCTGAGCGGGCGGCTGCTTCACGACGTAGCCGCGCATGGAGGCCATAATTGCGGCCACACTCTGCTCCCTGGTCCGCTCCGGGTTGTACGTCTGGCGGTCCAGGCCCACCACGAAACAGGCCCCAAAGATTGCCGTTTCGAGGCTCCCCCGGGATACGGCGGGATCCACGGGATAGGCGGCGGCGACACCGTCGATGGCAGAGCCGATCACCGCGAGCAGGCGCCCGCGGAGCTCAGCGAAGGTGTCCTGCCATTCACTGGGAGTACGCCAGTTTTCGCTGACCCAAAGCCGGGCGAAGGACGGGTACTCGGCCATGAAGTCCATGGCCTGGCCGATCATCTCATCCATAGCGGTGAGAGGATCGGCGGAGTCGTCCCGGACGCTCAGGAGCCGTGCCATGAGGATGTCCACGCCGTGGCGCAGCAGTTGGGCAATCAGATCCGACTTGCTGCCAAAGTTGTAATACACCGTGCCCTTGGACACCCCGGCTGCCGTGGCGATCTCGTCCACCGTCACGCTGGCCGCGCCGCGCTCTCCGATCAGTTCCATGGACGCCTCGAACAGTTTCTGCTTCGTGGCGTTCGTGCGGGCGGGACGGAGCTTCTTCTCCGCGTCCCCGGAACCTGCCGGGCTGCCGCCGCTTTGGCTGGTGGTCATACGGCGATCTCCGGTTTCAGCGTCTTGAGGGTCCAGTATTTGTTCTTCCGGACGGCAACGGTTGACATTGCCAGTCCCAGCAAAGTGTAGCCAACCAGTCCCAGCATGGTGGGCAGGACGATGGCCAGATCCGCACCGTAAATCAGGTGCCGCATGCCGCTGACCACGTAGCCCATCGGCAGGATCTGGTGCACCACGTGCAGCGGCTCGGGCGTGGTCTGCCACGGGAACGTGCCGCCGGAGGACACCAGTTGCAGCACCAGCAGGATGAGCACCACGAGCTTGCCGGGCGAGCCCAGCAGCGCCACCACGCCCTGGATGATTGCGCTGAACGCCATCGCGGCCGCCAGCATGAGGAACCACATGAGCACCGGGTGGGCCGGGTCCAGTCCCGAGCCCCACGTCCACCACCAGGGTCAGCAGGCTCGCCTGGACTGCGGACACCGCCAGGAACGGTAGCCAGCCGCCTGCAGCGATCTTCCAGGCCGGTGCATTGGAGGCCAGTGCGCGCTGGGTGACCGGGCGCATTGCCTGCACCAGCATGAAGATGCCGATCCACAGGGCCAGGGTAAGGAAGAACGGCGCCAGCCCTGCGCCGTATGACCCGGCCTTGGCCTGGGAGACATTGCTGACGGCGACGGGATCCGCCATGACCTTCGAGAGGCTGTCTTTCTGGGCGTCGTCGGGGTTGGGGACCTTACCGGCGCCCTGGGCGAGTTCCCCGGCGAGCGTTCCCGCACCGTCGGAAGCCGTCGCCGCGCCGTTCTCCAGCTGCGCCGCGCCGTCGTCGAGCTTTCTGGGCTCCCTGCACCAGCTCTGCCGGCGCCGTCGACGGCGTTCTGCTGGCCGGCGGCGAGGGCCGCCGAACCGCCGGCGAGCTGGTCCGCCCCGGCGGAGGCCTTGGCGACGGCGTCACTCAGGGCAGGCGCGGCGCCGGCCAGTTGGGAGGCGCCGGCGCTGACGGCGGCGGAACCATCGGCCAGCTTCTGGACCTGCGCTGCAGCAGCCTGCAGTTTGGCACCGCACCGAGGCCTAGAGCCGCGGCGGAGGCGCAGGCAGTCGCGGCGGTGCGGCGTCGACGTCGGCCATCACCTTGTCGGCCTGCTCCTGGCTGAGGACGCCGGCGGCGACCAGACGGCTGGTGGACGCGACGATCCTGCTCCGCTGGGTCTGCGCCGCGGCTTGCTGGGCGGCCTGTTCCGAGGCCGCGAGTTGTCCGGGAATGGCCTGCACCTGGGCGTTGAGCGCGGCGTTGCCCGCAGCCACCTGGGCGGCGCCGTCAGCCAGCTGTTGCGCGTCGGCGGGCAGTGCCGCCGTCTTGTCCTTGAGCTGGGTGAGGCCGCTGCTGAGCTGGCCGGCCCCGGCGCTGAGTGAGGTGGCGCCGTCCCGAAGCTTGACCTCGCCGTTGTAAAGCTCGGTGGCGCCGGTTGTGAGCTCGCCGGTGCCCTGGTGCAGGGTCACGGTGCCGTCGTGGAGCCGGGCGACGCCGTCGGCGAGTTGGCCTGCGCCATCGGAGGCCTTGAGCATCTGGGTATGGATGGTGCCGAATCCCGTGAGGAGCTGGTTGGCGGTCTCCTCGCCCACCTCCTTGGCGACCGTCGTATGCACCGCGGTGGTCAGTTTGTCCACGATCGTGCTCAGGAGATAGTTGTTGGCATCGTTGGTGGTGACATTGAGCATGGCCTGGTTGGCGGCGTCGAAGCTGCCGGGGGAGACCAGATTCGACGGAAAAGTCCTGCGGGATCTTCAGCGCGAATGCATAGGTGCCGTTGCTGACGCCCTGATCTGCTTCCTCCGTGCTGGAGACCGTCTTCCAGTTGAAGACGTGGCCGTCCACGAGGCTTTCGGCCACCTTCCGGCCGGCCTCCAGCCGTGTTCCGTCGGCGGACGCGGCACCGGAGTCCTGGACAACCAGGGCCGCATCGATCTGGTTTAGCTTGCCGTACGGATCCCAGTTGGCGTAGAGGTACACGGCGCCGTAGAGCAGCGGGACGAGGGCCAGGGCCAGGATGGTCAGCTTGGGCAGCAGCCCGCCGGTCATTCGTTTGAGCTCGGAGCGGGCCAGCCGCAGCACTGTCACTTTGCTTCCTCGGTATCGGGTGAGAGGGGTTCGGGCAGGAGGGTTTCGGGCAAGAAGGTTGCGGGGCGGGCGGCGCCGTGAGCGTGGGCCTCCTCAGCGCCAGCGTCGTCAGCATCGGCGTTTGGCCCGCGGGACGGCATTGCCGATCATGGCGGCGGGCCCAGTCCAGCCGTCCGGAATGCGGGTGACCGTGGCGACGACGGCGAGCGGGCGCCCGGCGTCGTGCGCCAGTTCCCGCAGCCGCGGCAGCCAGTCGGCGGCATCGCCGCTGTGCCGGTCGGGGGAGTCCACCACCAGGAGATCGGTGTCCGGGTTGGCGAGGGCGAGCGCCGTGAGGAGCTCGATTCGCCGGCCCGCCGGCAGCTGCTCGGTCCAAAGCCCGGCGATATCGTCGAAGTTGTTGAGCCTCAGCCAGGGGGTGCTGCGCGGGGCGCCGCGGTGGCGGCGCGGCACCAGGGCCAGGTCCTCGGTGACGAGGTCGCGGACGCTCAGGTGCTGTTCGGGCTCGTTGACGCCGGGGGAGTCGATCACGGTGCTCGCCTTCCGGAGCACCTTGATCCGGGCATTTCCGTCCCAGTTCACGCTCCCGGCGGAGGGCTTCATGCGACCGCTCAGGGCCAGGGCCAGGGCGGTCCGCTGGTCCTGGCGGACGCCTTCGACCAGCAGGAGTTCCCCGCGTGCGGCCTCCAGCGAGGTGGGCGGCAGCAGGTCATCCCGCCGGCCGGTCACGGAGAGCTGTTGTACGCAGAGCAAAGCGGGCCTTTCGCAGAAACGATGTCCACTCAAGGCTAACTAAACTGACTGGTCAGTTCAAATAGAAATCCTGCGGTGTGATGAACGAGACGTGCCGGGGTGCGTCGGCAGCGGCGGCCGGGGCTGCGGTGCCGACGGTCATCGCCGGCAGGTTCAGAGGCCGTACTCCTCCAGCAGGCGGAGCCAGACCTCGCTGATGGTCGGATACGAGGGCACTGCGTGCCACAGGCGGTCCAGCGGAACTTCCCCCACCACCGCAATGGTGGCGGCGTGCAGGAGTTCAGCCACATCCGGGCCGGCAAACGTGGCGCCCAGCAGTACCTTGCGGTCCTCGTCGATGACCAGCTGCGCCCACCCTTCGTAGTGTTCGGCATGCAGGGAGGAGCCGGCCACCTGAATGGGAAGCTCCACGACGGAGGCCCGGAAACCGTCTTTCTCCGCCTGCGCCATCGTCCGGCCGACGTTCGCCAGCTCCGGGTCGGTGAACACCACATTCGGCACCGCGTGCTCATACGCCGTCTGGGCAAAGCGGCTCCAGGGTGCCGGTTCGCCGGTAAGTTCGCCCTTGGCCCGGGCGGCAATGGCGTCTCCGGTGGCCCGGGCGCCGTACTTGCCCTGGTGGGTCAGCATGGCCCGTCCTGCGGCGTCGCCCGCAGCGTAAAGCCACGGATTGCCGGACACCTCGTTGTCGGTGGCGTGGTGGACTAGGCCAGTGGAATCAGTGGTGAGCCTTAGGGTCCCGCCGTCGGGCGCGGAGAGCCCGACGCTGTCCAGGCCGAGCCCCTCGAGGGCGGGGTGCCGGCCAGTGGTGACGAGCAGCTTGTCCGCCGTGACCGTAGCTCCACGGGCCGGGCCGTGGGCCGCGCCGTCAGCGGGGCTGGCGCCCGGACTGCTCTGGCGGTCCCCCTGGGGGCCGCTGTCGAGCACGACAGTGAGGGAACCGTCGTGGTTCTCTTGCACGCTCCGGGTACCTGTATGCAGGCGGAGGTCGACGCCGTCAGCGCGCAGACCGGCGGCGACCAGGTCGGCGGCCTGCTCCGGGAAAATGCCCAAGAGGCTGCCGCGGGCCACGAGAGTCACGGACGTGCCAAGGCGGGCGTAAGCCTGGGCGAGTTCGACGCCGGCAACCCCGCCGCCGAGTACCGCAAGCCGCGCCGGGACCGTGCGGGCGGAGGTCGCCTCCCTGGTGGTCCAGTACTCGACGTCGTGAAGCCCTTCGACCGGCGGCTGGTTGGGGGTGGACCCCGTGGCGACCACCACTGCGTGCCGGGCCGTCAGCGCGTAGCTGTTGCCGTCCTTGCCTGCCACCTCGACCTGCCGCGGAGCGGTGATCCAGCCGTGGCCGCGAATCAGTTCGATCCCGGTGTCCTCCACCCACTTGACCTGGCCGTCATCCTGCCAGTTCGAGGTGAAGTAGTCCCGGCGCTTCAGGACGGCTGCCGGATCCAGGGTGCGGGTGACGGCTTCCTGGGCTCCGGGGACAGTCTGCGCACCGTGCAGTGCAGTGCCTGGCCGCAGGAGCGCCTTCGAGGGCATGCAGGCCCAGTACGAGCACTCGCCGCCTACCAGCTCCGCCTCGATGAGCACCGCTGTCAGGCCGCCGCGGACCACGCGGTCCGCCACGTTCTCGCCCACGGCGCCCGCGCCGATCACTATGACATCGAATTCCCGCTGTGCTGTCATGGCACCAGCCTACGCCGGGTCCATGACCGGATCCCGGGAGCGCTCCCGGAGCCGGCGGTGCTGGGTTCCGGCGTAATGTGGCGGACCGAGGCCTTTGCAGGAGGGGGGACGGTCGCTACTGTTGGGACCATACTTGGGGGAGGAGGCGGCCATGGCCGCACGCAACATGACAACAGGCACGACCATACCGCTGGCGAGGTTCAGCGCCCAAGCCCGGCTCCGGGCGCTTCAGTCAGACATCCTGGAGCTGATCCTGGAGCGAGACCTTGTTCCCGGAGACCCGTTGCCGACGGAGAGCGAGCTCACTGCGGCACTCGGCGTCGGCCGCAACACGCTGCGGGAGTCCCTGAAGGCGCTGCAGGCGCTGGGTGTCATTGAGATCCGCCACGGCTTCGGCATGTTCGTGGCGCCGAGCAATTTCGAAGCCCTGACTGACGGGCTCACCTTCCGGGCCCGGCTGTCACTGCGCCATCACGGTGAGGAAGCCCTGCAGCTCGTAGAGGTCCGGCAAGCACTCGAATCAGGCTTGGTCGGCGCCGCCATGGACCGGATCAGCGCGGAGCAGCTGGCCGCCGTAGAGGAGTCCGTGCACCGGATGGAAGCGCTGGCTGCCGCCGGGGAGCCCTTCATTGAAGCCGACGCGGAATTCCACCGCAGGCTTTTCGAGCCGCTGAACAATGATTTATTGATCAGCCTGATGGATGTCTTCTGGAAGGTCTACCGCACGATCCACCTCGAGCTCGGCGGTCCGTACGCAGTCGACCTCCCGGCGACGGCGGCGCAGCACCGGGGGATCTATGAGGCTGTGGCCTCCGCGGACAAAGCCCTGGCAGCCGAACGGCTCAGCACCCATTTCGACTCGATCCGCGACATCATCGCCCAGACCACGGACTGATCCCTGCCGCTTGGGCGGCTGTTGGCCTCTGACTGTTGATCCCTGGCTGTGTTCCGCTGGCTGTTGACCCTTGGGCCTACGGCGGCCGCTTAAACAGAAGATCCGCCCCGGCGAACCGGGGCGGATCTTCTTCTTCTGTGCGCCCAAAGGGATTCGAACCCCTGACCTTCTGTTCCGTAGACAGACGCTCTATCCAGCTGAGCTATGGGCGCATTCTCGGCTCTTGGAGAACTTCTCGCTCCCCGAACCTCGAATTACTTTACGCGAGGCCGCGCCTAGTTACAAATCGAGGCGGGTGTAATTTAGCCGACTAGACCGGTCTATGTGACCTTAGTCACAAAACGGGTGCATGGCGGCTGGCTACTTCCTTGAATTTCCGCGGTTTTTGATTTGCGCCGCCTTGGTCATCCCATGTCCGGGCCCGGAATGGGCCCCCCGCCGAGCCCTAGCATTTAGGACACACCACTGAACCCGAGGAAGGGAACCGTAATGGGAGATCTGGCGCGATTGCCGTTGCTTGAAAAAGCACCCACCACACATGCCGGTCTGCTGGCATGGGTAGAAGAGGTGGCTGAACTGACACAGCCGGATCGGATCTACTGGGTTGACGGGTCGGAAGCGGAAAACACCCGGCTGACGGACGAGCTCGTTGCCGCAGGCACACTGACCCGGCTGAACGAGGAACTCTTCCCCAAGTCCTTCGCGGCGTTCTCGGATCCCGCCGACGTGGCCCGCGTCGAAGAGCAGACCTTCATCTGCTCCGAGAAGGAACACGACGCCGGTTTCACCAATAACTGGATGGCCCCGGCGAAGATGAAGGAAAAGCTGCGCGGCCTTTTCGCCGGCTCCATGCGCGGACGCACCATGTACGTGATCCCGTTCGTGATGGGCCACCTGGACGCCGAGGACCCCAAGTTCGGCGTCGAAATCACCGATAGCGCCTACGTGGTCGCCTCCATGCGCATCATGGCCACTATCGGCACCAAGGTCCTGGACAAGATCACCGCTACCAACGCGTTCTTCGTCCCCGCACTGCACTCCCTGGGCGCACCGCTGGCCCCCGGCCAGGCTGATGTCCCGTGGCCCTGCAACCCGGACAAGTGGATTGTCCACTTCCCGGAGGAGCGCTCCATCTGGTCCTTCGGCTCCGGCTACGGCGGCAACGCCCTGCTCGGTAAGAAGTGCTACGCCCTGCGCATCGCCTCGGTGATGGCACGCGACGAAGGCTGGCTTGCCGAGCACATGCTCATCCTCAAGCTGACCTCGCCGGAGAAGAAGAACTACTACGTCTCCGCCGCCTTCCCGTCCGCCTGCGGCAAGACCAACCTCGCCCTGCTGGATCCGACCATCGAGGGCTGGAAGGTCGAAACCCTCGGTGACGACATCACCTGGATGCGGTTCGGCAAGGAAGGCGAGCTCCGCGCCGTCAACCCTGAGGCCGGCCTGTTCGGCGTGGCTCCGGGCACTGGCTGGGGCACCAACCCCAACGCGATGCGCGCCATCGCCAAGGGCCACAGCATCTTCACCAACGTCGCCCTCACGGACGACGGCGGCGTGTGGTGGGAGGGCATGACTGAGGAAGTGCCCGCGCACCTGACCGACTGGCAGGGTAACTCCTGGACGCCCGATTCGGACAAGCCCGCTGCCCACCCGAACTCCCGCTTCTGCACGCCGATCGACCAGATCGACATGCTGGCCGAGGAGTACTACAACCCGGACGGCGTGGAGCTTTCCGCGATCCTGTTCGGCGGCCGCCGCAAGACCACCATTCCGCTGGTCACCCAGGCGCGCAGCTGGTCCAACGGCATCTTCATGGGCTCAACGCTGTCCTCCGAGACAACTGCCGCGGCTGCCGGTGCTGTCGGTGTGGTCCGCCGGGATCCGATGGCGATGCTGCCCTTCATTGGCTACGACGCAGGCGATTACCTGAACCACTGGGTCAACCTGTCCGCCAAGGCCAACCCGGAGCGCCTGCCCAAGATCTTCCTGGTCAACTGGTTCCGCCGCAATTCCGAGGGCGGCTTCGCGTGGCCCGGATTCGGTGACAACGCCCGCGTCCTGAAGTGGGCCATCGAACGCCTCGAGGGCAAGGCCGACGCAGTGGAGACCCCCATCGGGTTCGTCCCCACCGCTGACGCGATCGACCTCACGGGCCTGGACATGACCCCCGCCCAGGTTGAAGAGGCCGTCCGGGTTGATCCGGCCGAGTGGGCCACCGAGCTGGCCTCCATTGAGGACTGGTTCGCCAACTTCGGCAGCTCGCTGCCGGATGCACTGCAGGCCGAGCTGGACGGCCTGAAGGCCCGCATGGCAGTTCAGCAGTAGAAGCAGTTCAGCAGTAACAGCCGGTACCTAGCGACACAGACGGCGGCCCCGCACCTTTCGAAGGTGCGGGGCCGCCGTTTCCCGTTGCGCCGTCTCCGTTCCCGAGATCCCGCTGGGACTTAGGTCCCTAGGCCGCCTCCGAGCAGGCCCTTTAGGCTTGCCCGCATTCCATCAAGCCGGGCAGCGAGACTTCAGGAGTGCAACATGCTTGTCAACGACGACATCCATGCCTTGTTCAAGGCGGTCAGCGGTCCGGTGGCTGTTGCCGGACAGCCCCGAATTCGCGGAGGAGACCTTCGCCTTCAACGTCGCAACGGTGCACCGGCCCGACGTCGTTCTTGGCGCCGCAGATGCCCAGGACGTCGCAGCCGCGGTCAAGTGGGCGGCGGAACACCGGCTGCCCGTGTACGTCCAGTCCACCGGGCACGGCGCCGAATCCGCGATCGATGGCGGCCTGCTCATCAACACGCGGCGGCTGCAGGACCTGCGGATCGATCCGGTTGAGCGCACCGCACGCGTCGGCGCCGGAGTGAAGTGGCGCACCGTCCTGGAGGCGAGCGTGCCGCACGGACTAGTTGGATTGCACGGCTCGAGTACCGACGTGGGCGTCGTCGGGTACACAGTGGGCGGCGGTTTGCCCGTGCTCGGCCGCGCCCATGGCTTCGCGTCGGACCACGTCCGCAGCATGGACATCGTCACCGCCGACGGCGCGCTTCGCCGGATCGATGCCGACACCGACGCCGAGCTGTTTTCGCTGATGCGCGGGGGCAAGGGCAACTTCGGGATCGTGACCGCGCTCGAGTTCAGCCTCTTCCCGCTCAGTGAGTTCTACGGGGGCGGCATCATCTATCCCGGGGCGGAGGCGGCCACCATCATGGCCGCCTTCCGCCAATGGCTGCCCACGCTGCCGGACCATGCCTCGCCGTCGATCTCCCTGCTGCGTCTCCCGGACATGGATTTCGTTCCGGCGCCGCTGCGGAACCAGTTCGTCGTGCACCTGCGCTTTGCCTTCCTGGGCAACCGCGAGGACGGCGACGCGCTGCTTGCCCCGATGCGCGCGGTCTCGACTCCCTTGATGGACACGGCCGGGCCCATGAGCTACCTCGACGTCGACCAGATCCACATGGACCCGGCGGACCCGCTGCCCTTCGCGGACGGCGGAGCGCTGCTGAAGGATTTCGGCGACGAGACTGTTGCTGACCTGCTCGAGCTCACCGGGGACGGTTCGGGCTGCCCGCTGCTGCTGGTCGAGATCCGGCCGCTCGGCGGCGCACTGTCCCGGGCGGCGTTGTCCCAGGCTGAATTGTCCCGGGGCGGGGGAGCGCCGGATGCGGTCTCGGGGCGGGATGCGGCCTTCCTGCTGTTCCTCGTCGGTTTCAAGATGCCGCCCGTTGCGGAGGCGGTAGCGGCCTCCATCCGCGAGATTCTGGCCGCGATGGCTCCCCACTCCACCGGATATACGCTGGTGAATTTTCATGGCGAACCGGGGGAC
Source organism: uncultured Actinomycetota bacterium (assembly GCA_963722145.1). Taxonomy (GTDB): domain Bacteria; phylum Actinomycetota; class Actinomycetes; order Actinomycetales; family Micrococcaceae; genus Arthrobacter. Next base: position 74,032 of record CAVRLW010000006.1, on the reverse strand, counting down.
GAGGCCGACCGGGCCAGGGCGTGGTCCCCCGCGGTCTACGAGCGGATGCGGTCCGCGAAGTCCACTTACGACCCCGGCAACCTGCTGCGCTTCGGCCACGCGATCACCGGAGCGCCCGCCCCGACCTGACTCCGGGGCGAACTCTCACATCGATGTCCCAACGCGGTTGACCGCCTCAAAGTTCCGTCGAGGGCCCTGCCGGCAGGGCTCACCGGCCGTTTTGACCTCTCAAAAGGGCCGTGGTGGGGACAATCGATGAGTATTCTTAGCTGGCGAGCCAGATGTCCGGACCGAAGACCTCATAGTGGATTTTCGTGGCCGGGATGCCGGCGTTGATGGCCTCGTTGCGGATGTTCTTCATGAACGGCAGCGGGCCGCACAGGTACAGCGACGCGTTGGCGGGGAGGTCCACCTCGCGCAGGGACATGAACCCTGGTCTCGAGCCGGGCTGCGGTTCCTCGAGCCAGAGCTGCAGGTCGGCGCCGTCGAGGCGTTCGACGTCGTCCGTCATCTGGGAGCGCAGCGCCCAGCTGTCCAGGGTGCTTTCGGCGTGCAGGACCAGGACCTGGCGGTCCGAGCCGGACTCGGCCAGGGAGCGCAGAATGGACGCCGTGGGCGTGCAGCCGATGCCGGCCGAGGCCAGGACCACGGGGCCGTCGCCCTCCTTGAGCGTGATTTCGCCGTAGGGGTTGGAGATTTCGATGACGTCGCCCAGGTTGATGCTGTTGTGCAGCACGGGGGAGACCTCGCCGCCGTCGTCGAGCTTGGTGGTGAAGCTGCGGCTGGTGCCGGCGTCGCCGGAGAGGGAGTACTGGCGGACTTGGCGGAGTCCGTCCGGAAGGGTGACCTTGACGCTGATGTACTGGCCGGGGAGGGCCGCGGTGATGGGGGTGTCGTCGGCCGGTTCCAGGGTGAAGGTCGTGGAACCGGTGCCGGCGGGGGTCTTGGCGGCAACCTTCCAGGGGGTCCACATCTTGCCGTTGGCCTGGGCGGCGTAGAGGCCCTTCTCGAGCTTGATCAGCGCGTCCGCCATCAGCCAGTAGACCTCGGTCCAGGCTTCTGCGATTTCCGGGGTGATGACCTCTGCCAGGTCCTCGGCGATCGCGGCGAAGAGGTGCTCGTAGACCACCTGGTACTGCGGTTCGGTGATGCCGAGGGAAGCGTGGCGGTGCGCGATCCGGGACAGCACGGTCTCCGGCAGGGTGCCCGGGTTGTTCACCAGGTGGCTGGCGAAAGCGGCGATGCTTCCGGCCAGGGCCTGTTGCTGATTGCCCGAACGCTGGTTGGAGCGGCTGAACAGGCCGTCCAGCAGTTCGGGGTGGGCGGCGAAGAGGCGGGCGTAGAACTTGGGGGTGATCTCCCCGATCCGGGAACCGACCAGCGGCAGGGTGGCCTCGATGACCGGGAAAGACTTGTCCGAGAGCATGCTGACTCCTGAGATAGTGGCCCGGCGTCTTCAACCGGACCGCGATGCAAATACTGTCATTCTAAATGCAAGTATTCACACCTCATTTCTACACGTTGTAGAAATTCGAGGCAAATCGGCCTGTTGGGTTCGGTTAGGTTCGGTGGAGACCGGTAGAAACCGTGCAGGCGCGAGAGTCCGGAAGGAGCGTCCGGGCCTAGAGTCCCGGGCGCAGCCCGATCGCCTCAAAGACGGGTGCCATCTGGCGGGAGGTCGGCAACGAGGCGATCACGATCCCGTCGAGTTCGCGATAGAAGGCTTCGCGGGCCCGGGCAAGCGCGCCCCGGAGGCGGCATTCGGTGATGAGCGGGCATGTCCCGCCCGTGGCGATGCAGTCGGCCGGGTCCAGGCGGGTGTCGAGTTGCCGCAGCAGCTGGCCTACCGTGGCGGTACGGCCGGCGCTGCTCAGCCGGGACCCGCCGTTGCGGCCGCGTACAACGTCGATAAGGCCCAGTGCGCGCAGCTTCGCCATCGCCTTGCTGACGTGGTTGTACGGCGTGTGCGACGGCGTTGGCGATGCTCTGGGTGGTCAGGAGCCCGCCGTTCGGAGCGGCCGCGAGCACCATGCAAGGCCCGCAGGCTCACATCGGCGAACGCATTGATCTTCATATCCCCAGCCTAAGGGAGGTCTAGTCCACCCAGACGGCGGGCTCGTTGGTATCGGCGGCCAGCTGGCCGAATTCGAGTTCGTGCGTACCGACGTTCGCGGCGTAGGGCAGCACCGCGGCGAACAGGGAGCCGTCCTGGTGCTCTGCGGCAACGTGGATGGCGTCCGAGTCTTCCTCGAGCAGCGTGATGTCACAGACGACGGCGGCGGCCCGGAACTCCTCCCGGTGCTGCCGGAGCAGCTCGTGGAGGTCACGGATCATGGCGTCCGCGTCGAAGTCGGCGTCCGATCCGTCGCTCGCGTCCGCGGGGGTCACGGCAACCAGCCGGACTTCGCCGTCGTTCTGCACCACCAGGGCGAAGGGCAGGAAGCCGCCGTTGCGCTCCAGCTGCTCCTGCGCGGCGCCGACGCCGGTGCCGAGCAGGTTCTCCAGGTCCGTGGCGCTCGCGTCCGGCACGGAATCGCGCCAGGAGCCGGCATTCGAGGATTCTTCGGGGTGTACGGCCACGGCTAGCCCCGGACCAGCGCCAGGACGCGGTCGCGGACGCGTTCCATAGTGGCGATGTCCGTGGCTTCGACGTTGAGGCGCAGGAACGGCTCGGTGTTGGACGGGCGCAGGTTGAACCAGTAGCTGCCGTCGGCGGCGATGAAGGTGCTGCCGTCGAGATAGTCGACCTCGACGTCGTCCTCGTGGAAATCCTTGCGTACCCGCTCGACTGCGCCGGCCTTGTCCTCGATTTCCGAGTTGATCTCGCCGGAGGACTCGTACGGCTCGTATTCGCGGCCGAGCTCGGAGAGCGGGCCGTCCTGCTCGCCCAGCGCGGCAAGGACGTGCATGGCCGCCAGCATGCCGGTGTCCGCATTCCAGAAGTCGCGGAAGTAGAAGTGGGCCGAGTGCTCCCCGCCGAAGATGGCTCCTTCCGCGGCCATGACGGCCTTGATGAAGGAGTGCCCCACACGCGTGCGGACAGGGCGGCCGCCGAGCCGCTCCACGAGTTCCGGGACCGCGCGGGAGGTCAGCAGGTTGTGGATGACGGTGGGAGTGTCTTCGCCGAGGCCCTGGGCGCGGGCGATTTCGCGGCGGGACACCATGCCGGTGATGGCCGACGGCGAGACGGGCTCGCCCTTTTCGTCGATCACGAAGCAGCGGTCGGCGTCGCCGTCGAAGGCCAGGCCGATGTCCGCGCCATGCTCGACGACGGCGGCCTGCAGGTCGCGCAGGTTTTCCGGCTCCAGCGGGTTGGCCGGGTGGTTCGGGAATGATCCGTCGAGCTCGAAGTACAGCGGCACGATCTCCAGGGGGAGCTTGGGCAGCAGGGCATCGCCGAGCACGGCCGGGGTGGTGAGGCCGGCCATGCCGTTGCCGGCATCCACCACAACCTTCAGCGGCCGTGAACCGCGCAGGTCCACCAGGCTGCGCAGGTACTCCGCGTAGCCCTTGAGGACGTCCTGCACGCCAATCAGGCCAGTGCTGCCAGCCGAGGGGATGGTGCCGGCGTTGAGGTATTCCTCGGCACGGGCCTGGATTTCCATGAGTCCGGTTTCGGAGGAGATCGGCACGGCGCCGGCCTTGGCCATCTTGATGCCGTTGTATTCGGCCGGGTTGTGGCTCGCGGTGAACGTGGCACCAGCAGCGTTGAGGAACCCGCACGCGTAGTAGAGCTCGTCAGTGGAGATCAGGTCCAGCAGCTGGACGTTGGCCCCGCGGGTGGCTGCGCCGTTGGCGAAGGCTTTGGCGAACTCGGGGGAGGAGGGGCGCATGTCCCCGCCCACCAGGACAGTCTGCCCCTCGAGTTCCAGGACATCGACGAAGGCGGCACCGACGGCTTCGACGATCTCCGCGGTGATGGATTGCCCCACGATTCCGCGCACGTCATAGGCCTTGAACGAGGTCGAGAGGTCAAAAGTCTTTGTCTTGTCCGTAGTCACGCGTCTTATCTTACGTTGCGGCTCTGACGCTGTGACCTGTGTCCGCACCCTGGGATGTGCACATAGCAGACCCTGGCTTCGTGGCTGTCGGAGGGGGCTGGGATACTGGAGCAATGGCCAGTAACCAGAACACCCTTTCCAGCACCGCCGTTTCCAGCACCGCACTGGCCGACACCGCGCCCTCGACCCGGGAACAGGCCCAGACTGTACTGCGGGAGCTCGTGGGCCACCCTGAGGCGGAGTTCCATGACGGCCAGTTCGAGGCCATTGAAGCCCTGGTCGACGGCGGCAGGCGGGCCCTGGTGGTGCAGCGCACCGGCTGGGGGAAGTCGGCCGTGTACTTCGTCGCCTCCCTGCTGCTGCGCCGCCGCGGCGCGGGCCCCACCCTGATCGTGTCCCCGCTCCTGGCGCTCATGCGCGACCAGGTCGCCGCCGCGGCGCGGGCCGGGGTGCGGGCGGTCGCCATCAACTCCGCGAACCAGTTGGAGTGGGACACCGTCCGCGAGCAGCTCGCCGCCGATGAAGTGGACGTCCTGCTGGTCTCGCCGGAACGCCTGACCAACCCGTCCTTCCGGGAAAACCAGCTCCCCGAGCTCGTGCGCCGGACCGGGCTGCTGGTGATTGACGAGGCCCACTGCATCTCGGACTGGGGCCACGACTTCCGCCCCGACTACCGGCGCATCGCGGACCTCATCACGCAGCTCCCGGATACTGTCCCGGTGCTCGCCACCACCGCCACGGCCAATTCCCGGGTGGTGCATGACATCGAGGAGCAGCTCGGTAAGGACGTGCTCACCATCCGGGGCGCCCTGGGCCGGGATTCGCTCCGGCTGGGCGTCCTGACCCTGCCCGATTCCCGCGAACGGCTGGGCTGGCTGCTGACCCACCTGCAGGACCTGCAGGGCAGCGGCATCATCTACACGCTCACCGTGTCGGCGGCCGAGGACACTGCCCGCCTCCTTGCCGAAGCGGGGCATGAGGTGCTCGCCTACACCGGCCGCACGGACCCCGCGGACCGGGAACGCGCCGAACAGCTCCTGAAGGACAACCAGGTCAAGGCGCTCGTGGCCACCTCCGCGCTCGGCATGGGCTTCGACAAGCCGGACCTCGGCTTCGTCGTGCACCTCGGCGCGCCGTCCTCGCCGGTGGCGTACTACCAGCAGGTGGGCCGCGCCGGGCGTGGCGCGGCGAACGCCGACGTCCTGCTGCTGCCCGGTTCGGAGGACCGCGACATCTGGCAGTACTTTGCCACCGCGTCCATGCCGTCCGAGGAAAAGGCTGCCGCCGTCCTGACAGCCCTCGCCGAGGCCGGAACGGCAGTGTCCACGGTGGCGCTCGAGGCCCGGGTGGACCTGCGCCGCACGCCGCTGGAGCTGCTGTTGAAGGTCCTGGCCGTGGACGGCGCCGTCGAACGCGTCGGCGGCGGCTGGCGCTCCACGGGGCAGCCGTGGAACTACGACGCCGAGCGGTACAGTCGGATCGCCGAGGCCCGGGTGGATGAACAGGACTCGATGGTCATCTACCAGGACACCGCCGGCTGCCGGATGGAATACATCACCTCCGTGCTGGACGACGAAACAGCCCGCGCCTGCGGCCGCTGCGACAACTGCGCGGGCCGCTGGTTCCGGGCCGACATCGCCGACGACGCCACGGAGACCGCCGGGCAGACCCTCCGCCGGGCCGGCGTCGTCCTTGAACCGCGGCTGCAGTGGCCTAGCGGCATGGACCGCCTGGGCGTGCCGGTCAAGGGCAAGATCAAGCCCGATGAAGCCCTCGCTGACGGCCGGGTGCTTGCGCGCCTGACGGACCTTGGCTGGGGCGGGGCCCTGCGCGAGGCCTTCGCCGCCGGAGCGCCCGACCGGGCCGTGGACCCCGGCATGCTGCAGGCCTGCGTCCAGGTGCTCCGGGAATGGGGCACGGGAGATGCCCGGACCCCGGGCTGGAGCGGCGCCGGCCGGCCCGCAGCGATCATCAGCCTGCCCTCCCGCGGGAAGCCGCTGCTGGTGGACTCCCTGGCCCGCGGGATCTCCGAGATCGGCCGCATCCCGTATCTCGGCCAGCTGCAGCTCAGTCACGGCGGACCTACCGGCGGCCGCGGCGGGAACAGCGCCTACCGGCTCGCCGGAGTGTGGGACCGCCTGGTGGTGGGACCGGAGCTGGAGGAGGCCCTGGCTGGTATCCGTGGGCAGAGCGTCATGCTGGTGGACGACCTCGTGGACAGCCGCTGGACCCTGACCATCTCCGGGCGTGCCCTCAGGCTCGCCGGCGCCGGCGCCGTTCTGCCGTTGGTGCTGGGCCAGGCCGGCTGACCTCCGCGCCGGCGTGGCGGGGGAGGGCCAGGCTGTCCAGCGTGCTCAGGAGCATCAGGACCGCGATGGCCACGAACGCTGCACGGTACGGCGCCGCCGGATCGCCGGTGGCGAGCCCGGCGGCGACACCGGTGGATCCTGCGGCGTGGCTGCTTGCCTCGAACACCCGCAGCAGGAGCGCCCCGACAGCGATCCCTGCCGCGGTGGAGAGCTGCACGAGCGTGGCGGAGACAGCGTTGGCGGACGGCAGCTGGGCCGGGACGACGTCGGCGTACTGGACGGATGCGTACGCCGAGAACCCGATCGAGCGGAACGCTCCGCTGGCCACCAGCACGGCGACAATCAGCGGCTCCGGCGTACCGGCGTCGAGCAGCGCGCACAGCGCAAAAGTGGCCGCGGAGGCCAGCGACGCGAAGACCAGGACGGGTTTGAAACCGAAGCGCCGGATCAGGGGCGTCGTAGCGGGTTTGATCGCGATGTTCCCCACGAACACGGCGGACACCATGGCCCCGGCGCGCAGCGGGTCCCAGCCGAAACCGGCCTGGAACATCAGCGGCAGCAAGAACGGCACGGCGCTGATGGTCAGGCGGTACACAAAGCCTCCCGTCGCCGTCGCGCGGAACGTCCGTGCGCCGAAGACGGACAGATTGAACAGCGGCGTGCTGGTCCGTCGCATCCAGGCCGCGGCGGCGGTCAGAAACAGCAGGCCCACCACGATCCCCGCGGCCGCCAGCAGTCCGGAGTCCCGGCCGCCGGTCAGTTCCAAGCCGACCAGCAGGGAGCCCACCCCTAGCGTGGTCAGGGCCAGGCCGAGCCAGTCGAGGCGCCGAGTGCTGTCGCCGCCGACTGTGGGGACCAGGCGCAATGCGGCCAGAAACGCCGCCAGGCCCAGGGGGAGGTTGACCAGGAAGATCCAGTGCCAGGACAGGTAGGTGGTGAGCGCTCCGCCCACGAGCGGGGCGAGGACCGGGGCCAGCAGCCCGGGCCACACCAGGAAGGCGGTGGCCCGCAGCAGCTCCTTCTTCGGGGTTCCACGGAGCACCACCAGCGTGCCCACAGGGACCATCATGGCGCCGCCGGCACCCTGCAGGACACGGCTCAGGGTCAGCATGGTGAGGTCCTGGCTGAGAGCGCAGAGCAGCGACGCCGCCGTGAAGATTGCGATGGCAAGGCAGAACACCCGGCGGGCACCGAGCCGCTCCGCGAGCCAGCTGCTGAGCGGGATGCCCATCGCCACCGTCATCAGGTAGGCCGTCATGGTGATGTTGACATCGGCGGCCGGCACGGCGAAATCGGCGGCAATACTGGGTATGGCCGTCGTCAGGACAGTCCCGTCGAGGAATTCCATGAAGAACGTCGCCGCCACCAAGAGGGCCAGCCGCGGGCTCCAGCTGCCCTCGGCCGGGACGGCGCTGCGCGGCGAGGCCTTCATGCGCGTGTCTCCACGTTCCGGTTTACCCATTGCGGAGGGGCGGTTCCGATTCCAGCACGGCCATGGCGGAGTTGTGACCGCCGATGGCACTGACGGCGCCGCCGCGGCGGGCGCCGGAGCCGCAGAGCAGGATCTGCGGGTCGTCCGTCGCCACGCCCCAGCGGCGCGCCGGGGTGTCCAGCGGTTCGCCGTCCTCCACGAACGGCCAGTCGAGGCCGCCATGGAAGATGTTGCCCCGGGGCATGCCGACGGCGCGTTCAATGTCCAAGGTGGTCTTGGTTTCGATGCAGGGTCGCCCATCCGGATCCGTCAGGAGCAGATCCTCGATGGGCTCGGCCAGGACGGAGTTCAGGGATGCCAGGACGGCTGCCTGGAGTTCGGCGCGGCGGTCATCGTTGTTCTCCGCCGTGACCAGCCGGTCCGGAACGTGCAGGCCAAAGACGGTCAGGGTCTGGGCGCCGGCGGCCTGCAGTTCCGGGGACAGGATGCTGGGGTCGGTCAGCGAATGGCAGTAGATTTCGCACGGCAGCGGCGAGGGCACGGATCCGGCGGCAGCGGTGCGGTAGGCGGCGTCGAGCTGGGACCACGTCTCGTTGATGTGGAACGTCCCGCCGAAGGCGGCCTCTGGGCTGACGGAGCCGTCCAGCAGCCGGGGGAGACGTTTGAGCAAGAGGTTGACCTTGACCTGCGCGCCCTCGCGGCGATGGTTCGGGTTGCCGACGGCGCCGGCGGCGGCGGGCCGGCTGCGCAGCCCGTCGAGGACGGCCGGCGCCACATTGGACAGCACCCACCGTGCGGTTGCGGTGTGCTCCTGCCCGCCGTGGCGGTATTCAACCATGCCCCCGGCCCGGACGGCTGTGACGTCCGCGGAGGTCAGGATGGTGGCGCCGGCGTCGCGGGCGGCGCGCTCCAGCTCGCCGGACACCGCGCCCATGCCGCCGACCGGCACGTCCCAGTCGCCCGTCCCGCCGCCGATCAGGTGGTAGAGGAAGCAGATGTTTTGCTGCAGGTCCTCGTCGTCGGCCCGGGCGAACGTCCCGATCAGCGCATCCGTCAGGACCACGCCGCGGACCAGGTCGCTGCCCAGTTCCTTGCTGATGGCGTGTCCGATGGGATGCTCGGTCATGGCCTCCCACGCTTCGGCGGCACCGGCCCGGGCTGCGAGGGACCGCGCTTCGGACCGCGGCAGCAGCGGCGAGGTCATGGTGGGCCAGAGGGCTTCTGTGAGCTGCCGGCAGGCGGCGTAGAACGCGGTGAAGGCGCGGAACTCGCCGTCGGGAGCGCCGACGGCGGCGAAGGACGCCGCGGTGGCGGCCTCGTCCCCGTTGTCCACAAGCAGGGCCCGGCTGCCGTCCGCGGGGTCCGGGGTGTAGGAGGAATAGCGCCGCCGCGCCAGCGTTATGTGCAGGCCGAGGTCGTCGATGATCTGCTGGGGCAGGAGGCTGACGAGGTACGAGTAGCGCGAGAGGCGGGCGTCGACGCCGGCGAACGCGTGCGCGGACACCGCGGCGCCGCCGGGGTGCTCCAGCTTCTCCAGGACCAGGACCTCACGCCCGGCCTTGGCCAGGTATGCGGCCGCGGCCAGGCCGTTGTGGCCGCCGCCGACGATGATGGCGTCAAATTCCTTGTTGCTCGACATGGGCCTATCCTGCCATCCGGATCCGCCGGCGGGCGCGAGGCGTCCGGCCACCGGACGGGAGTCGGGTTTGCCACCCGCCAGGCTCCGGAGCCGCAATTGGCCCCGGGTACGCAAAAGGCCCCGGTCCGAGGACCGGGGCCAAACGCGGAGACGGGGGGATTTGAACCCCCGGTGGAGTTGTGCCCCACACTTCATTAGCAGTGAAGCCCATTCGGCCGCTCTGGCACGTCTCCAATTGCTATTAACTAGCCAACCAAGGATACGCAGAAGGTGCCACGCAGTGCAAAACGGCCCGCCCGGGACATCGCGGGGTCACTCCCGGTGCGGGATCAGGCCTCCTGGCCGGCCAGCGCGCGCCACAGGAAATGCTGGCTGCGGCTCTGCAGGGCAGCCGCCTGCCGGTTGTCCGAGGCCCCCGCGTGGCCGCCCTCGAGCGCCTCGTGGAACCAGACGTTGGGGATGCCCATGGCCTGCATGCGGGCCGCCATCTTTCGGGCCTGGACCGGCCCCACCCGGTCATCGGACGTCGCCGTCCAGATAAACGTCTCCGGGTAGTCCACGCCGTCCTTGAGCAGGTGGTACGGGGAGAACGTCTTCAGGAACTCCCACTGCTCCGGCACGTCGGGGTCGCCATATTCGCCAATCCAGGAATAGCCCGCGGAGAGTTTGGTGTACCGGCGCATGTCCAGGAGCGGGACCCCGCAAGACACGGCGCCGAACAGCTCCGGGTACTGCGTGAGCATGTTGCCCACCAGCAGCCCGCCGTTGGAGCCGCCCACGCAGCCGAGCCGCTCCCGGGAAGTGACACCGCGGGAGATCAGGTCCTTCGCGACGGCGGCGAAGTCCTCGTACGCGCGGTGGCGGTTGCCCTGCAACGCGGCACGGTGCCAGGCCGGCCCGTACTCGCCGCCGCCGCGGATGTTGGCCACCACGTAAACGCCGCCGCGGCGGTGCGGGGCCTCACCCTCGGCCCCGCCGGACTCCGAGGTCCGCCGCTCCAGCCATGCCCGGCCGATCGCGCCGCTGTACGCCGGAGTCCGCGAAATCTCAAAGCCCCCGTAGCCGGACAGCTGGGTCGGGTTCTGGCCGTCCAGTACAAGGTCCTTGGCGGCCACCTGGAAGTACGGAACCTTCGTGCCGTCGCCGGAAACCGCGAAGTGCTGCTGGACTTCGTAGTCGGACTCGTTGAAGAACGACGGCGAGGTCCGGATCACCTCGTGCGTGCTGGTGACGGAATCACTGTCGCGTGCGAGCGTCCCGCGGGTCAGGGTGGTGGGCGTCGTGAAGCCGGTGGCCACGAGCCAGAAGTCGTTCCCCGCGCCCGGCGCCTCGCCCTCGGCCACCGAGGCGGCGCCGCCGGTGCCGTCGTCGTCCGAGCCTTCGGCGTCGTCTTCGTCATCCACTGCGAAGGCATTGACGTCGTGCAGGGGCGGGCAGGCGTCCAGCACGGTGGCCGCCCACGCGGCGTCCGTCCCCGGGCGCCGCGGATCCAGGACGTGGATTTCCGAGGACACGTCCCGGAGCAGGTTCAGCAGCAGGAAGTCCCGCGTCCAGCTCCAGGACTGCAGGGAGGTGTGTGGATCGGGCGTGAAGAGCACCGCAAGGTCCCGGGAGCCGGCGAGGAAGTCCTCGAACCCGGCCGCGAGCAGGGAACCCGCGGGGTAGTTGATGCCGTTGACGCTCCAGTCACGCTGCGGGCGGAACAGTAGCCACTCGCGGTGCGAGCTCAGGTTCACGTCCGCGGGCACGTCGATCTGCACCCACTCACCGTCGCGCAGCACGGAGGTGTTCTTCTCGAAGAAGCTGATCCAGTCGACGGCGAATGTGCGTTCGAAGCCCGGTGTGGAGTCGTGGGCCACGATCGCCATCATGTGGTCCTCGGGAATGTCGAAGATCTGCTCGGCCTGTTCCAGGGAAGCACCCCGGCGCAGCTTCACCCCGGTCCGGGCATAGGACGAGGTGGTCCGCGGCAGGCCCTGGGCGGTGGTGGCGACGAGCAGAGTGTCCCCGTCCAGCCATGAGGCGTTGCCCTTGCCGGTCGGGAGGTCGAAGCCGCCGTCGGCCGGGTCCACGAAGCCGCGGGCCTCGACGTCGAACTCCCGGTGGCGGTTCGCGTCCCCGCCGTCGGGGGAAAAGGCCAGCAGGGCCCGCCGGTGGGGTTCGCCGGGGGCCGGACGGAGGAAGTTGGCGCCGTGGAAGACCCAGTCCTGGCCCTCAGCGGTGGCGAGGGCGTCGACATCGAGGAGGACATCCCACGCGGGGTTCCCGGCCCGGTAGCTGTCCCAGCTGGTGCGCCGCCACAGGCCCCTGGGGTTGTCCCGGTCCTTCCAAAAGTTGTAGTACCACTCGCCGTGCTTGCCCACCATGGGGATCCGGTCGGTGGAGTCGAGGACCTCCAGGATGCTGCCTTCCAGGTCGGCGTAGTCGGCGTCCTCGAGGAGTTCCTCGGTGCGGGCGTTCTGTTCACGGACCCACGCCAGCTGCTCCTGGCCGTAGATGTCCTCCAGCCAGATGTTCTCGTCGACGGGTTCGGGGGAAGTCCCTGCAACCGGGAGGGCGCCGGCGGCTTGGCCGGACGCGGACGGGTGGTCAGCTTCTGTGGTGGTCATTTTCCCATCCAAGAACATCGGTGCGGCAGTGGCAAGTCACGCGGAGGTCAAGTAGGCGGCCGGGTTGCCGATACGCTGGATGCCGTGGGCATATCGCGAAGCATCCGGACGGCAGTGATAGGCGCCGGTCCCCGGGGCACGAGCGTGCTGGAACGGCTCCTCGCAAACTGGGCCTCCGCCGGCTCCGCGGGAACCCTCCACATCGACGTGATCGACCCTTACCCGGCTGGCCCGGGGCACGTCTGGCAGCCCGAACAGTCGCGGCTGTACCTGATGAACACACAGTCCTTCTATCCCACCGTCGTCCCCGAAGACCCGGAGCTCGCTCCGCCCCTGGCCGGGCGCACGTTCGACCAGTGGCGCGAACTCCAGCAAGGCCACCCGCACCCGTCGCTGACTGACGAGGAACGCGCCGAGGTGTCCAGGCTCGGCGAGGCGGACTTCCCCAGCAGGGCCCTCTACGGCCGTTACCTGCGGTCCACCCTCGAGGAACTGCTCACCGTGCTGCCGGCCGGCGTCAGCGTGGACTTCCACCCGGCGACGGCAACGTCCGTCCGCCACGCCTCCGCGCAGCCGGCCGCGCAGCCGGCCGATCCGGCGGCCGCGCAGGTGGAATCTGCCCCGCACGTGGAATTTGCCCAAAAGAAGCAACCGGCGGTGCGATTCGACGTCGTGCTCGACGACGGCACGGTGCTTACGGTCGACTCCGTGGTGCTGGCTATGGGCCATCTGGACGCGCGGTTGAACGCCGAACAGCGGGAACTGCTCTCCGCGGCGGAGGAACTCGGACTCCTGTACGTGCCGCCGGCGGCGCCCGCCGACGTCGACTGGTCCCAGGTGCCGGCCGGAAAACCTGTCCTGGTGCGCGGCATGGGCCTGAACTTCTTTGACGTGATGGGACAGCTGACGGAAGGGCGCGGCGGCCGGTTCGTTGCAGACGAGAGCAATGATGAACTGACGTATCTGCCGTCAGGCCGCGAACCGCTCATCATTGCCGCCTCGCGCCGCGGAACCCCCTACCGGGCGAAGGCGACGCTGACCGGCTACTACCCGGGCGAGGTCCAGTTGCGGTACTGCACCGAGCACGCGATCGCGAAGTTCGCCGAGTCCGGAATCCGGCCCTCATTCGACTTCGACCTCTGGCCGCTCCTGCACCGGGACGCGATCTGGGCCTATTATTCGACCCTCGCGCGCTCGCAGCCCGATGCGATCCTGACCGGCCCGGCAGAGTTCCTGCGCGCCCTGGACGAGTCCCTGCGGCCGCACGCGCATTCGGCCGCAAAGTGGGAGCACGGCACGGAATCGGTGATTGCCGTCCATGTCCGGGCAACCCATCGACTGAACCTACTCGGCCTCGCGGCGCCCCTGGCCGGGCGCTCGTTTGGCTCCCGGGCCGAACTGGACGCCGCCGTCGTCGACTACCTGCTCGACGACGCCCGGCGCTCGGCACTTGGCGAGGACGACCCCGTGAAGATGGCGATCGGCGCGCTGCACCACGGCCGGGCGGTACTCAAGACCGCTGTGGCCGACAGGGGCATCACGGACGAATCCTGGGTCGCGGGACTCCGCGGCTGGTTCGAATCCTTCGTGGAAGGCCTGGCGAGCGGGCCGCCGGCGCTGCGTGCTGCGCAGCTCGCGGCACTGGCGCGGGCGGGAGTTGTACGCTTCGTGGGCCCGGACCCCAAGTTCGGCGTGGATCGCCGGGCCCGGACGTTCACCGCGGCGTCGCCCTGGGTGGGCGGTACCGATGAAAGCGCGGGCGAAGAGTCAGAGGGTGCCGGAATGTATGGCGCAGGGCTGGATCGAGTCGCCGTGGGCGCAGTTGGCGCGGGCGCTGTTGGCGGCAGCGGAGCCGTTGGCGGCGTTGGTGTGCAGGACGCCGGTCTGCGGAGCACGGGTACGACGCGGGCGCGGACCGAGAACGCTGTGGCCGGCGCCGTGTCCGCGACGGCGATGATCGAGGCGCTGGCACCGGCGAACCGGGTGGCGGTCAATTCCTCGCCTCTGCTGGAACAGCTGATCGCCGAGGGGTTGGTGCGGCCGCGCCTCATGATGACCGTGGAGGGTACCCCGGTGGAGACCTCCGGGCTCGACGTCGTCCCGCATCCGTATCGGCCGCTGGGGGCCAACGCGTCCGTGACGCCGGGACTCTACGTGCTGGGGCTCCAGCTCTCGGCCACGCAATGGGGCACGGCCATCGCCGCCGAGGCCCGGCCGAAGTCGGGCCCCGTCTACCGCAGCGGCCAGCGCACCCTCCGCGACGCCGACGAGATCGCCCGCGACATCCTGGCCCACTAAGCCCCCGCTCGCCCGCCTCTCATGAATGGGCATGCCGTCCCTTGGCGCCGGGCAGTGGTCTCTTGGTGCTCATGTCCAGTGCTGCGGGGCAGGGGAGGACATGTCCTGTGGTTCGCCCGCCTCGCAAAAATGGGCATGCCCTCCCTTGGCGCCGGGCGGTGGACTCTTGGTGCTTATGTCCAGTGCTGCGGGCCAGGGGAGGGCATGTGCCGTGGTGCGGACGAGGACGTCCGGGCTAAAGCATCAGCCCTTGAGGCACTTCCGGTAGGCGGCCATGGCTGTCCCGTAGTTCACCTGGCTCACGACGTCCGCGGGCCTCGTCGGCTTGACCGGAGGCGTGCACTTCGGCGGCACAGGCGTGCTGGCTGCGACCAACACATCCGCTTCACCACGGTGCCGGATTCGACGGCGGTGAGCACCAGGGTGCCCGCGCCGGCGGCGGCGCCCGCGGGAACCTTCACGTCCACGTTGGCCGCGCCGGCGGAAACCGGTGCCGTGCCCAGGGATGTCACGGTACCCGCAGCGTCCGTGAACTCGACGCGCAGCGAGGCATTCACCGGGCTGCCCAGCGAGGTGAGGTCCAGCTTCGAAACCGCCAGGGTGATGGCTTCCCCGCCCTTGACCTCGGCCGCCGTCGTGTTCACCACGGCCACGGAGCGTCGGGCGAAGTCCGGCGAGACCGGGTTGTGGGTCTGCAGGTACTTGATCCACGCGTCGCGGTCCACCAGGCCGGAGTCCTTGGCGCCGGCGCCTTCCTTGAAGATGCGGAAGTTGTCGCCGCCGGTGGCCAGGAAGTTGAACGTCCCAATCCGGTACGACTTCGCCGGATCGATCAGTGCACCGTTGACCCGGATCGAGGTGATCCGGTCACCGGCGGCGCGGGCGGCGTCGTAGGTGTAGTTCACGTTCTTGGACAGGCCCAGCTGCTGGTACGCGCGGCTGGGAACCGTGCCGTCCGTGTTGGTCTGCCACTGCTGCTCCAGCAGGGTCTTGAACTGCGCACCGGTGAGGGATGTGGTCCACAGATTGTTCACGAACGGCAGCACCGCGTTGGCCTCGGCGTACGTGATGGTGCCGTCGGGTGCGTAGTACAGCTCGTTGCGCAGACCGCCCGGATTGACGACGCCGATTTCGGCGGCGCCGAGTTCCGGCGCCTTCAGCGCATCCACCAGGGAGTCCGCCACCAGGTTGCCGAGGGTGGACTCGCTGGCCCGGTCATCGCGCACGGCCGGGGAACCGGCGAACGCCGTGGTGATATCCGCGGTGACCTTGCCGACCGGCTGGTTGCCGATCACGGCGGCGTCGGCGAGGGCCTTGTCCACGATGGTCTTGACTGCCGCGACCCGCGGGTACTGCGCCACAAGATCGGCTGCCGGCTGCGCGGCGCTGGTGGTGCGCTGGACGTTGCCGGCCTTGTACCCGGTCACCGACATGGTCTTGGTGTCGACGGTCAGCTGGATCTGGCCGATGAACTCGCCGTAGTTTCCGGTCTGGACGATCGGGCGGGTCTTGCCGGTGGGCTGGCCCGCCGAATCCAGGACGGGGGCGTCCCAGGAGTACTGCTTGTGGGTGTGGCCGTTGAAGATCGCGGCGACATCCGGGGTGACCTTCTGGACCATCTTGGCGAACGGGCCGCCGGCGGCGATTTCCTGCTCCAAGGTGGCGCCGTCGGGCGCGCCTGACCCGGCGCCGTCGTGGTTCTCCACGATGATGACGTCGGCGAGCTTGTCCGCCTTGATCTTCGCCGCGACCCGGTTGATGGCGTCGACGGGATCGCCGAACTCAAGGTCCGCGATGCCCGACGGCGTGACCAGGGAGGGCACTTCCTGCGTGACGGTGCCGATCACGGCGACCTTGACGCCGTTCATGTCCAGCACCGTGTACTCCGGCAGGACCGGGCTCCGTGGTGCCCTTTGTGTAGACGTTCGCGCCGAGGTACGGGAACTTGGCGTTGGTCCCGCCGGCGGTGACGCGGTCGCGCAGGTCCGCCCAGCCGCCGTCGAACTCGTGGTTGCCCACGGCAGAGGTGCGCAGCTCCAGGGCGTTCAGCACGTCGATGGTCGGCTGGTCCTTGGCCATCGCCGAGGCGAACAGCGAGGCGCCGATGTTGTCGCCGGCCGAAATGAACGCCGTGGCGCCCGGCGCGGCAGCGGCACGAAGCTTCTCGATGGTCCCCGCGAAGAACACGGTGTTGGAATCGATGCGGCCGTGGAAATCGTTGATGCCCAGGAAGTTCAGCTCCACGCTGGCCGGCGTGACGGGCAGGTCCAGCCCCACCACCACCGGATCGTGGTCGCTGGCGCGGAACTGGTCCGGAGCGTAGTAGTCGGTGACGTTGTTGTTGTAGCGGCTGTACTCCAGCGCCACGGACTCCACGGAGTTGATGTTCCAGATGTCCGCGCCGGTGACCGCGGCGTTGGCCGCGGGCGAGGCGAGGATGTGGTCCAGCGAGCCCACGAGGCCGCCGAAGAGGTAGGAATGCTTGGCGGAACCGTCGGCGTTCTTCGCCTTCTCGTCCTGGTTGACGTACCCGGCGCCCGTGAGGACGTTGATCGGGTCCTCCTTGGCGTAGGAGTTGAAGTCGCCGATCAGGAAGACCTTGTCCGTGCCCTTGGACTTCTGCAGTTCGTTGGAGAACGCCAGCAGGGACTTGGCCTGGGCGGTGCGGGCGAGGTTCGAGGCGCCCTGGCCCTTGTCCGTGTCCTCCGGCGTGGCGGCGGAGCCCTTGGACTTGAAGTGGTTGGCGATCGCGATGAACTTCTTGTCATCGGCGGCGCCGACGGGCTTGAAGACCTGGGCCATCGGCTTGCGGGCGCTGGCGAAGGCGACCGTGTCGTTGTGGATGATGGACTCGCCCACCGGTTCGGCCGCCGCCTTCTTATAGATGAACGCGGTGCGGATCATGTCCTCGTCGGCCAGCGGGGGTGCGTTAGCGGGCGTGCGGACGTAGTCCCAGATCCCCGGTGTGGCGATGTTCAGGGCGTCCACGAGCTTAGACGAGCGCATCGTCCCGGTTCTTGCCGAACTGGGCCGAGTTTTCGACCTCCATGAGCGTGACGACGTCGGCCCCGGACTTGGTGATGGCGGCGACGATCTTGTCCTGCTGGCGCTTGAAGTTCTCCGCGTTCGCGGCGCCGCGGACGTTGCAGCCGCCCTTGACGGTGATGGGATTGCCGTCACGGTCCGTGTAGAAGGTGCAGCTGGCGATCTGGTCGCCCGTGGTGGGGAAGTAGTTCAGCACGTTGAAGGAGGCGAGCTTGAGGTTGCCTCCGACGGCGGCCGGGGCGTCCGCGCGGGTGGCGCCGAAGCTTGCCGGCTGCACGGTATCCGCGTTTGCCGGCCGTCAGTTGGGTCAGGGGCTGGAACTTCCAGGCGCTGTTCGCATAGCTGAGCACCACGTTGGTCTTGAAGGTCACCGGCGCGCCGACGCGGACGGGGTCCGCTGTGGTCAGGTACGGCAGCACCTGGGCCTTGGTGGTGGCGTCCTTGAGGAAGTTCGTGGTGGCGCCGTCGTCGAGCTTGATGCCGCGGGCGGCATTGGCGGCGACAGTGGCGGTGTACTCCGCAGAGCCGAAGGGCGCGACGGCGGTGGGCTGCTCGAGCGCGGTGGTGCCGCCGGCCAGGCCGATCTCGCCGTACTGGTTCAGCGAGAAGTTGTCCGCCACGGTGACCGGGCCCTGCGGGGTGAGCAGCATGCCTTCGAGGGACTCACGGAATGCCTCGTCGGCGGGGAGGGCGAAGCCGGTGGCCTTGACCTCGGGAGCGGCCTCGGTGAGCTTCTTCAGGTCGGCCGCGGCGGCTACGGTCAGCTGGGTCATGCCGAAGAACTCGCTGACGGCGCCGGTGATTTCGACGTAGTCGCCGATCCGGACGGAGTCCGACCGTGGACGGTGAGTAGACGAACACAGCGTCCGACGCCGCGTGGTTGGCGGGTGTCAGTTCGCCGCCGGTGCCGGGGGTCTGGATGTAGTAGCCGGCAAAGCCGCCGGTGGGGAATGTTGCGGTGACCTTGCCGCGAGTGATGACCGATGATGCCGGCGAGCGGGCTGGCCGGCGCCGTTGCCCTGGATCTCGGCGATGGTCCTCGCTGCCGGGGGAGTGCCGGGCCCCGGGTCCACCGGCGGATCGACCGGCGGGTCAAGGCCGGTCCGCGGCCCGTTGGCTGTCTTCGGGGCTGATGGCGGCGTTGAGGTGAAGTCAGCGGAGTTGTTGTTGCTGTCCGCGCCGTTGCTGCGGTTCAGGCTCTTGACGTCGGTGTTGCCCGCACGGCGCCGCAGCCGCCTGGGTTTCGAAGGTCAGTGGAGGTGCCGTAGCCGAGGAGGTCCGACGACATTGGCCGGTTCGATGACCGAGCCGTGGCGAGCGGCGTTACAGCGGTGGCCTGTTTGGCCAGTACGATCGTTCCGCCGCCGCTGGCGGGGTTGAAGCCGGTGGCGGTGGCGTCAGCGGCGGGCAGGTCCAGCCCCGCCGTGCCGTTGCTGCCGCCCTTGAGCAAATAGAGCCCTTGGCGGGAATGGTGCCCGTCAGGGGCAGCCACACTGCTCGGCACCCCGGTACCCGTCGCCGAGCGGTACTGGAGGGACCAGCCGTCCAGCGACACGGGGGCGTCGGAGGTGTTGTACAGCTCGACAAACTTGTTCTTGATATGCGGCTCCGGTGCTGCCGCCGCTGAGGTACGCCTCGTTGATGACCACGGGCGAAGTGCCGGCCGCGGCCGGCGAGGCCTCCACAGCAAACGCCGGCCCGGCCGTCAGCGGGGCCGCTATCAGCGCCGCCGACAGTGCTGTGCCCAGCGCTGTTTCCAGGGTGTTTGTTTCATCCGCTCTAACTCTCATTAGGGTGCCCCGGGTAAGGGGCAGTGCAGTTAAGGCAGGTGCAGTGCGTCCGCAGGGTGCAGCGGACAGTGGCCGGCCTGAACTCCTGGTCAAGTCGCGCCCGGCCCATCCAAACAGGGGTGAATGAACAACGTATGGATTCAACGTGCATTCGGCGGGACGTCCCCCAGCGAGACGCGCCGCAGCCTTCCCGGAGCGGCTCGAAAGCCCCGGGCGAGGGTGACTAGTGCTGCAAGGTGAGCGGTGTCCGGGTGCCTCCACCGGACGCTCCACAGCAGAATACCGGCCAGTAGCCCTTGGGGAAGGGATCTGGCCGGTATTTCTTTCAACAATCTTTGTAATTGGGTGGCGAGGGCTCTCGAGGTCCCGCGTCGGTTAAGCGTCCGCGGCGGGCTGGGCTCCCTGGCCGGTGTCAGCGATGATCTTGAACATCGCGCCGGTGGGATCGGCCAGCGTGGCGAGCCTGTCCGAACGGGGTGTCGTCGGGCCCGTCGATCACCCGGGCGCCCATGGACACGGCCTTCTCGATTGTGGCGTCGGCATCCTCAACGGCGAAGTAGACCTGCCAGTTGGACGGGACTTCGGCGGGGAGGTAGGCCGAAGGCGTCCATGATCCCCGCCTTGGCGGCATCCCCGGCGCCCAGTGTGGTGTAGCGGAATTCCGGCGTGTCGCTCATGACTTCCGTGTCCCAGCCAAACACGTCCTGGTAGAACTTGACGGCGGTGGCGTAGTCCTTGGTGTGGAGCTCGTGCCAGGCCGCGGCTCCGGGCTCGGCCGCCAGCTCGTAGCCCTTCATTTCTGCCGGCTGCCATACGCCGATGGACGCCCCGGTGGCATCGGCGATCATGGCCATGCGGCCCTGCTCCGGCACGTCCATGGGTCCCATGTACACCTGCCCGCCGTGCTCCGTCGCGGCCTTGACGGTGGCCGCGGCGTCCTCCGAGCGCAGATATGTGGACCACATGTCCGGCATGCCTGCCCTGATCCTCTCTTCTGCATCATGCCGGCCACGGACTTGCCGTCCTTCCAGGCCGTGATGTAGCCGCCGTATTTTTCCTCGTCGCCGGTCTGGTACGTCCAGCCGAACAGCGCACCGTAGAACGACTTGGCCTTCTCGGCATCGGAAGTCATGAGGTCGATCCAGCACGGTGCGCCGTTGGAGTGGTCGGGTGTAGGCATGGGAGCTCCTGCTCTCTGTGGCGGCTCGGCCATGGTTGCTCGGCCGCCGGACTCGGTAGGTTGATGGAGACGTTTGATGGATGGTGGAGACACAGAGAGACTATGACGGGGCACCGACAGTTTCAATGGCAGCGTCCGTCCGTGGCCGATTTCAGCGGACCGTTTGGAACCGGCTGTTGCGGGCCCCCGCACCAGGTGCGGTCAGAGCGATGCGTAGAGCTTGCCCGTTGATGTCATCGAGCCGTCCCGGTTGAACATGGCCGAGGTGCCCATCTGGGGGTCGTCGATGGGGCGGACCTTCCAGGCGAACCGTTCCACGAACGGCATTTTGCGCATGCCCACCACGGTTTCGCGCATGAACTTTTCGACCTGAGGGCGGGTGTATTCGCTGCGGCGCGTCTTGGTTGCCCTCCAGTCCGAGACCGCGTATTCGGTGACCCAGACCGGCCGCTCATATTTCTCGTGCAGCGCGGCGACTTTCCGCAGGAAGCTGTCCGAGTTCGGCCAGGCATAGCAGTGCATCGTCATGAAATCGACGCGCAGGTTCTCCCGTTTCACCCGCAGCATGAACCTATCCAGCCAGGGGCTCGTTGGGCCGACGGTGGCCGGAGATCCCAGCCGAAGCCCGGTGGTCTGCAGCAGCGGCCAGAGCCGGACAGCCTCATCGACGGACATGTTGGCCTGCAGCGGGTGGTCGGGTTCGTTGAAGCCGAGGAGGTTCTTGGTTTTCGTCTGGCCCAGCTCCCGGTTCACGTACCCAAGCGCATCTTGTTCGAGGAGCCGCCGGGCGTCTTTGATCATGGGGACGAAGGGCAGGCCGGTGTACGTCCGGGTGGACTGCCAGGTGTAGTACCAGTCGGCGTTGAGGCCTTTGATCTGCCGGAAGGACACCGCGTCACTGCCGCCGTTGGATGCGCCTTTCAGCGCCCGGGCAGGCGTGGCAGCCTGAGCCGACCCGGCACCGGCGGCGACGACGCCGGGGACCGCCAGGGCGGCCAGCGGGAGTGTGAGAAATTGTCGGCGTTCCATGTGTTCCTTCATCAGGTCTTGGCCGTTGCCTGGGCCGCGCCGCGTGGCGGGCCCGTTCCGGTTCGGGGGCTAGTTTTTGTAGGCCGGGTAGCCTGTGCGCAGTTCGGCCAGGGCGGTGGTGTACCGAGCCCCTGCTGCGGCGAACCTGGTGCGGATGGCCGCGAGTCGGGTTTCGTTGCCTGCTTTTGTCCGGGCGTATTTGGTGCGGAGCGCTCCCGTGCTGGCCTTGTAGTCGGCGACCTCTTTGGCGTGAGCGGCCGCAAGCTCGGCGCGCTTGATGGTGTAGTCAGCCTGCGATTTGGTGTACCCGTCGCGGAGGGCGGCGATCCGCGCGTCCCGGGCGGGGGCTTCCTTGGCGTAGGCGGCTTTGATCCGGGCCCGGGCTGCCTCGTAGTCGACCTTGGACTGGGTATACCCGTCCCGGAGCGCTTCGATGCGGTCGGTCTTGGCCCGGAACTCGCTGTCGTATTTTGCCTTCAGTCGGGCCTTAGCCGCTTCGTAATCTGCCTTGGATTTGGTGTACCCGTCCCGGAGGGCTTGGATGCGGGCGTCTCTGGCAGGGGCTTCTTTGGCGTACGCCGTTTTGAGGGCGGCGAGTTCAGCTACGTAGGCGGCGACAGCTTTCGTGTACGTCGCCCTCAGGGCATCCTTGGCGGCCATGGTTTTCGCCGCGGCGTAATCCTTGGCGTAGGCAACTTGCTTCGCGCTGCGCGCCGCCTTGGCCTTCGACACAGCGGCGTCGTAGGCGGCCCGCTTGCTGGCGTAGTTGGCGTTTTCGTTGGCGATGGCCTGGTCGAGGGCTGGCCTCTTGCGGCTGTTCGCTTCGGTCAGTGCGGCGATGGCCTTGGAGTAGGCCTTGGTCTTGATGTCGAAGGCAGCTCGTTCGGCAGCGATGGCGGCGTCGAGGGCTGGCCGCTTCTTGTCCTGGGCGCCGCCGAGGTCGTTCAGGGCTTTCGTGTTCGCGGCGGCCTTCTGGGCGTAGGCTGCCTTTTCCGCTTCGAGGGCTTTGTCGAGCGCGGGCCGTTTCGTGCTGTTCGCTTTGGTCAGGGCGGCGACAGCTTTATCGTAGGCCGCGTCCTTGGCGTCGAGGTCGGCCCGCTTGGCGGCGAGGGCCTTGTCCAGGTTGGGCCGGAGGTTCTGTTGGAAGGCGTATTCGCTGGCTTGGTCATCCACGAAGCGCTGCGCGGCGGCCTGGTAGTCAGCCGCCAGGATGGCGAAGGCCGCGTTGTAGGCGGCTTTCGTCATGGGGGCGCCGGTGAGCGCGGCCGCCGTGCGTGCCGGGCTGGTTGCGATCGTTTGGGTGGCAGCATTGGCCGCCGGAGCCACCGCCGAGGCACCAAAAGCGAGTGCAAGGCTGAGGCCAAAGATGCTGGTGATGCTGGTGGTGGTCTTCTTCACGAGGCTGATCGTACAGGACCGCTTTGCCATTTTTGCGCCAGGATGCTACATGCGCGGTAAGAATGCGCTGATCTTGCGGAACGCAAGGCGACCGCCGGTCACAATTGGGCGCATCGGCCCCAATTGCCGGCACGAATGCAGACTGCCGGGACGAGTGAGGCCGGCTGGAGCAATCTCTCGATTGCCTCAACCGGCCTCTGCAGCCGCAACTCTGCACTGGGCAAACTCGGCGCTCTCGCGGAAGGTAAGAGATTCGAACTCTTGGTACGGGGTCACCGCACACTGGTTTTCAAGACCAGCTCCATCGGCCGCTCGGACAACCTTCCCTAACGAGTAGTCTTTCATAGGCAGTCGGCTGCCACAAAAACACGGTGCGCTTGCGGACGCGTGCAACTCCCCGCCATATTCTGGGGAGTGTTTGATAGGACCTGGTGACCGCGGCGAACGTGCGCGGAGCCAGTTAGGAATCGGGAGTACTCCATGAAGGCTGTCTACATCTCAGAGCCCGGCGGACCCGAGGTCCTGGAAGTCCGCGAGGTCCAGGCCCCGGTGGCCGGTCACCGGCGAGGTGCTGATCGACGTCGTGGCCGCGGGCCTTAACCGTGCAGACGTGCAGCAGCGCAGGGGGTTCTACCCGCCGCCTCCGGGCGCCTCCGAGATCCCCGGACTGGAGGTCTCCGGCAGGATTGCCGGCTTCGGTCCCGGGCGTGACCAAGGCATTCTCCGTGGGGGACAAGGTGGTGGCGCTCCTCGCCGGCGGCGGCTACGCGCAGCAGGTGGCCGTGCCCGCCGGGCAGGTTCTGAGGATCCCCGACGGCGTGGATCTGGTTACGGCGGCATCGCTGCCTGAGGTCGCGGCGACGGTCTATTCCAACCTGATCATGACGGCGCAACTGCAGCCCGGCGAAACTGTCCTCATCCATGGGGCCACCGGCGGCATCGGCACCATGGCCATCCAGCTGGCCAAGGCGGTTGGCGCCAGCGTGGCCACGACCGCCGGCAACGCGGAGAAGGTCGGCACCGCCAAGGCGTTCCTTGGTGCGGACATCGCCATCAACTACGCGGAGGAAGACTTCCCGGAGAGCCTGCGCGCGCAAAACGGCGGCAAAGGCGCAGACGTCATCCTCGACGTCGTCGGGGCCAAGTATCTCGACAAGAACATCGATGCGCTCGCCGACTACGGGCGCCTTGTGGTGATCGGGCTGCAGGGCGGCGCGAAGGCGGAACTGGACCTTGGACAGCTGTTGCGGAAGCGGGCCGCCATCATCGCCACCGCGCTGCGTCCGCGCCCGGTCGAGGAAAAGACCGTAATCATGAACGCCGTCCGCGATGCCGTGTGGCCGATGCTGGCCGACGGCAG
The DNA here is from genome assembly GCA_963722145.1 of uncultured Actinomycetota bacterium. Lineage (GTDB taxonomy): Bacteria > Actinomycetota > Actinomycetes > Actinomycetales > Micrococcaceae > Arthrobacter. The sequence continues at coordinate 49,942 of CAVRLW010000006.1, read as the reverse complement.
GATCAGGCCCCTCGTGGCAAAACCTTCCCGCTGGACCAGGTCTGCCGCCGCGCACACCTACTTCGATTCCGGCGACCACGTGGGCAAGGTCCTGCTGGTCATGTAGCGGCCGCCGCTGCCACCGGCTAACCAGGAAGATCGGCAGCTGCCTTAAGCCGCAGGTCAGGGGACTTATTCCGTTCCGGGCATGCGCCGTTTTGCGGCAGGGCGGCAATGCGATAATCTGGGTCCATACGCGGTATACACGCGTCTTGGGGCGCGTGTATGCTGTGTGGTCCCGTGACCCCGGGAGCAACATGTCCATCCGTCACAGCCTCCTCGCCCTCTTGCAGGACCGCCCGCGCTACGGCTACCAGCTCAGGACCGAATTCGAGGACCGCACCGGTTCCTCCTGGCCGCTGAACATCGGGCAGGTCTACACCACCCTTGACCGGCTGGAACGCGACGGGCTGGTCCGCAATGACGGCGGCGACGGCGACGGGCATGTCATCTACAGCATCACCCCGGCCGGCCAGACGGAAGTCAGTGACTGGTTCGCGACCCCGGTATCCCGCGCCAATCCGCCCCGGAATGAACTCGCCATCAAGCTCGCCCTCGGCCTGACGATCCCCGGGACCGACGTCGGCGCCATCATCCAGGCCCAGCGGGCCGTCTCCATCCGGGCCCTGCAGGAATACACCAAGTCCCGCCGCGACACGGCCGCGCTCCAGCGCCCGGCCGACACCGCCCGGCTCCTGGTGCTGGACTCCCTCATCTTCCAGACCGAGGCCGAAGTGCGCTGGCTGGACCTCTGCGAGGCCCGCCTGATGCAGTTCAGCAACCTCCAGGCGTAGCCTGGCCCGGTCTGCGCGGAAGCGGCCGTTCGCCGCGCCTCCCACCGCTCGCCGCGCCAACGCACGCCGCGGGCGCAGGACCGTCGCCAGAGCGCTTCGCGTTGGTAGGGTGCGGGGGGCAGTTCTGTACCGGTGGACTGCCCAGTTGGGTTTCTCAAGGAGGAGACATGGGCACCATGCCAGATGGCACACAAGGTGACGGCACGCACAGCAGCATCGCACGACACCGCACAACTCGACGACGGGATCGTTCCGGACCCGTCCTTCCCACCGGCGTCGGTGGATGAGGCTGTCCGCGACTCCGCGGACCGCACCTGGACCCCCGCGAAGATCGCGCTGTGGGCGGCCATCGCGCTGCTGGGCGGCGTCGCCTGGTTCATGCTCGCAATCATCCGCGGCGAGACCGTCAACGCCATCTGGTTTGTTTTCGCGTCCGTCTGCACGTACCTGATCGGCTACCGCTTCTACTCCAAGGTCATCGAGCGCTACCTGGCTCAAGCCCAACGACCGCCGCGCCACGCCGGCCGAATACAAGGCCGATGGCAAGGACTACGTCCGCACGGACCGCAACGTCCTGTTCGGCCACCACTTTGCCGCCATCGCCGGCGCCGGCCCGCTGGTGGGCCCGGTCATCGCGGCCCAGATGGGCTACCTGCCCGGCACGATCTGGATCATCATCGGCGTCGTCCTTGCCGGCGCCGTCCAGGACTACCTCGTCCTGTTCTTCTCCATGCGCCGCGGCGGCCGTTCCCTGGGGCAGATGGCCCGCGAGGAACTCGGCCTGATCGGCGGCACCGCCGCCCTCATCGCGACCCTGCTCATCATGGTGATCATCGTCGCCATCCTTGCCCTCGTGGTCGTCAATGCCCTGGGCGAAAGCCCGTGGGGTGTCTTCTCCGTAGGCATGACCATCCCGATCGCCCTCTTCATGGGCGTGTACCTGCGCTTCATCCGGCCGGGCAAGGTCATGGAGGTCTCCCTGATCGGGTTCGTGCTGCTCATGGCCGCCATCATCGGCGGCGGCGCCGTGGCAGGCACCGAATGGGGTGCCGCGTTCTTCCACCTGGACAAGGTCACCATCGCGTGGGGCCTCATCATCTACGGCTTCATCGCAGCCATCCTCCCCGTCTGGCTCCTCCTGGCTCCCCGCGACTACCTCTCCACCTTCATGAAGATCGGCGTGATCGTGATGCTGGCCCTGGCCATCATTGTGGTCCGCCCCGAGATCACCGTCCCGGCCTTCAGCGAGTTCGCCAGCCGCGACAACGGCCCGGTCTTCTCCGGCGCCGCTGTTCCCGTTCCTGTTCGTCACGATCGCCTGCGGCGCCCTGTCCGGCTTCCACGCCCTGATCGCCTCCGGCACCACACCGAAACTGATCGAGAAGGAACGCCAGACGCGCCTGATCGGCTACGGCGGCATGCTCATGGAATCCTTCGTGGCAATCATGGCCCTCGTGGCCGCAATCTCCATTGACCGCGGCATCTACTTCGCCATGAACGCCCCCGTGGCGCTGACCGGCGGGACCGTCGAGACCGCGGCCGCGTGGGTCAACAGCCTGGGCCTGTCCGGCGTCAACATCACGCCCGGCGATCTGGCGCAGACGGCCAAGGACGTCGGGGAGCAAAGCATCGTGTCCCGTTCGGGCGGCGCGCCCACCCTCGCCGTCGGCCTGGCCCACATCATGCAGCAGTTCATCGGCGGCACCTCGATGATGGCGTTCTGGTACCACTTCGCCATCATGTTCGAGGCCCTCTTCATCCTCACGGCCGTCGACGCCGGCACCCGCGTTGCCCGCTTCATGCTGCAGGACTCGATCGGCAACTTCGTCACCGAAGTTCAAGGAGCACTCCTGGCGCCCGGGTGCCTGGCTCTGCACCGCCATCATGGTGGCCGCCTGGGGCGCGGTCCTGCTGATGGGCGTCACCGACCCGCTGGGCGGCATCAACACGCTGTTCCCGCTGTTCGGGATCGCCAACCAGCTGCTCGCGGCCATTGCCCTCTCGGTCTGCCTGGCCATCGCCGCCAAGCGCACCGCCCTGAAGTACCTGTGGATCGTGGCGGCTGCCGCTGGCGTTCGCCGCCGTCGTGACCATCACGGCGAGCTTCTACAAGATCTTCTCGCCCGTGCCGGCGGTGGGCTACTTTGCCAACAATGCAGCCTTCGCCAAGGCTCTTGCGGACGGCAAGACCTCCTTTGGCACCGCCAAGACCCAGGCCGCCATGGAGGCCGTGGTCCGCAACACGATGGTCCAGGGATGGCTGTCGATCATCTTCGTGGTGCTGAGCATCATCGTCATCATCACGGCAGTGATGGCAACCATCAAGGCCCTGCGGAACACGGCCGCGGGTTTGACCAACACCGAGCACGAAGACCCCGCCAAACCTTCCCGTGTATTCGCCCCGGCAGGGTTCGTTCCCACGGTGGCGGAGCGCGAACTCGCGGCCGAGTGGAACCAGCTCCCGGCCGGAGAACGGTTCGAAAAGTCCGGGCACCACTGATGCGGAGCCGGACGTGAACGCGGTCCTCGCCGGGTTCCGCGGGTTTGCCGGGTATCTCGGCGGGGTGCTGGGCGCCGATGCCTACAAGAAGTATCTGGAGCACCATGAGGCCTCCGGACACACCAGCCCTGCCCTGACTGAGCGGGAGTTCTGGCGTGACCGGACTGACCGGCAGGACAACAATCCGCAGGGGCGGTGCTGCTGAGCAGGTGCTGCAGGCCGGACTCCGGGCTGTGCCGGGGGAGGGGCGGCGTCGGGCACAAGAGTGTCCGACGCCGCCTCTCCGCTTCCGGCGGACGCCGGGTCCGCGTCGCCCGGCGCGTGAGAGTATGAAGCCATGAGCGATCAGCATGACACTCAGTCCGGCGCCCAAACTGCCGACGACGTGCCCGTCGAGGGCACGCCTCTGGACGACACCCTGCCCGGTTCGCCCTTGGCATCACCGAATTCGACGCCGGCCGGCCACCCCGGTGGACACGGGCCCGTACCGAGGCCGCCCCGGGGAAGCGAACTTCAGGACCTGGTGGACCAACCCGCGAAGGTCATGCGGATCGGCACGATGGTCAAGCAGTTGTTGGACGAGGTGAGGTCCGCGCCGCTGGACGACGCGGCCCGCGTCCGGCTGGCCGAAATCCATGACCGTTCCATCAAAGAACTCGAGGACGGCCTCGCCCCGGAGCTCGTTGAGGAGCTTGAACGGATCAACCTTCCCTTCCCGGAGAACACCACCCCCTCCGACGCGGAACTCCGGATTGCCCAGGCCCAGCTGGTCGGCTGGCTCGAGGGGCTCTTCCACGGCATCCAGACGGCCATCGCGGCGCAGCACGCAGCCCGGGAGCATGCCTACGCCCAGATGCAGCTGCGCCAGCTGCCGCCGGGAACCGTGATTGCGCCGGGCGTCATCATCGGGGAGAACGGCGAACCGCGTCCGTGCCGCCGCGCCCCGGCGCGGCGCGGATCCCTCCCAGCCCCCCGAGCCCGCCGAGCCGGACCACGGTCCGGGCCAGTACCTCTAGCGCGACCTTGGGCTTCTTCAGCACAGCACGGCAAGGCCGCAGGGATGACGCCGAACTCGGCAAAGGGCTCTGGCGGCGCGCCCATGACCGGTTCAACCGCGGACTTGACCGCTACCACCAGGTCCTCGAGGGAGTCGAGGACGAGGCGTTGTACGGCGAGCTCGTCGACATCGCCGACCAGCTCTCTGCGCTCGCGCCCCGGGTGCGGCAGGTCTGCGTGGAGGCCCAGCGGCGCTTTCCCAGCAATGGACTGGATATCCCGGGACCGCTGGCAGGGGTTCACCGGGCCCTTTCGACGGCAGGCAACTCCCTGGCCATGACAGCTGAAGCGGCCGCGATGCTCCGGCTCGCCGTTGGGCCGATCCCGGCGGGTGCTGCGTCGGTCCGGCGGCGCGCCGATGCCGTGCTGGAACAGGTTCACGACGCCGAGCGGCGGCTTGCGGAGGCTGACGGCAACGCGCCGACGCCCATCTGAGCCGTTCCGCGCACTTTGCGCCAATTATCCCCTGTATTCCCGGGCCTATTCCCGGTTAAGCGCCTAGCTTAGCTTCGCCCTGACGCTGGCCGGACGGCGCCGATGTTGGCAGGATACTCATATGACTTTTTCACCGGAACTGACTTTCAATGACGGCAACACCATCCCCCAGCTCGGCTACGGGGTGTGGCAGGTTGAAGATGACGTGGCCGAAAAGGTGGTTGTTCAGGCGTTTGAGGCCGGCTTCCGCCACATCGACACGGCAAAAATCTACGGCAACGAAGCAGGCGTGGGCCGGGCCATTGAGCGTTCCGGCCTCAAGCCCGAGGAAATTTTCATCACCACCAAGCTGTGGAACGCGGACCAGGGCTACGAGTCCACCCTGAAGGCGTTCGAGGAGTCCATGGAGCGGCTGGGCCTCGAGACCCTGGACCTGTACCTGATCCACTGGATGCAGCCCAAGCAGGACAAGTACGTTGACACCTGGAAGGCCCTCATCGAGCTCCAGAAGCAGGGCCGGGTGAAGACCATTGGCGTCTCCAACTTCACCAAGGAGGGCCTGCAGCGCCTGATCGATGAGACCGGCGTGGTTCCGGCCATCAACCAGGTCGAACTGCACCCGTTCTTCAACCAGTCCGATCTGCGCGAATTCAACGCGTCCAAGGGCATCCTCACGCAGGCCTGGTCGCCGCTGGGCCAGGGCGGAGAGCTACTCGAAAGCCCGATCATTTCCCAGATTGCCAACAAGCACAGTGCCACCCCGGCCCAGGTTGTCATCGCGTGGCACCTGGCCATCGGCAACGTGGTCATCCCGAAGTCGGTGACCGAGTCCCGAATCCGCGAGAACTACGCGGCTCTGGACGTTACTCTCGACGAGACCGACCTCCAGGCCATCAACGGGCTGGACCGTTCTGCCGAAGACGCCGGCCGGATCGGCCCGGACCCGGCTGTCTCTGACTTCGCCTAAGCAGCAGTCCCTAAGCGACGCCGGCAGCCAGCCGACGTTCGCACAGGGCCTTCACCCCGCACGGGTGGAGGCCCTTCCTGCGCTCCGGCCTATACCGCGGACGAGCCCGTTCACGCCCGCCGGGACTGCGACGCCCGCCGGGACCGTGGCGGCCCGGACATAGGCGCCGCTGCGGATCACTCCGGAATAGTCCCAGTGTCAGGCGGCGGCCCGGTGCTCTTTCGCCGGGATAGCATCGACGACGGCCCAGCCGTCTTCGCCTGCAACGCACCGGCTGGCGAAACGGTCCGCGGCGGCAGCATCATCGAAGTTCTCGGTGCGGATCCGGCCGCAGTCGGTGTCCAGGTAGGTGACCGCGTAATACGCTGCACCGTCCTGTGCGCCGTTGAAATCCTGCTGGAAGCTCTGCCGGAAATTCTGGTTGTTCTCCATGATTCCAGTGTGCAACCGACCTCCGACAGTATGACTTCATGCCTCCGGCGTGTTGCCAAGCCGCAGCACCCGCTCCCGCGCCAGACCTCCTTGCGGCGTTGCCGGTCCGCGGCACGGGCCGTCTGCTGCGCAAGGGCCGCCGCCAGTTCGGACGCTTCCGCGCCGCCCTGAGCTCGGCTTCAACAACGTCCAGACGCCGCCTGAGTTCGCGCGCCTCCTCGGCCAGCCGGGTGCTTTCCGCCGTTGCCTCCGCCAGCTCCGCTGCCGCGCGGCGTGATCCCCCATCGGCCTCTGCGGCCTCCTCTTCGGCCGCCTCCAGCCCGGCCCGCGCCCGTTCCACCGCCGACGGCGTGCGGCGTCACCCGTGCTTTTCCCAACGGCGCGGAGGCGGGGCTGTTCCGTTGACGTTTCTGCCGGCAGCATCGCCGCGATGCGCGGCCCGGGCCGCCGGTTCGGTCCCGCGGGCGCCGGGCGCCGCTATCCGCCGTCGGCCGTTCCCTGCGCGGCTCCAGTGCCGGTTACCCCGGCCGCATGGCTCCCCGGGACAGCCACGGCGCCGGCGAGATCGACGACGTCGACCCCGTCCGCCGAGAGCGCCCGGAGCAGACAGCCGCTCTGCACGGCAGCTGCGGCCCCCGGGTCGGCGGTAGCGGCACGCAGGGTCTGCTCCACTTCCGTCGCCACGGCGGCGCTGATTGCCCGTCCCTGCTGGGCCGCCAGGGCGTGTGCCTTTTTACGGCGCCGGCGAGAAGCTGGCGCCGCTGCTGGGCGAGGCGGCGGAGGCTCGACTGCATCGAGGGCCTCCTGGGCGGCCTGCATCGATGTTCCCAGTCCAGCCAGCTCCCGCAGGATTTCAGGGCTGTGCGCCGCCAGCATGTTTACCGCCCACGCCGCCACCGAGGGTTTGGGCAGGGCCCGGACTTCGGCCGCCAGGGCACGCTGCTCGGCCGCGGTGAGACCAACGGCGCTGACGTCTTTGGCCGCGGCCGTTCTTGCAGCCACGAAGTCCCCGTACGGCAATGCATACAGCGGCCCGGCAATGCCCTCAAGTTCCTGCGTTCCCATGCAAGCATCATAGGAGTCCGGCCTGCCACGAAGGCCAGCCCACGGCCTCGTGATCAGAACTGTCCGGGCGCGTTAGGTTCACCCGGCCCCGTGACCCGGTGACGGGCGCCGGGTCCTGTGCAGCGTCACGAGCAGCAGGACCAGGGCCGTCACCTGAAGCGCGGCGACGGTAACGATGAGCGCCGGCCGCGAGCCGTAAAGCAACCCGTACAGGGCCCCGCCGACCAACGCGCCGGCCCCCTCGAACGCCGCGAAAACCCCGTACGCCGTGCCCTGCCGGGGCTGGGGCACCAGATCGGCGACCAACGCCTTGACCGTGGAGTCCTGGATGCCCGTGGCGGCGCCCCAGACCAGGACGCCAACCAGAACGAGCCCGGCGGTCGGCGCCAGGGCCAGAACCGGCACCCCCGCAATCAGCACGGGCAGAGCCAGGAGCACAGCCGCTCCGGCGCGATCGTAAACGACCCCACTGGCGAGCGCCCCGACCGCGGCCGCCCCCATGGCGCCGGCGTACAGCAAAGGAACCACCGGGACGGGCACCGCCACGGCGGCCGTCAGGTGGTAGGAGATGACGCCGAAGGCCACCAGCCCGGCGCTCCAAAAGAATGCCGCCGCGGCATACAAGATGAAGGGGCCGGAGAATGTCGACGCCGGCCGGCCGGCGGGCGAACCGCTTGGCGCGGCGTCCCGTCCGGGGGAGGCGGCAGCGTCGGCGTCGGGAGCTGGCCTGGCCGCGCCGGGATCCCGGACCCGGCGACGCAACCAAACGAGAATCGCCAGCGCCGCCACCGCCGGAATGACGAGCACAGCAAAGGCCGCCGGCAGCGAGCCGGTGGCAACCAGCACCGCTGAAACGAGCAACGGACCCAGGAGCGCCCCTGCCAGATCGAGGGATTTGTGGACGGCGAAGCCGCGGCCCCGGCCAACCGGCCGGGCGGCGGCAGCGAGCAACACGGTTTTCGCCGGGCTGCGGACGGCTTTGCCTACCCTGTCCCCGATAATGAGCACGGCCGCCAGCGCCAGGCCGGCGGTCCCGGCGAAGGGCGTCAACGCCAGCAGCGGGACGCACACCGCCGTGAGCGCATAGCCGACCATCGTGAACGTCCAGTACTTCCCGGTGCGGTCCGCCCAGGGGCCGAACACCAGCCGGAGTCCCTGGGACGCGGCCTCCGCGGCGCCTGTCACGAGACCGACGAAAAGCGCGGACGCGCCGAGCTGGGCGAGCAGGGGACCTCCCAGCGGGCGGGCGCCGTCGGACACCATGTCGGCGGCGAGGCTGACCAGGCCGAAGCCGACAACCGGGCCCCACAGCCGGTGCCGCCGATTACCGGGTTGGCCTCCGGGCCCCGCCGGCGGGTTTCCCCGCTGGCGGGCCGGCAGCCTGCGGCCGGGCCGTTCCATTCCCTAAGGCTGGCGGACGGTCCGGAAAAAGACAATACGCAGGTCAGGCCACTGTGGCCGCGTCGAGGCGCGGAAGAAAACATTGACCAAAGTGGCTCTTTCTTGCCTGCGGGGCATCATCCTGGGACACATCGCCCTGAACCAGATCAAGACCACCGGTGAGGGCGGCCGGGGCCTGGCCATCGCAGCCCTGGTCATAGGCTACGTCTCGATCGCCTTGGCAGTCATCCTGATCGTTGTTGTCATGGGCGCGGCGGCCGCAAACCTCTAAGACCCGGGCAGACGGCCTCCTCCGGCACCGGCCGGAGGGGCCTTTTGCGTCCTCGGTGCCGCCGCAACAGGGGATGGAATACGAGACCAGTCCCGGTTAGTCTGTCCACTGGGTGCACCTGCCGGCCCGTCGGCAGGTGCTGTTTTTGGGGGGAACAATTGAACAAGAAGGTCTTCCGTCTCGGCGTCGCCGGGGCTTTCACCGCACTGCTGGCCGGTCTCGCGGTTCCGGCACATGCAGCATTCGGGCCGCCCTGCGGCCCGGTCGTTGATTCGGTCAAGATCTGCACGGCGCCTGACGGGCGGCCGTATCCGGTGCTGGTCAGTGCGGCAGCCAGCGGCCCGCGTCCAGTCATCGGCGGCGCCCTCATGGTCGGCAACACCCTTACTGTTATGGACGGCATCTGGGACCCCGTCGACGCCAGGCTCACTCACCAGTGGCTGCGCAACGACGTTCCGATCCTCGGTGCCACCGGTGCCACGTACGCGCTGACCAAGGCAGACCTCGGCAAGGGCATCCGGGTTAAGACCACTGGCACGGCTCCCGGGTACAAGGCAACCACCGTACAGTCCACCAAGACCGCGGCTATCACGAACGCCGGCGGGGCCGTTCCGTCGGTCAAGGCGCCGGCGGCCGTGGGCATCGGCGACCGCGACACCGACACGGATGCCCCCAACCCCATCAAGGACGCTTATACCGGCATCTGGTCAGGCGCCCCGAGCATCGCGTTCCACTACCAGTGGCTGCGGGACGGAGCACCCATTCCGGGCGCGAACGCGGCGTCGTTCGACACCACCGGCTGGGGGCCGAGGGCCCTGCTCAGCGTCAGAATTACAGGTTACGCTGCCGGGTACGATCCGGTCACCGTAACCTCCGCCTCCCGGCCCTTCTCCTCCTGGAACCCGTGGCCCGGTGCCGTGGTCACCGGCGGCACCGGGCTGGGGGACGTCCTCACCGGCGTCGATGATGTTCGCTGGTATGACCCCACTGCCCGGGACAACACGGTGTATGAGCACTACTATCAGTGGCTGCGCGACGGTGTGGCGATTCCCGGCGCCACCGAACTGACCTACACGATTACCGCCGCGGACCAGGGCCACACTCTGGTCCTGTACACCGACACCGATACGGCCAACGCCTACTCCAACGCGGTGGCCGTACCCGTTGCTGCGGGGGTGGAGCCGAAGCAGCTGACGAACGTCACTAAGCCTGTGCTGACTGGGGACGCCGTGACCGGCACTGCGATGACCGTGACGGCCGGCACCTGGTCCGAACCGTCGGACAAACTGACCATCACCTACAACTGGCTATCCCCAGATGGGAAGGTATCCGCCAGCGGCCCGACGTTCACGCCCGGCCAAACCCACCTCGGTGCGACGGTCACCGTCCTCGTTTCCGTCTCCGCCCCCGGCTATGCCACGACGCGGGTGAAAGTCACCGCCCCCAAGCCCGTGACGGCACCGGACCCGACGCAGAAGACCGCGCCGGCAATCCAGGGAAACCCCGTCGTCGGAATTTCGATCTCGGTCTCCGGCGGGACCTGGTCCGACCGTGGCTGGGAAGTAAAGAAGGCCTTCCAGTGGCTGCGCGCCGGCACGCCGATCACGGGCGCCATCGGCCGGAACTACACCCCGGCGGGGGCAGATTTCGGCAAAATGCTTTCCGTGAAGGTCATCTCCACGTTGGACGGAAGGACCCTGAAGACCCAGACGGTCGCCGCGCCGGCAAAGGTCGCCGTGGGGACCCTCCAAACCGGCACCCCGACGATGACAGGTACGGCGAAGGTCGGGACCGTGCTGACAGCGGCGCCGGGTTCGTGGACCAAAGGAACCGTCTTCAAGTACCGGTGGCTGCGCAACGGCGTCGTCATCTCTGACGCCTATGCATCCACCTACAAGGTCCGCACGGCCGACAGGAACGCCAGGATCACTGTCCGGGTCACGGGCACGCTGCTCGGCTACACGACCGCCTCCCGGGACAGCGGGGCGTTCATCGCCCGCTGACCCCGACGCCCAGTAGGAGTGCCTCACTCCGCGACGTATTGACGACTGCCCGGCTCGGGCGTAGACCGTGCCGTATCAAACCAATCGCAGGCCGTTGCGTTGCGGCCTGCCGCCTGTGAGGAGAAGATAATGGCCGTCGCAGTCATCATGGAATTTGCCGGTGCCACGCTGGAGCAATACGACCAAGTCATAGGCAAGATGGGCCTGACCCCGGGAGGGCCCGCGCCGGCCGGCGCCCTCGGGCACTGGGTGGCCGCCACCGACGGCGGGATCCTCGTCACCGACCTATGGCAGTCGAGGGAACTCTACGACGCCTTCGCGAAGGACCAGATCGGCCCGTACACCGCCGAAGTCGGCATCCCCGCGCCGCCCACGGTGAAGTATCTGGACGTCCATAGTTACTTCACCCCGGGGGCCAGCGCCTGACCGGAGTGAGCGCGCGGAACTGGGGCCAGGATCCGGTATCCGCCGAGGACAACGACAGAACCCCCGGAAATCGTTGATTTCCGGGGGTTCTTCTCCAGCTTCCTGCGGACCGGCGGACTGGCGATCTGTGGACCTGGCAGTCAGATTCTTTGCCAGCCACGTGACCAGCCCTTTGTCCGCCGTGACAGACAGCCATGAGTCCGTGCGCCGCCGGCTCCCGACGAGGGCAGCACCGGAGTAGCCTGACAGCAGAAGCGAGAAAGGCATGGACCATGCGCATTCTTCAGACATCCACCGACGCCCTCAATGTCACACGGATCGACAGGATCGCCTACCTCAACGCTGAAGAGCGCACATTTCTGACCACAACAACCGGCCGGCCGGACTTTGCCACGCCCGGGCAAGGGGAAGTCATCGCCGACATCGGGCGGGCCGTTCCCGTCACCTTGGCCTATATCGATGACCAGCTCGAAGGGAGCCTCATCATCGCGCGCCTCACGGATTTGATTGCAAACTACGACTGGCCTGTCATCAGATTTGCCGACGTTCGAGAAGACGCCCGGAAAAAGATCGCCGAAATCCGGTACAGGGAATCCGAGGAACTCGCCGAGCCGGACCGTACAGACCCGCACGAGGACTAATCCGGGCGGCAGCACCCGACTGGACCGACGGAGGATTAGCGGGTAGGTTATCGACTGTCGTTATTAACGAATGTCGATATGCCTTGGGGAACGATGAAACTGACGAAAGCAGACGACCGGCCGCATATCGGGTGGAAGAAGATCGTATCCAGGGCGGACGCAGCCGTGATCATGACCGCCTCGGCGGCCGTTGCCCTGCTCACGACCGTGATGACTGTTGCCGGCCTCATCAGCTACACCAGCGGTCCGGTGACGCTGGAGCTTCCCGTGGCCACGGCGAATCATGCCGCCCCGGGTCTCCTGCCGGGGGTGACCGGACACTTCACTGCCATGGAAGCTACCCTCCCAACCCTCCCGTCAGGTCCCGGAGGGCTCTTGGCATGGGCGCATTCGCTGAACCAGATCGGCCTCCTGGCTCTCCTCACGTTGGTGTTCCTGCTGGCCCACCGGCTCCGGAGCGAAACCCTGTTCACTTCCGGATCCGCACGGATCGTCGGTGCCTGCGGCGCGGTCCTGGCCTTGTTCGGGACCGTGGGGCAGATTCTTGACTCCATTGCGCGCAGCCGGCTGGCAGAACTGGTCGGTGCCAAATCCCGCACCCCGGGGGAGGCCTACAGCTTCTCGGCTGACTTCAACCTCGCTCCCTTGATGCTGGGCTGCGTCCTGGTGCTTGTGGCCGGTGTCTTCCAGTTCGGCCGCCGTCTTCAGCAGGACACGGAGGGCCTGGTCTGATGCCGGCGGACGGCCCTTCAGTTATTCACTGCCGCCTCGACGAACTTCTGGAGGCTCGGGGTATGACCCTGACGGAGCTGAGCAAGCAGGTCGGGGTGAGCCTGGTGAACCTGTCGGTGCTCAAGAACGACCGGGCAAAGGCGATCAGGTTCTCCACGCTGACGGCGATCTGCGCGGTGCTGGACTGTCAGGTGGGGGACCTGCTGGTGACCGCGCGGCGCTGACCCCTGTTTCCGTCTAAGCTTCACAGCAAAAACCCCCGTATCCCCGCTGAATCAGCGGGGATACGGGGGTTCTTTCCGAGCTTCCTGCCAGAATCGAACTGGCGACCTTCTCATTACGAGTGAGACGCTCTACCAACTGAGCTAAGGAAGCAACCACATGAATGCCCGGCGAACCGGGCGGATCATGCAAGAGACAACTGTAATAGAGTCCCGGCGTCCGGGTCAAAATGAGCGGCTGAGTCCGCGTTGCGGCTCCCCGGCGGGCCTAGCAGATGGTGTTGTCCGCCGGGGCTTTGCCGTCCACCAGGTAGTCATCGACGGCGTTGCCGATGCAGCTGTTGGAGCGGCCGTAGGCCGTGTGGCCCTCGCCCTTCCATGTCAGCAGCGAGGCGTTCCCGAGCTGCTTGCGCAGGGCGCTGGCCCACTCCACGGGGGTCGCCGGATCGCCGGTGGTTCCCACAACAACAATCGGGGCCGAACCGCTGTACTCAGCGGGGGCGGGGGTCCGGATGTTTTTGTACGGCCAGTCCTTGCAGTTGCTGCCGCCGTAGGCGAAGTAGTAACCCAGGGTGGGCGATGCCTGGCGCAGCCTCTGGTCCTCGGCCCGCATGGAGGCGGTGTCGGACACCATCGGGTAGTCCAGGCAGTTGATGGCATTGAAGGCGAAGGTGCTGTTCGACGTGTAGGTGCCGCTGGGATCCCGGTCGGCGCCGAAGTCCGCCAGCTGCAGCATGCCCGTACCGTCGCCGGCCAGGGCCGTCGCGAGCGCCCGGGTGAGGATCGGCCAGTTGTCATTGTTGTAGAGCGGGATGATGAGGCCGCTGACAAACGTCGAGCCCGAGACCTTCCGGCCGTCCTTCGCCGGCAGCGGGTTCGCCTCAGCCGCGGTGATGGCGTTGTGGATCTGCTGGACGCCTTCCTCGGTGCTTCCCGTGAGCGGGCATCCGCTGGTCTGCTGGCACTTGGCGACGTAGGCGTGGACGGCCTTTTCGAAGGCCACGGCCTGGCCGCTGGTCAGTTCCTCGTAGCTCAGCGACGGGTCAATGGCGCCGTCGAGGACCAACCGGCCCACGTTGTCCGGAAACAGCGACGCATAGGTGGAGCCCAGGAGGGTCCCGTAGGAGTAGCCGAGGTAGTTCAGCTTCGCGTCGTTGGCCACCCCGCGGAGGATATCGAGATCCTTCGCGGCGCTGATGGTGTCGATGTGGGCCAGGACCGGGCCGGAATTCTCCACGCATTTGGCCGCGATGGCCTTGTTGTCGGCGAGTGCCTCATCCAGTCCGGCGTCGGTGTCCAGGGCGTAGATCTTGGCGCGGGACGCGTCGCGTTCCTTGTCCGTAAGGCACGCGACCGGGGCGGAACGCTTCACGCCGCGCGGGTCGAAGCCCACGATGTCGTAGGCGGACCGGACCTTGTCCGAAATGTTGGTGGTGGCCGCGTCCCTGACGAAGTCGTAGCCCGAGCCGCCCGGGCCGCCCGGATTGACCAGCAGGGTGCCCTTCTTGTCGCCTGTCGTGGCGAGCTTGATGGCGGCAAGTTCAATCCGGTCGCCGTCGGGCTTGCTGTAGTCCAGCGGAACCTTGATCTTGGCGCACTCGAAGCTGCCCTCACACGATTTCCAGTCGATCTGCTGGGAGTAGTAGCTTTTCAGTTCCGCCGGCGCCGCAGCCACAATTGACGGGTCCGCCTGCGCCGCTGCCTCCGATGTCGCGGCAGCCGACCCGCTGTCGCCTCCGCCGCCGAAAATCGTGCACGAGGCCAACGTGAGGGCCAGGGCCACGGCGCCGACGGCCCGCATGCCGATCGCCAGGGATCGGGATCTTGCGGGCTGGGGTCGAGCAGGCTTCATGCGGTTCTCCTTGGAGGATTGGAACGGAGCGAAGATGTCGTTGGAGCGGCCGGGACCGTCAAATGAGGCTGGAAGCCATGGACTCGATCGTCAGCAGCGGAGCCACGTTGGTGGTGGTGATGCGCGTGCGGGCCTTGTTGACGGCGTCCATGCGGGCAAGGGTCACTTCGGCGGTGGAACGGGAGGCGAAGTCTTCGAGTTCGCTTCTGAGTTCAACGTTGACGAGTTCCACAGCGTTCCCCATCTGGATGATCAGGACATCCCGGTAAAAGGACAGCAGGTCCGTCAGCGTGCGGTCAAGGGAATCGGTGACGGAACGCTTGGCACGGCGCTTCTGGTCGTCCTCGAGTTGCTTGACCTGGCTCCGCATGGCCGGCGGCAGCGTGCCGCTTTCGGGGGCCCCGAGGGTGGCCAGCAGCGCGGTCTTCTCGGCGGCGTCGCGCTCGTCATTAGAGCTGTTGGCTTCCTCGGTGGCGATCTTGACCAGCTTCTCGGCCATCATGACCGCCGCCGTGACGCCGCGAAGGGAGAGCGGAAACCGCACCGTCTCAAGGCGGCGCTCCCGGGCCTCCGGGTCCCGGGCCAGGCGGCGGGCGATCCCGACGTGGCTTTGCGCCGCGCGGGCAGCGCGCTCGGCAACCGCCGGATCCACGCCGTCGCGCTTGACCAGCAGGGCCGCGACGGCGGCGGCCGGCGGAAGCCGCAGCGCCACCGCGCGGCAGCGGGAGCGGATCGTCACGAGGACATCGGCGGGGGAGGGCGCGCAGAGCATCCAGACGGTGCGGGGCGTGGGTTCCTCGATGGCCTTGAGCAGCACGTTGGTGGTCCGCTCGGCCATCCGGTCCGCATCCTCCACCACGATGATCCGCCAGCGGGCGGACGAGGGCCGGTTCCCGGCGGTGGACACGAGCTCGCGGGCCTCATCGATGGTGATGGTGACCTTCTCCGTCCGCACGAACGCGACGTCGGAATGGGTTTCGCCGAGGATGGTCAGGCACGCCGGGCATTCGCCGCAACCGCGCAGGCTGACGTCCTCCTGGTCGCAGTTCAGGGCCGCCGCGAAAGCCTTCGCGGCGTTGGAACGGCCGGAGCCCGGCGGGCCGGTGAAAAGCCACGCATGCGTCAGCCCCTCACCTTGGGCCGCCTGGCGCAGCTGGGCCACGACGGCGTCCTGGCCTTGGAGGTCGTCCCAGACACTCATGCTGTGCTGCTTTGGGCGACAGCCAGCAGGGATTCGACGCGCTCGAAGATCCGGGCGGCGAGTTCGGCGACGGGCAGGTGGGCGGGCAGCACCAGATAGGCCTCGGGCCGGGCCGCGGCCAGGTCCAGGAAGGCGGCCCGGATCTTGGCATGGAATTCGTCGGCCTCGGACTCGAGGCGGTCTTCGGCAGCCTCGCCGGCGGTCCGCCGCTGCCGGCCGACGGCGGGCTCGACGTCCAGAAGTACGGTCAGGTCCGGCTGCAGGTCCGATGTCGCCCAGGCGTTGATGTCCCGGACCGCCTCGGTCCCGAGGCCGCGGCCGGCGCCCTGGTACGCGACGGAGGAGTCGATGTAGCGGTCCGTGAGGACGATCTCGCCGCGTTCTAGGGCGGGCCGGATTACCTGGCTCGCGTGCGCGGCCCGGGACGCCGCGAAAATTAGGGCCTCGGTGTGGGCGTCGATGTGGCCGTGGCCGTGATCCAGCACGAGGGAACGCAGCTTCTCGCCGATCGCCGTGCCGCCCGGTTCCCGGGTCCGCAGCACTGTGAAGCCGCTTGATTCCAGCGCTTTGGCGAGTTCGGCCGCCTGCGTGGACTTGCCGGCGCCGTCTCCGCCCTCGAAGGCAATAAACAGTCCGGGCAACAGTCTGGGCAACGGTTGAGGGGACGCTCCGGGGCTCTGGGTAGTCACGGTTCAAGAGTACCGACAATCACCGACACTTCAGTGTCCGGCGTAACGGCTTGGGTACCCTGCCGGGCGCCCACGTACCCTGTCTCCATGAGTCTTTCTGAAGAACAGGTTGCCACGCTTTCGCCGGATTCCCTGGTTGTGGCGGCAGGGCGCCCGCCGCGCACCCGCGACGAACCCGTCAACCCGCCGCTGGTGCTGTCCTCGACCTACTTCGGCACCGGACCGCTGGGCGACGGCGACCGCGGCTACGGCCGATATTCCAACCCCACTTGGGATCCCTTCGAAGAGGCACTGGGCCATCTGGAAGGTGCGGACCTGCCGGGCCTGCTCTACGCCTCGGGGCTCGCCGCCGTGAGTTCGGCCCTGTCCCTGGTGCCCGCCCAGGGCGTGCTCGTCATGCCGTCGCACAGCTACGCGGGATCGGTCACGATGGCCACAGAACTGGCGGCCAAGGGCTTCCTCGAGTTGCGGACGGTGGACATCGCGGACACCGACGCCGTCGTGGCCGCGCTTGCCCCGGCCGGCGGCCGCGCCGCCAGCATGCTGTGGCTGGAGAGTCCCACCAACCCCATGCTCGGCGTGGCGGACATGCGGGCCCTGACCGCCGCGGCGCACGAGGCCGGCGCTATCGTCGTCACGGACAACACCTTTTCCACGCCCTTGGTGCAGCAGCCCCTGAGCCTGGGCTCCGACGTCGTGCTGCATTCGGTGACCAAATACCTCTCCGGCCATTCCGACGTCGTACTCGGTGCGCTGGTGACCTCCGACGCCGGCCTCCGCGCCGCCCTGCTGCACCACCGCACGATCCACGGCGGGATCGCCGGACCGTTCGAGGCGTGGCTGGCGCTGCGCGGGCTCCGCACACTGGCGCTGCGGATCGAACGTTCGCAGGCGTCGGCCAAGGTCCTGGCCGAACGGCTCAACGGCCATCCGAGGGTAGCCGGCATCCGCTTCCCCGGGCTGGCCTCGGACCCCGGCCACGTGCGGGCCAAGGAACAGATGAAAGGGTTCGGTTCCATCCTGTGCATTGAAGTGGCCCCGACAGGCGGCCTCAGCGGCGCCGAAGCCGCGGACCGCATGATCCGCGCCCTGCGCCTCTGGCTCCCCGCCACATCCCTGGGTGGGGTGGAATCCCTGATCGAACGCCGGCGCCGGCACACGGCCGAGCCGGAGAGCGTGCCGGACAACCTGGTCCGGATGAGCGTGGGTATTGAGAACGTGGAAGACCTTTGGGCCGATTTGGAACAGGCATTGGGCACTCTGGACGGCTAGGCTGGGGGAGTGGACGGACGCATACTCATATACTTTGTCGAATCCGGGGTTTACCTGGTCCTTGCCGTCGTGGCCTTTGCCCTGGAGTCGTGGGCGTTTTTCGATTGCCTCCGGCACAAGGCGAACGCGTTCGAGGCCGTATCGAAGCGGACCAAGACCTTCTGGCTGGCCCTAACCGGCGCCGCGTTCGCCGTGGGCCTGTTCTCCCTGCTCGCGCAACTGGGCAGCGGCGGCGGCGCCAGTTCGCTCGGCATTTTCGGGCTCGCAGCCGTGACGGCCGCGTCCGTGTACCTCGCCGACGTTCGCCCCGCGGTCAAGGACGCCGGCCGCGGCCGCAACATGGGCCCCTACGGCCCTTGGTAATCCCCGCCGGCCCCCTAAGCTCGCAAGCTCGCTGAGGGAACCCTGCCGGCGTGGGCCCACCACCGGCCCGTAAGGCCGGCCAGGTCAGCCGCCTAGGTTCCCGGGGCCACGGCTTCCCAGCTGACTGTCACTTCGCCCAGCCGCCAGCGGGCCGGGCCGTCCTGGATGGGCCAGCCGGCGTCGAGCAGCGCACGGCACATTGCAGAGAAGCGCTGCCGGCTTCCGAACGACGCCAGCGGCGCCGCTTCCAGCCAGGCCTTGTCCATCGCCTGCAGGTAGGCATGGATCTTCTCGCCGGGCACGTTGCGGTGGATCAGGGCCTTCGGGAGCCTTTCGGCAACGTCGGAGGGCAGCGCGAAGGCACCGAACCGCATGGATACGCTCAGGCTCAGCGGCCGCTCGACGTCGAGCGCCACCCAGGCCGCGCGCCGCCCGATTTCATCGCATGTGCCGTCGATGAACAGCCCGCCGGGGGCGAGACGGTCCTGCACCAGCCGCCAGATGCCGGCCACGTCGGCTTCCTCGTACTGCCGCAACACGTTGAAGGCGCGGACCAGCACGGGATTTCCGGTCACCGGTAGCTCGAAGCCGCCCAGCTGGAACATCAGGCCGGGCCGTTCAAGGGCTTGGGCTTGCCGGACACGCTCCGGTTCGATTTCGATCCCCACCACCTGCATGTCGTCGCGCACCGCGGAGAGGCGGTCGAAGAGTTCGACGGCGGTGGCCGGCGAGGCGCCGTAGCCGAGGTCGACGGCGAGGGGATGGGCCGCGGCGCGCAGCCGCCAGGCCTGCGGCCCGGTCAGCCAGCGGTCCACCCGGCGCATCCGGTTGGGATTCGTGGTGCCACGGGTCACGTTGCCCACGGGCCTGCCGCCGCGGGCGCCACGTCTCGTTCCGCCCTGGTTCCGGGGGGACAGCACCCGTTCAGCCTTCTGCACCACCGCCCAAGCCTATCCTCCAACGCGGCCACGCCCTGCCCATGGCGAGCCGCGCGATGGACCGGTGGTGGCCGCGTTGCAGTGCAGCGAACGCGGTGAAACGCCCGCGGTGTAACGCACGGCACCGCCGCCGACCGCTCGGCTAGGATAAAAACCATGACTTACAAGCTGATTTTGCTGCGCCACGGCCACAGCGACTGGAATGCCAAGAACCTCTTCACCGGCTGGGTGGACGTCGACCTCAACGACCAGGGCCGTGCCGAGGCGGTGCGCGGCGGCGAGCTTCTCGTGGAGCACAACATCCTCCCCGACATCCTCTACACCTCCGTGTTGAAGCGGGCCATCAACACGGCGAACATGGCACTGGAACAGGCCGACCGCGGCTGGATCGACGTCAAGCGTGACTGGCGGCTCAACGAGCGCCACTACGGCGCGCTGCAGGGCAAGGACAAGGCCCAGACCCTCGCCGAATTCGGCGAGGAGCAGTTCATGCTGTGGCGCCGGTCCTACGACACCCCGCCGCCGCCCCTGGCCGACGATTCCGAGTTCTCCCAGGTGGGCGACCCTCGCTACGCGGACCTCGGCGACGCCCTCCCGCGCACCGAATGCCTCAAGGATGTCCTGATCCGACTCATGCCGTACTGGGAATCGGACATCAAGGAAGACCTCAGGGCCGGGAAGACCGTCCTGGTTACGGCGCACGGCAACTCGCTCCGCGCCCTGGTCAAGCACCTCGACGGGATCAGCGACGAGGCCATCGCCGGCCTGAACATCCCCACCGGCATCCCGCTCGTCTACGAACTGGACGAGGACTTCAAGCCCCTGAACCCGGGCGGCACCTACCTCGACCCCGAGGCCGCCGCCGAGGCCATCCAGGCAGTCGCCAACCAGGGCAAGAAGTAAGCGGTACCCGCAGCGCAAAGTGCAACAAACGACGGCGTCCGGCCACCCCCAAGGTGACCGGACGCCGTCGTTGTGCCAGAGCAGTTGATTCAGGGCAGTTGATTCAGAGCAGTTGTTTCAGCCCAGTTGTGTCAGCGCAGGGCTGGCTCAGATGTGTTCGATGCTGTTCGGCTGCCACGCGCCGGTGACGAGGTACGTGACCTTCTGGGCAACCGAAACGCCGTGGTCGGCGAAGCGCTCAAAGTAGCGGCTGGCCAGGGCAACGTCCACCGTGGTGGCTGGTGACTCCTGCCAGTCGCTGCGCGCGATCGCCTGGAAAACGCTCAGGTGAAGGTCATTGACGGCGCTGTTTGCCTTCATGATGTCCCGGGCAACGCTGAGATCGCGGGTTGCCAGCAGGTCCGTGAGCTTCTGCGCGATCAGCAGGTCCTGTTCGGCGAAGCTCTTGAAGGTCTCCCGCAGCTGATCCGGGACCACTGACGCCGGGTAGCGCAGACGCGCCAGCTGGGCCAGGTGGCGGGCGAGGTCGCCCATGCGCTCCAGCGAGGCGCTCATCCGGAGCGAACCAACCAGCATGCGCAGATCGCTCGCCACCGGACCCTGGAGG
This sequence comes from uncultured Actinomycetota bacterium, assembly GCA_963722145.1. Lineage (GTDB taxonomy): Bacteria > Actinomycetota > Actinomycetes > Actinomycetales > Micrococcaceae > Arthrobacter. The sequence goes on along the minus strand of CAVRLW010000006.1, from coordinate 29,134 downwards.
GCAAGGATGTCAATGGCGCGCTCGTCGAGGCTGTTCTGCAGGAAGTCGATGCGGGCATCGGCGGCAATCACGTCCTCGGCGAGGTCGATATCGGCGCCCTCAAAAGCTGTCGTGGCCTTGTCGATGGCCTCTGTGACCAACAGTGATATCTCGACGAGCTGTTCCCTTACCTGGGCGAGCTCCTCCTGAAAAACCTTACGCACGTGTGCGTCCTTTCCTCGGAAATATTGCCTGCAATCGAAGTGGCGGGCCTATTTCGGTTCACCTACCGGCGCTCCAACGCTCAACTCTGTCAGTGTCCGGTGAACTGTTACGCCCCAATAGATGAACGTTAGCTGAACCGGCGCCCGAATCGCAGGAGATTTCAGTTTCTGGATCATGGCAGAGCATAAGCTGGAGCCGTGGATCCAATGCTCATCGGCGTGATCGCCGGCCTGATCGGCCTCTCGTTTGGCATGTTCGGCGTACTCGCGTTCCGGGTGAGTGAGCAGCAGCGGCACATCGTCGACGTCGACGTCGACGACCCCTCGCTGCCCGACGGCGCCGCGGAGGTGCTCGCCGTCCTCGGCCGCGCATTCGTGGTGGTGGACGCGATCGACGGCGTGGTCCGCGCCAGCCCTGCCGCCTACGCCTATGGCCTGGTCCGCGGACACACGGTGGTGCACCAGCAGCTGCTGGAACTGACGGCCAAAGTGCGGCGCGACGGCGTCATTCTCGAAAAGCAGCTGGAGCTGCCGCGGGGCCCGCTCGGCCAGGGAACGATCGTTGTCCAGGTCCGGGCAGCCGTCATCACGGAGGAATATATCCTCCTGCTGGCCGATGACCGCACGGAATTCACCCGCACCGAGGAGGTCCGCAACGACTTTGTCGCGAACGTCTCCCACGAACTGAAGACACCGGTCGGGGCGATCTCCCTCCTGGCCGAGGCACTTGAATCGTCCGCAGACGACCCCGAGGCGGTCAAACGGTTCGCCCAGCGCATGCACAAGGAATCGACCCGGCTTGCGGCCCTTGTCCAGGACATCATCGAACTCTCCCGGCTCCAAGGCGCCAATGTCGCGCAGCAGGGCCGCCCGGTGGACATCAACACTGTGGTCAGCGAGGCCGTGGACCGCTCCCAGCTGCCGGCCGAGAGCAAGAACATCCAGCTGGTGGTCGGCGGGCATGCCGATGCCATGGTCTACGGCGACCAGGACTTGCTCGTCACCGCCCTGCGCAACCTGATCGACAACGCCATCCGCTACTCGCCGGAGAACACTAAGGTGGGGGTGGGCATCCGGGCCAAGGACGGCCTCGTGGCGGTCTCGGTGACGGACCAGGGCGATGGGCTTAGCGCTGAGGACCAGGAGCGTGTCTTCGAGCGCTTCTACCGCGTGGATGCGGCCCGCTCCCGGCAGACCGGAGGCACGGGACTTGGCCTGAGCATCGTCAAGCACGTGATTTCCAACCACGGCGGTGAAGTGACCCTGTGGTCCAAGCTTGGCCAGGGTTCGACCTTCACCATTCGACTTCCCGAGATGGAAGGGCAGGACGACGGCGACGCCTCCGATGCGGGCAAGCCCGCTGCCCACACTTCCAGCCGGGACCCCAGACCGCAACGACGTGACGCCGCCGGCGTCCATGAGCAAGGAGCTACCGCTTGAGCCGGATTCTGATTGTCGAGGACGAGGAGTCCTTCAGCGACCCCCTGTCCTACCTGTTGGGTAAGGAAGGGTTCGAAGTCGAGGTGGTGGACAACGGACTGGACGCCATCACCGAATTCGACCGCAACGGCGCCGACCTCGTCCTCCTGGACCTGCAACTGCCGGGCCAGTCGGGCACCGAGGTCTGCCGCCAACTCCGGCAGCGCTCCGGGGTACCCGTGATCATGCTGACGGCCAAGGACTCGGAAATCGACAAGGTGGTGGGGCTGGAACTGGGCGCCGACGACTACGTCACCAAGCCCTACTCCTCGCGGGAGCTCGTGGCACGGGTCCGGGCCGTCCTGCGGCGCCAGAGTGAGCCGGAGGAACTCGTCTCCAGCACGGTGCAGGCCGGTCCTGTCCGGATGGACATTGAACGCCACGTCGTGAGCGTCGGGGGCGAGCAGATCGCCTTGCCGCTTAAAGAGTTCGAGCTGCTGGAAATGCTGCTGCGGAACTCCGGCCGGGTCCTGACCCGCGGTCAGCTGATCGACAGGGTCTGGGGCTCCGACTATGTGGGGGACACCAAGACCCTCGACGTCCACGTCAAGCGGCTGCGCAGCAAGATTGAGCCGGATGCCTCCGCACCGCGGTACCTGATCACAGTGCGCGGGCTGGGCTACAAATTCGAGCCCTAAAGAGGCCCCGGCTGCCCGGCGGCCTGGCCGGGCGGCTGGAAGTCCAGGGCAGCTGAAATCAGGGTCGCTGAAAATCCTGGGGACAGGCAAAAGGAGGGGCACCTGCAGGTGCCCCTCCTTTTGCGATAGCTCAAGCCGCCGAGGCTAGTGGCCGGGGGTGCTGCTCGGCGTCGGCGTAGCCGTCTCTGTCGAGGTTGCCGTCTCGGACGACGTTGCCGTGCTGGCGTCGGTGGGCTCCGGCGTCGGCAGGTACGTCTTGTAATCCACGATCGTGCCGTCCAGGACCGGGACCTTGAACATGGCGTCCTTGCTGGTGCCGTCCTCGGAGACGGTGACCTCGGCCAAGGATCCCGGCTTGGCGCCGGCGGTGCTCAGAATCGCGGGGGCGGTGGAGTCGTTGATCAGGGTGTAGGAGTTCTGCTTGACCGGAACCTCGGCCTGCGAGCCGGCCGCGCCCTTGATGGTCAGCACAACGTCCTTGGAGGAGGTGTTGTACACGGCGCCGATCACACGGCCCGGCTTGTCCTCGCCGTCGGCGATGATGATGAAGTTGCGCAGCTCCAGCGCACCGACGTCAGTGCTGGTTCCGTCAGATGCCGAGTACTGCGCCGAAGTCTGCTGGGGGTTGATGTAGCCGCAGCCGGTCACGGACAGCAGGCCGATGCCAAGTGCAGCCGTAGCCATTGCCAGCTTGCCGCGCTGGCCCCGGTTCATCGCAGTGAAACGCACGTCACGCACTCCTTGAGAGTCTTGGAACATTATTCAGCCATAGCCTAGCCGCTATCGGCCTCAAACAAGGACTCGGCGGCTACACATATGCGCACGGACGCGTGCCTCCGAAGCGCCCGAAGCCAGCTTGGCGCGGGCCGGAAACCTCTTGGCAGTTAAGCCCGCAGGCACTATTATCTGCATTCGTCAAGGGGTTTGAGGGGGTGGATTGAGGCCATTTTCCCCGGATTCATGCGGTTCCCGGCACCTTTAGATGCCAGTTGTATGCCTTAATCGTGATAAACTGGTCTGCGGGAAAGGGGAATGTCCACATGGTTTTTGAGGTCGGCGAGACAGTAGTTTACCCTCACCACGGTGCAGCCAAAATTGAAGAAATCAAGATGCGCACTGTCAAGGGCGAAGAGAAGATGTATCTCAAGCTCAAGGTGGCTCAGGGTGATCTGACCATTGAAGTTCCAGCAGAAAACGTTGACCTGGTTGGGGTTCGGGACGTAGTGGGCAAAGAAGGCTTGGAGCACGTGTTCGATGTGCTGCGGGCCGAGTTCACTGAAGAGCCCACCAACTGGTCGCGTCGTTACAAGGCAAACCTGGAAAAGCTTGCTTCCGGTGACGTCATCAAGGTAGCTGAGGTCGTCCGCGACCTCTGGCGCCGTGATCACGACCGGGGTCTCTCCGCAGGAGAGAAGCGCATGCTGGCCAAGGCCCGTCAGATTCTGATTTCGGAACTGGCACTGGCTGAAAAGACTGATGAAGAGAAGGCCGCAAGCGTTCTCGACGAGGTCCTGGCTTCCTAGCACAGGGTCGGCCCCAGCAGGGCCGACGCAGATAAGAATCGAACCCCGGTGGCTTCAGGCCGCCGGGGCTTCTTTTTGCCCTTTTCAGCTGCCACCCTCCCGTTGCGCTATCAGTTGCGGTCCCTCTGAGCGCCCCGGAACGACCCCGGAACGACCACAACTGATAGCGCAACGGGATGCCCCGAGGCGCAGGGACGTAGTCTTGTGCCCATGGATACTGCACCGACGAATACGTCACCGGCCGGTCCCGTCACTGCGGTCATCGTTGTGGCCGCCGGCTCCGGCCAGCGCCTGGGCTACGGCATGCCGAAAGCAAAAGTGCCGCTCGGTGGGGACAGCATCCTCACCCATGCCCTGCGCGGCGTCGCGGCCGCCGGGATCGCACAGCAGATCTGCATTGCGATCCCCCCGGGAGACGCCGAGCTGCGGGCGCTGTGCGAGGCCTTCACACAGGAGCTCGCGGCCGGGCAACGCCTCACTGCGCCGGGCCAGGGCGTCCAGGTTCCGGTAGTGACGGTCGTCGACGGCGGTGCGAACCGCGCCGATTCGGTCCGTGCCGCGATGGCGGCCCTGCTGCCGGATACCGAATCAGTCCTGGTCCACGATGCCGCCCGGGCGCTGGCCCCGGAGGCCGTCTTTCACCGGGTGGCAGCGGCGCTTGGCGCCGGCGCCTCGGCCGTCATTCCGGTCATGCCGGTAGTCGACACCGTCAAGACCGTCGAACCGACCACCGGCGACGGCGCCGCGATGGCCCCCGAGCTGGTCACCGGGACAGCGCCCAGGGAGTCACTCCGCGCCGTGCAGACGCCACAGGGTTTCGCCCTCACTACCCTCAAACGCGCCCACGAGGCTGCCGCCGGGTTGGACGCCGGTCAGGCCGCCCTCGTAACGGACGACGCGATGCTCGTAGAGCTTATCGGCGTCCCCGTCCATGCAGTGCGCGGCGCCAGCCAATCCCTGAAGATCACGACGCCCCTGGACCTGATCCTGGCCGAAGGCCTCCTCGAAGGACCCTTGGGCGTGCGCTGGGTGGAGGGATGAGCATGTCCACCAACCCGCCGCTGATCCCCAGGACAGGGATCGGAATCGATGTCCATGCCTTCGCCGCCGAAGACAAGCCGCAGCCGCTGTGGCTCGGCGGCCTCTTTTGGGAAGGGGAGCGGGGACTGTCCGGCCACTCTGACGGCGACCCCGTCGCGCACGCCGCCGCCGACGCGCTTTTCTCGGCCTGCGGAATCGGCGACCTGGGCACGCATTTCGGTACGGACCGGCCCGAATATGCCGGGGCCTCCGGCGTGACCCTGCTGGCCGAAGCCGCCAGGATTGTTCGCGCCCACGGATTCGAAATTGGCAATATCGCCGTTCAGTTCGTGGCCAACCGGCCGAAATTCGGCCCGCGGCGCGAGGAATCCCAGCGCGTCCTCAGCGACGCAGCCGCAGCGCCGGTCAGCGTCACAGCCACCACGAGCGACGGGCTCGGGTTCACCGGCCGCGGCGAGGGGATCTCGGCCGTGGCAACAGCGCTCGTCTATCCGGCAGGCTAACCACCGCAAGTTAAGCGGGTTAAGCACTGCCGGCCCCGGTCCCCTACGCTTGAAGGGGAAGACCCTACCGTGACACCCGTTCCGAACCGCCAGGAGACCCGCCGTGAAGAAGCTGCTGACCGCCGTCGTACTCGTGGCAGGGACTATGCTGAGCGGCTGTGCCGGCTCGACGACAACGCCCAGCGCTACGCCGAAGATGAGTGTCGAGGAAAGCTGCAAATTCCTCAACGACGATACCTTCGTGCCCACCGGGAGCGCGAAGGAGCAGGCAGGGCAGATTGGCCAGCACTACCAGGAAGTTGCGGACAAGGTGGCGCCGGAGGTGGGCGCCCCCATCCAGCAGATGGCCGACATCATGAAGCAGGTCGCGGCGAGCCCCACGGGGACCAAGACGGACGAGCAGACGGCCCAGCTCACGGAGCAGATCAATAAGATCGGGCAATACTGCAAGTAGGTTGCCGGAGCGGTGGTCCCGGACCGGGGGCCTGCCGGTAAGCCGCGGGTAAAGCCGCGGAGCGCCATCGGCTAATCTGGAGCGGTGACCCTGCGCTTTTACGACACTGCATCCGCCGAAGTCCGCGACTTCGTCCCCCTGGTACCCGGCAACGTGAGCCTGTACTACTGCGGAGCCACCGTGCAGGGCATGCCGCATGTCGGCCACATCCGCTCGGCCATCGCGTTCGACCAGCTGACCCGCTGGCTGCAGTACCGCGGCTTCCGCGTGACGGCGGTCCGCAACGTCACCGACATCGACGACAAGATCCTCGCCAAGTCCGCCGCGTCCTTCGGTCCCGACTTTGAGGACGAGCCCGGGGCCGCTGCGCAACGAGGAATGGTGGGCCCTGGCCTACCGCTACGAGCAGGAATTCCTCAAGGCGTACGACACCCTGGGCGTCTCCCGCCCCACCTATGAGCCACGCGCTACCGGCCACATCCCGGAAATGCATGCCCTCATCCAGCAGCTGATCGACCGCGGCCACGCCTACCCGGCTCTCGACGACTCCGGCGACGTCTACTTCGACGTGCGCTCCTGGTCCAAGTACGGCACGCTGACGCGCCAAAAACTTGACGACATGCAGGGTGCCCAGGACGTCGAACCTCAATTCAGCAGCAGAAAGAAGGACCCCCGCGACTTCGCGCTGTGGAAGGGCTACAAGGACGGGGAGCCGACGACGGCGAGCTGGGCCTCCCCGTGGGGCCCCGGCCGCCCGGGCTGGCACCTCGAATGCTCCGCGATGGTCACCAAGTACCTCGGCACCGAGTTCGACATCCACGGCGGCGGCCTGGACCTGCGCTTCCCGCACCACGAAAACGAAATGGCGCAGTCCCAGGCGGCCGGCCACGGCTTCGCCAACTTCTGGATGCACAACGGCATGGTCACCTACGCCGGCGAGAAAATGTCCAAGTCCATCGGCAATACCGTCAGTCCGGCGGAAATGCTCGAGCTCGCCCCGCCGCGCGTTGTCCGGTACTACCTCGGGCAGGCCCAGTACCGCTCGGTCCTGGACTACCAGCCGACCTCGCTGCAGGAAGCCGCCGCCGCCGTCGAACGGATCGACGGCTTCCTCACCCGCGCCGGCCGTGTCCTCCCCGACGCGGGATCGGATTCGCCCGCCGCCCTCCGTCCCGGACGCTTTTGCTTCTGGCCATGGACGACGACCTCAACGTCCCGCAGGCCCTGGCAGCGCTCCACGAGACCGTTCGGGCCGGCAATACGGCCCTCACCGACGGGGACCTCGACGCCGCGGGGCAGGCACTCGCCAGCGTCACCGCCATGGTGGATGTCCTCGGCCTCAACGCCACCGCAACACCGGCCACCGACGAACAGGCCAACACCGCCCTTGGCGTCCTGGTCGAGGCGCAGCTGGCGGCGCGTGCCGACGCCCGGGCGTCCAAGGACTGGGCGGCGTCCGACGCCATCCGGGACACCCTGGCCGCGGCCGGCGTCGTGGTCGAGGACGGCCCGGACGGGGCGAGCTGGAGCCTCAAGCGCGGCTGAGCGAACCCTGCTGCGCAGCCTGGCTTCCCCTCCGAGTTCTGCCGCGGGCAATCCCGGAATCGTCGATTTAACTCGAGTCAGTAGACTGGAGGTCAGACTTATTAACAAAGCACGTAACAAGCAGGGGTGGAAATCATGGCCAACAACGGTCGCCGGTCGGTCAAATTGAAGAAGGGCCCATCCGTCGGTACCGGCGGTCACGGTCGCAAGGCACTTGAGGGCAAGGGCCCCACGCCGAAAGCGGAGGACCGCCCCTACCACAAGGCGTTCAAGAACAAGCAGCTCTCGGAACGCTCCGAGGCCAAGCGCGCCAGCGGAAGCCGCACTACCAGTGCCGCTGCCCGCACCGGCCGCTCCGGTCCCAAGGGTCGCGCCACGGAAGAAGTTGTCACCGGACGCAACTCGGTGGTTGAAGCCCTGCGCGCCGGCATCCCGGCCAAGGCCCTGCATGTCGCCGTCCGCATCGAAATGGACGATCGCGTCAAGGAATCCCTGAAGCTCGCTGCCGAACGCGGCATCCCGCTAATGGAAACCGGCAAGCCCGAGCTCGACCGCATGACCGACGACGCCATCCACCAGGGCCTCGTGCTGCAGATCCCGCCGTACGAATACCAGGACGCCTACGAGCTCGCCGAAGAGACCCTCGAGTCCTGGAAGAAGGGCCACGTAGCCAACGCCCCGCTCTTCGTTGCTCTCGACGGCATCACCGATCCCCGCAACCTCGGCGCGATCATCCGCTCCGTCTCGGCTTTCAGCGGCCACGGCGTCGTCGTCCCGGAGCGCCGCTCTGTGGGCGTCACCGCCTCGGCCTGGAAGACCAGCGCCGGCGCGGCCGTCCGCGTCCCCGTCGCACGCGCGGCCAACCTGAACAACACGCTCAAGGCCTTCAAGAACATGGGCATCTACGTCCTGGGCCTCGATGGCGACGGCGACGTCTCGCTGCCCGATCTCGCCCTGGCCACCGAACCGGTCTGCCTCGTCGTAGGTTCCGAGGGCAAGGGCCTGAGCCGCTTGGTCCGCGAAAACTGCGACCAGATCGTCTCGATCCCGATCGACTCCGCCATGGAATCCCTGAACGCCTCAATGGCGGTAGGCATCTCCCTCTACGAAATCTCCCGCCAGCGCGCCGCTAAGTAGTCCCAGCTTCTTGGGTTCGGGTCTGCCGGAATCGAAGTTTTGCCGTCGCCGGAGTCGTGGTTGAGTTCCGCCAGAACCGGGGTTTTGCCGTCGCTTAGACACCTCCCGACGCTCCGCTCGGCCGCGGGCGGCCTCACTGCGCTCTGGTCGGCGATGCGCTCCTTAGCAAAACTCCGGCTCCGGCGATGAGGCTCAGTCACCTTTGCGGTAAACGCCAAAACGCTCCCTCACTTCTCGTGGGGGAGCGTTTGCGCTTAACGCGGTTACGACGCGAAACGTGAGGGAGGTACTTCCTGCCGAAGTAGCTCAGCGGGAGGCCCAATATCGAGCGGGCGCCGGGGTCCTGCAAAGGAGCGCATCGCCGACCAGAGCCGGATGAGGCCGCCCAGCGGCCGAAGTAGGCGTCGGGAGGTGTCTAAGCGACGGCAGGGCGCCGGTGTCCGCGGGTGGTGACCACAATCGGAAGCAACAAACCGCGGGTGTCCGCGGGCGGTGACCGCCGACGGAAGCATCACGACGAACGGCTGAGGCTGTTTAGAACCTGTGCCGGTTGGCCAGGACCGGGAGCTTGGCTCGGGCCTCCTTGACCGCTGCGGTGTCCAGGTCGGCGAATAGCAGGCCCGGGGCGCCGTCGAGCTCTTCGAGGATGTCGCCCATGGGCGAGACGATGACGGAGTGCCCGACGCCGGTGGGGGCGGAACCCTTCACCGGGATGCCCTGGCTGGCGGGATCGCCCTGGCCGCAGGCGAGGATCAGGGTGGTGGAGTCCAGGGCGCGGGCGCGGGCCAGGAGCTTCCACTGGTCGGCCTTGCCGGGGCCCGAGCCCCACGAGGCGCACACAATGTTTACGTCGGCGCCGCGATCCGCGTTTTCCGTGAACAGGTCCGGGAAGCGGACGTCGTAGCACGTAGCGAGGCCGAACGTCACGCCGTCGAGCTCGAAGGTGACAGGGGCGGCGCCGGCGTCAACCGTGTCCGACTCGGCGAATCCGAAGGCATCGAACAAGTGGATTTTGTCGTAGCTGGACTCGAGGCCGGGGCCGGTGACCAGCAGGGTGTTGCGCACCTTGGCACCGTTGCCGGCGGTGCCCGGGGTGAACATGCCCGCGATGATCACGATGCCGAGCTCCGCGGCGAGGGCGCGCACGCGTGCAGCCCACGGACCGTCCAGTGGCTCGGCGATGTCCAGGAGCGAATTGCCGAAGGCCCGCATGGTCGCTTCCGGGAACACCACCAGGTCCGCGCCGCCGGCCTTGGCCTGGCGCGCGTAGGCGTCCACGATGGCCAGGTTCGCGGCCAGATCGCGGCCCGTGATGATTTGGGCTAGTGCAACGCGCACAATTACCTCCAACTCGGCGCTTCATTACAGTATGCGGTGCGGCGGTCCGTACACTGCAAACCGTCATGAAAACGAAAACGGGGGCCACTTGTCCGGCCCGGCTAAGCTTTAAGCAATGGTTATGTCTTACATAGATACCGCTTCCACCGTAGACGCTTCGCGGGCGTTTCCGCTGGGGATCAGCATTCCGCACACCGGGTCACCGGCTGTGGACGATCCCCGGGGTGAGTTCGCCAACGTGGCCGTCTACGCGCCCGGCGTGACCACCCTGGAGATCGCGTACCAGCCGCCCGGGGGAACCTGGCAGGTAAAGACCCTGCCCAACTTCACCGACGGCGTGCATCACGGCATCGTGGAGGGCATTCCCGCTGGTTCGCGCTACGGCTTCCGGGCCTCCCCGGAACACGAGGCCCTCCCGCTGTCCATGCCTTCCACGGATTTTGATGCCGCCGGCGAGCAGCCGTTGCTGATGGATCCCTATGGCCGGGCCGTCGACGAACGTGAGGGTCTGATTGCCAGCGTCCGGGTCGGCAACGACTTTGACTGGGGGCTGGACCGCAGCCCCCGCGTCCCGTGGCGCAACACAATCATCTACGAGGCCCACGTCAGGGGCCAGACGAAGCTGCACCCGGATATTCCGGAGGAACTGCAGGGGACGTACGCCGGGATGGCGCACCCGGCCATGATCGAGCACCTGATCTCGCTGGGGGTCACGGCGATCCAGCTCCTGCCCGTCCATTTCCACGTGGACGAGCCGCACCTGCAGCAGCTCGGGCTGACGAACTACTGGGGCTACAACACGGCCGCCTTCTTCGCCCCGCACCCCGGCTACGCCACCAAGGCCGCCCAGGCCGCCGGCCCCGTCGCGGTCCAGGACGAGTTCAAGGGCATGGTCAAGCTGCTGCACGCCGCCGGGCTCGAGGTCATTCTCGACGTCGTGTACAACCACACCGCCGAGGGTGGCACGGACGGTCCCACCTTGAGCTTCCGCGGCCTGGGCGAGATGCAGTACTACCGCAACGACGGCCACGGCAAGTATGTAGACACAACCGGCTGCGGCAACAGCCTGAACTTCGGCGAGCCCCGGGTGGTGCAGCTGGTGCTGGACTCCCTGCGCTACTGGGTGAGTGAGTTCCACATCGACGGCTTCCGCTTCGACCTTGCCGTCACGCTGTGCCGGAACAGCGCCAACGAATTCGATCCCCGGCACCCGTTCCTCGTCGCGGTGGGCGCCGACCCTGTCCTGTCTGGCGTCAAGTTGATTTCCGAACCCTGGGACGTGGGCTACGGCGGCTGGCAGACCGGCCGGTTCCCGGCCGGGTGGGTGGACTGGAACGATCATTTCCGCGACGCCGTCCGCAGCTTCTGGCTCGCCGACCGCGCCGCGATCGACGGCGGCGGCAGCGGCGGCCCGGTGGCCCGCCTCGCGGACGCTCTCTCTGGTTCCGCCAGGCTGTTCGAGTCCTCGGGCCGGTCCCGGCTTGCCTCGCTGAACTTGATCACGGCCCACGATGGCTTCACCCTGGCCGATCTGACCGCCTACGACCGCAAGCACAACGAGGCCAACGGCGAGCAGAACCGGGACGGACACGGCGACAACCGCAGTTACAACCACGGCTTCGAGGGCCCCACCGAAGACGGCGACATCCTCGCCCGGCGCGCCCAAAGCCGGCGGAACCTGATGGCCTGCCTGATGATTTCCCAGGGCGTACCCATGATCACCGCCGGTGACGAGATCTGCCGGACCCAGCAGGGCAACAACAACGCCTACTGCCAGGACAATGCGATCACCTGGATCGACTGGACCAGCACCACCGAATCCCATGCGATGCTGCGCACCACCAAGCGTGTCATCCGGCTGCGCAAGGAGTTCCTGGCCAGCCAGCCGCATGACTACCCGGCGCGTGACAACCAGTCCTACTTCCACTGGTTCGACGTGGACGGCAAGCCCATGTCAGCCGATACATGGCATGACCCCGGCCACCGCGTGATCCAGCTCCTGCTCGGGTCCGACGACGGGCATATTGACGGCCTCGTGGTGGTCAACGGCGGTGCCGACGATGTCAAGGTCACCCTGCCGCAGCTGCGCAACGACGACGGCACCGGTCACCGGCTCTTCGAGCTTCGCGTGACCACGTCCGACCTCCATGACCGGCGTCAGGGCGCCCGTGTTGCCTCCGGTGAACGCGACCTCGTCCAGGCCAACACGATCAATATCTACCGCACCTAATTATTCGCGATTAAGGACCCCATGAAGATTTACTCGGCAGAGACCTGGACCATCGAAGAACTCACGGCGCAAGTGGACGACGCCGGCCGCCGCGCCCTGGTGGTCCCCGCCGCCGACACCAAGCAGGCGGTCCTGGACACGTTCAACGAGCTCCTGGACTTCCCCGAGGACTATGGAACGGACCTGGATGCCCTGCACGATTCGCTTCATGACGTCGCGGATGCCGTGACGGACGACGGCGAGGACCCCCTTACCATCATCTGGCAGGTGCCTGCCGCCCTCCGCGCGGACCTCGCCTTCGCCGTCATCTGCGAAACGCTGCAGGACGCCGAAAGCTACGCCGGCAAGAGCCTGGACGTCATCGCCGTCTGCCTCTAGAAGACGGCGAGGCGTTGACGGTCAGGCGTTGACGATCCGGCGCGATCAGGCGTTGACGATCAGGCCAAGTTCCGCCTTGGACGCCAGCGCCTCATTCTTGGGGAGCACGCGCACGGTGTAGCCGAAGGACCCCGAACGGTCGATCACCAGCGTGCCGCTGAAGAGGTGCCGGCCCTTGCCGAGGTCTTCGGCGGCCTTCAGCTCCGCGACCGTGATGTCCGCCAGCTCGTCGGTGTCCTCTGCCCGGCCGTAGGCCACTTCAACATAGACATCGTCCGGGGAGAGCTCACGCAGGGCCACGTACGCATTGACCTGCAGCAGATCGCCGATCTGCGGGTCCTCGGAGACCCCCACAGAGTCGACGTGTTCCACCTGGAGGTGCGGCCACGCGGCCCGGATCCGAGAGGTCCACGCCGCCAGGGCCTTGGCCTGGGCGTAGTTATTCGCCACGGCGTGGCGTCCTGAGATCGCGGCGGGCCGGTACAGCACGTTGACGTAGTCCTTCAGCATCCGCTCCGCGGAAACCGCCGGGCCCAGGTGGGACATGGTGTGCTTGATCATGGAGACCCAGTGCGTGGGAACCGCCTGCGGGGCGGGCCGGGACGGTCCGGCGGCTCCGGCCGCGTCGGACACGGTCAGCCCGTAGAACCGCGGTGCCACCTGCGTTTCGAGCAGCTCGTACAGTGCCGCTGCCTCGATGTCGTCTCGTTCTTCCGGGGAGGCGTCGTTGTTGGCGGTCGGGATCGCCCAGCCGTTCTCGCCGTCGTACATCTCATCCCACCAGCCGTCCATGACCGAGAGGTTCAGCGAACCGTTCAGGGCAGCCTTCATCCCGGACGTTCCGCACGCCTCGAGCGGGCGCAGCGGGTTGTTCAGCCACACATCGCAGCCGGGGAACAGGGTCCGGGCCATGGCGATGTCGTAGTTGGGCAGGAACGCGATCCGGTGCCGCACGGCGGGGTCGTCGGTGAAGCGGACCAGGTCCTGGATCATCTTCTTGCCGGCGTCGTCGGCCGGGTGCGACTTTCCGGCGATGACCAGCTGGATGGGGTGCGTCTTGTGCAGCAGCAGCGCCTTGAGCCGTTCGGGGTCGCGCAGCATCAGGGTCAGCCGCTTGTAGGTCGGCACGCGGCGGGCAAAGCCAATGGTCAGGATGTCCGGGTCCAGGACGGAGCCCGTCCACGCCAGCTCGGCGTCGGCGGCGCCGCGCTTCTTCCAGGCCGCCCGGAGCCGGCGCCGGACATCGTCCACCAGGGACACCCGCATCTCGCGCCGCAGCGCCCAGAGGTCTTCGTCGGTGACGTTGTAGGCCAGGTCCCAGCGGCCCTGCGCTTCCGCCTCGGCGCCGAACTGGTCCCGCGCCAACGCGGCGATGCGGGGGTCCACCCAGGTGGGGACGTGCACGCCGTTGGTGACGGAGGTGATGGGGATTTCGGAGTGGTCGAAGCCCGGCCAGAGGGCGGAGAACATTCCGCGGGAGACGACGCCGTGCAGTTTGGCCACACCGTTGGCCCGCTGGGCCAGCCGCAGGCCCATGACGGCCATGTTGAACACGAACGGGTTGCCGTCGGCGAAGTCCTCGCGGCCCAGGTCCAGGATTTTTGCCACCGGGACGTCCGGGGCGAGGCCGGCTTCGAAGAAGTGCTGGATCTGGGAGGTCTCGAAGCGGTCGATTCCCGCCGGGACCGGCGTGTGGGTGGTGAACACCGTGGACGCCCGCCCGGCGGCCAGGGCTTCCTCCCAGCTCAGCGGCTCGGGTCCGGACATCAATTCCTGGATCCGCTCGACGCCGAGGAACCCGGCGTGGCCCTCGTTGGTGTGGAAGACCTCCGGCGCGGGGACGCCCGTGAGCCGCTGGAACTCGCGCAGCGCCTTGACCCCGCCCATGCCCAGCAGCAGTTCCTGCTGGAGCCGGTGGTCACCGCCGCCGCCGTACAGGCGGTCGGTGATGCCGCGGGCGGCTTCGTCATTGCCCGGAACGTTGGAATCCAGCAGCAGCAGCGGAACGCGGCCGACGTCGGCCCGCCACACGTGCGCCAGCAGGCGCCGGCCGTGGGGGAGGGGCAGGGAGATCTGGATCGGTTTGCCGTTGCCGTCCCGGGAGGCCTCGCGCAGGAGGGTCAGGGGCAGCCCGTCCGGGTCGAGGACCGGGTACGTTTCCTGCTGCCAGGCGTCCCGGGAGAGCGACTGCTTGAAGTAGCCGGCCTGATACAGGAGGCCGACGCCGATCAGCGGCACGCCAAGGTCCGAGGCCGCTTTCAGGTGGTCTCCGGCCAGGATGCCGAGGCCGCCCGAGTACTGGGGCAGGACCTCGGTGATGCCGAACTCGGGCGAGAAGTAGGCGATGCACGCCGGCGCGCCGTCGCCCAGGCTCTGGTACCAGCGCGGCTGTTCCAGGTACCGGTCGAGGTCGTCGGCTGCGGCATGGACACGCTGCACCACGTCCTGGTCCGCCGCGAGGCGCTGCAACTCTTCCCGGCTTACCAGGCCGAGGAAGGTCACGGGGTCGTGGGCGCTCTCCGCCCAGATCCCGGGGTTGAGCCCCTCAAAAAGCTCCCGGGTGGGCCGGTGCCAGGACCACCGGAGATTGGTGGCGAGCCGGGCCAGCGGCCGGATCGACTCCGGAAGAACGGTTCGGACAGTAAATCTGCGGATTGCCTTCACCAGCGAAACACTAACGGACAAGTCGTTGCCCCGGAACTGCTTTAAGATTCTTTCCTGTAAATGACGGATATCGGTCCGGCCAGAACCCGAAACCTCCCAAAAACGGTTCGAGGGCTTAGCATTCTGGCCGTTTTGTAGATAACGTCGAGGCTGTGACGAATAACTCGCGAACCAGCGCCGTGTCCAAGCAAAAGCCCAAGGCCCTGATCACGGATGGCCTTCGATTTGGCCGCTTTCCGATCACCGCCGTGCAGCCTTCGGTAGACGGCGGAAAGTTCCCCGCCAAAGCCGTCGAGGGGCAAACCATTGTCGTGGGAGCCACCGCGTTCCGGGAGGGACACGATCAGCTCGGCGTCAGCGCCGTCTTGCTCGACCCCCGCGGCAAAGAGCGGCAGCGGGTTCGTCTCGCCCCGCCGCGCGGACCCCGCGGAATGGGCACGGACCGCTGGGAAGGCCTGCTGACCCCGCCCACCACCGGCAACTGGTCCTTCGTCATTGAGGCCTGGCACGACCGCTACGGCACCTGGCACCACAACGCCGAGGTCAAGGTGGAGGCCGGCATCGACGTCGAGCTCATGCTGGCCGAAGGTGCCGCCCTGCTGGCGGACGCCTCCGAAGACGCCTCGCGCCCCTCCGGTGACCGTAGGACGCTGCGGATGGCCGTCGTCGTACTCTCAGACACCTCACGGACACCCGAGGAGCGCCTCGCCGCCGGCTTCGGCGCCGACGTGGCCGGCGTCGTCGAACGCCAGCCCATCCGTGAATTTGTGACGGTTTCCGAGCCCTACCCGCTGCTGGTGGAGCGTTCGCTCGCCGGGTCCGGCTCCTGGTACGAATTCTTTCCGCGCTCCGAAGGTGCCGTGCGCAACCACGACACGGGGGAATGGACCTCCGGCAACTTCCGCACCGCCGCGCAGCGCCTCGACGCCGTCGCCGCCATGGGTTTTGACATCATCTACATGCCGCCGATCCACCCGATCGGCGTCCAGCACCGCAAGGGGCCGAACAACACCCTGATCGCCGGGCCGCACGATCCCGGCTCGCCCTGGGCCATCGGGTCCCACGAGGGCGGCCACGACGCCATCCACCCGGACCTGGGCACCTTCGAGGACTTCGACGCCTTCGTGGCGCGGGCCGGCGAACTGGGACTGGAAGTGGCCCTGGACCTGGCCCTGCAGGCTGCGCCGGACCACCCCTGGGTGCAAAGCAATCCGGAATGGTTCACCACGCGCGTCGATGGCACTATTGCGTACGCGGAGAATCCGCCGAAGAAATACCAGGACATTTTCCCGCTGAATTTCGACAACGACCCCGCCGGGCTGTCCAACGAAATTCTCCGGATCGTGATGCTCTGGGTCAGCCACGGCGTCAAAATCTTCCGGGTGGACAATCCGCACACCAAACCCGTGTGGTTCTGGGAATGGCTTATCGGCAAGGTCAATAAGAAGCACCCCGACGTCGTCTTCCTGGCCGAGGCATTCACCCGCCCGGCCATGATGCACGCCCTGGGCCGGGCCGGCTTCCAGCAGTCCTACACGTACTTCACCTGGCGGAACACCAAGGAGGAACTGGAGAAGTACTTCCAGGAGGTCAGCCACGAGTCGGCGGCCTACTTCCGGCCGAACTTCTTCGTCAACACCCCGGACATCCTCACCGAATACCTGCAGTTCGGCGGCCCGGCGGCCTTCAAGATCCGTGCCGCCCTGGCCGCGACGGCAAGCCCGCATCTGGGGCGTGTACGCCGGCTTTGAGCTCTACGAACACGTGGCGCGTCCCGGCGCCGAGGAGTACATCGACAACGAGAAATTTGAGTACAAGTCCCGCGACTGGGACGCGGCGGCCGAATCGGGGCGCACCCTGGCCCCGTACCTGACCCGGCTCAACGCGATCCGGCGCGCGCACCCGGCCCTCGGGGATCTGCAGAACCTGACGGTGCACGAGAGCTCGGACAGCTCCACCGTGGTGTACTCCAAGCACAAGACCCTCCCGGACGGGACCAAGGACACCCTGATCATCGTCGTCAACGTGGACCCGCACGTTACCCGGGAGAGCACCGTATCCCTGGACCTGCCGGCGCTGGAACTGGACCCGGAGAACTTCACGCACAACGGCCGCTTCATGGTTGATGACCTGCTGACCGGCGAGAGTTGGGAATGGGGGGAGTACAACTACGTCCGCCTGGACCCGCATGTCGAGCCCGTTCACATTCTTAGCATCCGGAGGTAGTGCCAGTGAGTTTCAGCCCGCAGAACCCCAGCCAGCACTTCAGCCCGAGGGGGAGCTTTGAACTGAACGCTCCGGGCCTCCAGCACGATCCCCTCTGGTACCGCAAGGCGGTCTTCTACGAGGTGCTCGTCCGGGGCTTCGCCGACGGAAACGGAGACGGCTCGGGCGACTTCCACGGCCTGATCGACAAACTGGACTACCTGCAGTGGCTGGGGGTGGACTGCCTCTGGCTGCCCGCCGTTCTTCCAGTCACCGCTGCGCGACGGCGGCTATGACATCTCGGACTACAACTCCGTGCTGGACGAGTTCGGCACCATCAGCGACTTCAAACGGCTCGTGGCCGAGGCGCACGCCCGGGGCGTCCGGGTGATCATCGACCTTCCGCTGAACCACACCTCCGATCAGCACCCGTGGTTCCAGGAGTCGCGCAAGGATCCCGACGGCCCCTTCGGCGACTTCTACGTCTGGAGCGACACGGACGAGAAGTATGAAGACGCCCGCATCATCTTCGTGGACACGGAGGAATCCAACTGGACCTTCGACCCCATCCGCCGGCAGTTCTTCTGGCACCGGTTCTTCAGCCACCAGCCCGACCTCAACTTCGAGAACCCCAAAGTCATTGACGCGCTCTTCGACGTCGTGCGGTTCTGGCTGGACCAGGGCATCGACGGCTTCCGGGCCGACGCCATTCCGTACCTGTTCGAGGAGGAGGGCACCAACTGCGAGAACCTGCCCCAGACCCACGAATTCCTGCGCCAGCTGCGCCGGATGGTCGATGAAAGCTACCCGGGCCGGGTAATCATTGCAGAGGCCAACCAGCCGCCCGCCGAGGTGGTGGAGTACTTCGGCACCGAAGAGGAACCGGAGTGCCACATGGCGTTCCACTTCCCGATCATGCCGCGCCTCTACTATGCGCTGCGGGACCAGAAGGCGGCCCCCATCATCGAGACGATGAAGGACACACCGGACATTCCCGAAGGCGCCCAGTGGGGCACGTTCCTGCGCAACCACGACGAACTGACGCTGGAAATGGTCACCTCCGACGAGCGCGCCGCGATGCTCGGCTGGTACGCGCCGGATCCGCGCATGCGCGCCAACATCGGCATCCGACGCCGGCTGGCCCCGCTGCTGGATAACTCCCGCTCCGAAATCGAGCTCATCAACGCCCTGCTGCTGTCCCTGCCGGGCAGCCCGTTCCTGTACTACGGGGACGAGATCGGCATGGGGGATAACATCTGGCTCGAGGACCGTGACGCCGTCCGCACCCCGATGCAATGGAACCCGGACCGGAACGCCGGGTTCTCCGCCGCCGACCCCGGCAAGCTGTACCTGCCGGTGATCCAGTCGCTGGTCTACAACTACAGCATGGCGAACGTGGAGGCCGAGGCCGCCCATTCGGGGTCGCTGCTGCGCTGGACCCGGCAGATCCTGAGCGTCCGCAAGAACCACCCCGCCTTCGGGCTCGGCGCATTCAAGCACGTGGAAGCTGACCACGACGTCGTCCTCGCTTACCTGCGCGAACTCCCCGAAGGCAACGCCGCCGGCGCGGACGCTGAGACCATCCTGTGCGCCTTCAACCTCTCCCAGCACCCCGTGGCGACCACCTTGCGCGTGCCTAGCTTCGCCGGCAGGGGGCTCCGGGACGTCTTCGGCGGCCAGGCGTTCCCGGCCATCGGCGAGGACGGAACGCTCACGCTGACCCTGGGCAGCCACGATTTCTTCTGGTTGCGGATCCGTTCCGCCGCCTCCAACCCGGCATCCCCGTTCACGCAGGCGATGCCTATCCTGTCCATCGAGGGTTGAGATGACTCGACCGACCCTTGCCCCGGCCTTGAGCGGACTGCTTGGCGCCTGGCTGCCGCGCCAGCGGTGGTTCCCCGTCAAGACTGCCGAGTTCACCTTCGAGCTGGCGGGCGGCCTGCGCCTGGAGACCGGCGCCGGCGACGGTGCCCCCGGCGCGGCAGCATTTGAGGTGCTGTTAGTTGCGGTGTCCTACCCCACTTCAGACGGCAGCCGGACCGACATTGTCCAGGTGCCGCTCAGCTTCCGGCCAGAACCCCTGCCGGGGGCAGAGCGGGCGCTGATCGGCGAACTTCCCGGCACGCGCGCTGATGCCGCCCACCGGTGGGTCTACGACGGCGTCCATGACGCCACCTTCGTCGCCGCCTGGCTGGAGCTCATGCGCCACGGCGGGACTACGCCGTCGGGGAATGCCGCCGGCCACCTGGTGGAGTCCGGCTACCGCCTGCCGTTCGCAACGGGCAAAGTCAAGGTCCTCGCCGGAGAGCAATCGAACAGTTCGGTGATAGTGGACGACGGCGGCTCTGCCGCCATCGTGAAGTTCTTCCGTGTGCTCTCGGTTGGCCAGAACCCCGAAGTTGAAATCGGCGCGGCGCTGACGGCGGGGCGCACCGAGGAGGTCCCGGCAACCCTTGGCTGGGTAACCGGCGAATGGGAGGCTCCGGCGGCCGCACTCGGAGCGGAACTGTCCGGAGCCGCGCGTCCTGCCCGCGGCGAGCTCGCTGTTGCGCACGAATTCCTCGCCGGCGGACTCGATGCGTGGCGGCTCGCCGTGGACGCGGCCAGCCGGGGGATCGGGTTCGCTGCCGAAGCCCACGCGCTGGGTGCGGCGACAGCCACCGTGCACCGGAGGCTCGCCGAGGCGCTCGGCACAGCCGCCGAATCTGCGCCGGGGCAGGACATCGCTCCGGGAGTAGCCCAGCGCGTCCGCCAGTCCTGGGCCCAGGCCGGCCACGCCGTCGGACCGTACGAAGAAGCGCTGAACGGTCTCCTTGGCCGGCTCGAAGGCACCAGCGCCGGACCGCTCCAGCGCATCCACGGCGACCTCCATCTCGGGCAGATCCTGCAGGTTCCGGGCAGTACCGTCCCAGGCGAGCCCGGGGCTCCGCGCTGGGCCATCCTCGACTTCGAGGGCGAGCCTCTGCGCCCCATCTCCGAACGCAACTTCCCCGACGTTCCCCTTCGCGACGTCGTGGGCATGCTGCGGTCCTTCGACTACGCCGCCGGCGCCGCTGTCCGCGAAAATCCCGGTGCCGTGGTGCCGGGGACCTGGGTGGACGACTGCGCTGAGGCCTTCCTGGCCGGCTACGCCGAAGTAATTCCCGGCAGCATCGACCGCGACTCGCCGCTCTTTGTGGCGCTGTGGCTCGACAAAGCCCTTTACGAAGTCATCTACGAACTAAGGAACAGGCCGGACTGGCTCCCCATTCCGGTGAATGCATCGCGTCGTCTCCTCGGCAGTACAGGTTCCGGCGTCGTCGCCGAAGCCGCAGCGGAAGGTATAAAAATGACAGGATCAGCACGTATCGATCGGCCCGGCGCACCACTGCCCGTGGACGGTGAAACCCTGGCGAGGGTCGGGACCGGCGAACATCACGCGCCCCACTCAGTCCTTGGTGCCCACCTTGATGACCACGGCCACGTCACGATCAGGACCGTGAAGCACCTTGCGGAAGCCGTCTCTGTCGTGACCTCGGCAGGTACGGTGCCCATGGCGCACGAAGTGGACGGCGTGTGGGTGGCAGTGATGGAACCGATCGAGCGCGGCCATGTGCCGGACTACCGCCTCGAGGTGACGTACAAGGACCACGAACCGCAGATCATGGACGACCCCTACCGCTACCTGCCGACCATCGGCGAAGTGGACCTGCACCTGATCGGTGAGGGCCGGCACGAACGACTGTGGGATGTCCTGGGCGCGCATGTCCAGCACTACAAGTCCTCACTGGGCGACGTCGACGGCGTGTCCTTCGCCGTCTGGGCCCCGAACGCCCAGGCAGTGCGCGTCAAGGGTGACTTCAACGGGTGGGACGGCCGGGAACATTCCATGCGCTCCCTGGGTTCCACCGGCGTCTGGGAGCTCTTCATCCCGGGCGTTGTAGCAGGGGCGTGCTACAAGTTCGAACTGCGGACCCGGCACGGATACTGGGTGGAGAAGGCGGACCCGCTGGCCTTCGGGACCGAGATCCCGCCCCTGACAGCTTCGCGGGTGGTGGAGCCCTCCTACGTCTTCAAGGATGCCGAGTGGATGCAGGCGCGCGCCGACCGCGATCCCCACAACTCGCCCATGAGCGTCTACGAGGTCCACCTTGGCTCGTGGCGGATGGGGCTGGGCTACCGCGAGCTGGCCAAGGAACTCGTGGAGTACGTCAAATGGCTCGGCTTCACCCACGTGGAATTCATGCCCGTGGCCGAGCACCCCTTCGGCGGCTCGTGGGGGTATCAGGTCACGTCTTACTTCGCGCCGACCTCACGCTTTGGGCACCCGGACGAATTCCGGCACCTCGTCGATGAACTCCACCAGGCCGGCATCGGCGTCCTCCTGGACTGGGTCCCGGCGCACTTCCCCAAAGACGAGTGGGCCCTGGCCCGGTTCGACGGCGAACCCCTGTACGAGCACGCCGATCCGAACCTGGGCGAACACCCGGACTGGGGAACGCTGATCTTCGATTTCGGCCGCACGGAGGTGCGCAACTTCCTGGTGGCCAATGCGCTGTACTGGCTCGAGGAGTTCCACATCGACGGGCTGCGGGTAGACGCTGTCGCCTCCATGCTGTACCTCGACTACTCGCGCGAAGAGGGACAATGGCAGCCCAACCGCTACGGTGGCCGCGAAAACCTTGAGGCGATCTCCTTCCTCCAGGAGGTCAACGCCACGGTCTACAAGACGCACCCGGGCGCAGTCATGATCGCCGAGGAATCCACCGCATTCCCCGGCGTCACAGCACCCACGAGCGGCGGCGGCCTGGGCTTCGGCCTCAAATGGAACATGGGCTGGATGCATGACTCGCTCAAGTACATGTCCGAGGACCCGTACAACCGCAGGTGGCACCACGGCACCATCACGTTCTCGATGGTCTATGCCTTCACGGAAAACTTCCTGCTGCCGATCAGCCACGATGAAGTTGTCCATGGCAAGGGCTCTATGCTGCGCAAGATGCCCGGCGACCGGTGGCAGCAGCTGGCAAACCTGCGCGCGTTCCTGGGATATCAGTGGGCCCACCCGGGCAAGCAGCTGATCTTCATGGGCACCGAATTCGGCCAGGAAGCGGAGTGGTCCGAGCAGTATGGCCTGGACTGGTGGCTCGCGGACATCCCGGCACACAACGGCATGCAGCTCCTGACCAAGGACCTCAACGAGCTGTACCGTTCCACGCCGGCCCTGTACCAGCAGGACAACCAGCCCGAAGGCTTCCAGTGGATCAATGGGGGAGACTCGGACCGCAACGTGCTGACGTTCATCCGCCGCGATGCGGACGGCAATCCGCTGGTCTGCGCAGTGAACTTCTCGGGCGGCCCGCACACGGACTACCTCCTCGGCGTCCCGGCGGCCGGCGAATGGCAGGAAGTGCTCAATACCGACGCCGCCACCTATGGCGGTTCCGGGGTGGAGAACACCGGAACGCTGACTGCGATAAAGGACGGCCTCGACGGACAGCCGGCCACGCTCATCGTGACCCTGCCCCCGCTCGGGGCGGCGTACTTCAAGCCGTTGGCTTAGGCACACCAGGGTTAGGCGCACTGGGTTAGGCGCACCGCCCGGGCAACGTACCGGGCGGGTGGCGCCGAGAAGTACCTGCGAGAGGCCCGGAATCCCCGTGATTCCGGGCTTTTCTGCACCGTCGTAAGGGCGGCTTTGTCAGCCGGGCCAAGTAGTGGTAGAGTTTATTTCCGCGCTGCTCCCCGGAGTTGAACGGCCACCAAGACCCAGAAGCCTATGGCAAGCTGAGTTTGGATCGCCGATTTGACTAGGGTGAAGCGGCCGGGTAAGTTTGAAAAGTTGCTCCGGAGCGATCCGCGACCGTCAGGGTTGTGGTGGTGCCGGGTGTGTCTGTTGTTTGAGAACTCAATAGTGTGCCAAGTTTGTTGATACCAATTTATTGTATTGAATTGGTTGAATTGGCCAGGTTGCGCCACCCCGTGGTGTGGTCTGGTTTTTACAGCTGGTTTCAAATTTTGTGCAGCTGGTGCGTCCCGTTTTCCCGGGGGCATTGGTTGTGTCTGTTTTACTTCAACGGAGAGTTTGATCCTGGCTCAGGATGAACGCTGGCGGCGTGCTTAACACATGCAAGTCGAACGATGATCCCAGCTTGCTGGGTGGATTAGTGGCGAACGGGTGAGTAACACGTGAGTAACCTGCCCTTAACTCTGGGATAAGCCTGGGAAACTGGGTCTAATACCGGATATGACTCCTCATCGCATGGTGGGGGGTGGAAAGCTTTATTGTGGTTTTGGATGGACTCGCGGCCTATCAGCTTGTTGGTGAGGTAATGGCTCACCAAGGCGACGACGGGTAGCCGGCCTGAGAGGGTGACCGGCCACACTGGGACTGAGACACGGCCCAGACTCCTACGGGAGGCAGCAGTGGGGAATATTGCACAATGGGCGCAAGCCTGATGCAGCGACGCCGCGTGAGGGATGACGGCCTTCGGGTTGTAAACCTCTTTCAGTAGGGAAGAAGCGAAAGTGACGGTACCTGCAGAAGAAGCGCCGGCTAACTACGTGCCAGCAGCCGCGGTAATACGTAGGGCGCAAGCGTTATCCGGAATTATTGGGCGTAAAGAGCTCGTAGGCGGTTTGTCGCGTCTGCCGTGAAAGTCCGGGGCTCAACTCCGGATCTGCGGTGGGTACGGGCAGACTAGAGTGATGTAGGGGAGACTGGAATTCCTGGTGTAGCGGTGAAATGCGCAGATATCAGGAGGAACACCGATGGCGAAGGCAGGTCTCTGGGCATTAACTGACGCTGAGGAGCGAAAGCATGGGGAGCGAACAGGATTAGATACCCTGGTAGTCCATGCCGTAAACGTTGGGCACTAGGTGTGGGGGACATTCCACGTTTTCCGCGCCGTAGCTAACGCATTAAGTGCCCCGCCTGGGGAGTACGGCCGCAAGGCTAAAACTCAAAGGAATTGACGGGGGCCCGCACAAGCGGCGGAGCATGCGGATTAATTCGATGCAACGCGAAGAACCTTACCAAGGCTTGACATGGGCCGGACCGGGCTGGAAACAGTCCTTCCCCTTTGGGGCCGGTTCACAGGTGGTGCATGGTTGTCGTCAGCTCGTGTCGTGAGATGTTGGGTTAAGTCCCGCAACGAGCGCAACCCTCGTTCCATGTTGCCAGCGCGTAATGGCGGGGACTCATGGGAGACTGCCGGGGTCAACTCGGAGGAAGGTGGGGACGACGTCAAATCATCATGCCCCTTATGTCTTGGGCTTCACGCATGCTACAATGGCCGGTACAAAGGGTTGCGATACTGTGAGGTGGAGCTAATCCCAAAAAGCCGGTCTCAGTTCGGATTGGGGTCTGCAACTCGACCCCATGAAGTCGGAGTCGCTAGTAATCGCAGATCAGCAACGCTGCGGTGAATACGTTCCCGGGCCTTGTACACACCGCCCGTCAAGTCACGAAAGTTGGTAACACCCGAAGCCGGTGGCCTAACCCCTTGTGGGAGGGAGCTGTCGAAGGTGGGACTGGCGATTGGGACTAAGTCGTAACAAGGTAGCCGTACCGGAAGGTGCGGCTGGATCACCTCCTTTCTAAGGAGCACCTACAATCACCGTGCCAGGCGTTATGCCTGTGTGGCGGGGTTGTCAGGAGTAACGCCCGCTGCGCAGACGCAAGTTCTGCGGCGGGTGCTCACGGGTGGAATATCAGCAAATAGCGGCCGCGCGGTTCTGTCCTTGCCCAGTACGGATAGGTTCCCTCTCGGGGGTGGTCCTGGAACGGTGGGGGCGGGTCGCGTGGGTTTAGTGTTTGGCACACTGTTGGGTCCTGAGACAACAGGACCGGCGAGGCGTGTCTCTTCCCTTTGGGGGGGTGCGTGGTGGTGGTGTGGGTTTGTTTGTTTCTGGTTTCCTGGCTGCATCGAGCATGCACGGTGGCTGTTCCTTCGGGGGTGGCTGGTGTGTGGGGTGTGTGGTACGGGGTTGTTGTTTGAGAACTACATAGTGGACGCGAGCATCTTTTATAAGAAGCAATTTCCAAGAATATGAACCTGGATCTGTGCCGTTGCTCCGGTGGTGCCCTTCGGGGTGTGGCTGGTGTGCGGTGTGGTTTTCATGGTTCTCTCGTGAATTAGTTTTTTGATCTTTTGTGGTCAAGTTTTTAAGAGCACACGGTGGATGCCTTGGCATTAGGAGCCGAAGAAGGACGTAGGAATCTGCGATAAGCCTGGGGGAGTCGATAACCGGACTGTGATCCCAGGGTGTCCGAATGGGGAAACCCCGCCAGGGGCGCGAGCTGCCTGGTGACCCGCATCTGAACACATAGGGTGCGTGGAGGGAACGCGGGGAAGTGAAACATCTCAGTACCCGCAGGAAGAGAAAACAATAGTGATTCCGTCAGTAGTGGCGAGCGAACGCGGATCAGGCTAAACCGTTCCATGTGTGATAGCCGGCGGGCGTTGCATGGTCGGGGTTGTGGGACTTTCCATATCTGCTCTGCCGGGCTGGGAAGGTGAGGGTGCAGGCATAGGTGAACGGTCTTGAAAGGCCGGCCGTAGAGGGTGTGAGCCCCGTAACCGAAATGTTGTGTACCGCCTGGAGAGTATCCCAAGTAGCACGGGGCCCGAGAAATCCCGTGCGAATCTGTCAGGACCACCTGATAAGCCTAAATACTCCCTAATGACCGATAGCGGACCAGTACCGTGAGGGAAAGGTGAAAAGTACCCCGGGAGGGGAGTGAAACAGTACCTGAAACCGTGTGCTTACAATCCGTCGGAGCCTCCGCAGCTTGCTGTGTTGGGGTGACGGCGTGCCTTTTGAAGAATGAGCCTGCGAGTTAGTGTTACGTCGCGAGGTTAACCCGTGTGGGGAAGCCGTAGCGAAAGCGAGTCTGAATAGGGCGTTGCAGTGGCGTGATCTAGACCCGAAGCGAAGTGATCTACCCATGGCCAGGTTGAAGCGACGGTAAGACGTCGTGGAGGACCGAACCCACTTCAGTTGAAAATGGAGGGGATGAGCTGTGGGTAGGGGTGAAAGGCCAATCAAACTTCGTGATAGCTGGTTCTCCCCGAAATGCATTTAGGTGCAGCGTTGCGTGTTTCTTACCGGAGGTAGAGCTACTGGATGGCTAATGGGCCCTACAAGGTTACTGACGTCAGCCAAACTCCGAATGCCGGTAAGTGAGAGCGCAGCAGTGAGACTGTGGGGGATAAGCTTCATAGTCGAGAGGGAAACAGCCCAGACCACCAACTAAGGCCCCTAAGCGTGTGCTAAGTGGGAAAGGATGTGGAGTTGCGAAGACAACCAGGAGGTTGGCTTAGAAGCAGCCATCCTTAAAAGAGTGCGTAATAGCTCACTGGTCAAGTGATTCCGCGCCGACAATGTAGCGGGGCTCAAGTACACCGCCGAAGTTGTGGATTTCAGACAATAGCCAAGCCGCCCCCTGTGGGTTGGTTCAGGCGTCTGGAGTGGTAGGGGAGCGTCGTGTGGGCAGTGAAGTCGCGGTGGAAACCAGCGGTGGAGCCTACACGAGTGAGAATGCAGGCATGAGTAGCGAAAGACGGGTGAGAAACCCGTCCGCCGGATGATCAAGGGTTCCAGGGTCAAGCTAATCTGCCCTGGGTAAGTCGGGACCTAAGGCGAGGCCGACAGGCGTAGTCGATGGACAACGGGTTGATATTCCCGTACCGGCGAAAAACCGCCCATGCTGAACAGGGGATACTAACCGCCCGAAACCTGCCTGACTGTCCTTCGGGACGGAAGGGTTTTGGTGGAGCGCGGGACCTGATCCTGGGAGGCAAGCGTATTAACAGGTGTGACGCAGGAAGGTAGCCGAGCCGGGCGATGGTTGTCCCGGTCTAAGGATGTAGGGCGAACGGTAGGCAAATCCGCCGTTCATGATGCCTGAGATCTGACGGGACCCCCGTATGGGGGGATTCGGTGATCCTATGCTGCCGAGAAAAGCATCGACGCGAGGTTTTAGCCGCCCGTACCCCAAACCGACACAGGTGATCAGGTAGAGAATACTAAGGCGATCGAGAGAATTATGGTTAAGGAACTCGGCAAAATGCCCCCGTAACTTCGGGAGAAGGGGGGCCCCAACCTTGAACACCACTTGCTGGTGGGAGGGGGATCGGGGCCGCAGAGACCAGGGGGAAGCGACTGTTTACTAAAAACACAGGTCCGTGCGAAGTCGCAAGACGATGTATACGGACTGACTCCTGCCCGGTGCTGGAAGGTTAAGAGGACCGGTTAGCCGCAAGGCGAAGCTGAGAATTTAAGCCCCAGTAAACGGCGGTGGTAACTATAACCATCCTAAGGTAGCGAAATTCCTTGTCGGGTAAGTTCCGACCTGCACGAATGGAGTAACGACTTCCCCGCTGTCTCAACCATAAACTCGGCGAAATTGCAGTACGAGTAAAGATGCTCGTTACGCGCAGCAGGACGGAAAGACCCCGAGACCTTTACTATAGTTTGGTATTGGTGTTCGGAGTGGCTTGTGTAGGATAGGTGGGAGACGTTGAAGCCCGGACGCCAGTTCGGGTGGAGTCATCGTTGAAATACCACTCTGGTCACTTTGGACATCTAACTTCGGCCCGTAATCCGGGTCAGGGACAGTGCCTGATGGGTAGTTTAACTGGGGCGGTTGCCTCCTAAAAAGTAACGGAGGCGCCCAAAGGTTCCCTCAGCCTGGTTGGCAATCAGGTGTCGAGTGTAAGTGCACAAGGGAGCTTGACTGTGAGAGAGACATCTCGAGCAGGGACGAAAGTCGGGACTAGTGATCCGGCGGTACATTGTGGAATGGCCGTCGCTCAACGGATAAAAGGTACCTCGGGGATAACAGGCTGATCTTGCCCAAGAGTCCATATCGACGGCATGGTTTGGCACCTCGATGTCGGCTCGTCGCATCCTGGGGCTGGAGTAGGTCCCAAGGGTTGGGCTGTTCGCCCATTAAAGCGGTACGCGAGCTGGGTTTAGAACGTCGTGAGACAGTTCGGTCCCTATCCGCTGCGCGCGCAGGAAATTTGAGAAGGGCTGTCCTTAGTACGAGAGGACCGGGACGGACGAACCTCTGGTGTGTCAGTTGTACTGCCAAGTGCACCGCTGATTAGCTACGTTCGGATGGGATAACCGCTGAAAGC
The DNA here is from genome assembly GCA_963722145.1 of uncultured Actinomycetota bacterium. GTDB lineage: Bacteria > Actinomycetota > Actinomycetes > Actinomycetales > Micrococcaceae > Arthrobacter. Next base: position 670 of record CAVRLW010000006.1, on the reverse strand, counting down.
ATCTAAGCGGGAAGCTCGCTTCGAGATGAGATTTCCATACACCTCGTGTGTGAGAGGCCCCCAGCCAGACCACTGGGTTGATAGGCCGGATGTGGAAGCGAGGACTAACGACTCGTGAAGCTGACCGGTACTAATAGGCCGATAACTTACACCACACACCCTCTTCCGTGAACGGATTCAAAAGACGTTCACACCACGGGGAGGGTACAAAGAAACAAGACTGCTTGCGTCCACTATGTGGTTCCCGAACAACAAACCCGTTGTCCAGGAACAAAACACAACTCCATAACACCACCACACCCGGCCCAGGCCGCGGAACGGTGGAACCACAGTTGTTGTAACACCAAAGTTTTCCCGCCACCCCCAGGCGGTTGCGGAGCAAGGGTTACGGCGGTCATAGCGTGGGGGAAACGCCCGGTCCCATTCCGAACCCGGAAGCTAAGACCCACAGCGCCGATGGTACTGCACCCGGGAGGGTGTGGGAGAGTAGGTCACCGCCGGAACATCATTAACGGTCGAGGACCCCCAACCATGTTGGGGGTCCTCCGCATTTAAGGCACACTCCAACTGACTCGCAGCTGGGGCCGTTCCGGACGTCCAGAAACGGCCCCAGCTGCGAGCCAGTTTGGGGAACGCTGGCGTCGGAACTGTCCGGCAGCCCACGGCCCGC
>CAVRLW010000005.1:0-136911 GCA_963722145.1 uncultured Actinomycetota bacterium | reverse complement strand
CGCCAGGAAGCCCTGCCCGCCGGTATCTCCGGCACGGCCATTGATGGCGCAGACGTAACCGTGGCGGTGGATGGCGTGGCGATTGGATCAGTCCAGGCCGGCTCCGGCAGTGCCGGGGCGCGGGCCGCGCTGCAGCCCCGGGTTCCGCAGAACCTGGCCGGTGGCGCCCGGTGGAGCGTCCCGTTTCCCGCGGGGCTGGCCACCGGAGCGCACACGCTGACAGTTACGCAAGCCATTGACGGTGTCGCTTCGCTTCCGGCAGCCGTGGCGTTCACCGTCGACGCCCCGCCTGTTGCCGCGGGCACCCCGGACGAGACGCCCGCACCTAGCCAGCCGGCAACGCCCAGCCAACCGACGGTCCCGCAGCAGCCGGCCAACCCGGCCGGCTCTCCCGCCGAGCCTGCCAACCCGGCGCAGGCTCCGGTCTTGCCGTCGGACACCTCCGTGATTGTGGGCGGCCAAGCGCCGGGCGGCACGTCGCCAGGGAATGCAGGCCAGCTGGCCAGCACCGGCGCCGGCGGGCTCCTGCCCGCCGCCGGACTCGGCGCCGGAGCCCTGCTGCTCGGCGCGGCCTTCGTGGCGATTAGCCGGCGCCGGGCGGTGCGTTAACCACCGTCGCGGTGCGTTAACCGCCGTCCAGACCCGGACTCGCCCAGAACCTGCGGGGTCGCCGTACGGTTACGGCGACCCCGGAGCTTGTGGGCGAACCCGCGGGTTCAGGGCGGGGCAGACCGCCGCGGCTACTGGAAGTCGGCCAGCCAGAGATCCGGGCCGAAAACCTCGTATTGGATGTCCTTGGCAGGTACGCCACCGGCGATCAAGGCGCTCCGAACTGCCTTCAGGAACGGCAGGGGACCGCAGAGGTAGTACTCGGCGTCGTCCGGGAGTTCCACGTCGCTGACATCCATGAAACCGGAAAACTCGGATCCGGAATCACTTCCGCCGACAGTGGGATTCAGGAACCACATCCTCAACGTCCCGTCCGGCAATGCAGCCAGATCCTCCGTGACCTGCCCCCGGAGCGGGAAGGACGCCTCGCTGTCGTCGGCATGCAGCATCATCACCTGCCGCTGGGAACCGGACTTGACGAGGTGCGACAGCATCCCGGCCATCGGGGTGATCCCAATCCCCGCGCTGGCCATCACCAGGGGCCGGTCCGTGTACTCCAGCACCACATCGCCGAAGGGTGCCGAGAGCACCACCTCGTCGCCTACCTGGACCTCATTGTGGAGCAGATTGGACATCTCGCCGTCAGGGGTCCCGAGCCCGTGAACCCGCTTCACCGCGAACTGGCGGTGCTGGCCGTCGTCGGCCTTGGTCAGGCTGTACTGCCTGGGCTGGTGGACGCCGTCGTGCATTTGCATCTTGATCGTGACGTACTGCCCCGGCAGCGACGGCTTGACCTCGCGTTCATCAATCCGCTCAACAACGAACCGGACCACATCGTCCGTCTCCTGGACCCGCTCGGCCACCCGCCAGGTCCGCCAGATGGTGTCCGGAGTGAGGTGTACAGCGTTGTACAGCCCGCGTTCCTTGTTGATGAGCATGTTCGCCATCAGCCAGTAGACCTCGTCCCAGGCTGCGGCGACCTCGGGTGTGACGGCATCCCCCAGCACATCCACGATCGCCCACATCAGGTGGTCGTGGACAACCTGGTACTGGTCCGGACTGAGCCCCAGGGAGACGTGCTTGTGGGCGACCCGGGAGAGGAGGTGGTCCGGGACCTGGTCCACGTTGTCCACAAGCAGCCCGGCGAACGCCGCGATGGATCCGGCGAGTGCCTGCTGCTGGCGGCCGTCCGCCTGGTTCCCCCGGTTGAAGAGGCCGTCCAGGAGGTCCGGCCGCGCCTCGAACATGTGTTTGTAGAAGCGCTTGGCGATTTCCTCGATGTGCTCGCCGACCACGGGCAGCGTTGCCTTGATGACTGGAAGTGAGGTGTCTGAGAGCATGGTGGATCCCTTCCGGTGAGACCGGTGATACCCAGCGGTGCCGGGCGACTCAGCACTTCCAAGCTAACAGCCGTGCAGTGTGCCCTCGGGGTCTATCGGCCCTAATCACCGGGGGAGACCGGTGTAGGCGGCCCCTGACGGGTGCGGGCGGATCCGCGAGCCGCGAACCCGGCAGTCAGGCCTTGCGGGCCAGCAGCAGGTTGGTGATCCGCAGCGTGCAGAGCCGCTGGCCGGCCTCGTTGGTGATCAGTACCTCGTGGGTGGTCAGGGTGCCGCCCAGGTGGATGGGGGTCGCCGTGATCGTGATCAGCCCCTCGCGGGCCGATCTGTGGTGCGTGGCCGAGACGTCCACGCCCACAGCTGTCTTGCCCAGGGTGCTGGCGTGGATGACGGCGGCCCAGGAGCCGACGGCCTCGCCCACTGCCAGCGAGGCGCCGCCGTGCAGCAGCCCGAACGACTGCCGGTTGCCCTCCACTGGCATGGTTGCCACCACGCGGTCCACGGACTCCTCGACGATCTTCACGCCCATCTTCTCGTCGAGTTCGCCGAGGGTGATCTTCCACAATTCGGTGCTGCCGGTCTCGGGCGTCATAGCGTCTCCTTTGTTGCCGGCCGGCTGTGGGCCCGGACGGTCGGTGCCGCCGCGGCTAGTGTGCGACAGGCCTCATTCATGTACTCTAGATCATATTACCGAACGGACGGTCAGTAATGTTCCGGCCGTGTTGATCTTGCTCCCCCGTTGGAAGGACCCGTCAACGATGACCACCACAGCCGCACCCACGGTAGACACTGTCGAGATCGTTCCCAGCTTCATCCGGGGTTCCTGGTGGACTCCGGACGCCGCCTCCGCCGCCGGCGCGGCGCCGGTCCTGGACGCCAGCACCGGCGAGCTCCTGGCCAAGGTGAGCACCGAGGGGCTCGACCTCGCCGCCGTCGTGGATTACGGCCGCACCACCGGTCAGGCGGAACTTGGCACGCTGACCTTCCACCAGCGCGCGCTCAAACTCAAGGAGCTGGCGCAGTACCTCAACGGCCGCCGTGAGGAGTTCTACGCGCTCTCGGCCCAGACCGGTGCCACCAAAATCGACTCGATGATCGACATCGACGGCGGGATCGGCGTCCTGTTCACCTTCGGGTCCAAGGGACGCCGCGAACTGCCCAACTCCCAAGTGGTGGTGGACGGCCCCATGGAGGTGCTGTCCCGGGACGGCTCGTTCGCCGGTGAACACATCTACACCCGCATCCCCGGCGTCGCCGTGCAGATCAATGCCTTCAACTTCCCCGTGTGGGGCATGCTCGAGAAGCTGGCCCCGGCCTTCCTCGCCGGCGTGCCCACGATCGTCAAGCCGGCCACCCCCACCGGGTACGTGGCCGCCGCAGTGGTCAAGGCAATCGACGAATCCGGCATCCTGCCCACAGGTTCGCTGCAGCTGATTTCCGGCTCCGTCCGCACCCTGCTGGACCACCTGGACTACCGCGACCTCGTGGCCTTCACCGGCTCGGCCTCAGACCGCCAATGCGCTCAAGTCCCACGACAATGTGGTGAAGGGCGGCGTCCGCTTCACGTCCGAGACCGACTCCCTCAACGCCGCGATCCTGGGCCCGGATGCCGTCAAGGGCACGCCGGAATTCGACGCCTTCATCAAGTCCCTCGTCACCGAGATGACCGCCAAGGCCGGCCAGAAGTGCACGTCCATCCGCCGCGCCATCGTGCCGCAGGACCTGGTCGCCGACGTCAGTCGCCGCCGTGGGGGACCGCATCCGCGAACGCGTCGTGCTCGGTGACCCCCGCGCCGAGGGTGTCACGATGGGCGCCCTGGCCTCCCTCGAGCAGCTCGCCGACGTGCGCGCCGCCGTCCAGTCCATGCTCGACGCCGGCGGGGAGCTGGCCTACGGCACGCTCGATGCGCCGAAAGTCACCAGCGCGGACGGCAGTATCGGCGTCCTTGACGGCGGTGCCTTCATGTCCCCGATCCTGCTGAGCTGGGCCAACCCGGAGGCCGAGGAGGTCCACTCACTCGAGGCCTTCGGCCCGGTGTCCTCGGTGATTGGCTACACCGACCTGGCCGACGCCGTCCGCCTCGCCGCCCGCGGCGGCGGCTCGCTCGTCGCCTCGGTCTGCACGAACGATCCCGCCGTCGCGCAGCAGCTGGTCACCGGGATCGCGGCCCACCACGGGCGCGTGCTTATGCTCAACCGCGAGGACGCCCGCAGCTCCACCGGCCACGGCTCCCCGGTCCCGCACCTGGTCCACGGCGGCCCCGGCCGCGCCGGCGGCGGCGAAGAGCTCGGCGGCATCCGCTCGGTGATGCACCACATGCAGCGCACCGCAATCCAGGGCTCACCCAACATGCTCACCGCCGTCACCGGCGTCTGGCACACCGGTGCAGACCGCAACTTCACGCTCGAGACCGAGGGCCAGCACCCGTTCCGGAAGTCCCTGGCCACGCTGCACATCGGCGACGCCATCCGCTCGGAGCTGCGAGAGGTCTCGCTGGAGGAAATCACCAAGTTTGCCAACTCCACCGGCGACACCTTCTACGCGCACACTAACCAGGAAGCCGCCGCGGCCAACCCGTTCTTCCCGGGCATCGTGGCGCACGGCTACCTCCTGCTCAGCTGGGCCGCCGGCCTGTTCGTGGAGCCCGCACCGGGCCCCGTCCTGGCCAACTACGGCCTGGAGAGCCTGCGCTTCATCACCCCGGTGGCCGCGGGCGACTCCATCCGCGTGACCCTGACGGCCAAGAAGATCACCCCGCGCGAGACCGACGAGTACGGCGAGGTGGCCTGGGACGCCGTCCTGACCAACCAGGACGACGAAATCGTGGCGACCTACGACGTCCTGACCCTCGTGGAGAAGTAGCCCCTCCCGGCGCTCCCTCACGCCCCTAAGGCTCCAGCGGTCGTTGCAACACCCAGAATTTTTGGGAGTTGCAACGACCGTGTCGTGTTTAACGGAGGAAAACAGCACCTCGGTTCTGGTTCAGGAAAGTGGGTTGCCCGGCGAGCTAAGTCGTGACACTATCTAGGTATGGATGAGGACGATGGGAACCCGGAGCTGGCCCGTGCGGCGCTTCCGCAGGCAGTGCTGGCCGTGCTCAGCCACGGGGAAAGCCATGGCTACGCCATCGCGGAATTTCTGCGGCAACACGGCTTCGTCCGCATCAAGGGCGGAACGCTGTATCCCCTCCTGAAGAGACTGGAGGACCAGGGCCTCGTCGAGCACACATGGCAGCATGACCAGTCCGGCCCTGGACGAAAGCAGTTCGCGATCACTGAGCCAGGCCGCAACGAGCTGCAGCGCTCGGCAGCAGCCTGGCAGCGCATGAACGAAACCCTCACCGAGATCCGAGCAACTCGACAGGAACAAGCATGAGCTACGCACGAGACCTGGCTTTCAACCTGCGCATCCGCGGGTTCTCGGAAGATGAGATCGCCGAGACCCTGGACGAAGTCCGCGCTCACGAGAGCGCCACAGGGACTCCGGCTGAAGACGACTTCGGTACCGCGCAGGATTACGCGAAGCAGTTTCCCAAGACGAAGATGCGATCACAGGGGGCAACCATCATCAAGATCGGACTGGTGCTGGCAATCATCTATGGAGCCGTCTCGATGCTTCTTCTGCCGTTCCTGAGGGTCGATATCCGCGACGTCGTTGGCCCGATAAGACTTTGGCCGGCGCTGGTGCTGGTCCTGGGCGGTCTCCTCGCCGGATTCCTGACTGACTACTATCGCCCGGTTCCGCGCTCCCACGCAGCCCGCTGAGGAAGGGGGTCATCCCGTGAAGCATCGCCTGTTCAGGGCGCAAATTGCAGGCTCTTTCCACCACGCTCCGGCGTAAAATCTTGCTCGTAGGAGGTGGCGAAATGACCCTAGTACTCAACAAAGCCACAACGGTCCTGCCAGTCGATGATGCAGAACGCGCCCGGCGTTTCTACGCCGAGACGCTCGGCCTCCCGCACAGGGGAGTGGCAGACGACGGAAGTGAACTATTTGGCAGCGGCGACGGCCCGATGCTGCAGCTGATGCCAGTCAAGGATGGTAAGCACTCAGAGCACACCACCCTGAGTTTCGAAGTCAGCGAGATCGAACGCACGGTCCAGGAAATGGAAGCCAAGGGCGTCATGTTCCAGGACTACGATCGCCCGGATCTCAAGACCGAAAACCACATCTGTACAACCGATTCAGAGAAGTGCGCCTGGTTCATGGACTCCGAGCACAATATTCTCTGCGTGCACGAGAACATCACCACGGCAGCTGATTACCAGCTCTGAGGTCCGGTCCAGCCCTGGAAATTCGGGGGGACAAGATCAGGGTGGACAGAAGCGCGGCGCTCCGGCTCAGCGGGGCGCCCCTTCTGTTGTCCAGGCCTGCGCTCATCCCGGAGGTGCCCCCGGTCCGTCCGGGCGGGACCACGGCGACACGGGGCGGTCTTGGAGTACGCCATTGACCCTCAGGTCCACTCTTTCATTGAAGAAACTGATGAGGCCGTGGATCTGGGCGGCGTCGCGGTAGCGCCGGTCATAGCTCCACGCGACATTCCTGCCCTGCCCGGACTCCGGGTAGCTCCAATAGCTCGCCTGGCCCTTGTACGGGCAGACGGTCCGCTTGGGGCTCTCCTCCATCAGATCCAGCCGCACATCCGACGGCGGGATGTAGTACCGCACCGGAAGCAACGTCTCGTAGAGCAGCTGCGCGCCGTTCGTCTTGGCGAGCGTCACGCCGTCGAGCGCCACGTCGACGTCCGCGGACGACGCGCGGATATCAACGCGGTGGAACGGATCGCGTGGATGGCCGATGATCTCCTCATCGTCCTCGAGCCAGTCGAAGGCGGTGAAATCCAGCACCACATAGCCGGCCAGGTCCGGGTCCTCGGGCCGGAAGGCTGCCCGGGGAACCGTTGCCGCCGCCGTCACGACGTCGAGTTCCTCGCCGGCACAGGTGTGCCTGCCAAACTTCGTTCCGGGGTCGAGCGATGTCGGCGGCTCGCCTTGCCGGACGGCGAAGGCGTGCTCCTGGACAGAAGCCGCCGGCAGGGCCGCCGGGGCGAGCTCCGCCAACAGTTCCTGCTCCGGCACGGCAAAAATGGGAGTGACCCGCCTAGGTTCCCAAACCAGCCAAGCCTGCATCGTATCGACGACGACGTTTCCGCCGAAGCTTGCACGGATCCTTTTGGCAGTGGGTTCGTAACGCAACTGGGGGAAAGCGCCCATGAGCACCTTCGATAATCTGGTGGCCATCCTCACAGCGTGGCCCGGGTGCCCTGCACAGTCAATGAAATTCTGCGCAGTCAATGAGATTCTGCGGGAGGTGGGGAAGCTTCTCCTAGTTGGGGACGTGGAGGCCGTGGAACGCCATGGTGATGACGTCGTCGGCCAGCTTTTCCGGGGACAGCGAGCCGCCGGGCTTGTACCACTCCACGATCGAGTTGATGGTGCCGAACAGCAGGCGGGTGACGGTGCGGGGATCGATGTCCTGGCGGAGCGAACCCTCATCCCGGGCCTCGGAAATCAGGGCGGCGACCTTGTGGTCGAAGGCGCGGCGCCGTTCCAGCGCGTCCCGCTCGATCTCCGTGTTCCCGCGCAGGCGCAGCAGCAGCGTCACGAAGGGCAACCGCTCCACCAGCACGGAGATGGTCTGCCGGACCACGAACTCCAGCCGGGCATCGGCCGAACCGGAGGTGGCGCCGGGCTGGTCCAGGATCGCCTCGAGCCCGCCCAGGGCGTGGTCCAGGGCGAGCTTCAGCAGGTCGCCCTTGGACGGCACGTGGTGGTAGATCGCGGACTTGGAGATGCCCAGGTTCTCGGCAAGGATGCCCATCGAGGTGGCATCGTAGCCATGGCGGTTGAAGACGTCGACGGCGATCACCAGCACCGACTGCTGGTCATAGCCGGGACGGCCGCGCTTCGTGGTGGTTGCTGTGCTGGGCATAGTGGCTAGTTTCTCACGATCGGATGGTCACTCAGCCCTTGGGGCGCATGTCGTAGATCCGCCGCAACTTGCCGTTGGACCGCTCCAGCGAGCCGGGCTCGACGACGTCGACGGTGCAGGAGGAGCCGACATGGATCTTGATCTGCTGCTGCAGGACCTTGGCGGCGGTGGCGGCGCCCTCGACCGTGACGGCGTCGCGGCGCTCGATCTTGACGGTCAGCTGATCCATGCGCGTACCCTCGGGCCGGGTGAGTTCCAGCTGGAAGTGCGGGCTGAGCTCGGGGATGCGCAGGGCGATCTCCTCGATCTGCGACGGGAACAGGTTCACGCCGCGCAGGATGATCATGTCGTCGCTGCGGCCGGTGATCCGGCCCATGCGGCGGTGCGCCGGACGCGCGGTGCCCGGCAGCAGCCTGGTGAGGTCCTTGGTGCGGTACCGGATGATCGGCAGCGCTTCCTTGGTGAGCGAGGTGAAGACGAGCTCGCCCGGTTCGCCGTCGCCCAGCACCACCGTGGGATCGAAGGCGTCGATGATCTCGGGCCGGAAGTGGTCCTCCCAGATGTGGCTGCCGTCCTGCGTTTCCACGGCCTCGCCGGCGACGCCGGGGCCCATGACCTCGGAGAGGCCGTAGATGTCGCAGGCCTTGAGGTTCATGGTGGTTTCGAGCTCGTGCCGCATTTCCTCGGTCCACGGCTCGGCGCCCAGGACCGCGTACTTCAGTGACGTCGAGGCCGGGTCGATGCCCTGCTTGATCATGGCGTCGGCAATGGTCAGCAGGTACGTGGGCGTCGCCAGAATGGCGTCGGGCTTGAAGTCCTGGATGAGCGTGATCTGGCGCTCGGTCTGGCCGCCGGAGATCGGGATGACGGTGCAGCCGAGTGCCTCGGCGCCGGCGTGGGCGCCCATGCCGCCGGTGAACAGGCCGTAGCCGTAGGCGTTGTGCACCTTCATGCCAGGCCGGACGCCGGAGGCGCGCAGCGAGCGGGCCACGAGCTTGGCCCAGTCGGCGAGATCCTTCTTCGTGTAGCCCACCACGGTGGCGCGCCCCGTGGTGCCGGAGCTGGCGTGGATCCGCGCGACCTCGTGCTGCGGCACGGCGAACATGCCGAAGGGGTACTCGAGCCGGAGGTCCTCCTTGGTGGTGAAGGGGAACTTGGCGAGGTCGGAGAGTTCACGCAGGTCCGTCGGGTGGACGCCGGCCTCGTCGAACTTGCGCTTGTACAGGGGGACGCGGTCATAGGCGTAGGCCACCGTGTGCTGCAGGCGGCTGAGCTGGAGCGCCTCGAGTTCATCGCGGGAGATGGTCTCCTCGCGGTCCAGGACGGCATCAGTTGTGGCGGCGGCAGTTTCTTGGGTCATCTGTGGTTCCCTGTTTCTATTTCTTGGAGATGGTGCGGCTGCGGCCGCGGAACTCGGCGATGAGTTCCCACGTAGGAGCGTCGGTGGCGATGTCGGCGGGGAGTTCGCCCGGGACGGTAACGGCGGGAACCGAGCCGGCGGGTGCCGACTGCGGCGTCCCAGGCGCGCCCGCGCCGGGATCGGCGGCGTAGATCTGGATGTCGTAGAGGCCGCTGCGCCCGGTGCTGGCGCGGCGGTTGGCGACGGCGGTCAGGACCTGGCCGCGGAAGGCCGGCTTGAGGAAGTTGATGTCGACGCCGGCGGCAACCGTGATGTTGCCTGAGTCGGCCGGGCTCGGGCTGGCCGGGTTGCAGGCCAGCGCGAAAGCCGTGTCGCCGAAGGCGAAGATCATTCCGCCGTGGGCCATGCCGAAGCCGTTGAGCATCTCCTGCCGGAGCGTCATCCGGATGGTGGCATGTCCGTCGTCCAGTGCGACAACTTCGATGCCCATCCATTCGGAGGCGTAGTCGTCCTTCAGGATGGGGTGGATGTCACCGGAAATCGTCAGTTCAGCCATGCCTCGTTGCCTCCAGCTTTATTTACCGAATGTTCATTAGGTAATCCCATGTGGGTGCCCGCTGTCAAGGGGTGTAAGTATGCTGGGACACATGGCCAAAGGAATCTATGTCAGCGCGACCACCCCGGGCTCCGGTAAGTCCCTCATAGCGCTGGGGCTGGCGGACACGCTGCACCGGCACGCGGACCGCATCGGCTTCTTCAAGCCTGTGGTCCACGGCAACGACGCCGCGGCGGACCCGATGGTGGCCCTGATGAAGGCCCGGTTCGATCTTGACGACCAGCGCTGCCGCGGCGGCCTGACGTTTGCCGAGGTCCGCGGGCTGCTGGCCGAGGGAAACAGGGCCGAGATCGACGCCCGCTGTGTGGAGATCTTCGCCGAAATGTCCCGCCATTGCGACGTGGTGATTGTGGAGGGGACGGATCTCACCGGCCAGGACGCCGCCGTCGAATTCGACCTTAACGCACGCCTCGCGAACAACCTGGCCGCCTCCATCGTGGCCGTGGTGGGCGCGAAGGGGCGGACCGTCGCGGAGGCTGCCGACGCCGTCGAAGTTGCCCGCAAGGAACTCGCGGCGGAACGCTGCAGCCTCCTGGCCATCATGGTGAACCGCGCCGACCCGGAGGACGTGGACGGGATCGTCGCCGCCGTGAAGCCCGGTGCGTCCGGCCGTCCCGTGTACGTCTTCCCGGAGCTGGAAGACATTGCCCGGCCCACCACCGGCGAGGTCGCTTCGGCCCTCGGGATCCGCCAGGTGGCCGGCCGGCAGGACATGGAACGCGACGTCCATTCCATCAAGGTGGCGGCAATGAATGTTGCCAACTTCCTGCACGTGCTCGACGACGGCGCCCTGGTGATCGTTCCCGGTGACCGTGCGGACGTGATGGTTGGGTGCCTGGCGTCGTCGTTCTCGCCGGAGTTCCCGGTGCCGTCGGCGCTCATCCTCACCGGCGGCCTAGCCCCGGACCCCAACATCTACTCGCTGCTGGCGCAGGCGCCATTCCCCGTGTTCGCGGCCCCGGACGACACCTACACCACGGCCAAGCGGGTCTCCGAGGTGCGCAGCGAGATCTGGTCCGGGCACCGCCGCAAGGTGGCCTCCGCGCTGGGCCTGTGGGCCAAGCGGGTGGACGAAACGGAGCTGCTGGAGCGGCTGCACCTGCCGCGGCCGGAGCGGATGACGCCGCTGAGGTTCCTGCACGACCTCATTGAGCGGGCCCGGCTGCAGCGCCGGCACATCGTCCTCCCGGAGGGGAACGACGTGCGGGTCCTGCGTGCCGCCGAGATACTGCACCGGCGGGACGTCTGCGACCTCACTATCCTGGGCAACGAGTCCGCGGTCCGGGAGCTGGCGTCCACCCGGGGCATCGAGCTCTCCGGCATCAAAATCGTGGATCCCTCGACGTCGGAGCTGCGCCAGCAGTTTGCACAGAAGTACGCGGAGCTGCGAGCGCACAAGGGCGTCGACCTCGCCCGGGCGCTGGAAGTCATGCTGGACGGCAGCTACTTCGGCACCATGATGGTGCAACTGGGAGTCGTGGACGGCATGGTGTCCGGTGCCGCGCACACCACCGCCCACACCATTCGTCCCGCGTTGGAGTTCGTGAAGACGCGCGACGGCGTCAAGATCGTCTCCTCAGTGTTCCTGATGCTGATGCCGGACCGGGTGCTGGTGTACGGCGACTGCGCGGTCAATCCTGACCCGAACGCGGAGCAACTGGCGGACATTGCCCTGGCCTCGGCCGAGACGGCCGACCAGTTCGGCGTGGAGCCGCGGGTGGCCATGCTGTCCTACTCCACCGGCGGGTCCGGGACCGGGGAGGCAGTGGACAAAGTCCGGCAGGCCACCGAAGTCGTGAAGGACCGCCGCCCGGATCTCGCCGTCGAAGGCCCCATCCAGTACGACGCCGCCGTGGATGCCGCGATCGCGCAGTCCAAGATGCCCGGCTCGTCCGTCGCCGGGCAGGCCACCGTGTTCATCTTCCCGGACCTCAACACCGGCAACAACACCTACAAGGCTGTGCAGCAGTCCTCGGGGGCGGTCGCCGTCGGGCCCGTCCTGCAGGGGCTCCGGAAGCCGGTCAACGACCTCTCGCGCGGCTGCACCGTGGAGGACATCGTGAACACGGTGGCCATCACCGCCGTCCAGGCGCAGTCCGTGGAGCCCGCCACCGAGCCGGCACCAGCGGCTGCCCGTGCATAGTCAGCTGTTTTCCGGTCAGCTGTTTTCCGGCACTGCCGGGCTGTCGGGATCTTCCTGCTCGGCGGGCTCGTCGGCCAGCCCCGCCGGCGTGAGATCCAGGTCCTCCAGATCCTCGGGGGCCTCGGTGGCTTCTCCGACCTCGGCGGCCTTGAAGTTTCCCGTGTCGTCCAGGGCCGGGTTCGCGCCTTCGACGCCGCTGGGATCCGGTTTACCGGAACCGCTGGCCGGTTCGGTTCGCTCTGGCTGGGCGCTGTCTGGCTGGGTCGTGTCGTCAGTCATGGAAATCCCGTCGTGAGTTGTCCAGTTGGTCCGCCGACTCTAGGCGCCCGCCGCGGCTTTCGCAACGGATGGGCGTCCTCGCCGGTCCGACAATTTATAGTGGATCCCACGGAGCGCTCCGCCAGGCTCCGGCGTGATGCCAATCCCGACGCTCCCTCCGGGTTAGCGGCGAAGCCAAGGCTTAGGAGGCCCCATGCTCGTGCTCGTCATCAACTCCGGCTCGTCCTCGCTCAAGTACCAGGTGCGCGACGTCGAGGCCGGCAGCGTGCTCACCGAAGGTCTGGTCGAGAAGATCGGCATGGGTTCCGGCGGTGAGGGCGACGGCCAGATCGAGGGCCCGCGCGACCACGCCGAGGCCCTGGAACAGGTGGACGCGGCCATCCACGCAGCTTTGGGGGACCGCGTGCTCGATGCCGTGGGCCACCGCGTGGTGCACGGCGGGGAGCGCTTCGCCGAGCCGGTGCTGGTCAACAACGAGATCACCCGGGCCATTGAGCGGCTGAACCCGCTCGCGCCGCTGCACAACCCCGCCAACGTCCTTGGCATCCGCGCGATCTCGAAGAAGTGGCCCGAGCTGCCGCAAGTGGCCGTGTTCGACACCGCCTTTCACCGCACGCTGCCCGAGCACGCCTGGCGTTACGCGGTGCCGGACGAGCTCTACACGAACCACGGGATCCGCCGCTACGGGTTCCACGGCACCTCGCACGAATACGTTGCGCACCGGGCGGCGGCGCTGCTGGACGTTCCGGTCGAGGAGTTCGACGCCGTCATCGCCCACCTGGGGAACGGCGCGTCGGTCACGGCGATCCGCGGCGGTCTGTCGATCGACACCTCCATGGGATTCACGCCCCTCGAGGGCCTCGTCATGGGCACCCGCTCCGGTGACCTCGATCCGTCCATCCTGGTCTTCCTGGGCCGGAACGGCTGGTCTCCCGAGGACCTGGACTCGATGCTGAACCGGCAGTCCGGGCTCAAGGGCCTGGCCGGAAACAACGACATGCGCTCGGTGGTGGAGGCCGCGGAGGCCGGCGATGCCAAGGCGGCCATGGCCCTGGCGGTCGCGTCCTACCGGCTCGCGAAGTACATCGGCGGGTACCACGTGGCCGTTGGCGGCGCGAAGGCCCTTGTGTTCACGGCCGGCATCGGCGAGAACTCGCACCAGTTCCGGAACCTCGTGGCGCAGCGGCTCGGTGCCCTCGGCGTCGAACTCGACGCCGGGCTGAACCGGGAGCGGTCCAAGGAACCCCGGGTCATTTCCACCCCGACGTCGGCCCTGCCTGTCCTGGTGGTCCCCACCGACGAGGAGCGGGCGATCGCCGAGGCAACGGCCGCCGTCGTCGCCCAGGCATCCGTTGCTCCGTAACGGCCCTTGTGGCGGCTCAAAACGGCGCTTACGGAGCAGCCGATGGGTAGCGTTGGGGGCATGACCGAACCCAAGCCCCTCCCTCCGCTGCCCATCCGCACCGAACGGCTGGTGCTGCGGCGCTTTGAAGCCTCCGACCTCGATGCCTTCCATGCCTACCACTCGCTCCCGGAAACCGCCCGGTTCCTGCCCCGCGAGGCCAAGAGCTACACCCAGTCGATGGAACTGGTGGGACGGTACGCCAACTTCGAGTTCGAGAAGGAGGGTGACTGGGTGGCTCTGGCGATCGAGGCCACGGACTCGCCCGGGCTGCTCGGCGAGGTGGTGCTGAAGTGGCTGGAGGGGTGCGGGCAGGCCGAGATCGGCTGGAGCCTGGCCCCGGAGGCGCGGGGGCGGGGCATCGCGAGCGAGGCCGCCCGTGCGCTGCTCAAGCTCGGTTTTGAGGACCTGGGCTTCCACCGCATTGACGCCAAGCTCGATGCCCTGAACACGGCCTCGGCTGCGCTCTGTGAGCGGCTCGGCATGCGCCTGGAGTCACGGCAGCTGGACAAGTGGCACTACAAGGGCGAGTGGGCCACGGAAGTTGTGTACGCCATCCTCGCGGAGGAATGGAAGGCCTGCTAACCGCCGTCCTGACCGGCAAGCTAGGAGGACGACCAGCCGCGCGGCCCTGGCCCCGGGGTTTCGGCAGGCTCACCCACCGGACGAACCGGGCTCATAGGTCCCGTACGTCGGAAGCCCTGCCGACTCATAGACAAGAATCGCGAGTCCGCCCGTCGTCGTCTCATTGCGGACCAGACGCAGGCCCGCCGGGGCGCCTCCCGCCGGAAACAGCCGCCTGCCGTTGCCTACCACCACCGGGGCGACCACCAGCCTCAGTTCGTCGATCAGCCCCGCGCCCAGAAGCGACTGGGCCAGCTGGGCGCTCCCGTGGATCTGCAACTCCCTGCCGGGCTGCCTCTTCAACTCAGCGACCTGCGCGGGGACGTCCCCGGACAGGATCGTCGTCGGTGCCCAACCAGCCTGCGCCAGGCTGTGCGAGGCCACATACTTCGGCAAACCATTCATCTTTTCAGAGAACGGATCATCAGGGTCCGTGATTCTCGGCCAGTCCCTCGCAAAGTTGACGTAGGTCCGACGGCCGAACAGTAGCGCGTCCGCCTCACCGAGCCAGTCCGCCGCCCGCTGGATGAAGTCCTCGTCCACGTAGGGGACGAACCAACCCCCTTGTGAGAAGCCGTCGCTGGTGTCCTCCTCGGGCGATCCAGGACCCTGCGCCACGCCGTCCAAGGTGAGGAACTCTGTCAGCGTTAGTCTCATCGTGTTACCCCTCCGTATTGGTTGCCGCTCCGTATTGGCTGCTGCGGTCCAACGTCTCGGCATGCGCCTGGAATTATGGCAGGTGGACAAGTGGCACTACAAGGGGCGAATGCGCCACGGAAATGGTGTACGCCATCCTCGCGGATGAGTGGACGGCCCGCTGACCGGGCCCCGGGGGGACCCAGACGATCTGACAGGTTCGGCCGGAAGGCGAGATCCTTCCGGCCGAACCTGTTTACGGGTGCGCGCCTACGGAGCCGGCGGCGTGGTTCCCGCCGGCACGGGCGCGGTTGTCCCCGCTGCGGGCGTAGTGGGACCGGCCGGTGCCGATGCGGCGGGCTGCGTTGGTTTCTGCTCGGCCGGCACCGTGGACCCGGACCCGGGCGCGGGCGACGTCGCAGCGCCGGTCGGCGCGGCGTCGCCGGCCGGCGGCGCCGTCGTCCGCGTGGTCCCGGTGGCGCCCGGTGACGGAGCCTGCGTGCTGCCGGGAGCTGCCGCGGTACTGGCGGCATGGGTGGCACCAGATGTTGCGCCGGGTGCGGTGCCCGGCGCCGTGGCCGTGCCGGCGGACCCAGCCGGGGTGGCACTGGGATCGGCCTTGATGACCGCCATGATCTGTTCCTTGTACGCGCTGAGCCGGCCCTGGATTTCCGAGAGCGGCTGGTTCCGCAGGTCCTTGCCGTAGGCCGCGATCTCCTGCCACAGCGCGTTGAGCCTGGCCATGCCGTCGCCGCTGAGGGGCCCGTCGAGGGTGAGCACCAGTTGGCTCGCGAGCGCATAGGTCAGGCACCGGAGGCAGTTGTAGTTGGCCGACGCCGACAGGTTTTCCGGGACGACCACATGGGTCTGGCCCACAACCAGGACCACCTGGAAGCCCACGGCCACGGCGGCGCAGTCCGCGCAGCTGGCAAAGGCGTAGGCCTCATTCTTGGTGTCCACGGTGTCGCCGTCGTCCGCCCAGACCAGGGCGAAGGCGACGTCGTAGACCACGGAACCGTCAGTGGTGTTGACCGCGAGGGACTGATTGCCGTCGTCGTCCGGAGCGGCCGGCCTGTCGAAGGGGAACACCCACGACGGCGCCGCCGCGGTGCCGGCCGTGCCTGCCGAGCCGGCTGTGGCGGCCTGACGGGGGACCAGGACCATGCTCAGTTGCGGCTCGTCGCGGGTGGGCTGGCGTGCGTCCTCCGGCCACAGGGCAACGGTCTTGCCAGACTGTCCCTCTGCCATCCGGCCCGTTGCGGCGGCCGGGAAGACCGCGGTGGTGGCGTCGGCGAGGGTGCCGCGCTCGTAGGGCTGGACCGGGCGATAGGTGTCACCGCCGGGCCACCAGGCCCAGGCGAGGCCCGCAGCGACGGCCGCGATCGCAACGACTGCGGTGGCGCGCTGCAGGGCCTTGCCGCGGGTCTTGCGCCACAGCCCGGTGACCAGCTGACGGACCAGGCGCAGCAGGATGTACAGGATGCCCAGCACCGGCAGTGCCAGGCAGGCGAGCGCGATAACCCGCACAGCGGCGTCGGCGACGTCCCCGGTGGCGATGCTCTGGGTGAGCAAGGCCTGCTGCTTGAGGCCGTTGTCCCAAGCGGTGCCCAGGATGCGCGGCAGGGTCAGCACCATGGTGGCCATGCTGAAGAGCAGCAGGGGAACCGTGACCAGCACCCAAATGGTGACCACTGCCCGCGCCCAGGGCTTCAGGAGCCTGGCTTCGGGGTCTGTCCTGCGCCACGGCACCAGGGCCAGCAGGGTGGGCTTGATGCGCTGGAACAGGTCCGGCACGCCGGTAGCGTCGGCCAGGATGTGATAGCCGTCAAAGCGGACCAGCGGCATCAGCTGCCGGACCATCTGCAGGATCTGGGTGACCACCACCAGCAGGAGCGCATCGAAGCCGGTGGCCCACCAGATGCCCATGATCGCGACGGCCACGATTGCGTTGAAGTAGAGTCCGCCCAGGTCGGTGCGCAGCCGGCCGGCCCGCCCCAGCCGGTAGGAATCGGTAACGTCGGTGTAGAAGGCCGGCCACATCAGGTACAGGCCCGTGCCCATGGCGCCGGGGGTGGCGCCGCCGCGGCGGGCGGCGGCGGCGTGGCCGAACTCATGGAAACCGGCCGAGAGCACCGTGACCACCAGGATCAGGAGGACCAAGCCGGGGTTGGCGAAGGCTTCATGCGTGGCCGATGCCAGCCCCTTGACCATCAGTACCCACCAGCACGTGGCCAGGAAAGCAACGGTCACCGCCACCACGATCACGGGGTTGAACAGCGTGGCGAACGGCGCCGTGAGCTTCCGGGTGCGGTCCGGGTCGGTCACCGAGTACCGGAAGCGCATGCCCAGCAGCGGGTTCGATTTCTTCACCGCGGGCTCGGAACCGTCCGCCAGCCGGAGGAGGCCGAGGGGGAGGAGTTGGGAGCTGATCAGCGTGCGGACGTTCTCGGCACTGACGAGCCGTCCGAAGCTGTTGCTGGCGTGCCCGGCGATTTCTTCCGGGCCCCGCTGGCCGTCTATCGCCTCGAGCACCAGGTACAGCAGGCGGGTGAGCTGGATGGTCTGGCCGTCGGCGCGGCGCACCAGGGACGGAGCTTCCTTGTAGCCGGACCCCTGCGCCTCGCCGATCAGTTGGACGCCGGCGGCCCGCACCGGTACCGGCTGCTGGCTGATAGCAACGGACGACGCCGGAGCGGCACCTCCGGAGGCCATACCGCCTTGGGCGGGCGGCACCGGAGGGCCGTCCTGCCCGGACGGCCCTCCGTGCACAGTGTTCATCTAGAGCTACTGCTTCAGGTCGGACTGCTGGTCAGCCGAAGCCGTGGCGTCGCCATGGATGTCCTGGTTGATGATGGCATCCTGCTGGGCGACGGCGAACGCGTTGCTGTCGATCGAGCCGATGTTGGCGCCGACGGCGGCGTCGATCGGCGCAGCTACGTTGGCGTTGGCGGCCACCGCACCGTTGATGGGCGCTGCAATGTCCGCGTCGGCGTCCAGGTTCACGTCAACGTTGAGCAGGTTGCCGTTGAGAGCGCCCGCGGCGCCAGCGGCGTCGGCAACACCGGCCACATCCGTCGGCAGCGCACCGCCGGGGAGGACTCCGCCGTCGGCGGTTCCGGTCGGGACCGTGCCGGCATCAGCAGCCGTGCCGGCAGCCGTGCCGGCATCAGCAGCCGTGCCGGCAGCCGTGCCGGCGCCCTGATCGATGACGCTGTCCTGGGTGGAAGCTGCAGTGGCGTCGCCCGTCACGCCCTGGTTGATGATGGTGCCCTGATCGGCAAGAGCCTGGGACTCGGACCCGACGGAGAGAACATTCGCCGACGCGGCCGCGTCAATCGGGGCGGCGACGTTGGCGTTGGCCGCGATGCCGAGGTCGATCGGCGCCGCGGCGCTTATCCCCAGGTTCAGGTCGGCGTTCAGGTCCAGGACGGAGGCGACTTCCTTGTCGGGGAGGGCCGTGCCGCCCTGCGCCATCAGCTCATCATCGGTCAACGGGGTCAATCCCTGCTCAGCGCTCATAACAAACTCCATCTCCGGCACCGCGTCTGCTGCCCCCAGTGAGCAGTTTCTACATCGATGTGCCTAACACCGGTCAATAGTAAGCATGATGACGATTTTTTTGTACATAGCGGTACCGGACGCCCCATCGATTGCTCCGCAACGGCCCTTATGGGCGCTCAAAAGGGCCGTTGCGGAGCAATCGATGGGACATGCGGCTACTTCAGACCGGCTCCCGGAAGCAGCTCGGTGGCGCCGAGGGAATCGGCGACGAACGCGTAGTCCCAGGCCCGTTCGCGCCACTGCACGTACCGGCCCGAGGCGCCGCCGTGGCCGCCTTCCATCTCGATCTTCAGGACAATCGGCTCGGTTCCGGTGTTCACTTCGCGCAGCCGCTGCACCCATTTGGCCGGCTCCACGTAGAGCACACGGGTGTCGTTGAAGCTGGTGACAGCGGCGATCTTCGGGTAGGTCACGGCGCGGACGTTCTCGTACGGTGTGTACGACTTCATGTACGTGTACACGTCCGGGTCGGTGATCGGGTTGCCCCATTCCTCCCACTCCAGCGCCGAGAGCGGCAGTTCGGGGTCCAAGATGGTGGTCAGCGCGTCCACGAACGGGACGGCGGCAACCATCGCCGCATACTTTTCCGGCGCGAGGTTGGCGACCGCGCCCATCAGCAGGCCGCCGGCGGAGCCGCCCATCGCTGCGATCCGGCCCGGGTCCACCCAGCCGGATCCGGCGAGCCAGTCCGTGGCCGCGATGAAGTCCGTGAACGTGTTCTTCTTGTGCAGCTTCTTGCCGTCGTCGTACCAGTGCCGGCCCAGCTCGCCGCCGCCGCGGATGTGGGCGATCACGAACACGATGCCCCGGTCCAGCAGGGACAGCCGGGGGATCCCGAAGCCCGGGTCCATGCTCAATTCGTAGGAGCCGTAGCCGTACACCAAGCCGGCCGCCGTCGAATCCTGCCGGACAGAGGCGTGGCGGAGGACCGAGAGCGGAATCTTCGTCCCGTCCGCGGCCGTGGCCCACTCCCGGGTGGCGACGTAGTCCGACGGCGAGTAACCGCCCAGCACCGGGCTCTCCTTGCGTAGCAGGAGTTCACCGGCCGGGAGCTCCGGGGTGGGCAGCACAAAGTCGTAGACCCGGGACGGCGTGAAGTAGGAGGTGTAGCCCATCCGGATCACGGGGGCCTCGTAGTCCGAGCCCGCGACGCCGGCCGTGTACAGCTCCTCGTCGAAGGCGGGTTCCACCGCGGCACCCTGCTCCGGGGTGCCCAGGCCGGCCAGGGGAAGGACCTGGACCCTTTCGATGGTGTCCTTGCGGACGGAGACCACCGCGTGGGTGGACGTGACCCCGGCGCCGTTGACTCGGACGTGGTCGGAATGGGCGACGACGGTGTCCCAGTGCTGCTCGGCAAGGGGCTTTGCGAGCTCGGCCGGGTCCACGAGCGAGACCATGGAATTGATGGCGTCCTTGTTGTGGGTGAGCAGGATCCGCTCCTGGCTCCGGCCCGAGGCGTCCGCCAGCAGGAACGGCTCGGCCTCGTACAGGATGCGCTCGTCGCGGGAGATTACGGTGCGCAGTCCGGCGTCGAGGTCATCAAAGCTCAGCAGGCGGGTCTCGCTGAACTCGGAGCAGCCGATGCTGAGCACCAGATGGCGCCGGTCGGCCGAGAGCTCGAAGCCGAGCCACATGGCGACGTCGTCCTCCTGATAGATGACCGTGTCTTCGCTGACCGGTGTGCCGAGCACATGGGACTTCACCTGGTACGGCCGCCAGGAATCGTCCACCACGGTGTAGAAGATCCGGCTGCCGTCGGGGGAGAAGGAGATGCCGTAGAAGACGTTCTCGATCACGTCCGGCAGCAGCACGCCGGTGCTGAGGTCCTTGATGCGCAGCGTGAAGCGCTCGTCGCCGGCGTTGTCCACGGCGTAGGCATACAGGGTGCCGTCGATGGTCGTGGCGGCCCCGCCAACGGCAAAGAACGGCTTGCCCTCCGCCTCGAGGTTGCCATCGAGCAGGACTTCCTCGCCGGGGATGACGACGCCGGCCTCCACGGCCGGGGGAGTCCAGTCCGCGACGCGGTCCCCGGTTTCCTGGCCGCGCACGCGGCAGTGGATGCCGTACTCCTTGCCCTCGACCGAGCGGGTGTAGTACCACCAGCCGTCCTTGCGGTTCGGTACGGAGAGGTCTGTTTCCTGGGTGCGGCCCTTGATTTCCTGGAAGATGGCCTCGCGCAGCGGCTCTTGGTGCGCGGTCACGGCCTCCTGGTAGGTGTTTTCGGCCTTGAGCAGGTCAACGACCTCGGCGGATTCCTTGTCCCGCAGCCACTCGTAGTTGTCCTCGAACGCGTCGCCGTGGTGGGTGCGCACCGAGGGAACTTTCCGGGCGACGGGGGGCTGCGGGGACGGCTGGGCGGGAGTCTGGGTCATGGTCCCAATCTACCGAAGAGCGGCGCCTCAATTGCCGTTCTGAAGATTGTTGGCCGCCACGTAGCCGGCGAGCGTTCCCGAGCCCAGCGCGGCGGAGACCGCGGCAGTCGCGGCAGGGTCCTGCAGGACAATCGACTGGCCGTCCCGGCTGAACCCGGTGCCGGCGGTCGGCAGCGTGAAGAACACTCCACGTCCCGGCGCTGTGTTGCGGAGGCTGAAGGCGAGGTTTTCCAGCGACTCCATGGTGAAGCTTGCGTCCAGGGTCACGTGCGGCAACACCGTTTTGATGAGTTTGCGGACGGTGTCGCGGTCCGCCAGCCCGCCTTCGGAAGCCATCTTGGCCATCATGGCTTTCAAGAACGTCTGCTGGTTCCGGACCCGCTGGTAGTCGCCGTCGG
Source organism: uncultured Actinomycetota bacterium (assembly GCA_963722145.1). Lineage (GTDB taxonomy): Bacteria > Actinomycetota > Actinomycetes > Actinomycetales > Micrococcaceae > Arthrobacter. The sequence continues at coordinate 115,640 of CAVRLW010000005.1, read as the reverse complement.
CGAAGGCATGGCGCTCGCGGACAAAGGCCAGGGCTTGCAGCCCGTTGAGCCGGTTCACGCCCGCCGGAAAATACACCCTGTCATCTACGGTGCTGGTGAATGACCGCTTGATATCGACGTCGACACCGCCGAGCGCGTCTGTCATGGCCGCGAACCCCTGGAAGTCCAGCATCACCGTGTGGTCGATGTGCTGGCCCAGCAGCGCCTCCACTGTCTTCGTCATCAGCGGCAGCCCGCCAAGTTCCAGTCCGGCGTTCACTTTCGCGGATCCGCGGCCGGGGATGTTCACCCAAAGGTCGCGCATGATCGAGATGCCGTAGACGCTCTGCCGGTCCGCCGGGAGGTGGATCAGCACAAGGGCGTCGCCGCGCTGGTCGGAGGCGGCGCCGCCGGCCGCCACCGCCCGCTCATTCACCCGGCTGTCGCTCCCGATCAGCAAGATGTTGAGGGCGACGGCGGGTGGTTCCGGCGTGGGCGTGGGGCTGGGTGGCGGCGAGGGCGAGGGCAGTCTGGGTGCCGTCGCAGGCGCGATCGCCGGGGTGACGGCCCCGTCGGGTGTGGGGTCCCCGGCCTGCTGCCGGGAGAGAACGTATGCCGAGACCGCGACGGCGACGGCGAGCGCGACTGCGAGCAGCGCCCCTAGGAGCAGAACTAGCCGACGGCGACGGCCCGCCGCCGGGGACGAGGGAGGGGACGGGGACGCCGCGGAAGCCGCGGCTGCTGGCTCCGGAGCGTTCCCCATGAACGGACGCTACCACTGCAGCCGGCCGCGGACCATGGGTCCAAGGGCCTCCCCTGGCGCCTCACCTGGCGGGACTCAGTTCCCGTTCTCGAACTTGTTCGCCGCGACATACTCGCCCAGGGAATCCGCGGCCATCGCCGCGGAGATTTCCTGGATGGCGTTCGGGTCGGTCAGCACGATCGACTGGCCATCCGTGGACGTTCCGATGCCCCCGGTCGGCAGTGTGAACATGACGGTATTCTGCGCCCGGATGTCTCTGAGCTCGAACGCCAGGCCGGCCACGGTTCCCGAGTCAAAGGACTTGTCGACCGTGACGAACGGCGAGACTGCGCCCACCATGTTGTTGATCGTGATCGGGTTGCTCAGCGTCTGGCCGGCGATCGACTTCTTGATGATGGCCCGCAGGAACTCCTGCTGGTTGCGGACGCGCTGGTAGTCGCCGTCGGCGTAGGCATGGCGCTCGCGCACGAAGGCCAGCGCTTCGGTTCCGTTGAAGGTGTGCTGGCCCGGGGCGAAGGACTGGCCGGGCAGCGCAGTCGAGGTGAACGGCACCTTGATATTCACGCTCACCCCACCCAGCGCGTCCGTGAGGCCCTTGAAGCCCTCGAAGTCGATCATCGCGACGTGATCGATGCGCTGCTGGAAGGTCGACTCGATGGTCTGCACCATCAGCGGCGTACCGCCAAGGGCCAGTGCGGAGTTGATCTTCGCCTCGCCGTGTCCCGGGATGTCCACCCAGAGGTCGCGCATGATGGACATGGTGTAGATATTCTTGCGGTCCGCCGGGATATGCATGAGCATCAGCGCGTCCGCACGCTGGTCCGTGGACGTGCCGGCCGCGGTATCAGACTCGGTGGCGCCACGGCTGTCACTGCCCATCACCAGAATGTTCATCGCCGTGTCCGTCTTCTTCGGACGCGTGGACTCGTCCGGGAAGGCCTGGTCAATTTTGCTCGAACCGGAGTCGAAAGTGCGTGCGAGGTTGAAGAGGTAGCCGCCAGCCACCACCGCGACGAGCGCCACTACGACGGCGACGGCGACCAGCACCTTGCGGCCTCGGCGTTTCTTCACGGGCCGCCGCCGCTCGCGGAAATCCGCCCCGCGGACGTCGTCTGGGCTGTCGAAGGGGTGTGTCATGTGTTCCTCTAAGTCGGCCGGGCCTGGTGCCCGGATTCTGGCTGTCAGTACCCACGCGGGCCACGCCGGAGTGTTGAGAGGCGCGAAACGCAGAGTGGACTGGCTGGCCGGCGCTGGCTCGTCCTGCATCCGAAGATGCAGTTCCTCGCCGCGGCGGCAAGGGGGCCACGATGCCGCTCTCCGTTGCGTCTTGGACTGGTGCCAAGTGCCGGATGGTCGCCGTGGGGCCCCCTTTACAATACACCGGGCCCGCCGATCAACACTTTTTCGCCAACAAACCGGCACATAACGCGAGGTTTCCCCGATATGAAGCGCACTGTTGCCTAGGTCACACTCCCTGCCTAGGCTGGGTTGCGGTCGCAGCGTCGCGGCCAAAGCGGTCGCAGCGTCGCGGCCAAGCGGTAAATGCACGAACAGGGGAATCGTTTGAACCACAAACTCCGGGTTCTTGTCAGGCTCGACCTCGATTGCGGTCAGGCAGAAGTAGCAGCGCAGGGACATGTGACGGCGAGGAGCCTCCAAGCCCTGTACGTGGTGGTCAAGCGGGCAAACCACCTGAGGGAAGGACTCCATCTGGTGTTGGATGTCAGCCACGCCGTGGTGGAACCGGCGGCCCTCGAGCAACTGCGGGAGTGCTCCGCCTCCCACCACCTGCCGGCCACCATTGATCCGCTTCAGTCAGAGTGCCAGCTCAGCATCGTGGCGCCGGCGGAAACGGCCGCGCTTCCCCGGGCCCGAAGGCTGGCGGCGGCCTAGGCCCCAGCCGCGTTTCGCCAAGCCGGGTCCGCCGCGCTTCGGGGCTGCCGTCGACGACGGGCGTACAGTGGAATTTGATCGAGTCATTCCACTAACCGCGCCACAAACGAGCGCCCGGCCCCACTGTGAGGACAAAAACCGACTCAGTGGGAGTTGCACCCATCGAACCCCTCCTGCAGAGGTGAACAATGGACACACCGATTCAAAGCGGGACCGCGGCCAGTGAGCGGGTCCTCAAGACCGCCTCCGAGTTGTTCGCCGCCGAAGGCCTTTACCAGGTCGGCGTCAATCGCATCATTGACGAGGCCGGCGTGGCCAAGGCGACGCCCTTGCCCGCGTCGATCACTCCGGCGATAACCCCAGCGTCGCCTTCCTGCGGGCTGCAGCCGAAACCCGCCCAGGCAGCGAAGCGCACTTAAAGATCGCCGAACACAGGGCAGGGATCCTTGAGTGGATATCCTGCCTCGCCCGTCAGGCAGAGGCCGACGACCCGGACAAGCTGGCCCGCACCCTTGAGCTCATCCTCGAAGGAGGACAGGCGCAGGAAATTGCGGCGCCCGACCCCGATACGCCGTGCCTTGCCCGCGCCGCTGCCCGGCAAGTCATCCGCGCAGCAATAACCCGGACGAAACCAGCGACGCCGATCCTGCGCGGACCCGCCTAACGCTGCAGCACTGCCGCGGGCGTCGTGGTCTACGCGCTCCGGCCGTCCCCCGGCTGAAAAGTGTCGACTGGACGGCGCTACTCGGCGGACGGCCGCTGGCGTTGCCGTTTCGTCGCTGCCCGCTGTTCCTTTGCGGCGAGGCGCCGACGGTTCGAGCCCCGGGTGGGTTTGGTCGCGCGGCGGCGAGCAGCTTCGGGAGCAAGGCCCTCTGCCACGAGGGCAGAGAGCTTGGCCAGGGCGATCTCGCGATTGCGCAGCTGAGAGCGCCGCTCCGAAGCGGTCACGGTGATCACCCCGGCGATGAGGCGTTGCCCGAGACGACTGACCAGCATCAGCCGCTGGCCATCCGAAAGCGCCGCCGAGTCGGCGACGTTCCACGAGAGTTCGACTCTGCTGTCCGAGGTGTTGACGTGTTGACCGCCCGGCCCGGACGAACGCGAGAACCGCCAGCCGAGTTCTGACGCGGGAATCGTGAGCGCGGGCGATACCTCCAGATCCATACATCTAGCCTTGCACGGTATGGGCGCGATTACCGACGGCGGGCACCGTGCCACGGTCCAGCCGATCAACGAGGCCCTGCATGCCGCGCAGAGCTTCGCCATCCACTGGATCCGTCGGGACAGCCGTGGCTCGATCCTCCGGTCCATGACTGAGCGGGCGTGCTGATTAGATGAAGCCGAAGATAGGCGGGAAGACCACGACCACGACCGCTGCCCAGGCGCCGTAGATCGGCAGGTAGCGGGTTTGCCACCGCTCGACGGCAGTAAACGGGAATCGGCCGCGGAGGAATCCGACGGCGAGCCAGGCCGCGCCCAACAAGTGCACCAGCAGCAGCAGGTTCAGGCCGAGCGCGGCGATCTTGTTGGGGCTGTGGCCGAACTCGGCGATCCGGGCCAGCATCGCAGTCAGCATTACGGCATCGACGGCAAGAGCCGCGATGACGAGGGCCAACTGCAGTGCATCGAACAGTCCGGGAGGGGCGAGCGGGTCGCGGGCGGAGATCGAATAGAGCAATAGGCAAAGGACGAGCATGAGGATTGCGTCCATGAGGATGAGTAGGTTTCGGTCGATGTCGACGAAACCGCCCGCGGTGGCAAGCACGGCCAGAAGGACCAGCAGCATGGCAACGGTCAGCGGTGTGAAAACGCGGGTGAGGACGGGGGCGATATTTTCCACGACCTGCTGCTTGGCTTCTACGAGCCAGGCGGCGACCACGAGCGCCCCGGGCACAGCGAACGGCAGGACCCAGTCTTCCAGGACCGGTTCGAAATCGGCGCCAAGGGCCTGGAGGGCCCCGACTGTGAGGGCGATCAGGACTGCGCCGCCTAGTGCTAGCAGCGTGTAGTAGACCGCGAGCTCGCCGGTGAATCGGACGAAGTCCATGCGCCGCTTGTCGGACCGCCACCTCCCGCCGACGTAGGCCACCCCGGCCAGCAGCCACAGGATGACCGGGGCGTGGAGGGCGGCGAGCATCCCGGTGGAGCCGCCAGGGGCGAACGGGTAGACGTTGAGCGCGACCGCCAGGGCGGCAAACGGAACGAGCAGTGTCGCCGCCACCGTCCCGGTGAGACGCCGCTTCCACGCGAAGTATGCGGCCACGAAGGGGAAGACGAGCAGGCCCAGGTTGCGCATCAGCGACTTCGCCGTCGTCGATCCAGGCAAAGCCTGCCTTGACCGCCACACCCGCCCCGACGGCGAGTGCGAGGACGACGGCCAGTTCGCGCCACGGAGACGCGTCGGCGTCGTCGGTAGCCCTCCGGCACCAGGACGAGCTGCTTCCACAGCCGCTCGGAGTGCTCGCGGGCGAATTCGCGTGAGACGGCGTCGAGGTTGCCCAGGCGCTTGATGGCGACGAGAAAGGCCTCCTCGTCATCGAGGCCGGTCGCCTGCCGGTCGGCTATCTGCTCGCGCAGGTGGTCCTCCAGCTCGTCCACGTCGGCGGGGGAGATCGCCTGGCTCCGCTGAACGTATCCGCGCCACCGGTCGATCTGGGCCTCCAGCTCAGCGTGCGGCGCCATCACGCCCATCCCTCAATCGCGGCCGGGGGCCGTGGCGTGGTCTGCCACACCTGCCGCAGCGCGTCTGCCACGACGGTCCACTGCTCCTGCCGGTCGGCGAGGGCGTCCCGGCCCGCCGCGTGATTGTGTAGTGCTTGCGACGGCGCCCGGCGTCGGACGTGCCCCACAGCGAGGACACGTAGCCGAGCCGCTCGAGCCGGTGCAGTAGCGGGTAGAGCATCCCGTCGGTCCACTGCATGCCGCCGCCCGAGAGCTCACTCACGCGCTTGAGGATTGCGTAGCCGTACAGGTCGCCGTCCGCCAGAATGCCCAGCACGAGGGGCGTGGCTGAGGCGGCGACCAGGTCTTTGTCAATGCGCACTGCTCCTCCTATACCTAGAGCTGAAAGGTATCAAACATAGCAGCTCTAGGTATAGACGTACTGGGCGCGGCGGTCCTTAGCTTCCTGCTGGGCCCGGGCGACCGGCCCTGTCCTTGACGCATCTCGGGCCTTCCGCATATCCTGAACGAACGGTCGGTAATTATTTATCGGAAATTCATTAGGAGCAACCATGGCATCGCAGACCCTGCAGTCAGTGCCCGCCGAGCCATCGCCGGCACGGCATGAACCGAGCCCCGAAGACGCGGCCCGGCTTGACGCCGAGGGCCAGGCCTACTTCGACAAGGTCATGGCGGAGGATTCCCGGATCGAGCCGCGTGACTGGATGCCGCCGGCCTACCGCAAAACGCTCCTGCGCCAGATCTCGCAGCACGCCCACTCGGAGATCATTGGCATGCAGCCCGAAGCCAACTGGATCTCCCGCGCCCCGAGCCTGAAGCGCAAGGCCATCCTCATGGCCAAGGTCCAGGACGAGGCCGGCCATGGACTCTATCTCTACTCCGCCGCCGAAACCCTCGGCCAGCCGCGCGATCAGATGATGCAGGACCTGATGGACGGCAAGGCCAAATACTCCTCCATCTTTAACTACCCGGCCCGCACATGGGCCGACATGGGTGCCATCGGCTGGATGGTCGACGGCGCCGCGATTGCCAATCAGGTGCCGCTCTGCCGCGCATCCTTCGGCCCCTACGGCCGGGCCATGGTGCGGGTCTGCAAGGAAGAGTCCTTCCACCAGCGCCAGGGCTTCGAGATCCTGCTGGAACTCTCCCACGGCACGCCCGAACAGAAGCAGATGGCGCAGGACGCGGTAAACCGCTGGTACGCCCCGGCCCTGATGATGTTTGGCCCGCCGGATGACGACTCGCCCAACTCCAAGCAGTCCATGGCCTGGAACATCAAGCGATTCAGCAATGACGAGCTCCGCAACCGGTTTGTCGGCATGATGATGGAGCAGGTCAAGGTCCTCGGCCTGACGCTGCCGGACAAGGACATCCGCTTCAACGAGGAAACCAAGAAGTGGGAGCACGGGCCGCTGGACTGGGCTGAATTCCATGAAGTCCTGGCCGGCCGCGGCCCCTGCAACGCCCAGCGCCTGGAACGGCGCCGCGAGGCACACCAGAACGGCGCGTGGGTGCGCGAAGCCGCGGCCGCATACGCGGAAAAGCAGAGCCGCAAGCAGAAGGAATCAGCAGCATGACAACAGAGCCTCAATCAGGAAACGTCTGGCCCATCTGGGAAGTATTCGTCCGCTCCAGCCGCGGCCTGTCCCACGTCCACGCAGGATCCCTGCACGCACCCGACGCGGCCATGGCCCTGCGCAACGCCCGGGACCTCTACACCCGCCGCAACGAAGGGGTGTCCATCTGGGTGGTCCCGGCCGAGGCCATCGCCTCCAGCGACCCCGATTCCAAGGGTTCCTTCTTTGAATCCCCGCAGGGCAAGGACTACCGCCACGCCACGTACTACACCAAGAGTGAGGGCGTGAAGCACCTGTGAGCACCCAGCCTGAAACAGACATGCAAGACAGCGGACACGGCGACATCTCCGTCGGTGTATCCGGTGCCGGCGCCAGCGGTGACGGCACCGCGAGCGCCACCCGCATCACTCCCGGCAACGCCCTCCGCCCCGAAGACATCGCGCTGGCCGTCAGCCGCGGCGCCGCGAAGCCGGGCGAAGACGTTGCCGAGTTCGCCCTGCGCCTGGGCGACGACGCCCTGATCCTGGCCCAGCGGCTCGGCCACTGGATCTCCCGCGCGCCGGAACTCGAAGAGGACGTCGCCCTCGGCAACATCGCCTTGGACCAACTCGGCCACGCCCGGTCCCTGCTCAGCTACGCCGGCGGACTGGACGGGCGCAGCGAAGACGATCTCGCCTACTTCCGCCGCGAGCACGAGTTCCGCTCGGCGGCGCTCTTCGAACAGCCGAACGGGGACTTCGCCGTCACCATTGCAAGGCAGTTCGTGGTCAGCTACTACCAGTTCGAGCTCTACCGCCAGCTGACGTCCTCCACCGACTCCACCCTGGCCGGCATCGCCGCCAAGGCGGTCAAGGAAGTGGACTACCACCGGGACCACAGCGCCCAGTGGGTCCTGCGCCTGGCCCTCGGCACGGACGAATCGCGCCAGCGCATGATCCACGCGTTCAAAGTCATCTGGCCCTACGTGGACGAGCTGTTCCACGACGACGAGCTCACCGGACGCCTCAGCGAAGCCGGCGCCGCGCCCCAACCGTCGAGCCTGCGCGAGGACTTCGACCGGCTCACCGGCGAGGTCCTGGCCGAAGTGGAACTCGAGGTTCCCAACGTGCAGCCAACACCGGGCGGGGGACGCCGCGGCCAGCACTCTGAACACCTCGGCTACATCCTCGCCGAGATGCAGGTGCTCGCCCGCGAGTACCCCGGAGCCAGCTGGTAGGCACCATGGAAATGTTTGTCTCCGACCCGGAAACCGCTGAGCGCCGCAACGCCGCCAAGGGCAACACCGCCCAAGAGAAGGCCTGGGCGGTGGCTGCCACAGTGTGCGACCCCGAAATCCCGGTCCTCACCATTGCTGATCTCGGCATCCTGCGCGATGTCCAGGTTTCGAAGGAACCAAGCACTGACGACGGCGGGATGGTTCCCGCCGTCCAGGTCACCATCACCCCGACCTACTCCGGCTGCCCCGCCATGGACGCCATTCGGGATGACCTCACCGCGGCCTTCCACAGCGCGGGATACCCGAGCGTCCGGATCGAACTTGTCCTGTCCCCGGCCTGGACCACCGACTGGATGAGCGAGGACGGCAAGGCCAAGCTGGAGCAGTACGGGATCGCCCCGCCGTCCGGCCAGACAGCTGTTGATGGAAAACCAGTCCGGCACGCCGGCCCGGTCCGGCTCGCGCTCGCCGTCAAGTGTCCCCAGTGCTCATCGCTGAACACCAAAGAACTCACCCGCTTCGGTTCCACGTCCTGCAAGGCCCTCTACGTGTGCCAGGACTGCAAGGAACCGTTCGACTACTTCAAAGTTTTGTAAGGAACAGGTGCCTCCATGAAGGTTGTCCGCCAGACCGCCGCGGAGTCGGCCGCAGCCACCGGCCGCCGTCGTGCGTCCTTCCACCCCCTGACGGTGGACGAGGTCCGCCGGCTCACCGACGACGCCATCGAGGTGACGTTCGGGGTCCCGGCCGAGCTCGCCGGACAGTTCGACTACCTGCCGGGCCAGTACGTCGCGCTGCGCACCACCCTGCCCGACGCCGACGGCCAGCCGCACGAGATCCGCCGCAGCTACTCGATCTGTGCCGAACCGCGCAGTTTCGCGGACGGCAGCAGCGAAATCCGAGTGGCCATCAAGAAAGACCTCGGGGGCCTGTTCTCCACCTGGGCCAACGCCGAACTCGAGGCGGGCGACGTCCTGGACGTCATGAGCCCCATGGGCGCCTTTATCTCCAAGCACGGCCGCGACGGCAAGTCCGTGGAACAGAACGTCATGAACTCCATGAACCATCCTCAGGACATGGCCACGGAGCTGGCAGGGGAGCCCGGCTCGTTCGTCGCGATCGCCGCCGGCTCCGGCATCACCCCCGTGATCGCCATCGCGCGCACCTTGCTGGCGGCCCACCCGGAGACCCGTTTCGACCTCATCTACGCCAACAAGGCGGCCATGGACGTGATGTTCCTCGAAGAACTCGCGGACCTGAAGGACAAATACCCTGCCCGGCTGGCGCTGCACCACGTGCTCTCGCGTGAACAGCGGATCGCGCCGCTGCTCAGCGGCAGGATCGACGCCGAGAAGCTGCAGGCGCTGCTGGGCACCGCCATCCACGCTGACGACGTCGACGAGTGGTTCCTCTGCGGCCCGTTCGAACTCGTCCAGCTGTGCCGGGACACACTCGCCGCGCGCGGCGTTGCCCCGGAGCACGTCCGCTTCGAGCTGTTCACCTCCGGCAAGCCGGACCGCCCCGAGGGCAACATTGGCCGGCCGGTGATAGCGGACGAATCCAAGGAGACCTACAAGATCACGTTCAAGCTGGACGGTCTGCAGGGCGAGGTGGCGAGCCCCACCCACGCCCGCGAATCCATCCTCAACGCCGCCCTCCGGGTCCGCCCCGATGTGCCGTTCGCGTGCGCCGGCGGCGTTTGCGGCACCTGCCGGGCCAAGTTGGTCAGCGGCAATGTCACCATGGACGAGAACTACGCCCTGGAGCAGGACGAGCTCGACAAGGGCTACGTCCTGACCTGCCAGTCCCACCCCACCACCCCGGAAGTCACGGTCGACTTCGACGTCTAGGTTTTTTCGGCGCCCGCCTTTTCGAATCCAAGGAGTCCCATGATTTCCCTCTCCATTGCCGACGGCGTCGCCGAGGTCGTACTCGATGCCCCGCACAAGCTGAACTCGCTCGACGAGCAGGCACTGGCGGATTTGTCCCGGGCGTACGACGACGCCGCTGACGCCGCCGCACGCGGCGAGGTCCGGGCACTGCTGCTCCGCGGTGAGGGCCGCGCCTTCTGCGCCGGCCGGGACATTGCCGGCGTGACCCCGGAGAGCGACGACGCGCAGGCCTACCTGGGCGGACTCGTCCAGCCCCTGCTCAAGAAAATGAGCGCCTTCCCCGCGCCCACGTTCGCCGCGGCCCAGGGCGCCTGCCTCGGCGTGGGGCTGGGCCTGCTGCTGGCCACGGACGTGGTCTACGTGGCGGAGAATGCCAAGTTCGGCTCGCCGTTCGCCAAGCTCGGCGCCACCCTCGATTCCGGCGGGCACTGGTATTTCACCGAGCGCCTTGGCATGCACCGGACCCTGGACCTGATCTACACGGCCGAGCTCATGAGCGGCACCGACGCCGTGGCGCAGGGCCTGTTCAGCAGGGCCATGCCCGCGGCGGAACTGCTGGAGAATACCCGGGCCATCGTGGCCGGCGTTGCCACCGGCGCCACGGGTGCGTTCAGGGCCAGCAAGGAGCTCGTGGCGCACATCCGTGACCAGCGGCTGGGGCTGTGGGAGGCCATGGAAGAGGAAAACGCGGAGCAGGCACGGCTGTGCAAGAGCGAGGACTACGCCGAGGGTTTCCGCGCCTTCCAGGAGAAGCGCAGCCCGGTTTTCAAGGGCTGACATGCGGCCCGACGGGGTCCGTAAGCACGGAATGTCCGGGTACTCGTCTTTGCCTCGAAGCATTCTCATTTCCGCAACCCGCTTGTAAAGTTCGGTTATGAGTCTGGGGAGATCTGTAACTAAAGCTGTCATACCCGCTGCGGGACTGGGAACACGCTTCCTGCCGGCCACTAAGGCCATGCCCAAGGAAATGTTGCCGGTGGTCGACCAGCCGGCCATCCAATACGTTGTGGAGGAAGCCGTCCGGGCCGGGCTGACCGATCTGCTGATGGTTACCGGGCGCCAGAAGCGGGCGCTGGAGGACCACTTCGACCGCGAGCCCTCGCTGGAAAGCGCCCTCGAACGCAAGGGCGACGTCGACCGGCTGGAGGCCGTCCGCCATGCCTCCAGCCTGGGCCCGCTGCACTACGTGCGCCAGGGCGACCCGAAAGGGCTCGGCCATGCAGTCCTCTGCGCCCGCCAACACGTGGGGTACGAACCGTTCGCCGTCCTGCTGGGCGATGACCTGATCGACGAGCGGGACGATCTGCTGACCTCGATGATGGACGTCCAGGCCCGGACCGGCGGCTCCGTCGTGGCCTTGATCGAGGTGGATCCGGCGGAAATCAGTGCCTACGGCTGCGCCGACATTTCGGCGGTGCCGGGCCAGAACCATGTGCGGGTCAACCGGCTCGTGGAGAAACCCAGCGTCGCCGATGCCCCGTCGAACCTGGCCGTGATCGGCCGGTACGTCCTGCATCCGGAGATTTTCGATGTCCTGGAGGACACCCCGCCCGGCCGCGGCGGCGAGATCCAGCTCACCGATGCGCTGCAGACCCTTGCCGTGTCCGACTGCGAGGGCGGCGGCGTCTACGGCGTGGTCTTCCGGGGCCGCCGGTACGACACAGGAGACAAACTCAGCTACCTCAAGGCGGTCATCTCCATCGCGGCCGACCGGGTGGAGTTTGGCGAGGAGCTCCGGGCCTGGATGAAAGTGTTCGTTAGCTAGCGTGTGTCCACATCTTCGAACACCAGGAATGTCTGGGTGTCCAGGACTCCCGGCATGGACTGCAGCTGGTCGAAGATCACCCGGCGAAGGTCGATGTTGTCCACGGCGCGCACCAGCAGGATGACATCGAAGTCCCCGCCCACCAGCGCGATGTGATGGACCTCCGGGATGGCGCGCAGGAGTTCGCGCAGCTCTCGCCAGGAATGTTGGCGCACTTTGAGCGTGACGTAGGCAGAAGACTTCAGGCCGGCCTTGATGGGATCGACCAGGGCGGTGAACTTGGTCAGGACGCCTTCGCCGGTGAGCCGGGCGATCCGGGTGTAGGCGTGGGCGCGGGAAATGTGGACGTTCTCGGCCACTTGTGTCACCGACATCCGGCCGTCCCGGGTCAGCTCCGCAATGATGTTCCGGTCCACATCGTCCAGCGGCACCGCCACCTGCTCCGCCTCAAGCTCTGCCATTCGTCTACAACCTCCGCCGGTAATCCAGCTCACACTTACGATTTGTCTTCCAGACTAGGGCAAATTTGGGGACTTCTCCACGATTTGCGGTGGAGGTGGATACGAAACAGCGGCTGGCGGATACTGGGAAAGATTAGTGGCTACAGAAGGACGGACCAATGACGATCTCCGCAGACCACGCTGCGCAGCAACACGCGCAGCAGGCCGCGCAGCAAAATCCCGCGAGTGATGCCGTGAGCAAGTTCGGCATCACGGTTGAGGACTACATGCTCCCGGCCCGCCACCAGATCCAGATGGTCGGCCCCGACGGCACCCTGAATCCCCACACGGAGCAGGGCACCCAGCCCGGGCACGAATACAGCCTGCCCAGCGAGGCCGAACTGTTGGCCGCGTACGAACAGCTCGTCGTCGGCCGCCGTGTCAATGACCAGAACTCCGCGCTGGTCCGGCAGGGCCGCATGGCTGTCTACCCCTCCAGCCACGGCCAGGAAGCATGCCAGGTAGCCGCAGCGCTGTGCCTTGCCGACGGTGACTGGCTGTTCCCCACCTACCGTGACTCCGTGGCCGTGATGGCCCGCGGCGTGGATCCTGTCCAGACCATGACGCTCTTCCGCGGCGACTGGCACAGCGGCTACGACCCCGCCAAGAACAAGGTCGGCATCCAGTGCACCCCGTTGACCACCCAGCTGCTGCACGGCGTCGGCGTTGCCCACGCCGCCAAGCTGCGCGGCGAGGACACCGTGGTCCTGGCCATGTGCGGCGATGGTGCCACAAGCGAAGGCGACTTCCACGAAGCCCTGAACTTCGCCGCCGTTTTCCACCTGCCAGTGGTCTTCTTCGTCCAGAACAACCAGTACGCGATCTCCGTGCCGCTGGCGCACCAGTCTGTTGCGCCCTCGCTCGCCCACAAGGCCGTGGGCTACGGCATGGCCGGCGAACGCGTGGACGGCAACGACATCGTGGCCCTGCTCGCAGTCCTCTCCCGGGCCGTCAAGCTCGCCCGGGAAGGCTCCGGTCCGCTGCTGGTGGAGGCGCACACCTACCGGATGCAGGCGCACACCAACGCCGACGACGCCACCCGGTACCGGCAGGACAGCGAAGTCGCCGAATGGGTGGCCAAGGACCCGCTGAGCCGGATGCAGACCTACCTGACGGACCGCGGTCTGCTCGACGATGACCGCGCCGCCCGGATCGCCGAAAAGGCGGAGGCGGTTGCCACGCAGCTGCGCGAAGGCCTCAGCGAAGAGGTCCCGGTGGAACCGCAGGACCTCTTCAAATACGTCTTCTCCGCCCCCACCCCACAGCTGAAGGAACAGTCAGCCATGCTCGCCGACGAACTGGCCCGCGACGCCGCATCCACCTCAAGGGAGGCCGGCAAATGAGCCCCACCATCACCACGTCCTCAGAGGCGAACGGCAACGTCAGCGCGGCGACTGCCCGGGCGGCCGCCAAGGCTGCAGCCACCGCCGAGTCGACCGGCCCGCAGACCATCACGCTTGCCAAGGCCCTTAACACCGCGATGGCCGACGCCATGCACGCGGACCCTTCCGTTCTGGTCTTCGGCGAGGATGTCGGTATGCTCGGCGGCGTCTTCCGCATCACGGACGGGCTCACCAAGACCTTCGGCACGAGCCGCTGCTTCGACACCCCGCTGGCCGAATCCGGCATCGTCGGCATGGCCGTGGGCATGGCCATGAACGGCATGCGCCCGGTCATCGAGATGCAGTTCGACGCGTTCGCCTACCCGGCCTTTGAACAGATCGTCAGCCACGTCGCCAAGATGCACAACCGCACCAAGGGCGCCGTGAAGCTGCCCATGGTCATCCGGGTTCCCTATGCCGGCGGCATCGGGGGAGTGGAGCACCACTGCGACTCCTCCGAGGCCTACTACGCGCACACCGCCGGCCTGAAGGTCTTCACTCCCGCCACCGTGGCCGACGGCTACCGGATGCTCCGCGAAGCCATCGACTCCGACGACCCCGTCATGTTCATGGAGCCCAAGAAGCTGTACTGGTCCAAGGACCAGGTGGACCTGGACGCGCTGCGCGCCGAGCACGCCGCGAACACCGAGCGCGGCACGTCCTCCGAGGGCCGGGCCGCCGTCGCCCGCCCCGGCACCGACGCCACCCTGATCGCCTACGGGCCGTCCGTCCCGACGGCGCTCGCCGCCGCGGCCGCCGCGGCCGAGGAAGGCCGCTCCCTGGAAGTGATCGACGTCCGCTCGATCGTGCCGTTCGACGACGAGACCGTCTGCGCCTCCGTCCGCAAGACCGGCCGCGCCGTGGTGATCGCCGAGGCCCACGGCTTCGCGTCCGTGGCCTCGGAGATCGTCGCCCGGGTTCAGGAACGCTGTTTCCACCACCTGGCCGCACCGATCCGCCGCGTCACCGGCTTCGACGTCCCGTATCCGGCGCCGAAGCTTGAGCACTACTACCTGCCCGGCGTGGACCGCATCCTCGACGCCGTTGACGACCTCCAGTGGGAAGACTGACCATGAGCGAACCGAAAGTATTCCTCCTGCCGGACCTGGGCGAAGGCCTCACCGAAGCCGAGCTCGTGAACTGGCTGGTAGCCGTGGGCGACGAGATCCGCGTGGACCAACCGATCGCCGAGGTGGAGACCGCCAAGTCCATGGTGGAGGTGCCCTCGCCGTACGCCGGCACCGTGGCCGTGCTGCACGGCGAACCCGGCCAGACGCTCGACGTCGGCAAGCCTCTGATCTCGGTGATGCCCGTTGGTGCTGGGGGGGCCGCCTCCGGTGGGGCCGGCGCGGATGATGCCGCCTCCGTCGGTGGCGCCGCCGCGGATGATGCCGCCCCCGCCCCTTCGCCGGACGGCATTGCTGCAAGCAGCATGCCGTCCGGCTCCGACAGGCCCGATGCCACTCCCGGGGCGGCATCATCCGCGCCGGCTGGTTTCGCTGCTGGCTCAACGGCCGCCGCCCCTTCTGCTTCTTCGCCGGCTGCTGTTGCCGCTGAGGCTTACCGCGAGGAGGAGAAGGCTGGGTCTGGGAATGTCCTGATCGGTTACGGGACTCCGGGAGGGCATGGGGTTGCTCGGCGGACCCGGGCACCTAAGCGGGCTGCGGTGGTTGAGTCTGTCAGCGGGGTGTCTGCTGCCGAGAAGGCTGCCGATGACCTGGTGCTGCTGCGGACGCGGGTGCCCGGGAAGCTGGGGGCTGTTATTTCTCCGCTGGTTCGCCGGATGGCGCGCGATCATGGGGTTGATTTGGGGGAACTCCAAGGGTCGGGGGCCAGCGGGCTCATCATGCGGCGCGATGTCGAGGCAGTCATTAAGCCGTCACCGGTGGTGGAGCGCCCGGCCGTGGAGCCGGCCGCGGCGTCCGGCACCGACGCGCGCACCGGGCTGGGCATTTCCGGACGCACAGCGGTCCGTGGCGTGCGCAAGGCCGTCGCGGCGAACATGACGCGCAGCCGGTCCGAGATCCCGGAAGCCACGGTGTGGGTGGACGTGGACGCCACGGCGCTCGTGGAGATGCGTGCCGCGCTGAAGAAAGCGGACCCGCACAACACCCCGGGCCTGCTGGCTTTCATCGCCCGGTTCGTCACCGCGGGGCTGAAGAAGTTCCCGGAGCTGAACACCCGGATCGTGACCACCGAGGATGCTGCGGGCGGCATGATGCAGGAGATTGTGGCCTTCGACGGCGTCAATCTCGGTTTCGCGGCGCAGACCGACCGCGGACTGATGGTGCCGTCGGTGCGGAACGCGGACAAGCTCAGCGCCCGCGAACTGGACGCCGAGATCCGCCGCCTCACCGCCGTCGTGCGTGAGGGCAAGGCGACCCCGGCGGAGCTGGGCAGCGGCACCTTCACGCTGAACAACTACGGTGTGTTCGGGGTTGACGGTTCCGCCGCGATCATCAACCACCCCGAAGTGGGGATCCTCGGCGTCGGGCGGATCATCGACAAGCCCTGGGTGGTCAACGGCGAACTCGCGGTCCGCAAGGTCACCGAGCTGACCCTCACCTTCGACCACCGGGTGTGCGACGGCGGCACGGCCGGCGGATTCCTGCGCTATGTGGCCGACGCGATCGAGAACCCGGGGTCGGCGCTCGCGGACATGTGAGGACCTCCTGTTGATTCCCGGGTACGGGCGGGGACCGCACGGTCAGTTCTGTGCGGTCCCCGCGCTCGTCTCCGCGCGTGCGGAAAGCCACCGCGCCAGCCACGACGCCGGCAGGAGCAACAGCCACAAAAACGGCGTGTAGGCGTTGAGGGCGAATGCCGCCGGGATCGAGAACAGGAAGACCAGTGCCACGGCCATGCGGGCGTTGAAGATGCGGCGGTGGACGTGGGCGGCCATCTCGCGGTCCATGAGCCCGGCGTGCTTCGCGTACCCCCAGATGATCGCCAGCATTAGGTAGACCGCGGCAATGTTGGCGGCGTACAAAACGCTCGGCCATGGAGTGGGGTCGTCACCGTAGTCGCTGAGGATCGACGTCGGAGCGGGCAGCATGGCAATGAAGAACAAAAGGGCCAGATTCAGCCAGGCCAGGTTCGCATTGAAGCGGCGGATGAGGGCAAAGTCGGAGTGGTGGGACATCCATGTCTTGGCGATGATGACAAAGGACAGGGCGTACGCCAGCAACTGCGGCCAGGCCGCGTTCAAGGCGCTGTCCAGTTGTTCCGCGGGGATGCCTTCGGGCAGTTTCAGGTCCAGGGCCAGGAGGGTCAGGGCGATGGCGAAGACGGCATCGCTGAAGAACACCATCCGCTCCACGGACGTGCCGGCATTCAACGGGAGCCACCCCCAATCGTTCGGCGGCGCACTGGCTCATTCGACGGAAGTAGCCCACAGGCTACACCGCGGCGCGGGCCAAAACGAGGGGCGCCGGCACACCCGCCGCGGGGACGGGACGGGCATGCCCTGAAGGGAATTGCCAGCCGACGCGGGTAGAATCGAGGCCTGTACAGCGCATAACAACACCGCTTAACAACACCGCACCAACAACGCCGGAAAAGCGTCGGAATTACGGAGATTCAATGTCACGATGGCTCGAGGTCGGTCCGGACAACTACGTACTGACAACTCAAGGTTCCCTGCTCAACACGGGTCTGGTGGTCGGCACCGAGCGCGCCATGGTGATCGACACGGGCGGCGGCCCCCGGCAGGGCCGCGAGATCCTGGCCGCCGTGCGGGAGAAGACCGCGCTGCCACTGGTCGTCGTCAACACGCACGCCCACTACGACCACTACTTCGGAAATGCCGTCTTCGCCGACGACGGCGTCACGGAATTCTGGGCGCACGAGAACTGCGCCGCGGAAATCGAGGAGAACGGCGACGAGCAGCGCCGGCTCGTGGCCTCCGCGGAACCTGAGATGGCGGCCGGGCAGGGTTCCGACGCCGAGTTGGTGGTTCCGAACGCGATCGTGAAGGACCAGCCCGTCCTCGTGGATCTTGGCGGACAGACCGCCACCTTGTTCTATCTGGGCCGCGGCCACACCGACGGGGACCTCCTGGTCGGCACGGGGACCACGCTCTTCGCCGGCGACCTCGTGGAACAGGGTTCCCACCCGTCCTTCGAGGACTCCTTCCCTGAAGACTGGGCCGACGCCCTCCGGCACCTCTCCGCGCTGCGGCACCGCTACGAATTCCTGATTCCCGGCCACGGCGAACCGTGCTCGGACCAGTTCGTCAAGACCATGGCCAACACCATGACCACCGCGGTCCGGCAGGCAATCCAGGCCACCCGGGAAACCCCGGACGACGCAACGAAGGCCATCCCGATCCTGCCGTACGGCCCCGAGCAGTCGCGCTGGTTCATCAAGCGCCTGCAGGACACGCGGGCCCACCGCTAGGGCAGGATATCGGCAGTGATGGTAAGTGTGCTCATCACTGCCCCTAGACTTGTTCCTTGAACGATGTCAATCGAGCACTGCAGCGGTCTGCGCTGTGATCCCTGGGGGGAACGAACATGCCAGAACCGGTCGAAAACAAGACCGCCAACGCCCTCGCTGAAGCTGAAGCAGCTGCAGAGCAGGCCCAACTCCCGCGTCGGAGAGACCGCCGCCGAGGCGACGACTCCGATGCCTGGACAGGAACCATGCCTATCATTTCCAGCAACCAAGCCGAACAGCGCCCGACAGCCCCCAGCAGTTCCTGGGCTCAGGCTGCCGCTGCGGCCGACGCGCCCGAACGGCCGCAGCCTGCAAAACCGTCCAAGGATCCTGCTCTGAAGCCGCCTGCCCCCGAGGCCGCTCCTGCCGTGCCCGCCCAGCCCACCCGCTCCACGCGTTCGGCCAGCAAGGCTGCGGCTCTGGCCGATGCCCCCGTGCCGGACTTCATCAGTTCCCCGGGCCTTTTTGTCCGCGAGCAGAAGCCCCGGCCCGTCGGCGGTTTCCGCGGGGCGCTCTACAACCTGACCGGCGGCGGCCTGAACCTGGGCCCGAGTGCCAGGCAGCGTGAGGAAGACGAGCTGGCCCGGCGCATCTCCCGCCAGCTCCAGGGCAGCTACAACACGGCCGTCCTGAGCCTCAAGGGCGGCATCGGCAAGACCTCCACCACGGTCGGCGTCGGACTGACCCTGGCCGAGTTCCGGGGCGATCCTCCGTGCGCGATCGACGCCAACCCCGATTCCGGCGACCTCGTCGAACGCGCCCTCGGTGAGGGCATCTACCAGCAGCAGAGCCCGCGCACCATCACGGACCTGCTCAGGAACATCGAGTCGGTCGACTCCCTCACGGCCCTGGCCCGCTACATGCACCATGCCGGCAGGCTCCACCTCATTGCAGGTGAACAGGATCCCGAGGTGTCGGATTCGCTGACGGCCGAGGAATACCTGCGGATCCGCAAGCTCATCTCCGCCTACTACTCCGTGGCGCTGATCGACTGCGGAACTGGCGTGACGCACAACGCGATGAGCGGCATCCTGCAGTCGGCGGACAACCTGATCATCGCGGCCGGCTATGCCGTCAGCGGCGCCAAACGGGCCCGCAGCACGCTGCACTGGCTGGCCAGCCACGGCTACGAAGACCTGGCGCGCAACGCCATCGTGGTCATCACCGACAAGGACGAGGTGTCCACCCGGGTGGACAAGGACGCGATCGAGGAACACCTGTCCGGCATCTGCCGCCAGTTGATCGCGGTCCCGCACGACCGCGGAGTGGCCGACGGCGACCTCGTCACCCTCGACGTGCTCCGCCCCGAAACGCGGCGCGCCTACCGGGAGATCGCCGCGGCGATCGTCGACGGGTACGTCTAGGCGCACCCATGCAGGACTCCGCGGTACATTTGAGCATGGCCAACAACTACGTCGGGGACGACGCCGCCCGGCACCTCCAGGACTTACTATTGGGGACCGAAAACGTCGACGACTTCCTGAATCGTCTCGCGGAGTTTTCGGCCGCGACGCTGAGCCGCACGACTGGCGCCGAGATTGAGTGCGGCGTTACGCTCCAGCGCCGTAAACGGACCATGACGGTCGCCGGCAGCAGTCCCCATGCCGTGGTCCTGGACCGCATTGAGCAAAGCCTCCGTGCCGGCCCCTGCGTCGAGGCCCTGCGCACCAAGGCCGTGGTCCTGCTGGCGGACGTGGACACCGACCCCCGCTGGCCCGAATACCAGCTGCAGCTTGCCGCCAACGGGTGCCGGAGCACCCTGGGCGTGCCGCTGGAAATCGGCGAGGACGCCGCCGCGGCCCTGAACTTCTTCGCAGCGGACACCGGATTGTTTTCTGAGGACGTCATCGCGGAGGCGGCCGGGTTCGCCGATCTCGCCGGCCGCGCCCTGCGGCTGGCCGTTCGGATCGCAACTGTCCAGTCCCGTGCCGAGGACATGCAGGCCGCCATGGAACACCGCACGTCCATTGATCTCGCCTGTGGTGTGGTCATGGCTCAAAACCGCTGCTCCCAGGACGAGGCCATGGGTATCCTCACCCGGGTATCCAGCAACCGGAACCAGAAGCTCAGGGAAGTGGCCGCGGAGGTCCTGCGGAACGTCACCAGCGAAGAAGTCCGTACCCACTTCGACGCCTAGGCCAGGAACAGCCCCAGCGGTTGCCTAGGATGAAGGGGATGACCACCACACGCCTCGCCCCCTTCAGCCTCCGCAGCATCGCCGTACCCGCGTTCGGTCCGGCCCTCATGTTCAGCCTGGGCGAGGGCGCGATCCTGCCCGTGGTCGCCTTGTCCGCCCGCGACCTTGGCGCCTCCGTGCCGGGGGCTGCGTTGATTGTCACGCTGATCGGCCTCGGATCCTGGTTCTTCAACCTGCCAGCGTCACTGATCACCCTGAAATTTGGGGAACGCTGGGCGATCGTGGGGGCCGCGGCCGCCAGCGCTTTCGCCCTCGCCGCGGCGGCCGTCGCTCCGCTGTTTTCCGGCGGCCTTTGGGTGCTGGCGGCGGCGATGATGGTTGTCGGCATGGCCGCCAGCGTTTTCAGCCTGGCGAGGCAGAAGTACCTGACCGAGGCCGTGCCGGTCATGCTCCGGGCGCGGGCGCTGTCCACGCTGGGTGGCGTCAACAGGGTCGGGATCTTCATCGGCCCGTTCATCGGCGCCGCCGTGATGCAGTTTGCCGGCATCAGCGGGGCCTACTGGGCCGGCGTCGTGGCGATGGCCGCCGCGGCGGCCGTGTCCGTCACCATTCCTGACCTCGAGGCGAAGCCGCTTCCGGCCGACGGCGTTCCGGCGCAGCAGCCCACCCTGCGCAGCATCGCGGTGTCCCACGCCGGTGTCTTCCTGAGCGTGGGGGCCGGGGTCCTGCTGCTGAGCGCGTTGCGCGCCTCGCGCCAGGTTGTCATCCCGCTGTGGGCCGATCACCTGGGCCTGGACCCCACCCAGGCCTCCCTGATCTACGGGATCTCCGGGGCGATCGACATGCTGGTGTTTTATCCGGCAGGAAAGCTGATGGACCGCAAGGGCCGGCAATGGGTGGCCGTGCCGTCCACGCTCATTATGGGGGCGGCCATGGTGCTGATCCCGCTCAGTACGGGCTTCGTCTCGCTCATGCTGGCGGCGCTCCTGATCGGCTTCGGCAACGGGATCAGTTCCGGCCTGAACATGACGCTCGGGGCCGACTTCTCGCCGGACAACGGCCGCGGCCAGTTCCTGGGCATCTGGCGCTTCATGGCCGACGCCGGCGCCACCGGCGGTCCCGTACTGCTCTCAGCCGTCACCGCCGTGGCGTCCCTGGGGGCTGGCGTGGCCGCGACTGGTGCGATCGGCCTCGCCGCCGCTGCGGTGTTCGCTGTCACCATTCCGCGCCTCAAGCACCGCCGGAACTACTGAACCGCCGGCGCCGGCGCGACTAGCGCAGGGCTGCGCCCCGCCGTCGGGCGTCAGTCTGCCGGGCGTCCGTCTGCCGGGCGGCCAGGCCGAACAGCCACACGCCGGCCACGGTGGCGAGGTAACCCGAGATGATGATCAGCGACGTTCCGGCCCAGAAGTAGCTGGTGGTGCTGATCTCCTGCCCGGTCGGCCCGATGCTCAGCAAGGCATAGGCCGCCACTCCGGCCGCGGCAAGGCCGGTGAGGACCGGAAGCACCACCCATACCTTGGCTGAGGCCCAGTGTCCGCCGTAGCCGTTCCAGACGTTCCAGCGCGGGCCCCGGCGGATGATCAGCCAGCCGGCCGGGATCATGAAGGCCCCCACCACCAGGAAGGCCGCCACGACATCGGCGGGCCGGTGCCACTGGTTGATCAGGGTGGATACGCCCGTGGCGACGGCGAAGCTGCCGCCCAGATAGCCAGCCAGCGGCCGCCAGCGCGGCGAGACCATCAGGAACACGGCGGCGGCGGCAGAGGCCGCCATGGTGGTGTGGCCCGAGGGCAGCGAATTCAGCTCCAGCGTCTCGACGCCGCGGTACGGCCGGACCGGGAGCACGTCCTTCAGGATCTGCGTGGCCAAGTTGGCACCCACGCAAGCCGCAATCGCGATCCCGGCCGCAGACCAGCGGCGCCGCAGGATGGTGACGAATACGACCACAATCGACGCGATTACCACAGAGAGCGCCGGCAGCCAGTCCAACAACTTGGTGGCGGCCTTGCCCGCGGTGCCGCTGAGCTCCACCGCTTCCACGAGGGCCGATTCGTCGATGAACTGGCCCGTGGTGGTGCGGACAAAGAAGACGTATGTGGCGGCCAGCCCAGCGGCGCAGGCAATGGTTGCCAGCACGAACAAGGCGGCCGTGGCCTTGCCGGGGGACCAAAGCGCCTGCGGATCCGATGTCCGGCGGGCTCGAGTCCTGCGCTCCTGAGTTTCGGGCGGCCGGGTCGTTAGGACCTGTGTGTCCGCGGCCTGTGTTTTCTGGACTCGGGCAGACGGGTCCCATGGGGTGCGTTCCTGCCGAAAAGTCATGCCATTAAGAGTCCCACAGAACCCTGCGTGCCAGCTGAAGGGCACGGCATGCGGCGGGGGAGTAGTGCCCGCCAATAGGCGAGTAATCGCTACTCGTGCCCGGCCGGACCGGGACCTATAGAGTCGTCTGTGCCGGCGCGGCTTGTCCCCGGCACTACGCTCCTTGAGCGGGGCCGGTGACGACGAGTTTCCTGGACCAGGGACTCACCCCCAGTCGACGCCGGCCCAATCAAGGACCGCATCAGCCGCCCAGCACTGCCTTCCGGTGCTTCGCGTCCCCGCACGGCACCGTACGGCACCGCAGTACGGAATCCCGGTACAGAATCCCAGTACAGTGGCACCATGCCCGCCCTCCCCATGGACCCCCCGGCACACCCTGCCGCGCCCCTGCCCGGCCTCGACGAACTCCTGTCCGGCGCCCATGTTGTGAGCCTGCCGATGCGCGTGAAGTTCCGGGGCATCCTGCAGCGCGAGGCCCTGCTGCTCCGCGGGCCGCTGGGCTGGGGCGAGTTCTGTCCCTTCCCCGAGTATGACGATGCCGAGGCCTCCCGTTGGCTGACAGCCGCGATCGAGGCCGGCTGGGCCGGGTTCCCGGCGCCGTTGCGGGACAGCATCCCGGTCAACGCCACGATCCCCGCCGTGCCGGCGCACCAGGTGCCCGAGATCCTGGCCCGCTTTGGCCGGGTGGATGCGGTCAAAGTCAAAGTCGCGGATCGCGGCCAAAGCCTCGACGACGACGCCGCCCGGGTGGCGGCAGTCCGGGAGGCGCTGCCCGACGCCGCGATCCGGGTGGACGCGAACGGCGGCTGGGACGTGCCGGAGGCCGTCACTGCACTCCGGCGGCTCGCCGCCGTCGGGCTCGAATATGCCGAACAACCGGTGAGGGAGATCGCGGGCCTCGCCGAGGTCCGGCGGCAGCTCCGGGTCGCCGGAGTCCCCGTGCTGATCGCCGCGGATGAAAGCGTACGCAAGGAAGACGACCCCCTGAAAGTGGCCCGCGCCGGCGCCGCGGACCTGATCGTGGTCAAGGTGGCCCCGCTCGGCGGAGTGCGGCGCGCCTTGCAGATCGTGGCGCAGGCCGGGCTGCCCGCCGTCGTGAGTTCGGCGCTGGACACCTCGGTGGGAATCCGGGCAGGGCTGGCCCTCGCCGCCGCCCTGCCGGAGCTGCCGTACGCCTGCGGCCTGGGGACAGTGTCCCTGCTCGCCGCCGATGTCACGCAGGATCCCCTGGTGCCGGACGACGGCGCGATCACCCTCCGCGACGTCCGCCCGGCGCCGGAGCTGCTGGAGGCACACGCCGCCTCGCCGGAACGCCGGGAGTGGTGGCTGGACCGGCTGCGGCGCGTGCACGCCGTGCTGGCCGCACCTGCCGTTTTGTAGGGTGCGTGCGGTAGGGCGAGACCTGTAGGGCGCCGCGCCGTGCTTTTCCGTTCATCGGATCGTCACCCGGGAGACGGGTCCGCGTCGTCCGCGGCTGGAAGGGTGAGCGCGACCGCAACTCACCCCCATGGAAGGTCTCTCCATGTCTGTCTCCTCCGGACGCAAATTTTCCCTGCTCCCCATGCTTGGCCACACCAAAGGCAAGCGAAGCCCCGTCACCTGCGCGCTGAAGTGCGACAACGCCTGCTCGGGCGAGGTCTGTAACACCAGCACCAACAGCTACTTCCGTGACATCGCCTCCGCCACGATGTCCCGCCGCGCCGCCCTGGGCTTCGGCGCTGCCGGCGCGCTCGCCGTCGCGTTCGGCAACGCGGTGACATCCGCCGGGCCGGCTGCCGCCGACGGCGGCCCGGGCCTCGCCGCTGCCGCCAAGGTCGGGTTTGGAAAATCCAAGCTGCAGTTCACCGCCATCGCTCCGGTGGACGCCGCCGTGGACCAGCTCACCGTCCCCACCGGGTTCACCTGGCAGCCGGTCATCCGCTGGGGCGACCCGCTCTTCAAGGACTCGCCGGCCTTCGACATCGATCACCAGAGCGCCGCGGCGCAGGCCCGCCAGTTCGGCTACAACAACGACTACACGGACATCCTGCCGATCGCTGGTTCCAAGGACCGCCGGGCCGTGCTCTTCACCAACCACGAATACACCAACGAGTCCATCATGCTGCCGGCCGGATTCGACGCCGCCGAGGCCCGCGCGATCGGCCGTGCAGCCCACGGCCTGACCGTGGTCGAGTTGGAGCGTGCGAACAAGAACAGGCCCTGGAGCTACGTCCAGGGCGCGGGACTGAACCGCCGCTTCCTGACCGAGACCACCTACGAGCTCGACGGCCCTGCCGCCGGTTCCGCACTCCTGAAGACCGCCGCCGACCCCTCCGGCCGGGCCATCAAGGGCACGCTGGGAAACTGCTCCGGCGGCACCACCCCCTGGGGCACCATCCTCTCCGGCGAGGAAAACTTCAACGGCTATTTCGCCGCGCCCGGAACCTCTGACGCCGACAAGCGCTACGGCCTGACCAGCAAGCCCACTGCCCGCCAGTGGGAACTGGATGACCCGCGCTTCGACACCCGCAACCCCGGGTACCAGAACGAGGCCAACCGCTTCGGCTGGATCGTGGAAGTGGACCCGTTCGATCCCTCCTCCACGCCCCGCAAGCACTCCGCGATGGGCCGCTTCAAGCACGAGGGCGCCAACGTGATCGTCGCCAAGTCCGGCCACGTGGTGGCCTACATGGGCGACGACGAGCGCTTCGACTACCTGTACAAGTTCGTCTCGGCCGGCACGTACCGGCCCGGCACTACGGCGGAGGACCGCAAGAACAACCTCACGCTGCTCTCGGAGGGTGACCTGTACGTCGCCAAGTTCACGGGCAATTCCCCGGCCGCCGGGTTCGACGGCGCGGGCCAGGTTCCGGCCGACGGAGCCTTTGACGGCTCCGGCGAATGGCTGCCCCTCGTGGTGGGCGGACAGTCCAAGGTGGCCGGGATGTCCGTGGAAGAGGTGCTGGTTTACACCCGCCTCGCCGCCGACAAGGTGGGCCCCACCAAGATGGACCGCTGCGAAGACGTCGAGCCCAGCCTGCACACCGGCAAGGTCTACGTGGTCTGCACGAACAACGCGGACCGCGGCAAGCCCGGCAAGGAAGGGGCCACCGAGGTCAACCCCCGCACGCTCAACCGTGACGGCCACATCGTCGAAATCACCGAAACCGGGGACCAGACTTCCACCACGTTTGGCTGGAACCTGCTGATGGTTTGCGGCGATCCGGCCAAGAACTCCACCGCCTACTTCGCCGGCTTCCCCGCCAGCCAGGTCTCACCCATCTCCTGCCCGGACAACGTGGCCTTCGATTCCGTGGGCAACATGTGGATCTCCACCGACGGCGCGCCCTCCAGCATCGGCTACGCCGACGGGCTCTTCAAGGTCACCCTGGAGGGTGCGGAACGCGGCAAGGTGGAGCAGTTCCTCGCCGTCCCGCGCGACGCCGAGACCTGTGGCCCGGTCATCCACGACGACGAACGCACCGTATTCGTGGCCGTCCAGCACCCGGGCGAGGAAGGCACTTACGCCGAACAGCACTCCTACTTCCCGGACTACGTCGCCACCGGCGCGACGCCGAAGCCCGGCCAGGTGCGCGCCCCGCGTCCGTCCGTGGTCCAGGTGTTCCGCACGGACGCCTAGCCTCCTTCGCCGCCGCAACGCGGGGTCACTTCGCGCCCATGCAGGGCTCTGCACGGACGCGAAGTGACCCCGCCTTGCTTCTGGCGGCGGAAGAGGAGATTTGGGGGCAGGCCCGAACTGATAATTTGGGACTGTGAATAATCCGGCCGAATTGGTTGTCCCCAGAGTCCAGGCTGCAATTGCCACCGCGTTCGGCGAAGAGTTCCGGCAGGCGGACCCGGTGGTCAGGCCCTCCCAGTTCGCCGACATCCAGATCAACGCCGCCATGGCCCTGGCCAAGAAAGCCGGCCTGCCGCCGCGCGACGCCGCCGCAAAAATCGTGGACGCCCTGAACCTGGACGGCATCTGCAGCGGCATTGAAATCTCCGGGCCCGGCTTCATCAACCTGAGCTTTGACGGCACCTGGATCGAGGAACTGCTCAATGCAGAGTCGGTCCAAGCCGCGTCCAAGGCCACCGCGGTCACGCCGGCCGCGACACCGCAGCGCGTCGTCGTCGACTATTCCTCCCCGAACGTCGCCAAGGAAATGCACGTCGGGCACCTGCGCACCACCGTGGTGGGGGACAGCCTCGTCAAGGTGCTCGAAGCCCTCGGCGACACCGTGATCCGGCAGAACCACATCGGCGACTGGGGCACCCCGTTCGGCATGCTGATCGAACACTGGCTGGAGATCGGCGAGGACTCCCCGGACGCGGCGCTGCTGGTGGAGGACCCCAGCGCGTTCTACCAGGCCGCCCGGTCCAAGTTCGATGCCTCCGCCACCGACGAGGACGGCTTCGCCACCCGGGCCCGGCTCCGCGTCGTTGCCCTGCAGGGCGGCGACGCCGAGACCTTCGCCGTCTGGCAGCGGCTCGTCGCCCAGTCCAAGCGCTACTTCAACGCCATCTACTCCACGCTCGGCATCAGCCTCACCGATGACCACATCGCCGGCGAAAGTTCCTACGACGCGCATCTGGCACAGCTGTGCCAGGAACTCGAGGAACGCGGCCTCGCCCGGATCAGCGACGGCGCCCTGTGCACCTTCCCCGCAGGCTTTACCGGCCGCGACGGGCAGCCGCTGCCGCTGATCATCCGCAAGTCCGACGGCGGCTACGGCTACGGCACCACGGACCTCGCCACCATCCGCTACCGGGTCCGCGACCTGGCGGCCAACCGGATCCTTTACGTCGTCGGCGCCCCGCAGAACGTCCACCTGCGCATGGTCATGGCCACCGCCCGGGACGCCGGCTGGCTTCCGGACCCGGTCGAGGCCGTGCATGTGCAGATCGGCAACGTGCTCGGCGAGGACGGGAAGATCCTCAAGTCCCGCTCCGGTGCCCCGGTGAAGCTCATGGCCCTGCTCGAAGAGGCCGTGGACCGCGCCCGCGCCGTCATTGACGCCAGCCGGCCCGAGCTCAGCGAGGAGGAGCGCGCCGTGACCGCCCGCCAGGTGGGCATCGGCGCCGTCAAGTACGCCGACCTCTCCACCGGCCACGACACCGAGTACGTCTTCGACTTCGACCGCATGCTCGCCCTCAGCGGCAACACCGGACCCTACGTGCAGTACGCTGCCGCGCGGATCCGCTCCATCCTGCGCAAGGCCGGGGTGCTGGAGCAGGTCACCGGCGGCCCCGACGGCGGCACGCCGGCCGGCACCCAAGCAACCGGCACCCAGGCAACCGGCACCCAGGCAACTGGCATCGCGGCGGCCGGG
Organism: uncultured Actinomycetota bacterium; assembly: GCA_963722145.1. GTDB lineage: Bacteria > Actinomycetota > Actinomycetes > Actinomycetales > Micrococcaceae > Arthrobacter. Next base: position 87,783 of record CAVRLW010000005.1, on the reverse strand, counting down.
GCGGGCGGGCCCGCCACGGCGATCGCCGTCGTCGAACCGGCAGAGCGCGCGCTGGCCCTGCACCTGCTGGAGTTCGACACGACGCTGAACAAGGTGCGGGATGCACTCGAGCCGCACCGGCTCTGCGGCTACCTCTTTGAGCTCGCGCAGCTATTCACCACCTTCTACGACCAGTGCCCGGTGCTCAAGGCCGAGGAATCCGTCCGGGACTCGCGGCTGTCCCTGTGCGCGCTGGTGCTGCGCCGCCTGTCCGGCGGCCTGGAGCTGCTGGGCATCGAAACGCCGGAGAACATGTGAGTCCGGCGGATTCCGCTGCCGCTTCCGCCACCCCCGGCGGACTGACCGCGGTGGAGGCGGCGCGCATCGCCGTCGACACTTTGCTCGCCGCCGGTGTGCGCCAGGTGGTCGTGTCCCCGGGTTCGCGCTCTGCACCCATGGCCTACGCCCTGGCCGAGGCCGAAGCCGCCGGCCGCGTGGAGCTGCTGGTCCGGATCGACGAGCGGTCGGCCGGCTTCACGGCCCTCGGCCTCGCCTTGTCCGCCGGGGCACCCGCCGCCGTCCTCACCACGTCCGGGACCGCCGTCGGCAACCTCCTGCCGGCCGTCATGGAGGCCAACCACGCCGCGGTGCCGCTCGTGGTCATCTCCGCCGACCGGCCCGAGGAACTGCGGGGGACCGGCGCCAACCAGACCACCGTGCAGCTGGACCTTTTTGGCGATCACGTCCGCTTCGCCGTGGACGTGCCCGCGGGCAGCGATCCGCGCCGCGCCGTGGACACGGCCCTCAGCGCCGCCACCGGGGCTTTCGAGGACGCCCCTCCCGGGCCGGTGCAGCTGAACCTTGCCTTCCGCGACCCGCTGGTCCCGGCCGTGGGCGACGGGCTGCCCGCGGCGGCCGGCCGTGGGATGATGTACCGGGCCGCCCGGAACCCGCTGGCACTGGACTTTCCGGCCGCGTCAACGGCACTCCCGGAGCGGCGCACCGTGGTGCTGGCCGGACACGACGCCGGTCCGGTCGCCGAGGCATTCGCCCGCGCGCACGGCCTGCCGCTGCTGGCCGAGCCCTCCTCCAACGCCCGCTTCGGCCCCAACGCCGTGGGGCCCTACCGGCTGCTGATCGACCACTTCGGCGCGGACTCGGCACAGCCGATCGAACGTGTGGTCCTCTTTGGCCGGCCGACGCTCTCCCGGCCGGTGAGCGCGCTGCTGGAACGGGCCGATGTCCCCTCGGCCCTGTACCAGCCCGTTCCGGTGGCCTGGTACGAACCCGGCCGTCGCACCGAACTGCCGCTGGAAACCCTGGCGGACCTGGCGGAATTCGCCGGCCGCGGGGCTGCCGCGTGGCTCGATGCCTGGCTGCTGGCAGGAGCCGCCGCGCAGCACGCCGTGGACCTGATCCTGGCCGCGTCCCCCGCAGCGACCGGCCCGTCGGTGGGCGCAGAAGTCTGGAAGCACGCCCGCGGGCAGCTGGTGCTGGGCTCGTCGAACGGCATCCGCGACGTCGACCTCGCCGGGGCGCCGCCGGCGGAACCCCAGGCCACCATGTTCGCCAACCGGGGCCTGGCCGGGATCGACGGCACCACCTCCACCGCCACCGGGATCGCGCTTGGCGGCGGCCAGGAAACCACCGTATTCATGGGGGACGTGACGTTCCTGCACGACGCCGGGGGACTCCTGCTCGGCGACGGGGAGGCCGAACCACAGCTGCGCATCGTGGTGCTCAACGACGCCGGCGGTGCCATCTTCGGGCTCCTGGAGCACGGCGCAGTTGCCGCGGCGGGGCGCTACGGCAACGCCGTCGAACGCCTCTTTGCCACACCGCAGCGGGTGGACCTCGCCGCGCTGGCCGCGGCCTACGGCGTCGCGCACCGCAGCGTCGGGACGACGGCGGAACTCGCCGAGGCACTGTCCGGCCCGCTGGAGGGCCGCAGCATCATCGAAGTGCGCACGGACCGGCGCCGGCTCGGGGAACTGCACCGCGCCATCCGGGCCGCGGTGGCCACGGCCGTGGAAGGCCTTCCGCAGACGTAACCGCAGGTTTCCGCGACGTCGGGCACGACGACGCGCTCCGTGCCCGGCGCTGCGCAAAATACCCACCGATACCCGGATACCCGCCACGTCAGGTAATTTGCGCATCGCCGGACGGAATGTGCGTCGGGTTGTCCACACCCGGGCAGCCGGTCATGGCGCCGCTGCACCCTTGCTGCGATCTTCGTTCCATGAACGAATTACCGAGACTGATCCTGGCCCGCGAGCACGTCCAGCAGGGGCTCACGCCGAAAGAGCTCGCCAAACGCTGCCGGTCAGGCGCGCTCGTTCGCGTCCGCCATGGCGTCTACGTCGACGGGGAGGCATGGCGGGCGCTGCAGCCTTGGGAACAGTACCGGCTCCGGGTTGACGCTGCGGCGGAGACGTTCACGGCCCCGACAGTCTTCGCCAGGCACTCCGCCGCGTCCGTGTGGGGCGTACCAACAATTGGGCGGGGAGAACCGGTCCATGCGCTGACCCTGCAGAATGATGGGGGACGCTCGCGAGCAGGAGTGCGGCGGCACTACGCAGACCCGGAAAGGCTCAGGGTGTTTCGGCGCGAAGGCCTCCTGGTCACGGGGAGGGTCCGTACGGTACTGGATCTGGCCGCTTTCACGCCGTTTGCCCAAGCTATCGTTCCCCTGGACCACGTGCTCAGGCCGGACGCGGCGCACGGGTTGCCCGCGCTCTCCAAGGAAATGCTGCTGGCCGGGGTCGACGGCAAGTACACCGCCGCGGCCGCGCGGAGGATCCTCGCTGCCGTGGAGTTCGCGGATCCGCTGTCCGGGTCGCCCGGGGAGTCCTACGGCCGCGCGCTCATGTGCGTAGCCGGATTCCAGCCGCCGGAACTTCAGCACGAAGTCTGGGACGGCGCCGGTCTCGCGGGCTACACCGACTACTACTGGGGCACTGCACGGCTGGTGGGCGAGTTCGACGGCGTCGAGAAATATCTGAAACCCGAATACCTTCGGGGCAGGACCGCATCGCAGGCCGTCGTGGACGAGAAAGAGCGCGAAAACCGGATCCGGGCCACGGGGCTCCGGGTACTGCGGTGGGTCTGGGCGGACCTCATGGAGCCGGGCCGGCTGGAACAGAAGCTGGCCGCGTTCGGCGTACCCCGCCGTCGAGCCCGTTCCGCAGCGTGGCCATGACACGCAACCCTTCCCGCGACGCGCAAATGCCCTGTCGCTACCGGAATTCCGGTAGCGACAGGGCATTTGCGCGTCGTCAGGCCACGTGAGCGTCGGGTTACAGCACCCGGCTCAGGAACTCCTTGGTGCGGGGGTGCTGCGGGTTGGCGAGGACCTCACGCGGGTCGCCCGACTCCACAACGACGCCGCCGTCCATGAACGTCAGGCGGTCACCGACCTCCCGGGCGAAGCCGATCTCGTGGGTCACCACGATCATGGTCATGCCGGACTTGGCGAGGTCCTTCATCACGTTCAGGACATCGCCAACGAGCTCCGGGTCGAGCGCGGACGTGGGCTCATCGAACAGCATGAGTTCGGGATCCATGGCCAGGGCCCGGGCAATCGCAACGCGCTGCTGCTGGCCGCCGGAGAGCTGGGACGGGTAGTGGCCTGCACGGTCGCCGAGCCCCACGCGGTCCAGCAGCTCGAGGGCCCGCTTCCGCGCCACTGCCTTCGACTGGCCCTTGACCTGGACCGGAGCTTCCATGATGTTCTGCAGCGCCGTCTTGTGCGGGAACAGATTGAATCGCTGGAACACCATGCCGATCTCGCGCCGCTGGGCGGCGATTTCTTTGGCCTTCAGGTCATGGAGCCTGCCCTTGACCTCGCGGTAGCCGATCAAGTCACCGCCCACGGAAATGCGTCCCGCGCTGATGGTCTCCAGCAGGTTCACGCAGCGGAGCATGGTGGACTTGCCCGAACCGGACGGGCCGATCACCACCGACACTTCGCCCTGGTTGACGGTCAGGTCGATCCCGCGCAGCACGTGGTGCTGGCCGTAGTACTTGTGAAGGCCCTCGATCTGCACCAGCGGCTTTTCAGTGGTGATCGTCATTTCGCCTCCTCCTCGGGGAAGTCCATCTTCAGGGTGGGCTCGGCCTCGGCGCTCGGCGCCACCGCTGCGGCAGCCTTGGCGGCCGCGGGGTTCACCGTGGCGGGAGCCCGGTTGTCCACGCCCTTGCCGTAGTACGCCTCGATGAAGTGCTGGCCCACCATGAGCAGGCTCGTGATGACGAGGTACCAGATGGCCGCCACGATCAGCAGGGGCACCGGAAGGTACGTACGGTTGGCCAGGGCGTTGGTGGCGAAGGTCAGGTCCAGGGTGAACGGCACGGCCAGAACCAGCGATGTGGTCTTCAGCATGCCGATGGTTTCGTTCCCGGTGGGCGGCACGATCACGCGCATCGCCTGCGGGAGGATGATCCGCCACATGATCTTGGTCTTGCCCATGCCCAGGGCTTCAGCGGCTTCCATCTGGCCGCTGTCCACGGATTTGAGCCCGGCCCGGAAGATTTCCGCCAGGTAGGCGGACTCATTGAGGCCAAGTCCCAGGATCGCAGCCACCGTGGCGGTGACCACCGTGTTGGTGTCAACGCTAAACATCTCCGGACCGAACGGGACGCCGGCACTGATTTTGGGGTAAAGGACAGCGATCAGGCCCCAGAAAATCAGCTGGGTGTAGACGGGGGTCCCGCGGAAGAACCAGACCCAAACCCAGCTGGACCAGCGGAACACAGGGTTCTCGGACTGGCGCATGAAGGCCAGGAGGATGGCGAGGATGATCGCCAGGACCATGGAGGCAACCGTCAGGATCAGGGTCCAGGCGACGCCTTGGACCACCTTGGTGTCCAGGATGTAGGCGCCGACGACGTCCCAGCGGAAGTTGGGGTTCGTGACCAGGCTCTGCAGGAAGAGAGCCAATGCGCCGAGAATTACCACGGCGCTGATCCAGCGGCCGGGGTGCCGCACCGGAACTGCTTTGTTCAGTACAGGCGCGGCGTTTTTGTCCTGATGGCTGTCCATCTGTCCACCAGTTGCGCGACCTGTTGTGGGAAGGCTCAAGACGCGACCGCCGGGTTGACCTCGGACTTGGTGATGGCACCGTCAGAGGCGCCCCAGCCGTCCAGGATCTTCTTGTAAGAGCCGTCTTCCATCAGCTTGGTGACGGTTTTCTGGATGACGTCCGCCAGGGCCGTATCGGTCTTGGCGACGGCGATGCCCTGGGGTGCGGCGTCGTAGACATCGCCGAGCTTTTCGAGCTGGCCGCCGGTCTGCGTCAGCGCGTAGCCGACGATGGGGGAGTCGGCCGCCATCGCATCGATGCTGCCGTTGACCAGGCGGGTGGTGATGTCCGTCTGGGTCTTGAGCGTCACGACGTTGATGGGCTGTTTGCCTTCGGCGGTGCACTTCTTGTTGCGGTCCGCGACGTCCGGATCCTCCTGGATGGTGCCGGTCTGCACGCCGACGGACTTGCCGCAGAGGTCATCCAGGGAGACCTTTTTCGGGTTGCCCTTCTGCACGGCCCAGCCGGTACCTGCCTGGTAGTAGCTCACCATGTTCACTGCGGCGAGCCGCTCCGGGTTGATCGTAAAGGAAGAGATCCCGAGGTCGTACTTCGGCCCCAGGGCCGGAAGGATGCCGGTGAATTCGGACGTCTGGACCTGGACCTTCAGGCCCAGCGCGGCACCGATCGCCTTGGCGATGTCGACGTCGTAGCCCACGGGGGTCTGGCCGTCGGTGCCGAGGAATTCTGCGGGTGCGTAGGACGTGTCCGAGCCCACGGTCAGCGTGCCTTTGGACTTGATCGCCTCGGGCACCATGGCCGCCAGGGCATCGTCCTTCTGAACCGTGCTGGGGTCAAAGCTGGCGCTGGCACTGCCGGAAGCGGGGGCCGCGCCGGTGCCGGTCTCGGAGGCGTTCGTGCACGCCGATAGGGCCAATGCGCTCACGGCGAGGACCGTGGCGGCCTTCAGCGCGGGGTTGCTCAGGAGCGAACGGGAGATCTGCATTTTCTTACCTTTTGTTGCCGGAGGGATGCGTAACGAGGCCGATTTATAGTGTATCGCCGAACAAGAGATGTACGTCACAGAAAACTAAGTTTCACTATTGGATAACTAAACCAGACCCAAATGCAATATCCCCAATGCCCGATCTGTCTGTAATCCCGGATTCCGGCCGATTCGCGGGCCCCGCTGGACTGCCGTTTCGCCGGACCGCCGGCACTGCCGTTTCGCGAACCCAGCTGGCGCGCCGCAGGCTAGCTGCTGATGCCGAGCGACTCCAGCATGGGACGGAACTTCGCCCACGTCTCGGCTAGCTCGGTCTCGGGGACCGAGCCATCCACCACGCCGCAGCCCGCGTACAGCCGGACCGTCTGCGGGGACTCGATGACAGCGCCCCGCAGCGCGATGCCCCACTCGCCGTTGCCGGCGGCGTCCAGCCAGCCGACCGGCCCGGCGTACGGGCCGCGGTCCAGGTGCTCGAGCTTGCGGATCAGTGCCCCGGCCACGGTGGTGGGAGTGCCGCAGACGGCGGCGGTCGGATGCAGCGCGTTGATCAGGGCAAGGCAGGTGGGGACGTGGCCTTCCACCTCGGCCAGTTCGGCCTTCACATCCGAGGCCAGATGCCACACATTGGGCAGTTCCAGGATGAACGGCTCGCTGTGCGCGTTCATGGCCTCGGAAAACGGGGCCAGCTGCGTGGTCAGGGACTGGATCGCGATGTCGTGTTCGTGCCGCTGCTTCTCGGAGCCGGCGAGGACGCGTTCGGCGAATTCCAGTGGGGAGCCGTCCATTCCGTCGGCGTCGCGGCGGTCCAGGGTGCCGGCCAGGACGCGGGCCTGTGCGGTGCGGCCCTCCACCTGGATCAGCATTTCCGGCGTGGCGCCCACCAGTCCATCCACCCCGTACGTCCAGCATTCGCGGTACCGGGCGGAGAGCTCGCGCAGCACCTCGGCGGCATTGACGCCGGTGGGGACAGTGGCCACGACGTCGCGGGCAAGCACCAGCTTTTCCAGGGCGCCGGTCCGGATCTCCTGGACGCCGGCGGCAACGGCGGCCATCCAGTCTTCCTCGCTGAGCGAGCCGGTGTGCAGAGTTGCCCCTGCAGCCAAAGGCAAAGGACGGACGACGGCGCGACCCGCCTGCGTGGCCCCCGGCATCGGGTCGTCCGCCACGGCGCTGTCGGTATGTGCACCGGCACCCTCGGAATTGGCACCGGTATTGGCGCTGGCGCTGCGAAGCCAGCGGTCCAGGGCGGCGCGGGCGCCCGCTTCGGTGAGTTCAGCGCCGTCGAGCGTGAGCTGGGTCAGCCAGGCCTGGCCGTCACGGAGCCCCACGACGACTTCGGGGACCAGCAGGCGTGAGTCGTGGGCGGAAACTTTGGAGAAGGCGAAGGAGCCAAACGCGACCGGCCCGGTGCCGGGGCAGTCCACCGCATCCTCAATCTCCGCCTCCAGGACCAGGTGGCGCCACCAGATGTCCGCCTCCAGGAACCGCTCGGGGCCGGTGGCGGTGAACCGGGCGATCTCGCCGAAGCCCACGAGCCCGGCCTCGCGGCGGGTCCAGCAGAGGACATCGTCCCGGACCAGAAACGACGGCAGCCCCCCGGGGAAAGTTTCGGCATCGAGGGGGACTGTCAAGGTGCGGAACGTGCTCGTCATGATGGCATAACACTAGCCCGTGATCGCCCGTGCCGTGGATATACAGGGTCCGGCAGGGGGGTGCACGCGGCGGCTGCGGCCGTTCCCGCAGGTGAAAGCCGCGTTGATTGGTGGCCCGTTCGTGGGGGAGCCGATCATTTGAGACAATGGCAGGGTGAACCGAGCATCCTTGGATAAGCGTCCGGACGAAGTAGCCACGATGTTTGACGACGTCGCACCCAAATACGACGTCGTTAACGATGTCCTGTCGTTGGGGCAGACGCGGCGTTGGCGCAAGGTGGTGGTGGAGGCCGTGGGTGTATCGGCCGGCCAGCGCGTCCTGGACCTCGCCGCAGGCACCGGCACCTCCAGCGAGCCGTATGCCGACGCCGGCATCAACGTCATCGCCTGTGATTTCTCCCTTGGCATGCTCAAGGTCGGCAAGCGCCGCCGCCCGGACATCGACTTCATTGCCGGGGATGCCACCCGTCTGCCGTTCGCGGACAACACCTTTGATGCCAGCACGATCTCCTTTGGCCTGCGCAACGTCAACGAGCCGAAGAAGGCCCTGGCGGAGATGCTGCGGGTCACCAAGCCCGGCGGCCGGCTGGTCATCGCGGAATTCTCCCAGCCCGTGGTGCCGCTGTGGCGCACCATGTACACCGAGTACCTCATGCGGGCCCTGCCGGCCATCGCCGTCAAGGTCTCTTCCAACCCCGACGCCTACGTCTACCTCGCCGAGTCCATCCGCGCCTGGCCGGACCAGGACCACCTCGCGGCCTGGTTGCAGGAGGCTGGCTGGGAATCCGTCACCTACCGCAACCTCAGCGGCGGCATCGTCGCCGTGCACCGGGCGCAGAAACCGGTGGCCGGCCCCTCAACTGGTCCCGCCGCTGGTGCTGACGCGCTTGCCGCCCACACCGGACCCGTGGCCAAGCTGCGCCGCAACATCACCCGGCCCGGGCGTTAGCCGCTACGCGTCGTGAATGTACTGATCGTCGGAGCGGGCCCGGCCGGATCCACCGCCGCCTACTACCTTGCCAAAGCCGGCATTGACGTAACGGTGCTGGAGAAAACCAGCTTTCCGCGCGAGAAGGTCTGCGGCGACGGCCTGACTCCGCGCGCGGTCCGCGAGATCCAGAAGCTGGGGCTCGCGCATCCTGAAACCGAGGGCTGGCGGCGGAACAAGGGCCTTCGGCTGATCGCCGGCGGCCGCACGATCGAACTGCCCTGGCCGGAGGTTGCCGACTTCCCGCAGTACGGGCTGATCCGGACCCGGCTCGGCTTCGACGAGGAGCTGGCCCGCCATGCCCAGTCCGCGGGCGCCGTCGTGCTGGAACGCCACAGCGTCACCGAGGCGCTGCGCTCCGAGAACGGCCGGGTGACGGGCGTCCGCGCCGCGCTGCTGGACAACTCCGGGCGCAAGACCGGCGAAACGCGCGACTTCACCGCCGACGTCGTCCTCGCGGCGGACGGCAACTCGACCCGTACCGCCGTCTCGCTGGGCATCGGCAAGCGCGACGACCGGCCGCTCGGCGTGGCCGTGCGGACCTACTTCACTTCGCCGCGGCACGAGGACGACTGGATGGAAGGCTGGCTGGAGCTTCCCGGCCGCGACGGCAAACTCCTGCCGGGCTACGGCTGGGTCTTTGGCGTCGGCGACGGCACCTCCAACGTGGGCCTGGGCATCCTGAACTCCTCGAAGGACTTCGGCAAGTTGGACTACAAGCAGGTGCTGCGCGAATGGACCGCCGGCATGCCCGACGACTGGGGCTTCACCCCGGAAAACCAGGTGGGTGAGATCCGCGGCGCCGCGCTGCCCATGGGCTTCAACCGCACCCCGCACTACTCTCCGGGCCTGCTGCTGCTCGGCGACGCCGGCGGCATGGTGTCCCCGTTCAACGGCGAGGGCATCTCCTACGCCATGGAGTCCGCCCGCTTTGCGGCCGAATTCATTATCGACGGCGCTGCCCGGTCCGCGTCGGCAGGCTGGAGTGAGGCCGACGCCGACGCGCACCTTGCCCGGTACGCCGACTACGTGCGGCAGCAGTGGGGCTCACACTTCACGCTGGGCCGGGCGTTCGCGGCCCTGATCGGCAAGCCGGCCGTCATGAAACTGGCCCTCCGGACGGGCATGCCTGTCCCTGTGCTCATGCGTTTCGTGGTGCGGTTGCTGGCCAACCTCACCGATCCTGCCGCCAAGGGTTTCGAGGACCGGGTCATCCGCGTCCTGGAATCCCTGGTCCGTGCCACATCGAATCAGGCCACATCCAATCAGGCCACGTCCAATCAGGCCACGTCCACCAAGGCCGCGCCCACCACGGACAGCGTTCCGCCCTCCGGCACCAACTCCGCGGTTTCCGCAACAAAAGTTAGGGTTAACCCGTGACCAACTCTGCAGACCAAAGCTGGACGCACGCCGGACACGGCCTGCCGAGCTCTGAACCCGACCTCAACACCACGGCGATCGCCACCGGCCTCCAACTGCCGGCAGGCTTCGCGGCGATTGCGGGCGACCCGGAGCTGGGTCCCGCGCTCACCACCAACCTGGCGCGCGTCGAGAAGAAGCTGCGCGAAGCCATTGCCAATTCCGATCCCCTGGCTGATGCAACGTCGCGTCACCTCGTGGAAGCCGGCGGCAAGCGCATCCGCCCGCTGCTGACCCTGCTGTGCGCCCACCTTGGCGACGCCTCCCTGCCCGCAGTGGTGCAGGCCGCCGTCGTCGTGGAACTGACGCACCTCGCCACCCTGTACCACGACGACGTCATGGACTCCGCGCCGTTCCGCCGGGGGGCGCCCACGGCCCACGAGGTCTGGGGAAACTCTGTCGCCGTCCTGACCGGGGACCTCATCTTTGCGCGCGCCTCCATCCTGGTCTCGGAGCTCGGGTCCCGTGCGCTTGGCATCCAGGCACGGACCTTTGAACGGCTCTGCCTGGGGCAGTTGCACGAGACCGTGGGACCGCGGCCGGACGAGGACCCCCTGGCGCACTACCTGTCCGTCATCGCGGACAAGACCGGCTCGCTCGTGGCCGCCTCCGGCCAGCTTGGCGCCATCTTCTCCGGCGCCGACGAGGCCTACGAGCCCCTCCTGGTCGAGTATGGCGAGAAGGTGGGCGTGGCCTTCCAGCTCGCCGACGACGTCATCGACGTCACCGGGATCAAGGTCAAGTCCGGCAAATCCCCGGGGACCGACCTTCGCGAAGGCATCCCCACCCTGCCTGTGCTGCTGCTGCGCAACGCCGCCCGCGACGGGGACCAGACCGCCGTCGAACTGTTGACGCTGATCGACGGCGACCTCAGCTCGGACGAGGCCCTGGCCGCCGCCGTGGCCGGACTCCGGGAGCACCCCGTCACCGCTCAGTCCTGGGTGGTGGCACGCGCCTGGGCCGATGAGGCCATCGCCGCCCTCGCCCCGCTGCCCGAAGGCGTCGTGAAGGACTCGCTGACCAGCTTCGCCCACGCGGTAGTGGACCGCAGCAGCTAGCCTGCCGCTAGCCGGGTCTGCCCGCTTAAACGGAATGGCCCCGGTTCCTCACAACGTTCGAGTCTTCCGTTGTGCCGAACCGGGGCCATTTCTCCGTTCGCATCAGATCCACCGGAGGCATTTGGTGAACCCAGAACTGAGTCTATGACAGTTGTGTCATAGCGTCCAGACTTTTCTGTAAATTAGTTGTCATAGGATTTTGGGCCTTTGCCGGACGTTGTCGCGCTGAGTTTCCCCACCTTTGGCCGGACGGCGGGCGGGACACGCTGGCCGGTGGCGGGACACGCCGTCGGGCGTCCTCAAAACCGGAGAAAACCAGCGGCTCAAATGGTGCGGACTTGTCCACATAGCCGGCGTTGTGGCTGCCCTTGGTGTCATGCCACGTGTGTGCTTGCCCCATGGACCTCGCGGGTTACCTGGGATACGCCGGCTCGGTTGCCCGCACGGCCACGTTGCTGCAGGCCGGTTTTACGCCGAACGGGATCCGCACTGCCGTGGCTGCCGGGGAAATTCGTCGCCTCCGCCATGGCGTGGTGGCGCTGCCCGGGGCGCGGGCGGACTTCGTGGCTGCCGTGCTCGCGAACGGCACGCTCACCTGCGCCTCGGCCGCGCCGTTCCACGGCATATGGCGCCTGCATGAGCCCGAACGGCTGCACCTGCTGTGCGCACACGGCTCAGCGCCCGGAGTGGTCATCCACCGCGGCAGCCTGGTGCCGCCGGATTTCCCGCATCTCGTGGCCAGTCTGACGGACACTTTGCTGCATGCGCTGCGATGCCTGCCCCCGGTGGATGCCGCCGTCATGGTGGAAAGTGCCCTGCTGCAGGGCCGCACCACTCTGGACTATCTGGGCAGAAGGCTGCCGGGAAACCGGAACGGGCCCGCCCGCGCAGTCCTGGAGCTGGTCGACGGCACGGCTGACTCGGCGATCGAGGTCGTTGCCAGGCTGCTCTTCAGGGGCCAGGGAATCTACACCCAGACGCAGGTGAACCTGCCGGGGATCGGCTTCGTGGATTTCCTGCTTGAAGGATTCCTGATCGTGGAGATCGACGGGAGCACCCATCTTGAGCGCGCGCAGGTCAAGAAGGACCGGCGGCGGAACAACGCCAGCACCCTGACGGGCTACGCCGTGCTCCGGTACGGGTATCACGACGTCGTCTACAACCCGCAGAAGGTCCTCGATGAGGTGTGGCAGGTGCTGCGCGGCCGGGCCATCCGCTGAATTTCCCCAGGTATGAACTTCCGAAGCCCCCGGATACCGGCGGTTCGGCCGGACACTCCGGTGAAAGACGCCAAACATGGGGAGAATCGGCGGCGGGCGGCGGCCGTCCGGGGCTACTTTGGCGCCTCAGTCGGGGATTCCCGGGCCGGGCGTCGGCGTGTCCGTGTCAAAGTGCCCCCGGACCGCCGAGCCCCGCCGGCGGCGCCCGGACCGCCGAGCCTAAGACCTGGCCGGGGCCTAGTCTTCGTCCTCGTCGTTGAAGGCCCACTCGAACATGTCGAAGACGAATTCGGAGAAGGTCCCTTCCTCGCTCTTCCATTGGCCGCGGGCGTTGTTGCGGCGGTACACGATGGGATCCGGGATGCTGAGGTCCCCGACGCGGAAGCCCCAGGTGAACTGCTCTTCCTCGTCCTCGAGGAACATGAGGAATCCCTCGTCATCGACTTCGAGCTCTTCGGGATCCCAGAAGTAGTGGTAAGCCTCCATGATGTCCTCGCAGCCGCCGACGGCGAGGTAGAACTCGCGCAGGACCAGCGGGACCTGGAACTGATGTTCGCCCAGGGCGGCGTCGAGCTCGTCGGCCGGGAGGCCATCTTCTTCCTGCCATTCGTCTTCGAGATACTTCGGAACAAGCGCGCGGAATTTCTCGAGGAACATGTCAGTCATGCTCTTATCCTAGCTAATCCCTAGCGGTCGTTTTCCGCTGTGTCCAGGCCCAGCCGGTGCCAGCCGCGCACCGCCAGCGGAACGTACCAGTGGCGCCGCCAGGCCGTGACCCGGAAGGCGAAGACTACCGCGGCGACGGCGCAGGCACTGACCGCGGTAAAGGTCCCCGTGAGGGACAGAATCACGGTCGAAACCGCCCCTGCGAACGCCGGCAGTGCGTACAGATCCCTGGGGTCGAAGAGCTGCGGCACCTCGTTGGCGGTGATGTCCCGCAACAGGCCGCCGCCCACCGCCGTCGTGACACCGAGCAGGACGGCAGCCACGGGATTCATCCCGGCGGCCAGGGCCTTCAGCGTGCCGGTGATGCAGAACAGGGCCAGCCCGCCGGCGTCAAACAGGACCAGCAGCGAAGTGAAGCGCTGGACGCTGGAGAACAGGAAATACACCAGCACCGTGGCGAGCAGGGGCGGCGCCAGATACGCCGGGTTGGTGAACGCGGCGGGCGGGCCTGTGTTGATGATGATGTCGCGGATGACGCCGCCGCCCAGGCTCACCACCGAGGCAAGGAGCAGCGAGCCGATGATGTCGAACTGCTTCCGCGCCGCGAGCAGCGAGCCGGAGACGGCAAAGAAGAAGACGCCGGCGAGGTCAAGCCAGACCAGGACAAGGCTAAAGGAGAAGGTCATGAAGCGTCCCGGTCGATAACAAGGGGGCGGATAGGGCGGCTCCAAGGTTACGCTAACGGCTATGAATAGCCCCATCCTGATCGCCTGCGCCCACGGCACCTCAAGCCCGCATGGAGCCGCGGAGGTCAACGCGCTCCGGGACGGCATCGCCGGGCTCCGTCCCGGGCTGGATGTCCGCGAGGCCTACGTCGACGTCCAGGACCCTGACCTTCCGGTCGTCGTGGCAGGCCTTCCGGAGGGGGAGACCGCCGTCGTGGTTCCGCTGCTGCTGAGCGTCGGATACCACGTCAAAGTGGACATCGCCCGGGCCGTGAAGAGCCGGCCGGACACTCTTGCCGCGGCGCCGCTGGGCCCGGATCCGCGGCTCGCAGCGCTGCTGGACCAGCGGCTGCGCGAGGCCGGTGTGACGGACAACGACGCCGTGGTCCTCGCCGCCGCCGGTTCCTCCGACCCCAGCGCCGCGCAGAATGTCGAGGAACTCACGGACCAGCTCCGCGCCCTGCGTTCGAACCGGATCGTGGCCGGCTACGGCGCCTCCGCCAAGCCCTCGGTTCCCGACGCCGTCGCCATGCTCCGCGAGGAGGCCGCCGGCGGTGCCGGCGCGGGGGAGTCGGCCGGAGCGGTGGACCTGGGCGGACGCGTGGTCATCGCCTCCTATCTGCTGGCGCCCGGTTTCTTCCATGACCAGTTGGCCAAGGCCGGCGCGGACCTTGTGACGGCCCCGCTGCTGCCCTCGCCGGTCTTGGCCGAAATTGCCCTGGAACGCTACGACGCCGCCCTGGCCGCAGCCCCGCAATCCCGGCCCTGACCGTCCCCACAGATGCACAGCCGCATGGCTACTTCAAGGGCTTTCGGCGGTTCGTGACGAAATGTTTCCCTAGGTGACTCCCCGTTTCTGACCCTTTGTGACGGCATTACGGCCACCCCTACAGTCGATGCATGACTGATACAGCTCTAGCCGGAGCGTCCACGGACGAGGCTGCCGCCGGCCGCACCAAGCGCCCCTCCCGTCCGGCCGCAAAGCCGCACGGGCAGTGGAAAGTGGACGGCACCACGCCGCTGAACGCCAACGAAACCTGGAAACAGGAAGACAACGGCCTCAACGTCCGCGAGCGTATTGAGTCCGTCTACTCCAAGCACGGCTTCGACTCGATCGACGGCACCGACCTGCACGGCCGCTTCCGCTGGTGGGGCCTGTACACGCAGCGCAAACCCGGGATCGACGGCGGCAAGACCGCCACGCTTGAGCCGCACGAACTCGAAGACAAATACTTCATGCTCCGCGTGCGGATCGACGGCGGTGCGCTCACCACCGAGCAGCTGCGCGTCATCGGCCAGATCTCCGTGGACTTCGCCCGCGACTCGGCCGACCTCACGGACCGCCAGAACATCCAGCTGCACTGGATCCGGGTGGAAGACATGCCCGAGATCTGGCGCCGGCTCGAGGGCGTGGGGCTGTCCACCACGGAAGCCTGCGGCGACGTCCCCCGCGTGATCCTCGGCTCCCCGGTTGCGGGCATCGCCAAGGACGAGATCATCGACCCCACGCCGCTAATCCAGGAACTCGCCGAACGGTTCATCGGCGATCCTGAACTGGCCAACCTGCCGCGCAAATTCAAGACCGCCATCACCGGCCACCCCAGCCAGGACGTGGTGCATGAGATCAACGACGTCGCCCTGGTGGGCCTGGTCCACCCCGAACTCGGCATCGGCTACGACCTCTGGGTAGGCGGCGCGCTCTCCACCAACCCCATGCTGGGCAAGCGCCTCGGCGCCTTCGTCCGGCCGGACCAGGCCGCCGACGTGTGGCTCGGCGTGACCAGCATCTTCCGCGACTACGGCTACCGGCGCATGCGCACTAAGGCCCGCCTGAAGTTCCTGCTGGCCGACTGGGGACCGGTGAAGTTCCGCCAGGTTCTCGAGGACGAATACCTCGGCTACAAGCTCTCCGACGGCCCCGCGGCGCCCAAGCCGTCCACGCCCGGCGACCACATCGGCGTGCACGAACAAAAGGACGGCAAGTTCTTCATCGGCGCCACCCCGCTGGCCGGCCGCCTCTCCGGCAGCCAGCTGGTCAGGCTCGCTGACACCCTGGAGGCCCGCGGCTCGCGGCGCCTGCGCACCACCCCGCACCAGAAGCTCGTGGTCCTCGACGTGCCCAAGGACGAGGTCGATCCGCTCGTGGCCGAGCTCGACGCCCTGGGCCTGTCCGCCCGGCCGTCGGTGTTCCGGCGCGGCACCATTGCCTGCACCGGCATCGAGTTCTGCAAGCTCGCCATCGTGGAAACGAAGGTTACTGCGGCGACGGCGGTTGCCGAGCTAGAGCGCCGCCTGGCCGACCTCGCCGAGAGCAAGCAGCTGCCCCAGGCGTTGTCCCTGCACATCAACGGCTGCCCCAACTCCTGCGCCCGGATCCAGACGGCGGACATCGGCCTCAAGGGCATGATGCTGCCGACGCCCGACGGCGACCCCACCCCGGGCTTCCAGGTCCACCTCGGCGGGGGGCTGGCGTCCGACAGCCGCGAGGAGGCAGGCCTCGGCCGCACCGTCCGCGGCCTCAAGGTCACGGCCGGGGAGCTGCCAGACTACGTGGAACGCGTGGTCCGGAAGTTCGTCGCAGACCGCTCCGAGGGCCAAAGCTTCGCCGAGTGGGCGTTCGCCGCGGAGGAGGGTGATCTTCAGTGACCAAGCACGCCTTGGGAGTGGACCCCGTCCTCCGCACCCACGACGAGCTCAAGGCCCTCGCCGAGGCCGGCGCTGCCGAGCTCGGCTGGGACGCCCCTGCCCGCGATGTCATCGCCTGGGTGGCCCGCAATTTCGAGCTGCCCGCGGTCGCGGTCGCCTGCTCCATGGCCGATGCGGTCCTGCCTGCGCTTGTCGCTGACCAGCTCCCCGGCGTCGACGTCCTGTTCCTGGAGACCGGCTACCACTTCCCGGAAACGCACGCGACGCGCGACGAGGTGGCCGCCAACCTGCGGGTCAACGTCGTGGACGTGCTGCCGGAGAACACCGTGGAGCAGCAGGACCGGCTCCTGGGCAAGGACCTCTTCGCCCGCGACCCCGCGCAGTGCTGCGCCCTGCGCAAAGTGGCGCCGCTGCGCCGCACCCTGGCCGGCTACGAGCTCTGGTTCACCGGAGTCCGCCGCGACGAGGCCCCCACCCGCACCAACACGCCGCTGATCACTTGGGACGAGGCCAACGGCCTGGTCAAGGTCAACCCGGTCGCGGCCTGGACGTTCGACCAGCTGGTGCAGTACTCCGACGACAACCTTCTTCCCGTCAACCCGCTGCTTTCACAGGGCTACCCGTCCATTGGCTGCCAGCCCTGCACCCGCAAGGTAGCGCCCGGCGACGACCCCCGCGCCGGACGCTGGGCAGGAACCGACAAGACAGAATGCGGACTACACGTATGAGCAATGTTGAGACTTTCGTGGCCGTCGGCCCCGATGCCGCCCCCGCCCCTTCGCGGGACGGCGATGCTGCAAGCAGCATCGCGTCCCGCTCCGACAGGCCCGATGCCACTCCCTGGGCGGCATCGGGGCCGACGGCGGAGCCTCGCCTGAGCTCTCCGGCACGCCTGTCGTCTTTGGACACCCTCGAGTCCGAGGCCATCCATATCATCCGCGAGGTCGTCGCCGAGTTCGAGAAGCCTGCGCTGCTGTTCTCCGGCGGTAAGGATTCCGTGGTGATGCTGCACCTGGCCACGAAGGCCTTCTGGCCCGGCAAGGTGCCCTTCCCGGTGCTGCACGTGGACACCGGCCACAACTTTCCCGAGGTCATCGACTTCCGTGACCGCACCGTGGAACGGCTGGGACTGAAGCTCGTCGTCGGCTCCGTCCAGGAGTTCATTGACTCCGGCGAGCTGGCCGAGCGCGCCGACGGCACCCGGAACCCGTTGCAGACCGTGCCGCTGCTGGATGCGATCCAGCGCAACAAGTTCGACGCCGTCTTCGGCGGCGGCCGCCGGGACGAGGACAAGGCCCGGGCCAAGGAACGGATCCTGAGCCTGCGCGACGAGTTCGGCCAGTGGGATCCCCGCAACCAGCGTCCCGAGCTGTGGAACCTCTACAACGGCCGGCACACCGTGGGCCAGCACGTCCGCGCGTTCCCGATCAGCAACTGGACCGAACTTGATGTGTGGCGCTACATCGAGCGCGAGAACATCGAGCTGCCGGGCCTGTACTACGCCCACGACCGCGAAGTCTTTGCCCGCGACGGCATGTGGCGCGCCGTGGGCGAAGTCTCCCAGCCGCGCGAACACGAGGAAGTCATCACCAAGACCGTCCGCTACCGGACTGTCGGCGACATGTCCTGCACCGGCGCCGTGGAATCGGACGCCGCCACCGTGCGCGACGTCGTCATTGAGGTTGCCGCCTCGACCATTACCGAACGTGGCGCCACCCGTGCGGATGACCGCATCTCCGAGGCCGCCATGGAAGACCGCAAGAAGGACGGCTATTTCTAATGAGCACCGAAATCGACACCGCCCGCGCGGCTGCCCTTCTTGACGAGGCGCCCCTCGCGCACGCCTCGCTGTTCCGTTTCGCCACCGCCGGTTCCGTCGACGACGGCAAGTCCACCCTGGTGGGCCGCCTCCTCCACGACTCGAAGGCGATTCTGGCCGACCAGCTCGACGCCGTTGCCCGCACGTCCGCGGACCGCGGCTTCGGCGGCGCCGGGGCCACCGGCACGAAAGCGATCGACCTGGCCCTCCTGACCGACGGCCTGCGCGCCGAGCGCGAGCAGGGCATCACCATCGACGTCGCCTACCGCTACTTCGCCACGGACCGCCGCAGCTTCATCCTCGCGGACTGCCCCGGGCACGTGCAGTACACCAAGAACACGGTGACCGGCGCGTCCACCGCGGACGCCGTCGTCGTGCTCATCGACGCCCGCAAGGGTGTCCTGGAGCAGACCCGCCGGCACCTGTCCGTGCTGCAGCTGCTGCGCGTGGCCCACGTGATCGTGGCCGTGAACAAGATCGACCTCGTGGACTTCAGCGAGAGCGTGTTCCGCGAGATCGAGGCGGACGTGCAGCAGGTGGGCCGCGAGCTTGGCCTCGGTCGTGAAGAATCAAATGCAGGCGGCATTGCGGATCTTTTCGTCATTCCCGTTTCGGCGCTCGACGGCGACAACGTGGTGGACCGCTCCGAGCGCACCCCCTGGTACACGGGTCCGGCGCTGCTCGAGGTCCTCGAGACGCTGCCGGCCGCCGACGAACTCGAAAGCCACCTTGAGAGCTTCCGCTTCCCGGTGCAGCTGGTGGTTCGGCCGCAGGGCGCGCTGGCCCCGGACGCGATCGCCGGCGGGCTCGACGCCGAGGCGTTCCGCGACTACCGCGCCTACGCCGGGCAGATCACCGAGGGCTCGGTCAAGGTGGGCGACAAGGTCAGCGTGCTGACCCCCGGCCAGGACCCCCGCACCACCACGGTCATCGGGATCGACTTCGCGGGCCGGGAGCTTACCGAAGCCGTCGCGCCGCAGTCGGTGGCAATTCGTCTGGCCGACGAGTTCGACGTCGCCCGCGGTGACACCATCGCCGCGGCCGGGACGGTGCGCGAAGCCAGTGCCGACCTCTATGCCGCCCTCTGCTGGCTGTCGCCGAAGCCGCTCCGCGAGGGCGCCAAGGTGCTGGTCAAGCACGGCACTCGCACGGTCCAGGCGCTGGTCCGGAATGTGACGGGCAAGCTGGACCTCGCCAGCTTCCAGCTGGAACCGACCACCACACTGGAACTCAACGACATCGGGCACGCGCAGCTTCGTCTCGCCGCACCGCTTCCGCTGGAGAATTACCTGCACCACCGCCGCACGGGGGCGTTCCTGGTGATCGACCCACTCGACGGCAACACGCTCGCCGCGGGCCTGGTCAACGACCACCCGGGCGACCACGAGGACGAGCGCTACTCGATCTGATATGTAGTTCGCTTCTGTCAAGGGCGTGGGGAAGCGGTCCCGGGGCTGGGTTGTCCGGGACCGCTTCCTTTTGGTTGGCCGGGAGGCGTTTGATTTGTGGTCAGTGTGTCGTTGGCGACGGCGCGGTCAGACTGATATGCGCGGGTTGGTTACCGCATGACGAAGTGTTCGGCTGGAGGTTGCCGCTGGTCTAGGAATGTCGGGCGTGGGCCGTTGCGGGCTGCCCATAGATCGATCGCGGGTTTACTCCACGCGCTGCAAGGAACCACTCGCCAGTTGCTTCCCGGCGGTTTTCCGTGGCCCGGTCGGGCAGCGGAAGTGAATTACGTGCGCACCTGTGTCTCGCAGCTGCCGGTGGCCAGGGACCAGCACCAGCCGGAGAGTTCACGGGCGATGGCCACGTTCGCGATTACGGGGCGTTTGCGGCGTTCCAGGTAGCTGATCCAGCGGTTGTGCAGGCGCCGGTTACCGGCATGTCCCCGGGCTCTGGCTTCCGAGGTGGCTTCCTCCCACCGGGACCGCATTAGCCGGGACGGATTCTCATACGGTCTGCGGTGGTGCCAGGCGGCCTCGACGAGGAGCCGGCGGGCGTGGGTGTTGCCGGTTTTCGTGATCGAGCCCTGGGACCGGGATGCTCCGGAGGAGTGCTCGGTCGGCACTAGACCCAGATAGGCGCCGATCGTGGAGCCGCTGAAGCGGTTCCAGTCGCCGATCTCGACGGCGAGACCGAACGCGGTCAGGGTAGAGATCCCGCGCAGGCACTCCAGCGACCGGACCACGGGCGTGTATTCGCTTTGATAAGCCATGGCCGTGATGGCCTCGTCGAGGCGGTCGCGGCGGTCCAGGATCTCATGCATCGCCTCCAGCGAGGAGGCGTAGGCCAGCTGGCGGGCCGGGGCATCGAACCTTTGCCGGGCCAGCCAGAGTTCGTGGGCGCCGGTCCAGGCCTTCCCGCCGGAATACACAATCCCCTGGCGCAGGAGGAGCTTGGAGATCCGGTGCCGGGACCGCATCAGATCCCCGCGGGCGTCCTCCCGGGCCCGGACCAGATCGCGGGCTGCCTCCTGGTCCGCGGAAGGGATCCGGACCG
This sequence comes from uncultured Actinomycetota bacterium, assembly GCA_963722145.1. Classification (GTDB taxonomy): domain Bacteria; phylum Actinomycetota; class Actinomycetes; order Actinomycetales; family Micrococcaceae; genus Arthrobacter. The sequence continues at coordinate 67,085 of CAVRLW010000005.1, read as the reverse complement.
CGGTGATCTCGCCGAGTTTCAGCACCCGGGCCAGATGCAGCGCATCCTTCGCATCGGTCTTCACCCGGTCCCCGGACGGACGCACGAGCTTCGACGGGGCCGCGACCAGCGTGTCGATCCCGGCGGCCAGCAGGAACCTGGCCAGCCCGAAACCAGTCGGGCCGGCCTCGTAGACCACCCGCACCGGGACCGGAAGGGAAACGATCCAAGCAAGAATCTCGGCATGATCCGGAGTCATCCGGTGCGGCGTGATCTCGCCGGTCTGCGCATCCAGGGCGCATCCGGCCACGGAGCGGGCATGGACATCCAAGCCGACGCTTGTACGCTCGAACATAGCTGGAACCTCCAAATTTCAAATGTGGCTCTACCTGTCCGCCAAGTCTGGCAGGCAACCCACGTCACGCTTTGAAAAGGAGGTTCCAGCCCGAAAACCCGGCTACCTCATATCGTCTAGGCCTGCTCGAATTGGCTGACGGCACCCCGACTGCTCGGAGTCGCCGGAAACGAGCGAGGTCGCCGTAAAGTTACGGCGACCTCGCGCGTTTCCCGCGAATTCGCCGCTTTGGCCCTTGCCACCCGGCCGGCGGACCATGATCATCGTCATGGAGGGGTGCCGTGGAAGTCATCAACAGCCGGCTCATCAGCTGGGCGTCGATCCTGGATGACAGGACCCGCGAGCAGGCGATGGCCACGGCTCAGCTGCCCATCATCTACCCGCATCTGGCGCTGATGCCGGACGCCCACCTGGGCCTGGGCGCCACAGTGGGATCCGTCATACCCACCCTGGGTGCTGTTATCCCGGCCGCCGTGGGCGTCGACATCGGTTGCGGCATGATTGCCGTCCGCACGCAGTACGTCCTCAAGGACCTGCCCAAGGACCGGAAACGTCTGCGTGAGGGTATCGAGCACGCCATTCCCCTGTCCTCCGGGAAGCGCAACCGCAGGATCACCGCCACCGCCGAACCGCGGCTGGCTGAGCTGCGGCGAATGGCAGCGACAGCGGGCTTCGAGCCCGCCCAGTACGCCGCGAACTGGAAACTGCAGCTGGGATCGCTGGGATCGGGCAACCATTTCATCGAGGTGTGCGCGGACGAGACGGATGCCGTGTGGCTATTCCTGCACTCAGGCTCCCGCGGCGTGGGCAACCGCATCGCGCAACGGCACATCGCCCAGGCCCGGAGCGGGGACCGGATGAGGACTGCCGTCCTGCCAAATCCTGCCTTGGCCTATCTCGAGGAGGGCACTCCCGAATTCGAGCGCTACATCAGGGAACTGAACTGGGCCCAGCACTTCGCACTGCTGAATCGCGAGGAGATGATGGACCGTGTGGTCCGGCAGTTTGAATCATGGACAGGCGGTCGTGTCCGGGAGACCGAACGGATCAACTGCCACCACAACTTCACCGCGCAGGAGAAGCATTACGGCAAATCCGTTTGGGTCTCGCGCAAGGGGGCTATCCGGGCCGAAGCGGGGGACGCCGGGCTCATCCCCGGCTCCATGGGCACGGCGTCCTACGTCGTTGTCGGACTGGGGAACCCGGTGTCCCTGAACTCATCGCCGCACGGCGCCGGGAGGGAATACTCGAGGACCGCCGCGAAGAGAACATTTTCGCTGACCGAGCTGAAGGCCGCCATGCGGGGCATCGAATTCCGCCCCAGCGAGGCATTCATCGACGAGATCCCGGCGGCGTACAAACCCATCGACCAGGTGATGCGCGACTCCGCCGACCTCGTCAAGATACGGCACAAGCTGCGGCAGCTCGTCAACGTCAAAGGCGATTGAAGAAATCAAGAGCGCGGACGGCGGTCCCGACGATCCTGGGCCGAATGTGACGCTGCGTGAACCCGCGTGACCCCCGGTTTCCGGACCGTTGAACCGCGTTCATGACACTCCCTATGGTGAATGAATGAAGACGACGGAACGGTTCCCCGGCCTCCCCCGCAGGGACTTCCAGGGGCGATGTCGCCGGCGCTGACCACCCAGCCCGGTCCCATCCGAACACCCCCAGACAAGGACTTCACTCATGTCACGCACCCCCGAAAACCCCGAGTCCGGCACGCAGCCCGGCACCACCCGGATCGTCGCTGGCGAGACCGGCAAACCCAAACGCAAGCGCACCCTGGAGATCGCCCTGGTCGTGGGGCTTGTGCTCCTGATCGGCGCCGGCGCAGCCGTGGCATCCTCGCTGTCCCGCGGCCAGGAGACCGCCCCGGCAGCTGCCGCGGCGGACGCCAGCCCGGCCACCGAGCTCAAGCTCGGCTACTTTGGCAACATCACCCACGCCCCGGCCCTGGTAGGTGTCAACAAGGGGTTCATCGCCAAGGACCTTGGCCAGACCAAGCTCAGCACCCAGGTCTTCAACGCCGGCCCTGCCGCGATCGAGGCCCTCAACGCCGGCGCCATTGACGCCACCTACATCGGCCCCAACCCGGCCATCAACTCCTATGTCAAGAGCAACGGCCAATCCATCAGCATCATCGCCGGCGCCACGGCCGGCGGAGCACAGCTGGTGGTCAAGCCAGGGATCAACTCGGCCACCGATCTCAAGGGCAAGACGCTCGCGTCCCCGCAGCTCGGCGGCACCCAGGACGTGGCCCTCCGCGCCTGGCTCGGCAAGCAGGGGTTCAAGACCTCCACGGACGGCAGCGGCGACGTCGCGATCAACCCGACCGAGAACGCCCAGACCCTCAAGCTTTTCCAGGACGGCAAACTCGACGGCGCCTGGCTGCCGGAGCCCTGGGCCTCCCGCCTGGTGCTCCAGGCCGGCGCGAAGGTCCTGGTCGATGAGAAGGACCTGTGGGAGAAGGGCGAGTTCGTCACCACCGTCCTGATCGTCAACAAGAACTTCGCGGCCGAGCACCCCGCCACCGTGCAGGCACTCCTCAAGGGCCACGTTGAATCCGTGAACTGGCTCAACGCGGCGCCCGCAGCCGAGAAAGCCACGGTCCTCAACGACGGACTCAAGGCAGCCGCCGGCAAGGCGCTGCCGGCCGACGTCATCGACCGGTCCCTGAAGAACATTGTCTTCACTACCGACCCACTCGCAGGGACGTACAAGAAACTGCTCCAGGACGGCGTCGACGCCGGCACCACCAAGCAGGCCGACATCAACGGCATCTTCGACCTCACAGCGCTCAACAGTGTCCTCGGCGAGACTGTGGCCGGCAAGAAGATCTCCGCCGAAGGGCTCGGCAAGGACTAGCCCCCGGGCCTCCAGCCATCCGCCACAACAGTAAGGACCAGACCATGCCAGTCGTACTGGAAAACCTGGGCAAGCGCTTCGGCGACGACGCCCCGGTACTGGACGACGTCAACGCCACCATCGAGCAGGGCGAGTTCGTCGCCCTGCTCGGTGCATCCGGCTGCGGTAAGTCCACCCTGCTCAACATCATGGCGGGACTGGAGGCCCCGACGTCGGGCGCCCTGGAAGTGCCCAGCGACGGTGCCGCCTTCATGTTCCAGGACGCGGCACTCTTCCCGTGGCTGAACGCGCGGGAAAACATCGAGCTGGCACTGAAGCTGCGCGGCGTCGGGAAGGCCGAACGCCGGGTCCGGGCCGGCGAGCTGCTGGATCTGGTGCACCTGGGCGGCGCGGGGGACAAGCGCCCGCACGAGCTTTCCGGCGGGATGCGCCAGCGCGTGTCCTTGGCCCGGTCCCTGGCCCAGGACCGGCAGCTGCTCCTTATGGACGAGCCGTTCGCGGCCCTGGACGCCATTACGCGCGACCTGCTCCATGACGAGCTGGAACGGATCTGGAAGGAAACCGGCCGGACCATCGTTTTCGTCACCCACAACGTCCGCGAGGCCGTCCGGCTTGGCCAGCGCGTGCTGCTGCTCTCCTCCCGGCCCGGCCGAGTGGTGCGGGAATGGCACGTCAGCGAAGAACACCGCACCGACGCTGGACTGGCCGGTCAGCTCACCGGCGAAATCACCACCCGGCTACGCGAGGAGATCCGCCGCCATGCCAAGTAGCCAACTTCCCGTGGCGGAAGCCCCGGCCGAGACCCGCAAGGTCCACGCGGCCCTGACCCGTTCCTCCAGCGGCAAGGAAGACCTGCGCGAGCTCGAAGCGGGCCTCGATTCCCTTCAGTCCGACTCCATCCGCAAGGCCCGCATCGACTGGAGCCGGATCCTACTGCCGGTGGCCGCGCTCGCGGTGCTGGTCATCCTCTGGCAGGTGTACGTGTCCCTTGGCTTCAAGCGGCGCGACATCGTGCCCGGCCCGATGGATGTCGTCGGGCAGATCGGGACCCTGTGGGGCGAGGGCAAACTGCAGGAGGCCGTCTGGACCTCGCTGCAGCGCGGCGTCGTGGGCTTCCTGATCAGCGTGGTCATCGCGACGCCGGTGGGGCTCCTGCTGGCCCAGGTGGCGCCGCTGCGGCGCGCGTTCGGGCCACTGATCTCCGGGCTGCAGGTCCTGCCGTCCGTGGCCTGGGTGCCGGCCGCCATCCTCTGGTTCGGCCTCACCGATGCCACGGTGTACTTCGTGGTCTTCATGGGTGCCATCCCCTCGATCATCAACGGCCTGATCTCCGGTGTGGACCAGATTCCTCCGCAGTACCGCAGCGTCGGAAAGGTCCTCGGTGCCTCCCGGCTCCAGCTGGCCCTGCAGATCATCCTGCCGGCGGCCCTGCCCGGGTACCTCGGCGGCCTCAAACAGGGATGGGCGTTCTCCTGGCGCTCGCTGATGGCGGCGGAAATCATCGCCGTCGGCGGCACCATCGGCTTCGGCCTGGGCTCCATGCTGGACCAGGGCCGCGTCCTGTCCGACATGACCGTCGTGATGTCCGCCATCCTGCTGATCCTTGCGGTTGGCATCCTGATCGAACTGCTCGTCTTCGCCCCGATCGAAAAGCGGCTGCTCCGCCGCCGCGGCCTCCTGGCCGGCAGCACCCGCTAAAGCAGCACCGCAGCAATACCAAAAGGACAGCAGGAAGCCCGACGGCGATACTCGCCGTCGGGCTTTCTGCTGTCCGTTTGTCAGCCGCGCGTTAGCGTGCCGCAGCCGCTGATTTCGAAGCCCGTAGTTCCGGCCGGGATTGTGACGATGGTCCGGGCTGCGCCGAAATAGTTGGCGATGATGTCGCCAGCTTCTTTCCTGAAACTGCTGAGCGTGGCCCAGTAACAGGATTCTCCTGCTCCATATCCGTAATAGGTGCCAGACAGGATGTCGATGCCGACGCGGTAAGTGCCATCGGCCGTGATCCGAGTGGACTTGGCCCCGGTGGAAGGGGCGGTCGTCCACGAGCCGCAGCCGTCGGTGCTGAATCCGACGTCTCCCGGAAGAATCTGGACGTATGTCCGGGCGGTCCCATAGTAGTTGGCGTTGATCTGGCTCAGCTCGCCGGAGAAGCCACTGAGCCTCTGCCAGTAGCATCCGCTGCCGGACCCCGTTGCCTTGTACAGACCGGGCTTGACCTCCGTTCCGACACGGTATGTGCCGTCACTACGAAGTACCGTCACAGCCCAGACCGGCAGTTTCAGCGCCGGACTCATGCTGACCCGCGTATCCCGATAGTTGAGGCTGGCGGACACACGGACCGTGATGGAGCGGCCGTTGTCCGCGGCAGTGATGCGGTAGGTGGGGTTGCGTGCGCCGGAGATCGCGGCGCCGTCCCGGTACCACTGGTAGGCATAGGCCGACGGTGCCGGCGCGTAGGTGCCGGCGTTGGCTGTCAGGGTCGATCCAAGGGACAGCGCTCCGGTGATCTTGGGGGCCGACTTCAACGTGATCACGGCCTTGCCCACGGTGATGGCTGGAGTGGTGGCCGAGCGGGTCGTGTATCCGGCCTGGGAGACTGTGACCTTTACGTTCACCCGGGCGCCGATGTAGCCGCTGTGAAGGTACAGCGCGTAACCGGTCCCGCCGCTGACCGCGACGCCGTTCCGGTACCACTGGTACCGGATCGTTGAACCGGCAGTCCAACCTTGAGAAACCTTCACCGTCTGTCCAAAGCGGTGGGTTCCGGTCACCGTCAGCGACCTGGTGGCCGCGATGGTCCCGGCAGCAATCGTGCGGGCCGCGGAGTGGCGGTCCAGCGTTGTGTAGCCGGACTTGGCTGCACGCACCCTGACCTTGAGCGTCTTCCCGTGTTCGAGGGCAGTGGTGGTGTAGGTGCGGCTGGCTGCGCCCACGATGGCTGCCGTTCCGCGGTACCACTGGTAGGACAGCGTGGCACCGGTCGGCGCCCACGTGCCTGCATTGGCAGTCTGCAGCTGGCCCACCTTGGCGATACCGCTGACTGTCGGTACCGGCGCCGTCACAAAACTTGCCTTCCCGCCGGTGACTTGGGCAGAAGTTAGGACTACTGAGGTGAAGCCCGGCGTGGAGGGCGTTACTTCCACCGGCTGCGTTTCGGCGGACGCGTCCGCAAGTGCAGGTGCCGGCTGTTCGGCGATCGTGTCCGTTTCCATCGGCAGCGCCTGTGCTGCCGGAGCCATTAGAAGACCGGCGAGCAGTGCGATGCTCCCTGCTGTGGCTACTGTCCTGGTCAGACGGCCAGGACGCGTCCGAGTACGGACGTTTTCGTGCAGAGACAACGAAGTCCCCTTCCCCCATGTTGAGACTGACCGGAGAGTCCGACCGGAGTACATTGTATGGCTCATCACATCGGGTAAGTGTGAAGGGTCTTGCCTGACACAAAATGCTAGACAACGGTGCTCGCCGTCGGGCTTTCTGCTGTCCGCTGGCGGACCCTTGTTCGGTCGAAACCGCGGGCCTACACTCACGCCTAGAGGCCGGGATGCGGCCCATTCCAAGACTGTTTCCTAGTCTGATTCCAAGGAGGTCGCTGTGGCAGCAAAATTTGGCGTGCTGGCCCTAGTCGAAGCCAAAGCGGGGAAGGAACAGGACGTCTGGGACTTCCTGAACGGGGGCCGCGAGATCGTGCTCAACGAGCCCGGCACCCGTTCCTGGTACGCCTTCCGGGTCAACGAGAACACCTTCGGCATTTTCGACACTTTTGACACCGAGGAGGACCGGCAGGCCCACCTCAACGGGGCCATTCCCGCCGCCCTTGGCGAACACGGCCCCGCACTGCTCGCCAAGGATCCCGACATCAAGCTGATCGAACTCATCGCCGTGAAATAGGCCGTCGCGTCCCGGCGCGGCAAGTGCCACAATGTGACGCGGCATTACCTTGCGTGAACTGGTGTTGCCGCACCGTTGTTCCGCTCTGTGACGCCGCCCTATCGTCGATGCATGGCAATTCAGGACATTTACCCCACGGCGCTGCGCCTCCTCGGCCGTCCCGTGCTGGTGGTTGGCGCCGGACCGGTGGCCGCCCGGCGCACCAAGGGACTGCTCGACGCCGGAGCCCGCGTCACCGTCGTGGCTCCAGTTGCCTGCCCGGCGCTGGCTGAACTTGCCGACGCCGGCCTCCTGAACTGGGAGCCCCGCCCGTACCGCCCGTCCGATGTCGACGGCGTCTGGTTCGTCCAGACCGCCACCGGCAATGCCGCCGTGGATGCGCAGGTTTCGGCCGACGCCGAGGCGCAGCGCATCTGGTGCGTCAACGCCTCCGACCACGAAGCTTCCGCCGCCTGGACGCCCGCCGTCGCCGTGGTGGACGACGTCAAGATCGCCGTCAACGCCGGCGGAGACCCGCGCCGCGCCATGGCCCTGCGCGACGCCGTCGCCACTGCCCTGGACACCGGAGACCTGCCGCTGCGCCGGCACCGTGTTTCCGGCACAGGTGCAACCGCCGGATCCGTGGCCCTCGTGGGCGGCGGTCCCGGCGACACCGGACTCATCACCGTCCGCGGCCGCCGTCTCCTGGGCCAGGCCGACGTCGTCGTCGCGGACCGGCTCGGCCCGCGAGGCCTCCTGGCCGAACTGGCCCCCGACGTCCGCGTGATCGAGGTCGGCAAGACCCCCGGCCACCACCCTGTCCCGCAGGCCGAGATCAACCGGATCCTGGTCGACGAAGCCCTGCAGGGCCACCGCGTGGTCCGGCTCAAGGGCGGCGACCCGTACGTCCTGGGCCGCGGCGGCGAGGAAGCCGAGTTCTGCCGGCAGCGCGGCGTCGAGGTCGAAGTGGTTCCTGGCGTCACCTCGGCCATCTCCGTCCCGGCCGCCGCCGGCATCCCGGTCACGCACCGCGGGCTCGCCAAAGGTTTCAGCGTGGTCACCGGCCACGAGGAACTCTCCGAAGTCCCCGCCCGTGCCGACCACACTGTGATCCTGCTCATGGGCGTGGGCCAGCTGCGCGATTCCGCAGCCTCACTGGCCCGCGCCGGTTTGCCTCAGGGGACGCCTGTTGGCATCGTAGAGAATGGATATCTGCCGAACCAGCGGGTAACCATCGGAACCCTCGGGACCATCGCGGACCAGGCGGAGGCCGCCGGCGTCGCGAATCCTGCCGTGATCGTGATCGGCGACGTGGTCCGCGTCAGCCCGTTCGCGCCGTCGCACTTCAAGACCGCGGACTACAGCACCACCTCCCCGAACGCTCCCCGCACCGCCAAGACCCGCGTACTGACCCCCTAACACCCGTCGATTGCTCCACAACTGCCGTTATCAAGCCTCAAAAGGGCGGTTGTGGAGCAACGGATGCAGAAGAAAAAGGAACACAGCCGTGTCAACGAACACCCCTGTAGGAACCGCCGCCCGCCCGCTGCGCGTCGCCGTCGTCGGCTCCGGTCCCGCCGGCGTCTACGCCGCGGACATCCTGACCAAGAGTGAAGCCGTCAAGAGCGGCGAGCTCACCGTCAGCATCGACCTCTTCGACCGCTACCCGGCACCCTACGGCTTGATCCGCTACGGCGTGGCCCCCGACCACCCCCGCATCAAGGGCATCGTCAACGCCCTGCACAAGGTCCTGGACCGCGGCGACATCCGCTTCTTCGGCAACGTGGACTACGGCACGGACCTGTCCATCGATGACCTCCGCACCCACTACGACGCCGTCATTTTCGCCACCGGCGCCATCAAGGATGCGGACCTCAACATCCCCGGCATCGAGCTCGAGGGCTCTTACGGCGGCGCCGACTTCGTGTCCTGGTACGACGGCCACCCCGACGTGTCCCGCGAATGGCCGCTGGAGGCCAAGGAAATCGCCGTGATCGGCAACGGCAACGTGGCCCTGGACGTGGCCCGCATGCTCTCCAAGCACGCCGATGACCTCCTGGTCTCCGAAATCCCGGACAACGTCTATGCCGGGCTGAAGTCCTCGCCCGTCACGGACGTGCATGTGTTCGGCCGCCGCGGCCCGGCCCAGGTCAAGTTCACGCCCTTGGAGCTGCGCGAACTCTCGCACTCCAAGGACGTGGACATCATCCTCTACGCCGAGGACTTCGAGTTCGACGCCGAATCGGACCGGCAGATCCAGAGCAACAACCAGACCAAGACCATGGTGGGCACGCTTACCAACTGGATCGCCGAACAGCCCGAGGACCTCTCCGAGCTCACCGCGTCCCGCCGGCTGCACCTGCACTTCCTGCACAGCCCGGTGGAGGTGTACGACGGCGCCGAGGCTCCCGGCCGCGTCGCCGGGATGAAGTTCGAGCGCACCGAACTGGACGGCACCGGCAACGCCCGCGGCACCGGCGAGTTTGTCGACTACCCGGTCCAGGCCGTGTACCGCGCCATCGGCTACTTCGGCTCCGCCCTCCCCGAGGTCGAGTTCGACCACAGCAAAGGCGTCGTCCCGAACGACGGCGGCCGCGTCCTGGACGCCGCCGGCACCCACGTTCCGGGAATCTACGCGACCGGCTGGATCAAGCGCGGGCCGGTGGGACTGATCGGCCACACCAAGGGCGACGCCCTCGAAACCGTGACCTACCTGCTCGAGGACCGCGAGAACCTGCCCCTGGCCGCGCTGCCCGCCCCGGAGGCGATCGTGGAACTCCTGTCGGGCCGCGGCGTCGAGTACACCAGCTGGGAAGGCTGGCTGGCCCTGGACGAGCACGAGCGCGCCCTGGGCGAGAAGGCCACTGCAGCCGGCGAATCGCACGGCGTGGCCGTCCAGCGCGAGCGCATCAAGGTGGTGCCCCGCGAGGACATGGTGGAAATCTCCCGCGGCGCCGCCGTCGAGGTCTAGCCTCCACGCTTGCCCTTTCACGGGCGGTAGTCAGTAGGCTTACCGTCATGAGGCTCCGTCACAGCAACGCGTCCGGCCGCGGGTACCGCCGGGTTCCAGCCGGGACCGGGTTCAGCTACAAGGACCTGGACGGGTCCACCCTGCCGCCCGGTCCCGTGCGGGAGCGGCTGGAGGGCATCGGGATCCCGCCGGCGTGGACGGACGTCTGGATTGCCCCGTACGACAACGGGCACATCCAGGCCACGGGAGTCGACGCGGTGGGCCGGCGGCAGTACATCTACCATCCGAGCTGGCGGGAACGGAAGGACCGGCTGAAGTTCGACCGTTCGCTCCAGCTGGCTGAGACCCTGCCGGCCGCACGCCGCCTGGTGACCATGGACCTGCGCTCCGAAGGGCTGACCCGGGAACGCGTGCTGGCGGCCGCCTTCCGGATGCTCGACAGCGGATCGCTGCGGGTCGGCTCGGAGCGCTACACCAACGAGAACGGCAGCCACGGCCTCGCCACCCTGCTCTGCGCCCACGTCAAGGTGCGCAAGGACGAGCTCCGGCTCAGTTTCCCGGCCAAGAGCGGCAAGACCTGGGAGTCGCGGATCGACGACGCCGACCTCGCCGCCGTCGTCCGCCAGCTTAAGCGGCGCGGCGGCAAGGCCCGGCTGCTGGCGTACAAGGACGGCCGGAGCTGGCATCCGGTCTCGAGCGCGGACATCAACGAGTACGTCAAGGAGCGCACGGGGGAGGACTTCACCGCCAAGGACTTCCGCACGCTGCGGGGGACGGCGGCGGCGGCCGTGAGCCTGGCGCACAGCGGCCCGCAGGCGAAAGTCTCGGCCCGCAATAGTGCGGTGAGCCGCGCCATGCAGGACGCAGCATCGGTTCTGGGCAACACGCCGTCGATCGCCCGGAAAAGCTATGTGGATCCGCGGTTGCTGGACCACTTCGCGGCAGGGGAGACGATCGACCCGAGGCGGCCGGATTCCGCCGAATCCGAGATCCGGGCCTTGCTGTACCAGGAAGGCGATGTGGTTCCGCTGCGGAAGGCCGCAGGCTAGAACGCCGGTTCCGCCCTGCCGGCCGCGCCGTCCCAGGCCGCGCCGGTCCCGCGGCCACGACCTAGACGTCCGCCCGCGCCGCTACATCCGGCCGAAACGCGCACGGACCAGGGCGAACACGCCGTAGGCAATGAAGCCCGCCCCGATCGCCAGGAGCAGGTACGGGCCGAAGGGGTGGCCCCGTAGTGCCTTGAGGCTGCCGTCCAGGCCGGTGGAGGAGCTGGGGTTGTTGGTCGCCGCGGCAATGACGAACAGCAGCCCGGTCAGGACCAGCGCCAGCCCTTTCGCTACGTGGCCGGCGACTCCGAGCACGCTGATCAGCTTGCCGCGGTGGGTCCCTTCGAAATGGTGCAGTTCCTCCTTGAACTTTTTTCCGAAGCCCTTGACGATGAAGTACACGCCGATCCCAACGATGGTCAGCCCGAGGCCGACCAGGGCCGGAACCCCGAACGGGGACTGGACCAGGGCGGTGCTGAAGTCCCGCGTCGAGTCGCCCGAATCGCCGCGCTGGCCGAGCGCGAAGCCCGCGAAGCTCAGCCCGACGCTCCCGTACGCTATGGCGAGGAAACCGGAGGAAGTGAGTTTGCCCAGCTGTTCCCTGCGCGGCAGGTGGCGGCCCCGGAGGGTCGCTTCGCTCAGCTGCCAGAGCGCGAGGCCCCCGCAGGCGATGCAGGCCGCCCACATCACGGCCGGACCCCAGGGGTTGGCGGCGAGTTGTTCGATGGCGCCGGTGGGTTCGGCCTGGCCGGGCGCACCCAGGACCAGGGCGACGGCGATGGCCCCGGTCACGATATGAAGCAGTGCCATCACGGCGAATCCCGAACGTGCGACGACGTCGAGCCAGGTGCTGTTCGACGCCGCCTCGGCGGCGTCCGCGGCCTCGCCGATGGCGGTTTCGATTCCGGACTCTTCGTTTGCCATGTCGATGCGGCTATTCCTCATCTGGTCCGGTGAAACAGTGTTGTGCCCGGGGCGTTGTGCCTCAGGCGCCGATTCTACGCGCGGCGAGGCGGCAACTGCCTGGACTATCACGATGTTGGTAAGTGTGCTTACTATAGCCGAATCATGGCCCCGTTCGTGGACATGCCGCGGACCGGCAGCCTGGCTGCCCCGCGATTCGGATTCGAAGACAGACGATAGGAAGCTCAACATGGCAGGTAATCTTGTTGCCCGATCCATTCACGACCTGACGGCGGCCGCCTGGTTCGGCGGTTCACTGATGGGTGCCATAGGGCTCAACGGTGCCACGGCTGAGGCCAAGGACCCGGCCGAACGTACGCGACTGTCAAGCCTGGGCTGGAAGAAGTGGGCGCCGTACCAGACGGCGGCGTTCGGGGCGCACATCCTTTCCGGACTGGCCATCATCTGGGAGAACAAGGGTCGGATGGCCAAGCAGGACGGCGTCACGCGCCTGAGCGTCTACAAGTCCGCGGTCACCCTCGCCGGTACCGCTGTGACCCTGTACGCCGGCCTGCAGGGCGCCAAGGTGGAGAAGTTGGCCGCCGAGGGCGCCAAGGGTGCCACCGAGCCGAAGCCGGAGGCCTCCGAGGAACTTCGTTCCGCGCAGCAGCAGTTGAAGTTCCTGCAGTGGGCCATTCCCGTGTTCGCCGGTTGGGTAATTGTTCTCGGCGCCAAGCACGGCGAAATGCAGCGCCCCAAGAACGTCCTCAAGGGCCTCATCCGGTAGCACCCGCGGATCAGCATCATCACACACCACTGAGGGCCGGAACATCGCGTTCCGGCCCTCGGCAGCCGCAAACGCGGTCAGGCAGGAACGGGCGAAGCCTGGACTTTGGCCCTTTCGCCCGCGTGCCTGGCCCGCAGGACCAGTTTGAACAGTTCGCCCAGGAGCAGCAGCACCACGGCCGGCACGAGGCAGATCAGCCACTGCGCTCCGCTCAGCGGGACGGTACCGAACAGGTCCTGCAGCACGCGGATCTGCACGATCAGCATCGAGCCGAACACTGCCCAGCCGAACGCCCAGAGCAGCTTCGGGTTGGACACGGTGGAAGGCCCGAACGCGCTTTCCTCGGGGAAACGCAGGTTGAGCGCGACCGCAATGTTCATCAGGCCGAGGCCAACTATGGCCATGCTCTGGCCGACCTCGAGTGAACCGTAGCTGGCCTTGCCGATCTGCACGAGGACCAGTGTGGCGGCCGCCATGAACAGCCCGACGACGAACAGGCGCACCATCATCGACCGGACGATGATCGGCTGGTTGAACGGCCGGGGCTTGCGGTCCATGATGCCCGGCGTCGCGAGGTCCAGGCCCATCACGGCGCCGATGGGGGCGACGATCGCCATGTGGATCCAAAGCACCTGGGCCGGGCTGAGCAGCGCGGTGCCGGCGATCGCGAACGCCGACGAGCCGATGAAGGCCAGGATGAACATGAACAGGTTGGCGACCTGGATGCGGATGAACTTCTGCAGGTTGTCATAGACGAGCCGGCCCTGCTCGACCGCGGTCACGATGGTGGCGAAGTTGTCGTCGGCGAGGATCATCTTTGCCGCGCCCTTGGCGACGTCGGTGCCCGTGATGCCCATCGCGATCCCGATGTCGGCCGCGGCGATGGCCGGCGCGTCATTCACGCCGTCGCCGGTCATCGCGACGACGTTGCCCTTGCGCTTGAGCACCTCGACCAGCCGGACCTTGTGCTCGGGCGCCACCCGGGCGATCACGCCGATCCCGTCCACCTGGCTGTCGGCCTCGGAGTCGCTCAAGGCCGCGAACTCGGCGCCGGTGACCGCGCGCCCGCGGATGCCCAGCTCGTCGGCGATTGCCGCCGCGGTGATGGCATGGTCACCGGTGATCATCCGGACCCGGATGCCGGCGTGTTTCGCCTTGGCGATGGCGGCCACCGCCTCGGCGCGCGGCGGGTCCACCTCGCCAATCAGCGCCGAAATCTCCAGGTCCTGCATCAGCGCCATCAGATCCCCTGACGGCTGGAAGGTTCCGGGGTCGAACTCGCGCTGCGCCAGGGCGAGCACCCGCCGGCCCTGGCTCGCGATGCGTTCGTTGGCGGCCAGCACTTTCCCCCGCATTTCCTCGGTGAGGGTCTCGGCGCGTCCGCCCGGCATCCGCCCGGACGAGGACCTGTTGAGCACGACGTCGGGTGCGCCCTTCACGTAGGCCCGGATCACGGGCCTGCCATCGGCGCCCGGCATCAGGTGGAAGGTGGCCATGAACTTGTAGTCGGAGTCAAAGGGCACGGACGCCACCCGCGGATTGTTCCTGCGGAACTCCCGGACGTCCACGCCGCCCTTCTGCGCGAGCACGTACAGCGCAGCCTCGGTGGGGTCGCCGATGACTTCGCCGTCCTCAATATCGGAGTCGTTGCACAGCGCGCACGGGAACATCACGTAGTCCAGGTCACGTTCGGCGTCGCCGGTGGTCCGTTGGATCTGGCCGTTGAAGCTGTAGCCCTCGCCGCTGACGGTGTAGTGGTGCTGTACGGTCACAATTTCCCGCGCCGTCATCTGGTTCAGTGTCAGCGTGCCGGTCTTGTCCGAATTGATGGCCGACGTGGAGCCCAGCGTCTCGACCGCCGGCAGGACCTTCATGATGGCATTCTTTTTGGCCATGTTGACCGATCCCACCGACAGGATGGTGGTGACGACGGCGGGCAGCGCATCCGGGATCGAGCCGACCGCCAGGGCCACGCCGATCCCGAAGAGCACCGCGAAGGATTCACCCTGGGCCAGGCCCATCACTACGATCGCGACGAACGCGAAGAGGGCCGCGATGATGATGAAAATCGTCAGCCGGTCCACCTGCTTGGTGAGAGGGGTTTTCTCCTCTTTTTGGTCGGACAGCATGTGGGCGATGTGGCCGACCTCCGACCCCATGCCTGTGGTGGTCACGAGGATCTCGCCGTGGCCCCGGGTCACGTTGGTGTTCATGAACGCCATGTTCACGCGGTCCCCGATGCCGACATCGTGCCGGCTGATGGCCGCCGTGTCCTTCTCGACGGCGACGCTTTCGCCGGTCAGTGCGCCCTCCTCGATCTGGAGGGTCGCCGCCAGGATGACCCTGCCGTCGGCGGGGACCCGGTCGCCGGCATCGACCACCACGATATCGCCGGGCACAAGCTGCTCGGCGGGAATCTCCGCCATGTCACCGTCGCGGCGCACCTTGGCCATCGACTTCATCATCTGCCCCAAGGACGCGGCGGCCGCCTCGGCCTTGCCTTCCTGGTGGTAGCCCAGCCACGCATTGAACAGTGTCAGCAGGGCGAGCCCGACGGCGGTCCCGTACTCCTCGATCAGCAGGCTAACCAGGGCCGCGACCACGAGCACGATCTGCATGTAGTCCCGGTAGTGCTTGAAGAACCGCTTCCAGACCGGCTCCTGCTTCGCGGCGGCCAAGGCGTTCGGGCCGTACTCCTGCAGCCGCTCCTGCGCCTCTGCCGCGCTCAACCCGCTGGCCGGGTCCACCCGCAGCTCTGCCGCCACGTCCGCTGGGTCCAGCGCGTACCACGTGGAGTCCGCGTTGGTCGCGGCCAGGTCTGCTGCTGTTCCGGGATTATCGGTCATGACTTTCCTCCTCGTCGCCGGGACGCTGCTCAGAATGGTGTCGGGATGTGCCGGACGGCCAGCGTGGGTTCACGGTAGTCTCCGGCCTTCTGGCGCTTGGGGAGTTCGACGTCGAGCCCCGGGAACGGCTCATAGGGCACCTGGCTGAGCAAGTGGCTGATGATGTTGAGCCGGCCGCGCTTCTTGACGTCGTTGTGCGCCACGTACCACGGTGCCCACGCGGTGTCGGTCGCTTCGAACATGGCGTCCCTGGCCCGGGAGTAGTCGTACCACCGTTTGTAGGACTTGAGATCCATTGGAGACAATTTCCAGGTCTTGCGGGGATCGTCCATGCGGCTCTTGAGCCGCCGGGTCTGCTCGTCCGCGCTGACCTCAAGCCAGTACTTGATCAGGATGATTCCAGCGTCAACCATCGCCTTCTCAACCATCGGAGCCATGTTGAGGAACCTCTGGGTTTCCTCCGGGGTGCAGAAGTTCATCACACGCTCCACACCCGCACGGTTGTACCAGCTGCGATCAAAGATGACCACCTCGCCGGCCGCGGGGAAGTGCGACATATAGCGCTGGAGGTACATCTGGGATTTCTCCCGCTCCGTCGGGGTGGGGAGCGCCACCACCCGGAACACCCGGGGGCTCACCCGCTCGACGATGCGCTTGATCGTGCCGCCTTTGCCGGCCGTGTCGCGGCCCTCGAAGACGACGCAGACCTTGGCTCCCGTGGACTTCACCCACTCTTGCATGGCAACCAGTTCGCCTTGCAGGACGGCCATCTCCGCTTCGTACTTCTTGCGGCCCATTTTCTTCCCGGCCCGCTCGTCCTGTCCGTCGGCGCTCTTGTTCTTTTTCTTCTTCTTCCCCACGATCGACCTCCTGGCGGCGTACTTGCTGGCGCAATTCACAACACCCGACGAGGCTGTCACCGGACGAGACTGTCATTCGATGGGCCGGCACATTCGTCCCCGGGACTGGGCCTGAAGTGCAGGCACCCTTGCCGCGGGCACCCTCGTATAGCGTCCTACCACTCTCAGTGTTGACCGAGGTCGGAGCCCGGTCTACGGCACTAAGACCCTAATGGGGTGCCCGCGGAACCACGCGCCACAGTCGAGCCGGCCCCTGCTGCTGGGCGCAGGGGCCGGCCGTCCGGACTCGGCGTAGACGCCGATGATGACGGGAATCCGCGTGCCCGCGAGCCTGGCCGCGAGGCCGGTGCGAGGGTGGCGGCCGCCACTGAGACAGAGCATCTTCCGGCCACCTTGGGAAAACCCTAGGAGACTACTCCCGGAGCCATTCCGCGCAGGAGTTCAGGTTCCGGGTAACGCTCTCGACGGCGGCAGCCTCGTCACGGGCGGCAATCGCGGCCACCAGTTCATCGTGGCCCTCGAGCGGCAGGCCGTTGAAACCTCCCCGCCGCTGCTGGCGGAGCAGATCATTGTGGAAAACGCCGCCAAAGCTGACATACAGCTCATGCAGCAGCGGGTTGGCGGACGCCTGCGCCACGCGCACATGGAAGTCCCAATCGGCGCGGGCCCACGCGGTGTAGTCCTCGGCCAGCCAAGCGACACGGCGTGCCGTAAGCAAACCGCGCAGGGCGGTAAGGTCCTCGGCCGTCGCGTGACGGGCAGCGAGCCGGGCCGCTTGGGTGTCCAGCCCGACCCGGACCTCGAGGATGTGCTCCTGGGAGTGGTCCTGATACATCCGCTGCGTGGCGCCTGCGATCTCGCTCGTGGCGCGGACATAGGTGCCGTCCCCGCGGCGGACCTCGAGCATGCCGCTGTGGGAGAGCGCTTTGATGGCCTCGCGCAGCGTGCCGCGGGAGACCCCGAACGCGGCCATCAACTCAGGTTCGGCCGGAATGCGCTGCTGCAGCGGCCACTCGCCCGAGTGGATCAGGGCCCGCAGCTTGGCAGTGATTTCCTCCGCCAACGGCGGCCGGTGCGAGGCAGTGAGCGTCATCGCCGTGTTCCTTCTGAGTGTGCAGTTCCTTCTGAGTGCGCTGTTCCTTCTGGGGAGTGCGAGGCTGGGGCCCGGAGTTCTGGGGTCCGCGAATCCTTGGCCCGCAGCTCCTTCGGTCCCGCCGACAGGAGGTGGCCTACCGCGATCTGGCCGAGGGCCACTGCCAGCAGGAGGCCCAAGGGCAGCGTCCAGGAGTTCGTGGCGCTGTGCAGCAGGCCCATGCCGAACGGGCCGAGGGTCGCCAGCAGATACCCGGCGGACTGGGCCACGGTGGACAGCGCGGTGGTCTCGGCCGTGGTGCGGCCGCTGCGGCTGATCATCACCATGACCAGCGGGAAGATGCCGAGCCCGAAGCCCAGCAGCACGGCGGTCAGTGGAGCCCAGTCAGCCGGCAGGACCAGCATGGCCAGGACGCCGAGGGCCATGGTCACGGTGGCCAGGTAGAACGCCGTCCGCAGCATCCGGGGGCGTGAGCCGATGCCGACCAGCACCATGCCGGCGGGGACGGAGACGAGCTGCATGAGTCCGAACATCAGCCCGCTGTCGGATGCGGTGAGGCCCATCGTGGCCAGCATGTAGGGGAACCAGCTGAGGATGGCATAGGCCAGGAGCGCCTGCACCGTGAAGCCCAGGGTGATCAGCGCGCCGGTGCGGGTCCGGAGCAAGGGCCAGGGGGAAACCCGGGCGGCCTTGCCGGCGGATGCGTTGCGGTGGGCGTGCACCGCGATCGGAATGAAGCCGAGGCAGGCGCCCAGGGCCAGGAGGCCGATCGAGCCGACCCCCGCCGAGGGTGAGCCAAGGGCCTGGGCCACCGGAACGATCAGCACGGCCGTGACGGTGGCGCCTGTGGTCATGGTCAACGTGTAGACGGCAGTCATGAGGGAAGTGCGGTCCGCAAAGTGCACCCTGATGAAGGAGGGCATTGCCACGTTGCAGATAGCCAGCCCGGACATCCCTGCCACGGTGCCGGCCAGCAGCATCCCGGTGGACGGAACTCCGCGCAGCAGCAGTCCCGCCGCCAGCATCACGAGAGACAGTAGGATGGCTTTTTCCAGTCCCAGCTGCCGGGTAAGCCAGGACGTGGCGGCCCCGGCCACCGCGAAACACAGTGTTGGGATCGAGGGGATCAGGGCCGCGATCAGCGGTCCGTAGCCCAAGACAGCCTGCAGGTCGTGGAAGAGCGCGGCGGCGCCGGTGATCCCGGCGCGCAGGTTGAGGCCGATGAGCACGAGCGCCACGACGCCGGCCACGATCACGCCGCGCGGGCGGACCGCGCCGGGTGGAGCTGTCTGGGAAAATGCTGAAACCGCCGTGCTGCTAGCCATAGCTAAAGGTTAGACGTTTGATGTTTGTGGTTCAGCCTTTAGTGGCGAATATCTCCGCAAATGACGGCTCCAGGGCGGACAGGGCGGACAGGGTGGACAGGGCGGACAGGGCGGCCCTGAAGGTAAGGTGCGGGCGCTGCGGTGATCAGCGCGGCTGCCGGGCGCTGAGCCGCTGCACCGCCAGCGCGAGCCAGAGCTGCACCCGGTCCGCTGTTTGTGCCGGGTCGTATCCGGTGAGTTCGGTGATCTGCGCCAACCGGTAGCGGACCGTGTTGCGGTGCAGGGTGAGTTCCTCGGCGACGGCCGCCACCGATCCGTTGTTGCCGAGATAGCTTTCCAGCGTGGCCATGAGTTCGGCGCCGTGCGCCGCGTCGAAGGCCCGCAGCGGGTTCAGTGATTCGTTGGCCATGTCCCCCAGCGGAACGTCTTCGCTGGTCAGCAGCAGCGAGGTCAGGCTCAGCCGCTCCGGTTCGTTGACCGGCAGGCCGTGGCTGGCCGCATCGCGTGCCTCGAAATAGCTCCAGCGCAGGCCGTTGGGCTTGGTGTAGGCCCCGCCAATGCCGATCGTGGCGTGGATCCCGGCCTCGGCCAGGTGGTCGCTGAGGCTGCGGGCGAGGGCGCTGGCGCCGCTGCCGTCGTCGGGCACCACCACCACGAGGTCCTTCCCGACGACGGCGCTCACCGCCGCCGCGAGCGGCTGGGGCAGGGAAGAGCTCCCCAGCTGTTTCTGGTGGGCCGCCGATTCGGCGAGCAGGACCACGTTCTTTCGGGTGCTGTTGATGCCGACGCCGGCGAGGCGCCGGGTGGCTTCGCTGGTCTCCAGCGTCCCGTGGATGACGTCGTCGAGGACCTGGCCGGCCAGCGCCCGCTGGGCCTGCCGCTGCTTGACCATGTTGTTGAGTTCAACGCTGATCAGGTTTTGGGCGTAGCCAACGATGCCCGAGTCTTCGAATGGCTGCTTCACCCACAGGGTGCAGGCGTCGCGGCGGCCCGTGGGGATGGGGTACGACGCCCAGCCCTCGGCCTTGGGTGCGGGGTGGCCGGGCACGCTGTTGTACAGCTGGGCGGTGAACTGGGTCAGGACGATCTCGGTGCGCAGCATCGAGCCCAAGTGCTTCAGGAGTTCGGCGAGGCCGCCGCCGGTCAGCAGGGCCCGGGCCAGGATCTGGTGCCCGGCGATGAGCCGCTCGAGCTTGACCAGGTGGTCCGCGGACTGGGCGTCGGCCACGAGCTTTCCGATCGCGATGAAAGGCGTTTCGTAGGGCACTTCCACCACCGGCAGCCCCCACCGGTTGGCCTCGGCGATCAGGGCCGGCGGCACGGCGTCGTGCGTCAGGCCGACCCCGAACCCGATTCCCACCGCGCCTGCCCGCTGGACCTGGCGCACGAACCGGCGCTGCTCCGCGGCGCTCTTGAGCCGCATCCCCGTCGTCAGGATCAGCTCGCCGCCGTTGAGGAATCGCTGCGGATCCTCCTGTTCGGTGACGGCCACCCAGAGAATGTCCTGGTGCCAGGTGGTTTCGGCGAGGCCGGCCTTGGTGAGATTCAGGGACGGAACTCCCAGCAGGGCGGCGAGTGAAATGGCCATGGATTCAGGATAGCCGGGTGCTGGTCAAGCGCACTAAAGGGTGGCGGGCATGGTGTGCAGGTGCCTATTCCCTGGCTTGCCCCGCTGGCATAGGCTCGTGACCAGTCACACATCCGTCCTTGGCAGTAAGAAAGAGGTTGTACACCGTGGTTCAAACCTTGCAGAACTTCATCAACGGCGAGTTTGTCACCCCCGCCGGCACAGGGTTGCTGCCCATCGTGAACCCCACCAACGGCGACGTGGTGGCGCAGTCGCCGATCTCGGTGCAGGCCGATGTCGACGCCGCCATGACGGCAGCCAAAAACGCCTTCAAGACCTGGAAGCACACCACGCCCGGGCAGCGGCAGCTCATGCTGCTCAAGCTCGCGGATGCCGTTGAGGCCAACAGCGACGAGCTCGTGGAGGCCCAGCACCGCAACACCGGCCAGGTCCGCTCCCTGATCGCTTCCGAGGAAGTGGCCGCGGGCGCCGACCAGCTGCGCTTCTTCGCCGGCGCGGCCCGCATCCTGGAAGGCAAGTCCGCCGGCGAGTACTTCGAAGGCCACACCTCCTACGTGCGACGCGAGCCCATCGGCGTCGTTGCCCAGGTGGCCCCGTGGAACTACCCGTTCCTCATGGCCATCTGGAAGATCGGGCCCGCCCTGGCCGCCGGCAACACCGTGGTCCTCAAGCCCTCGGACACCACCCCGGAATCCACCCTGGTGCTGGCCCGCCTCGCCGGTGAAATCTTCCCGGCCGGCGTCCTGAATGTTGTCCTGGGCACCGGCGAGACCGGTGCCATGATGGTGGAGCACAAGGTCCCCGGCCTGGTCTCCATCACCGGTTCCGTCCGCGCCGGCATCGCCGTCGCCTCGGGCGCCGCCAGGGGACTCAAGCGCGCCCACCTGGAGCTCGGCGGCAAGGCCCCGGCCATTGTGTTCGCCGACGCCGACATCAAGAAGAGCGCCGCGGCGATCGCCGAGTTCGCTTTCTTCAATGCCGGCCAGGACTGCACGGCGATCACCCGGGTCCTGGTTCAGGATTCGGTGCACGACGACGTCGTCGCCGCCATGGTGGAGCACACCAGGACCCTGCACACGGGCTCGCAGAACGACGAAGACAACTACTTCGGCCCGCTGAACAACGTCAACCACTTCAATGCGGTCACGTCCGTTGTCGAGCACCTGCCGGCAAACTGCAAGATCGAGACCGGCGGCCACCGCGCGGGCGAGAAGGGCTTCTTCTTCGAACCCACGATTGTCACCGGCGCCAAGCAGAGCGATGACATTGTCCAGAAGGAAACGTTCGGCCCGGTCATCACGGTGCAGAAGTTCAGCACCGAGGACGAGGCAGTGGAGCTGGCGAACGACGTCGACTACGCCCTGGCCTCCAGCGTCTGGACGTCCAACCACGGCACCGCGATGCGCCTGAGCCGGGACCTCGACTTCGGCGCCGTCTGGATCAACACCCACATTCTTCTCACCGCCGAAATGCCGCACGGTGGCTTCAAACAGTCCGGCTACGGCAAGGACCTGTCCATGTACGGCGTCGAGGACTACACCCGCATCAAGCACGTCATGTCTGCGTTGGATGCATGAAGCCGTCGCATAGCGCGTCTGCCTAACTCACCCTGACGCATAACTCGCGCGCCTCTACCGCACGCTTAGAAAGGCTTTCCCATGACCACCACCGCACATGACATCACCTACCGGCTCGAGCAGAAACGCCGCGTCCAGGCAGACTTCCCGGGCCCCAAGTCCGTTGCCCTGACCGAGCGCCGCAAGGCTGTCGTCGCCGCCGGCGTCGCGTCCAGCGTCCCGGTCTTCGTGGCCGACGCCGACGGCGGCATCATCCACGACGTCGACGGCAACTCCTTCATCGACCTCGGCTCCGGCATCGCGGTGACCAGCGTCGGCGCCTCGGACCCCGCCGTCGTCGGCGCCGTGAAGGAAGCCGTGGAGCACTTCACCCACACCTGCTTCATGGTCACCCCGTACGAGGGCTACGTCGCCGTCGCCGAGCAGCTGAACCGCCTGACCCCGGGCGACCACGAAAAGCGCACGGTGCTGTTCAACTCCGGCGCCGAGGCCGTCGAAAACGCCGTCAAGGTGGCCCGCCTGGCCACCGGCCGGGATGCCGTCGTCGCGTTCGACCACGCCTACCACGGCCGCACCAACCTGACCATGGCGCTGACCGCCAAGGCCATGCCGTACAAGACCAACTTCGGCCCGTTCGCGCCCGAGGTCTACCGCATGCCGATGAGCTACCCGTTCCGCGAGGAAAACCCGGAGATCACCGGTGCCGAGGCCGCCAAGCGCGCCATCACCATGATCGAGAAGCAGATTGGCGGCGAGCAGGTTGCCGCGATCATCATCGAACCGATCCAGGGCGAGGGCGGCTTCATTGTCCCCGCCGACGGGTTCCTTCCCGCGCTGGCGGACTGGGCCAAGGACAAGGGCATCGTCTTCATCGCCGATGAGGTCCAGTCCGGCTTCTGCCGCACCGGCGAATGGTTCGCCGTGAACCACGAAGGCGTTGTCCCGGACATCATCACCATGGCCAAGGGCATCGCCGGCGGCATGCCGCTCTCGGCCATCACCGGCCGCGCAGACCTCCTCGACGCCGTCCACCCGGGCGGCCTCGGCGGCACGTACGGCGGCAACCCGGTGGCGTGCGCAGCCGCGCTGGCCTCGATCGGCTCGATGGAGCAGTACGACCTCAACGGCCGCGCCAAGCACATCGAGGAGATCGCCCTCGGCAAGCTGCGTGAACTCGCAACTGAGCAGTCCGTGATCGGCGACGTCCGCGGCCGCGGAGCCATGCTGGCCATCGAACTCGTCCAGGCCGGTTCCAAGGAACCGAACCCGGAGCTGACCAAGGCCGTCGCCGCAGCCTGCCTCAAGGAGGGTGTCATCATCCTCACCTGCGGCACCTACGGTAACGTCATCCGGCTGCTGCCGCCGCTGGTGATCAGCGACGAGCTGCTGCTGGACGGCCTGGCGGTCCTGGCCGCGGCCATCAAGGCCAACGCCTAGCCCACACGCCAATGAGCTGCCGGGAAGGCGATCCCTTCCCGGAGACCGGCCCCGCCCGAACAGCGGGGGACACGACGGAGGAGCCGCGGACACATCGTCCGCGGCTCCTCCGTCGTTTCCGTCCTTTCGGCTGCTCCTCGCCTACTTCCAGGCGGTCGGGTCCAGCTGGATCGCACCACATACAGGATTGTGCTGCTCAGGGCCAGAAGTCACCACGTTTCGGGGTCCGCTGGACTAGAGTCGTTCCTATCCACTGCAGGAGCGCAGACCGGCCGACGTCGCCCGGAACCCCCGGGGCGCAGCTGGCGTCTGCCACAGACCCATAAGGGGTTCATACATGCGATACGTAGTCGGCTATACACCCACCGAACGCGGCGCGGACGCCGTTGCCTTGGCGTCGGCCATGGCCCGGGCGCAGGGAGCCCATCTCGACCTGGTCTATGTGGTGGACCGACACACGCCCTACGTGGCAATGAATCCGGAAGGAAACCGGGTCAGCGCCGCCGAGCAGCAGGTCCTCTCCGCGGAACGCCAGGGAATGGAGCTGGTCCCTGAAGGACTGGAGGCGCACTTCCATGTCCGGCAGGCCGAATCGTTCGCAGCCGGCCTGATCGACGCCGCCCTCGAGTACAGGGCCGGCCTGATTGTGGTGGGTGCCGCAAGCAATAGCCTCTTTAAGCGCCATACCGTGGGCAACGTGGCCAACGCCCTGCTGCACGCCGCCCCGGTTCCGGTGGCACTGGCGCCGCACGGCTACCGCCGGACCGAAGCCATCACGCGTCTGACTCTCGCCGTGGGCCAGCGCGTCGGAGCCGAGGCGGCCATCGACGTCGCGATCGAATCCGCCGAGCGCCGCGGGGTGCCGCTTCGGCTGGTCTCACTCGTGGAACTGGATGTCGAGGGGGACGGCGGGGAGAACGTCAACGCTGCCCACATCCATGCCAACACCGTCCTGGCCGCCGCCGCGCACCGTCTGCCGGAGGGCCACCACGTCAGCGTGGAGGTCGCCCACGGGCGCACGATCGAGGAAGCAATCGACGATCTGGAATGGGACGAAGGCGAGGTCATGATCGTGGGGTCCTCCCGCCTGGCGGAGAAGTACAAGCTGTTCATCGGCAGCACGGCCTACAAGGTGCTGCGGGCTCTCCCTGTTCCCATGGTCGTGGTCCCGCGCGACTACCAGCAAGTGGATACTTTCCCGGCGGTCTAGTTCCCGGAGGTCTGAGTCCGCGGGGCCAGGACCGCCCAGTACGCGGGAATGCTGCCGGGCTGTCCGCCGGCCTCCATCGGCACAGTCTTTAGGACGGTGGGACCCTCCGCGATGAGGGTCCAGCGGTCCGCAGGGAACACGCGCGAGCGTTGCACGGCGCCGAAATGGCCCGGTTTCGGCAGGGCAGAAATGGCCTGGCGGAGCGGTCCCGGGATCCGGTCGCCCGTGGCGCCCAGGCCCCTCAAGTAGCTGAGCGCGCCGCCCGGCACGTTCGTCTCCACGAAGTAGATCCGACCCTGGGTGCCAAGGAGGGCCCCGATGGAGCCTGCAAGGCGTGCCTGCCGCCGCCGGCTAAGGACGTGGAAAACGCCCCGGACAAAGACGTTGGCATCACCGAGTTCGCTCACCAGCCGGGCCGCCGCGGCCGGCTGCGTGTTCCGCCTGTGCTCGTTTTGGGCGTGCCCGCCGGAACGGGTCCGCTCACGCGACGGCACCGTCTCTGTGCGCGAGCAGATCCGTCATGTCCGACACCGATAGCGGACGGCTGAAGAAGTAGCCCTGGCCGAATTCGCAGTTCAGCTGCCGCAGCCTGTTCGCTTGCTCCCTGTCCTCGATGCCCTCGGCGACTGCGCCCAGTCCGGCCGAATGGATCAGCTGCAGGATGGCCGCGACGAAGGCCTCCTGCTGCCGGTCTGTGGTCAGTCCGTCGAGCAGGGACTTGTCGATCTTCGCCTGCGAGGCCGGGAGCGTGCGCAGATAGCTGATGGACGAATAGCCCGTGCCGAAGTCATCGATCTCGATCCGGACGCCGAGGTCATTGAGCGACTTCATGGTGGCTGCCACTTCCGGGCCGCCGCGCATGATCGCGGTTTCGGTGATCTCGATTGAGACATGGCAGGGGTCGACACCGTGCCGGGCCAGCAGGCCTTCGACATAGGGCGCCAGATCGACGTGGTGCAGGTCCGCAGGGGAGAGATTGATGTGCGTGCTGAAGCCCGCAGGAAGCCCGGGATCGGACTTCCAGCGACCGGTTTGCGCGATGGCGTTCCGGAGCACCCAGTGGCCGATTTCCACGGTGAGCCCGGCCTCGTCGGCGGCGTCGAGGAAGGTATCCGGCGCCAGCAGGCCCAAGGCGGGGTGGCGCCAGCGGATCAGGGCCTCGGCGCCGGCAATGGTTCCGGTGCGGAGGTCCATGATGGGCTGGTATTCCAGCTCGAGCTGGTCCATCGCCAGTGCCGTCCTCAGCTCCGCCACCTGGTGGACCCGCTGCTTGGCGGCCTCGTGCATGGCCGCGGAGAACACCAGGAGGGTGTCCCGGCCGCGTTTCTTGGCCTCGTGCATGGCGATGTCGGCATCGCGGATGAGTTCCTCGCTGCGCAGGCCAGGTTCCCCCAGCCGGACTCCGGTTCCGGCCGTGAGGGCGACCGCGACACCGCCGGCGACGATTTTGTCCTTCAGCGATTCGCCGAGCTGGGCCGCGATCTGCAGCACAGCCTCCGTGTCCTGGTCCGTGACGAGCACGGCGAACTCATCGCCGCTGAGGCGTGCGACCAGGTGGCCGGCCCCGGCCGCGGCACTAAGCCGCAGGGCCGCCTCGCGCAGCACGGCGTCCCCCGCGGCATGGCCGAGGCTGTCGTTGATCAGCCGGAAGGAATCGAGGTCCAGCAGGATGAGGGCCGGCTGGCGTCCGTCGCCAGCCGCGGCAACAGCTTCGGCCACTTTTTCCTGCAGCAGCGAGCGGCTGGCCAGGCCGGTCAGCTCATCGGTATTGATGACGCGCCGGAGTTCGGTTTTGGCCGCCTCCAGGAGCGCAGTCCGCTCGGCGACCCGGACTTCCAGGTCCTCGTACATGCTCTGGAGCTCTTCGGCCAGCAGGTTGATGCCGGTCGTGACGGCGTCAATGCCATCCCGTGCCGGTGAGACCGGCAGGCGGTTGGACAGATCGCCCGAGGACAGTACGACGATGCCGTCCACGAGTTCCTCGAGGCGGCGGTCATCATCACGCCCCGTCATGGCCCTGCGAGGTCAGCCAGCGGACCGCCTCATCGCTCTTGGTGAAGAAGCGCGTCGGTACCGGCGCCGAATTGACGCCCAGGAAGAAGTTGGCGAGAACCCGGTCCACGGCGGACGAGCCAAGGAGTGCGATTGCCGAGGCGTCGCAGCGCTTGCCGAACACGGCCCGGGCGGCCCGGGTGACGGACTCCGTGGTGGCCATGTCGATCAGCAGCGGCGTGGGCCGGCCGCCGCACAGTTCATTGACACGATCCATGGCCAGCTGGGCGTTGGGGGCATCAATCACGACGCCCCGGGCCCACTCGAGGCGCAAGATGCCGCTGCTGTCGAAGTCCAGGGACGAGATGTCGCGCCCGCCCGGAGTTTCACGATCCTCTTCTGGCACCAGCAATCCTCAATTTCGCCGACGTGTCCATTCATGATGACACTAATGCACAGCGGCCGTGGTGCGCAGGCAGTAGCCCCCAGGGCAGTAACGCAGGCCCCTAGCGCTAGGCGGCGGCGCGGGCCCGTTTCCGGGACACGGAGTTCTTCCGGGCGGTGTGCAGCATGTCCACGGTCAGCACCAGCAGCGCCAGCCAGACGACGCCGAAACCGATCCAGCGGTCCGGTGTCATGGCTTCCTTGAACACGACCAGCGCCACGATGAACTGCAGGACCGGTGCGAAGTACTGCAGCAGGCCGATCGTCGTCATCGGCAGCCGGCGGGCGGAGGCGCCAAAGAACAGCAGCGGCACGGCGGTGATGACGCCCGACGCCACCAGCAGCCAAAAATGCCCTGCACCGTATGTGGCCAGGCTTGCCGCCCCGCTGACCGCGAGGAAGATCATGGTGGCCGCAGCCACCGGCGCGAGCACAATCGTCTCCACGGTAAGGCTCGTGATCGCGTCCGCCCGCGGGCCAACACGCTTCTTGACGAATCCGTACAGGCCGAAGCTCAGCGCCAGGGTGAGCGCGATCCAAGGGAGCTTGCCGTAGGAGACCGTCAGCACCCCGACGGCAACGAAACCGATGCCGACGGCGGCCCACTGCAGCGGCCGCAGCTTCTCCTTCAGGACAAAGACCCCCAGCAGTACGGAGACCAGCGGGTTGATGAAGTAGCCCAGGGAAGCCTCGACGGCCTGGCCGGTGGTCACGCCGTAGGTATACGTCAGCCAGTTCACGGCGATCAGAGCTGCGGCGATCGCAAGGGGCCCGATCACCGTGCGGTTGCGGAACGCGGCGCCGAGCACTCGCCAGGAGCGGGTGACGGTGATCAGCAGGGTGCAGAAAATCAGCGACCAGACCACACGGTTGGCCACGATCTCGACGGCGCCGGCAGGTGCCAGCACAAAGAAGTACAGCGGAAGCAGCCCCCAGAGCCCGTAAGCGCCGATTCCGAACAGGATCCCCGCCGTCGTGTCCTTGTCTACCGGTGCCGGTCCAGCCGGCCGGGACGGCGCAGACCCGGCCGCAGCGGCTGCGGCGCTAGGCGCTGTCAGTGGGGCGGGGGAGAAGGATCCTTCGGGCTTAGGCACAAGATCAATAACACCACCTGCGCGGCGCCTATTCCTGCCCATCGGAGCACGAGAGAGCCGGCGACATTTAGAATAGGGGCCTGTGCGCTGTATGTACTGGCGCCGTCCCTAGACTCAGAAGGGCTCCCGGTGTCCAACTCGGCCGAATCCACATCCACTCGTCCCCTCCGTGTCGCGATTGTTGGCGCCGGTCCGGCCGGCGTCTACGCCGCGGACATCCTGACGAAGTCCAATGAGGTCAAGGACGGCGACTTCCAGGTCAGCATCGATCTCTTCGAGGCATATCCGGCACCGTACGGCCTCATCCGCTACGGCGTGGCCCCTGACCATCCGCGGATCAAGGGGATCGTCAACGCGCTGCACAAGGTCCTGGACCGCGGCGACATCCGGTTCCTCGGCAACGTCACCTATGGCCGGGACCTGACGCTGCACGACTTCCGTGCCTTCTACGACGCCGTCATCTTCTCCACCGGAGCCATCAAGGACGCAGACCTGGACATTCCCGGGATCGGCCTGGAGGGTTCCTTCGGCGGGGCAGACTTTGTCTCCTGGTACGACGGCCACCCGGACGTGCCGCGGGACTGGCCGCTGGAGGCCAAGGAGATTGCGGTGATCGGCAACGGCAACGTGGCCCTCGATGTGGCCCGCATGCTGGTCAAGCACGCCGATGAACTCCTGGTCACCGAAATCCCGGACAACGTCTACCGGGCGCTCAAGGATTCGCCGGTCACCGACGTCCACGTCTTTGGCCGCCGCGGCCCGGCCCAGGTGAAGTTCACGCCGCTGGAGCTGCGCGAACTCAGCCACGCCAAGGACGTGGACATCGTCCTGTATCCGGAGGACTTCGAGTTCGACGAGGCCTCGGACGAGGCCATTCGCAGCAACAACCAGATCCGGACGATGGTCAACACCCTGACGAACTGGCTCGTCGAGGAGCACGCCGAAGCCGAGGAGCCGTCCTCGCGCCGGCTGCACCTGCACTTCCTGCACAGCCCCGTCGAAATCTATGGAACAACAGACGACGCCGCGAACCCCGGCAAGGTCGCCGGTATCAAGTTCGAGCGCATGCAGCTGGACGGCACCGGGAACGTCAAGGGCACCGGGGAGTTCCTCGACTACCCGGTCCAGGCCGTCTACCGTGCGATCGGCTACCACGGTTCGCCGCTGGATGAGCTGGAATACGACGCCCGCCGCGGCGTCGTCCCGAACGAGGGCGGCCGCGTGCTCGACGCCGAGGGAAACCCCGTTCCCGGAATCTACGCCACGGGCTGGATCAAGCGCGGGCCCGTCGGGCTGATCGGCCACACCAAGGGCGACGCGCTGGAAACCATCGGCTTCCTGCTGGAGGACCGGCTGACGCTGCCGCCGGCGCAGAACCCGGACCCGCAGGCCATCATCGACCTGCTGCAGGAGCGCGGCATCGAGTACACCACGTGGGAAGGGTGGATCAAGCTCGATGCCCACGAGCTCGCCCTCGGCGCCGAATGGTCCGCGGCGGAGTCCGCCAACGGGATCGAACGGGAGCGCATCAAGGTTGTGCCCCGCGAGGACATGATCGAGATTTCCCGCGGGTAGCCCGCACAGAAGCCGACGCGCGGCTGGCCACGCCAGAGCAGCAGGCCGGAGCGTTTCCAAACTCCCCGTGCGGAACTAGACTGGGCCGGACGTGGCGGCCTTCGGTACGCCGTCGAGCCCGTCCAGTGGGAGTTCAATGAAGAACCTGGTCCATCCGGCAGCACTGTTACCGCCAGCAGGCGGAGTCACCGCAGCGCTGCGCCAGCAGCATGCCAGTGCGGGCCATGAGCAGCTGGACTCCTGTGGGATGGCGTTCTCCGTGGGCCTGCAGTTGCCCGGTATCAGCACCCTGATTCAGGAATCGTGGCAGCGTTCCGCCCAGCTGCACGCCAACCCGGACAACCCCGAGGCCCCGCTGGCCATGGACCGCGAAGAACTCGAAGAATACCGGCGGCAGCACCCCCTGGCCGCCATCATGCCCGTGATCCACAAGCTGCTGGTCCTGCCGAGCCACGACAGCGGCATGCTGGTGGCTGTGGGGGACGAGGTGGGCCGGTTGCTCTGGGTCGAAGGCGACGCCGCCATGCGGCGCAGGGCCGAAGGGATGATGTTCGTCCCGGGAGCCGACTGGTCCGAGGCAACTGTTGGTACGAGCGCCCCGGGCACGGCGTTGGCCCTCGGCCGCGGCATCCAGATTTCCGGCGCCGAACACTACAAGCGCTCCGTCCACCCGTGGAGCTGCACGGCCGTGCCGTTCCACGATCCGGATTCCGGCGCCCTGCTGGGGGTCGTCGACATCACCGGCACCGAATCGGCCGTCGCCCCGCATACTTTGTCCCTCGTCGAGGCGACGGTCGCCGCCGCCCAGGCTCACTTGCGGGTGGAACGGCTCCAGCTCGCCGCGGCCCGGCATTCCGCGCCGTCCCGGCGGCGCAGCTCGGCGCCGAAAACGCCTGGGGCGTCGGCCTCCCAAAGCGGGCGCGATGCGGCGGCCGCCGGCAGCCTCTACCGCAACAGCCTCCAGCTGCTCGGCCGGGACCAGGCGCTGCTCAGCATCGACGGCCGCACCGTGGCCCTGTCCGCCCGGCACAGCGAAATCCTGGCCCTGCTCAGCACCCACCCTGAAGGGCTGAACGCGGAGGAGCTCTGCACCTTGCTCTATCCCGGGGAAGCCTCCACCATGACTCTGCGGGCCGAGATGGTGCGCCTGCGCAAGGTCCTGCAACAGCTCAACCCGGACGCGGTCCCGGACTCCCGGCCTTACCGGCTGCCGATGGACCTGGTGCCGGACTCCGGCCAGGTCCTCAACTGCCTGCAGCGTGGTGCCCACCGGATAGCGCTGGAAATCTACCGTGGCGCCGTGCTGCCCCGCTCCGAGGCGCCCGGCATCGTGGAGCTGCGGGCCAGGGTCTCCGCGCTGATGCGCGAGGCCCTGCTGACGGACGGCAGCGCCGAGTCGCTCCTGAAGTACGCCGCGCTGCCCGAGGCAAAGGACGACGTCGACGTCCGCATCGCCGCGCTGAAGCTGCTGGCACCCCGCTCGCCCAAGCGCGCCGCCGTCGTCGCCGACCTGGAACGGCTGGACCGGGAACTGAGCGCCT
The DNA here is from genome assembly GCA_963722145.1 of uncultured Actinomycetota bacterium. Taxonomy (GTDB): domain Bacteria; phylum Actinomycetota; class Actinomycetes; order Actinomycetales; family Micrococcaceae; genus Arthrobacter. The sequence goes on along the minus strand of CAVRLW010000005.1, from coordinate 35,727 downwards.
GACCCGTCGCGGACTGCCGGGACGCCAGGTTAGTGACCGGGCTCACTTTGGTTGCAACCTGACTGCAACCTTTGCGCGCCTACGCTGGGTGCAACGGGGGCCGGCAGCGCCTGCTGCCCGCCCATCTTGCACAGCAAAGGAGCTAGCAATGACTGTTTACGCCCAGCCCGGCACCGAGGGCTCGAAGGTCACCTTCAAGGACCGCTACGAGAACTGGATCGGCGGCGAATGGGTTGCCCCGGTCAAGGGCCAGTACTTCGAGAACATCACCCCGGTGACCGGCAAGGCGTTCTGCGAGGTGGCCCGCGGCACGGCCGAGGACATCGAACTGGCACTGGACGCCGCCCACAAGGTCGCACCGTCCTGGGGCAAGACCTCGGTGGCCGAACGCGCAGCGATCCTGAACAAGATCGCCGACCGGATCGATGAGAACCTCGAGATGCTCGCCGTCGCCGAATCCTGGGACAACGGGAAGCCGATCCGCGAAACCCTCAATGCGGACATTCCGCTCGCCGCCGACCATTTCCGCTACTTCGCCTCCGCCGTCCGCGCGCAGGAAGGCCGGCTGTCCCAGCTCGACGACGACACCACGGCCTACCACTTCCACGAGCCGCTCGGCGTCGTCGGGCAGATCATTCCCTGGAACTTCCCGATCCTCATGGCCGTCTGGAAGCTCGCCCCGGCCCTCGCCGCGGGCAACGCCGTCGTCCTGAAGCCGGCCGAGCAGACACCGTCCTCGATCCTGGTGCTGATGGAACTCATCGGCGACCTGCTGCCGGCCGGTGTCCTCAACGTGGTCAACGGCTTCGGCGTTGAGGCCGGCAAGCCGCTGGCCTCCAGCCCGCGGATCCGGAAGATCGCCTTCACCGGCGAAACCTCCACCGGCCGCCTGATCAGCCAGTACGCCAGCCAGAACCTGATCCCGGTCACCCTGGAGCTCGGCGGCAAGAGCCCGAACATCTTCTTCAACGACGTCGCGGACATCAACGACGCCTTCTACGACAAGGCTCAGGAGGGCTTCACGCTCTTCGCCTTCAACCAGGGTGAAGTCTGCACCTGCCCGTCCCGCGCCCTGGTCCAGGAAGACATCTACGATTCCTTCATGGCCGACGCCGTGGCCCGGGTGGAGAAAATCATCCAGGGCAACCCGCTGGACACCGAAACCCAGCTTGGTGCCCAGGCCTCCAACGACCAGCTGGAAAAGATCCTCTCCTACATCGACATCGGAAAGCAGGAGGGCGCCAAGGTGCTCACCGGCGGCGCCCGGGCCGAAATGCCCGGAGACCTGGCCGGCGGTTACTACGTCCAGCCGACCATCTTCGAGGGCCACAACAAGATGCGGATCTTCCAGGAGGAAATCTTCGGCCCGGTTGTTTCCGTGACCCGCTTCAGCGACTACAACGACGCCATGGGCATCGCCAACGACACCCTGTACGGACTCGGCGCCGGCGTCTGGTCCCGCAACGGCAACGTCGCCTACCGCGCGGGCCGTGAGATCCAGGCCGGCCGCGTGTGGGTCAACAACTACCACGCCTACCCGGCAGGGGCCGCGTTCGGCGGATACAAGTCCTCCGGCATCGGCCGCGAGAACCACTCGATGATGCTGGACCACTACCAGCAGACCAAGAACCTTCTGGTCAGCTACAACGAGAACAAGCTCGGCTTCTTCTAAGCCGCATTGACCCGGGCGGGGCGGATCGCGAATGATCCGCTCCCGCCCGCACCATTTTTTCGGACCAGACAGGGAGACCCCCGATGACCCAGACCAGGCTCAACGCCGCCGTGACCCGCCCCGGCGAGGACTTCTCCCGCGTGGCGCTCATGCCGGAGGCCGTAGAGCTGCTGCGCAAGCTGTGGCTCCAGCACGGGCCGCTGATGTTCCACCAGTCCGGGGGCTGCTGCGACGGGTCCTCACCGATGTGCTATCCGGCAGGGGAGTTCATCACGGGGGACTCGGACGTGCAACTGGGTCTGTTCGACATTTCGAACGGCCTGCAGCCCCAGCCGGTGGAATTCTGGATGTCCAGGGAGCAGTTCAATTACTGGAGCCACACGCACCTGACTGTCGACGTCGTTCCCGGCCGGGGGAGTGGGTTCTCGGTGGAAGCGCCTGAAGGCAAGCGATTCCTGATCCGCTCGACGCTGATGGACTGGCCCGTCTGAGGCCTGTCCGGGGCCTGTTTGGGCCTGTCCGGGGCTTCTCCGGGCGGGGTTTGAGGCTGGTCCGCGGCCGCCCCGGCCAAGCGGAGCGTCTCACTATGTGGGACAAATCCGGCCGTCCAGTGGATGGACACTACTATGGATAGGTCTGTTTCCAAACAAGTTATCGAGATTGCGGACTTTCCTATGAACCTTTTCCGGACCAAATCCATCGAGCAGTCCATGTCCGACGCCGATGAACCCGGACGCAAGCTGAAGCGCTCGCTAAGCACGTGGGACCTCATGATCATGGGGGTCGCGGTTGCCGTGGGCGCCGGGATCTTCTCGGTCGGTGCCAAGGCCGCCGCGAATTTCTCCGGCCCAGCCGTCACCATCTCCTTCGCGATCGCGGCCGTCACCTGCGCGCTCGCCATCATGTGCTACGCCGAGTTTGCCACGGCCATCCCGGTGGCGGGCTCCGCCTACGTCTTCACGTACGCCACCATGGGTGAGATCCTCGCGTGGATCATCGGCTGGAACCTGATCCTCGAACTCTTCACGGCCGGCGCCGTGATTGCGAAGTACTGGGGCATCTACCTCAGCAAAGTCTTCGCCCTCATGGGCGTGGACATTCCGCCGTCGATCTCCCTGGGCGGCATCGACCTCTACTGGGGCGCCTTCCTGATTGTTGCCATCTTCACCGTGCTGCTGGTCCTCGGGACCAAGCTCTCTGCCCGCGTCGGCAACATCTTCACGCTCATCAAGATCGCCGTGGTCCTCTTCGTGATCGTCGTCGGCTTCACGTACATGAAGTTCGAGAACTACACGCCGTTCGTCCCTGCGTCCGAGCCGACCGGAGGCACTGGAACCGCGGATGTCCTCAAGCAGTCCTTCTTCGGCTTCCTGACCGGTGCGGCCCCCGCCCAGTACGGAACCCTCGGAATCTTCGCCGGCGCCGCCCTGGTCTTCTTCGCCTTCATCGGCTTCGATGTCGTCGCCACCTCGGCCGAAGAGGTCAAGAACCCGCAGAAGACCCTGCCCCGCGGCATCTTCGGTGGCCTGGCGATCGTTACCGTGCTGTACATCCTGGTGTCGCTGGCACTGACCGGCATGGTGTCCTACACGAAGCTGGCTGAGGCCAAGAACCCGACGCTCACCACCGCCTTCGAGGCCGTCGGCAATACCGACGCCGCCAAGGTCATCGCCTTTGGCTCCTTGGTTGGCCTTACCACCGTGATCATGGTGCTGCTCATGGGCCTGTCACGCGTGGTTCTCGCGATGAGCCGCGACGGCCTGCTTCCACGCTCCCTGTCCAAGACCAGCGCGGCGCGTGGGACCCCGGCCCGCCTCCAGATCATCTGCGGCGCAGGAGTGGCACTCGTTGCCGGCCTGACCAATGTGGACCTGCTGGAGGAGATGATCAACATCGGGACCCTGTCCGCCTTCGTGATGGTCAGCCTCGGCATCCTGGTGCTCCGCAAGAAGCGCCCGGACCTGAAGCCGGCCTTCCGCGTCCCGTTCGGCAAGGTACTCCCGGTCGTCTCTGCCGTCCTGTGCCTGTACCTCATGACCAACCTCGCCGTGGAAACCTGGATCTTCTTCGCCATCTGGCTGGTCGTCGGCATCGCGATCTACTTCGCCTACGGCCAGCGCCACTCCCGGCTGAACGAAAAGTTCGCTGAGGCCCGCGCCTCTGTGAACGGCCCGGACAAGGTCGCAGTCAACGCGGCCGAACCGTCCGCTGACGACGAGGACGCGCTCACCCGCTCCTGATCGGGGGCCACCCGGTCCCTCGGCACATCGAAGTCGCCGGAGCCGCGCGCATTCGCTGGAAACTTCCGGCGTGTTCGCACGGTTCCGGCGACTTCGGCGTTTGCCCGGCGCTCCCTAAGATGGACACATGGCCCGCCCAGCAAGACCGGAACGCAAATCAGAGTTGTTGTCGGCGATTCTCGACTACCTCATGGACAAGACGCTGGCGGAGCTGACGTTCCGCAGCCTCGCCGACGGGCTGGGCGTCAGCAGCTACGTCCTGGTGTACCACTTCGGCAACCGCGAGCAGCTGATCAACGAGATCATCCGCGGCATCGAATCCCGGCTGGACAGCGTCCGCGCCACCGACGTCCGGGACATCGACAAGGACGCATGGCGGGCGTTCCTCCTGGAGTCCTGGCAGTGGACCATGGCGCAGCGCAACCGCCACCTGGCCCGGCTCGAATTCGAAGCGACAGCGCAGGACGTTGTGGCCGCGGTACCGCGGGGCGCCGCCCAGGAGCACTTCCGGATGCTGCACGAGAAGTCCCGGGACTGGCTCATCATCCAAGGCATCCAGCCGGAGTTTGCGGACACCGACGCCCGCCTGTTCACTGCCGCGTTCTATGGGCTCCAGTTCGACTTCGTCGTCAACAACCAGCCCGAGGAAGCCAGCAAGGCCTTTGAGCTGATGATGCTGGTCTTCTTCAACAACCTGGACCGGCGCCTGGCCACCGACGGCCAGCACATCTGAGCTGGATCTCAGGGAGCGGCGTAGCGTCCCTCCCACTCCACAAGGGGCCGCAAGTCCTCCCAGCGTTGTGCCACTTCTTCCACCGCCCCGGGCCCGGCAAGCCAGCCGGGCTGGCCCACATTGACCCCTGCCGTGAGGGATTTGTGCTTGAGCAGCTCCGCCCGGGGATGGTCCTTCTCGAAGCCCCGCGGCACGGTCTTCAGGCGTTCGCCCTCCACCGCGAACCCCGCGGCCTCGACCTTGCGCACGATCTCCTGCAGGGCCTCGCCGCTGGCGGGATCATCCACTGCACCGCGAAAGCGTGCCAGCTGGGCCGGAGTATGGGTATGGCAGCCGCCGCCGATCAGCAGGCCGTCGGCGCTGAGCTGGATATAGAAACCCACCCCTTCGTCCAGCGCCGCGAAGGCCCCCTGCGCGGTCTTGTAGGGCGACTTGTCCGGCGAGAACCGGACATCCCGGTTGGGGCGGAAGAGCTTGGCCGGGCCGAAGCGTGGCTCCAGCTCGGCCAGCAGCTGGGTTAGCGGCCCTTTCACCGCGGCGTCGTAGACAGGCTTGTGCTCCAGCCACCAGTCCCGGTTGTTGTTCTGTTCAAGATCGGCGTAGAACCGGAAGGCGTCATCCGGAATGCCTGCGAATGCGGTCATGCCCAAATCCTACGGAGCCGCAGTGCACAGCGGCGAGGGGCATGCGCACCCATGTGGATAACGGCAGAACGCCCCGCCACGGAGGTCCGTGGCGGGGCGTTCTAGTGGCTCAAGCGGTCACCGGTTCAGCAGGCCTTCAAAGCAGCCGGCCTTTCAAGCAACCCTCGAAGCATCCGGCAATCAGACCTTGTTGGCGGCCTCGGCGTCAGACTCAACCTGGCCGGCACCGAGGTTGGCGCGCAGCTTGGCGCCGAACTCGGCGTCGACGTTGGTCCAGTACTGGATGGCGCGTTCCTTGATGCCGGCGTTCTTCACGCCGCTGACGGCGCCGGTGACGGTCTCCAGCAGGCGGGCCTTCTCGCCGTCGTTGAACACCTCGCGGTACAACGTGCCGGCCTGGCCGAAGTCGTTGTCCTCGGGGTGCAGGGAGTGCGCGGAGTGGGTGAGCGCGCCGTCGTTCTCCCAGCCGCCGCCGGCAATGGCAGGCTCAACCGCGGCCGGGCCGCCCACGGAGTTCGGTGCGTACACGGGAACGGACGGGGCGTTGAAGTGGTAGCGTCCGGCGCCGTCCTGGCTGTAGTTGTTGACCTGGTTCTGGGGCGCATTCACCGGGAGCTGGGCGTGGTTGGTGCCGACGCGGTAGCGGTGCGCATCCGCGTAGGAGAAGATGCGGGCCTGCAGCATCTTGTCCGGGGAAGCCGCGATGCCGGGTACGAAGTTCGACGGCGCGAAGGTTGCCTGCTCGATCTGCGCGAAGTAGTTCTCCGGGTTCTTGTTCAGCTCCATGGTGCCGACCTTGATCAGCGGGTAGTCCGCGTGCGGCCACACCTTAGTGAGGTCGAAGGGGTTGAAGCGGTACGTCTTGGCGTCCTCGTACGGCATGACCTGGACGTGCAGGTCCCAGGACGGGAAGTTGCCGGTGGCAATGTTTTCCTGGAGGTCGCGGATGTAGAAGTCGCCGTCGGCGCCGGCCAGGGCCTCGGCCTCATCGCCGGGCATGGACTTGACGCCCTGGTTGGACTTGAAGTGGTACTTGACCCAGAACCGCTCGCCCTCGGCGTTGATCCACTGGTAGGTGTGCGAGCCGTAGCCCTGCATTTCACGCCAGGAGGCCGGCAGGCCGCGGTCGCCCATGAGCCAGGTGACCTGGTGGGCGGACTCGGGGGAGAGGGTCCAGAAGTCCCACTGCATGTCGGCGTCGCGCAGGTGGGTGCCGGGGAGGCGCTTCTGGGAGTGGATGAAGTCGGGGAACTTGATGCCGTCGCGGATGAAGAACACCGGCGTGTTGTTGCCGACGAGGTCGTAGTTGCCCTCGGTGGTGTAGAACTTTACGGCGAAACCGCGGGGGTCGCGCCAGGTGTCGGGGGAGCCTGCTTCGCCGGCAACGGAGGAGAAGCGGATGAGCATGTCCGTCTCGGTGCCGGGCTGGAACAGTGCGGCCTTGGTGTACTTCGAGACGTCCTCGGTGGTCTTGAAGCTACCGAAGGCGCCGCCGCCCTTGGCGTGCACGACGCGCTCCGGGACGCGCTCGCGGTTGAACTGCGCGAGCTTCTCGATCAGGTAGTGATCGGTCAGGATGATCGCGCCGTCGGCGCCGACGGACTTCGAGTGGGCGTCGGAAGTGACGGGGGCACCGGACTGTGTTGTGGACACGGCGGGCGCAGAGATGATCTCAGTCATCGTTCTCCTTTGGTTGGGTTTTCTTAGTTTCGTTCGGAGGGAAGCTGTTGGGTGCGCTGGCAGTCCTGGCAGATGCCCTGGTACAGCACGTCCGCGATCTGGATGGTCATCGGCTTGGCGTTCGCGTCCCAGTGCGGCGTCAGGCAGGGCGCGTGGCCCACGGCGCATTCGACGTCCTCCACGCGGCCGCAACTGATGCACACGGCATGGTGGTGGTTATCTCCCACCCGCGTCTCGTACAGCGCGGGGGAGTGCGGGGGTTCGAAACGGCGCAGCATGTGCAGGTCGGTGAGGTCCCCCAGGACCACATAGACGGACTGGGCGGTCAGGTCCGGCAATTCCTGCCGGGCGGCGGCCAGGATCGCCTCCGCCGGCGAATGCGGGTGATGTTCGACGGCGGCCAGCACGGCCAGGCGCTGCTTGGTCACCCGGCGGCCGTGGGCACGCAGGGCTGCTGCCCATGCGTCGTGGGTGCCCGAGGAATCCGTCATACCCTCATTCAAGCACTTATTATGACTGCCTCACAATAAGGCACGGCTAACATTTCCGGCCGCGTCCAAGACGCTCCGGGTTCGCCACTAGAGTTGCCCGGTGGGGAAATTTCTGGCGGACATCACGCCGTTGCGTGAAAGTCCGGCCTTCCGCCGTCTGTGGCTTGGGTCCGCCGTTTCCGCACTGGGCAGCCAGTTGACTCTGGTGGCTGTCAGCCTGGAGATCTACCGGCTGACCCAGGACAGCCTCTACGTGGGACTGCTGAGCCTCTTCGCCCTCGTGCCGCTGGTGTTCGGCGGCCTCCTGGGCGGCTCGATCGCCGACGCCCACGACCGCCGCACAGTTGCCCTTCTTGCCTCGTCCGTCCTCTGGCTGACCACGGCCGCGCTGGCCCTGCAGGCATGGCTGCAGGTGGGCAACGTGTGGGTGCTCTACGCACTCGTGGCCGTGCAGAGCGGCGCCCAGGCCATCAACCAGCCGGCCCGCAGCGCGATCATCCCCGTCCTGGTGCGCAAGGAGCTGCTGCCGGCAGCAAACGCCCTGAGCATGATGATTTTCGGCCTGACCATGACCGCCGGCCCGCTGCTGGCCGGGGTGCTCGTGGCGTGGATTGGTTTCGCCTGGACCTACACGATCGACGTCGTCAGCTTTGCGTTTGCGTACTGGGCGCTCCTGAAGCTGCCGCCCATGCCGCCGGGCAAGCATGCCAGTCCGGCCGGGTTGCGTTCCGTGGTGGAGGGTTTCCGTTTCCTCGGCACCCGGCCCAACCTCCGCATGACATTCGTGATCGACCTCGTGGCCATGATCTTTGCCCAGCCCCGGGCGCTGCTGCCCGCCATCGGTGCGGTGATGATCGGCGGTGGCGAGGCCACGGTGGGGATCCTGTTGGCCTCGATGGCCGTGGGGGCGTTCCTGGCCGGGCTGTTCTCCGGCCCGCTGGGCGGCGTCCGCCGGCAGGGTGCCGCGGTGGTGTGGTCCGTGATGGGCTGGGGCGCCTCGGTGGCGGCCTTCGGCCTGGTGGTGGTCCTCGCCGGCCATACCGGAGACGGCGGCGTGACGGTGTGGCTGCTGCCCGCCGCCCTGTGCTGCGCGCTGGCCGGCATCGCGGATTCCGTGAGCGCAGTCTTCCGGACCACGATCCTGCAGGCCTCCACCCCGGACCACCTGCGCGGGCGGCTGCAGGGCGTGTTTGTGGTGGTGGTGGCCGGCGGACCGCGGATCGGGGACATGCTGGCAGGCGGCGCGACTAAACTTTTGAACGAGGGATGGGTTCTGCTGATCGGCGGCGTAATATGCATTGCCGTGGCCTGGACGCTGGCCCACCTGCAGTGTGGATTCCTGCGGTACGACGCGCGGAACCCGGTACCGTAGCGGTTCGTTTTTATTGGTACGCATCGAGGTCAAGGGCATCTGGAGGAACAGTGCACCAGCATCACAACGGACTGAAGACCGCGGCCCTGTTCGGAGTCCTGTGGGCGGTCCTGCTTGGCCTAGGGGCGTTCATCGCCGCGGGGACCCGCAGCGCCGCGCCGATCTGGATTATGGCCTTGATTGGCGTGGGCACCACTGCCTACGGGTACTGGAACAGCGACAAGCTCGCCATCCGGGCCATGCAGGCCTTCCCCGTCACGGAGGCCGAGGCGCCCCAGCTGTACCAGATCGTCCGGGAATTGTCCGGCCGGGCTAACCAGCCGATGCCGCGGATCTATGTCTCGCCCACCATGGCGCCGAACGCCTTCGCCACCGGCCGGAACCCGCAGACCGCGGCGGTGTGCTGCACCGAGGGCATTCTGCGGCTGCTGGACGCCCGCGAACTGCGCGGCGTCCTGGGCCATGAACTGATGCACGTCTACAACCGGGACATCCTGACGGCCTCGGTGGCCGCCGCCGTCGCCGGCGTCATCACCTCGGTGGCGCAGATGATGCTGCTGTTCGGCGGCGGGGACCGCCGCAACGCGAACCCGTTCGCCGCGATCGCCTTGGCGCTGCTGGCCCCGTTCGCCGCGTCCCTGATCCAGATGGCCATCTCCCGCACGCGGGAGTACGACGCCGACGAGGACGGATCCGCGCTCACCGGAGATCCGCTTGCGCTCGCCTCCGCCCTGCGCAAGATCGAGCAGGGTGTGCAGCTGGCGCCACTGCCGCAAGACCAGCGGCTGGTCAACGCCTCCCACATGATGATCGCCAACCCGTTCCGCGGCGGAGGCGTGGCCAAGATGTTCTCCACCCACCCGCCGATGGCCGAGCGGATCGGCCGGCTGGAGCGGATGGCCGGCCGGCCGCTCAGCTCAAGCTAGCTGCGGGTCTGGCGACGCGCGAATAGGTCCGGGACGCGCAAAAGGGCTGACACACAGGGAATACCGGTGTCGCCAGCCCTTTGCGCGTCGTGAGGAAACCTGCGCCGCGGACGGGAAGTTAGCTGCGGAAGTTCACGAACTGCAGGTCGGCCTCGTCGAAGCCCTTGAGCAGGTTCATAGTTTCCTGGAGGTCATCGCGGGACTTCGACGTCACCCGGAGCTCGTCGCCCTGGATCTGCGACTTGACGGACTTGGGGGCCTCGTCCCGGATCAGCTTGTTAAATCTTCTTGGCGAGGTCCTGGGCGATGCCCTCCTTGATGGAGGCCTCGAGCCGGAATTCCTTGCCGGAGGCGTAGGGCTCGCCGGTGTCGAGTGACTTCAGCGAGATGCCGCGGCGGATGAGCTTGGACTGCAGCACGTCGAGCACCGCCAATACCCGCTCTTCTGAGTTGGCCTTCATTAGGATCTTCTCGCCGCTGAAATCAACCTCGGCGCCGACGCCCTTGAAGTCGTAGCGCTGGGCAATTTCCTTCTGCGCCTGGTTCAGCGCGTTGGCGACTTCCTGCTTGTCTACCTTGCTGACGACGTCGAACGTGGATTCGCCTGCCATGACTTTCCTCCTGATGGTTAGCCGGATGCCTGATGTGAGGCCGGGATGTCTGCATTCCAGCCTAGTACGGATGCCCCCGATGTGGAGGGCGGCCGGGCGGGACTACGTTTCACAGTCCGCTCATAGCTCAATCACGGCGGGAACGAAGCCAGGCGCGGAAGAGTTGCAAGGGTTGGAACCGCTGCTGAAAGGCAAGAACATGCACCACAAAGCCGTCCGCTACGTCACCCGCACCACTGCCGTCGCTGCCAGCACGCTGGCCGCGACGGCGACCTCCGTTGCAGCCGCCGCGCTGGCGGCCTCCATCGTTCTGAGCCCGGCCCCCGATGCGTCAGTCCGCATGGACGGTGTCCACGCGGACCTGGCCCGCGCCGTCGAGCTGAACCAGGTCACTCCGGAGCAGGCAGCCCGATTCGAGGCAAAGCTGGCCGGACGCATCCTCGGAGAGGTCTGAGTTTCCGGGCATTTTGGCCCTTTTTTAGCCCATTTCTGGGCCGCTGAAGCGCCGATTCGATTCTTCGGCGGAAGTTCTGTAAAGTTGTCTTGCCCGCGGGTGCTGGAAGCGGAACGGACTGGAAACAGACGTTCCGGGACTGGAAACCGCGAGTGATCTTCTTTTGAAGTTCGGCAGATTACCCGAGCGGCCAAAGGGGGCTGACTGTAAATCAGCTGGCAACGCCTACGGGGGTTCGAATCCCTCATCTGCCACCCTTGGAAAAGCCTCCGGAACCAATCGGTTCCGGAGGCTTTTTCTTTGCCCGCGGTTCAACGGGCCCAACCGCGAGAGCCGGCGGCTCAAAAGTCCGCGGCTCAAAAGTCGGCGGCGCGAGAGTCCGCGGCTCAAAGCCGGCGGTTCAAAGGTCCGGCTCAGTCGAGCGGCGGATTTGGGATGGCTACCGTTGCGCCGGCGGGCGGAAGCCATTCGCCGCCGGTCAGCAGGTTCAGATTGGCTATCCGCAGTGCATAGAGCGGGACGCCGTAGCGGCTTGCGATGCCGGCCGGGGTGTCTCCGGCGCTCGCCCTGTACAGGAGCCGCCCCTGCCTGTCCTGCCCGGTCACGCTTCCGCCGGCCCCGGGCTGCGGCACGTCCACCCCGCTGAGGTCGATGACCTCTCCCGCGGCAATGGACACCGCTTCATTGAAGCTCCTGAGGATCTCGGGAGTCATCCTGAAGTGGGCGGCGATGTCCTCCCAGGTGTCGCCGTCGACAGCCGTGTAGCGCATTGGCCGGAGGAACCCGTTGGTTTCCGTCGTCCCCAGCAGGCCCGCGGGCGCCGGGGACGTTGCAGGGGCAGAGGTTGCCGGCCGCCCGGTCGGGGTTCGGGCCGGGGCGTCCTGGCCGGAATCGCATGTTGTCAGCAGGCTGGCGAGAACCGCGGCAAGAAGAACTGCGACGGCGGCCGGGACGCGCTTTCCACCGGAACCGTGACTCACGTTGGTCGTCCTGTCGCTCGGGGCCTCCCCCCGAGGCCCGTTGGCGCCAATTATTCCATACGTTTTATGAAACCTTGTTTTCCGCAGGGCGGGCTCCGCGGGTTCGGTATAGTGCCGGACATGGACGACAAAGCGGTCTTGCACACATACCTGCGCACCCGGCGGGCCAGCCTGCTGGCCAAGCTCGATGGGCTCAGCGAGTACGACGCGCGCCGGCCCCTCACGGCCACGGGAACCAACCTGCTGGGCCTGGTCAAGCATGTGGCCAGCGTTGAACTCGGTTACTTTGGCGAGGTTTTTGGCCGGCCCAGCGATCTGGAACTGCCATGGTTTGCCGACGATGCGGAGCCGGACGCCGACATGTGGGCTGCCCCCGGCGAGACGCGGGAGCAGATCGCGGAGCTGCACCGGCTCTCTGCCGTGCACAGCGACGCCACCATCGATGGACTCGCCCTGGACGCGCCCGGCGTCGTGCCGTGGTGGCCGGACGAACGGAAGCACGTGACCCTGCACCAGATCCTGGTGCACATGTGCGTGGAAACGGCCCATCACCTCGGACACGCGGACATCCTGCGCGAGCTCATCGACGGCGGGGCCGGCCAGCGCCCGGGGGATCCGAACCTTTCGGTGCGCACGGCCGAGGGGTGGGCTGTCCACCGGGCCCGCATCGAGGCGGCCGCCCTCGCCGCCGAAGCAGTGGCGCCGAAGCAGTAGCGCCGGGCCGGTAGCAGACCGAAGGTAGCCGGCGAAGGACTGCCGGCAACACTCCATTGTTCTGCGAGCAAAATCTCAGTTTTCGGTGAGGGGTCATCGTAGGGTTGGCGGGTTCGCTGTTGAAGAAGGAGGAGCTTTCGTGAAGTCGTTTGCCTGTGGTGATGTGGTTCCCGGTTGTGAAGCCCGCTGGGTGTGCAGCACGGAAGATGAAATCCTGGTCAATGTGGCTGCCCACGCTGCGTCCGCACATGGGCTGGAGGCGCTGCCGGCCGACGTCGTGCAGTCGATCCACAGAGCCATCGTTCCCGTTAGTTGATTCACGGGGCAGGCGGCCTCCCACTCGACGCCGGGTCCGCTCCGGGCTCGGCGTGGGACGAGCACCTGGCGGCCGCCTGCCGCGGCGAGGGCCTTTCAGCGGCCTACCAGCCCATTGTTGATACTGCCCGCGGTACGGTCGTCGGCTACGAGGCCCTGGCACGATTTCCGGGTTTCGCGGAAAAGAACCCTGAAGTGTGGTTTGCCGTGGCGCGCACGCATGGCCAGGCGGCCGAGCTAGAGGCAGCAGCCTTGCGGGCGGCGCTGGCGGCACGCCCCACCCTGCCGGCGAACTGCTTCCTGACCCTGAACGTCTCACCGGAGCTGCTGGTCACGGCGGATATCCGTGAGGTTTGGCGCGGCCAGGGAAACCTTGGCGGACTGGTGGTCGAGCTGACGGAGCAAACCCCGATCGACTCCTACCTGGCGCTCGAACCCGACCTCAACCAGTTGCGCGCTGCCGGCGCGCTGATCGCCGTTGACGACGCCGGAGCCGGCTATGCGGGACTCCGACACCTCCTGGCGCTGCGGCCCTCGCTGATCAAGATTGATCGTGAACTCATCCAGGATGTCGACCGTGACGAAGCCAAGCGCGCGCTGATCTCCATGCTCGGAACCTTTGCCAGCCGCGTCGATGCCTGGATCCTGGCCGAAGGAGTGGAACGGGTTGAGGAACTGGACGCCCTCGTCGCCCTCGGCGTACCCCTGGTGCAGGGGTATTACCTGGCCAGGCCCGGTCCCGCGTGGGCACAGATCGATCTGGACGTTGCCCACCGTCTGGCGTCCAAACCACCGGTGACGCACCAGAGCATTATCCGGGACATCGTGGAACCCGCGCCGACGGCCGCCACGACGGCGACGGCGGCCGCCGCGTTTGCTGACAACCCCGCCCTGCAGTCAGTGGTGCTGATGGGCGAGTATTTGCGGCCCATTGCGGTGCTCGACCCCGCAGCGGCGGCCCTGGGTGTCGTCAGCCCGGGAATGCGGGTCAACCTGGACACGCCGATCGGCGAGGCTCTGGCGCGCTCTATGACGCGGACTCAGGCCAACCGGTTTGACCCCCTGCTGGTGACGGACAACGCCGGCCGCTTTGCCGGCGTCGTCCGGATGGAACGGATGATCACGGCCCTGGCCACGGCGGACAGATAACCGTCCGCTGGGTCCGGATCGCCTGGCTTGTCCGGCCGCTTTACTTGTCCGGATCGCCGGACTGCCCCTCCAGCAGTTGCCCCGTGCCGGGGTCCTCCAGGCCGTCGAAGTAGCGGTCCAGGACCTCGCGGAACACGGATTCGCCGGGGGCCGCCAGCCGGAACAGCGTCATGGACGAGTGCAGCTTCCGTGCGTCGATGCTGCCAAAGATTTGCACCGCGGACCGCCCCTCCAGGGCAGCAACTGCGGCGGCGACTTCTCGCAGGCGGGGGCCGAGGACGTCGTGCCGGATGTAGGCCCGGGCCTCGTCCAAAGAGGAGATGGCATATTTACGGGCGGTTTCGCTGTGGCCCAAGCCTGCGAGCTGGGGGAAAACGAACCACATCCAATGGGTCCGCTTCATGCCCGACCTCAACTCGGCCAGGGCGTGCCCGTAGGTTCCGCCAGCGTCTTGGGCGATCACGAACCGTTCAAGATCGTAGGCTTCTTCCATGCTCGCTAGGCTACGTCGCCGGGTCGCGAAGCGACAGAGCGGTGGACAGAGCAGTGCCAGCCCGGCCACTGCGAACCGGTGATCTTGCCGCGTGAGCGGAACAGGCACGCTACTACTCCCCAACAGGGGGCGGCGGTAGTATCAACTTCGAGAGTCCTTGGCGCACCTCAGAGTTGACCGGGCACCACTCTCGGGCCGAGTCGGAGGGCGAATGGGCGACGCATATGGGCTATTCACCAGGACCACACTGGTGGAAATCGGGCTCCTGCTGGCGACATTTATCCTGTGCTCCCTGATCGGCGTCGAGCGGCATGTCCGGCAGAAGAGCGCGGGTTACCGCACCCACGTTCTGGTTGGCCTGGGATCGTGCACCTTCACTCTGATCTCCGCCTACGGCTTCGCTGCCGTCCAGGCACCCGGGGCCGCCGTAGACCCGTCCCGGATTGCAGCCCAAATTGTCAGCGGCATCGGTTTCCTCGGCGCTGGAGTGATTTTCAAGGGGCGGAACGTTGTCCGGGGCCTCACAACGGCCGCGAGTATTTGGGTTTCGGCCGCCGTCGGCATGGCCTGCGGGGCCGGAATGCTTTCCCTGGCGCTTTCGCTGACCGCCTTCCACCTCATCACCTTGTATGTTGTGTCGCCTGCGGTGAGGAAGTTACCGACGCCGGACACCAACCGGGTCCTGCATGTGGGCTACGCGGACAATCAAGGCGTGCTGAGGCAGGTGCTGGAGATGGCCACCAACATGGGGTTCAGCTCATCGATCCTGAGCACCAAGAAATCGGGCAATGTACAAAAACCGATCGTTCTCATGAACATCAGTTTCCACGGCCATCTTCCCCTGCGGGAGCTCGTTCCCTCGCTCCTGGAAGTGCCCGGCGTGAAGAGTGTCACCGTGCTCGGTTCGGACCCGAACGAGGACTACGATGACGACAGCGTCTGAGAACCCGGAGCGACGAGATCCCCGGGTTGACGCGTTCATCGCGGCGCTGCCGGACTGGCAGCAGGATATTTGCCGTCAGGTGCGTGAACTTGTCCATGCCGCGGACCCGGCGGTCGAGGAGACCATCAAACGCACCACGCAGCCCTACTTCGTCCTCGACGGCAACATCTGCGCCCTGCTCGCGGCCAAGGACCACGTCAACGTCTTCGTGTACGACGGCGGGATCGTCCCGGACCCGGTGGGCATCATCACGGGCGGGCACGACAACAAGACAGCACGCACCGTCGCCTTCGCCCAGGGAGAAGCCATCCCCGGGCAGGCCCTCACGGCGATGTTCCGGCAGATCATTGCGAACAACCGGGCCGGCGGCTGGCGGAAACTCAAGTCGGGTCCGATGAAGCAGGTTGACCATTCTCGGACTGTGAAGCACGCTGATTGATGCCGATCGGGATGACCGTTAGAGTCTCCGGATGACCGAGAACAGCATCGCCTTGACGGAGACTGTGCGCGTGCGGGTGCTGCGCAGGCCCGACGCCGGCCCCCTGGCCGATGCCTACCTGCGGAACCGGGAGCACCTGGCGCCCTGGGAGCCGGTGCGGCCCGAGGAATTCTTCACCGTCAATGGACAGGCCGCCAGCATTGAATCCAAGCTCGGGTTGTTCATCGCGGGATCGGACGTGCCATGGGTTCTCGTGGAAGGCTCCCGCATCATCGGCGTGATCAACCTCAGCGGGATTGTCCGGGGGCCGTTCCTCAGCGCCCACCTCGGCTACTGGGTGGACAAGGACATGACCGGGCGGGGGATTGGCTCGGCCGCGGTGGAGTTCGCCGTCCAAACCGCGCGGAACGAGCTGGGCCTGCACCGGCTGCAGGCCGCCACGCTCCCGCACAACTCCGCGTCGCAGCGGATCCTGAAGCGGGCCGGCTTTGAGGAGATCGGTTTGGCCCCCCGGTACCTCCGGATTGCCGGTTGCTGGCAGGACCACGTCCTCTTCCAGCGGATCCTCTTCTGATGGCATCCGTTCCGGTTGCACCCGTTCCGATTACGCCTGCGGACTTTGGTGCCCTGCACCACGTTGAACTCTGGGTGCCGGACCTGCAACGGGCCAAGGGCCAGTGGGGCTGGCTGCTGGGCCGGCTGGGCTACGAGGCCTACCAAGACTGGGCCCACGGGTGCAGCTGGCGCCGCGGGCCAACGTATATCGTCGTCGAGCAGTCCCCGGCCCTGAGCGGAACCGCGCACGAGCGTACCGCGCCGGGCCTGAACCATCTCGCGTTCAGCGCGGGGACTCGGGAGCACGTGGACGCCATGGCGGCCGAGGGTCTCAGCCGCGGCTGGGCCGAGCTGTTTCCCGACAAATATCCGCATGCGGGTGGCCCCGGCCACTTCGCCGCCTACCTCGTGAATTCGGACGGCTACGAAGTAGAGCTGATTGCCTCGGACTGACCGCGTCGGTGCCCTACGGGTTGGTTGGCGGAGGCGCCTGTTCAGCCTTAAGTTCCTCGCCGTGAGCGATGATCGCGTAGATGATCAGCACGTCGATGGCGATGACGATGAAGGACCACCACGGCTGCGCCGGAATGAGCATCAGTTGAACGACCGCGCTGACGCCCGCAACAACGACAGCAACGACTCGAGCCCACGTTGCACCGGAGAAGAGCGCGATGGCGGTGAGGATCAAGAGCGCCCCGAGAGCCACATTCCACCAGCCCCACCCCTTGGCATCGAAGAGGAACAGCGTGCCCGGGGTCGACAAATAGTAGGTGTCGGGGCCGGTGAGCGCGACGAGACCTTGAAGGCCGCTGAATACGCCGTTGATAATCAGAATGACTCCGGCGAAACGGACCCAACCGGTCCAGCCAGTCGAAGCAACAGGATGATGAGCAGTACTCATAGTGCCGACCGCTTTCCGTTGAATGCTCTGCCGTCGGCCTCATGGTCGGCGCAGTCGTGTCGTGAAACTCGTACCGATTCCGATTATGTTCCTCGCAGTCCGAGCCGGTCAATCGCTACAGGTCTCTGGAGCCGCTGGAATCCCGAATCGTCTTCGCCGTCGACGTCCATGCCGCGCAGGCCGGAACACTCGGCCGGGCCGTTGGGGCGGTGGCGAAAGGCCTTATGGACCGTGCGGCAGCCGTGGATGAGAACACTGCCCTGGTCCTGCACCAGGCGGACCTGACGGAGTTGGAGGTGATCGGCACCGGGAACTGCTGGACGATTCGCGGCGCCGGCGCCAAGGCCTCCGTCTCGGTTCTGTCCGCGCGCAGATAGCTGTTCGCAGCCTTGCCCTTGGCACACTTGTTACTGGCGGGTAACATTGACGCATGCACCTCCTTTTCCGGACCCTCCTGCTGCTGTTCACGTCCTCGCGCCGCCCACCCCTGAGCATCTGGGACAACTCCTCGCTGCCGCTGCGGGTCCTGCCCACGGATATCGACATCGCCATGCACGTCAACAACGGCATGTACTTCTCGCTCATGGACCTCGGCCGCTTCGATCTCATGGCCCGCAGTGGAATCTGGAAAAAGATGCGCCGCCGGGGCTGGACCCCGGTGGCGGCGGGGGAGACCATCGCCTTCCGCCGCTCGCTGCAGCTCTGGCAGCAGTACACCATCGAATCCAGGATCATCGGCCTCGACTCGAAGGCCATCTACTTCGAGCAGCGGATGGTGGTGGACGGCGAGGTCTACGCGCGCGCCTACATCGCCACCCGGCTGATCAGCCAGGGCAAGCCCGTCAGCCAGGAGGAAATCATCCGCGAGTTCGGTGCCCCGCCGGCGGATCTGGAGCTGCCCGAGTGGATCCACGAATGGCGCGAAACCAATGCCCTGCCCGGGGCCCGGCGCCCGGCCCCGCACGCCTGGGCGTGACATCCGGACCAGCCTGCCCGGATGTGCCAACAGCGAAATGCCGGGGACAATCCCTGCCTGCTCCCGTACCGTTGACTCATGGCTACCGTAGACATCACAGGTGAACAGTTCGCATCGACAGTCGAGGATAACGACATTGTCCTCGTCGATTTCTGGGCCGAATGGTGCGGCCCGTGCAAGCAGTTTGGCCCCACGTACTCAGCGATCTCCGAGAAGCACCCGGACGTCGTCTTCTCCAAGGTGGACACCGAAGCCGAGCAGCAGCTCGCAGCCGAGGCCGGCATTACGTCGATTCCCACGCTGATGGCCTTCCGCGAAAAGGTCCTGGTGTTCTCGCAGCCCGGCGCCCTGAACGCGCAGCAGCTGGAGCAGGTGGTCGACGCCGTCAAGGCCCTGGACATGGAAGAAGTCCACGCCCACGTGGCACGCTCCCAGGCAGAGGCCGCCGCCGCGGCGGGCAACCAGGACGGGACCCAGATCCCGGAAGCCTGAACCCCCACGGCTTAATTCCACAGGCTTAAAGCAACGCGGGGTCACTCCGCGCCCGTATGTCCCGCAAGGATGGGCGCGGAGTGACCCCGCGTTTTGTTGTGGCGTTGTTGCTGGGGCGTTGGCAGTAGGCGGGCGCCTAGAGCATTTCCAGTCTGACCGGCTCGGCCAGCAGTGCGCTGAGGGATTCGTTCAAGTCCTGGACGGCGGTGCCCTGAGAGTGCTTGTCCAGGTCCGCCTGGCTGGCCCACCGTTCGGTCAGCACGAGCTTGTCCTCGCTGGCCTCGGTGAGCTCGTAGCGGATACAGCCGGGCTCATTGACCACCTCGTCAATCGCGATGTCCAAGGCGAGCTTCACGCGGAAGAATTCGCCGTCGTTGGGGATGAAAATGGCCTGAAGGTCAACGGGTGCACTCATGGCCATTACCCTACCGGGCCGCCGCGCCGGCGCCGGAAGATGACCCAAGATTTCATAGGACTTCCAAGCTTTGCTCTTCTTTTGCCTCCGGACAGTTGGTAGCGTCACATCATGCTTGCTTACACAGCCGGGGACACTGACGTTCCGCTGCTCGAGGAAACCATTGGCGCGAACTTCGAACGGATTGCGGCGCGGTTCCCGTATCAGGACGCCCTGATCGAGGCGGCCGCGGTGCCCGGCGACGAGGCCCGGCGGTGGAGCTATTCCAAATTGAACGACGACGTCGACCGCCTGGCGCGTGCGCTCCTCGCCCTGGGCGTCGCGAAGGGCGAGCGGATCGGCATCTGGAGCCCCAACTGCGCCGAATGGACCATCCTGCAGTACGCCACCGCGAAGATCGGAGCGGTCCTGGTCAACGTCAACCCCGCCTACCGCAGCCACGAGCTCGAGTTCGTGGTCAAGCAGAACGGCATGCGGATGCTGGTCACCGCGCCGTCGGATCGGAACAGCGACTACACCGTGATGGCGCGGCAGGCGTTGGCGGCGTGCCCGGACCTGCGCGAGCTGGTCTTCCTCCCGGATGCCGGCCTGGACGGGCTGGCTGCCGGCGAGCCCGAAAACGAGGCGGAGCGCACGTACGCCGAGCTGCTCAAGAGGGCTGACGACGTCGGGCACTCCGCCCTGAAGGCGCGCATGGCGGAACTGGATCCGCACGATCCCATCAACCTGCAGTACACCTCGGGCACTACGGGGTTCCCGAAGGGCGCCACGCTGACGCACCGCAACATCCTGAACAACGGCTACTCGATCGGCGAGCAGCTGGGCTACACGGAACACGACCGCGTGGTGATCCCGGTGCCCTTCTACCACTGCTTCGGCATGGTGATCGGAAACCTGGCGGCCCTCAGCCACGGCGCCGCCACCATCATTCCCGGCCGGGCGTTCTCGCCGGCCGCGGCGCTGGAGGCCGTGCAGGACTTCGGCGGAACCTCGCTGTACGGGGTGCCGACCATGTTCATCGCCGAGCTCGCCCTGCCGGACTTCGCCTCCTACGACCTCTCGACACTGCGCACCGGCGTGATGGCCGGATCGCTGTGCCCGATTGAGGTGATGAACCTGGTCATCACCGAAATGAACATGACAGACGTCGCCATTTGCTACGGCATGACGGAGACCTCGCCGGTGTCCACGATGACCCGGAGCGTGGACACCATGGCCCAGCGGACCGAGACCGTGGGCCGGACCATGCCGAACCTGGAAAGCCGGATCGTGGACCCGGTGACGGGAGAAGTACTGGAGCGCGGCGGGATCGGCGAACTCTGCACCCGCGGCTACGCCGTGATGCGCGGGTACTGGAACCAGCCGGACAAGACCGCCGAGGCGATCGACGCCGACGGCTGGATGCACACCGGGGACCTCGCCCGGATGGACGCGGACGGCTACATCGTGATCGAGGGCCGGATCAAGGACATGGTGATCCGCGGCGGTGAGAACATCTACCCGCGGGAAATCGAGGAATTCCTCTACACCCACCCGGACATCCAGGACGTGCAGGTGATCGGCGTCCCGGACGCCACGTACGGCGAGGAACTGATGGCGTGCGTCATCCTCAAGCCCGGCGCCGCGCCGCTGGACGCCGCCAGCCTGGCCGAGTTCTGCCGAGGCAAGCTGGCGCACTACAAGATCCCGCGCTACGTGGATGTCCGCGAGAGCTTCCCGATGACCGTCTCCGGCAAGATCCGCAAGGTGGACATGCGCCAGGAGGCCGCGGCCCGGCTGGGCCTCTAGCGGGGCCTCTAGTCGGTGCTCCGGCTGATGGTCCGGATGCCCACAACAAGGCCGATCATTGCGGTCACGACGGCGGCAACGAGGCCGTATAGCGTGTCCAGGCCGACGGATCCGGCGAACAGTTCGCGTTCCGCATTCACCAGATACGTCAGCGGATTGAACCGGCTCGCCACCTTCATCCACTCCGGACCGGCTTCAATGGGCAGCATGATGCCGGACAGGATCATCAGCGGAAACAGGAGCGTCTGCTGCACAGCCCAGAAAATCCACTCCTTGCTTTGCGAGACCAAGGCCAGCGAATAGGACAGGGCGCCCAGGCCGATGCCGAAGATGCCCAGGATGATGAGGCCGAATACCACATGCAGAGGGTAGAAGGTGAACCCGAAGGGAACGCACACTATCGCGATCAGCATGCCCTGCACCACCAGCGGTGCCCACTCCTTGAGCGCCCGGCCGATCATCAGCGAGGAGCGGGACAGTGGTGTGGCCAGGATCCGCTCGTAGGAGCCTGTCATGAGCTCGTACTGCAGATTGGATCCGGTCATGGACGTGCCGAACAGTGCGATCATTACCACGACGCCTGGCAGGAACCACTGCAGCGTGGACTGGCCGCCGAAGGCCGGAGCCCCTACGGCGGATCCGAGCAAGGGCCCGAACAGGGCGAGGAAGACCAGCGGCTGGAGCAAGGAAAAGACCAGCGAAAAGGGGTCCCGCAATGGAAGCAGCATCTCGCGCCAGAAGACATACCAGGTGTCCCGCAGGACCTGCCGAAGGCCCGGCTTCTTCAGTGCCGCTTCCTCCCGGGTGGCTTGCCCAAGCATCAGGTGTCCGCTCCTTCCCGCAGGCTGCGTCCGGTCAGTTCGAGGAACACATCGTCCAGCGTTGGAGGCTTCAGTTCCATGGACAAGGCGGGGGCGCCGGCGTCGTGCATCTGCTTGAGAAGTCCCGGAGCCAGCCGGGAGCCGTGAGTGATCCGGAGCCGGAAGCGGACCATGCCGTCGTACGCGCTTTCCTCCACTTCGCCACCCGCGGCGGCACGCCGCAGGAGGGGCCGCACCCCGGCCGCGGACCCCGCCGCGACATCCACAGCGAACAGGTCCCCGGCCAGGTCCGCCTTGAGCCGCGCGGGAGTGTCGTCAGCGATAATCGTGCCGTGGTCTATGACAATCACCCGCTCCGACATCGAATCCGCCTCGTCCATGTAATGCGTGGTGAGGACGATCGTGGTTCCATGCTCGGCCCGCATGCGGGTGATGTGCTCCCAGAGGTTCGCGCGGTTCTGCGGGTCCATACCGGTGGACGGCTCGTCCAGGAATAGCAGCTGAGGAGAATGCATCAGCCCCAGGGCCACGTCCATCCGCCGCCGCTGGCCGCCGGAGAGCTTGATGACGGTGCGTTTTGCGAGGTCGGTGAGTTCCAGCGACTTGAGCAACTCGTCGGCCCGGGCCTTTGCGTCCGTGGCATTCATTCCGTAGAAGCGGCCTTGCATGACCATCTCGTCGATGACGCGGTAGCTGTGGCCGCCGCCGTTGCCCTGTCCGATGTAGCCGATCCGGGCCCGCACCCCTGCCGGATCTGCCGCGACATCCAGCCCCGCTACCGTGGCGGTCCCGGACGTGGGCTTCAGGAGCGTGGTCAGCATCCGCAGGGTGGTGGATTTGCCCGCGCCGTTGGGGCCGAGGAACGCTACGAGCTCACCCGGGGCAACGTCGATGTCGACGCCCTTGACGGCTTCTACTGTTTCCTTCTTGACGACGAAGTTTCTGGTGAGTTTCCGGGTGTGAATCACTGCGAACTCCAAGGGGCCAGGCACGGGCGCCCTGGCAGCCGGACGCCATGCCGCAACGGTATACCCGGTGCGTGGGGTCGGTCCACCGGGCCGGGGACTGCGGGGGCCGGACGGCGACTGACACTAACGCGGGGTCAGTGGCGGGGCCTGTCAGTGGCCGCGGTGGTCCTGGATGGTCATGCGCGGGCCGAAGGTCGGCTTGCGGAAGCCGCTCAGCCCGATCATCCGGACCACGCGCTGCCGGTGCCCTGCCCAGGGGGCCAGCAGCCTGAGCATGCCGGCGTCGTCGGTCCGGCGGCCGGTCAGGGCGGCGCCCACGTAGGCCGCAAGGTGGTAATCGCCCACCGCGATCGAATCAGGGCACCCGTGCGTGCGCTGCACCACCTCCGCCGCCGTCCACACCCCGATCCCGGGGACGGTCTGCAGCTTGGCCGCTGCCTCCGCGGCGGGAACGGCGGCGAGCCGTTCAAGCGCGACGGCGGAACGCAGCGCCCGCATGACGGTTGCCGAACGCTGCGGGCCCACGCCCGCCTTGTGCCATTCCCAGGACGGGATGTGCAGCCACTGCTCGGCCGTTGGCTGGACCAGCAGATTGGCGGGAGCAACGGTGCCGGCACCTGGCGCCGCCGTCCCAAAGCGGTACATCACGTAGCGGTAGCCGCGGCGGGCCTCGATCACGGTGACCTTCTGCTCCAGGATGGTCGGCACCAGTGAGTCGATCATCCGGCCGGTTGCAGGCAGCCGGATCGCGAGGTTCCGGCGTCGGGCTTCAATCACCATGCGGGGGAGTGTGGCGTGGAACGCGGGGTTGTCGAAGCCGGACCAGTCGTCCTCGCTCCCGAGCATGCGGGGTACGGAGTCGACGGCGTCCACCGCTCCGGGTCCCCAGGCCTGCGCGTCCACTGCCGGGTCCGCCGGCGGCCCGGCGGGTGCCAGGCGCAGCGTGGCCGGGCCGTGCGGCGTCGTGAATGCGAGCCAGACCCCGTCCGGGGCGGTGCGGATGGACGGGTCGCCGTGGCCGCGCCGGAGCGTGCCGATGGTTTGCATCAAGTCGAACGGGCCGCCCGGGTGCCACCGCAATGCGGCGTCCGCCGCGGCGGCGAGGCCTGCTGGGACGTCTGCAACGGTCATGCGAACATGTTCCCATGTCCGCCTGACAGCGGCCGCATCCGCAGCCCGTGGCATGGGCCGTAGGACCCTTAACCTCCGGCGCTGCCGGGACTAAAATCCGGCTGTGGCGTGGAGCGTCCACGCCCGTCTCTTGGCCCCGAATCCTTGTTCTTAGGAGAGTGTGATGGCTGGTGGAGTGGTACATTTCGAAATCCCCGCAGACGACGAGGGCCGCGCACGGGATTTCTACAGTTCGGCGTTCGGCTGGGAAGTAAGCCCCATGCCGGAGATGAGCTACGCCATGATCAAGACGACGCCGACGGATGCAACGGGCATGCCCTCCGTCCCGGGCTCCATCAACGGCGGCATGTTCCGCCGCGAAGGAGACCTCACGTCCCCGGTTCTCACCGTGGATGTCGATGACATTGACGCGGCGCTGGAGAAGATCAATTCCTTGGGCGGCAGCACTGTCTCGCCGCGGCAGGAAATCGGCAGCATGGGCTGGGCGGCCTACTTCCGGGACACTGAAGGCAACGTGGTCGGCCTGTGGCAGAACGCCCCGCGTGAGGGAGGCACCGGCTCCGCGGCGGATGACATCGGCGCCTGACGCCGCTGACGGGCACGCCGTAGCCCGTGGCCGTGGCCGTAGCCGCGCCGCGCCGACGTGCCTGCCCGGCGGAAGACGGTAACTTTGTACCTATGAAGTACGCCCAGTCCGTTCTGGACCTCATCGGCAACACGCCGCTCGTTAAACTCAACCACGTGACCGACGGCATCGCAGCCACCGTCCTGGTGAAAATCGAATACCTGAACCCCGGCGGTTCGATCAAGGACCGCATCGCGGCGAAGATGATCGAGGAGGCCGAACGAACGGGCAAGCTCCTGCCCGGCGGCACGATCGTGGAGCCCACCTCGGGCAACACCGGCGTTGGCCTGGCGCTCGTGGCGCAGCAGAAGGGCTACCGGTGCATCTTTGTCGTGCCGGACAAGGTCGGCGAGGACAAGCGGGCCGTGCTCCAGGCCTACGGCGCCGAAGTGGTGGTCACGCCCACCGCCGTCCCGCCGGACAGCCCGCAAAGCTACTACGGCGTCTCCGACCGGCTCGTCACCGAAATCCCGGGAGCCTACAAGCCGGACCAGTTCTCCAACCCGGCCGCGCCGGCCAGCCACTATGAAACCACCGGCCCCGAGATCTGGCACGACACCGACGGCCGCATCACGCACTGCGTGATCGGCGCCGGGACCGGCGGCACGATCACCGGCACCGGCCGGTACCTCAAGGAAGTTTCCGCCGGGCGGCCCGGGGCCGAGGGCGGCGTCGTGAAGATCATCGGCGCGGACCCCGCAGGCTCGGTGTACTCCGGCGGCACGGGCCGGCCGTACTTTGTCGAGGGTGTCGGGGAGGACATGTGGCCGGCCAACTATGACAAGTCCGTCCCGGACGACGTCATTGCTGTCAGCGACGCCGATTCCTTCGCGATGACGCGCCGGCTGGCGCGCGAGGAGGCCTGCTGGTGGGCGGGTCCTCGGGCATGGCCGTCGTGGCTGCCATGGAGGTCGCCAAGGACCTCCCGGCGGAAGCCGTCGTCGTGGTCATCCTGCCGGATTCCGGCCGCGGCTACCTCGCGAAGATCTTCAACGACCAGTGGATGCGCTCCTACGGCTTCCTGGCCAGCGGGGACGAGGCCTCGGTGGGCGAGATCCTCAAGGCCAAAACCGGCGAGCTCCCGGACCTGGTCCACATCCACCCGAACGAGTCCGTCCGCGATGTCATCAACATCATGAACGAGTACGGCGTCTCGCACATCCCCGTCCTGTCCCAGGAACCGCCCGTGGTCATGGGCGAGGTGCTTGGTGCGGTGGACGAACGCACGCTCACGGCCAAGCTCTTCCGCGGCGAGGCCAAACTCTCGGACAAGATTTCCGAACACATGGAGGCCCGGCTTCCTGTGATCGGCTCGCTCGAATCGATCTCGACCGCCCGCGAACTCCTCTCCGACGCTGACACCCTCATGGTGACGTTTGTCGGCGCCCCGGTGGGGATCCTGACCCGCCACGACCTCCTCGCGTACCTCAGCAACTGACCAGTTCAAGGAGTCCCATGTCTTTGCCTGAAAGCTCTTCCTCGAAAAACCAGGGCTTCAACACCCGCGCCATCCACGCCGGCCAGGCGTTTGAGCCCCGCACCGGGGCGGTGGTGCCGCCGGTGCACTTCTCCTCGACCTATGCCCAGGACGGCATCGGCGGGCTGCGGGACGGCTACGAATACGGCCGGGGCACCAACCCCACCCGCGACTCGCTGCAGGAGCAGCTGGCCGCCCTGGAGGGCGGGAGCGCCGCGTTCTCCTTTAGCTCGGGCCTGGCCGCCGAGGACTCGATGATCCGCGCCCTCACCCGCCCCGGTGACCACATTGTGCTCGGCAACGACGCCTACGGCGGAACGTACCGGCTCATCAGCCGGGTCCTGGGGGAGTGGGGCATCGGCAACACCCCGGTGGACATGTCCGACCTCGACGCCGTCGCGTCCGCCGTCGCGGCAGGCGGCGCGTCCGGAGTCGCAGCCGGCGGCAAGACCCGCCTGGTGTGGGTGGAGACGCCGTCGAACCCGATGATGAAGATCACCGACATCGAGGCGCTCGCCAAGGTGGCGCACGACGCCGGCGCGCTCCTCGTGGTGGACAACACCTTTGCCTCGCCGTACCTGCAGACCCCGCTGGCCCTCGGCGCCGACATCGTGGTGCACTCCACCACCAAGTACATCGGCGGCCACTCGGACGTCGTCGGCGGCGCGATCGTGGTCAACGACCCGGACCTGGCGGAGAAGATCGGCTTCGTCCAGTTCGCCGTCGGCGCAGTGTCCGGGCCGATGGACGCCTTCCTCACCACCCGCGGCCTGAAAACCCTTGGCGTGCGCATGGACCGGCACAGCGACAACGCCCAGGCCGTGGCCGAATGGCTGCTGGAGCGCCCCGAGGTCGAAGCCGTGCTGTACCCGGGCCTGCCCTCCCACCCGGGCCACGAGCTGGCCCGGAAGCAGATGAAGAAGTTCGGCGGCATGATCTCCGTGCAGTTCAAGGGCGGCGAGGCCGCGGCTCGCAAGGTGGCCGAATCGACGTCCGTGTTCACGCTGGCCGAGTCCCTGGGCGGGATCGAATCGCTCATGAACTACCCCTCGGAAATGACGCACGCCTCGGTCAAGGGCACCGAACTGGCGGTCCCGGTCAACCTGATCCGGCTCTCGTGCGGCATCGAGGACGTCGAGGACCTGATCGCGGACCTCGACGCCGCGCTCTCCTCCCTGGCAGCCGGCAGCTAAACCGCACCGCGGCCCACCCTAGCTTTCTCTAAGAGAGTCAGCTAGGGTGGCCGCATGGCACTCCGATCCGACTGGTCCCAGCGGACCTGCAGCATGGCCCGCGGCCTCGACATCCTTGGCGATCCCTGGAGCATGCTCGTCCTGCGCGAGGTGTTCTTCGGCAACGGCCGCTTCGAGGCCATGAAACAGCGGCTGGGGGTGGCCGACTCCGTGCTCACCAAGCGGCTCGCCGGGCTCGTGGAGGCCGGCCTCCTCACCCGGCGGCCCTACGACGACGGCGGCCGCACCCGCCAGGAATACGTCCTCACAGCCAAGGGTGAAGACGCCCTCCCCGTGCTCAACGCCGTCGTGATCTGGGCCGAAAAGCACCTCCCGGCGCCATCCGGGCAGGCGCACATGTTCGTCCTTCACAGCGGCTGCGGGGAGAGGACCTCCTCGGCGGACACGTGTACGGCCTGCGGGGAACCGCTGACGGCCGCCAACACGAGTTGGCACAGCCTCTCCCGCACCGCGGACCCCGTGCCCCTGGCCTCGGCCGGCACCGGGACCCCTGTCCAGAACGGAACCGCCGCATGAGCGCCCCTGAAACCATGACCCCGGCGCCGGTTCGCCGCCGCATCCACCCGGCGTGGACCGTCGCCGCCGTGGCCTTCCTCGCGCTGGTCGGTGCCGCGGGGTTCCGGGCAGCGCCGGGCGTGCTGATGGTGCCGCTGCAGAACGAGTTCGGCTGGTCCACCACCGTGCTCTCCGCCGCGGTCGGCATCAACCTCGTGCTCTTCGGGCTCACGGCGCCGTTCGCGGCAGCGCTCATGGAACGGTTCGGCATCCGCGCCGTCACGGCTGTGGCCCTGGTGCTGATCGGCGCCGGCAGCGCCCTGACGGTCCTCGTCACCCAGTCCTGGCAAATCCTGCTGACCTGGGGGCTGCTGATCGGGCTCGGCACCGGGTCCATGGCGCTGGTCTTCGCCGCCACCATCGCCAACACCTGGTTCGCCAAGAGCCGCGGCCTGGTCATCGGCATCCTCACCGCCGGCAGCGCAGCCGGACAGTTGGTGTTCCTGCCCTTCATCGCGCTCCTGGCCCAGGACCCGGGCTGGCGGCAGGCCTCGCTCCTCATCGGTGCCGGCGCGCTGGCCGTGGTGCCGCTCGTGCTGAAGTTCCTGAAGAACTCACCGGCCGACGTCGGCGTGCTGCCCTACGGGGCGACGCCGCCGGCCGCCGTCGCGACCAGTGGGACGGAATCGACGGCGCCGTCCAAATCGACGGCGCCGGCGCCGGCAACGGGGCAGCCAACTTCCGGGCCGGAAACGGCGGAGCCCCACCGGAACGCCGCGGTCCGTGCCCTGCAGGTCCTCAAACGGGCCAGCAAGGTGCGTACCTTCTGGGCCCTCGTGGCCGGTTTCGCGATCTGCGGCGCGACCACCAACGGGCTGATCGGCACCCACTTCATCCCCTCCGCCCACGACCACGGCATGCCCGAAACCACCGCGGCCGGGCTGCTCGCCGTCGTCGGCCTCTTCGACATCATCGGCACAATCGCCTCCGGCTGGCTCACGGACCGCTACAACCCGCGGATCCTGCTCGCCGTGTACTACCAGTTCCGCGGGATCGGGCTGCTGGTCCTGCCACTGCTGCTCAGCGCCACCGTCCAGCCCAGCATGATCGTGTTCGTGGTCATCTACGGCCTGGACTGGGTCGCCACGGTGCCGCCGACCGCCGCGATCTGCCGCCAGGTGTTCGGTGCCGACGGGAGCGTCGTATTCGGCTGGGTTTTCGCGGCCCACCAGCTCGGCGCGGCCGCCGCTGCCCTGGCGGCCGGAGCGATCCGCGACGCCACCGGACAGTACACCTACGCCTGGTTTGCCGCCGCCGCCATGTGCACCATCGCCGCCGTCATCAGCGCCGCCATCCGCAAGGACGCCCGGAAGCCGGAGTCCGTCCCGGTTCCGGCGTAGCTGTTCTGTAGACTGACCCGACAGCGAGGGCGCGTTTGCGCCGCCCTGGACGGAACCGACCAACGGCCAGCGTCTACACCAGCAGCCCGATTGGGGAATTCATGTCAGTGCCCGATTCCGACCACAGCCCGGCGCGGCAGTCACCCGTCCCGCAACTGCTCCGGCTCTCCGTCATCCTGGCCATCGCCGCGGTGGGCTACTTCATCTGGATCTCGCTCGGCGTCTGGGCCAAGCACGGCCTGGACTTCAGCGTCTACTGGTACGGCGGCAAAATCCTCAACGACGCCGGCGCGGCGCCGTCAGACCTGTATGCGGGAAATGTGGACTGGGCCGGCGGACCGCATCTCATGTTTACCTACCCGCCGTTCGCCGCCATGGTCTTCGGTCTTTTGGCCCGGCTGCCCCAGACGACGGCGCTGACCCTGTTCAACGCCGCCGGCGCCGCCGTGGCGATCCTGACCGCGGTCCGTGCCGTCCGGTACTGGAACGCGAAATCCTCCTGGCGCGCCACCTTCCGGACTCCTGGCAACGGCTGGGCCGCCGCCGTCCTGGTCCTGGCGGTGCTGAATCTCGGCCCGTGGCGCGAGACCCTGGTGTTCGGCCAAATCAACGCGCTGCTGATGGGCCTGATCGCCGTGGACCTGCTGGCCCGCAACCGGCGCTGGACCCGCGGTTTCCCCGGCAGCGGCTTCCTGGTGGGCGTCGCCGCCGGCATCAAGCTGACGCCCCTGGTGTTCGGGCTCTACTATCTGGTCCGCAGGGACTGGCGCGGACTGGGCAATATGGCTGCCGGCTTCACCGCCACGGTGGTGGTCGGCTGGCTGCTGCGCCCCGTCGAATCCCTGCAGTTCTGGCTCCAGATGCTGCCGGACACCTCCCGGATGGGCGGAGCGGGCTATGTGGACAACCTGTCCCTCAAGGGTGCCCTGCTCCACTTCGGCGTCCCGGAGGCGCACGTCACTGTGCCGTGGCTGGTGCTGAGCCTGGTGGTTGTGGCCGTGGGCGCCGGAGTGATCAAGGCCGCCAGCGATCAGGGCGCTCGCGTCGTGGCCGTCTCGGCGACTGCGCTCACGATGCTGTTGATCAGCCCGGTCTCGTGGTCCCACCACTGGGTGTGGGTCGCCGCCGTATTTCCGGCGTTCGCCTGGACCCTGCGGGAAACGCCGCGCCGCTACGTCGGGATGCGCTGGACCATGGGCGGCGTCCTGGGCATTTCGATCCTGGTGTTCCTGTTCTCGCCCAAGACCATTGGCGCAGTGCTCGGCGCCGAAAATCTTGATGTCCAGACGCCCGGCCTGTGGATCATGGCCTCCAGCGCCGGCGTCTTCTGCGCCGTGGCCCTGCTGGTGTGCTGGCTCGTAGCCCTGCGCCGGGACTCGGTGGCACCGGAGTTCGACCTTGCGCCCGGGCCGGTTGCCCAACGGGACGTCCAGGCCGCCGCCTCTTCCTCCGCTTCGTAGCCGCCGCACCGGCCGCCACCGCTAGGCTGTTCGGCATGAGCTCCCTTTCCCCCCGTAAGACGGCCCTTGTCACTGGTGTCGGCCGGCTCGCCGGAATCGGCGCCGGCATCGCGCGCCGCCTCGCCGCGGACGGCTGGGACCTCGTCCTGACGTACTGGCAGGACTACGACGCCCGGATGCCGTGGGGAGTCCAGCGCGACGACGTCGAACGCCTCACCGCCGAGTTGCAGGCGATCGGCGCCGCCGTTGTGGCCCTCCCGGCGGATTTCCAGGACCCGGGCGCCGTGGACCGGCTGATGGCCGCCGCCGCGGCGGAGGTCGGGACCCTGCAGGGCCTGGTGCTCAGCCATGCCGAATCCGTGGACTCCGGCATCCTGGACACGTCCCTGGAGAGCTTCGACCGGCACTTCGCGGTCAACACCCGTGCCAGCTGGCAGCTGATTGCCGCGTTCGCCCGCCAGGCCGGTCCCGACGGCGGGGCCATCGTGGCCCTGACCAGTGACCACACCGCCTACAACCTGCCGTACGGGGCATCAAAGGGCGCCCTGGACCGGATCGTGATCGCGGCGGCCCGCGAACTGGGCCCGCTCGGGATCAGCTCCAACACCCTGAACCCGGGACCCGTGGATACCGGCTGGATGGATGAGCCGCTCCGGAACGACCTCGCCCGGCGGCACCCCGGCGGCCGGCTGGGCACTCCGGCGGACGTGGCCGGCACAGTCGCGTTCCTGCTCTCGCCCGAGGGCCGCTGGATGTCCGGGCAGCTGGTCAAGGCCGACGGCGGCTTCTCCGCCTGAGCCCGCGCGGAACCTACCCGAACCTCTACCCAGACGCCCGCCGAGGCGTCACTTCACGGCAGTGTTTGCGCCAAACACTGCCGTGAACTGTTGTTTCGCGGGCCTAGCGGAAGGCGGGGAGACCCGTGATGTGCTGGCCCAGGATCAGGGTGTGGACTTCGTCGGTGCCCTCATAGGTGCGGACGGATTCCAGGTTGGAGGCGTGCCGCAGCGGGGAATAGTCCAGCGTGATGCCGTTGCCGCCCAGGATGGTGCGCGCCTCCCGGGCAATAGCGAGCGCCTCCCGCACATTGTTCAGCTTGCCGAGCGAGATTTGCTCGGGGCGCAGCGTGCCGGCGTCCTTGAGCCTGCCCAAGTGCAGGGCCAGCAAAGTGCCCTTCTGGATTTCCAGAAGCATGTTTACGAGCTTCTCCTGAGTCAACTGGTATCCGGCCAGCGGCTTGCCGAACTGCAGCCGCTCCTGGGAGTAGGCCAGGGCGGCCTCGTAGGAATCCCGGGCGGCGCCCATCGCACCCCACGCGATCCCATACCGGGCCTCATTGAGGCAGGAGAAGGGGCCCCGCAGGCCGCGCGCCGCCGGCAGCAGCGCCTCCGGGCCCAGCCGGACGGCGTCGAAGGTGATGTCGCACTGGATGGAGGCGCGCATCGAGAGCTTCTGCCCGATCGGCGTCGCGGTGACGCCCGCGGCGCCGGCGGGGACGAGGAAGCCGCGCACGCCGTCGTCGGTCATGGCCCACACCACCAGCACATCCGCCACGGACGCGAGCCCGATCCAGCGTTTGGCGCCGTCCAGTATCCAGCCGGCGTTGCCGCCCGTCCCGTCGGGGCGGGCAAAGGTGGTCATGGATGCCGGATCGGATCCGGCCGTGGGCTCGGTCAGGGCAAACGCGCCGATCAGCTCACCGGCGGCCATCCGGGGGAGCCACTCCTGCTTTTGGTCCTCGGAGCCCCACTTGTGGATGGCCGTCATGGCGAGGGAGCCCTGCACGGAGACGAACGTGCGGACACCGGAATCACCGGCCTCGAGTTCCATGGCCGCGAGGCCATACTCGACGGCGGAGCGGCCGGGGCACCCGTAGCCTTCCAGGTGCATGCCGAGCACGCCGAGCTCGCCAAGTTCCGGGGCGAGGTCCAGGGGAAACACGGCGTCCTCGTACCAGCCGGCGATATCCGGACGGATCCGCTGGTTCGTGAAATCGCGGACGCGCTCACGCACCGCCAGCTCCTCCGCGCTCAGCAGGGAATCGATCGCCAGGACATCGGAAACGTCGGAATCGTGGGGAATGCCAGCTTCGTTGCTCATGCCAGCATCCTACGGCCGGCCAGCGTGCCCGTGCCGGGTCCGGTGCCCGGCCCAGCCGCAGGCCTACACTGGTGCCATGGAAACCGCATCCGTGCTTGCCGTCTGCAGGGTTCACCAGCTGCTCGATGATCCCGGCAGCGTCGGGGTCACCGCGATCGACAAGCGCCCCGTCGCCGGACCGGTGCGGGTCCACAAACTCGGCCTGCGCGGTGATGTCCAGGCCAGCAGGATCCACCACGGCGGCGAGGACCAGGCACTCTACGCGTACTCACAGGACGACGCCGACTACTGGGCAGGCGAGCTCGGGCGGGACCTGCCGCCGGGCATCTTCGGCGAAAACCTGCGGATCACGGGCCTCAACGCCTCCAATGCCGTGATCGGCGAACGCTGGAAGATCGGACTGGACGTCGAGGTGGAAGTCACCTCACCCCGCATCCCCTGCGCCACCTTCCAGCGCCGGATGGGCGAACCGCACTGGGTCAAGCGGTTCACCGAGGCAGGCCGCGTGGGCACCTACCTCCGGGTGGTCAAGACCGGCAACATCGAAGCCGGAAACCACATCCACCAGCTCTTCGTCCCCGCCCACGGCGTGACGATCGCCAAGTGGTTCACCGATCCCACCCTGGAGGACATGGAGGCCCTGCGCGACGCCGACGCCGACGGCCAGATCCGCCTCCAGCCCGAGTACCATCAGGGCTTCGAGCAGCTGCAGCGCCGGCTCGGGGTCTAGTCGTCGGGTGCCTGTGTGCGCAAGCTCACCGTCCGTCGTCGGCGCCTCAACTACCACTGTTCTGATCCATGCCCTACACTTGAAATATCCCCCACTCCGGAAATCCCTTATTCCTGCCCAATTCTTGAGGCAGGACTGGCAAGTGTTGGGGCCCGCAACTGTGATGCGGGCATTTTCATAGGGAGAGCCGGCAAAAGAAAACGCTGTACAGACTGCTGGGATAGCAGCCAAGAGATGCAGCGGGAAGTCCTGCCACGGGATTGCGAAAGCGCCGGACTTCTATGTGACCCGCCGGTCAACCGTACGCCCGGCAATTCGTGTCACGCGTACTGCGGCTCCGCTCACCTCGGGTTGTGCCGCTTGGCCCCTATGGATGAGGAAATTTCACCTATGCCCGAAAATCAGAACAACTCCGTCGACACCGAACTCGCCACCGAGAATAGCCAGGTCGACGTCGAGACTTCTGAAACGGCTGCCCCCGCAGCCGGCTCCGCCCCGGAATTCACCGAGGCTCCTGCGAACTTTGTAGCACCGGCCGCCGTTGAGGCTCCCGCCGAGGCTGCCCCGCAGGCTGACACCAAGACCGAGGCCACTTCCGCCCCGGCCAAGGACGAGGACGCCGAGGATGAAGGCGTCAAGTTCGTAGACCTCGGCATCGACGGCCGTGTCCTCGCTGCCCTGCAGGACGTCGGCTACGAGAAGCCGTCCCCGATCCAGGCAGCAACCATCCCGTTGCTGCTCGAAGGCCGCGACGTCGTGGGCCTGGCCCAGACCGGTACCGGTAAGACTGCAGCATTCGCAGTACCGGCACTGTCCCGTCTGGCCGAGCTCCACGACCTCAACGGCCCGTCCCGCAAGACCCAGGCCCTGGTGCTGGCTCCCACCCGCGAGCTCGCCCTCCAGGTCGCCGAGGCCTTCACCTCTTACGCCAAGCACATCGACGACTTCACCGTCCTCCCGGTGTACGGCGGATCCGCCTACGGCCCCCAGCTCGCCGGCCTGCGCCGCGGCGCCCAGGTTGTTGTCGGTACTCCCGGCCGCGTGATCGACCACATCTCCAAGGGTTCCCTCGACCTGTCCGAACTCCAGTACCTCGTGCTGGATGAGGCCGACGAGATGCTCCGCATGGGCTTCGCCGAAGACGTGGAGCAGATCTTCCAGCAGACCCCCGCGGGCCGCCAGGTTGCGCTGTTCTCCGCCACGATGCCGAGCCAGATCCGCCGGCTCTCCAAGCAGTACCTGAACAACCCGGCCGAGGTGCAGGTCAAGTCCAAGACCACCACGGGCGCCAACACCCGCCAGCGCTACCTGCAGGTCATGGGCCCGCACAAGCTCGACGCGCTGACCCGCATCCTCGAGGTCGAAGAGTTCGAGGGCGTCATCGCCTTCGTGCGGACCAAGATGGCCACCGAGGACCTCGCCGACAAGCTGCGCTCCCGCGGCTTCCAGGCTGCCGCCATCAACGGCGACATCCCGCAGCAGCAGCGTGAGCGCACGGTCGAGGCCCTGCGCGACGGCAAGATCGACATCCTTGTCGCGACCGACGTCGCCGCCCGCGGCCTGGACGTTGAGCGTGTCAGCCACGTGGTCAACTACGACATCCCGCACGACACCGAGTCCTACGTCCACCGCATCGGCCGCACCGGCCGCGCGGGCCGTTCCGGCGACGCGATCCTGTTCATGACGCCGCGGGAGAAGTACTTGCTGCGTTCCATCGAGAAGGCAACGCGCCAGCCGGTGGAGCAGATGCACCTGCCCACGGCCGAGACCGTCAACACGCTGCGCCTGGGCAAGTTCGCCGAGCGCATCACGGAGACCCTCGAGTCCGAAGACGTCGCCGCGTTCCGCGACCTCATCTCCTCCTACGAGGAAGAGCACAACGTGCCGGCCTCGGAGATCGCCGCGGCACTGGCCGTCATGGCCCAGGGCGGACAGCCGCTCCTGGTCAAGGAACTGCCGGCAGCGCCCGAGTTCCAGAAGCGCGAGCGCTCCAAGGACGGCTTCGGCTCACGCGGCCCGACCCGCACTTTGACCGAGGGCAACGCCACTTACCGGATCGCCGTCGGACGCCGCCAGCGCGTCATGCCGGGTTCCATCGTTGGCGCCATTGCCAACGAAGGCGGCATCTCCTCGGCCCAGATCGGCGGCATCGACATCCGCTCGGACCACTCCCTCGTGGAGCTTCCGGCGGACCTCAGCGCCGATCAGCTGAAGGCCCTGTCCCGCACCCGGATCGGCGGCGAGCTGATCCACCTCGAGCTCGACAACGGCCGCAAGCCCTCCG
>CAVRLW010000004.1:0-13259 GCA_963722145.1 uncultured Actinomycetota bacterium | reverse complement strand
GCTCCCGCTCGCCCTGGCCGTGATGACCGTAGCGCTGGGCTTCGTGGCCACCATGCAGGCAGCGGCCTGGGCCATGCCCGGTGACATCGTGGACAACTCCCAGGTTGCATCCGTCGGCGCCATCCAGAACTTCGGCGGCTACTTCGGCGGCGCCTTCGCCCCGCTTCTGACCGGCGTGATCGCCGACGCCACCGGCTCCTACGCGCCGTCGTTCGTCATCGGCGGCATCATCGCGGCCCTCGCCGCCGTGGCCTACACCGTGCTGGTCCGCGGACCCATCAAGGACAAGACCCCAGCAACGCAGACAGAAAGCCGAACCGACGCATGAGCACAGCAACAAATGCATTGACGACGACGGCGGTCGCCAACACGGCGGCCGCCCCGGCGGCGCGAACCACCACTGCGGGAAGCACCCCGGCGGGATCGGCGCGCTCGCCGTTCACCGTGGCCGTCACGGCCGACGCTGCCCGGCCTGACGGAAGCTCTATTCACGGGGATCTGGGGCTGCAACGGCTCAGCGAGAACGGCATCAGCTGGAGCGTCCTGCCCAGCTACACAGACCCGGTTCCGCTGGCTGACCTCGCCGGGGTCCAGGCCGTTCTGTCACTGGGCCACATCGCCTTCGATTCACGCACCGTGGACCACGCTCCGGACCTGAGGCTGGTCGCCCGGTTCGGAGCCGGCTACGAAACCATCGACTTGGACGCCTGCACCCGCGCCGGCGTCGTTGTCACCAACACCCCGGATGCGATCCGGCGGCCGTTGGCGGTGGCGGGGCTGACGCTGCTCCTGGCCCTCTCGCACAAGCTCCTGGCCAAGGACAGACTGACCCGGACCTCTGACTGGGCCCAGCGCGAGCACTACCGCGGCGCGCCGCTCGTGGGGCAGACGGTCGGCATCGTGGGCTTCGGCAGCGTGGGCGCTGAGCTTGCCCGCCTGCTGGCCCCGCTCGGGATGAACGTTGTGGGCAACAACCGCAGTGGCCGCCATGCGGAGGCCGCCGGGCTCGGCGTCGAGCTGCTGGGCCTGAAC
This sequence comes from uncultured Actinomycetota bacterium, assembly GCA_963722145.1. Taxonomy (GTDB): domain Bacteria; phylum Actinomycetota; class Actinomycetes; order Actinomycetales; family Micrococcaceae; genus Arthrobacter. Next base: position 12,227 of record CAVRLW010000004.1, on the reverse strand, counting down.
GAGCTCCTGGAGCGCTCGGATTATGTTGTGCTCTGCGCCGCGCTGACCCCGGCGACCGAAAAACTGATCGACGCCTCCGCGTTGGCCCGCATGAAGCCGAGCGCCTACCTGATCAACATCGGCCGCGGAAAGCTCGTGGACACTGATGCCCTCCGGGACGCCCTGCGGGACGGCCGGATCGCGGGCGCCGGCCTCGACGTCTTTGAGCCGGAACCCCTGCTTCCCGACGATGAGCTCCTGACCTTGGACAACGTCGTACTTTCGCCGCATTCCCTGTGCTGGACCGAGGACTTTACGAGGGACGTCGCGTCCAGCGCCATTGCGTCGATCCTGGCAGTCGCGGCAGGGGAGCGCCCTGCCAACGTCCTGAATCCGGAGGTCTTCGCAACCGCGGCTTTCGCCGCGAAGCGCGGGTAATCCCGGATGTGACCTTGACAACATCACCTCAGATAGTAAATCCTATAGGAAACAGGATTCCACGAAGGAGTGAACCCCATGGCTTATACCGCCGAAAACTGGCCCATCACCGCAGCGCTCCTGCAGTTCCCGGGAACCGACGCGCAGGGCAACCACATCAACGACGCCGACGCCTCCGCCTGGGCCGAGGTCCTCACCGAGGTCAAGGACGCCGGCTTTGCCGACGCCGACCTCACGGACAGCTGGGTCCGCCCCGGCGACCTGAGCTCCGCCCGCCTTGCCGAGTTCAAGCAGACCGCGGACACCGTGGGCATCGGCATTCCGGTCATCTCGGCCATCCGCCGCAGCGTGATCGAGGAAGGCAACTGGGAAGCGAACCTGGCCTACAGCCACCGCACCATCGACGCCGCGGCCGAGCTTGGCTGCGAGGTCGTCTCGTTCGGACTGCACCAGGCCATCACCGCCGAGCAGCAGAAGCAGTTGTGGTTCTGGACCGTCGAAGGTTACAAGGATCCGGTGGGCGATCAGGAAACCTGGGGCAAGGCCGTGAGCCGCCTGCGGGAGCTCGGCAGGCACGCGGCCGAGGTCGGCGTCCTGCTCTCCCTGGAGATGTACGAGGACACCTACCTCGGCACCGCGGACCAGTCCGTGCAGCTGGTCCAGGACATCGGCCTGGCCAACGTCGGCCTCAACCCGGACATCGGCAACCTCATCCGGCTGCACCGCCCGATCGAGGACTGGCGCGAGATGGTCGCCAAGACCCTCCCGTACTCGAACTACTGGCACATGAAGAACTACATCAGGGACGAGGACGTCGCCCGCGGCACCTACGTCGCGATGCCGGCCCCGATGGAATCGGGCCTGATCAACTACCGCGAGGCCTTCAAGGTGGCGCTGTCCGTGGGCTTCCAGGGCATCCTCTGCACCGAGCACTACGGCGGCGACGGCCTGTCCGTCACGGCCAGCAACCAGGACTACCTCCGCCGCCAGGTCCTGCCCAAGAGGGACGGCTACGCCCTCGGCCAGAGCCAGGTGGCCCAGGGCCGCCAGCAGCCCGCAGCCACGGCACTCGCCAGCGTCTGACCGGCGCCTGAACCGGCGCCTGACACCGGTGCCTGGTGCGGCCGTCACGCTATTTGGGGGGCGGCCGCACCACCCCAGCTCCAACTCAGCTCTCTACTCACAGCATTACTTCTCCAACACGGATTCAATGAGGAACCATGACCCAGATCTTCGACAATCCCGCTGACTTCGCGGATGAGGCACTGGACGGCTTCGTGGCGGCCAACCGCGGCTACGTGGCCCGTGTCGACGGCGGCGTGGTCCGCTCCACCGAGGTCCCGGCCGGGCAGGTCGCCCTGGTGGTCGGCGGCGGCTCCGGGCACTACCCGGCCTTCGCCGGCCTGGTGGGGCCGGGCCTGGCCGCCGGATCGGCGTGCGGGAACATGTTCGCCTCGCCCGCGGCCGGGCAGGTCTACCGGGTGGCCAGGGCCGCCCACGCCGGCGGCGGGGTGCTGCTGAGCTACGGCAACTACGCCGGGGACGTGCTGCACTTCGGCCAGGCCCAGCTGCGCCTGAACGCCGAAGGCATCGAGACCCGCACGGTCCTGGTCACCGACGACATCGCCAGCGCCCCGCCGGAGCAGATCGGGAAGCGCCGCGGCATCGCCGGGGACCTGACGGTCTTCAAGATCGCCGGCGCCGCCGCGGAGGCCGGACTGGGCCTGGACGAGGTGGAACGGCTGGCCATCAAAACCAACCACCGCACCCGCTCCCTCGGCGTGGCGTTCGGCGGCTGCACGCTGCCCGGCGCGGACGCGCCGCTGTTCTCGGTCCCGGCGGGGCAGATGTCGCTGGGCCTGGGCATCCACGGCGAACCGGGCATCTCCGAGCACCCGATGCCCACCGCCTCGGAACTGGCCGAACTGCTGGTCAGCCGGCTCCTGGCCGACAAGCCGGAGGACGCCGGCACCCGCGTGGTGGCGATCGTCAACGGCCTCGGCACGGTCAAGTACGACGAGCTCTTCCTGCTGTTCGGCAAGATCGAGAAGCTCCTCGACGCCGCCGGGCTCACCGTCGTGGAACCCGAATGCGGTGAGCTGGTCACCAGCCTGGACATGTCCGGACTCTCGCTGACCCTGCTGTGGCTGGACGAGGAACTCGAGCAGTACTGGGCCGCCCCGGCCGACACCCCGGCGTTCCGCAAGGGCAACCTGGCGCCGCGCACCCGCCGCGAACTCGCCGGCCCGGAAGCGGCCGAGACCGCCGACGTCGAACGCCCCACCGCAGCGGCGGCAATCCTCGGCCGGCTGGCTGCCGACCTGCTCGGCCAGACGCAGAACGTGATTATTGAGCATGAGGAAGAACTTGGCCGGCTCGATGCCATCGCCGGGGACGGTGACCACGGGATCGGGATGCGCCGCGGCGTGGACGCGGCAGTCGCAGCGGCTGAGCAGGCTGCGGCGAACGACGGCGGCGCCTCGCCGTCGCGGGTCCTGACCGCTGCGGGGGAGGCCTGGAGCGAGCGCGCCGGCGGCACCTCGGGCGCGCTCTGGGGATCGGCGGTCATCGCCGCCGGCCTCGCGTTGGGCAACCGGGACAGCTACTCCGGCGGGGACGCGGCCGCGGCGGTCACGGCCTTCGTTGACGCGATCACCGAGCTCGGCAAGGCCGAGTTGGGCGACAAGACCATGGTGGACGCGCTCGTGCCGTTCCGGGATGCCTTCCTCACCGCGTTTGACGCCGGCGCGCCTGTGGCGGCCTCGCTCGCCGCAGCAGCGGAAGCCGCCACTGCCGCCGCAGACGGGACGTCCGGGTTGCGTCCGCTCAAGGGCCGCGCCCGTCCGCTGGCGGAAAAGAGCCTCGGCCACCCCGACCCCGGTGCGGTGTCCTTCGCACTCATCGCCACCAGGATTTCTGCACACACCGAAACTTCCAGCACAGGAACCCGGCTCGCTACCTCCGAGCCGACGGAACAAGGAGCAAAAGCATGAGCACAACAACAGGCTGGCGCATCGTCGTCGGCAACGATGAGGCCGGCGTCGAATACAAGAACGCCCTGAAGGCACTGCTCGAAGCGGATCCCCGCGTGGCGTCCGTGCTGGATATCGGCGTCGGACCCGACGACTCCACCGCCTACCCCCACGTGGCCGTCGACGCGGCCCGCAAGGTCGCCGAGGGCGACGCCGACCGGGCGCTGCTGATCTGCGGCACGGGCCTGGGCGTGGCCATCGCGGCGAACAAGGTCCCCGGCATCCGTGCCGTCACCGCGCACGACAGCTACTCGGTGGAACGCTCGGTCCTGAGCAACAACGCCCAGGTTCTCACCATGGGCCAGCGCGTGATCGGGCTGGAACTCGCCAAGAAGCTCGTGGGCGAATGGCTGAGCCACCGCTTCGACGAAAACTCTTCCTCCGCCGCGAAGGTGGACGCCATCTGCTCGTACGAGCCCGAATACACGAAGGCAGTCTGAACATGACCGAATCAACAGCTACCGCAGCGGCCATCAACGCCGCCCGCAAGATCGCCGTCGTCGGCTCCGGCTACATGGGCGGCGGCATCGCCCAGGTCCTGGCCCTCGGCGGCGCCCGGGTTGCACTCGCGGACGTTTCCGCCGAGGTGGCGCAGAAGAACTACGAGCGGCTCCTGGCCGAATCCGACGAATTCGTTGCCGCGGGGCTCTTCCCGGCAGGCGCCACCGCCATCCTGAAGGAAAACCTCTGGGCCGCCAAGGACATCGAGGAAGCCGTGGCAGACGCCGACTTCATCGAAGAAGCCGTCCCCGAGGTCATCGGGATCAAGCACCAGACCCTCGCCCGGATCAGCGCCGCAGCCCGGCCGGACGCCATCATCGGCTCCAACACCTCCACGATCTCCATCGCGGACCTGTCCGAACCGGTCGCCAACCCGGAACGCTTCCTGGGCGTGCACTTCTCCAACCCCTCGCCCTTCATCCCGGGCGTGGAAATCATCCCCCACGCCGGCACCTCCGCGGCCACCGTCGGCGCCGTCCGCGACCTCGTGCACGCGGCCAACAAGCAGACCGCCGTCGTCAAGGACGTCACCGGCTTCGTGCTCAACCGGCTCCAGTACGCCCTCTTCCACGAGGCCGCCCAGCTGGTGGAACAGGAAATCGCGACCGCGGAGGACATCGACACCCTGGTCCGCACCACCTTCGGCTTCCGGCTGCCGTTCTTCGGCCCCTTCGCGATCGCCGACATGGCAGGCCTTGACGTCTACAACTTCTGCTACAAATCCCTCCAGACCGAGTTCCCGGAACGCTTCGCCACCCCGAAGATCCTCACCGAGCTGGTGGAGGCCGGAAAGCTCGGCACCAAGACCGGGGCAGGCTTCCTCAACGTCCCCGCCGAGCGCACCCCGGAACTGATCGCCTACCGCAACAAGGCGTACGTGGCCATGCAGAAGCTCATCGACGAGCTCGGCCCCGCCCCCATCAACTGAGTCTGCCCCTTTCACTTTCACGTCTTCACTTCAGGAGCACTTCCATGAGCACATTCCCCGCGGAACGCACCGCGATCATCACCGGCGCCGTGTCCGAGCGCGGCATCGGCCGCGCCACCGCCAGCTACTTGGCGGCACAGGGCTGGAACATTGGAATCATCGATCTCGATGACGCACGCTGCAAGGCTGCAGCCAAGGAAATCGCCGCCGAACACGGCGTCAAGGCCTTCGGCGCCGGCGCCAACGTGTCCGACGAAGGCTCGGTCCGCGCGGCCATCGACGCCATCGAGGCGGAGCTGCCGCAGATCCTCGCGCTGGCCAATGTGGCCGGCGTCAGCTCACCGGTTCCCTACCTGGAACTCGACGCTGCCGAGTGGGACCGCGTGCTCAACATCAACCTCAACGGCGTCCACTACGCCACCCGCCGCGTCGCAGAATCCATGGTGAAGAACAGGATCGGGCGCATCGTGAACATCTCCTCGGTCTCCGCGCAGCGTGGCGGCGGCACGTTCTCCAAGACGCCGTACTCGGTGGCGAAGGCCGGAGTGATCGGCCTGACCCGGGCAACGGCGCGCGAACTGGGCGAATACGACATCACGGTCAACGCCATCTCACCGGGCCCCATCGATACCGACATCATGGGCGGCACCCTCAGCGAGGAACGCAAGGACGAACTCACCAAAGACCTCGTGGTCAACCGCGTTGGCTCCACCCGGGACATCGCAGCAGCCATCGCCTTCCTCATCAGCGAGGACGCCGGATACATCTCCGGCCAGACGCTGAATGTGGACGGCGGACTCTACATGCACTAAGGAAGAAGCATCGTGGCACAACACAGCCAAACCCCCGCCACCTCCGGATTCGCAGCCTGGAGCAAGGGACGGAAGATCTACCTCGCCATCGGAATCCTGGCCTGCCTGGCCGGCGTACTGATGATGGCTTTTTCGCGCTAGAAAGTTTCTCCGGACCGGATCCGGCCTGGCGGTGCCTTGGATGGCGTGGCCCGGCCGGATCTTGGTCTGCCCGGCCGGATCCGGCCTGCCTGCCCGGCTGCCCGGCTGCCTGGCTTGGCCTGGGCCGGTTCCGGCCGCCCTCCACACAACTGATTGACGCCACTGCGTTACACCACTGATTGCTCGACGAGGAGTTTTTGATGTCCGTAACAACAACGTCCACCCGGGACCTACTGGAGACGCCGGTCCTTAAATCGGCCATCTCCAAGGCGTCCCGCCGGCTTATGCCCATGCTGGTGATCCTGTATGTGGTCGCTTTCCTGGACCGCACCAACGTGGGCTTCGCCGAGGCCGCTCTGGGCGTGGACAAGGGCATCACCGCCGGCGCCTACGCACTCGGCGCCGGGATCTTCTTCATCGGCTACGCCCTGTTCGAAATCCCGAGCAACCTGCTCTTGACCAAGTTCGGGGCGAAGGTGTGGCTGGCCCGCATCGCCATCACGTGGGGCATCGTCTCCGCCTGCTTCGCGTTCGTCCAGGGAGAGACGTCGTTCATCATCCTGCGGTTCCTGCTGGGTGTCACCGAGGCCGGGCTGTTCCCCGGCGTCATCATGTTCCTGGCGGCGTGGTTCCCCAACAAGGTCCGCGTCAAGATGTTCGCCATCTTCTACCTGGCCCAGCCGTTCTCCCAGATGATGGGCGCCCCGCTGTCCGGCTGGCTGATCAACATCGGCGACCAGGTCCCCGGAGTCCAGGGCTGGCAGGTCATGTTCTTCGTCGAAGGCATGCTGGCGGTCGTCGCCGGCATCGCCGCGTACTTCTTCCTGATCAACAGCCCGCAGGACGCCAAGTTCCTGAACAAGGACGAGAAGAACGCGCTCCTGGAAGTCATGGCGCTCGAGGACACCGTCAAGGAAGAGTCCGGGCCGCGCGGCGTCCTGGCCGCCATGAAGAACGGCAAGGTCTGGTACTTCACCGTCATCTACTTCTGCCTGCAGATCGCCGTCTACGGGGTCACGTTCTACCTGCCGCAGCAGGTGGCCCAGCTGACCGGGCAGAAGGTGGGCCTCGCCGTCGGCCTGATGGCAGCCATCCCGTGGTTCTTCGGCATCTTCGCCTGCTACTTCATCGGCAAGGCCGCCAACACAGTGGTCCGCCGCCGAGTTTGGGGCACCGGGCTGTTCATCTCCACCGGACTCTGCATCTTCGGTTCCGCGTGGGCTGGAGCAAACCACATTCCGGCACTCGGCATCATCTTCATCACCCTCGCAGTGTGCTCCTTCCTTTCCATCGGTCCCATCGCCTGGTCCTACCCGACGGCGTTCCTCACCGGAACGGCTGCGGCCGCGGGAATCGGCCTGATCAACTCACTCGGCAACCTCGGCGGCTTCGTCGCCCCGATCCTGCGGACCTCGGTCAACCAGATCACCGCCTCGGACACCGGGACCATGGGCGTCTACGCACTCGGAGTGCTACCGTTCCTGGCAGCGGCCATGATGTTCGCGACCCGCCGATTCAAGAACAAGGCCGACGAGTTGCTGGAGCAGTAAGGCCCCCGGCCCCCGCCTTCCAGCGCCCAACAACTGGATCCAGCAGAAAGCACCAACAAATGCAGCAGAGCTCCGGCAGCCAGACCTTCACCAACCAGATCCTGGTGGGGGTCAGCACCAAGATGTACCTCGGCTACGGGGACAGCCTGGACTGGTTGGAGCGGCTGCGGCACGAAGTGGACACCCGTCCGGCCCTCGCGGCCGGGCGGGTTGTCCCGTTTGTCATCCCGTCCTTCCCCGTCCTGCCCGAGGCAGCCCGGCTCCTGGCCGGTTCGCCACTGCTACTCGGGGCGCAGAACTGCGGCTGGGCGGACGGGCCCTGGACCGGGGAAGTGGCACCGTCCATGCTCGCGGAACTCGGCGTGCGGCTCGTGGAGATCGGCCATGCCGAACGCCGGAAACACTTCAACGAGGACGATGCCATGGTGGCCCTCAAGGTCCGGGCGGCGGATGACGCCGGGCTCACGCCGCTGCTGTGCGTGGGGGAGCACCGCCACCGGCGAGCCGGCGGCAGCCGCGGACTTTGTGTACCGCCAGATCGAGTCCGCCGTCGACGGCGACTGGGACCTCGCCGGCCGGCTCACCATTGCCTACGAACCCGTCTGGGCCATCGGCGCGGCCGAGCCCGCCGCTGCGGCGTACGTGTCCGACGTCGTCCAGCGGCTCCGGGCGAAGCTCACCGTGGCTGGCGTGCCAGGGCTGCCGGTCATCTATGGCGGTTCGGCCAAGCCCGGACTGCTGCCCACGCTTGAGGGTGTCTCGGGCCTGTTCCTGGGCCGGTTTGCGCACGATCCTGCGAACTTCGGCACGGTACTGGACGAGGCACTCCTGCTGGCCGAAGGCTTCCCCGCGGCGTAACTAGTCACCCGGGGGACATGTCCGGCCTTCATCGTGACTAGTGGGCAGAACACCATTGTGCCCACTGCGGGCGTCCAAGAATGGGCATGTCCCGCGCGCTGTGGCGGGGCAAGGCTCAGGAAGCCACGGACCGCTGGCACAGGCCGATGAAGCCGCCCAGCTGCTCCATCCCCTCCGGATGCGTGGGCAGGTAGTTGGTCAATTCCGGCGAGCGGACGATCACTGCCCGCCACTGCCCGCGGGAGACCGCCACGTTGATCCGGTTCCGCGAGAGCAGGAACTCCATGCCCCGCGGAGCCTCGGCCACCGCTGAACATGCCATGGACACAATCACGACGGCCGCTTCCTGGCCTTGGAACTTGTCCACTGTCCCTACCCGTACGCCGGAGAGATCCGAGGAGTCCAGAGCGTCGCGGATCACGTTGACCTGGGCGTTGTAGGCCGCCACCACCAGGATGTCGGCGGCGTCGAGCGGGCGGGTGCCTTCCTCCGAATGCCAGCCGAGACCCAGATGCCGCTTCACTTGGCGGACCACTTCGGCGGCCTCTTCGGTGGACGAGGTGATGTTGCCGCTGTGCGCCACCATGACGGTCTCGATTCCGGCAGGAACGTCCATCGAGCCGCCGGAGGTCCGCGGCCCGGGCGGAGCGCAGTTTGCCCTCGTAGGAGAGTTCGGAGACGGCCCGGCAAAGCTCCGAGGTCATCCGCCACGAGTCGGCCAGGAAATAGCCAAGTTCCGGCGGAAGCGTGGCATGACCCGCGGAAACCCAGCCCAGGGCTGACTCGTCCACCGGTTCGGGGTGTGCGCCCTGGCTGACCTGTGGCAGCTGCTGGGGATCACCGAGCAACAGCAGCCGGCTGCTGGCCTGGGCCACGGCAAGGGTGTTAGCCAAGGAGAACTGCCCGGCCTCGTCGATCACCAGCAGATCCAGCGATCCGGCCGGGACATTTGCCCCTGTCATGGTCCACGCCGTACCGCCGACGAGCGCCCCGCCGGGTGAGCCCAGCAGGCGCGCCACATCCTGCGCCGAACGCTGCTCCCAGGGGAGGGGCTCTGCGTGTTTCACGTCTTTGGCGACCCTGGAGGGATCGACGCCGGCCTTGGTGACGGCGGTCTTCAGCAGGTTCTCCACCACCGCATGGGACTGGCCCACGACCCCGATCTTCCAGCCGCGGGCCACGAGCCGGGCGATCACGTGGGAGCCCACATGCGTCTTGCCGGTCCCGGGAGGACCCTGGACCGCCACATACGAGTGGTCCAGGGCCGCGACGGCCTCGGTGATGGCGTCGATGTACCGGTCCGGGCCGCCGCCGGGCGCGGGCAGCGGCGCCCCGGAGGCAAGCCTGGGCGGAACCCGCCGGACCAGGTCCAGGGCAGGATGACGCGGGAAAGCGGACGGCCTGGCCTGCAATGCCGAGGTGACGTCGGAGGCCAGGGCCGCCAGCGCGTCCTCGAGGCTCTTGGTCTGGATCGGTTGGTCTTCGGTCAGTGCGACAGGAACCTGGGTGTAGGGTTCGATGTTCTTGCGGAGCTTGTCCCGGATGATGACGGTGTCCTTGCCGCCCTCGTGGCCCAGCTCCAGAACCTCGGTGCCGAACCAGCCGTTGCGCCCGGTCCCGTTGATCCCTGTGCCCTCGAGCCCGCCCGGGAGCGGCGGCTCATACATGCGGAACCACGTGCTGCCTTCACGCAGGTCCGAGCCGGGGCTTACCGTGCCGATCAGCTTCACCCTCCGCTCCGGAAGCTTGGCGCCGTCTTTCCACCAGTCCTCAAGTACCTCGGCGTTCTCGACGAGAAAGACGTTGCGGTCCTGCTGGTGATGGGTGTCGGGGCCGTTCTCGCAACGGTCGAAGTGCGCCCACCAGAACGCCTTGCGCTCCCGCCGGTGATAGCTGACCGCCGCCGCCAGCATCGAGACCGCCTTCCGATCGTCCTCGGACAGCCCGACGCCGTGATCCGCCAGTTCGGCCAGCGCCACTTCCAGCGGATCCAGTTCGAGTGGGTCCAGATCAGCGGAACCCGGCCCGGAGTCCGCGCTGACGTCTATGGCCTCGAACGCGGCCGAGGACGCGACCCCGTCTCCCGGCTCGATTCCGCGCTCCTGCGCCAGGCCCAGCAGCCAGTTCCGGAGCTCCAGCGTGGAGAGGCAGTCGTATTCGTTGTAGTCGGAGATCCCAGCGAGGATGGTGGCCGCTTCATCGGGCCGCTCGTTGTCACGGGCGTCGCAGTAGTGGGCGTAGGCAACCACAGAGGCGCCGGCGTCCTTCACATCCCCGGAGCGCAGATTCGTCCCCATGTAGAGCGGCTCGAGCTTCTTGATGCTGTAGGACTTCTCGGAGATCCGGATGCTGTTCCGGACCGTCTGGTACAGATCCACCAACAGCCCGTCGCGCAGCCAGCGGTCCACGGTGTCTTCGCCGGCCACATGCATGACGGAAAGTTTTCGGAGCGCCGTCTTCTCATAGGCGGCGTAGTGATAGACGTGCATGTCTGGGTAGTCCCGCCGGCGTTTCTCTACATAGTCGAGGAAATCGAGGAAGGCCTGTTTCTCCGCCTCCCGGCTGTGCGCCCAGAATGGCTTGAAGACCCCGGGGACGCCGGGTCCCGTCGGTGCTTCGATGACGCCGAACAGGTACTCCAGACCCCAGACCCCGGTGGCCTTTTCCTGCCACAGCGGATCGCCCTCGAAGTCGAAGAAAATGTCGCCATCGCTGGGCGGGGGAAGCTCGGCCAGGGTGTTTTCCGGAATGACGGCGTAACGGATGCTGTGCTCCTCGCCGTCCTTGAGGAACCGGACCTGACCATCCGCGCCGCCGATCCCGCTCTGCATCCGGGCCTGGTCCTGCAGGCGCAGGAGCGCTACGTTCGCCGTCGGAAGGCTGGCCCGCGCCAAGTCCTCGACCGAGAAGATGCCGCGCTCGTGCAGTTTCTTGCGCTGTGCCGAATTCATGCGGGCGACGAGCAGCAGGTCGTCGGTGGCCTTGACCATCTCCTGGCAATAGTCGCAGCGGCCGCAGGCGGTGATTCCGGCAGCACCCCACCGCACGGTTCCGGGCTGCGCCAGATGCGAGGAGGTCAAAGCCAGGAATCGGTCCCGCCGCTCGCGGAAGACCGGCAGGATCTCCGAAAGTTTGTGGTGGCTGCGGACATAGTCGAAGCCGCCGCCGGGCAACGGGACGGTGGCCCCAAGGACCAGGGTTACGGCCGGGTCCGGGGTGATCCCGGCCTTCAGGAGCTGGTCCCCGTAGGCCGCAAGCTGAAGCAGCGCCGACACCTTCGCGTGGCGCGCCAGCTTGGTGTCGAACACGGCGTAGTTGCCGTCGGCCTGCCGCACGAGGAAGTCGGAGCGCCCGTGGAACTGGCCGTCAAAGAAAGCCGCCTGGAAGACGACGTCGGCGCCGGAGCGCAGGGCCTCGATGGACTCGACGTGCTTGGCCAGCAAAGTGGTGCGGTCCATGACCTCAGCCGGGACGACGTCGTACACGCCGTGTCCGGTGGCCGGATCCCAGTGGCCGAACTCCTCGACGAAGGAGCTGAGCACCCGGTGCTCGTGGACGTCACCCAGCACTGCTGCATGCTTGAGCATCTCATCGTCTTCGAAGGCAGCCCTGGGGGAGCGGCCCAGCTTCTCGTCGAGCTTCCGGAGCAGCTGGTACTCGCAGCTGGCGGCCGTGACGAGGTCGCTCGCGGAGAAGACCAGGTCCTGCGAGGTACCGGCTACTTCCGGTTCAAGAAAAAACACTGTGCCCCCGTTGCTTGGCGCCGCTTGAATGGATCTGTTTGTTTAGATCCGCTGAGAAACTAGATCCGCTGCCGTTGATGGTCCTATTGCCAAGCTATCAAAGGCCACCGACAATCTAACCCGGCAGTCCGGCCGCCCCCTCATCCTCGCCGTAAGGCAAAATGGCAGGGTGACTCAACTCCCGCAGCGCCCTGCCTCACCCGTATCGCCAGCCTCCGGCCCGCCGCCGAAGATCGGCACACCAC
>CAVRLW010000003.1:0-27969 GCA_963722145.1 uncultured Actinomycetota bacterium | reverse complement strand
GCGGCTGCCAGTGCTGTGCTGGCCTCCGCCCTGGCGGTTGCGGCCGCCCCGGGCGCGACCGCAGATTCCGCGCCGGCCGACCCCACCCTGCCCTCGAGTCCTGTCACGGTGACGGCGGATTCGCTGCCGACGGTCCAGGTTGACGGGGTGGTGTGGCAGCAAACCGTCATAGCGGACACGGTGTACGCCGTGGGCAAATTCAGCACAGCCCGCCCCGCCGGCGCCCCGGCTGGCACGCAGACCACGCCCCGGAAAAACATCCTGGCGTTCAGCCTGACCACCGGAAAGCTCATCGCCAGCTTTACGGCGTCCCTCAACGCCCAGGCCCTGGCGGTGACGGCGTCCCCGGACCGCAAACGGCTCTATGTGGGCGGCGACTTCACCCAGGTCAACGGCCACGCCGTGCGCAAGGTTGTGGCCCTCGATCCGGCGACCGGGGCCGTCATTCCCGGCTGGGCCCCGCCCATGTCGGGGTCGGTCCGGACCATCGTGGCCACGCCGGACACGGTCTATCTGGGCGGCTCGTTCACCGCGGTCGGATCCGTCTCAAGATCGAGGCTGGCGGCGGTCCGCGCTTCCGACGGCGGCCTGCTGGCCTGGAAGCCCGCGGCCGGCGGCGGACGGGTCAATGCCCTGGTCCTGGCTCCTGACCGCAGCAAGGTGGTGGTCGGCGGGGCCTTCACCACGCTCAACGGCAGCCGCGACCCGGGCTTTGGCCTAGGCGCAGTGGACTCGGTCGGCGGGAAGAACCTGCCAACGCCGGCCAACAATGTGGTGCGCAATGCGGGCACGTACGCGGCCATCACGTCACTCTCGAGCGACGGGACAAGCTGGTACGGGACGGCCTTCGTCGTCGTTGAGTACGGCGGCGTCGGGAACCTCGAGGGATCCTTTGCAGCGAACTGGTCCGACCTCGCCATCAAATGGATCGATGACTGCAGCGGCGACTCGTACAGTACCTTTGCCAGCAGCACGGCTGTCTACAAGGCCGGGCACTCGCATGACTGCGGGAAGATCGGCGGCTTCCCCGAATCCGACCCCCGGTCGTGGCACCGGGCGCTCGCCTACAGCAAGGCAGCGACCGGGACCTTCACCCGGCCCAGTTCACGGCTTCCGAGCTTCCTCGGCCAGCCCATGCCGACGCTGCTGGTGTGGTTCCCGGACATGGACACCGGGACGGCCACGGGCCAGAACCAGGGCCCATGGACCGTGGCCGGAAACGACCAGTACGTGGTGATGGGCGGCGAATTCCGCAACGTCAACCTGCGCGGGCAGCAGGGGCTGGCGCGTTTTGCCGTCAGCAGCATCGCCCCGAACAAGGAAGGCCCCAGGTCCTCGGCCGCGTCCACGAACCCGGTGCTGTCATCGCCGTCGCCGGGCACGATCAACATCAGCTGGCAGGCGAACTGGGACCGGGACACCTCCAGGCTGACCTACAAGCTGTACCGGGACGGGAAGATCATCAGTACCCGGACGGTCTCGTCCCGGTTTTGGTACCGGCCCACCATGAAGCAGGTCGACTCGGTGATGCCCGGCACCACCCATGAATACAAGGTGGTGGCCAACGATTCATTCGGCAATGCCAGGACGTCCACGACTGTGAGCCTGAAAGCCAAGTGAGACACAAAGCGGGCCGGATCCGTTCAGGATCCGGCCCGCTTCACGTCCGGTACTTACGACTCGGTCGATGGCTGCTAATAGTTGTAGCGGATGCCGCCGGTCTTGCCTTCCACCAGCAGGCCCTGGGTGTCGGCCCAGCGGTTGCTGGTGGTCAGGCCGGCCACGGTGCTTGCGGCGCGGCTGACAACCCGGACGGGGTACTTCGAGCCGTTGCCGAAATCGAACTGGTTGCGGCCGAGCTTGTTGTTCGAGAGCGTCACCGTGATGTTCGAGTACTTGCCGTTGTCGATGTTGATGGACGTCTGGCCGTCATCCACCCAGTTCTTGTCGACCACGACGTTGGCGAGCTTGGCGACGTTCTGCTGCAGCATGATGCCGATTCCGGCGTGGGTACCGCGCGGGTTCGGCGCGCTTCCGGCGCCGGGCGTGGAGTTGGCGACGATGTTGTTGCCGACGATGCGGATGTTCTGGCCGCCCTGGACCTGGATGCCGTCATTGTGCGTGCCGTCGCTGTGGGCGGGGTCGTTGGACCAGTAGGTCAGCCCGTGGATGTAGTTGGCTTCGGCCGTCACGTTGGCGGTGACAGGCCCGCCCGGGCGGTTGAAGATGCCCAGGCCGTCGTTGGAGCCGTGGATGTGGTTCCGCCGCGCGGTGTAATCGTGGCCGACGATGCCGTCACGATAGTAGGACGGCCTGTCCGGGGCGATCGTGCTGTCCTGGACCACAAGGTTGACAACAGCGGCGTTGTTGGCGTCGACGACGCCGGTGTTGGACTTCGGAATCGCCTTGCCGCCGTGCAGGCGGCTGTTCTTGATGACCACGTTCTTGGCCCGGACCTTGATGTCGCCGTATATGTCCAGGCCATCCAGGACCGTGCCGTCCCTGGTGATGACGAGGTCCGCGCCCGAGGTGTTGTACGGCTTCAGAGCCGTTCCGGCCGGGACGCCTGTGGTGGACACGCTGGGCTTGTAGGACCCGACCGTCAAGGCGGCGGGCGCCATTGCGGGCGCAGCCTGGACGGCAGGGGCCGCGGACAGAGCGAGGGCAGTGATTGTCACTGCCGCAGCGCCCGCGGCATACGTCGCGCGGACGTTCTTGCGCTGGAATTTCTTCGTGCCAATGGCCATAGTGTCAAACCTCTTTTGTCTTGCTCTCCGGGCACGGGGATTCGCAAGGACATAGCGGAACTGGCGGGAGGCCCGCGCTGGGCCTGTCTGCCGGCGGCGTGGAGACCGCGCCGGTATGTTGCTTGGTGCATGGTCAGCGCAAGTTTGTTCTTGAGGCCCAGGCGACTAAGACCTGGGCGAGGCTTGGGCGGACCCGTGGTCTCGCGACTGACTTCCCGGGAGGCGTTCCCCGACCCCGGCTTCTGTGCAGACACGCTAGTCGAGCCACCTGCAATGTTGCAAATTGGTAACTTCAGTCCGTAGCGCATTCCAACTTGATCACGCCCGGGCGCGTCGCTTGCGACACGCCGCAAAATTCCCCGCGAATCCGGCGTTCTGGACCGGTGCCCCGGAGACGGCGAGAAGGGCAGCAAAACTATTTTCTGCGGTACTCGCTGTAGACATAGCCGAAGGCACCGGATGCCATGCCCAGGCCCCGGGCGGCGGTCCGCATACCCTGCGCCTGTTGCTGCACCGAGCCGCTGATGAGGCCGGCCGCCAGGCGCGCCGATCCGCCGACGAGCCGGACTGAACCGGATCCCAGGGACACGCCTCTGGTGCGCAGCCGTGCCGCGGTGCCGGCGGCAAGTTCCAGCCCGACACGGCTCGCGGAGTTTCCGCTGCGAAGTGCGCGGCGCAAAACCCAGCCGCGGGTGAGCCGCGACGACGGAACCCGGTCAACCACCACGGCCTCGTCGCACCACAGCATGGATCCGCCGCGCTGGATGAGCTGCCGGGTGAAGAGCGTGTCCGAGCCGCCGCTGAGGCCGAAGCGCTCATCAAACGCGAGCCGCAGGGCCCGGACCTGCCGCAGGTCAAGGAGCAGGTTATTCGTCGCCGCCACGTCCAGCCGGGTCCCGGTGGCGAGCCTGCGGCGGTGGAAGAACTTTCCGGCTTCGATCCAGGGCTCCGGCTCGTGTTCGTATTCGCTGACGACCGGACCCACGACGGCGGCGGCGCCGCTGGAGCGCTGCAGGCCCACCAGCTGCGCCAGCCACTGCTCCGAGGGCACTTCATCGTCGTCGATAAAGACGAGCAGCGCACTTGACGCCGCCTCGTGCAGGGCGCGGTTCCGCGCCGCCGCGATGCCGGGCTTCGGCTCGTGGACGTACCTGACCAGCCCCGGCCGGAGCGTGCCGGCGAGCCGTTCCACGATGGGGCGGGCGCTCGCCTGGGGGTCGTTGTCGATCACCAGTACCGTGGCTGGCGGATCTTCGGGCCCCTCCGGGCGTCCCTGCCCCGGTCTGGAGGGAACCGGTCCGGCCGGAACCGTTCCGGCCTGGGCCGCCAGCCGCGGAAGTGCCATGGCGATATCCTCCGGCCGGCGGTAGGTCAGGACCGCAATGACGAGGCCGTCCGCCGGAATTCCGACGGCGGGTTCGTCGCCCGGGGGGCGGACGCTGGGGTGGGTGGTGTCAGCCATTCTGGCCTTTCGTCGTCGTAGGGGTTTGCCGCGGGGCGGGCCTTCCAATGAGTGCCCGCGCCTGCTCGACATAGCCGGAAAGCGTGCGCCGGTGGAAAACCCGCAGCGCGGCGAGGGCGAGGGCTGCAAAGAGCGCCAGCCCGCCGAACAGGTGCCACGGGCCGTGCACGGTGGCCAGCGACAACGCCCAGTATCCGGCCGCGCCCCAGGCTGCGGCATGGACTGCGGGGAAGATGGCCGCCAGCTGGGACCTCGCCGTCACTCCCGTCAACCGGGACTGGATACGCAGGAGCACGGGCGTAAGGACGAAGCCGGCAGCCGAGTACCCGACGGCGACACCCAAGACGCCGAACTGGAGTCCGATCACGATGCCGCCCACCTGCACGACGGCGGCCAGGATCTCGTACCTCACGATCAATCCGCTCTTCCCGAGGCCCTTCATCAGGGAGGGGGTGACGTAGAAAACGGTTTCGCGTGCGCCGCCGATGGCGAGCACACTAACCAGCCCGGCGGCGGGCAGCCACTCCGGGCCCAGGACCAGGCCCACGAGCTCGGGGGCGGCGCACGCCACAAAGACCATCAGCGGGATCGCGGAGATCGCCAGCAGCCGGGTCGCGGACACCAGGCTTGCGGCCACCTTCTCCGGGCTGCCGGCCGCGCGGGAAAAGGCGGGAAACATGACCCGGTTGACGGTCTGGCCGATCAACTGGACCGGGATGACGAGGATGCGGTAAGCCATCCCGTACAGGGAGAGGGCAGCGACGCCGAGCACGCGGCCCACCAGGATGTTGTCCAGGTTCCGGGAGAAGTAGGCCAGGCAATCGGTGGCAAAGACGCTGAAGCTGAACCGGAACAGGGGCGCCACGGTCCGGAAGGCAAAATTCGGGACGGGGCCCCGGCTGGCTGCCAGCAGCAACGCGCTGCAGACGATGTCGGTGGCGACCACCTGGTACACCATGGACCAGGGGCCTGCGCCGGCCAGCGCCGCACCGATCCCGGCCGCGCAGCCCGCGGCGGCCGCCGCAATGTCCGCCGCGCCGACCCTGTGGAGGGCCAGGTTCCGGGACAGCATGGCCCGCGGCGTGATGGCCAGGGCCTTGACGGGGATCGCCAGCGCCAGCAGCCGAAGGATCGGCTCAAGCTCAGCGACGCCGAAGAACTGCGCGATCCAGGGAGCGGCGAACCATGTCAACACCCCGAGCAGGACCGCCACCAGGATGTTCAGCATGGCGGTGGCACCTGCCATGCGCCGGGTCACGTCCGGCCGCTGGACGAGCGCCGCGGAGAGGCCCTGGTCCAGCAGCAGGGCCACCAGGCTGATGTACACGGTGGCCGCCGCGATCACTCCATAGCTCTGCGGCCCCAGGATCCGGGCCAGAACCACGGCGCAGAGCATCTGGAATCCCTGCCGGGCCAGCACTGCCCCGAAGCTCCACCGCACGCCTCGCGCCGTTTTGGGCGGCGCGGCCGGTACAGTGGCCGCGTGCGGGGCAGGGCTGGCGTTCACAACAGCCTGCCCGCAGCCTGCGCCAGATGCCCGGCCATGAGGGTCCCGTAGCGTTCCGGACTGTGCCTGCGGCCCGCTTCGGCGGCGTCGAGCCTTGCACTGGACTGGTAGTGGTGCCACTGGCCGGCGACGCGGGCGAGCGCATCGGCCAGCTCGCCCGCGTCGCCGGGTTCGACGAACTGCGCCGAACTGTAACCGGCCGCGGCCTCCCTCAGACCGGAGGTGTTGCTGACGATGACGGGCCGGGAAGCCAGGACCGCCTCGACGGCCGTGTTGCCGAACGGCTCGTCGAGCCGGGAGGGCACCACGACGACGTCGGACTCGGCAAGGAACGGCCAAACCACATTCTGGAAACCATGGAACGTGACATGGTCTTCGGCGCCATGGGCTTGAACCTGGCTGCGGAGGCCGGCCTCGTAGTCCTCGTACCCGGGAAAGACCGCCCCCACCACGGAGAGGCTGGCCGGCACGCCGTCGTTGCGGAGCCGCAGCAGCGCGTCGATCGCCACGTCCACGCCCTTGCGGTGGGACAGCCGTCCGACGTACAGGATCCGGAGTCCCCCTTGGAGCTCCGGCCGCGGCGGGACCGGCTCGGCGGGCCCAGGGACGCCGTTGTAGAGCACCCTTGAGCGGCCCTGGAGCGCCGGCAGCGCGGAAGCCAGCGTGTCTGAGCTGAACTGGCTGTTCGTCAGAATGCCGCGAGAGAGCAGCAGCGGCAGGGCCAGTGCCGCGCGGAGGGCCCGCGGGGCGTTGGCCTCCGCCTCATGGACGTGGGTGACCACCGGGACTCCGGTCAGCCGTCCTGCGGCCGTCCACAGGGGGACCGTGATGGTGTTCGCCAGAATGACGTCGGGGCGCGCGCCCCGGATCACACCTATGCTCCGGAGCAGCCCGTGTACGGACGTGGCCGCGAGCTTCACCAGGCCCGGCGCCGTGAGCAGGCTCTTGCGCAGCACCGGCGTCGGCGACAGAATGACCGCGGCGCCCCGGCGCTTGAGCTCCGCCACGAGCGGCCCCGGCGACGGCAAAGCCACCAGGACGCGCGCACCGCTGCGGTGCAGCCCGTCGATGGTTTCGAGCAGTACCCGGTCGGAGCCGTAGAGGTCCGCGCTGGGGTGCGCCACCAGTACCGAGAATTGCTCCCCGTCAGTCTTCATCGTGCCCCCCTCGATCCGGTTCCGCGGCGGAAGGCTACCCTGAACAGGACCGGCCCCTGCTGACGCAGGAACACCGGTCCGGCACCGGGGCCTGGCCCCGGGACCTGTTGCTGGGACCCCGCCACAGAGATTTGATGCTGAGACCTGCTACTGAGACCTGCTACTGAACCTGCTACCAGGAACTGGGTCCAAGACCTGTTTCCCGGCCTTGACGCCCAAAAATCATGCCGGACCTCCCGGTCCGCCCTGGCTAAGGGAAAGACTACGGCCGGTGCCGGAATTTGGCTAGGATTCGGGCCCTCCAGGATGGGCCGTCCGCCGGCAGGACAGCCTTCGCTGCGACACCGGGAGGCGTGAGCGCCGCGACCGGCGCCAAAAAGACATAGAAGCAAAAAGCTTCCGCACGGCACGGCGCGCAGTCAATAATGGTGCGTCAGGGACCATGAAGGACCGTGCCGCTGCAGGCACGGCGTGGTGGCCGCATGGGGGGTTCGCTTGGAACTGGCTGAGTACGGACGCGCAATTGCGCGGGGCTGGCTGATAGTGCTTGTGTGCCTGCTGGCGGGCGTCGCAGTTGCCTGGGGTGTGACGGAGAGGGCAACGCCGGTGTATCAAAGCACCGTCAAGTTCTACGTGGTGTCTCCGCCGGCAACCGGACAGTCGTCCCTGCAGTCCCTCGAGCTGTCGCGGGGACGCATTGCCTCCTACGCGAGCCTGGTCAAGAGCGACAAGTTTGTGGAAAAGCTCGTCAGCAGCAGTTCCACCGGCCTGTCGGCAGCGGACATCGCGCAGAGCGTCAGCGCCTCGGCGGACCAGGAGACCCTGATGCTGACGGTCGTCGTGAGCCTGCCGGACCAGGCCAAAGCCCTCGACGATCGCCCGCGAGATCGTCTCCGGCCTCAACTCGGCGCTGGATGACGTCGAAGCCGGCCGGACCCAGAGCGGCGGCGGGCAGACCGTCCTGAACGTCGTGGCGGGACCCACAGACGAGACGGATCCGGTGTCCCCTCGCCTGTCGTTGAACCTTGGCCTTGGCGCGCTGCTTGGCCTCGGCGCCGGCATCGCCATCGCGGTTGCCCGCCGGATGACGGACCACACGCTCCGGACGCCCGAAGAGGTCGAAGACGCGACCGGGCTGCCGCTGCTGGCCCGTGTCCCGGCCAGCGCAGAGGCGCGCAAGTTCTCCGGCGTCCTGGAACGCCGCCCGGCCTCGCTGCTTGATGAGGCGGCACGCCGGCTCCGCACCAACATGGACCATCTGCCCGCACTGCCGGCCTCCGGCGTCGTGCTCATTTCCTCGGCGCGGGCTGGCGGAGGGCAAGACCACCGTGGCACTCATGCTGGCCCGCGCCTGGGCTGAGGCGGGGGAGAAAGTCCTGCTGGTGGAAACGGACCTCCGCCTCCCGCGGCTGGAATCGGAACTCAAACTCGGCAACGCGCTCGGCCTGGCCGACGTCCTCGCTGGCCGGGCGGGACTGACCCGTGTCATCCAGAAAACGGCGAGCGACCGCCTCCACATTGTCGCTGCCGGCTTGGTTCCCGAGAACCCCACCGAACTTCTGGCAAGCCAGGCCATGACAGCTGCGCTCGGCGAGATGCGGGGCAGCTACAGCCGCGTCATCCTCGACGCGCCAGCCATGCAGCCGTACAGCGACGCCGCCTTGCTTGCCGTGCAGGCGGACTTAACAGTGCTGGTGGTCCGGTACCAGAAAGTGACGCGCGAACTGCTTGGCGCGTCCCTGAGAAACCTGGAACTGGTCAAAGGCACCGTGGCAGGCGCGGTGCTGAACGCCCTTCCGCCCCGCCTGTCCGAAGGCCGCAAGCAGCCCCGGGCGAGGCTGCGCCAGCCGAACAAACGTGCCAAGGTGACGCCGCCGGAGGCCCCTGCGGAGCCGGCGCCGGTCAAGCACTCTGCCTCCCGGCGGTGAGCGTGGACGGCGTCGTTGTTCCCGGCCGGATCGTGAATCCCGGCCCGGTGGCCTAAATGCAGCTGGCGGCCTGGATAGGAGTGTGTTTCGCGGCGGCCTTCGTCTTCCGCAAACGTGTCAGGGTGCCGTTGGCTGCGGTGCTGGGCCTGTGGCTGCTGGTGCCGGCGATCGGATCCGCGACGCTCACCGGGGTGTCCTCCGGCCCCCTGTCTGTCCATCCCGCGACCTGGCTGGTGCTCTCGATTTTCCTCGTGCGGCTGCTGCACGATCCGGCCAGCGTCCGGATGGTCCTGGGCCGTCATTTCCTTCTGTTCCTGGTCCTTGGCGTGGTCATCGTGGCGGCGTTCCTGGCCACGTCGACGTCGGGCAATGGCGGGGGAATGGTGCTGTTGGTGGACCAGATTGTGGTCCCGGTGGTGTTCTTCCTGCTGCTGCTCGCCGAAGCCGTTCGCGGCGGGGGACTCGTGGTGATGCTGCGCACCGTGCTCCTGGCGCTCGTTGCGCTCGCGTGTGCCGTGGCTGTCGCGCAGTGGCTGAGCGGCAACGTCCTGTTCTACGAGTCAGGGTTCAAGACCCAGTACTGGTTCGCCAGGGACTCCGGGCGCTGGATGGGGACGCTGGACCAGCCGCTTGCCCTGTCCCTCGTTGTCAGTGTTGCGGCGCCGCTGGTGGCGGGCCTGAGACGCCAGTGGCTGCAGGCCGGGCTGCTGGGACTCATGGCCGTGGCGGTGCTGATTTCGCAATCCCGCGTGGGACTCGCGGCCCTGGCCGTGGCAACCGTGGCGGCGGTGCTCTTTGTCCGGAGGCCCGTCTGGGTCAAGACGGCCATGCTCCTGGTGATGACGGGAGTGGGCGCGGCGATCATGACGTCCCCGCTGGTGGCCGGGGTGGCGGCACGGGTTGCCGACGACACCGGGTCCAGCGAGGCGCGCGGCATTGCCCTGGAGTACTTCCTCAGCCGCTGGAACGACTATGCCGTGGCCGGCCAGGGGATCGGCTCCAGCTACCGGGTGGCGGTCCAGGCCGGGCTGCAGACGAGCTTTGAGAATCCGATCCTGATGTACGGCATCGACTTCGGGCTCCTGTTCGCCGTGCTCTACTTCGGTGCCATGACCGTGCTGGTGTTGCGCGGCCTGAGGACCGGCTGCCCTGGCCTGGTGCTGGCCGGGATCATGGCGCTGGTCATTCCACAGACCTACAGCTCCCTGGCCACCCGTTCCGCCGGCGGCATCGTGGTCTGGACGGTGCTGGCCATGGTGGTCATCGCAGCGGACGAGGCACGCCGTGCGGCGTCCCCGCCCACACCCGCCCTCACCCCCGCCAAGACCCCGGTCCTCACCCCCGCGAACCTGCCGGGCGCAGGATCGCCGTGATCGCGCGGCGGCAGTTCCTGGGCCTGGCCGCGGCCGGGGCCGTGCTGGGCGTGGCCGGCTGCTCGTCCTGTCCCGGAAACGGCGCGGCGCCGGGGGCCGCGGCCCGGCCGCGGCCCCCGATCGTCCCGGCGGCATCCGCGGCCAGGGGATTCGTTACAGCGGGCGCTGTGGCGGCGCCGGGGGACAAGGGACCCTTCACGGTCGCCACCTTGCTGGCGGCTCCGTCGTTTTTCGTCGCGCACCGGGGCTCGGGGGACAACTGGCCAGAGCACACGATGCGGGCCTACAAAGGGGCGGCGGACGCGGGGCTGAAGGCGATCGAGGTGTCGGTTTCCGCCACCCAGGACGGCGTGCTGGTCTGCCACCACGATCTGAACACCCAGCGGCTGACCGGCATTGACCTGACCATCGCCCGGGCGCCCTACGCCGCGCTGGAGCCGCTGCGCAATGACGCCCGGGCCTGGCTCGGCCCGGCCACCGCGCTGGAACCCATCCCGCTCCTCACCGACGTCCTGGACGCCTTCGCCGCCAGCCACGTGATCTTCCTTGAGGACAAGCCCGGGACCAACGCCGACGAAATCCTGGCCCTGTTGGAGAACTATCCCGCGGCCCGCGACCACGTGGTGTGGAAGCAGCCGGCTGCGTCGCCGGGCCACGACCTCGCCGCGGCCAAGGGGTACACCACCTTCGGCTACCTCACCTCGCGGGACCAGGACAAGGTGGCCGGGCTCATCCCGCGGACGGACCTGCTCGGCATCCACCACACCGCGCCGGAGGCCATGATCCGGCAGGTGGTCGCTTCCGGCAAGCCGGTTCTCGCCTGGGAGCTGCACCGACGCAGCGAGCACGCCCGCCTGCTGGACTTGGGCGTGCGGGGCTTCATATGCTCCAACATCCGCTATGTCCTGCACCAGGAGGAACCGCTCCTGGAAGACGGGTTCCCCGCCGGGCTGCGGGGAACCGGTGATCTGCCGTGGGCCGCCGACGCCGTCTGGGACGGGCAGCCGGCGTTTGCCGACGGCGCCGTCAACATCTCCAGCCCGGACAAGTCCGGCTACGTGCTGGGCTCCCTGGCGGAGGCGGTGGACTCCCCGGACCGGGAATTCGAGTTCGAGCTGCGCTGGCCGTCCGAACTCCCGGCGGCCGGCCCGGGGGCGGGGGTGGCCTTCGGCCAGGACACCGGACGCGCCCTACCGTCGGGGGTCGGCCACGAAAGTGTCCGGCTACTCCCTGGACATTGCCGCCGACGGCACGCTGGCGCTCTACCGGCACGACGCCGGGACCGCGGCCCCGGTCCGGCTCGCGGAGTCCGGCAGCCCGGCACCAAGGCCCGGGGAGTGGATGAAGTTTGTGGTGGCGCTGGGTCCGTGGGACATCAGTGTCCGCCGGGACGGGGGCGGCACCTCCGGCGCGATTGTCTCCGCCACGGACACCCGCTACGGCGGGGCATGGCTGACCCTGCTGAAGAATTACGACGCCGGCCCTCCCGTCGAGTTCCGCGGCGTGCGGGTCCGTGCGGGGGCCGCGCAGGCGGGCTGCGGGAACGTGGGATAATTAGGTTTAATCTGTGTGACGTATTTCGTGCCGTCCGGCTGCCCGGCCGACGGGGTGCGCCGCAGCGAACGCCGATCCAGGAGTCTCCGCCATGGTTGCCACCCCAGCCCACCTCCGCCGCTCTGCCGCCGTGCTCGGAAACGAGGAGGTCCTGAGGATCCGCAACGACTTCCCGATCCTGCAGCAGCACGTCAACGGCCGGCCGCTCGTCTACCTGGACTCCGGGGCCACCTCGCAGAACCCGCTCAGCGTGCTCGAGGCCGAGCAGGAATTTTACGAACAGCGGAACTCCGCGGTCCACCGCGGGGCGCACCACCTTGCCGTCGAGGCCACCGAGGCGTTCGAGAACGCCCGGGAAACGGTGGCGGACTTTGTCGGGGCGGAGTGGGATGAACTGATCTGGACCTCCAACGCCACGGAGGGCCTGAACCTGCTCACCTACTCCTTCCTCAACGCGTCCCTGCCCGGCGCCGGACCCGAAGCGGCCCGGTTCGCCCTGGCCCCGGGCGACGAAATCGTGGTCACGGAGATGGAACACCACGCCAACCTGATCCCCTGGCAGGAACTGGCGGCACGGACCGGCGCCGTCGTGAAATTCATTCCCATCGATGACGCCGGCGCCCTGGACCTGGCGGCCGCCGCCAGCATCGTCGGTCCCCGCACCCGCGTCCTGGCGTTCACCCACGCGTCCAACGTCCTGGGCACCATCAACCCGGTGGCCGCCCTGGTGGCCCTGGCCCGGTCCGCAGGAGCCCTCGTGGTGCTCGACGCCTGCCAGTCCGCGCCGCACCTGTCCCTGGATCTCAAGGCGCTCGACGTCGACTTCGCGGTGTTCTCCGGCCACAAGATGCTCGGCCCCACCGGAATCGGCGCCCTCTATGGCCGCTCGGAGCTGCTGAACGCGATGCCGCCGTTCCTGACTGGCGGCTCCATGATCACCACCGTCACCATGGAACGGGCTGGATTCCTGCCGAGCCCGCAACGCTTCGAGGCCGGCACCCAGCGCATTTCGCAGGCCGTGGCGCTCGCCGCGGCGGTGAATTACCTCAGCGAAACCGGGATGGACCGCATCCACGCCTGGGAGGCCGAACTCGGCCAGCGCCTCGTGCAGGGCCTGGGATCCATCCCCGGAATCCGGGTGCTCGGTCCCGCGGCGGGGCAGGAACGGATTGGCCTGGCGGCGTTCGACGTCGCCGGCGTCCACGCGCACGACGTCGGCCAGTTCCTGGACAGCCGCGGCATCGCCGTGCGGGTCGGCCACCACTGCGCCCAGCCGCTGCACCGCCGGCTCGGGCTGACGGCGACGACGCGCGCCAGCACGTATCTTTACAACACCACGGACGATGTGGACGCGTTCCTGAACGCGGTCGCCGATGTCCGTGCCTACTTCCAAGCCTAGGACGGACATCCATGAGTCTTGACCAGCTCTACCAGCAGATCATCCTGGAACACGCCAAAGCCCGGCACGGCAGCGGCCTGGCCGCAGCGGACGCACCCAAGGACGCGAGCAGCGGCCAGTCCCACCAGCTGAACCCGACCTGCGGCGACGAAATCACGGTCCGCGTGTCCGTGGCCGGCGGGAAGGTCAGCGAGCTGCGCTGGGACGGTGACGGCTGCTCAATCTCGATGGCCTCGGCATCAGTGCTGACGGACCTCGCCGAGGGCATGACGGTCGGGGAACTCCGCACCGTCATTGACAGTTTCCGCGAAGTCCTGCGTTCGCGCGGCAAGGTGCCGGCCGACCCGGAGGTGCTCGGTGACGCCGCCGCGTTTGAGGGCGTGTCCCGCTATGCCGCCCGGGTCAAGTGCGCCATGCTCTCATGGGTGGCCGCGGAAGACGCCCTCGGCCAGGCGCTGGCAGCCTGAGCCCACCCTGATGGAACCGAGTCACGGCCTGCCCAGGCCCTTGTAGATCCATCCGGCGGCCCGCCACTTCGCCGGATCCAGGACGTTCCGGCCGTCCAGGATGCGCGGCTCGGAGACGAGCGCCTTGGCCGCGTGCGGATCCAGCTCCCGGTACGCCTGCCACTCGGTCAGCAGCAGCACGGCGTCGGCCCTGCGCAGCGTCGTGTCCAGATCCGGTTCAAGCGGCAGCTCCGGGAAACGCTTGGCGGCGTTGGCCAGCGCCTGCGGGTCCGTGACCGTCACCACGGCGCCCTGCAACTGCAGCTGAGCGGCGGCGCTCAGCGCGGGGAGTCCCGGACGTCGTCGCTCTCGGGCTTGAAAGCCGCCCCCAGGACGGCGATCCGCTGGCCCAGCAGGGACCCGCCGCACAGTTCGCGCGTCAGCTCCACTACCCGGGTGCGGCGCCGCATGTTGATGGCATCCACTTCCCGCAGGAACGTCAGCGCCTGGTCCGCCCCCAGCTCACCGGCGCGGGCCATGAACGCCCGGATGTCCTTGGGCAGGCACCCGCCGCCGAACCCGATGCCGGCGTTCAGGAATTTCCGGCCGATCCGCTCATCGAGCCCGATCGCATCAGCCAGCCGGGTGACGTCGGCCCCGGTGGCTTCGCAGACCTCGGCCATGGCGTTGATGAAGGAAATTTTGGTCGCCAGGAAAGAGTTGGCGGCCGTCTTCACCAGTTCCGCCGTGGCGTAGTCGAGCACCAGCCGGGGTGTCCCGCCGGCCAGCGGCGTCGCATAGACCCGGTCCAGGACGGCCACCGCGGGGTGGTCTTCGCTGCCGTCCGGTGTCCCGTAGACGAACCGGTCCGGATTCAGGGTGTCCGCCACCGCGTGGCCCTCGCGCAGGAATTCAGGATTCCAGACCAGAGTGGCGCCGGGCTCGGTGTCCGCCAGCAGGTCGGCCAGCCCCGCGGCGGTTCCGACCGGCACGGTCGACTTCCCGGCAACGACGTCGCCGGGGGAGAGCTGGGCGGCGAGGGCCGCGACGGCGGCATCAACGAAACGCAGGTCCGCGCCGTTTTCGCCGCGCTTTTGTGGGGTTCCGACGCAGATGAAGTGGACCTCGGCGCCGCGGGCGGCGGCCATGTCGGTGGTGAACCGCAGCCGGCCCGAGTGGGCCAGCTCCGCGAGGAGTTCATCCAACGCCGGTTCGTAGAACGGGGCCACCCCGAGGGACAGCTGCGCCACCTTGTGCCCGTCCAGGTCGATGCCGACGACGTCGTGCCCCAGGCTGGCCATGGATGCCGCATGGACCGCGCCGAGATAACCGCAACCGATAACCGAGATCCGCATAGCTGCCGTGTCCTCCCGCCGTGGATAGTTCACAGCGTACGTGCCGGGTCCGGGTTTCGTACACGGCCGTGGAATGCCATGAGCACCAGGGCAGCGAGGGCGCCCACCATGGCACCGAAGGTGTTCGCGGCGACGTCGGCGACGGAGGGAAAGCGCGCCGGGAGGAAGACAAGCTGGGCGAATTCAATGAGGACCGAAACGACGAAGCCGATGGCAATGCCGCCCCACCACAGCCGTGCGCCCAGGATCCGGGCCACCAGGGCGCCCAGGGGGAGGAATAGGATCACGTTGGAGGCCAGTTCCACCACCCCATAGTCGAACGCGGTGGGGACGCCCCAGCGGTGCAGTTTCCGCAGCGTCCGCATTAAGAGGTCGGATGCGCCTTGGTCCACGGGGACGGGCCAGAGGGCAATGAGACCGAGGGCCAGCACATAGGTGCCCAGCGCCCAGGCGGCCGCACGACGGGGTAGCAACTGGCGTCCCCTTTCAGCGGTCCACCTTTTTGCTGATTCTAGCCTCCGGCACGCCGCCAGGGCAGGAAATCCGGCACACCGGCGGGGGTATACCGCCGGTGTGCCGGATGCTAGCTGAACAGCCCGGCAATGCCAATCGCCGCCGTCGCGGCCCCCAGCAGCATCGAGATGCTGACGAGGACCACATGGACGGTCAGGAAGCGCGTGGCCTTGCCGTTGGCGTCGCGGGCCCGCGGGTCCTTCATGACCCGGCGCAGGAACTGCGGCCAGACAGCCAGGGACCAGACGCCGGCGACGATCAGGACGACGGCGAGGACCGCGGGCAATTCCACGGCGTCAGTGGCTTTCGAGCCAGGCCTGGGCCTGCTGGGACTGCAGGTTCAGGGCCTTGCCGACCATCGGTTCGGCGGCATCGGCGATCTTGCCACCCAGGAACGGCACCGAGGAGGTCACGTTGCCCTCGAGCTCGATCCGGGTGCTGCCGCCGTCGGACACGAGGCGCTGGACAGCGTTCACGTCCAGCGGCGCGCCGGAAACCTTGAGGGAGATCTTGCTCTGCCGGGAGCCGTCGGCGGCGGGGGCTTCCCAGGCCTCGAGCTGTGTCACCTTAAGGCTTTCGCCGACAAATTTCCGGGCGATGTCGGGCATCCGGGTGGTAGGGATGGTCCGCACGGTGGTCGTGCTAAAGGCGCCGGCGGGGTCTCCGTCAAGGGCGAAGGATTCCAGGGTGCCGCCGACGAGCTCGCTCGTGTGGCGCAGGAAGTCTTCATCGACGAAAACCGCGGTAACGCGGTCAACGCTGTGCGGAACGGTGGTGGATGCACTCAGGGCCATGGGGGGTCCTCCGTGATGTGGAAGTGGACGTTTCGGGCTCCAACATCCTACGTGGTGCGCCCGGCAGGCTCCGATTCGAGGGTTTCCAGATCCCGGGCAGCGGCGGTGATGTTCCGCGACATGGCGGGAAATATGACGCTGTGAAACGGCAACACGGCGAGCCAGTAAAGACGCCCGCTGAGGCCCTTCGGGAAGAAGATGGCGCGCTGGCGGTAGCGGCTGCCCGTCCCCTCCGGCTCCACGGAAAGTTCGAGCCAGGCCCGGCCCGGGGCCCGCATTTCGGCCCGAAGCCGCAGCAGTCGGCCACGCTCGATCCGCTCGACGCGCCACCAGTCCACCACCTCGCCCTCCGCCAGCAGGTGCGGGTGCCGGCGGCCGCGCAGCAACCCGGCGCCGCCGGTTAGCTTGTCCAGCCAGCCGCGCACCTGCCAGGCAAGCGGGAGGGAGTACCAGCCGTTCCGGCCGCCAATTCCTTCGATGACGGTCCACACGTGTTTCGGATCCACGTCGCTGGGGAAGCTGCGCTCGTCCACGAACACGGTGTGGCCGGACCAGTCCGGGTCGCTCGGCAGGGGATCGGCATCGACTCCGGCGCTGGCCCACGTGGTTTCCACCTGGCCGTCGCGTTCCTTGCCCAGGGCGAGGGCAACAGCACGCCGGTAGGAGGTCAGGCCGCCCTCCGGCACAGGGATATACGCATCGATGTCGTGCTCCCTGGTTATGGCGTCGTGCTGGAGCGATTCCACAAGCGGCAGGGACATGGACAGCGGGATCGGCGTTACAAGCGCCACCCACAGGCCAGCCAGCTTGGGGGCAGGCACCGGCAGTGCCAGCACCACCCGGTGCGGCAGGCCCGCCTCTGCGGCGTATTCCTGCATCATTCCCCCGTAGTTGAGCACCTGGCGGCAGCCGATATCGAAGGTCCGGTTGATGGTCCCTGCCAGGGACGCCGCGGCCACGAGGTAGTACAGGACGTCGCGGACGGCGATCGCCTCGATCTTGTTGCGCACCCAGCTCGGGGCCGGCATGAGCGGGAGCGTCTCGGACAGATGCCGGATCATTTCGAACGACGCCGAGCCTGAGCCGATGACGACGCCGGCCTGGAAGACCGCCGCGTCCACCGGGCTGTCCAGGAAAACTTTCCCCACGGCCTCGCGGGAGCGCATATGCGTGGACAGTTCGGCCCCGGCGGGGTGCAGACCGCCGAGGTACACAATCCGGTCCACTCCGGCCGCTGCCGCGGCCTGGGCAGCCGTCCCGGCCATCGCCTTTTCCCTGGCCTCGAAGCCGGCCCCGGCCGCCATGGAATGGACCAGGTAGTACAGGACGTCGACGCCGTTGAGCGCCTCCCGCAGGGCGTCGCCGTCGTCGAGGCTGCTGTGGACCACCTCGACGTCGTCCAGCCACGGCACGCCGGCGATCTTGGCCGGCGTCCGGACCACGACTTTGACCCGGTGCCCGGCTTCCAGGAGCCGGGGGACCAGCCGCCCGCCGATGTAGCCGGTGGCCCCGGTGACCAGCACGGTCTTCGGGGAAGCGGCCTTGGCGGGGACCGCCTGCGGGGCTGGAGCTGGCGTTCCAGCGGGTTCAGGGGTTGCGGTTGTGCCGTTCATGGTGACTCCTTGTCAGCCAGCAGTTGGCGGGTGGCCTACCAAGCCATTCGGTGCCTAGGCGATTCGGTGCCCGGGCCACTTCGGATGGGCCGCCCGCTCCTCCAGCCAGCCTAGCCCCGTCGGTCCAGCCCCGTCCGGCTACCCCCGTCCGGCGTACCCCCGTCCGGCGTACCCCCCCGTCGGTCCAGCCCAGGGCTCCGCGGTAGGCTTGGAGGACCCGGGATTCTCACGAATTCCGGCTATTCGTGTTGCCTGCATCCCCGTGATCACATCAGGAGCTCCAGCCATGAGCCTCAACGGCCCTTCTCTCACCGGTTTGCGCCGTGTCCTCGCCGAAGACCGGAACTACGCCCGGATCCAGGCTGAGGCCGCCCGCGGGTTCGCCGCCCGCAGCGAGGATTACCAGATCAGCGCCCCGGCCGGAATGCGGGCCACGTTGCTCGCCGAAATGGCAGACGGACTCGCGGCGTACGCGGCCAACGAAACTGGCCCTGCCGAAACCGGCCCTGCCGGGGCCGGCCGTCCGGCGCCCGTGGTCCTGGCCGTCACCGCCACCGGCCGCGAGGCCGAGGACCTGACCGAAGCCCTGCGCGCCTTCCTGCCGGCCGACGCCGTGGCCGAGTTCCCCAGCTGGGAGACCCTGCCGCATGAGCGGCTCTCCCCGCGCTCGGACACCGTCGGCCGCCGGCTGTCCGTGCTCCGCCGGCTCGCGCACCCCGAATCGTCCACCGCCGGTGCGCTGCGCGTCGTGGTGGCCCCCGTCCGCGCCGTCGTGCAGCCGATCGTCGCCGGCCTGGGCGAACTGGTGCCCGTGACCCTGAAGCTCGGCCAGGAGGCCCCGTTCAGTGGCGTCGTCAAGAGCCTCGCCGACGCCGCCTACGCCCGGGTGGACATGGTGACCCGCCGCGGCGAGTTCGCCGTCCGCGGCGGCATGCTGGACGTCTTCCCGCCCACCGAGGACCATCCCATCCGGGTCGAGTTCTTTGGCGACGAGGTGGACCAGATGCGCTGGTTCGCCGTCGCCGACCAGCGCTCGCTGTCCGCGCCCGGCCTGCACCATCCCACCGAACTCCACGCCCCGCCGTGCCGCGAAATCCTGATCACCCCCTCCGTGATGTCCCGCGCGGCGACGCTGAAGTCCCAGCTCCCGGCCGCCGCGGACATGCTGGAGAAGATCGCCGGCGGCATCGCCGTCGAGGGCATGGAATCGCTGGCCCCGGTGCTGGTGGACGCCATGGTGCCGTTCCTGGACCAGCTCCCGGCCGGTTCCATCTCGGTGGTGATCGAGCCGGAGAAGGTCCGCACAAGGGCCCACGACCTCGCCGCCACCAACGAGGAATTCCTCGAGGCCGCCTGGTCCACGGCGTCCGACGGCGGCACGGCACCTCTGGACCTCAGCTCCGCGGCGTCTGAGGCGCTGCACTCGGCCAGTTTCCGGTCGCTGACCGACACCCGCACGGCGGCCCTGGAGCACGGTGTTTCCTGGTGGTCCATCACCTCGCTGGCCAGCGACGAAGAGCTGCTGCCCGACGTCGACGTGCTGAACCTGCATGCCCGGGAACCCCGCGGCTACCAGGGCGAGGTGGCGGAAATGATGGACTTCATCGGCTCCCGCGTCCGGGACCAGTGGCGGATCGTCGTGGTCACCGAGGGCCCCGGCCCGGCGCAGCGCCTCGCGGAACTGTTCCACGACAACGACATCCCCTGCGCGCGGGTGGACACCCTGGACCAGGATCCGCAGGCCGGGCTGATCGAGGTGACCACCGCCGCCGTCGGCCGCGGTTTTGTCCTGGATCCGCTCAAGCTGGCGCTGCTGACCGAGGCGGATCTGCTGGGCCGGACCTCGGCCGGTTCCACCAAGGACATGCGCCGGATGCCGTCCAAGCGGCGGAACGCCGTGGATCCTCTGCAGCTCGTGGCCGGGGACTCCGTGGTGCACGAACAGCACGGCATCGGCCGGTTCGTGGAGCTCATCCAGCGCCGGGTGGCGGGCGGGGGCGACGGTGTGCGCGAATACCTGGTCCTGGAATACGCCCCGTCCAAGCGCGGAGCCCCGGGCGACCGGCTCTTTGTGCCCACCGACCAGCTGGATCAGGTCACCCGGTACGTCGGCGGGGACACTCCGGCGCTGAGCAAGATGGGCGGCGCGGACTGGGCCAGCACCAAGTCCAAGGCCCGCAAGGCGGTCAAGGAGATTGCCGGCGAGCTGATCCGGCTCTACTCGGCCCGGATGGCCTCCCGCGGCTACGCCTTCGGCCCGGACACCCCGTGGCAGCGGGAACTGGAGGAGGCCTTCCCGTACGTGGAGACCCCGGACCAGCTGACCACCATCAACGAGGTCAAGGCCGACATGGAGCGCGAGATCCCGATGGACCGGCTGATCTCCGGCGACGTCGGCTACGGCAAGACCGAGATCGCGGTCCGCGCCGCGTTCAAGGCCGTGCAGGACGGCAAGCAGGTCGCCGTGCTGGTGCCCACCACGCTGCTCGCCCAGCAGCACTACGAGACGTTCACCGAACGGTTTTCCGGCTTCCCGCTGGTGGTCAAGCCGCTGTCCCGCTTCCAGAGCGGCAAGGAGGCCAAGGACACGGCCGACGGCGTCAAGAGCGGTTCCGTGGACGTGGTGATCGGCACGCACCGGCTGCTGTCCAAGGACTTCGGCTTCAAGGACCTCGGCCTGGTGATCGTGGACGAGGAGCAGCGCTTCGGCGTCGAACACAAGGAGGCGCTCAAGAAGATGCGCACCAACGTGGACGTCCTGGCCATGAGCGCCACCCCGATCCCGCGGACCCTGGAAATGTCCCTGACCGGCATCCGCGAGACCTCCACCCTGGCCACTCCGCCGGAGGAGCGGCACCCCGTGCTGACCTACGTGGGCCCGTACACGGACAAGCAGACCTCCGCCGCGATCCGCCGCGAGCTGATGCGCGAAGGCCAGGTGTTCTTCGTCCACAACCGGGTGTCCACCATCGACCGCACCGCGGCGAGGATCCGCGAACTGGTCCCGGAGGCCCGGGTGGAGGTGGCGCACGGGCAGATGTCCGAGAGCCGGCTGGAACAGATCATCGTGGACTTCTGGGAAAAGCGCTTCGACGTGCTCGTCTGCACCACCATCATCGAGACCGGCCTGGACATCTCCAACGCCAACACCCTGATCGTGGACGGCGCGGACAAGTACGGCCTCTCCCAGCTGCACCAGCTGCGCGGACGTGTGGGCCGCGGCCGGGAACGCGCCTACGCCTACTTCCTGTACCCCTCGGAAAAGCCGCTCGGCGAGGTGGCGCTGGAACGGCTCAAGGCCGTCGCGACGCACAACGAGCTTGGCGCCGGCATGCAGCTGGCCATGAAGGACCTGGAGATCCGCGGCGCCGGCAACCTGCTCGGCGGCGAGCAGTCCGGCCACATCCAGGGCGTCGGCTTCGACCTCTACATCCGGCTGGTCGGCGAGGCCGTGGCCGAATACCGGGGCGAGGCCGAGGAGAAGGCGGCCGAAATGAAGATCGAGCTGCCGGTCAACGCGCACCTGCCGCACGACTACGTGCCGGGCGAACGGCTGCGCCTGGAGGCCTACCGCAAACTCGCCAGCGCCATCACCTACGAGGCCATTGACGAGGTCCACGCGGAGCTCGTGGACCGCTATGGCGAACTGCCGCTGCCCGCGACGAACCTGATCGAGGTCGCCCGGTTCCGGGTGGGCGCCCGCGAGGCTGGATTGTCCGACGTCGCGCTGCAGGGAAACTTCATCAAGTTCTCCCCGGCGCAGCTGCCCGAGTCCAAGCTCATGCGCCTGACCCGGATGTACCCCGGCGCGCAGGCGAAGCCCGCCCTGGACGCGGTGCTCGTCCCGAAGCCCAAGACCGCCAGGATCGGCGGCCGGGACCTGCAGGACGCCGAGATCCTCGAGTGGGCCAACGGCGTCATCCGCAACATCTTCAGTGATACCGCTGTATCTGCGACACCGGCGGTGAAATAAAGATGATGGGAGGACATCACGCCGCGTCGGGAGCCGCGGCGTGGGTAGCCATTGCCTCGACCGGCCCGTATGCGCTCGGCTGGTACCCCCTGGATCCCACGGGAATCGTGATCGGCGCCATGGCGACGGCGGGGACCGCGCTGGTCTGCGACTGGGACCACCGCGCCAGCACTGTGGCGCACGCTCTGCCGCCGCTGTCCAACCTGGTGGCGCGCGGCATTGAGAACGTCAGCGGCGGCCACCGGCAGGGCACGCATTCGGTGCTGGGCGCGGCGTTCTTCGTGCTGCTGGCCACGATCGCCGGGCAGTGGCAGGTGCAGACCCAGTGGGGGCTGCTGTCTGTCGGGGCCGGCCTGCTGTGCATGTTCATGATCAACATCGCCGCGAAGGCACTGAAACTCTTTCCGAAATACGGCCTGGTCAGCAACTGGATCTTCGCGCTGCTCATGGCAGGCCTCGTGACGTGGTTCGCCCCGCACCAGTGGACCTGGCTGCCGGTTTCGATGCTCACCGGCGTGCTGGTGCACATTGTGGGGGACATGATCACCACCGGGGGAGTGCCGCTGCTCTGGCCGCTGGTCATCAAGCCGCCGAAAGTCCTGCGGAAACTGCCGCTACTGAAAAACGTCTGGAAGGCCAACGGGGCGTTTTCCATCCCGCTGCTGGGCCGGGCGGGCTCACGGCGGGAATGGTTCGTCCTCATCCCGGTGAGTGGCTACGCGATGGTGGGGATGTTTGGCGCCGGCCTGGCCGTGGCCAAAGCGCACTTCCCGGCAGCCCTGGCGCTGGGCACAGGTCTGGTCAAGGGCCTGTTCGCGCTGCTGCCCGGCTAGGCCCGCTCCTTAAATGACTGAAGCTCCGGATCAACCGGAGCTTCAGTCATTTAAGGAATAAGAGAGCCTAGTTTTCGCCGGCCGAATCTGAGCGGCCCAGCAGGGTCTGCGGGATCCAGAACGCGAGGGCGAAGAGGATCAGGCAGACGGCCATCGGCCAGACGTTGTCCAGCGTCAGGAAGGCCAGGGAGTAGATCGCGCCGAGGAACAGGACCATCATCGGCACGAACAGGGCGATGCTGGATCCGAGGCTGTTCTCGACGCGCCGGGACGGGGTGGTATTGCTGGACATTCGTTCCTCCTCGGCCCCGGGGGGCTCTCAAAACTGTGGGCGCTGCCGGCGTGGATCAGTACGCGGATGAACCCTGTTCACCCTTGACGATCGCAATGCCGGAGCTGGCGCCAATACGTGTTGCACCTGCAGCAATCATAGCCTGAGCATCGGCCAGGGAACGCACGCCGCCGGAGGCCTTGACCCCGAGGTCCGGGCCGACGGTGCGACGCATGAGCGCGACGTCCTCGGCCGTGGCCCCGCCGCCGTTGAAGCCGGTGGAGGTCTTCACGAAGTCCGCCCCGGCCTCCACTGCGGCCTCGCAGGCGAGCACCTTCTGGTCATCGCTCAGCAGCGCCGTTTCGATGATGACCTTCAGGATGGCTCCGCCCTCGTGCACGACGTCGGCGACGGCGGCGATGTCATCCACCAGCGCGCCCTTGTCATTGGCACGGGCGGCGGCGATGTTGATGACCATGTCCACCTCTTCGGCACCGTCCAGGACCGCGCCGCGGGCCTCGAAGGCCTTGACGTCGCTCGGCGTGGCGCCCAGCGGGAATCCCACCACGGAGCAGGTCAGGACGCCTGAGCCCTTGAGAGCCGTCTTGACGGCCTTGACCCACACCGGGTTCACGCAGACCGACTTGAAATGGTATTCGGCCGCTTCTGCGCAGACCTTGAGGATTTCCGCCTCGCTGGCCTCCGGCTTGAGCAGGGTGTGGTCGATGTAGGAGGCAATGTCGGGCGTGCCCGCGGCGGCGGCTTCATGGCTCATGGTGGTCCCTTTCGTGGCGGGCCTGGGACGCGGCGGTCCCTTCCCGGGCCTTTTGGGCCTGCGGGCCCTGGCGGCGCCGCACGGTGCGCGGCTTATCAGGGAACCATCTTGCCATAGGAACCAGCCCGGTGAATTGCCCCAGCCGGGCCGCCCCCGCAGGCCTCAGGCGGCGGCCGCCAGGGGCCGGGCCATGGTGGCCTGAAGCAGCTGGGAAGCGCACACCGACGCGGCCGAACCGGAGGCCACCAGCAGCCCCAACCGGACGCCGTCGTAGGCTGCGGCATCACCGATCGCCCAGATGCCGGGCACTGAGGTGCGGAAGTCCTGGCCGATGACAATCCCGCCGCGGGGCGCGGTGGTGAGCCCGGCCGTGGCGGCCAGTTCGTCGCGGGCGATGCGCTCCTCGGCGAGGATCACGAGGTCACCGTTCATGCTCGAGCCGTCTTCGAAGATGATGCCGGACGCCGGCAGGGCGGACCCGGCGATCGTGGGAACGACGGCGGCGGGGCGGACGGTAGTGCGGATGGGGCGGACGCCGCGGGCCCGGAGGACGGCCTCGGCCTGTCCGGCGGCCGAGCCGGTGCCGACCAGGATGCCCAGCGGACGCCGGCCGAGGACCCGGGTGACGTCCTTGACGGCCTCGCCCAGCCGGGCGGCGTCGTCGATCGTGGAATAGCTCAGGCACCGGGCGGCGCCTTCCACCGGCGCCTCGGCGGGGGCGGAACCGGTGGCGATGACGAGCTCGTCGTAGTCGAACTCCATACCGTCGGCGGTGGTCACACGGCGGTTTTCCGCGTCGATGTAGCTGGCCGGCTGGCCGAAGCGGACGGACACCTGGGGCAGGAGGGCGAGCTCCAGCAGTTCCTCGGGGGCGTCGTCCCGGTTGCTGAGCACCGTGATGGCGCCGGCAAACGGGGTTCGGGTGAGCTGCCGGACAAGGGCCTGGGCTGCCCGGCCGGCGCCGGCGATGACGATCCTGGGCCGTGCGGCCGTTGCGACTGTCGTCGGAGAGGCGGTGCCGGAGACGGCTGCCGT
This sequence comes from uncultured Actinomycetota bacterium, assembly GCA_963722145.1. Lineage (GTDB taxonomy): Bacteria > Actinomycetota > Actinomycetes > Actinomycetales > Micrococcaceae > Arthrobacter. The sequence goes on along the minus strand of CAVRLW010000003.1, from coordinate 3,234 downwards.
CGAGGAAGACGTGCCGGAGGTGGGAGACAATGCCGGAGCGGACATGTGCTGGCCCTTTCGCTGGGTGGCCATCGTGTGGCCGGTGTGCTTGATGAATCCCAGCGTAGGCGTCCGATTTTTCCGGGGTGTTTCCCGGGTGTTGCCGCTTCAGCCCTGCCTGTTCGCCAGTATTTACCGGCCGGTAATGTCGTGCGTCACACCCCCGCGGTGGCCCTTGCGGCCACCTCGTTACACCCGGATCCGGTAGCCGCGTTTCACCACGGTTTCCACGAGCCGGGTGTCCGGCAGCGCGGACCGCAGCCGGCTGACGGTCATGTCCAGGGCATGCACGGAGCCGCGGAGTTCCAGGAGGTCCGAGAGTGCTTCGCGGGACAGCACGGCCCCGCCGGCGCCGATGAGCGCGCGCAGCAGCAACAGTGGTGCCGGTGCCATGTCGACCGCCTCGCCGTTGATCCGCAGCGAGCGGCCGCGCAGCTCCACGCTGCCGGAAACGGTGTCGAGCCGGCGGACGTGGTTGAGCGCCAGGTGCTCGCAGACCAGCCGGATCAGGGCGCCCATCCGGAAGCGTTCCGGGATCAGCGGGTGCAGCCCGGCGTCGAGCAGCGGCTGCGCGGTGATGGGCCCGACGACGGCGGTCGCCACGGTGGTCTTCAGGCTCTCCACGAGCTGTTTGTAGACGCCCATCTCATGCGCCGTGCTCCACATCGCGTCCACGGCGGGGGCGCTGGTGAAGGTCAGGACATCCAGGTTGCCGCTGCACGCGGCTTCGATGAGCTTGGGCAGCCGGTCGGCGCCGTCGGGCTTGACCCAGCGGTACGGGGTGACGGTCAGGACGGTGGCGCCGGACATGCGCAGGCGCTCGAGCTGGCGGACATCGGTGTAGCCGTGCAGCTGCACCGCGACCGTCTTTCCCCGCACACCCTCGGCGAGGAGCATGTCCACGAGCGTGGCCGTGGTTTCGTCGCTGCTGATTCCGACGTCGGCGAGACCGGCCGCACGCACGGCGCCGCGGGCCTTGGGCCCGCGGACGAACATCCGGGTGGCGGAGAGGGTCTCCAGCAGCTGGTCGCCAATGCCAAACGTGTCCGCGGCCTCGCACCAGCGGCGCATGCCGTAGGCCGTCGTGGCGATGCAAAGGTCCGGCCGGGCGGCGATGATTGCCCGGGTGTCCTCGATCAGGCTCTCGTCCTCCCGGACCGGGGCGATCTTCAGGGCCGGGGCGTGCAGCACCTCGGCACCGCGGCGTTCGAGGGCCTCGATGAGGTCCTGCGAGCGGCGGTGCGAGGTGACGCCGATCCGGAAGCCGTCCAAAGGAAGGTCCCGTTCGGTCGCGTCGTCGGCCGGTTCCGGCGCGGGTGCGCTGCGCGTTGCGGGGGTCAACGGTGTTAAGGGTGCGCCGGGCCCCGGGAAGGTTGCGGCGACGGTGTTCAATGCGCTCATGGGAATCCTTACGCCTCCATCAGTGATGCGGCCAGTCGGTCGAGCTCTGCGGTGGCCTCGGCGCAGCCCCGGTTGGCCTCGGCCACCCGGACAACGTCCCCGATCACCAGGACGGCGGGGTTGCTGCAGCCCGCGGCTGCGGCGGTAATGGTGCCCAGCTCGGCGATCGTGGTGCGCTGGCCCGGGCGGTAGCCGCGTTCGACCACGGCCATCGGCATGTCGGCCCGCATCCCGGCCCGGCGGAGTCCGGCCGCGAGGTGGTGCAGCGTGCCGATGCCCATCAGGACCACAATGGTTCCGCCGAGCCCGGCCAGGTGCTCTAATTCCTTCTCGGTCAGCGGGGCATGGCCGGAGACCACGGTGAACATGTGGCTGACTTCGCGGTGCGTGACCGGGATGCCGGCGGCGGCCGGAACCGAGATGGCGCTGGTGACACCGGAGATGACGCGGACCGGAACCCCTGCCGCGACGCAGGAAGCGACTTCCTCACCGCCGCGGCCGAAGACATAGGGGTCCCCGCCCTTGAGGCGGACCACATTGTTGCCGGCCAGCGCGCTTTCCACCATGAGCTTTTCGATGTCGGCCTGGCTGACCTTGTGGTGGCCGGGCTTCTTGCCCACATCCACGAGCTCCGCCGAGGTCAGGGACGGCAGGTCCTGGTACGGGGCGAGCCGGTCGTAGAAGACGACGTCGGCGTCCCGCAGCGCCGCCACGGCGGCGACGGTGAGCAGCTCGGTGGTCCCGGGCCCGCCGCCGACTAGCGTGACGTGTCCCACCGGGCCGGCAGCGGGCTCGGCCGCGACCGGTATGCCGGTGGCGTGGCACCGGCCCAGGAGGGCCTCCCAGCCGGGCTGGCCGTCGTCGACGGCCGCGACCAGGAAGGGGCGCTCGGGCAGCGGGCCGTCATTATCGGCGCCCTGCGGGGTGCTGAGGCGGAACACGATGGCGCCGGCCGCTTCATAGCGCCGCACGGCCTGCCGCGCGGCGTGGTCCGCGCCCGTGACCAGGACTTCGCGTCCGGTGAGGTCGATGTTGAGCTGCATGGCTATACCTCGTTCTCGTCAAGCTGTCCCGGGGTGGTGGCTCGGACCGGAATGGAAGCGCCGATCAGGACTGGTCTGCTGGCCGGCTAGCGCCTTTTCTTCTGCCGTGGCGGGGCGCATCTGGCCGCGCTCGTCGGAGACAAAGGTGATGGAATCGTCCTTCTGGTCCGGGGCGTTGACGAAGGAGCGGAAGCGGCGGAGGCGCTCGGGATCCTTCAGGGTGTCGGCCCATTCGTCGACGTAGGTGTCAACGTGCTTGGCCATGGCGGCCTCAAGGTCCTCGGCGATGCCCAGGGTGTCGTGCACCACCACGTCCTCGACGTGCTTGATGCCGCCGTCGAGTTCTTCCTGCCAGCGCGCGGTGCGCTGCAGGCGGTCGGCCGTGCGGATGTAGTACATGAAGTAGCGGTCGATGTACTTGATCAGGGTTTCGTCATCGAGGTCCTTGGCCAGCAGCTGGGCGTGCGCCGGGGTGGCCCCGCCGTTGCCGCCGACGTAGAGGTTCCAGCCGTCCGCGGTGGCAATCACGCCGACGTCCTTGCCCCGGGCCTCCGCGCACTCTCGGGCGCAGCCGGAGACGCCCATCTTGAACTTGTGCGGGCCCGCAGGCCCCGGTAGCGCAGCTCCATGCTGATGGCCATGGCCACCGAGTCCTGGACGCCGAAGCGGCACCACGTGGAGCCGACGCAGGATTTCACCGTGCGCAGGCTCTTGCCGTAGGCCTGGCCGGATTCGAAGCCGGCGTCCACGA
>CAVRLW010000002.1:0-45523 GCA_963722145.1 uncultured Actinomycetota bacterium | reverse complement strand
CCTCTTCGATGGCCTGCGCCACGGCCCGGGCCTCGAGCTGACGGAAGGCGTGCTCGCCCCGGCTGGCGAAGATCTCGGCAATCGTCCCGTGCTGGGCCACCACGACGGCGTCGGTGTCCACGAAGGCGCACCCCAGGTGCTGCGCGAGCTGCTGTCCGATCGCCGATTTGCCCACGGCCATCGGTCCGATCAGGACCACCGGGCCAGTGTGCCTTGCCGCGGCGGAGAGCCCGTCGGTGTTCATGGCGGGCACTAGTGGCCGATCGAGTCCAGGGACGCCGGAATGCTGTCCAGGTAACCCTTGATATTGCGGGCGGTCTCCCGCACGGAGTCACCGCCGAATTTTTCGGTGACCGCTTCGGCGATCACGAGGGCCACCATGGCCTCGGCCACGACGCCGGCGGCCGGGACGGCGCAGACGTCGGAGCGCTGGTGGTGGGCCTTGGCGGCCTCCCCCGTGCTGACGTCGACCGTCTTGAGCGCACGGGGTACGGTGGCGATCGGCTTCATGGCGGCACGGACGCGCAGCACATCGCCAATGCTCATGCCGCCCTCGATCCCGCCGGCGCGGTTGGACGTGCGGATGATCCTGCCGTCCGCGTCCTTGACGATCTCGTCGTGGGCGGCCGAGCCGCGGCGCGCCGCCGTGCGGAAGCCGTCGCCGACTTCGACGCCCTTGATGGCCTGGATGCCCATCAGGGCCGCCGCCAGGCGCGAGTCGAGGCGCCGGTCCCAGTGGACGTAGCTGCCGAGTCCCGGCGGGAGGCCGTAGACAAGCACTTCCACGACACCGCCGAGGGTTTCGCCTTCTTTGTGCGCGACGTCAACCTCGGCCACCATGGCGTCCGAGGTTTCGCGGTCGAAGCAGCGCAGCGGATCGGCGTCCAGCGCGATCACGTTGCCCGGGACCGGCAGCGGCCGGCCTTCCGGCACGGCAACGCTGGCGATAGACACGGTATGGGAGACGAGTTCGATCCCGAGCTGCTTGAGGAACGCTGCGGCAACCGTGCCGAGCGCCACTCTCGTCGCCGTCTCGCGGGCGCTGGCGCGCTCCAGGACCGGGCGGGCCTCGTCGAAGCCGTACTTCTGCATGCCGGTGAAGTCGGCGTGGCCGGGCCGCGGCCGTGTCAGGGGGGCGTTCCGGGCCTGGTCGGCCAGGATTTCCGGCTCCACGGGATCGGAGGACATGATCTGTTCCCACTTGGGCCATTCGGTGTTGCCGACCTGGATGGCGACGGGGCCACCCTGGGTCAGGCCATGGCGGACTCCGCCGAGGATCGTGACCACGTCCTGCTCGAATTTCATCCGTGCGCCGCGGCCATAGCCGAGCCGCCGGCGGGCCAGCGCCTCGCTGATGTGGACGCTGGTGAGTTCCACACCGGCGGGCACGCCTTCAATTATTCCGACCAGTGCCGGGCCATGGGATTCTCCGGCAGTCAACCAACGCAACATACATTCCATCCTGCCATGTCGGGCGGTTAGAACACCCGTCGGGGCGCCCCGACTGCGTCACACATCACATCTATGACTCCGGCCGGGAGGGCCTCGCCCAGTCCGGTGAAGTGCCGCACTTGTTCCACCGCCTGGTAGATGAGCATTTCAAGTCCCGGGACCACCGTGCCGCCGGCTTCCTGCCAGACCGCGGCGATCCGGGAGGGCCACGGATCGTAGGCGACGTCCAGGAGGACGCCCGGGCTGCCCAGGCCTCTTATCCGCCGTCCTTCAGCGCCGGCCCGAGGCAAGGATTCTCCCGGCGTTGCTGATAGCTCTGCTGCTGGTTCCGCGGCAAGCGCGTCTGCCAGTTCGGCGGCAAGCGCGTCTGCCGCGCGGGGCGGCAGGGTGGAAATGACGACGTCGGCCGCGGCGACGGCGGCGGCCGCACCGGTGAGGGGAAGCACCTGGACGGGGACCCCGACGGCGTCGGACGCCGCGCGGGCCTCGCCGGCGCGGCTGGGATCGCGCACGAACACCTGAGCGGACACGGCCCCCAGTTCCTTGAGGGCAGCGATGGCGGCTGCCGCAGTCCCGCCGCCGCCGAGGACCACGGCGGTGGGCGCCGGGGCGGCCCCCGCGTGCCGGAGCGCGTTGACGATGCCGGCGACGTCCGTGTTGTACGCGACCAACCGTGTTGCGCCGCCGTCGGATTCGAAGGCAACGGTGTTGACGACGCCGAGTGCGCGCCCCACGCCCCGGACCTCGTCAACTTCCGCCACCATTGCCGATTTGAGCGGCATGGTGACCGAGAGCCCGCGCCAGGAACCGTCAGCGCGCGACTGGTCCCTGACCTGCCGCATGAAGTCCGGCAGGGCGGCCTCTGTCACGTCAATGGCGGAGTACGCGATGTCCACGCCCAGGTGGGCGTAGGCGGCGCGGTGCAGCGCCGGAGACTTCGAATGGCTGATGGGATGCCCAAGGACGGCCGCCCGCAGCGTCATACGCAGCGTCCCGGGTTGGCCTCGCACCAGGCGTTGTACTGCTCCACGTATCCGTTGTGTTCAGCCAGGGTCTTGGAGAACTTGGTCTCCTTGGTGTCCAGGTTGATGGTGACCCAGTAGAGGTAGCTGTTGGTCTTGGGCTTGGCGGCGGCGTCAATGGCCGTCTTGCCGGGCGAGCCGATGGGCCCGGCGGGCAGCCCCTGGTTGGCGTACGTGTTGTACGGGTTCGACTTGTCGGCCTTCTGGGCCTCGTCGATGTGGAAGCTGCGGATGCCCAGGCCGTAGGTGACCGTGGCATCGGACTGGATGAGCCCGTTGGTCTCGGTGTTGTTGGGCTTGAGGCGGTTGTAGATGGCGCCGGCGACGTCACCGTATTCGGCCTGGCCGCCTTCGGCCTGCACGATGCTCGCTACGGTCACGACATCGTACTGTTTCGCCGGGTCGGTGACGCCCTGGACCTTGAGCTCATCCAGGGTGTTGCCGACGAGCTTCTGCAGAATGTCCTTGGCGGAGGTGCCCAACGGGAAGCGGTACTCCCCCGGCGCCAGGTAGCCCTCGAGGTTCTTGGCTTTCGCCGGGACGCCGAACTGAGCGGGCGCATTGCTGAGGGCCTTCAAGTCGGGAACCGAAATCCCGGTGCCCTCGGAAATCGCCTGCAGGGATTCGCTGATCCGCAACCCGGCGCTGAGCGCAAAGTACATGACCTTGCCCTGGTCCTTGTTGAGCAGGACGGCCACAGCATCGGAGTTCTTCATTTCCTGGCGCATCGAGAAGGTGCCGGGGTTCAGGGCACCGCCGGAAGCGGTGAATTCCTTGAGGAACGTGTCCGCGTTCGCCACCACTTTCTTCGACTCCAGCTCGGTGGCCACGGACCTCGGCCCGGCGCCGGGTTCGACCGTGATGGTGACGTCGCCGGTCCCCGGGCCGGGGTAATCGGCCATGGTGTCCATGCCCAGGAGGGGCTTGAGGAACTGCGCGCCGATGGCGATTGCGACGACGAAGACCGTCAGGGTCAACACCAGCGCCAGGAAGCGGCGCCGGCGGCGGACTTTCTTGGACGGAACTTTGTCGTAGCGGACCGCTCCGGCCATCAGCTCGTGGCCGGGTTCGCTGTGGTACTCGGCGTCCGGGTGGGTCTGTGCCTGGGGCTCGCCGGAGTCGTCGTAATCATGGTGAGCCTCGTCGTGGGGATGCGGAGCATATCCGTCGTGGGGGCCGCCGCCATGGGCAGCCGCATCGTGGCGGGCCTCGTAGCCCAGCTGGCCTGCCGACGCGTAGACGGCGTCCCCGCGGCCAGTGTCTTCGCGGGCGGGGATATCGCGGACGGGGATATCGCGGACGGGGATATCGCGGACGGGGATCATCTGCGTGAAGTCTTCGCGGACGGGCTCTGCGTCAGCGGGAACGTGGTGCACGGGCTCTTCGTGGACAGTTTCCACGTGCACGGGCTCTTCATGCACGGGCTCTTCACGAACAGCGTCTTTGTGCACCGGCTCTTCACGAACAGCGTCTTCATGCACCGGCTCTTCATGAACAGCGTCTTCGTGCACGGTCGGTGCCGCGTCGGGGAGTTCCGGGGCAGCCTGCGGCAGCTCGCGCTCCGGCGCAGGTGCCGGCGTCGGCGTCGGCGTCGGAACATCCTGTCCCGTCTCAAAAGCCTGCGGCGGGATCACGTTGTGTCCCTGCGTCGCCAGGAGCTTTTCGCGGGCCCGGATCTCTTTGCGCGTCAGCGGTCGGCCAGCACCACCAAGGGCGTCACCGGAGGAGTCATCACTGTTGACCGGGCTCACTGTAGCCTTCCATTTTCTGAAGAGTGCGTCTGTACTGCCGGGCCGGTCTGCGCGCCGCCTCCGGTCGGCCCCGGCGCAGACTCCGCGTACACGCGGTTTCCGACCTCCGTTCCCCTGGCCTTTTGCATATCAATCGCATGTTGCAGAATACCTGCCGCCGCAACCTGATCAACTACTCTACGGTGATTCCTGCTGCTCATGCCAGCTTCGTGCAGGTTGCGGTGGGCAGTCACGGTGCTGAGCCGCTCGTCAATCAGGCGCACGGGCACGTCGGACCCGGCGACCTGAAGGGCCCGGGCAAGCAACTGTGCGTACTCTGTGGCCATCCTCGCCGAGGCGTGCTCTTCGCCCTTCATGGTGCGCGGCAGTCCCACGAAAATCTCCACGGCGCCCAGCTCCGCCGCCAACGCAGCCAGGATGCCCACATCGGTGTTCTTTTTCACGTTCCGCTGCAGCGTTCGGAGCGGGGTCGCCAGAATTCCGTCGCGGTCGCAGACGGCCACCCCCACGCGGACGGTGCCGACGTCCACCCCGAGCTTCACGCCCCGGGGATAGACGCCGGCCACAGCAGCTTCAGACATGTAGGATCCGCTATCGCCGGGTAATGGCGTCCACGACGGCGCTGAGCGCAGCGCCGACCTTCGCGGCGTCCGTGCCGCCGCCCTGGGCGACGTCGTCCTTGCCGCCACCGCCGCCGCCGAGGATGCCCGCGGCGAGGCGCACCAGGGCGCCGGCCTTGACTCCGGCTGCCCGGGCGGCTTCGTTGGTGGCGATCAGGATCACGGGACGGTCGTTGCTGACACCGGCCACCGCGACGGCGGCGGGCTCGGAACCAAGACGGGTCCGCAGGTCCAGGGCCAGGCCGCGCAGGTCGTCCGCGCCGCTGACCTGGCCGGCGTCGTGCGCGATGACCTTGATGCCGGCGGCGTCCTTGGCGGTGCCAACCAGCTGGGCAGCGGCGGCCGTGAGCTGCTCCTTGCGCAGCCGCTCAAGTTCCTTTTCGGCCGTCTTGAGCTTGGTCAGCGTGCTGGAAATCCGGTCCGCGAGCAGCCCGGACGGAACCTTCAGCATTTCCGTGAGCTCGGTGACAAGGGCCCGCTCCGCGGCCAGGTGCCGGAAGGCGTCCATGCCCACGAAGGCTTCGACACGGCGGTTTCCCGAGCCGACCGACTGTTCGCCGAGCAAGGACAGGCTGCCGATCAGCGAGGTGTTCTCGACGTGGGTGCCGCCGCAGAGTTCGCGGGACCACGCGCCGTCGATCTCCACGACCCGGACCTCGTTGCCGTAGTTTTCGCCGAACAGCGCCATGGCGCCGAGTGCCTTGGCCTCGGCGAGCCCCATGATCTTGGTTTCCACCCGGAAGTTGTTGCGGATGGCGATGTTGGAGACTTCCTCGATCTCGGACCGGGTGGCAGCGCTCAGGCCCTCGCCCCAGGCGAAGTCGAAACGCAGGTAGCCGGCCTTGTTGAAGGAGCCGCGCTGCAGGGCCTCCGGGCCGAGGATCTGGTGCAGGGCCGCGTGCACGATGTGCGTGCCCGTGTGGGCCTGCTCCGCGGCGTGGCGGCGTTCCCGGTCCACGGCAGCCAGGACCTGCGAGTCGGCACCGATTTCGCCTTCGCGGACGATTGCCTTGTGCACGCTGAGGCCCCTGACGGGGCGCTGGACATCCAGGACCTCGACGACGAAGCCGTCGCCGGTGATCAGCCCGGTGTCGGCGGCCTGGCCGCCAGCCTCGGCGTAGAACGGCGTTTCGGCCAGGACCAGTTCGATTTCGTCGCCCGTGGAGGCCTGGGCGACCTTCCGGCCACCGGACAGGATGCCGCGGACCTTGGACTCGCCCTGGAGCTCGGTGTAACCGGTGAAGACGGTCTCACCGGCGGAGAGCAGCTCCTGGAACGCGCTGAGGTCGGCGTGCGAACCCTTCTTGCCCTTGGCATCGGCCTGGGCGCGCTGGCGCTGTTCGAGCATAAGCTTGCGGAACTCGGGCTCGTCGACTTTCAGCCCGGCTTCCTCGGCCATTTCCAGGGTGAGGTCGATCGGGAAGCCATAGGTGTCATGCAGGGCAAAGGCGTCGGCGCCGGAGAGCGGCTGGTTGGCGGCCTTGGACTCCTTGACGGCGTCCTCGAGCCGGGCGGTGCCGGAGGCGATGGTGCGCAGGAAGGCCTTCTCTTCGGCGTAGGCAATCCGGCTGATGCGCTCGAAGTCGGTCTCGACGATCGGGTAGACGCCCTTCATGGCGTCCCGCGAGGCCGGCAGCAGCTCAGGCAGGCAGGCCTTTTCGACGCCGAGCAGGCGCATGGAACGCACGGCACGGCGGATCAGGCGGCGCAGCACATAGCCGCGGCCCTCGTTGGAGGGGGTGACGCCGTCGGCGATCAGCATGAGGGCCGAGCGGATGTGGTCGGCGACGACCCGCATGCGGACGTCGTCGGTGTGGTGCGGGTCCTCCGCGGACTCCGCGGAGGTGTACTCCCGGCCGGAGAGGGCCGCGGCACGGTCAATCACGGGGCGGACCTGGTCGGTCTCGTACATGTTCTCGACGTCCTGGAGGATCATTGCAAGGCGCTCCATGCCGAGGCCCGTGTCGATGTTCTTCTTGGGCAGCTCGCCGGTGATGTCGAAATCCACCTTGGAGCGGACGTTGTCGATCTGGTACTGCATGAACACGAGGTTCCAGATCTCGACGTACCGGTTTTCATCGGCGATGGGGCCGCCCTCGACGCCGTAGGACGGGCCGCGGTCGTAGTAGATCTCCGAGCACGGACCGGCCGGGCCGGGCTGGCCGGTGGACCAGTAGTTATCGGCCTTGCCCATCCGCTGGATCCGCTCGGCCGGCATGCCGGTGTTCTTCAGCCACAGCTGCTCGGCCTCGTCGTCCTCTTCGTAGACGGTGACCCAGAGCCGCTCCGGCGGCAGGCCGTAGCCGCCGTCGTCCACGCCGGTGGTCAGGAGCTCCCACGCGAACTTGATGGCGTCTTCCTTGAAGTAGTCGCCAAAGGAGAAGTTGCCGCACATCTGGAAGAAGGTGCCGTGGCGGGCGGTCTTGCCGACTTCCTCGATGTCACCGGTCCGGATGCACTTCTGCACACTGGTGGCCCGCTGGTAGGGAGCCTCCTCGCGGGCCGTCAGGTACGGGATGAACGGGACCATGCCGGCCACGGTGAACAGCAGGGAAGGGTCGCTGGAGACCAGGGAGGCGGAGGGCACGGCGGTGTGCCCCTTGCTGACAAAAAAGTCGATCCAGCGCTTGGTGATCTCCTGCGACTTCATGAGCTGATTTCTTACCCTTCAATATTCACTGCGTTATGTGGCCCGCGTCTGTGCTGCGCGGGACAAGCTAAGGTGCGGCACTGATCCGGGCCCCGTCAATCCGGTGCCGGTTCCGGGGGCGCCGTGGCGCCCTCAACGGGCACCGTACTTACTAATTCTCTCCCGGCTAGCGCCGGACCGCATCCCGGCGGGCAACGGCGCCACCGGCAGCAATATCCGTTGCCGTGTCGATGCCGAGGGCCGTGCGGAGTTCGGCCTCCCGCTCGCCCATGCCTTCGCGGACGGCGTCGGCGAAGTCGTACAGGCCGTCCGCCAGTCGTCCCACCGCCCGGTTCAGGCCCTGGGGGCCGAGGGCGGACTGGGCTTCGGTGACCTTGCGGAAGGCGATGACGCCGATCGCGACGCCGATTCCCATCCAGATGATTCTGTTCATGTCAGGTTCTCCTGGAGGCTTAGCGGCTGCGCCGGCCGGTGGCGGGCTTTTTGCGGGTGCTGAAGGCGGAGCGCACGCCGTAGCTGAAGGCTGCCACCTTGATCAGCGGCGAGCCCACGGTGGCGGCCATGAGCGAGGACAGCGCCGAAATGTTGGCGGAGGCGTCCGAGACGTTGGAGGCGATGCCGTCAACCTTCTTCAGCTGCTCATTGGTGGTCGTCACCGTGGCGGTGACTTCGTCCATGAGCGGGGTGGCGCCGTCGCTGATTGAGCGGATGGAAGTCCGCACTTCGTCGAACACTCCCCCGAGCTTCAGGATCGGCACGGCGAGCAGCACGACCAGCAGTGCAAACACTCCAGCCGCGATCAGGCCGGCAATATCGCCACCAGACATAGACACTCATCTCCTTGAACTGCAGTGGATACCTGCTCATTGCGTCGGGTTCCGACGGATTCAGCCGGCGGTCAGAACCGGCTCCCGGGGAACTCCCCCAAGTACCTTACATACAAAGAAGCCCGCGGCGCTTGCCACGGGCTTCTTTGTAGGTGTTGCCTTTTGAATTAGCGTGCGTAGAATTCCACGACGAGCTGCTCTTCGCAGGTCACGGGGATCTCGGAACGCTTGGGGCGGCGCACCAGGCGGGCCTGCAGGGCGTCAAGCTTGACGTCCAGGTAGGCCGGAACGATCGGCAGGACGTCGCGGTGAGCGCCGGCTGCTGCAACCTGGAACGGAGGCATGGTCTCGCTGCGGCTGTGGACGTGGACCAGCTGGCCCTCGGCGACGCGGAAAGACGGGCGGTCAACGCGGATGCCGTCAACGAGGATGTGGCGGTGCACAACCAGCTGGCGGGCCTGGGCGATGGTGCGGGCGAAGCCGGCACGCAGCACGAGGGCGTCGAGACGCATTTCGAGCAGTTCGATCAGGTTTTCACCGGTCAGGCCCTTGGTGCGGCGTGCTTCTTCGAAGGCACGGGTCATCTGGGCTTCGCGGATGCCGTACTGGGCGCGCAGACGCTGCTTTTCGCGCAGACGTACGGCGTAGTCGGAGTCCTGCTTCTTGCGGGCACGGCCATGCTCACCGGGGCCGTACGGGCGGCGCTCCATGTACTTGGCGGCCTTGGGGGTCAGAGCAATGCCGAGTGCGCGCGAAAGGCGTGCGGTACGGCGAGCACGAGTGTTGTTAGCCACTTGTGTCCTTCCAATATCTGCGGTGTGTCAGTGTTACTGGCCTCCACGATGGAGAGCATCGGCCAACCGCTGCCTTTTGCTACTGGGCACAGGGCAACCCTCATCAAACTAAAGTATTCAATGGATTGTGCGTCCGTGCCTTGCCAGACAACGAATCAGCCTACCATGATCCGGCCGGCGGACCGAAGTCAGATCCTGGCGTGCACTCCCCGGGCACCGCTGCGCCCGAAGGACGCCGCACCCAGGAATTCCACGGCCACGAACGGTTTCGGGCCCACCACCCATTCGTCGTGACCCGGCGGAATCGCGTAGGTGTCGTTGGCGTGGATCGTGGAGCGCAGCCCCTCGGCCGTTTCGACTTCCATTTCTCCGGATATGCAGAAGCCGAGATGGTGGTGCAGGCAGACGTCGGTGTGCTCATAGGGCCTGGTGTTCTCCGACCACCGCCAGCCCGGGCCCAGGATCAGTCGGGCCACCGAGTAGTCGTTCACTGTGCAGAGGTCGAATTCGGCCTTGTCCGGGCACCGTTTCTTGTCGGGCACATCGAAGGACTTCACTGCCATGGCTGTAACGAAATTGATACTCATGGGACACTGCCTGGGGACGGGGCGGGGACGCTCGCGCTGGATGACCTGGGATGGGATGAAGCCGGCTACCGTTCCGGGGTCCGGATAGCAAGAGCCAACAATGTGACCGCGCTGTCCCCTGCGCCGCACGGACGGCCAGCAGATCAATGCTGACGTAATTCCACGTTAGACCTCTTGGCCCCTATGTCAACGGCGGATTCCGGCGCTGCGGGCCGCGGCGGACCAGCCGCTGGTCACGGCCGGTCACGTGCCGTTCACTTGCCGCGGATGATCTTCCGCAGCCGCTCGAGCCGGGTGGCGATGTCGCGTTCGGCTCCATTGGCGGTTGGCTCGTAATAGTTGCGCCCGACGAGGTCGTCCGGCGGGTACTGCTGGGTGGCCACGGCATGCGGGGCATCGTGGGCGTATTTGTAGCCCTTGCCGTGACCTAGCTGTTTTGAGCCCGGGTAGTGGGCATCGCGCAGGTGGGCGGGGATGCCGTTCCCGAGCCCGGCGCGGACGTCGGCGATCGCCTGGTTGATGCCCATGTACGCGGCGTTGGACTTCGGCGCGGTGGCCAGATGCACCACGGCCTCGGCGAGGATGATCCGGCCTTCCGGCATGCCGATCAGCTGCACGGCCTGGGCCGCCGCGACGGCGGTCTGCAGCGCCGTCGGATCCGCCATGCCGACGTCCTCGGCCGCGGAGATCACGATCCGGCGGGCCACGAACCGGGGGTCCTCACCTGCCTCCAGCATCCGGGCGAGATAGTGCAGCGCGGCGTCGACGTCGGAACCCCGGATCGACTTGATGAACGCGCTGGCGACGTCGTAATGCTGGTCCCCGGCCCGGTCGTAGCGCACGGAGGCGACATCCAGGGCCCGCTCGGTGTGCCGCAACTGGATCGTGACGGGCTCCGCCGCTCCTGCGCCGGCGGCGGTGTCTGTATCTTCTGCGTCGATGTCGTCCGCGTCTCCGAAGGCGACGCCGGCGGCGGCCTCGAGGGCAGTGAGGGCGCGACGGGCGTCGCCGCCGGAGAGCCGGACAAGGTGCGCCAGCGCGTCGGCGCTCAGTTCGGCTTTGCCGTTCAGTCCGCGGACATCCGAAACGGCCCGCTGCAGCAGGCCCTCGACGTCGGCGTCGGTGAGAGGTTTCAGGGTCAGCAGCAGCGAGCGGGACAGCAACGGGGACACCACGGAGAAGGACGGGTTTTCGGTGGTGGCCGCCACCAGCACCACCCAGCGGTTCTCGACGCCGGGAAGCAGCGCGTCCTGCTGTGCCTTGTTGAAGCGGTGGATCTCGTCGAGGAAGAGCACGGTGGTGGTCTTGAAGAGGTCGCGCGCGGTCAGGGCTTCATCCATCACCCGGCGGACGTCCTTGACGCCGGCGGTGATGGCGGAGAGTTCGACGAATTTCCGGCCGGGACCCTTGGCAATCACGTGGGCAAGGGTGGTCTTGCCGGTGCCGGGAGGACCCCAGAGAATCACCGAGCTCGGTCCGGCGGGGCCGGTTGCGTCGGAGCCGGCGGCCAGTTGGCGCAGCGGGGAGCCCTGGCCGAGCAGGTGCTGCTGGCCCACGACGTCATCGAGGGTGCGCGGCCGCATGCGGACGGCCAGCGGGCTCCGCGGCGAGGCTGACCCGGCAGCTGACCGGGCGCGGCCGGAATCGCCGGCGCCGCCGTCGCCATCTTCGCCGGAGTCGTCGCTTTCGTCGGCGTTGTCCCGCCCTGCGCCAAAGAGATCATCCACATAGATAGGCTACTTCTAGTTCCTGCCCGCCCTGTCACCCCCCACCCTCACTCATCACCCCCGCAACGGAGAGCCTGCCATGTCCAGCCCCGAGACCCGTGTGGCCTTCGTCTCCGGTGACCGGCTGCCGGGCTGGGTGGACCGCTTCGCCGCGAGCCATGGCGCACTGTTCCAGGAGGAGCAGGGCGCCGGCCTCCAGCTGCGCGCCGCGGACGGCGCCGTGGCCGTGCTCCGGGCGCCTTGGCCCGTGGACGGCCGGCCCGGGAACGGCCACGACGCCCTCTCGCGGCTGGCCTCCCTGGCCGGGCAGCCTCGGAGCATCGGTGCCGTGCTGGTCCGCCGCGGGGGATATTCGGTGGCTGTGGTCAGCGCCGGCGCGGTGCTGGCGTCCAAGACCGGCACGCGACACGTCCAGTCCCGGACGGCAGCCGGCGGCTGGTCCCAGCAGCGTTTCGCCCGGCGCCGCGCCAACCAGGCCGATGCCCTCGTGGAAGCGGTCGCCGAGCACGCGGGAAGGATCTTCGCCGCGCACCGGGTCGAATACCTGGCGCCGGGCGGCGACCGGACACTGGCGGACCAGGTGCTTGCCGAGCCCGCGCTAAAGCGCTACGCCGGCCTGACCCGGCTCGCGTTCCTGGATGTCCCGGATCCACGCGCCGCGGTCCTGAAGAAGGCCGCCGCGGAGCTGTGCTCGGTGCGGATCCTGGTGACCGACCCGCAGTAGCATTCCCGCCGTGAAGTTCGTGGCCTGCAGTTCCTGCCATGCCGGATTCGGACCTGCAATATCCTTTTGGCGCGTCCTTGCCGTTTCAAGGCCCAGCAGCTCCGGCCGGGCGCGGGGCTGCCGGAACGGCGCTGACCTTGGCTTCCATCCGATGACCAAGTAGTCCGGCCGGGTCCCCGGCCACCACCTGAGTACACAGCTGCCCGGCGTCGTGCGAAGTCGAGTAATTTTTACTCGTTTCCCTTGCTTTTTGCCGCCCATAGACTCAAACACATCCTTTGTCGCTGAAATCAATCGTTAATGGGGAATTCAATGTGCAACATTGACCATCCGATTCCCAGAATGACAAATACGGAATCATCTCTCACCGCAATCCGCATTTATAACGGCAAAATACGCCACGCACAGGATGCGGCGGGCCGTGAATAACCTACAACGCCCTAGGCGATTGATAGCGCTCATTCTGGCGCTCCTGATTCCCCTGAACTTTCTCGTGGGCGCCGTTGCCGTGGCGGCCGACGCCGTCAATCTCGTAAGCAACCCGTCTCTTGAGGAGGGTACCGTGGACGCCACATGCTTCAAGCGGGCCGGCTGGGGAACCGAAGGCAACTGGAACTTCGTCGAGGGACGGCTCGGCGGCAGGGCGGTCTCGGTCACGCTTCAGGGCCATACGGCGGGCGATCGCAAGCTCGTCCAGGAGGAGAACGCCCAATGTGCACCGGCCGTGGTCCCTGGCCGCGGCTACACCATCCAAGTCTGGTACAAGTCCACGGCGCCGGTATCCCTGACCCTGTTCCGACATTCCGCCCAGGGCTGGAGCTACTGGGGCGACATCCAGCAGCAGGCACCGGCCGCGGGCTGGACCCTCGCCACTGCCGCCACGCCCACAATCCCCGACGGAACGGATTTTATTAGTTTCGGACTTTCGCTTGGAATTGACGGGACTCTGACAACCGACGACTATTCTTTGACGGAAATCCCGGTACCGACGCAAAACACCAGCGAATTGATAATCAACGGAAGCCTCGCAGACGGAACTCCAACACCTGAATGCTTTATGCTGGGAGGTTGGGGAAACCGGCAAGTTGCGACTTCGCTCTCAAATGACGTTCCGGCGAATTCACCCGCCGGAGCGCGATCATTCGCCATAAACGTCACCGCTTATCAGTCCGGGGACGCAAAACTCATCCAATCGGACGCGCCAGGCTGCGCACCCGCCGTCACGCCAGGGGAACAATACGACCTCAAAGTCGATTACAAGTCCACCGCCGCAGGCCCGTCCGGCCTGACCGTCTTCAGCCACACTGCCAACGGCTGGCAGTACTGGACAGACCTCAAGGAATTGCCGCCCGTTTCCGGCTGGACGACAGGCCAGGCACGAACGCCGGCGATCCCCGACGGCGTCGACCGGATTTCCCTCGGGGTTTCCATCTCCGGCAACGGCACCTTGTCCACCACCAACTACTCGCTGACCAAGTACGACACAGCGGGACCGGATCCTGTGGGCGGGCCGGACGCCGTCGGATCCTGGGAAACGCTGTCCTCGCAAATGCCCGTGCGGGCGCTGCATTCAACGCTGCTCCATGACGGACGGCTGTTGCTGATCGCCGGTTCGGGCAACGACGAGCCGAACTTCAATGCAGGCTCGTTCCGGGCGGTGGTCTGGTCGCCCGCAACCAACTCGTTCAAGGACATCCCCGTGCCCTACGACATGTTTTGTGCCGGACACGTGACCCTGCCGGACGGGAAAGTACTCCTCGCCGGCGGCACCCAGGCGTTCCCCACCGCCAACGTGGGGCCGACGACCTTCCAGGGATCCAAGAAGAGCTACTACTTCGACCCCGCCGACGACGCCTTCCACCAACTGGCCGACATGGCCGGGGCCCACTGGTACCCGTCGCTGACGAAACTGGGCAACGGCGATATCTGGTCCGCCGGCGGGCTCGACGAAAAGGCCCAGGGCACCGTGTTGACGGAGATGTTCGACACATCGGCCATGAGGTGGCTGCCGCAGAACCAGGTGCCGCAGACGTGGAGCTTCTGGGGCACGTACCCGCACATGTTCCTCCTCGAAAACGGCAGGATGTTCTACTCCGGGGGCCACACCTTCGGCAACGGGCTGCCGGGGACGGGCGCGTCGATCTACGACTGGGCAACGGCGCAGATCTGGGACGTTCCCGGGCTGCGGCAAAAAGATCTCAGGGACCAGGCCGGCTCCGTCTTCATTGGTCCGGCCCAGGACCAGAAACTCATGATCGTTGGCGGCGGCAATGCTGACGGCAATACGCCCGGCATCAACCTGGTGGACATCATCGACCTCAAACAGCCGAGCCCGCACTACGTGCCCGGACCGGACCTTCCCGGACCCGGCAAGATGTACGTCAACGTCCTCAACCTTCCCGACCGCACCGTGCTGGCCGCGAACGGCGCACAGTTGAACCGTTCGGGCAACATCCAGACGGCTGCCATCTACACTCCGTCGACGAACTCCTGGAAGACTGTGGCGGCGGACCCTGTGGGCCGCAATTACCATTCGACGTCCATTCTCCTGCCGGACGGCCGCGTGGCGGTCATGGGCTCCAATCCGCTGGATAATTCCTTCGAAGCCAGGATCTCGGTCTACAGTCCGCCGTACCTGTTCAAGGGTCCCCGGCCGGCCATCACCTCGGCTCCCAGCCAGGTTGGCTACGGGCAGAATGTGCAGATCGGTGTGACGGGCGATGTCACGGCCGCCTCGCTGATCCCGCCGATGTCCCAGACGCATCAGACAGACACCAACGCGCGGGTCGTCGACCTGCCCCTGGCAGGCACGGGAGCGGGCCGCACCGCGCAGATCCCCAGCAATCCGAACCTCCTGCCGCCGGGGCCGTACATGCTCACCGTATTGTCCGCTGACGGAATTCCCAGTGTTGCCCGTTGGGTGTGGGTCTCATGACGCGCGGCAAGGAAAGTGCAGCAGGCGGATCACGCGGAGCACGCGTCATCGTGGCCCTGACGACGGCGGGTGTGGCAGCCGCGGCAGCCATGGTGTGGGGCGGGATGTCCGCCGTCGCTACCGTCAGTGCCGTCAACGCCGGTCCGCGCGTGAGCCAAGTTCCACCTGCTGCCAAGCCGGCCGAGGCGCCCACAGGCGCCCGGCCGGGGCCGTCCGCCACCACGGACGCGACCAGGGGCGCCAACACGCCCGCCACCAAGGCCGCCACCACGCCCACTGCCGGCTCAGGCAACGCACCGAAACTGGGGCCCATTCCCCCGGTTTCAGCGGGGCCAAAGGCATCCAGGTCAGCAGGGGACTCACCCGAAGTCTCCCTGGCTGAGGCGGCCCGGACGGAATCCGGTGCGGCCGCCTCCTTGCCGGAGGGCGGCAATTCCAAGGGCCTTAAGCAGCGGGGCCCCGTTGACCCGGCGGCGGTACTCTCCGACCCGAGCCTGTCCCTGGGCGGTTGTCTCCCCCAGTACGGCTCCGACGGACAGTGCCTTCCCGCCATTCCGCCGAGCATGAGCCGGCATTTGAAGGAGATGAAAGACGCGGGCCTTAATCCCGGGTCCATGCCTCATTCCTGGACCTGCTCCGAGGTCCGTACGTACTTCAAGAACGGACTGTCAGTGCGCAAAGCGCATGTCGATCCGCAAAAGCTCGACGCCAACCATGACGGCGTCGCCTGCGGTGCGGCCGACTAGCCACCCCGCCCTTCCCGGATCCACCTGCGGTCCGGCTGACTATCCACCCGACTGACGATCCCGCCCGTTTTTCGAGATCACCTGCGTCCACCCACCTCATTGGAGCTCCGTCATGTCCGCTACCCTGCTGGCCAGCGCCATCGTCCTCATCATCGCCGTGGCGCTCTTTGCCATCGCGCTGTCCACCCTCTACCTGAACACCTACGCATGGTGGGACCCCAAGACGCAGGTGCGGACGTCCTACTCCGGCCTTCAGTCGACGGAGGGACATTCATTTTCCCTGATCATGCCGTGCCGGAATGAACGCGAAGAGGTCATGCGGGCCACCTTGGCGGCGCTCCTGGCGCAGACCCATTCGCGCAAGGAGGTCATCATCTCGGTCGGACACGACGACGTCGAGACGGTGGAGATCGCACACCGGCTGGCCCGGGAGTTTCCGGAGTCCGTGCGGGTCAGTGTGGACGTCAGCGAGAGGAAGAACAAGCCGCGCCAGCTGAACAAGGCGCTGTCGATGTGCCGCAACAGCGTGGTCGGGGTTTTCGACGCCGAGTCGATCGCCGCCGAAGAGCTGCTGGCCCATATCGACAGCGTCTTCACCACCAAGAACGCCGACGTCGTCCAGGGTGCCGTGCAGCTGATCAACTACAAGGACACGTGGTACTCGCTGCGGAACTGCCTTGAGTACTTCACGTGGTTCCGGTCCAGGCTGCACGCCCATTCCCGGCAGGGATTCATTCCCCTCGGCGGCAACACCGTGTTCATCAAGCGGGAACTGCTGACAGCGGTGGGCGGATGGGACGGCTCCTGCCTCGCCGAGGACTGCGATCTCGGTGTGCGCCTGTCGACGCTCCGCCGCAAGATCGTGGTGGCCTACTCCCCGCAATTGGTCACGCGTGAGGAAACACCCGACAGCCTGGCGGGGCTGATCCGTCAGCGCACCCGCTGGTCGCTGGGATTCATGCAGGTCTTCGCCAAGGGCGACTGGAAGGCCCTGCCGTCACGGCGGATGCGGACCATCGCCTGGTGGACCCTGATGCAGCAGCACTTCATGGCATTGGCCGGAGTCTGCATTCCGATCGCAATCGCGGCGGCGATCTGGGGCAACTTCCCGCTCGTGGTCACGCTGGTCACGTTCCTGCCGCTGATACCTACGCTCGTGACCGTCGCCTTCGATGTCTGCATGCTGCACGAATTCGGCCGCGACCATAAGTTCGCCATTAGCTGGTACGACTACTTCCGGCTCATTGCCGGCACTCCCCTGTACCAGATGGTCCTGGCCTTCGCGGCCCTGAGGGCTTTGTTCAAGTTCGTGCGCCGCGATTTTGCCTGGGAAAAGACCGATCATTCCGGATCCCACCTGGCCTACCTCGTCCCCAGCCCTGCCGAACCCGCTCGGCACTAGCACCCAATTGACGTTTCAACGGCCCCAAGGAGGCAGTCATGGCAGCCACGGAACTAAAACCCGATCCACCAGCAACGGCGGCCGGCGAGCGGAGTGCAAGGGCCGAAAGCGCGCCCAAACACCGCGGCACGGCGCACGGAGCCCCGTTCAACCTGAGGTACCTCCCGTTGTGGGACAGGATTGCCCTCGCTGCATTGACAGTCAGCGCGGCCGTGCTGAGCCTGTGGAATCTCGACGGAGCGCCCACCTACCAGGACGACGAAGGCACGTATACCTCCCAGGCCTTCGCCGTGCACTCCGGGACCCTGGCCCCCTACACCTACTGGTATGACCACCCGCCGCTGGGATGGATCCAGATAGCGGCGCTGAACTGGCTTCCGAATCTGCTCGGGCTCGGCGACGGCACCACCATCGGTGCCACCAGGTACGTGATTTCGGTGTACTTCGTCGCCAGCGCGCTGCTGCTCTACATGGTGGCCCGGCGGCTGAGCATGCGTATTCCTTTCGCGGCCCTGACCACGGTGCTCTTCATCCTGTCCCCGCTCTCCCTGGTCCTCGGGCGGCAGATCTACCTCGACAACATCGGCGTGCCCTGGCTCTTGCTCGCCTTCTACCTTGCGTTGTCCTCGCGGGACGCGCTGTGGCACCATGTGGGAGCCGGGATCTGTTTCGCGATCGCAGTGCTCTCCAAGGAGACCCTGTCCATTTTCGGTCCCGCCCTGCTGCTCGCCCTGATGTACCGGCCCAAATGGAGCAACCGGTCATTTTCGGTGGTCGGCTTCCTCACCGCCGGCGGCCTGCTGCTGGCCTTTTACCCGCTGTCGGCACTGCTCCGGAACGAGCTCCTCTCCGGACCCGATCACGTTTCGCTCCAGGACGCCCTCGCCTACCAGCTCCTGAACCGTTCCGGCTCCGGCACCATCTTCGAGGCCGGCTCCAGCCGCGCGGAGTTGCTCTCAGGCTGGCTCTACTTTGACAAGTACCTCATCGCCGCCGGGCTGGCTGCCGCCGTCGTCTGCCTGCTGCGCCGGCAGTCCCGCATTCTCTTCATCGCCATTGCCTCCTTCGCCACGCCGATCGTGCTTGGCCAGGGCTATCTCCCCGCGATGTACATCATCGGCGTGATCCCGTTCCTCGCTCTGGCGTGCGGGTCGGCCGTGGACATCGCCTGGAGCGGCATGGAACGACTCGTCCGCCGCGCGCCAGGCCTGACCCGGCCGCTGCGTGCGTCGTTCGTCGCCGTGCTGTCGGCATCTTTGCTCCTGATGTCGGTGCCCCAGTGGTTTGAACAGGACAGAACCCTGCTCACCGCCCAGACCAACTCCAACTGGCGCAGCGCCATGACCTGGGTGCAGGACAACGTCTCACGGAGCGAGGTCGTGCTCGCCCCCTACTCCATGTGGCACGACCTGAATTCAAGCGGGTGGAACAACGCCTGGACCATGATCGCCACAGAGAAGCCGGACCTCGACAAGCAGTTCGACATCGAACGGCCCGGTGGGTGGCGGGAAATCCGTTGGATCATCGTCGGCCCGTCCGTCACGGCCAACATCGATTCCCTGGGCCTGAGCCGGGTGAAGACGGCCCTGCAGAACTCCGAGGAAGTCCAGACATTCGGCGAATGGAGCGTTCACCGCGTCATCAGTCCCCCGTCCAACTAGGACCCAGAACACCCAGAGCAACAGGACGGCAGTCATGAAACTTTCAGTCATCGTCCCCACGCGCAATGAGGCACCGAACGTCCAACAATTGATCGGCCGGGCTGCCGAGGCCTGCCGCGATATCGACGCTGAGCTCGTGTTTGTCGACGACTCAACGGACAACACCCGGGACGTTATTGCGGTCGCCGCAGCGACGGAACCCATGCGCATCAGGGTGATCCACCGGGAGGCGCCCGTGGGAGGCCTGAGCGGAGCCGTCGTGGATGGCGTGCGCTCCAGCGCCGCCGAGTTCTGCATGGTGATGAGCGGCGATCTCCAGCATCCGCCGGAACTCATTCCCGTCCTGCTCGCGGAGCTGGAAGGCAACGAGGCCGACGTGGTGGTCGCCTCGCGCTACGGTGCCGGCTGCAGCGGCCGCAGTCGCGGTCGCGGTCGCAGCGGGCGCCCGAGCGGCGGCCGCCGCGGCAGCGCCGGTGACAGTGGCGGCGGCGTGGCCGGCTGGCCCCGCCGTGTCCTCTCAGCCGGTGCCACGCGCATCACGCTGGCGCTGTTTCCCCTCCGGCTGCGGGGCTGTTCTGATCCCATGACGGGGTTCTTTGCCCTGCGGCGCTCCGCCATTGAGTGCAGCGCGCTGCGGCCCAGCGGGTTCAAGATCCTGCTGGAAATCCTGGCCCGGCACCAACTCACGGTGTCCGAAGTTCCGTTCACCCTCGGACCGCGGACCGCCGGCAGGTCCAAGGCCGGTGTGGGCCAGGGGCTGCGGTTCCTGCGGCAGCTCGGCGAGCTGCGCGCCGGAACAGCCTTGCTGTTTGCCGCCGTGGGGGGTCTCGGGGCCATCCTGAACCTTTTGATCATGGCATTCCTGCTTTCCACCGGAACACACTTTGTCGCGGCCGCCGTGGTAGCCGCGGAGCTGACGATTGTCTCGAACTTCCTCATGCAGGAAACCGTTGTCTTCGGCACAGTGCCGCACAAGGCCAACGGCTTGCGTTCACGGTTTGCGCAATCCTTCTGTTTCAACAATCTCGAGGCCCTGGCCCGGCTGCCGGTCCTGATGCTGGCCGTGAACGTCCTGGCCATCGACGCCGTCCTGGCGCAGGCCGCGACGCTCTTGGCGGCGTTCGTGGTGCGGTACTTGTACCACTCGCGGATCGTATATTCGGTCAGGCCCGCGCGCGCTCCCGCCGCCGCGCCGGCGCCGAACGACGGGGGATTCTCCCGCGGTCGTGTGCGCCTCCCTCGGCAGCTGGCGCGCGGCCTCGGAAGGCGCGGCCTCGGGACTGGGCACGCCGGCGAGGGAACGTGACGAACGAACGACGGCCCGGGCTAGCAGCCGGTCAGGTGCCGCTTCGGCCTTTCCTGCCGGTAGAGGTACCGGCCGGCTTCGCGGAACCCGGCGTCAGCGTACAGGCTCCGGGCGCCGGCGTTGGATGCCATCACCAACAGCCAGTACCCCGCCACGCCGCGGTCCCCGCCCTCACGCAGCAGCGCCCGGACAACCCGGCCGCCATAACCCCGCCGCCGCGCATCCGGACGCGTTGCCATGCAGTACAGGCCACCCCACCCGCGTGGCCCGGTATGCCCTGTCGGTCCGGCGCCGGGCAGCGCGAGCCGTGCGACGGCGGCGGGCGCGCCGCCGTCGTCCCGCACCAGGGCG
Organism: uncultured Actinomycetota bacterium; assembly: GCA_963722145.1. Classification (GTDB taxonomy): domain Bacteria; phylum Actinomycetota; class Actinomycetes; order Actinomycetales; family Micrococcaceae; genus Arthrobacter. The sequence continues at coordinate 24,968 of CAVRLW010000002.1, read as the reverse complement.
TACAGAGCCGGGCACCCTGTCAGGATGCGGCCGGCCACGGCGAGCCCGTCCGCTCCCCCGCGGCCATCGACGCTCCACCACAGGTTCAGCCATTCCGCCGACGGCTCAGCCGAGATTTCCACGGCGGGGTCGGGGCGGCCGGTCTCCGCACCGGGCTCCGCCCCCGTCTCCTCTCCGGCCTGGGGCCACGGACCAGGACCAGGGTTTCGGACTGTCGGGTGAAGCCTTCGTCGTCGAGCACCGCATGCAGTCCCGCCTGGCGGGGGCCGTCAAAGATCTGGAAGATCAGCGGAAGCCGGCGGTTCCGGTACCAAAGCCGCGCCGCCCGGAGTGCGGCCAGTTGCCGGTGCGGGTCATCAACGCCGGGATCCCGCGCCCAGACCGAGTTCGCCCGCTGTGTCACGCCGGAGGCCGCCCGCAGCACCCAGCCGCCGGCCTCCTCCCGTTCGGGGGCGGGCCACGCCGCATCCATCAACGCCTCCAGCCCCGGGATGGCTTCGGGGTTGGCTTCGGGGTTCGATGCGGGGTTGGATTCGGGGTTCGGGCTCAGGTCCATCGAGGTTCTCTCCGTCCGAAACGAATGCGGCCGATCATGACAGCAGCAGGGGCTCTCCGGTTGCCCGGGGAGCCCCTGCTGCTCATGCTGATGCTTCCGGCTTAGTTCTTGCCGTCCGTGGGCTTCTTGGCCTCGGGCTTGAAATCGACGCCGGCTTCCTTGCGCTGCTGCGCCGTGATGGGAGCGGGAGCCTGGGTCAGGGGGTCATAGCCGCCGCCGGACTTCGGGAACGCGATGACGTCGCGGATGGACTCCACGCCGGCCAGCAGGGCCACCACCCGGTCCCAGCCGAACGCGATGCCGCCGTGCGGAGGGGCGCCGAACTTGAAGCCCTCCAGGAGGAAGCCGAACTTGGTCTGCGCGTCTGCCTTGTCCAGGCCCATGAGCTCGAAGACCCGTTCCTGGACGTCGCGCTCGTGGATACGGATCGAGCCGCCACCAATTTCGTTGCCGTTGCAGACGATGTCGTAGGCGTAGGACAGCGCCGACTCGGGATCCGTGTCGAAGGAGTCCATGAACTCGGGCTTGGGCGAGGTGAACGCGTGGTGCACGGCGGTCCACTGGCCGGCGCCGACGGCGACGTCGCCGGAGGCGACGGCGGCGGCGGCCGGCTCGAACATCGGCGCGTCCACGACCCAGCAGAAGGCCCAGTCAGCGGGGTTGATGAGCCCGGTACGGTGGCCGATCTCCACGCGGGCAGCGCCGAGGAGCGCACGGGACGGGGTCTTCTCGCCGGCGGCGAAGAAGATGCAGTCACCGGGCTTGGCACCAACGGCGTTGGCGAGGCCCGCACGCTCGGTGTCGGTGAGGTTCTTCGCGACGGGACCGGCGAGCTCGCCGTCTTCCTTGTACAGGACGTACGCCAGGCCCTTGGCGCCGCGCTGCTTGGCCCATTCCTGCCAGGCGTCGAGGGCTCGGCGGGCCTGGGAGGCGCCGCCGGGCATGACGACGGCACCGACGTAGGGCGCCTTGAAGACACCGAAGTTGGTGTCCTTGAAGAATTCGGTCAGCTCTGTGAGCTCCTGGCCGAAGCGCAGGTCCGGCTTGTCCGAGCCGTAGCGGGCCATGGCGTCGTGGTAAGTGATGCGCTGGATCGGCGTCGGGATCTCGACGTCGATCAGCTTCCACAAGGCTTTGACGATGTTCTCGCCCAGGCGGATGATGTCGTCCTGCTCGACGAAGCTGGCCTCGATGTCCAGCTGCGTGAATTCCGGCTGGCGGTCCGCGCGGAAGTCTTCATCGCGGTAGCAGCGGGCAATCTGGTAGTACTTTTCGAAGCCGCCCACCTGCAGGAGCTGCTTGAACAGCTGAGGGGACTGCGGCAGCGCGTACCAGGAACCCGGCGCGAGGCGTGCGGGGACCACAAAGTCGCGGGCGCCTTCCGGCGTCGAACGGGTCAGCGTGGGGGTTTCGATCTCCACGTAGCCGTCCTGGTGGAGCAGGTCGCGGGCCACGCGGTTGGCTTCCGAACGCAGGCGCAGGTTGCGGGCAGGGCCGGGGCGGCGCAGGTCCAGGTAGCGGTGCTTCAGGCGCGCTTCCTCACCCACCTCAACGTGCTCGTCGATCTGGAACGGCAGCGGATCCGAGGTGTTGAGGATGGTGACCTTTTCGGCCATGACCTCGATCTCACCGGTGGGGAGCGCAGGGTTCTCGTTGCCCTCGGGGCGCTGGGACACCGTGCCGACAATCTGCAGCACATACTCGTTGCGCAGGCCGTGGAAGACCTCTTCCTCGCGGACCACAACCTGGGCGACGCCGGACGCGTCGCGCAGGTCAACGAATGCGACACCACCGTGGTCACGACGCCGGCCGACCCAGCCGGCGAGGGTTACGGTTTGTCCAATGTGCTCGGAGCGAAGTGATCCGAGGTCATGTGTGCGCAGCACAGCATTCCTTTCAGCGGAAAATCAAAAGTGACGTTGAAAACGATGTTCAAAAAACCGTGTTCAAAAAATCGGTGTTCAAAAAATCGGTGTTCAAAACTTAGGTTCAATAGGATCGCTTCAGGAACGATCCCGTTCGAGTTTACCCGTTGGAAAGGCCCCTCCCGCCATGGCAACCCGGCACCACGGAACCCAGCCCGGTGATCAGCCCGGCGGCCGCCCCGGCCCGCAGCGGCCGCACCAGCGGCTGCAACGCCGGCTCGGCGTGTTCGATTCCACGGCGATCGGCCTGGGTTCCATGCTGGGCGCCGGCGTGTTCGTCGTGTTCTCCCCCGCCGCCGCTCTGGCCGGGCCGCTGCTGACACTGGCCGTGGCCGTGGCCGGCGCCATCGCCTACTGCAACGCCGTCGCGTCGGCGCAGCTGGCGGCCAGATACCCGGCCAGCGGGGGCACCTATGTGTATGGACGCCGGCGGCTCGGCGAGTGGCCCGGCTTCATTGCGGGCTGGGGTTTCGTGACGGGCAAGACGGCGTCCTGCGCGGCGATGGCCCTGACGTTCGGGCATTACGTGGCGCCGGCCTACGCGACGCCGCTGGCCGTCGCCGCCGTCGTGGTCCTCACGGGCGTTAACCTGCTCGGCATCACGCGGACCGCGCTGCTGACCCGGGTCCTGCTGGCCGTGGTGCTGGCCACGATTGTCTTTGTCGCCGTGGCGTCGCTGCTGGGCCCGCACCCGGACGGCGCCCCCGCGGTGTCGGCGGCGCCGGCCTACCCTGCGGCGCCCGCCGGCGGCTGGGGCGTCCTTCCCGCTGCCGGGCTGATGTTCTTCGCCTTCGCCGGCTATGCGCGGATCGCCACCCTGGGCGAGGAGGTCAAGGACCCCGCGCGCACCATCCCTCGCGCCATCCTGGCCGCGCTGGCCGGCGCGTTCGTGATCTACCTTGGCCTGGCCGCGCTGCTGCAGTGGCACCTGCCGCCGCAGCAGCTGGCGAGTTCGACGGCGCCGCTGCTGGACGCGGTGGCGGCCTCGCATCTTAGCGCCGGCGTCCCCTTCGTCCAGGCCGGAGCGGCGGCCGCTTGCCTTGGCGCGCTGCTGGCCCTGATCACCGGGGTCGGCAGGACCACCCTGGCGATGGCGCGGGAACGGGACCTGCCCGCACCGCTGGCCAGGGTGGGCCGCGCCCACACCGTCCCGTTCGTCGCGGAACTGGCCGTCGCTGCCGCCGTCGTCGTCCTGCTGCTGAGCACCGACGTGATGACTGTGGTCGGATTTTCCAGTTTCGGCGTGCTGATCTACTACGCCGTGACCAACGCCGCGGCTTTCACCTTGGCCGGCCGGCCCTGGCATGCGCCGCGCTGGCTCAATGTGCTGGGGTTCCTTGGCTGCCTGGTCCTGGCCGTCACCCTGCCGCTGGCCTCCATGCTGTTCATGGCGGCGGTGCTGGCCGCCGGGGTGGCCGGGCGGTTCCTCGTCTTGCGGGCGCGCAGGACCCGGGAAAACGGCCGGGCTCCCCGGACGAACAGGACTCCCCGGAAAAACTAGCCCGCGACGGTTACGCGCACGTGCAGGTCCTCCTCGGAGGGCATCCACGCGTCCGGGTCGGCGTCGTACTGCTCGCCCGTGCGGATGTCCTTGACCTGGTGCTTGCCGTCGTCGTCGGTGAACCAGACAAACGGAATGCCGCGCCGGTCGGCGAACTTGATCTGCTTGCCGAACTTCTCGGCCTTCGCGGCGACCTCCGTGGCGATGCCCCGGCTGCGCAGCTGCGCCGCGACGTCCTGCGCAGCGCCCCAGCTGTCGTCGTTGTTGAGCGTCACCAGCACGGCGGTCGGCACGGAGCGCGTGGCCTTGGCGAGGTCATGGCTCAGGATCCGCGACACCAGGCGGGTCACACCGATTGAGAGGCCGACGCCGGGGAATTTGCGGTTGCCCTTGCTGGCCAGTGCGTCGTAGCGGCCGCCGGAGCAGATCGAGCCCAGCTGTTCGTGCCCCACCAGGACGGTTTCCACCACGGTGCCCGTGTAATAGTCCAGGCCGCGGGCGATGCTGAGATCGGCAACGACTCGTCCCGGGGCGTGCAGGACGGCGGCCGCAATGACCTGCTTCAGCTCGTTCAGGCCCTCCTCCAGCAGCTCGTTGGTGACGCCCAGCGCCCGGACCTGCTCCACGAAGGACGTGTCCGTGGTACGGATGCCGGCGAGCTTCAGGGCGGCCTGCGCCTGGTCGTCAGTGGCGCCGAGTTCCTCCTTGAGCAACGCGGCCACCTTCGCGGGCCCGACCTTCTCGAGTTTGTCGATGCTGCGGAGAACGCCCGCGGTGTCCGTGAGCCCGATCCCGGTGTAGAAGCCCTCGGCCAGCTTGCGGTTGTTGATCCGCAGCAGGAAATCGGGGATGGGCAGCGCATTGAGCGCCTCGGCGATCACGAGCGCGATTTCAACGTCGTAGCGGAACGGCAGCTCGCCGTCGCCGACAACATCGATGTCCGCCTGGGTGAACTCGCGGGCCCGTCCCTCCTGGGGGCGTTCGCCGCGCCAGACCTTCTGGATCTGGTAGCGGCGGAACGGGAACGCCAGGTAGCCGGCGTTTTCCACGACGTACCGGGCGAAGGGCACGGTGAGGTCGAAGTGCAGGGCAAGGGCGTGGGGATCGGTCCGGGCCATCGTGTCCGCTTCCTCTTCCTGAAGCCGACTCAGCCCGTAGACCTCTTTGTCGATCTCTCCCTTGCGCAGCAACTGCCCCACCGTTTCCACGGCGCGGGTCTCGATCGAGGAGAAACCATGGAGCTCGAACGTCCGGCGCAGAGTGTCCAGCACATGGAGTTCCACCAGCCGCTCCTCGGGAAGCCACTCGGGGAATCCTGACAGGGAGGCTGTGCGTGCCATGGTGAAATTTCTCCTCTGGTTACCACTGCGGTATCTCGTTGCTACTGCAGTATCTTCGGGCGCGGGCGTCACGCGGCATTCATCTGTCGAAACGTAACGAAGATAAGCGGCAGACCGGCCAGTCGTGCATAAACTGTGTGCGGCAGTCAGTTTATGCGTTCGGCGCCCGCTTCTTCCAACGGAGCCGGCCCCGGCGGGACTGCCGGCAGCTTGCTGCTGCTACCTCGACGGCGCCTACCGCACGTTACGGTGGCGGCCATACAACCAGGAGGACCATTGGCGGCCAGTTCACGCAGCGCACGCGAGGCGAAGCGGCGCGTCCAGCAGATGGAGGCCAGGCGCGGCCTGCGCCGGGACCAGGACAAGCGCCGCAAGCGCGACAACGTCCTCGCCATCAGCGCCGGCACAGCGGCGATCGGCCTGGCCCTGGTCCTACAGCTCACCGTCTTCGCCTCAAACCCGACCGAAGAGGAGTTCGCGGCCGTGCAGGAGGGGCTCCAGAGCCCGTCAGCATCCGCCACGCCGACGGCTGCCCCCACGAATGCCGAGAACATCCCCAAGCCGGAAACCGCCGCGGGCAAGATGTTCACGGGCGAGCTCAAGCTGAACCGCGGCGCGCTCGGCGTCGAACTCGACGGCACGAAGGCCCCGCAGGCCGCGGCGGTCTTCAAATCCCTCGCCGACCAAAACTTTTACAACGGCCTCAGCTGCCACCGGCTGACCACGGCCGAGACCTTCGGCGTCCTGCAGTGCGGTTCCAAGGCCGGAGACGGCAGCAGCGACCCTAGCTACACCTGGGGCCCGCTGGAAAACACCCCGCCGGACAACAATTACCCCGCAGGAACGATCGCCGTGGCCCGGACCAGCGGCAACGCCAACAGCAACGGCACCCAGTTCTTCATTGTGTACAAGGACACCGTCATTCCGGCGGATGCCGCCGGCGGCTATACGGTGGTGGGCAAGGTGACCTCGGGGCTCGACGTCGTGAGCGGCCTTGCCGCCGCCGGACTGAAGCCCGGCGACAACGCCACCGACGGCGCACCGGTGGAACCAGTCACGATAGACTCGTTCACACTGAAGTAACCAGCCGCGGCCCTGAAAGCCGTGGTCCCGGTATTTCCCTCCAAGCGAAAGACTTCTAGCGGTGACAGACAGTCAGAAATCCGACGAAACATTGGCAACAGCAGCTGCCAACGAAACCGAAGCCGAGGCAACCCCAGCCGAGAGTGCCGGCGCTGCCGTAGAGGCCAGCGAGGCCGCAGCCCCAGCCGCGGCAGGCGAGGACGCCGCCGAGGCCAGCGGGGCCGCAGGGCCAGCCGCGGCAGGCGAGGACGCCACCGAGGCCAGCGAGGCCGCAGGGCCCACTGAGGCTGCCGAGCCCGCCGAGGCGGAGACGGCGGCCGAGTCCGCAGAGCCCGCCGAACCGGCAGAGTCTGCCGAGCCCGCCGAGGCGGAGACGGCGGCCGAGTCCGCAGAGCCCACCGAACCGGCAGCCGAGCCTGTAGCTGAATCCGGGGCCCCTGCTGCTCCGGCTCCGGCTCCTACCCCCTCGCCGGCCGCTCGTCCCGCGCCGAGCCCGGCAGCGTTTGCTGCCCGGCCGAAAGCCAAGCCGTCTCCGGCCGCACCGGCCCCGGCGCCGGCGGCCGTGTCCTCCGCAGCCTCACTCGCAGAAGCAGCCCGCTGGGGCCGTGTTGAAGGCGACGGCCATGTCTTCCTGACCGTTGACGACACAGAATATCCCGTCGGCCAGTACCCCGGGGTCAGCGCCGACGAGGCGCTGGGCTACTTCGCCCGGAAGTTCGACGACGTCGTGGCCCAGATCGTCCTGCTTGAACAGCGCGTGAGCTCCAAGGCGCCCACCACGGACATGCAGAAGACCGTCACGCACCTGCGCGAGCAGCTGGCCGAGCGCAACATGGTGGGCGACTTCCGCTCCGCCGAGGCCCGGCTGGACGCACTGGTGACGCAGATCAGCGAGCTCGAAAAAGCCGAGAAAGCCGAACACGACGCCGTCCGCGCCGCTGAGCTTGCCGCCCGCGAGGCCATCGTGGCCGAGGCCGAGGAAATCGCCGGCCACGATCCCGCGCAGATCCAGTGGAAGACCTCCAGCGCGCGGATGAACGAACTCTTCGAGAGCTGGAAGACCGCCCAGAAGAGCGGAGTCCGGCTCGGCCGCAGCAACGAGGACGCGCTGTGGAAGCGGTTCCGCGCCGCCCGCACCGTGTTTGACCGGCACCGCCGCGCCTACTTCTCCCAGCTGGACAGCAACAATTCGGCAGCCAAGGCCGCAAAAGAGAAGCTGATCACCGAAGCCGAGGCCCTTTCCTCCTCGACCGACTGGGGTTTTGCCGCCGGCGAGTACCGCCGCCTGATGGATGAGTGGAAAGCCTCCCCCCGCGCCAGCCGCAAGGACGACGACGCTCTGTGGGCCCGTTTCCGCGCCGCCCAGGACGTCTTCTTCACGAACCGGCAGGCAGCCAACGACGAGATCGACCAGGAATACGGTGCGAACCTGGTGGTGAAGGAAGCGCTCCTGGTGGAGGCCAACGAGCTCCTCCCGATCAAGGATCTGGCGGCGGCCAAGAAGGCGCTGCAGTCCATCCGGGACCGCTGGGAAGAAGCTGGCAAGGTTCCGCGCGCCGACATGGGCCGCGTCGAGGCCGGCCTGCGGAAGGTGGAGGACGCTGTCCGCCACGCCGAGGACGAAAACTGGAAGCGCTCCAACCCGGAGACGAAGGCGCGCACCAACAGCGCCCTGACCCAGCTCGAAGCCGCCATTTCCGGTCTCAAGGAAGACCTGGCCAAGGCGGAGAAGGCCGGCGACGAGCGCAAGATCAAGGCAGCCCGGGAGGCCCTCGAGGCACGCCAGGCCTGGCTGGAGCAGCTCGAGCGCTCGGCGAGCGAGCTCTCCTAGGCACGGGGCACACCAGTAAGCCAGTCCAGGCCCCGTTCCGGTTATCCACATGACCGGAACGGGGCCTTTTCTGTATTCGGGGAACCGGCAACGATGGCGGAATGGTACTCATGCCCCGTGCTCCCGCCGCTCTTCCGGGGCTGCCCGTTCCGGGCCGGCGCGATCCGGGTCAGCCTAGTCCGGACCAGCGGGCTCCGGGGCCGCGCGCTCCAGGGCCGGGGCCGGAACATTGCGAGCTCTACTCCCCCGGCGCCTTGTTCTCCTGGCCGGAGCTGCAGGCCATGGCCGCCGACGGCGTGCTGGCGCAGCTGTATCAGCGCGGCTATCTGCCACCCGGCGCCCATGCCAGTCCGCAGCTGCGCGCCCGTGCCGCGTCCCTGGCAGTGGCGCCGGCGATCCGGCAACGGGTTGTTGCGGGGCGGATGACCGCGGCATGGATCTACGGCTGCGCCGCGGAGCCGGACCGTCTGGCGCTGCTGGTTGACGCAAACCGGCGGATTTCCAGCCTGAGGTCAGTGCGCGGCTGCACCTTCCACGAAGTCCGGCTGGGGCCGTTCGACGTCGTCAGCATGGGAGGTTTGATGGTGTCCAGCCCGCTGCGCACGGCGGTGGACGTGGCGTTGCACGTGGATGCGGAACGGGCAGTGCCTACCCTGCAGGCGCTATTAGCCCGTCCCGAACTCGGCGTGCGGCTCCGGCTGCTCCGGCTTGCCGTCGACGCCAGTCCGCGCGTCCCGCATAAGCGGGCGGCGCTGGCCAAGCTCGCCGCCCTCGCGGCACAGCCGCCGCCCGATGCCGCCGGCTAGTACCGCCCAGTTCCCCCGGTGCCGCGGCGCGAACCGGGCAGGGCGAACTGGCAGGGCTAGCTGCGGCGGCGGTTTCCGGTGGTGCGGTACACGTCGAAGACGCCGTCGATCCGCCGGACTGCGCTGAGCACATGGCTGAGGTACTTGGGATCGCCCATCTCGAACGCAAACTTTGAGATTGCCACGCGGTCCGTGGACGTGTGGACGCTCGCCGCCAGGATGTTGACGTGGTTTTCCGAGAGCACCCGGGTGACGTCGGAGAGCAGCGATTTGCGGTCCAGCGCTTCGACCTGGATCTCCACGAGGAACACGCTGGCCTGTGTGGGCGCCCAGTCCACTTCAACGATCCTGTCCGGCTGACCCATCAGGCCGCTCACGTTCGTGCAGTCGGTCCGGTGCACGGAGACGCCGGAGCCACGCGTTACGAAGCCAAGGATCGGGTCCGGCGGGACCGGCGTGCAGCACCGGGCCAGCTTCACCCAGACGTCGTCCACGCCGCGGACAACAACACCGGAATCGGAGAACCGGGCCTTGCTGACCTGGGTGGGGATGGAGATCTCAGTGAGGGCGTCGTCCGGGTGCTCGTTCCCGCCGAGGCTCTCCACCAGACGTTCCATGACGGACTGCGCGGAGGTGTGGCCGTCGCCCACGCCGGCGTAGAGCCCGGAAATGTCGGCGTACTTGAAGTCCTCCGCGATCGCCGCGAGGGCGTCGTGGGTCATGAGGCGCTGCAGCGGGAGGTTTTGCTTCCGCATCGCCTTGGTGAGCAGCTCCTTGCCGCGGTCAATCGCTTCCTCGCGGCGTTCCTTGCTGAACCATTGCCTGATTTTGTTCCGGGCCCGGGCGCTCTTGACGAAGTGCTGCCAGTCCTGGCTGGGGCCGGCGCCTTCGGCCTTGGAGGTGAAGATCTCCACCCAGTCGCCGTGGTTCAGTTCGCTGTTGAGCGGAACGAGCTTGCCGTTGACGCGTGCACCGATGGTCCGGTGGCCCACCTCGGTGTGCACGGCGTACGCGAAGTCCACGGGCGTAGACCCGGCAGGCAGGGCCATGACCTCGCCCTTGGGGGTGAAGACGAACACTTCGCGGGCATTGATTTCAAAGCGCAGGGAGTCGAGGAACTCTCCCGGGTCGGACGTTTCCTGCTGCCAGTCCACGAGGGAGCGCAGCCAGCCCATGTCACCGTCGCGCGGGCTGCCGGGGCCGGCGGCCGTCCGGTTCGGCTGGTCCTTGTACTTCCAGTGCGCGGCGACGCCGTACTCGGCCCGCCGGTGCATTTCATGGGTGCGGATCTGGATTTCCACCGGCTTGCCGCCGGGACCGATCACCGTGGTGTGCAGCGACTGGTACATGTTGAACTTGGGCATCGCGATGTAGTCCTTGAACCGCCCGGGCAGGGGGTTCCAGCGCGAGTGCATCGCGCCCAGGGCCGCGTAACAGTCCCGGACTGAGTCGACCAGGACACGGACGCCCATGAGGTCGTTGATGTCGTCAAAGTCTTTGTCGCGGACGATCATCTTCTGGTAGATCGAGTAGTAATGCTTTGGCCGTCCGGTGATCGTGGCCTTGATCTTCGCTGCCCGGAGGTCCTCGGTGATCTGGTTGCGGATGACCGAAAGGCTCTTTTCGCGCTCCGGGGTCCGGTCCCCCACCATGCGCACGATTTCCTCGTACACCTTGGGATAAAGGGCGGCGAAGGACAGATCCTCCAGCTCCCACTTGATGGTGTTCATGCCGAGCCGGTGGGCCAGTGGCGCGAAGATTTCCAGGGTTTCGCGCGCCTTGCGGGCCGAGGACTCAGCAGAGACGAAGCGCCACGTGCGGGCGTTATGGAGCCGGTCGGCGAGTTTGATCATCAGGACGCGGATGTCCTTGGCCATGGCGACGACCATCTTGCGCACGGTCTCGGACTGTGCCGCCTCACCGAAGCTGACCTTGTCCAGCTTGGTGACGCCGTCCACCAGCATGGCCACTTCCGGGCCGAACTCGGCCTTCAGGTCGGCCAGTGTGTAGGAGGTGTCTTCGACCGTGTCGTGCAACAGGGCCGCGGCCAGCGTGGTACCGCTGAGTCCGAGTTCGGCGAGGATGGTGGCCACCGCGACCGGGTGGGTAATGTACGGGTCCCCGCTCTTGCGCTTTTGGCCCCGATGGCAGCGCTCGGCCACCACAAACGCGCGCTGGATGAGGTCGAAATCCTCTTTGGGGTTGTTGGCACGGACCGTGCGCAGCAACGGTTCCAGGATCGGGGAGTACGCGGGAGTACCGCGGCCTGTCAGCCGGGCCAGGCGTGACCTCGTGCGTTCGCGGCGGCCAGGAAACGTCGGCCGGGCGTGCGAATTGTCAACCGGCACGGGAACATCAGGACGTCCGGGAACCACCAGGTCAGTCTGAGAACCCTGGCCTTGGCCCTTGTCCGCAGGTGCCTCAGGCACCGGCGTCGAACGTTCTTCCAATGGAGCACCTCTCGCGACCGGTCAATTATTCAAGTGTATTCCCGCAGCAGGATACTTCGATAACCGGCCCGGATACGGCGACGGGCCGGGGCCGTCGAAATGGACGGTCACCGGCCCGTCTGCTGGCGGCCTGCTGCTCTGTTCTTAGGGCGTGGCGGGGCTCAGGCCGTCGCAGGCGATGCCTGCGATGCGGTCTTGGCCGCCGCTTCGGCGCGCCTCTGTTCCACCCGCTTAGCCTGCTTGACCAGATCAGGTTCACCCTGCCGCAGCGCGGCGTACAGCGGAGCCGCGATGAAGATCGTCGCGGCGGTGCCCACCAGGATGCCCACGAACAGCGCCAGGGACAGGTCCCGCAGGGTTCCAGCACCGAGCAGCCCGGCACCGATGAAGAGGATCGCACCGACCGGCAGGATTGCCACCACCATGGTGTTTATGGACCGGACCAGGGTCTGGTTGATGGCGAGGTTGACCTCTTCGGCGAAGGTCCGCCGGGTGGACGCCTGCATGTCCGAGGTGTTTTCCCGGATCTTGTCGAACACCACCACGGTGTCGTACAGCGAATAGCTGAGCACTGTGAGGAAGCCGATGATCGCCGACGGCGTCACTTCGAAGTCACTGAGCCCGTACACACCGGCGGTCATGAACATCGTGACGGCCATGCCGACAAGTGCCGAGAGCGACATTTTCCAGGTCCGGAAGTAGAGCGCCATCAGGACCGCGGCCAGACCCACAAAGATCGCCAGGCCCATCAGCGCCTGCTTGGTGACGTCCGCGCCCCAGGTGGGGCCGACGAAGGTTGACGTGACCTCGTTATCTGTCACGCCATAGGCCGTGGTGAGGCCTTCCTTGATCTGCAGTGTCTCGTCGTCGGTGAGCTTGTCCGTCTGGATGCGCATGGTGGTGCCGGCGACGTTAGCCACGCGCGGCACGGATCCCGTTACGACTTCCTGGACGGCTTTCTCGCCGAGGGAGGCATCGGTTGTCTTGACGTTGGAGACCGTGAACTCAGAGCCGCCGCGGAACTCGATGCCGAGGTTGAATCCACCCTTGGCGATCGGGATCAGGATTGAAAGTGCGACGGCGATCCCGGCGATCAGGAACCAGAGCTTCCTGTAGCCGACAAAGTTGTACGAGCGCTTGCCCGTGTACAGCTCATTGCCGAATGTTGAGAAGTTGACCATTTACTTGCCCTCCTTGGACGCGCTCTTGGAGGTACCGGCGAGCTGTTCCTGTTGTGCCTGATCCTGCTTTTCGGCGAGACGGCGTTCTGCAATGGTCATCCGGCGTTCTGCCTCGGCGGCGGCACCGGTGTTCTTCGCGCGCACCACTGCCACGGGCTTGTCCTCCGGGGTACGCACCCGGCCGGCACCACGGTACAGCGGGACGGCACCAAGGCGCTTCGGGTCCAGACCCGAGAACCTGTGGCCTTCGCCGAAGAACTTGGTCCGTGCCAGCAGCTGCAAGGTGGGATGGGTGAACATGAAGACGACGATGAGGTCGGCGATCGCGGTGAGGCCGAGGGTGAACGCGAAGCCGCGGACGTTACCCACGGCCACGAAGAACAGCACCACGGCGGCGAGGAGGTTCACGGCCTTGGAGGCGAGGATGGTGCGCTTGGCCCGCTTCCAGCCGTTTTCCACGGCCGAGACCAGGCCGCGGCCTTCGCGCAGCTCATCGCGGATACGTTCGAAGTAAACGATGAACGAGTCGGCCGTCTGGCCGATGGCCACGATCAGGCCGGCGACGCCGGCGAGGGAAAGCCGGTAGTTTTCGGTCCAGCCGAGGATGGCGATCGCCAGGAACGTCAGCACCCCCGCGATCACGAGGGACGCCACAGTCACGAGGCCAAGGGCCCGGTACTGGAACAGCGAGTAGACCACCACCAGCATGAGACCGATCAGGCCGGCGAGCATGCCCATGCGGAGCTGCTCCCCGCCGAGGGTCGCCGAGATCTGCTGTTCGCTCTGGATTTCGAAGCTGATCGGCAGGGCACCGAAACGAAGCTGGTCGGAGAGGGCCTTGGCCGATTCCTCGGTAAACCCGCCGGTGATCTGCGGCCTGCCGTCGGTGATGACGGCGAGGGAGCGCGGTGCGGAGATGACCTGGTCGTCCAGGACGATTGCGAACTGGGCCTTCGGATCCGAGCCGGTCTGGCCGCCGCCGGCGGCATAGAACTGGTACAGGCGCTCGGTGACTTCCTTGAACTTGGCCGTGCCCTCGTCATCGAACTGGATGTTGACGGCCCATTCGTTGGTCACGGCACCCTGGGCGCCGGCCTGCAGCTGGAACGAGGAGGACTTGATGTTCGAGCCCTTCACCTCAACCGGACCGAGGATGTACTTGATGGCCGGCGAATTGGTCGACGCCGGTTCACAGGTCACCAGCGGCTTGGTCGGGTCGGAGCGCTGCTGCTTGTCCTGGGAGGGGTTGTCGCAGTCGAGCGCCTCGAACTGTTTGTAGACCTCGGGGGTAATCCAGTTCTCGTCGCTGCTGTTGGCGGGTGCCGCCGTCGGCTTTGGCAACTGGTCCTCCGGGGCCCGGGACTCAGCGGGAACCGCTGCGCCGGGGCCCGTCTGGATAACCGGGCGGAAGTTCATGTCGGCGGAGGCCTGGATCAGCGCACGGGTTTCCTTGGCAGGCGTACCCGGCAGGCTGACGACGACGTTGCGGCCGGACTGCGTGCTGATTTCCGCTTCCGCGACGCCCGAGCCGTCCACGCGCTGACGAATGATCGCCACGGCCTGGTTGAGCTGGTCTTCGGTAATACCCGAACCACCCTCAACCTTGGGCGCCAGGATCATCTGGGTGCCGCCTTCAAGGTCCAGGGCGAGCTTTGGAGCCCAGCCCGCCTGGCCGGCAATCGTGCCGCCTGCCAGGACAGCCGTCATGGCGGCGATGAGTACGCCGAGCCAGACCAGCATCCTGATGGCTGAGTATTTGGGGCCAGTTCGTGCCATTGTCGATCTTTCTATTATTTGCGGCGGATCCGCCGGCGCGGGCTCTGGGCCCCGCCGGCGGATGCCCGCAACCGTTGCTTCGCGGGATGGCTCAGGTAGGCAGACTAGCTGTCTTTTTTGCCTTCGTCATTGAGGCGGCGCAGGGTTTCCTCGGGTGTTTCATTGCGAGGCGCTTCGTTGACAGCGGCGGCGCTGTCCGGGTTCTCAGCGTTCACCTTCTCAGTGGTCAGCGAGGACGCGTCGTCGGGAACAACGGTCGGTTCCTCGGCCGCAACAACCGGCTCCACAATTTTGGTGACGGCCTGGCGGTGCACGGTGGCCGTGTTGCCCGGGGAGAGTTCCAGCGTGACCTTGTTCTCCGCCTCATCGATGTTGACGATCCGGCCGAACAGCCCGAAGCTCGTCATGACCTCCACACCGGGCTCGAACTTGGACTGAAGCTGGGCCTGCTGCTGCTGGGTCTTCTTGTTGCGGCGGAACATCATGAAGACGAAAAGTCCGAGCATGACGAACAGGAGAATCGTCACGATGTCGATGCCGCCGCCGGCCTGCGGCTGGGTCTGGGCAGAAATAAGTCCGAACACAGGGATTGTTCCGTTCTGTACTTGCATAGCTGTTTTTCAGCAACGTCCGTTTGCTCCGGGCGGCGCGGGCAGGGGTCTGCGCAGCAAGCTGACAGAGAGACCATCCCCAAACCGCCGGCGGCTACCTGCTCTCCGCCCACGGAAACAAAACCCGAACGTGCCGAGCGTCATACCAGTCTAAAGGGAAAAGCTGAAAGTACGGTGCTAACGGCTATTTCTGATCCACTGAGGGCCGGTTTCTTCACCGAGATCCCCGCCGGACTCGCCCTGCGGACCCTCGTCCAGGTCATCGTCCAGGTCATCGGCCAGCTCCTCGGCCCGGAACAGCTCCAGCGGATCCTGGCCGAAGACGCCGGCAGGAACGGCGAAGCCCAAGTGCGTCCACGCCGGCGCCAAGGCAATGCGGCCCCGCGGCGTCCGGCCGAGGAGCCCCTCCCGCACCAGGTAGGGCTCGGCGACCGTTTCCACGGTCTCCGTTTCCTCGCCGACGGCGATCGCGAGCGTGGACAGGCCCACCGGCCCACCGCCGAACTTGGTAATGAGGGCTTCAAGAACGGCACGGTCCAGCCGGTCCAGGCCGCGCTTGTCCACCTCGTACATGTCCAGGGCCGCAGACGCGGCCCTGGCATCAATTTGCTCGATGCCGTGCACAAGAGCCCAGTCCCGGACGCGGCGCAGGAGCCGGTTGGCGATGCGCGGTGTGCCCCGGGACCGGCCGGCGATCTCGCTGAAACCGGCCGAGTTGACCTTCAGGTCCAGCAGGCCGGCGGACCGGCGCAGGACCAGTTCCAGCTCCTCGACGGAGTAGAACTCAAGGTGGCCGGTGAAACCGAAGCGGTCCCGCAGCGGCCCGGGAAGCAGGCCGGCCCGGGTGGTGGCGCCGACCAGCGTGAACGGCGGCAGTTCCAGCGGGATGGCCGTGGCGCCGGCACCCTTGCCAACGACGATATCGACGCGGAAATCCTCCATCGCCATGTACAGCATTTCCTCGGCCGGCCGGGACATGCGGTGGATTTCGTCCAGGAACAGGACCTCGCCTTCAGAGAGCGAGGACAGGATGGCGGCGAGGTCGCCCGCGTGCTGGATGGCCGGGCCGCTGCTGATCCGCAGCGGGACGTTCATTTCGGCGGCGATGATCATGGACAGCGTGGTCTTGCCCAGGCCGGGAGGGCCCGAGAGCAGCACGTGGTCCGCGCTGCGGCCGCGCATGCGCGAGGCCTCCAGGACGAGGGAGAGTTGCTTGCGGACCCGGTGCTGGCCAACGAAGTCGTGCAGGTTCTTGGGCCGCAGGGCGGCTTCGATGACCCGCTCCTCCGGTTCCTCTCCCCCGGCGACGATTGACTGTTCAGCCACGCGTGCCTACTCGGTTTCCGGCGCGGGCGCCGTCCTGCCCCAGCCAGCGCAGCGTCGCGCGGAGGATTTCGGCCACGTTGCCGTTCGCGGCCAGGTCCGGGGAATCCGCCAGGGATTTGTCGATGCTGGCGGTGGCATCCTTTTCGGACCAGCCAAGGCTTGTCATTGCGGCGACGACCTGCGGCTTCCAGACGGATTCCGCGGACACCGCCGCGACCGGCGCGCCGGCAGTGCCGTGCGGCACGAGCTTGCCGGCGAGTTCCAGCACGATCCGTCCGGCCACCTTCGGCCCAATTCCGGGGACCTTCGTGAAAGCCTTGCCGTCGCCGGAGTGGGCGGCCACCCGGATGGCCTCCGGCTCGTGGACGGCCAGCACGGCCAAGGCCAAGCGGGGACCGACGCCGCTGACGCTGAGCAGGATATCGAACACAACACGTTCGTCATCGCTGGCGAAGCCGAACAGGGTCAGCGAGTCCTCCCGCACGATCAGCGACGTGAACAGCTTCCCCTCGACCCCCACCCGGAGCTCGCTAAGGGTCTGCGGTGTGGCGTTGACGCTCATGCCGGCGCCGTTGAGGTCGATCACGGCGGAGGACAGGCCAACATGCGCTACGGTTCCGCGAAGAAAACTGATCAAGGCCGGGCTCCTGGGATGACAGTAAAAACAAAACGACGAACATATAGACGGCGAATATACAGGCGGAAAACCCGGCTATCCGAACATATCTACGAATACCCTACCAAGTTCCGCGGGGGGACAGCCGGACATTCAGCGCGCACGGCGCGCTTTTGCCTCCGCGTCGGCCCACGCCCGCTGGGCCGGAGTAAGGGACTGGCTGCCTGGCCCGGTCGTCGCCACGGCGGCGCCGCTGCCGGCCCGCCAGGCGTGGGTAATGGCCAGCGCAAGGGCGTCGGCGGCGTCGGCCGGGCGCGGGGGCGCGTCCAGCCGGAGGATCTTGGTCACCAGCTTCGTGACGGCGTCCTTGTTCGAGGTCCCGCTTCCCGTCACGGCGGCCTTGACCTCGGACGGGGTGTGAAGCGCCACCGGGATGCCGCGGCGCGCGGCGGCCGCAATGACCACGCCGGAGGCCTGGGCCACGCCCATGACCGTGCTGACGTTGAGCTGGGAAAAGACCCGCTCCACGGCGAGGACGTGCGGTTCGTACTGGTCCAGCCACTCGTCGATGGACGTGGCGATGACAAGCAGCCGCTGGTCCAGGCTCTCCTCGGGGGAGGTTCCCACTACGCCGAACGCCACCATGGTGGCCCGCCGGTTCCTTTCGACGTCAACAACGCCGATCCCGCAACGGGTGAGGCCCGGGTCAACCCCCAGGACGCGCAGGGTCAAGACCGGGCCTCAAAATCACGG
Source organism: uncultured Actinomycetota bacterium (assembly GCA_963722145.1). Lineage (GTDB taxonomy): Bacteria > Actinomycetota > Actinomycetes > Actinomycetales > Micrococcaceae > Arthrobacter. Next base: position 7,213 of record CAVRLW010000002.1, on the reverse strand, counting down.
CTGGGTGAGGATGTCACTCGGCTTCCAGTGCGGCCTGCACTTCGTCGCTGAGGTCGGCGTTGCTGTAGACGTTCTGGACGTCGTCGAGTTCCTCCAGGGCGTCCACGAGCTTCATGAACTTCTTGGCGGCGTCGAGGTCCAGCGGCACCTGCATGGACGGCACAAACTCGGCCTCATCAGTGTCGTACTCGATTCCGGCTTCCTTGAGGGCATCGCGGATGGCCTGGAGGTCGGTCGGCTCGGAGTGGATCTCGAAGCTGTCGCCGTTGTCCTTGACTTCCTCGGCACCGGCGTCGAGGACGGCCATCAGGACGTCGTCCTCGCTGAGGCCGTTCTTTTGCAGTGAGACGACGCCCTTGCGGCTGAAGAGGTAGCTGACCGACCCGGGATCGGCGATCGTGCCGCCGTTGCGGGAGATGGCGAGCCGGACCTCGGAGGCGGCGCGGTTCTTGTTGTCCGTGAGGCACTCGATCAGCAGCGCAGAACCCTGCGGGCCGCGGCACTCATACATGATCTCGGTGTAGTCCACGACCTCGCCGGTGAGGCCGGCGCCACGCTTGATGGCGCGGTCGATATTGTCGGCAGGCACCGAGGTCTTCTTGGCCTTGGTGACGGCGAGTTCCAGGCCCGGGTTGCCGGACAGGTCAGGGCCGCCCATACGCGCGGCGACTTCGATGTTCTTGATCAGCTTGGCGAACGACTTGGCCCGGCGGCTATCAAGGATGGCCTTCTTATGCTTGGTCGTCGCCCATTTGGAGTGGCCTGACATGCTTTACGCTTCTCCTCTGATCATTCGAATAAACAGTTCATGCACGCGCTTCTCCCCCGTCACTTCCGGGTGGAAGGAGGTGGCCAGCAGCTTGCCGGAACGCACTGCAACAATTCTAGCCGTCCCGTCCAGGGATTCGGGGTGGCCGGCTTTGGACGGTTCCACCTGGGCGAGGACTTCGACGCCGCCGCCGACGCGCTCCACCCAGGGCCCGCGGATGAAGACGGCGTGGACCGGGGCCACGGCGCCGCCGACGGCGCTGAACTCGAGCCCCCTGAAGTCGAGATCCGTCTCGAAGGACTCCCGCTGCCGGCCAAAGGCGTTGCGGCGCACGGTGATGTCGAGTCCGCCGAACGTCTGCTGCGGGTTTCCGGCCAGGTCCTTCGCCGGGTCCGCGATCTCGTCGGCCAGCAGGATCATCCCGGCGCACGAGCCATAGACGGGCAGGCCGGCCTGGATGCGTTCGCGCAGCGGATCCCGGAGCCCGAAAATCCTGGAGAGCTTGTCAATCGTGGTCGATTCGCCGCCGGGGATGATCAGCCCGTCCAGGCCGTCAAGTTCGGCGGGGCGGCGAATCCCGACGCCGGCGGCACCGGCGGCTTCCACGGCGTGCAGATGCTCCCGGAAGTCGCCTTGGAGCGCCAGGACGCCGATCCGGAGCCCTGTTCCCACGCGGGATTCAGGGGGAAAAGAGGGGGTGGTCATCCCCACAGCATAATGCTCTGCGGTGCGCCGGGACGCATGCACCAGCCCCGGGCGTCCGGGGTCCATGCCGCTGCTGGGATATATTACAGAGCATGCTTTACTTCAGCGTTCCGCTCGGCAAGCTCGTCCGCCGGGTCTCCCGGCTCAGGGGCGGAGGCTCGGCCCTCCCCGGGCTTGTGGTCGAAAAAATTGACCCCGATTTCATGCGGCGGACGCTGTCCACGCTGCCGCTGGGGGTCGCCGTCGTCAGTGGCACAAACGGGAAAACCACCACCACCAAGATGGTGGTGGAACTGCTGGAGAGCCAGGGACTGAAAGTCTTCACCAACCGTACCGGCAGCAACTTCACCCGCGGCGTGGCCGCGGCGCTCCTGGGCGAGGTGGACTGGCGGGGCCGGCTCGATGCCGACGTCGCGGTCCTGGAACTGGACGAGGCGCACGCCGTGCACTTCGTCAACAAGGTCCCGCCGCGGTACAGCCTCCTGCTCAACGTCCTCCGCGACCAGCTGGACCGTTTCGGCGAGATCGACAAGACCGCCGAGCTGCTCCAGCACATCGCCTCCAAGACCACCGGAACCGTGGTCTTGAACCGCGAAGACCCCCGCGTGGCCCGGATCGCCCAGACCCTCGACGGGCCGGAGGTGCTCTACTTCGGACTGGACGATTCCCTGCTCAGCACCTTCCCCAACGACGACGACATGCGCGCCGCCCCGGGGAGCCCGGTGCCCCCCGCCCCCGCCCGTGCCGCCGCCGACGTCGTGCTGCGCCGCGTGGGAGCCGACGACGCAGACTTCGAGTACGACGGCGCGACGGTCACCACGCCGATGTTGCTGCGCGGCGTCTACAACATCTTCAATGCCGCCGCCGCGCTGACCCTCGCGCGCGGCGTCTCGGGTGCCCGCGGCACCGGCACGGACCAGGCCGGCCTGCTCACGGCGCTGTCCAAGGTGGCGCCGGCGTTCGGCCGCGGCGAAAGCCTTGTGGTCGACGGCCTGCCGCTGGAGCTGGTCCTGGTCAAGAACCCCAGTGGTTTCCGGCTCGGCCTGAAATCGTTCCCGGCCGCCGGGTACGCCACGATGATCGCGATCAATGACAATTACGCTGACGGCCGGGACATGTCTTGGCTGTGGGACGTCGAATTCGATACCCTCCGCGACGACGGCGTGGACCAGCTCACGGGCTCCCGCGCGTACGACATGGCGCTGCGGCTTCAGTACGACGACGTCGCCATCGGCGCCGTCGACACGGACATCGCGCCGGCCCTGGCAGCGTTCATCCGCGGCGGCCAGGGCAAGCCGAAGAGGATCTTCTGCACCTACACGGCCATGCTGGCGATCCGCCGCGAGCTGTCCAAAATCACCACAGTGGAGGTGGTCTCATGACCCCCCGGTCCCCCGAAACCCCGCACGAGCTCTCCTTTGGGCACGAACTTCCGCCCGAACATTCCGCGGCCCCCAGCAAGGGAACCATCCGGGTCCTGCAGCTCTACCCGCGGGACATGAACATTTACGGCGACTGGGGCAACGCCCTGGTCCTCGCGCAGCGCCTGCGCTGGCACGGCTACACGCCGGAACTGCTCGAATACAATGTCGGTGACCAGTTTCCGGCGGACGTGGACCTGATTGTCGGCGGCGGCGGACAGGACAGCGGGCAGCTCGTCATCCAGGACGACCTCCTCTCGCGCGAGTCCACCCTGAAGGAACTGGCCGACGACGGCACCCCGATGCTTGTGATCTGCGGGCTGTACCAGCTCTTCGGGAAATTCTTCAAGACCCGGCTCGGCTCGGTCCTCCCGGGCATCGGCATCCTGGACGTGGAGACCCACGGCACCGACCAACGCCTGATCGGCAACGTCACCGTCTCCTCCCCCGAATTCGGCAGCATCCTCGGCTATGAGAACCACAGCGGCCAGACCACACTGGGACCCGGCGTCGAACCGCTCGGAACCACCGCCAAAGGCACCGGCAACAACAGCACCGACGGCCAGGAAGGCGCCCGCTACCGCAACATTGTGGCGAGCTACCTGCACGGCTCCCTGCTGCCCAAGAACCCGGCCATCGCGGACTTCCTAATCCGGACCGCCGTCGAACGTAAATACGGCAGCTTCACGCCGGGCACCCCGGACGACTCCTACGCGGTGCTGGCGCGTGAACACGCCGCCCGCCGGCCGCGCTGACTGAAATGGCGGGCACTCCCGGCGGCACGATACGGATTGGGCGCGACACCCCGGAGCGGGAGGACGTCCTGCAGCTTCTGGGCGAGCACCTCGCTGACATGTACGCGACCTCCCCGCCGGAAAGCGTCCACGCTCTTGATCCCGCCGCCTTGGCCGGACCGGGCATCAGCTTCTGGACCGCCCGGGAGGACTCACGGCTGTTGGGCTGCGCGGCGCTGAAACGCCTTGCTCCCGGCGACGCTGAGATCAAGTCGATGCGTACCGCGAATGCAGCCCGCGGGCGCGGCGTTGCCTCGGCGCTGCTCCGCCACCTCCTGGCGGAGGCCCGGCACAGCGGCTACCGGCGGTTGTTCCTGGAGACGGGGAGCCAGGAGTTTTTCGCTCCCGCGCGGCGGCTTTACGAACGGCACGGCTTCGCGGACTGCCCGCCGTTCGCCAGCTACGAGCTCGACCCCAACAGCGTCTTCATGACTCTCGAACTCGACGCCGGGTAGCTGCCCGCAGCTGTCCACGCAGCTGGCCACGGGCCCAGCCTGCCATTATCGGTTCCGGACGAAGGCCATGACGTCACGCGGTACCCGCCTGCTCGATCCCGCCCGGAGGTGGCCCCACCGCTCGTAGACAATTAGGGTGCAGTCTGGGATCAACCGCGCGGTCTCCTCCGCAACTACCCTCGGGAAGAACGCGTCCCGCCCTCCACAGAGCAGCAGGACGGGCGGACGAATGAGCGGCAGCACCGCCCGCGCATTGAACGCCAACTCGGCCCGCGCCTCCGTAAGGACGTCCGCGGCGGGGCACCCGGAGGAGCCCAGCACGCGCCTGCCGACAACAGGTCCCAGCAGTTCCCGCAGCCAGCGGGCCCGCGGGCCCGGGAGGAGGTACTCGGCCAGGACCGTCCCGGCTCGGTCCGGGTCTCCCGCGGCGACGGCGGCAGCCATCCGTTCGTCCACGTCCTTGCCCCACGCGCTCAGCTCGGCGGCCGTGACCACCATGGCGATGTGCCCGAAGGACTGCGGATGGCGCGCGGCCAGGTATTGCCCAATCATCCCGCCGAATGACTCGGCCACCACCAGGTCGACTCGGCCGCCGAACTCCTCGGCGATCAGCTGTGCGTAGTCGTCCGCCATGTCTGCGCTCGTGTGCGACTCCGGCATGTTCCGCCGGCGGGTGACAATCCAGATGGCGTACCCGGCCTCCTGGTAGGCGGCAAACTCCCGACGGAACAGTCCGCGCAGCACCCCTTGGGGCACAATGCTCCCTGGTCCGCCCTGGACGAAGAGCAGGGACTTAGCACCCAGGCCCCACGTCAGGTATTCCATCCCGTTGCGGAATTCCCCGCTCCGCGGTGCCTGGCCCCGCCGGTCTGCCCGCGTCATGACAACGCCGCTTACGGTATTGGCTGCGGCTGCCGCAGCAGTGCCACGAATTCGGCCGGCCGGGTTACGGGCCACCAATGGCCGCTGTCCACCCTCGTCACGGTGACATCGTCCACCCACGACTCAAGTCCCTCCACGAGGGCCGGCGCGAGGAACGGATCCTTCAGCGGCACCACCACGTGCACGGGAACAGTCACCCGGGTTGGGTCGGGCACCTTCCGCCGGCCACCGAAGTTGCTGCGGTACCCGAAGTTGCTGCGGTACAGTGCCAGGCCGCGGACCGGATCGTTGCCGACGTCGCGCTTGGCCGTCTTTTCGTAAAGCCGGGTCAGAAACAGCCGCCAGGCGGCCTCCGGCAGGACCGGGACAAGAAACGCGCCGATATACCAGCTCCGCAGCAGTTGCGCGCCCAGCTGCGGCCAGGCCCCCGGTTTCCCTACGCGCCCGCGGATCCACCGGGAAAAGTGTCCCAGGTCCGGGCCGGAAATGCTCGTGTAGCGGATGATCCGGCCGTCCGCCCGGGGGTCCTGAACGGCGGCCCAGCCCTGGATCGACCCCCAATCGTGCCCCACCAAATGGACAGCCCGGGCGCCCACCGCGGCCAGCACGGCGAAGGCATCGTCCACGAGGGTCTGCAGCGAATAGTCCCCGTCCGGGCCGTGGACGGCTGAGGCGCCCGCGTTCCTCGTGTCGTAGGCCACCACATGATGGGTCCGTGCGAGCTCGCGGATGGCCGGAAGGAACACCCGATGGTCATCGGGGTAGCCGTGCACCAGGAGCAGGCTGGAGACCCCTGGGCCCGGTTCCGGGCCAAACTCGAACACGGCCAGCACAGCACCGGGAACGTCGACCGCCCGGCGCCGCTCATTCAACGTTTCCACATCTTCCCCCTATGGTTCCTACACATCAGCTGGTTCCTGCACATCAGCGGTTCCCTGGACATCGGCCACCAGCGACCCCCGGACGCGACACGCAACGGCGGCCGCCATCCGGCGTCGGCTTCGGCGTCGGCCTCCCGGGTGGCCCGTCCCACCGGGCCCCATCCTACGGTGGGCGCAGTCACAACACACTGAAGTGGTCATTGAGAACCCGCGTGCTGCATGAAAGAGTCGCTTCATGACCAATCCCCTCCTGAGCCCCAGCACCCTGCCCTACGGCCTGCCGCCGTTCGCGGACATCGACGACGCGCACTACGCCGAGGCCGTTGAGGCCGGCCTGGCCGAGCATCTCGCCGAAATCCAGGCCATCGTGTCCGATCCGGCGGCCCCGTCCTTCGAGAACACTGCCCTGGCCATGGAACGCTCCGGCCGGCTCCTGGAACGGTCCGCCGCCTCGTTCTTCACCCTGGTTTCCGCGGACGCCTCAGACACCATCCGCGACCTCGAGACCCGCCTCTCCCCGCTCTTCTCCGCCCACCAGGACGCCGTCTACCTCAACCGCGGGCTCTACGAACGCTTCGCGGCGCTCGACACAGCCATCCTGGACGCGGAGTCCGCCCGGCTCGTGGAGGAATACCTCAAAGAGTTCCGGGCCTCGGGCATCCAGCTCGACGACGCCGGCCAGGAGCGTCTCAAAGAGGTCAACGCCGAGCTTGCCCGGCTCGGCACCGAGTTCGGTCAGCGCGTCAAGGAAGGCATGAAGTCCGCCGCCCTGCTGCTCGAGGACGCCGCAGACCTCACCGGCCTGCCCGCCGACGACATCGCCAGCGCCGCCGAGGCCGCCAGGACCGCCGGGCACGAGGGCAAGTTCCTGCTGACCCTGATCCAGCCCAGCAACCAGCCCGCTATGGCCGCCCTGGCGAACCGGGACGTCCGCCAGCGTCTTTACGAGGCCTCGATCGGCCGCGGCAGCGGCGGCGGCAGCTTCGATGTGCTCGATCTGGTCAAGGACATGGTCCGGCTCCGTGCCGAGAAGGCCAGCCTTCTGGGGTTCGCGAACTTTGCCGAACTCAGTGTGGACCGGCAGACGGCACCGGACTTCCAGGCCGTTCAGGACATGATGAGCCGGCTGGCCCCCGCCGCCGTCCGCAACGCCGACGCCGAGGCTGAGGCGTTGGCCGAGGCCGCCGGCCACCCGCTTGAGGCCTGGGACTGGGCGTATTACTCGGCCAAGGTCAAGCGTGAGCGGTACGCCGTGGACGAGCAGGCCCTGCGCCCCTACTTCGAGCTGGACCGGGTTTTGAATGAC
>CAVRLW010000001.1:0-32496 GCA_963722145.1 uncultured Actinomycetota bacterium | reverse complement strand
CTACGTGCACGAAGGTCAACTCGTGGACCAGTCGAGAAAGACCGTCTAAGGCAGAGCCGTTCGCGACGGCGAGCATCCTAAGCCGTGGCAACGTCTGAGCGCTCGTGATGGGTAACCTCGAAGACCGGTTGCATGCGCTTCATCCGCACTGACCGGTCTGCCAAGCCATGCAAATACCGGCACCGATGTGGTAGGCGCTCTCCCGAAGGGCTGCCTTCATAGGTCCGCCCGAGAGTGTTTTCCGTGACGCCGGCATTCGAGGAATCCCACCCCGCCCGAGTCCAGCGCAGATATGGATAGCAGGGGCTTGGCTGACACAAGCACCGTTCAAGCAATACACCGACTATCTGCCGGCCAGCTTCAGGCTATCGCCGAGCTCACCGGATCGCAGATCACACTGGCGTCCCTGATCACCATTTTTCCGGACGCGAGCAGTAACGTCACCGCGCCGACAGCATCCGCGGCGGCAGCTGTTACACCGCCCAGTCCCGGCAGTTCGGGGGGACGCTAGCTTCTTGAGCGACCAACTCCGTGGAGCAGGCAAAACTTCCGGACTTCAGCTGGTGTTCCTAGACCAAGGCAAGCTCTCAGGGCGTTTGCCCAGTCGTGGCGCCAATTTTTTCAGGTAGGTCCGGACATCGCAATATTCAGCGGCTTGCTGCCGCACGCCGGATCCCCGGCATCACAAAGGAGTTTTATGTGAACATCTCAACCACAGATCCCAGCACAAGTTCTGAACAACGTAAGATCGACGGCTGGCGTGCGACAAGGTTGATTTCTACCCTGATCGTGGCCACGGTGACCTTTCAGCTGACCGCCAGCATGGTCACGCCGGCACTTCCTCAGATGGCCGCCGCCTTCGGTGAGGGACCGGCCGGCGCTGCACCCCTTCAATCGATGTTCTTTCTCTCCGCCGCAATTGCTGTGCCCGTCATCGGACGTTGGAGCGACTTCATTGGTCGCCGTGCCGCCATGCTTGTAGCCCTCGGCACCGTTGTTGCAGGCACCATCCTGTGCATAGTGGCTCCGACGTTGCCCCTGCTTGTTATAGGAAGAATCCTGCAGGGAGCAGGCGGCGCCATGTTCACCCTGGCCTACATCGTCCTCAACGAAAACCTGAACGCGAGAGTCTTTGGGGTATCGCTGGGTATTGTGGCAGCGATCAGCGGTGGAGTCGGCGGTCTGGACGGCTTCGCCGGTGGACTCCTGGGCGAAGCCCTCGGCTTCAGATCAATTTTCGTCGTGGTGCTGGTCGTGGCAGCAATCGCTGCCGTGTGCATCCTAAAGGTTGTCCCTAAAGGCCGGCCTCAAGGCGTGAGCGGCAGCATGGATTGGTGGGGTGCCGGCTCCCTCTCCGTGTTCCTGATATTCCTGACATATTTCGTTTCTGAAGGTTCCTCCGCTGGATGGACGTCTCCGATCTCACTGGCACTTCTTGTCGGAACAGTGGTCACTTTCGCGGCTTTCTGGGCTATAGAAAAGAAGCGCAGGCCACCCCCTTATCGCCGTCCACTACCTGCGTTCCCGGCAGTTCTGGCCTGTTATCGCCACCAGCCTGCTCGCCCTCGCCGGCATGTTTGCCATGCTTAATTTCACCGTGGTGGTTCTTAGCCAGGACCTCCAACATGGCTTCGGACTAAATCCCTCCCTTGCGGCCTTGCTGTTCCTGGCCCCGCCAGCTCTGCTCGGCGTTTGCACTGCGCCCCTGGCCGGTTGGATCGCCGACCGCCGCGGTTGGCTCCTAACCCTGCGGCTCGGAGCAGGCTTCAGTCTGGCCTTCGGCATCGTCGCAGCGGCTTTCTCCGACAATCTCTTTGTGGTTATTTTCGCTGTTGCCGCCCTTGGCATTTCCTACACAGGCTTTCTCTTTACAAGTCTTAACGGGCTCTCAGTCGTGTTGTCCCCGAAGGAGGCCCCCGCGGCACTGCCCGGCCTTAATGGTGCCAGTTTCGGCACTGGCGCCGGTCTCGGCGTCGTGCTCGTGCAACCATTCGCCGCCCAGGCGGCTTCCGTCGGCTATGCTCCCGCGTTGTGGGTTTCCGTCGGCATTGCAGCCGCAGCCTGCATCGTCTCCTTCTTGGTGGCGGCACCCAACGGCGAAAAGCTCTGAGACGTTAGCCCGGGGGTTTCATGACGGGTCGCTGAGGCCCGATCCGACACCCAAAATGTGCACAATGTACACACCCCCGAAATTCAGCCGTTCAACCCCTTGCGGCCACGCGCGGCGCCCACATCACAGGGGCGCGGCACTTCTTTGTGCTGACAAAATTCGTCTCCCTTGAAATCGGGATGATCACCATGATCACGGGGGATTTGTCGGGGGCGGAGACTGGTAATCCGTGTCAGGCGACTACTGGGACTAACGGGGTGCTGGCGGCAGCCTTCAGGGTGAACCCCTCGGTTTCTGCCTGGGCGCGGGTGATGCCCGTGCCGGCGGCGAGTAGTTTGCGGGCGGCCATATGGTCCGCGGGCGCGTTGACCGATTCCACAGCCGTGAGGACGCCGTCCCTGAAGCAGAGGACGGAGAACTTTGCTGCCGCCTGATCACCCAGGACCAGCGTGTCGTCATCGGGTCGTGCGAGCCCTGCCATCTGCAGCCGGTATGGGCCCTGTGTGGACCAGAACCAAGGCAGCTCCGTGTACGGGTGGTTCAGCCCCTAGGATCGTGCGTGCGGCATGACGGGCCTGATCGGTGGCATTCTGGACCGACTCCAGACGCAGACGGACCTGGGCGTGTGCGCTGGGGAAACTGGCGCAGTCGCCGATCGCCAGAACGGCAGGGTCCGCCGTGCGCAGCGTTTCATCGACAACGATGCCGTTGCTGGTTTCGAGGCCGGCGTCCGAGGCCAGGGTGTCGTTGGGCTGAACGCCGATGCCCACGAGGACCAGATCAGCAGGATAGGAAGCCCCTGTGGTGGACACTGCGGCTCCGACGCGGCCATCCGCGCCGGGCTCGAAGCGGTCGATGCCTTCGCCGAGGCGCAGGTCGACGCCTTGTGAGCGGTGGGCGGCTGCGAACCACTCACCCATGACGGGGGTCAGTGCACGTCCCATCGGGCGAGGCGCGAATTCCAGCACGGTCACGTCGCATCCGTGGGCCAGGGCGGCGGCGGCGAATTCCAGTCCGATGAATCCGGCACCGATGATGACGATATTGCGGGCGGTGGGCAGCGCCGTGTGCAGCGCTTCTGCATCTGTCAGGGTTTTCAGTCCATGGATGCCGGACAGGGACGCGCCCGGGCAGTTCAGCATCCTGTTTCGGGCGCCGGTCGCGAAGACGAGGTGGTCGTAGTCGAGTGAACCTTCGGTGAGCTTGCACCTTCCGTTCGGCCCGGTCGATGGCGAGTGCCTGGACGCCTTCATGGAGTGTGACGTTCTTGTCCTCGAAAAAGGATGCGCCGCGCAGCGGCAAGGGAGCCGGCTCCTTGCCCGGGGCCAGGTAGTCCTTGGACAGCGGCGGGCGCTGGTAGGGCAGTCCGGATTCCTCGGCGATCACATGGATCTTGCCCTCGTACCCCTCGGTCCGCAACGTATCGGCGACCTGCAGGCCGGCCTGTCCGCCGCCAATGATGACAACGCTCATGTCATTGTCCCCGCTTCTAGAGTTGGCCGGCAGGGATGTCGACGACAATCTCTGTCGAGTTCTGCGTCGATTTTGATCTGGCAGCCAGCCGGGAGCTGTCCATCCGCTCGGCGGTGGCGCAGTCGAGCATTTCGTCTTCGTCGTCGCTGATCTCGGGCAGCGCCTGGCATATTCCGGCCGCACGTAGACGTGGCATGTGGCGCACATGGCCTGCCCGCCGCATTCGCCGATGATGCCGTCAATGCCGTTGCTGACGGCGGCGCGCATCAGTGTTGTGCCTTCCTCGACCTGGAGGGTTTGCTGGGTGCCGTTTGGCTGGGTGTAGGTGACGGTGGGCATCGTTGCTCCTTGGTATTCGGTGGTGCTTTTAGTTCCAGGTGACGGGAAGGCTGGTCAGGCCGCGGAAGACCCAGCCGTCCCAGCTTTCATTCCGCCGTTCGTCTACGCGCAGCCCTGGGAAGCGCTTGTAGGCCATCGGTACGGCGATCTGGCCGATGGAGGTCTTTGCGGCCCAGTGCCCGGCGCAGAGGTGGACGCCGCTGCCGAAAGCGAGGTGGGGGCGCTTTGGCCGGTGGATATCGAAGTCTGCTGCGGAGTCGCCGAAGTGGGCGGCGTCGTGGTTGGCGGATGCAACGACCACGCCGATCCCGGCGCCGGCGGGGATCCGGACCCCTTCGAGGACGGTTTCCCGGGTCGTTTCGCGCGGGTACATGCCGATCGGTGATTGCCACCTGACGGCCTCGTCAAACACCGACGCCCACAATGCGGGGTCGGCGAGGACCTGCGCGCGCTGTTCGTGGTGGTTGCTGAGGGCCCAGACCATGTTGGTGACCATGTGCTGGGGCTCGTTCATTCCGCCGGAGATGGTCAGCTTGACGTTGGCCGCGACGTTGGAGGTCGGCAGGCCGCTGTTTGCGAACGCGGACACCATCGAGGCGTCCGGGTTCTGCCGGTAGTAGGGGATCAATTCCTCGAGCAAGCGGTCGGCCTCCGCGGTCGAAGCGTCACACCGGTCCCAGATCGACTGATCGTCCAGAACGTTGCCCATGCCGGCGATGAAGTCGTGGGACCAGCGGCGCACCTGCTCCACTGAAACGTCCTTCAGCCCCAGCAGGTCGATGAGGTTCTGCGAGGCCACAGGGGCGGCGTAGTCCCGGTTCAGGTCTGCTTCCTCTGGGCCGAGCTCGGCGACATTCTCAAGGTAGGTTTCGGCGTTGCGCTCAAAAACCGGGCCCCAGACTTCCTTGATGGACTTGGGACGAAGAACAGGATTTACCGGTGCCCGGTCTGCTGAATGCTCCGGATCGTCCTTGCGCAGCATCGGCTGGGCTCCGATGGCCCGGGTCATCGTGGCGCCGGAAACGTTGGCGCTGAAGATTTCCTGATCCTGTTCCACCGTGTGGCAGCCGGCGTAGTTGGTGACGAGGAACTTGTTAAGCTGCGGAACCCAGGCGACCGGAGACTCCGCCCGCAGCCGGGCATAGGTCGGGTAGGGATCCGATGCAAGTGCAGCCACGTCAACCCAGTCAGCCACGGGGTAGTCGGCGGCGTCCGTGCGAAGCGGTGGTGCGAGCTTGATCGCTGCTGCCGCGCACCGAGTCCGCGTCAACGCTTCGGGTCTCCGAGTTCCCGTGGAAGGGGCACTGTGCGGCTTGTGTCGTCATTGTTGTCTTACTCCTACTGGCACGTCGTTGTGTAGCCAGTCCTACTGGTACTTCCTCGTGTAATCAGTGTCACAGGCAATCTTTCTCTAGTAAACTGCGAATATCAGCAGAAGTATTTCGATTCTTTAGGAGAAGAGATGTTCGTGCCGAAATTCACCTTTCGTCAGCTCGAACTCTTCGCCGCGCTGCCGGAACACACCACCCTGGGATCCGCGGCGCAACAGCTCCACATCTCCGAATCCGCGCTCTCGCATGCCATCAGCGAGCTGGAGGCAGCGTTGGGGGAACAACTGTGCATCCGGAGGAAGGCCCGGGGCATGCACCTGACGCCGACTGGGCGCCACTTCGCGAAGCGGGCCAGGGAACTGCTTCGAGAGGCCAGTGCACTGGCAGACGGATTGGGTGAGATCCGCGGCGAGCTGAAGGGGCCGGTGTCGCTGGGCTGCTATACGGGCCTGGCAAGCAACGTCCTGCCCGCCGTGCTTGAAGGCATGGCAAGCCTGCACCCCAAAGTCGAAATCAGCATCACGGTAGGGGACCACTCCGACCTGTTGCCGGCACTTGAAGATGGGACCCTGGACACGGCCATCGTCTACGACATTGGCTTGCCAGCGGACGTTGAGCGCAGGGTCATCTACAAGACCGAAGTCATGGCCGTTCTGGGCGCCAACGATCCACTTGCTGAAGAAGACGACGTGGATCTCGCGGATCTGTCGACCAAGCCACTCATCATGCTCAACACGGCCCCCAGCACGGAATATACGCAGTTGATGTTCGCTCAGCGTGGGCTCAAGCCAAACCTGGGTGCAATAGTCCCGCAAATCGATCTTGTCCGGGCGATGGTCGGGCGGGGGCTCGGCTACAGCCTCCTGATGTCGCGGCCCAACCAGATCCCGGTTTCCAGCGAGGGCAAGGGACTCGTGACCAGGCACCTTCGTCCCCGCGCCGGCCAGACCTCTGTTGTTGCGGTCTGGCCAAAAGAAACGATGCTGACTGCCCGGGCACTGGCCGTCATCCAATATGCAGTCGAGGTCCTGGACGCCATTGAACCCGAATAGCGACCGCCGGGCGCCAGAAGAATCAAGACCGAGGGTCGGCGCCCGCCCCATTCCTGGACGGTCTCAGGCTGCGTTGCGTGCTGGCTCTCGAGTGGACGCCTGGATAATGACCACGTGGTTCCGGAAGCAGGAACGCTCTCTTACCAGGCGGACCGCTCCCGGGATTCCCCGAACGGCACTTCTTCACTGAGTTCTAGGACGTACCGGCCTGCGTGATGGCGGGTGACCAAAATGCCGGCGGGCCGGCGGCTCAGAGCCACTTCGACGAGCGACGACTCAGCCTCGTTCAGTAACTTGTCGACAAGATTTGGGTCAGCAGTGGACACCTCGCGCCACTCTTCCGAATATTCCGGGAGGGAAGGGCTTTGATCGTGTACCGCGGATCTGGTCGGAGTCGGGTTGGGGAGTAACGTCAGATGGGACATAGTGTGACGCCATCCCCGCGCAGGAACAGCCGGCGGTCAGCCGTTCCGTTCTCGATCACCCAAATCAGATGCCCGCGGTCTCCGACCGCGTCTACCCATCCGGCGTACTGGAGATCCCCCAGACACACCTCGACGCCGTCGCCTGGGCTCAGGTATTCCCATTGGTGGATGGGCCGCTGGGTGGGCCGTGGCTGAAGCGTGGCTCCAGCATTCATCGCATACTCACTTTTTGTCCCTCCGGTTCCTTGTGAGTGGGTTGGATGCGGCGGCCGCACGTTTTGCACGTGCGGCCGCCGCAGGTGATGGAAAGGAAGCGTCAGATGATGGCGGCCTTCAGTTCTTTGGCGGCCAGGCTGGGATCCGCGGCTCCGTAGATTGAGCCGCCCGCTACGGCCACGTCCGCCCCTGCCCGCTGGACAGCGTTGATCGTCGAGAGGTTTACTCCTCCGGCTACTGAGAAGGGGACGCGCGCTTCTTCGCCGGCGGCCAGGAGCCCCTTGAGGTCATAGCCGGGCTGTGACTGCTCATCAAGGCCGGCGTGGAATTCCACGAACTTGGCGCCAAGGGCACGCGCTTCCTTGGCGCGGGAGACTTTATTGGATATCCCAATGAGGTCCACAACGATGCCTTTGCCGTGCGCACGGGCGGCTTTCACGGCGCCGGCGATGGTCGAGTCGTCTGCACTGCCCAAGACTGATACCAGGTCGGCGCCGGCTTTGAAGGCGATGTCGGCCTCCAATTCTCCGGCGTCCATGGTCTTCATGTCAGCGAAAACGATTTTGTCGGGGTGGGCATTCTTGATGGCGGTGACAGCGGAGAGGCCTGCAGCCTTTATCAGGGGTGTTCCGAGTTCGATGATGTCCACGTATTCGGCTACTTTGGCGGCCAATTCGAGGGCGTCTTCGACGGTGAGGAGGTCCATTGCAACTTGGAGTTTCATGATCGGCTCTTTCTTTAGGAAATGTTGGGCAAAAGGAATTCAGGGGTGAGTTGTTGACGGGTGTTTCCGCTGCATCAGTCGTCGCCTCCGTCGTCGCCATCCTGAGTCCTGCTATTCGAGATTGGCGTGCCGGGTCCAGAGCTGTTCGGCAGAAATGCAGGTTTCCTCCCAGAGGGCTTGGAACACCGCTTCGGTGGCGAGGAATAGCACCTGTTCGAAGAGGCTTCCGGAATATTGCCGAGACGCACCCGACTGGTGGTCGGTTTTCTGCGGGGCCGGGATAACCACGAGCACGTCGGATACTGCAGCCAGTGGGGAGTTTGTGTTGGCAGTGAATGCGGCCACCTTTGCACCGGCCTTTGCCGCAGTTTCTGCCGCCTTCACCACGCTTGAGGTTGTTCCGGATCCAGAGGCCACCACCAGCAGATCCCCGGCGCGGATTGCAGGAGTGGTGGTGTCCCCTGCGATGTGGACCGTGAGGCCGAGATGCATCAGCCGCATAGCGGCCATCCTGAGAACCAGGCCACTGCGGCCTGCCCCTGCGACGAACACCCGGTTAACGGTGGTGAGATGGGTGGCCAGGTGAGCAAGTTCCTGTTCATTGATGCAGTCTGCCGTCTCTCCAACCTCGCCCCGGATCAGAGTGAAGCTGTGGCCGATGGCGCCCGCGGTTTTTTGACTGACAGGTGTTGCTGTTGGCATGGTTCCCAATGTCTCTCCTTTGACGGGGTGAGCCGTATTTAGCCAGCCGTTGAGTCGCTTGATGTCTTATCCTCGATACTTCCCGGCGCCCACCACCCATTACGGCGGGCCGAACCTGTCGGAAGCCGGTAGCGGTGCCGCCTAGGGTGATACCGTCTGCCGTTCAAGGGCAAACCGGGCATATTCTTCCAACAGCACGGGATCATCCACCGACCCGAGATCCGCGACCGTTTCCAGCCGCGCCCCTTGCAGAAGCCGCTTGATGGGGACCTCCAGCTTCTTTCCGGTGCGGGTATGCGGAATTCCGGGCATGAAGACAATCTCGTCGGGCAGGTATCGGACGGAGAGGTTCTCACGGATGGATCTGGTGATCGCCTCTTGGGCCACGTCCGGATTGGCGCCTTCGGCCAGGTGGACGAACAGCGGCATGTAGTAGTCAGTGCCCAGTTCCGCACCGACAACCAGGGCCTCGGCGACTTCCGGCAGCGATTCGACCACCGCGTAGATATCTGCCGAACCGAGCCGCAGCCCGTTGCGGTTGAGGGTCGAGTCGGAGCGGCCGTGGATGAGGATGCCCCGGTGCGTGAACTCGATGTAGTCCCCGTGCCGCCACACCCCCGGATACATCGCGAAGTAGCTCTCGTGGTACCGGCTGCCGTCGTCTCCCCAGAAGCTCAGCGGCATCGAGGGCATTGCCTTGGTCACCACCAGTTCGCCCTTGCCCCGGGTGGGATTGCCGGCTTCATCCCACGACTCCACGCGCACTCCGAGGGCCGGAGCCTGGATGTAGCCGACATGGACCGGCAGTGTCGGGGATCCTCCCACGAAGATGGAGGCGATGTCGGTGCCACCACTCATCGAACTCAACCAGATGTCACCCACATTGCCGTAGACCCAGCGATAGCCGTCGGCCGAGAGCGGCGATCCGGTGACCTGAAGGGATTTCAGGGCACCCAGGTCGTGGTCGCGCATCGGTACCAGAGCGGCCTTCGCGCAGGAATGGACAAATCCCGCACCCACACCGAGGACTGCGACCTGCTCGGCTGCGGCAATCTGCCACACCCGGTCGATCGACGGGAAGGTGGGGTTTCCGTCGACGAGCACCGCCGTCGCCCCCACGCCCAGTGCGGAGACGAGTGCGTTCCACAGCACCCAGCTCGTCGAGGCCACATTGAGGTAGCGGTCCCCGGGCCGCAGGTCGGAGTGGATGAGGAGCATCTTCATTTCCTCAAGCAGCGCCCCGCCGTGGCCATGCACGATGCCCTTGGGAATGCCCGTTGTCCCGGAGGAGAACAGGACCCACAGGGGGTGGCTGAACTCGACGTCCTCGAAGACGAGCTCCGCCGGTTCGGCCACGGCCTGTGCCCAGTCCACGGCCGGAACCCGGGTTGGGATACTCGGGACGGAGGTATGCCGCCCCACCCAGATCACGTGCTCGAGGGTGGGGAGCTGGGCGAAGATCTCCTCCAGCTCCGCCCGGCGGTCCCGGTCCTTCCCGCCGAGCATGTAGCCCGGGGCGGCGATGACGACCTTTGGACCGAGCTGGGCGAACCGCGAAACGATTGCGCCCGGGCCGAACTCCGGGGCGCAGACGGACCACACGGCACCGATCGAGGCGGCGGCGAGCAGCCCGACGACGGCCTCGGCAACATTCGGGAGGATCGCCGACGACCCGGTCCCCGTGGCCCACACCGCGGGCCCGAAGGTGCGCGGCCAGGGAAGCCACCTCGCGCCGCAGCGCATCCCAGGTGACCTCCTCGCGCGTCCCGTCCTCGGCGATGCCGATCAGTGCGGTGCCCTCGTGGCCCTGCAGCAGGTGCCGGGCGAAATTGAGGGTGCGTCCCGGGAACCAGCGCGTGTGCGGCATGGCGTCGGTGGTGCAGACGGGCCCTGCGCGTCCCGCCGAACTCGACTCCCGCAAACCGGGCAAAGAGTTCCCAGAACTGCTCCGGCTCATCCACCGACCACTGCCAGAGCTCGTCGTAGCCCGTACCGACGTCGATGCCCTGCCCGCCCAGGAAGGCGGCGAAACGTCCGACGCCGGTCTCCGCGCTGCCTCCGAGTTCGGGCTCCCAGATCACCTCGCCGTCAGCGGCATGGGCGTCGAGTGATCATGCGCTCTCCAAGGGCCGGGAAGCCTCCCTGCGCCGCTCGGCGATCTGGGCTGCAGTGAGGGGCTCGGTCCCGATCAGCACGAAAAGGACCCGGGCCGTGGTGTCGGTGCGGTTGGACCACGCGTGGCTGGTGGCGCGTTGCACGGCCACGTCGCCGGCGCGCATGGTCGCCTCACCCTCATCGACCAGCAGCGTGATTTCACCCTCGAGAACGACGGCGTAGTCCAGCGAGTCGGTGCGGTGGAACCAGAAGTGCTTGGATCCGCTGTGCTCGGCGCCCGCTTCGGCCTCGTCGTGCCCGTCGAGCTCGCTGAAGATCACCGAGCCCGCCTCATCCGGATAGACGGAGTCCGGCGGGAAGTCGGCAATGCGCAGGATCGTCTCGCCGGCGGCGGGGAAGCTGGGAATCTCGGCGTCGGCCGTGGCCGGGTCGGCGTCAGTGACGTGGTCGATGGGTCCGGCTGCGGTCAGCCAGGGCACGGTGGCACCGAAGCCCGGAATCACTATCCGAGGACCAGTGGTTGGGCGCGGCCCCGTCCGAGAGGATGATGGCGCGTCCCTGGTCGTCGTGTCCGGTGACGATGCGGCGAACTGGGGGCCGGGTCATCAGGCCACCCATTCTTCGTGCGGGTAGGTGCGGGGCTCGGGCCACCAGGGGGCCTTTTGGCGTTCGGTGGAGATCGGGGTGCGCAGTGTGCCGACGCCCTCGAGTTCCAGCTCAATGACGTCGCCTGGCTTCAGGAATTTGCCGATCTCAACGCCGGCGCCGAAGCCCATGGTGCCCGAACCGATGAGGTCGCCCGGCTGCAGGCGGTCGGAGATCGAGACGTAGGCCAGCAACTCGGCGGGGGTGTAGACGAAGTCCTCGACCTTGGTATCGGAGAGCACCTCCCCGTTGACGCGGACCTGGCCGCGCAACCCCTCGATGGAGTCAATTTCGTCCATCGTGGTGACCCAGGGGCCGATGCCGTAGCCGAAGTCCTTGCACTTCTGCGGGCCCATGCCGATCGCCATTTCCGCGCCTTGGATATCGCGTGCGCTGAAGTCGTTGAAGACGGTGATGCCAAAGAGGTGGTCCAGCGCCGTGTCCGGGGTCAGGTCGCTTCCGGACTTGCCCACGACGTAGCCGACCTCGAGTTCCCAGTCGAGGGCCTCGGTGAAGTCGGGGTAGGGCAGGACCTGGTTGTGGCCGTAGGACATGGCCGTGGTGCCCTTGAAATAGCCCGGACGCTCGTAGATCGAGCGTGCCGGCTGGGCCTTGGCAACAATGCGGTGGAAGTTCTGGATGTGCTGCTCGAAGGTCAGCCCGTCGCGAATGACCGGGGCGTCGACCGCCGCGCGCCACGAGACCTCGTCGATGGCAAGCGAAGCGTCGTCGGCCGCGGCAAGCGCATCGTGTGCGGCGTCCAGGAAGATGGAGCCTCCGCCGATTCCCGCTGCCAGGCTTCCGGGAAGCACCGCCAGGGCGAGTGCCCGGGCGCGATCGGGCTCGGCGGCCTTGCGTTGCAGCGTCAGGGCATAGGCGCGGGCAAGGTCAATAACCCGGCCCTGCTCCGGCTGGGCCGCGACGAGTCGAATCTGTTCGCCGTCGGGCGTGGGCACTGCTATTCGTCCCAGTTTCATGGTTGCTCCTTTAGGTCTCACATACGATACGTACAGTATCGCATTGGGTTGACGGGGTTGCAATAGGCAACTTCGTGGGGGTGACGCTCAGTTACCGATAGTGGCGGACCGTGTGGCCCTCAGGAGCGGTTCGGCGTCGCAGAGCTCCTCCAGACCGATGCCCGGCGGAAGCATGCCCAGGCTTCGGCGGATCTCGGTCAGCAGCTCCAGTCCGCAGTGATCCACCGCAAGCGTGCGGGCGCGCGTGCCCCAGGCGCTCGCGGCCGCGGCTTGGTAACCGCAGCGTTCAAGCAACTCGATGCCCTGCGCCTCGGCCATCGACTCTCCGGCCTCCACCCCGCGCACCAGTGCGCGCAGGTAGCCTTCCAGCTCCTCGGAATCGAGAAGCTCGGCGCGGACCACCAGGCCTTGGCCCGGCAGTTCCGGCAGCAGGGCATTGACATCCACCACGCGCGGCGAACCCGGCCTTTTCGGCCAGTTTGTCGAACGGCGGCCCGAGCAGGGTCGCGTCCACTTGGCCGCCGAGCAGCGCGTCCAGGCGTTCGCGCACGCCACCGACCACCACGTAGTCGACCTCGACGCCGGCGTCCCGCAGCAGGCGCTTGGCGATGAGCGCGAAACCGTTGTCGGGGGCGTCCACCGCGAACCGGCACCCGGCCAGGTCCGCGAGGGATTCCACGTCGCCGCGGGCATGGATGCCCAGCGGCGTGGTCTGCCTCGACCTGGGCAACCAGGCGCAGGTCGGCCCCTGCCCGGGTCCATTCGAACAGGTTGTCGATTGCCGTGACCACCATGTCCTGCTCCCCGGCGAGCAGTGCCCGCAGCTGCTCCGCGCTCGAGGGGGTCCGGGTGGGCACCACCTCAACGTCTCGCAGGAATCCCAGCTCGGCCGCCAGCAGATAGGACACCGGCGGAACGAAGTGGCTTTGGCGCAGGATCACGAGGCGGCCCCGCCGGCCGCGGCGACCGGCGACCGGGCGATCCACATACCAGGGAGGCAACTGCCCGCTGGGCCCACGGACCGTTGAACGCTGGATGCCGAGACCAGAGATTTCCGCCTCCATCACGTCGCCGTCCCTCAGGAAACGGCCCCAATGCGAACCGTTGCCCGCCGGCGAACCGGTGATGAGGACATCCCCGGGCAGCAGCACGGCCATCGAGGAGGCGTAGGCGATCAGGCTCGGGATGTCGAAGAGCAGGTCATCGGCCAGGGCATCCTGCATCAGCGTGCCGTTGAGGCTCAAGCGGATCCGCAGCTTCGCCGGGTCCGGGACGAACCGCTTCGGCACCACGTAGGGGCCGGTGGGGAAGAACGTCGGCTGGTTCTTCGCCCGGAACCAGTCGGTGCCCATCATCGCGATGTCGTTGCGCGGTACGAGCGTGCGCGCCGTGATGTCGTTGACGATCGTATACCCGGCCACGTAGTCGAAAGCGTCTTCGGCCGAGACCCGGTGCGCCCTGCGGCCGATGACCACGCCAAGTTCCAGTTCCCAGTCGACGTTGCCGCCGACATCCGGCAACTGCACGTCGTCGTAGGCGCCGCAGACCGCCGAGGGGATCCCGGTCCAGACGTAGGGGTCGCCCGAGCGGCCGCGCTCATCGATTTCGGCTGCGGCGTCGGCGGCCAGTTGCGCCGCATCGGCGCCTTCCTTGCCGAGCTTGTGGGCCACGCTCATCTGCAGGACGTGCTCACGGTAGTTCGCCCCCGCGGCGATGATGGTGCCCACCGGCTGCACCGGCGGCAGCACTTTCAGCTCCTCGAGCGGGCGTGCGCCCGCCGCTGCCGGGTCGATGGACTCGAGCGTATCCAGGTGCGCGTCCCACTCGGCGAACAGGTCCCCGATCCGATTAATGCCCGGCACCACCGTGCGCAGGTCAACGACGGTGTCCCCGAAGACGGCCCCGGGAAATTGCTCCCCGCCGTCCTCGAAAGTGCCCAGCATGAATCCGTTCACGCGTGCTTCTTCCATGAATCCTCCATTTGTCATCGTCTGGTGCCGCTATACCGGAGGCGGGACGAACAGGCCCTTGTCGCGGTCGTTGAACATTTCGCGGGCGATAAATTCGTCCATGTCGCCGCCGGTTCCCCATTGGTCGGAGGTCTCGGGGTCGCGCGTGTCAAAGATGCTTGGATGCCACGTATCCTCATCCACCGAATCCAGCTCGGTGGTGTACTCCATGGTGTTCCCGTTGGGATCGTGGAAATAGGTGAAGGTGTTGTCCCCGGCCTTATGGCGGCCAGGGCCCCAGATCTTCTTGAACCCCGAACGCAGCAGCTTGCCGCTGCCGCGCATGTACTCGTCGATGCCGCGCAGCTCGAAGGACGCGTGCTGCAACGAGGCATGCGGGCCGCGGGAGATCGCTATGGAGTGGTGCTGCGCATTGCAGCGCATGAAGTAGAAGAGGTCGCCCATGTGCGGGTGGTTCAGGGTGTCGGAGAGACGGAAGCCCAGATGCTGCTCGTACCAGGCGCGCATCTTTTCCGGTTCCGGGGAGTTGAGCACCACGTGGGAGAGCCGCACCGGGATGGCCTCGCGTTCCTCGATCTTGCGGTGCTTGCGCACCTCGACGTCGGAGGAGACCTCGATGGTGCGTCCCTCCAGGTCGAAGAAGCGGAAGCCGTATCCCCCGCCGAGGGTCTGGACGTCATCGGGTTCGCCAATGAGTTTCACGCCCTTGGCAATGAGGTCCGAGGCGAGTTGGTCTACCGAGGCCTTGTCCGCCGCGCCGAACGCGACCATGTCAAGGCGCTTCTCCTCGGCCTTGCGCACGCGGACCGAATACTGTTCCGGGGAGCCCTCGGCGGCGAAGTAGGTCACGCCGCCGTCGTTCTCCATTTCGGTGAGTCCCCAGTGGTTCTTGTAGAACTCGACCTGCTTCTGGTAGTCGGGCACCGCGATGTCGAAATGCCTCAGGTGTGTGATCGGGCTGAATGCCATGATGGTCTCCTGTGTTCTGTCTGTTAGACGCGGATGTGGGTTTAGATGTGTGCCGGCACGTTGCGGCCGACCTGCGGAATGCTGCGGATGAGGCGCTCCAGGGCCTCGGGTGTGTCGCCGAGGCCCAGGATGTAGCGGTCCGGGCGAACGACGACGGCCTGGGCGCCGGCGGCTGCAAGGATCTGGCCGACCTTGGCCGGATCGAACAGGACCACGACGTCGGCATGTTCCTCGAGTTGTTCCCGCAGCGGGGCCGGGATGGCGGCGTAGAGCTCGCGGGTTGTTGCCACGAGGAAACGGCTTCCCACCATGTCATCCAGGCGCACCCCGTCGGAGAGGATCGGCTGCATGCCGAGCCGGCCGGCACGTTCGTCGGTGCCGCCTTCGTGCAGGCCCGGGCCCAGCGCGGGTGAGACCGGTGCCGATGCCGCGGGGTTCGCCCGGATGAAGGCGTCACGCTGCTTCGCGACCTCGGCGTCGGTGGTTTGCATGAAGCCCGCGGCACGGGTTGCCTGCTCGACCCAGAACCGTGCGTGCGGCATGCGCTCGCTCTCGTAGGTGTCAAGGAGGCTGTCGTCGGCCGCACCGCGCTTGACGGCGTCGAGCTTCCACACCAGGTTGGCCACATCGCGCATTCCGGCGCACAGGCCCTGCCCAAATAGCGGCGGGGCCTGGTGGGCTGCGTCCCCGGCCAGGAAGATGTTCCCGGCGCGCCACTGCCGCGCGATGCGGCCCCGGAACGTATATATCGCCAGCCGGTCTGCAGTGAACTTGTCTGCCGGCAGCACGCCATGGCTGATCCGTTCCACGCCCGCGGGAGTCGCAATTTCCTCGGGGTCGTCCCCCGGCATCAACATGAACTCCATCCGCACCCGCTTGCCGGGGAGGCGGATCCACAGGGCGGGCCGCGTGTGGTGGCCCAGGAAGATCATGTCGGAAGACAGGCCCGGGCCTTCTTCCAGGATCCCGTCCGCGACCAGCCACTGCGCATCCTCGCCCAGCTGCTCGCACTCGATACCCAGCGCCTGGCGGCTCTGCGAGCGTGCCCCGTCCGCCGCGATGGCCCAGCGGGCGCGGATGAGGGAGTTCCTGCGCCGTCCGCGTCACGCACCGCGACCTCGACGCCCTGCTCCGACATTGCGCACCGAGAGCACGGTGGTGCCGCGGCGAAGCTCGACGCCGGGAAGTTCCTCGACGACCTCCTGAAGCAGGACTTCGATGTCCGGCTGGTGGAAGGTGAGGTCATCGTGCCAACCCTGGGTGCCGAGCTGACCGGTCGGCACGGACACCAGGACTTCGCGCTCCTCGTTCTCGATGTGAAACGAGGCCATCGGCAACGTGGCCTCGGCAAAGCGCTCGGCCACCCCCAGCGACTGGAGCGTGCGGAAGGTCTCGCCATCGAAGTGCACGGCACGCGCGGTGGGCCAAACCTGGACTTCGCGTTCGACGCCGACGGCGCTCAGGCCTGCGCGGCCCAGCAACGCCAGCGCAGTGACCCCCACGGGCCCTCCCCCGATCACTACCACGTCGACATTGACGATGTTTGCCATCTTACTCCTTCAAGTTCAGTACGTATCGTTTCGAATATAATGTAACACCCATCACTTGCCCGCACAAGGAACCAATAGGGCTCGATTTCGCGTCGCGCCTGCGGCTCAGGCCTTCCAAACGGTCTTGAGGTTGCAGAATTCCCGGATGCCGACTGCGGCGAGCTCACGCCCGAACCCGGATCGCTTGATCCCGCCGAACGGCAGCTCCTGGTAGGAGACCGTCATGCCGTTGATGAACACCGCGCCGGCGTCGAGGTTGGCCGTGAACCATTCCTCTTCCTCGGCGTCGTTGGTCCAGACCGCACTGGAAAGACCGAAGGTGGTCTGGTTGGCGATCCGCAGGGCATCTTCGCGGTCCGCCGCACGGTACAGCGACGCGACGGGCCCGAAGGTCTCCTCCTGGATGATCCGCATCTCTTCACTGAGCCCGGCGAGCACCGTGGGGGCATAGAAGAAGCCTGGGCCCTCGGGAATCGTGCCGCCGGTCAGCACCTGGGCGCCCAGGGCGCGGGCGTCCTCAACCAGCTCGGCCAGCTCGTCGCGTCCGGACGCGGTGGCCAGCGGCCCCACCTGGGTCGCGGGGTCCAGCGGGTCCCCGACGGAAAGCTCCGACATCAGCTTCACGAATTCGGCGGCGAACGAGTCATAGACGTCGGTGTGCACGATGAAGCGCTTGCCGGCAATGCAGGACTGGCCATTGTTGCTGATCCGCGCACGCACGGCTGTCGCGGCAGCGGCGGCGACGTCCGCCGAGGGCATGACAATGAACGGGTCCGACCCGCCCAGTTCCAGCACCGACTTCTTCACGTGGTCAGCGGCAATGGAGGCCACCGAGCGCCCCGCCGGCTCGGAACCCGTCAAGGTCACCGCTTTGACGCGCGGATCGGCCAGAACAGCGCCCACCTCGGAGCCGCCGATCAGCAGCGTGCGGAAAGAACCGACCGGGAAGCCCGCCCGCTCGAAGAGGGTGTCAAGGAACAGCGCGGCCTGGGGCACGTTCGAGGCATGCTTGAGCAGCCCGGAGTTGCCGGCCATGAGCGCCGGGGCGGCAAAGCGGATGACCTGCCAGAGCGGGTAGTTCCACGGCATGACCGCCAGGACGGTGCCCAGCGGTTCGTAGCGCGTCCACGCTCGGCTGGCACCGACAATCGACGGGTCCGCCAGCGGGGCATCGGCCAGGAAACCCTCGGCATTCGCGGCGTAGAAGCGCATGGCCTTGACGCACTTGTGCACCTCGGCGACCGATTGCGCAATCGGCTTGCCCATCTCGACGGTGATCAATTCGCCCAGGCCCTCGGCCTGGTCCTCCAGGATATCCGCCGCGGCGAGCATCCACTGCGCTCGCTGGGCGAACGTGGTGCCGCGCAGCAGGCGCGCCGCTTCGGCGGCTTCCGCGATGCGCTCCTGGACTTCCTCGGCCGAGTGCGGCTCAATGATCATTTCGGTCGAACCGGTGGTCGGGTTGACGGTTGCGATTGCCATGGGTGGGATCCTTTTCCTGGAGACGTGTTCTCTGTCACGACTATATAGGATACGATTCGTATCGGATACTATTTGGGTCTACTCAATGAATCCACCCACGCCCGCAGCCCGTGGACCGGCTGCCCGACATCCAAGGAGTGCCCTGTGAGCACCAATGGCGAGTTGCCGACCAAACTTCCGCTCTTTCTCACCGACGCCGACGTGGCCAGCCTTTCGGACTGGGCCGGGGCGATCGAAGCCATCCGCACCGCCTACAAGGCCCCCGGCGACGAGGCCGGAACCCCGGGGCGGATCTTCGCCCAGACACCTCGGGAATGGTTGCGGATCATGCCCTCGGTACCGCCCAGCGGCCAGCTGTTCGGCGCAAAGTCAATCGCCGGGTCCTTCGCGGACGGCCTGCGCGTCAGCTACTTGATTTCACTCTTCGACAAGGACACCGCAGATTTGGTGGCGCTGGTTGACGGAAACCGCGTCACCGGCCTGCGCACCGCCGCGACCACTGCGGTGGGCACCTCCACGATCGTGCCGCAACGGCCGCTGATCGTAGGAGTGATCGGCTCCGGCTTTGAGGCCCGTTCCCACCTGACGGCATTTTCCCACCTGTTGGAGTTCGCCGACATCCGCGTGTTCAGCCCGACCCCTGCCAACCGCGACGCCTTTGCGCGCGAGTTCGACGGCGCGTTCGGCGCACCCGCACGTGCTGTCGGCTCGGCCCGCGAGGCCGCGGAAGGCGCGGATCTCATCCTGTGCGCTGCACGCTCCCGCGATGAATCCCCGACGCTGCTGGCCGAATGGGTCGGCCCGAACGCCGCGGTGGTCTCGATCGGTTCAACCACCCCCGCCCAGCGCGAGCTGCCCGCGGAGCTGATCGCCCGCGCCGCGGTGGTCGTGGTGGATACCCGTGACGAGGTCGTGCACGGCAGCGGGGACATGATCGCGGCCCGGGCACACGGCGTCGATGTCGATTCGCTCGTCGTCACACTCAATGACGTCCTGACCGGTGAAACCAAGATCGACGCAGAGCAAGGGATCCGGATCTACAAGTCAACAGGTTCCGGCCTGCAGGACATCGTGGTTGCCGAGATGCTCGTGGACCGCGCCCGCGCCGAGGGCATCGGCACCGTCCTGCCCGTCGGCATCGTCACCAGCCGCAAATAGACCCCACTGACAAATAAGGAGAACAACATGGTGGACTACACCAAATCCGAAGCCCGTTCCTGGGCCCGGGAGAACTTCGTCGGCACCGTCGCGGTGACGCACCCATCCTTCACCCCGGACTTCTCTGGCATCAACGAAAATGCGATCCGCCACGACATCCTCCTGCTCAAGGAACGTGGCTACAAGGGTTCCCTGCTGATCGCCGAAGCCAATGTCACCCCGGAGGAGAACGCCCGGATCACGGCCGTCGCCCGCGAAGCAGCCGGCCCGGACTTCGCACTCTTCTTCCACGCCATCTTCGGCACCCTGGAAGAGAACATCCACGCGGCAAACCTGGCTACCAAGGCCGGCGCCGACCGCGCGCTGCTGGCCTACCCTTCATCGTTCTGGCCGACCTCCTACGACGAGGTGTTTGACTACACCAAGCGTTTCACCGACGAAACCGACCTGGCCACCATGCTGTTCCCGCTGCCGGCCTGGGGCTTCGAGCGCATCCACCCCGCAGGCATGAGCGTGGACTTCGTGCGCCGCGTCCTTGACGCGATGCCGAGCATCGTCGCCATCAAGGCCGAACAGGGCTACCCGGGCATCC
This sequence comes from uncultured Actinomycetota bacterium, assembly GCA_963722145.1. GTDB lineage: Bacteria > Actinomycetota > Actinomycetes > Actinomycetales > Micrococcaceae > Arthrobacter. The sequence continues at coordinate 12,666 of CAVRLW010000001.1, read as the reverse complement.
CCGGAGTCATGGAGATGTACCACCACTTCCGCGATGAAGTAGTGATCTCCTGCCCCATCGAGGCCGAAATAATCCCCCTCATGTCGGTCTTGGACGTCCAGTTCTCCGGCACCGCGAACACGAACTGGATGGGCGACTACTACCCCAAGGCCTTCGAGCTGGCGCGCACCGGCAAGTGGGAAGAAGCCATGAAGCGCTACTGGGAGGTCCAGCCGGCCCGGGCCGCCAATATGGCTGTATCGTCCACTTCCACCCCGGGCACCAGCTCCATCAACCGCACCCAGTGGAAGTACCAGGAGTGGCTCTCCGGCTTCAACGGCGGCGCCCTGCGCCCGCCGGCAGTCAAGACTTCCCGACCGCTTCATGAAGCAGGACCGGCAAGTGGGAAGAAGCCATGAAGAGCTACTGGGAGGTCCAGCCGGCGCGCGCCGCGAATATGGCTGTATCGTCCACTTCCACCCCGGGCACCAGCTCCATCAACCGCACCCAGTGGAAGTACCAGGAGTGGCTCTCCGGCTTCAACGGCGGCGCCCTGCGCGCGCCGGCAGTCAGGCTTCCGGACCGATTCATGAAACAGCTGCGCGCAAGCCTGGAAGCCTCTGGACTGCCCGTCACCGATTCCCCTGACTCCGAATTCCTGCGCGGACGCGTCAGCGCCTAAGCCTGCCCGGCCTCTGCCGGCATTGGAAAGCCCCTTGGAACACTGAACAGCTTTGCTGGTTCGGTGTTCCAAGGGGCTTCTTTGCGTGTGGCAGACGGTGCCGCCGAAGATACCCGACCCCGGGTACCGATCCGTCGAGCGCGGGCCGCCTTCCCGCCCAGCGGCCTATCTGCTTCCTGGTATCCGAGGATCCATTCCCCATGGTCGCGGTGAAGCCCGTCAACGGGCGAGGGCCCCTTCGCACGTAGTTGTCGAAGTGACATCCACCGGGTGGAAAGGCCCTCGGAACCGTTTCTCAAACGGTTCAGTCAGCTCATCGACGCAACCCTTTGCGAATCCGGGTTGCTCTTCCGCGCCCATCCGCCATCCCAGCCAAGCAAACGATCCACGGAAACCGGCCCCGGACCTGTCACAAGGAGAACAAACAAGCCCGCGATCAACAAAACAGGTACCTGCATGCCGCCGCTTTCCGCGGGCGCGAACCCCCTAATGATCTCAACCATGAAGATCGCGAGGAAAATATGTACGACCACCGGAATCGTCACCAGCCTGGTGAGCAGACCCAACGCGATGAAGCTCCCGCCGACGAACATCAGAAGCGTCACGTACCAGCCGATCAGGAGAGGAAATGGCAGTCCCCACGCGCCTTCCACAATCGCGGCGAACTTCGCCGGTGCGAACTGGAATCCGTGGGAAATCAGTGTGGCACCGATCGCGAGTCGCATGAGTAAGGGGACGAAAGGTTCAAGGCGTTGCAGTGGCGCCGAATGTGCAAAAAACAAGGTTAAGCTCCTCAGGACTTTGTGGAGCCGAGAATATTTTTGTCATTGTAAGAAAGCAAGGCGCTACGTCCGGTATCCATTCCGAGGCAATCTCGCGGGCCGACTACGCGGCCGCAAAAGAGGCGACACGATGGTGTGTCACCGCTCGCTATGCTTTGCCCACCGGCAGTCGGTTCCGGGCCGGGCCTGCACTGAACAGGGCGGCGCAGGATATTGTCCTCAGGGGCATTTCCGGGCCGGTGACCACTCGTCACGGTGCAGGCCAAATGCAGGTTCTTCCACCGGTGGATGTCGATTCGACTTCCACCGGTGGAAGAAGCCTCCGGGGCTCAAGCCCCGGTGATGGGTGTGCTCAATCCATGGCGGCCGCTCGTGCCGGGGTCCCTTCCGCAGTCACGGGGCCAGCTGAACCGACCTCCGCTTGCTCCGGCACCTGGGTCCGCCGTGACTGCAGGCGAAGCCCCGTCAACGAACCAAGAAGCACGCCGATGGGCAACAGCAGAATAAGGAACAGGCCCGAGAGTCCCATTCCGGCGCCGATGAGCGTGCCACCGGCAACGCCGCCGGCAGCTGCTCCCACCGCCCACCGAATTCCGCCACGCCGATTCCCGCGCCGCGTATGTTGGCCGGGTAGGCCATGGCGGCAAGGACACTCCGTGTGGGGCCGAAGGCGGTTGGCAGAATGAACCCGGTGATCCCCAACACGACGATCAGGGAACCGAATCCCGGATCAGGCAGGAGGTAAACCACGACCGACACGACGGCAGCCAACCCGAGGACAATCCCGATGACCAGAAAACGTGACACCCGGGCCAGGATGGCGCCAACTACCACCCCTCCCAAGACACTCGCCAATCCGTAGACACCGACGATGGTGCTGCTCTGCACGGTGTTGAGCCCGGGTACCGGAAGCTGCAGCAAGGTCGGCAGGTACTGGGCGATCAGCAATTGGGTGCCCAGGGAGAAGAAGCCGAAAAGCCACAGCAGGACCGTCGTGGGGGCCAGTGGCCGCGACAGGATGGTCCCCACGGACGCCTCGGAACCCGAAGTACGAACCTTTGAACCGGGACCAGACGATTCCGCTCCCCGGCCGGCCGGGCGACACGGCGCTGTCCGCCCAGCGCCTCGGCCGAGAGGAATGCGGGGATTCGGGGACCACGACGGCAAGCACAGCGATCACCGCCAACGGGATCAGGCCTGCCACCACGAGGAGCACGCCGCCACCCCGCGTCGGGAGCAAGGTGCCGGCGCAGAGCTGCGCCGACCGTTGTCCCCAGGCCCACCCCGGCGTAGGCCGTCGCGAGCAATGCCGCGCGCCGTCGTTCGGGGATCAGGTCCGCCAGCAGGGTGTTTCCGGACGCCATCGCGGCGCCCATCCCCAGGCAGGCCAGGATCCGCCAGGCGGCGAATGCCGTGAAGTCGCCAGATGTTCCCCCCAGGGCGGTGGCCCCGCCGAAGACGACCACGCTGCCGATGAGGACGGACTTTCGTCCCCACCTATCAGACAGGCCGCCGGCGACGACGGCGCCAAGGCCCATGGCCAGGAAGCCCACGGCGACCACGAACGCGATGCCGCCCCCGACCGAGACGCCCCAGCTCTTGATGAGCGTGGGAAAGACATGGCTGACGATCGTGACGTCCATGCCATCGGACAACAGTACGAGCGTGATCAGGGTGAAGTAGATCCAGTGCCTGGGCGTCAGGCGTTCGGAGCTCGACCTGTCGGCAGACCGCGTGGCGGATTCATCCCTCGTGTTCAAGGCTCGCGCCATCCCTATGCGCCGGGCTGTGAGAAGAACTCATTGAGGCGATCGGTGGGCAGGTAGTCCTCCGGGGCGCCGGCCAGGTCGGTCAGGTCATTGTGGTCCCACGAGGGGTCCGCGACCTTGGCGAGGTTCTCCCGGGAGACGATCACCGAGGGTTCAACGATCTGGTTGATCTTCGGGCCCTCGCCCTTCAGGATGCGCAGCGCCACGTCGACCACTGCCTCACCGGTGCGCACGGACGGGGTCGTGGTGCCGAAGAACGGGTAGTCCGGGTTTGCCAGCGCCCAGGAGGAGAAGCCGTGGCTCGATCCGTCGTCCGCGATCGGCGGCACGTCCATGCCCGATTCCTCAAAGGCGTTGCGGATGCCTACGCCCATCGTTCCGGCCTGAAGAACGGCGTCAACCCCGGCAGGGTTGGTCGCAAGGAACTTCTGGACCTCCGCCTGGGCCTTTGCCGGCTGGAAGAAGCCGGTGACCGACCCGGCGACCTTGACCTCCGGGCAGTTTTCCAGGACGGCATCGATGCCCAGGTTCGCGAAGGTCGAGGCAGGGATCCCCGGGATGCCCTCGACGCGCAGGACGGTGCCCTTGCCCCCGATTGCTCCCACCGTTCCGGCGGTGACCTGGGCGACGGCGAGCGGGGTATTCCTCGTGACGCTGACGGCGTATTCGGAATCGATCGGAATTTGGGCGGCGACCAGCGGGATGCCGGCGTCATGGGCGGCCTTGGCCAGGTCCACGGAAGGCTCCGGTGCGATGGCGGTGTAGATGATCACGTCCGGCTTGAGCGAGAGCGCTTCGTTGAACTGCTGGAGCTGCAGGGGCACATTCGACGGGTCATCCGGGGCGAAGTCGCCGACGATCTTGACACCATTGGCCTTCAGGCTCGTGCGGATCGCCTCCGACATGGAGGCGATGAAGGGGCTGGCAGGTGGCATGCCCACGATCGCGGCCGTGAAACCGTCAGTCTTCTTCGACTTGTAGTCGGCCCATGCCGACTTCCGGATCTCGTAGGGGTAGAGGTTGTAGCCCTCGGCGATCTCCTTGGAGAAACCGGCCAGCATGCCGTTCGGATCGTTCGCCGTACCCGTCGGCAGCGACCCGCAGGTCCCGGCGGCCGCCGACGACGCCGGGCCGGGTGCGTCCCCTCCGGAGGAGCCCGGGGCCGCTGGAGCCGATGCAGAACAGCCCGTCAGAACGAGGGTGCCGGCCCCCAGCACCGCGGCGCCCACCATTGTAAAACGGGGGAAATAGGTCATCTTCTTCATGGTTTTATCTCCCTGCCGACTGAAACGCTTCGTTGCGTATCGGCATTAGAGTGGCACATGCTGTACGATTCGTCTAGTTTCGAATATGACCCACGCCACATTTTATTGCCAAGGAGATCCGCCGTGAACAACCAACCATCCGGCCTGGTGCTCGCCGGGGTGGGCAAGCGCTTCGGTGCCACCCGCGCCCTCATCGACGGCGAACTCCACCTCCGGCCGGGCGAAATCCACACGCTCCTGGGCGAAAACGGCTCCGGAAAGAGCACTCTCGTCAAGATCATGGGAGGCGTCCACCGTCCCGATTCCGGCACCGTCACATTGGACGGCGTCCCCGTAACCAGCCGATCGCCCCGAACTGCCATGGACCTGGGGATTGCGACGGTGTTCCAGGAAGTCCTCACCGCGGGGAGCCAATCGGTCCTCGAGAACGTCTGGCTCGGGTCCCACGGAGTGTTTCGTCGCCGGCTGGGCCGCGCCGAGCAGCGATCAATAGCCCAAGACGTCCTGACACGGATCGCAGGCGAGATTCCGCTGGATCTTCCCGCCGGCAAGCTCTCGCTCTCCGAGCGGCAGTCCCTCTGCATTGCCCGCGCACTCGTGCGCAACCCCAAGGTGCTCATCCTCGACGAGTCGACGGCCTCCCTGGACGTCAGCTCCCGCGACCGGCTCTTCGTCGAGATGCGCCGGCTCACGGCCGAGGGCACTGCCATCCTGTTCATCTCGCACCGCATGGACGAGGTCGCGGAGATCTCGGACCGGGTAACCGTCCTGCGGTCCGGGCGCAGCGTTTCCACCGTGGAGAGGTCGGGTCTGTCCATCAACCGCTTGATCGCGGACATGACCGGAAACTCCGGCCATGACGACACCCGGCGGCAACCGCATGTTCCCGGGGACGCCGTCCTTCAGGGGGCGGCCGTCCGCCTGACACCGGCCTCGGCACCCATCGACTTCGAGCTGCGCGCTGGCGAGATCGTGGGCCTCGCGGGGCTCGAGGGCCACGGCCAGGACCAGTTCATCAAGCGCCTGGCCGGTGTGGCGGGTGGGCCCGGCAGCGTCGTGCGCCTCCTCCCCGAGGGCGCCGCAGAGCTTACCGAGCGCAACGGGGATGTCCTGGGCGTGGCCTACCTGCCGCGCGAACGTCGCGGAGAGTCGCTGTTCGAGTCCATGTCGATCCGCGAAAACTTCGCGCTCCCGACCCTGGCCAAGGACCGCCGCGGCGGGCTGCTGGACACCCGCAGCACTGCCCGCCGGTTCGAGGCCTTCGCCCACTTGCTGTCCCTGCGCTTCGGTGCCGCCGCACGATGCCATCTCCACCCTGTCCGGCGGCAACCAGCAGAAGGTGCTGCTGGCCCGCTGGCTTGCCACCGACCCCAAGGTCCTGCTGCTCAATGACCCCACCCGAGGGGTTGACATCGGGACCAAGCGGGAGATCTACGCAATCCTGCACCGGCTCAGCGCCGAAGGAATGAGCATCGTGGTCCTCTCCAGCGAGGTGGACGAGCTCGTGGACCTCGCGGACCGCGTCCTGGTCTTCCGCGACCAAGCGGTATTTGCCCAGATCCCCCACACACAGCTGTCCACCGAATCCGTCGTCGCCGCCTACTTCGGCCAGAAATCAGAGGTCCTCACATGAACCGCGTCCTGACCCTGTTCCAGCGCTGGCCCTTCGCCTTTGCCTTGCTGCTCGCGCTGGTGCTGCTGGTGCTGAACCTTTTCGTCTCACCGTCCTTCCTCTCCCCCGCGCGCCTGCCCGGTACCCTGGCCACGCTGGCGCCGTTCGTGCTGGTGGGATTCGCCTCCACGCCCTCGATCTTGGCCGGCGGCATCGACATCTCGGTCGGCCCCCTGGCCACGTTCATCAACTGCTTCTTCGTCGCCATCCTCATCCCCGCGGGGCTGGGCAACTGGCAGCTGGCAGCTCCCATCATCCTGGCCGTCGCCGCCGGGATCGGTGCCCTGAACGGAATCCTGGTCGCTGTGGTGCGCCTGCACCCGGTGGTCGCCACCACCGGGATGCTGTTCCTGCTCGTGGGCCTGTCGCTGAGCATCGCCCAGAACCCGGTGGCTGCCCCGGACAACTGGACCGAAGTGTTCGCCGGAGGCATCGGCATTCTCCCCGGCGCTCTCCTGACAATCGGCGCCGCCGGGCTCATCTGGTTCGCCCTGCGCCGCACGGCCTTTGTCAGCAATCTTCTGGCCACCGGCGAGAGTGATGTCTCCGCCTACGGTTCCGGGGTCAACGTCAAGGTGATCCGGATCCTGGCCTACACCCTCGGCGGGCTGTTTGCCGGGATCGCCGGAATCGCGTTGACCGCCATTGTGCAGTCATCCCAGTCCTCGCTCGCCTCCACCTATGCCCTGCTGGGGCTCGCCGCCGCCGTCCTGGGCGGAACCAGCCTGGCCGGCGGCCGCGGTGGCCTGTTGGGCGCACTCTTCGGAGCGGTCTCCATTTATCTGCTGCAGCAATTGCTCACCGCCTCGGGCGTGGCCCCCAGCCTCATCCAATTCGCCTACGGCGCCGTCCTCGTCGTCGGCGTCGTGCTTGGCGCGACGCTGCTGGCACCCCGCTTGAAGAGGAACGCATCATGACCAGTGACACACTGTCCCCCGCAGAAACACCCGAGGTCCGGATTTCCCAGGCCCTGGACCACGTTCAAGGCATGGGTCTTCGAGGTGCCTGCCCTGCAGGTCCTCGTTGTCCTGGCCCTGGCGGCCTGGCTGGTCATTACCATCCCCGCCATCGCAAACCCCAGGTCCGTCACCTCGATCCTGGTCATCACTTCCCTGTTGGCCCTGGCGGCCATGGGCCAGACGCTCGTGGTGATCCTGGGCGGACTGGACCTGGCGGCGCCAGGTTACATCCTCTTCGGCGCCTTTATGGCGGCGAACGTCGCGGGCAAGCTCGCGGTCCCGGCGGTTGTCGCCGTGCTGATCACGGTCCTGGTCTGCGGCGGCATCGGTGCCCTGATCGGCTGGATCTGCCACCGCTTCGCGGTCCAGCCACTGGTCGTCACGTTGGGCACCGGCGCGGCTCTGACGGGCGCGACGCTCTTCCTCGCCGACGGCGACTATTCCTCAGCCCCGCCGCAGGCGCTGCGTTCTTTAGCGAGTCTGCGGGGAACCACCTTCGGCATGCCGTTCCCGCCGATCATCCTGATCGTGCTCCTCTGCGGGGTGGGCATGTGGATTTTCCTCAACCGCACCGCGGCCGGACGTCGCTTCCATGCTACGGGAGTCAATTTCCGGGCCGCCCGGCTGACGAGGATTCGCACCTCCGCCGTGTGGACCCTGGTCTTTGCCGCCTCGGGCGCCCTGGCCGGGATCGCCGGCATCTTCATTGCCTCCTACGGCTCGGGATGGTCGCAAACCATCGGGGAGCCATATCTGTTCTCGGGCCTGGCCGCCGTCCTCGTTGGAGGCACCATCTTTGGCTCGATCCGCGGCAGCTACACCCGGACGCTGCTCGGCGCACTCACCCTCACCCTTTTGTCCACGATCATCGTGAGCAACGGACTCTCCGAGGCGCAGAGCCGCATCATTTTCGGGATCATCATCCTTGCCGTGGTTTCGCTCTACGGCAGGGAACGTCACGTCCGCGACAGGTTCTGAGTTCTGGTGCTGATGACGGGTTGCCGGCACTCCGGCTGCTCCGATTGCGACAATCAGCGGTCCGCCATATGCAACACGCATCAACACGATACGATACGGATCGAACTCATTTCATCCTGGTTTCACTGCAATAATCCAAGGAGAAAAAATGTCCCCCGAGACCGCTACCGTCGCCGAGGTGCTTTCCAGCCCCTGGAAAATCGACGGCCTGACCATCAAGAACCGCTATGTGCTCAGCCCCATGGCAGTGCTCCAGCCCACGAAGGACGGCCACCCCAGCGACCAGACAATCGCGTTCCTCACCACTCGGGCACGCGGCGGCGCAGGGCTGCTGATCATCGGTGGCGCCGTGGCCACCGAGCGCGGGAACCAGGAAGCACCGTTCCAGCCCCTGATGCGCTTTGACCGTGACGATTTCATTCCGGGCCTCACGGCGCATGGTCGATGCCGTGCACGAGCACGAAGTACCCATCTTCGCCCAGATCTTCCCCAGCTTTCGGCGCCATGGGCGTGCCGGGCGAGGGCCGGCCCACAAGGGCTGCAAGCCCGAAGCCCGTCCGCATGGCCGCACCCCGCCTGCCGCACGGTTTCTACATTCCCGGCGGCAGAACGAACCCGACGCCGGAGGAGATCACCAAGGAGGAAATCCTTGAGGTCCAGGAACAGACCGTCGCCGCGGTGCGCCGTGCCAAGGCGGCCGGCTTCGACGGCATCGAGCTGGGCGCACACATGCGCTACCTCTATTCCTCCTTCCTCTCACCGCGCACCAACTGGAGGACTGATGAATACGGCGGCAGCGCCGAAAACCGCGCCCGCATCCTCGTCGACACGATTCGGGCGATTCGCGCCGAGGTCGGAACCGACTATCCGGTGGGCCTGAGGATAAGCACCAACGACCATCTTCCCGATGGCCAGGGCCCCGAAGGGTTCGCTGAGGTCGCCGCGATCATTGAGAAGGAAGGGGTTGGATATATCGCCCTGAGCGATGCTAACTACGAGTCGATGGACAACAACGTCACCTCCGAATCGGGCGCAATCCTGAACCACGGAGAGCCACAAGCATTCCGCGCCGCCATGCCCGAGGTTCCGTTGCTTCTCAGCAGCACCTATGACCCGCAACAGTGTGCAGACGCCATCACCGCCGGGTTCGCGGACGGAATCATGCTGGCCCGGCAGATGCTGGCCGATCCGGAATTCCCCAACAAGGTCCTCCAGGGACGACAGGATGAGATTGTGTGGTGTGACCACGACAACTCATGTCTGCGCCGCCTGATCTTCAACGTGCCGGTGAGGTGCCACAAGAACCCGGCCATGGGACGCGAAGCAGTTCTCGCGGGGGCCAAGGAACTTGTCTCGGTAAAGCTACAGCGTCCGATCCAGGGCCTGCTGATCGCCGCGACCGGTTCCCCGGTCCTCATGGGCATCGCCGACAAGCTGTCGACCGCCGGTGCGGCGAAGGCCTCCAAGAGCTGACACCTCCGCTGCGCCGCGCCCCACCCGCAATAGGGGGTCCGGCGCGTCAATCTTTGGTACAAACACGAGTGTGCCCGGGCTCCAAGACGGAGTCCGGGCACACACGCATGTCTGGACGCTTATATACGGCAGCCCTGTCAACCTCAGTCTGTAAGGCGCAGGGCCCTGCCGGTTCCGCGGTAGATGGCGACAGTCCGCTCCCCCGCCCGCACCACCACATCCACAATCATCCGGCGGCCCTCATGAAAGGCCACTTCGGCGGAGGCGACCAGCTCGTCGGCGATGTGAGCCGGGGAAATGTAGGAGATGGAAGCCTCGGCGGTCGCGATTCCGGCGCCGAACGTGTTCGCGGCCATGGCGAACGCGGTGTCTGCCAACGCGAAGACCAATCCACCGTGGGCAATCCCGTGCCCGTTGGCCATCTCGGGAGTGACCGTCAGGACCGCCGTCGCGCGCCCCTCGCTGGCACGCAACACGTGGATCCCGAGGCCTTCCAGGCTCCGGTCGGCGGCCAGCATCGAGCGGGCCGGGTCGGCAATGAGCGCTGGCTGGTTCACGACAACCTTTCCACTACCATCGCCATGCCTTGGCCGCCGCCCACGCAGAGCGTGGCCAGGCCGAGCGATCCATCCTTGGTTTGCAGACCATTAATCGAGGGTTCCGACCAGCCGCGCGCCGGTCGCACCGAACGGGTGGCCCAGGGCGATCGCCCCGCCAAACGGGTTGACCCGCTCCGGATCGGCGCCAAGCTTCCGCACCACGGGAACCACCTGCGCGGCGAAGGCCTCGTTCAGCTCAACAATGTCAATGTCCCCGATCGACAGTCCGAGGCGCTCAAGCAGACGGCGGGACGAGTCCACCGGACCCAGTCCCATGATTTCCGGCGAAAGTCCGCTTGCGGCACTGCCCAGGATGCGGGCCAGCGGCTTCAACCCCAGTTCGCCCGCGCGCTGGGCACTCATGACCACCAGGGCAGAGGCACCGTCGTTGAGCGGGCTGGCGTTTCCTGCGGTGACTGTTCCGGATTCATGGAACACAGGCTTGAGGCCGGAAAGGGCCTCCAGGGTGGTGCCCGGGCGCGGGCCGTCATCGGTGCTCACCACGGTGCCGGCAGTCGTGGTCACCGGGACGATCTCGCGCGCGAAGTAACCGGACTCGATAGCCCGCTCCGCCCTGAGCTGGGATTCCAAGGCCCATTCGTCCTGGTCGCGGCGCGTGGTGCCGGTTTGGCGTGCCACGAACTCGGCGGTTTTGCCCATAGAGAGGTACACGTCGGGCAACTGCCCGTGATTCCGGGGGTCCTCCCACCGCTGGCCGGATTCAAAGATGTCGTCGGCACGCCGTGCCGCCGCCGTGAAGGCGGGATGCGGGGACTCCACCACGGGTGGTGTGGAGCTGGTGGATTCAACGCCCGCAACCAGGAACGCGTCCCCATCGCCGGCCCGCACGGCCTGGGCGGCCATCGCGGTGGCCTGCAACGAGGAGGCGCAGAAGCGGTTCACTGTGACCGCAGGGACGTTGTCCATTCCGGCAAGCACCACGACTCGGCGTCCTATATTGTCCCCCTGCGCGCCCTGCGGGACCGCGCAACCCACGTAGGCGTCGGCGAACCTGACCGAGTCGAGCTGCCCCAGGTCCGAGAGCGCTCCGCGGATTGCGGCCACGGCAAGATCCTCCGGGCGCACGTCGGCAAGCGAGCCCTTGCGTGCGCGTCCGATCGGGGTCCTGCGGTAGGAGACAATGACCGCGTCATTGGGCGGCGCGATGGCGGTACTCACGATGATGCTTCCTTTCATTGTGGATCGCCTGTCGGCGGACTGGCTCCACGGGCCGGGAAGGGAACGGCGTCGGAACGGGACAGCCAAAAGTGCCATGAGCGCATCTGGTTCCCGAAATCAACGTTCACCCAATATATACGGGCCGTATCGTATTGCACAAGGTTCGCTACATGCTAATGGGTTCTTCCGGCGCACGCAGGGCGCGTCGGAGGAGGGAATCATAGAAGAGGAACGACAATGACGGCAATAGACCCTCGTGTTGCAGCGGTTCCCGGGCAAACCACGGGTACCGCGGAGGGATGGATTGAAAACGCCATCCGTTTCGGCGTGCGCGCCAGACCGCAATGGTACCTACCTCCCGCAACCGCAATACGAGACGGATGCCCCAGCTCCATGATGTGCGTTCCGATCGCGTTGGCCTGCAATGTGGCATGATCGCCGTCCACGCTGACGAGCTGATTGGAAACGACGAGAGTCAGCACGAGCGCCAAAAATTGCCCGCAGAAGCAAGCGCCGCTGTTCGGATGCTGGCATCCCCGGCCGATACCCAGAAGGGCCAGCACGGAAACCGCTCCCTCGGACAGTTCACGCAGCGGTGCATCTTTCAGCCGCACACACCCAAGGCCCTACCGCGAGTTGGATCTCGCCGTGGCCTCAACCCGCCCATCGCCCATCGTGCAGCATAGCGGCGCCCTGTTGGCCGCTATGCTGCAGCAAGCCCGTCAAGTGCCGTCTGCATGATGGAGTCCGTGGCCTTGGCGTCAAGGGGGCCCGATTGAAACAGTAGGCGGAAGTACACGGGGGCATACAGCAGCTCCGTAACGACCTGGGCGTCGAGATCCTTGCGCATCGACCCCTCGCTTATGGCCCGCTCAACCAGTGACGTAACGACCAGGGCTCGCGGGGACCAGAAATGCTTCTTGAACTCAGCCATCGTTGCCTCGTCCTGCTGGCACTCCCCGATGAGTTGAGCCACGAGCCGGCCCTCATTGCCTGCGTAGACCTCCGCAAGGGAGGCCATGTGTTCACGGAGCGCGTCGATCGCGGGCACATCCTGGCGCACTGGAGTACGGGCGACGTGGTTGTCCAGGAAAGTATCGATAACCACGGCAACCTTGCTCGACCACCACCTATAGATGGTGGTCTTGCTGACGCCGGCCTCGCGGGCAATGCGCTCGATGGAGAGCTTTTGCACCGTAAATCCGGCGGGCCCCGAGTCTTCGAGCAACTTCATGGTTGCTTCCAAAACGGCCCGACGACTTTCTTGACTTCTGACTGCCATGGGTCAACCATACGGGCAACGCCATGCAATACGAAACGTACACGACT